>NZ_SEIZ01000010.1:0-61456 GCF_004634445.1 Bacillus sp. 005/A4HT-01/001
CTCCCTTCTGTCCGCTCGACTTGCATGTATTAGGCACGCCGCCAGCGTTCGTCCTGAGCCAGGATCAAACTCTCCGAAAAAGTACAAAACCGAAGTTTTGTTTTTCGTCAGCGTTTGACTGACTACCTATGATGTATCATAGGATTTTTTTATAAAAACTCGAATTAACAGGTACGTTTTGTCTTGTTTAGTTTTCAAAGATCATCTTCGCCGTTCTTAGCGACTTTAATAATATAACATTTCGCTTCATCTTATGTCAACAACTTTTTTCAAGTTTATTTCCCGAAGCGTTTGTGTTTGTCACTGTGTGTCAGCGACGATTAATAATATATCACGAAAACATTCTGTTAGTCAACGCCTTTTCAGAACTTTTTTTAAAATAGTTTTATCGTGCATGTTAAACCCTTGTCCTGCATACAATCAAGTAACAATCTTGGACAAGGCAGGAGTGTTTGAATTGAGTCGATTATATGTGTTGCCTATTAAACGGCTGAAGCAAGTAGTCATTATTCTTGTAGCAGCCCTTGCAGCTGCAACCTTTTTTTATGTACAAAAGGCACCGCCGCTGTCGGTATTTAAAACAGAACAAGGGCCCCGAGCAATTTATAAAGGAGAGACCTCATCAAAACACGCATCCCTTACATTTAATATTGGCTGGGGAGACGAGAAGGCTGTTCCTATTTTAAATGTCCTCCGAGAGTACGATATAAAGAACGCCACTTTCTTTCTGTCTGCTTCTTGGGCTGAGCGTCACCCAGATATCGTGAAAAGGATTAAAGAGGATGGCCATCAAATTGGCAGCCTTGGCTATGCATATAAAAATTATAGCCAGCTGGAAGAAAACGAAATTAAGCGAGATCTTGTCCGTGCACAAAATACATTCCAAAAGCTTGGACTGGAAGACATTCAATTATTAAGACCGCCAACTGGGCAATTTAATGAAACGGTATTGAAAATTGCAACACAGTATGGCTATACCGTTGTCCATTACAGCATCAATTCTCAAGATTGGCTGAACCCGGGCGTCGACCAGATTGTTCATAATGTAAATGATCGAATGAAAAGCGGAGACATTATTCTCCTTCACGCCTCAGATTCAGCCACCCAAACCGCTCAAGCCTTACCAGCCATTTTAAAACACTTAAAAGACAAAAATTTAAGAAACGTCACGGTTGGCGAGCTTATCTCTAATACAAAAACAAAGTCAACTGAGGTTAAGTAGCTTTTGCTTTTGAAAACCGCGGCATAGCTAATAACTGAAACGCATTACAACCTAATAGCGGGAATAGCATTAAATACAGCCAGTCCTCTTCATTGACTCTAAGCGCCGGAAACCATTCTAACGACGTGATGACGACCATGAGAAACATTGCAGAAATAAATGTTTTCTTAGAGGACTGCTGCTGTTTAAAATAAGACACGATCAATGCAAACACACCGATAAAAACAGGCAGCCACAAGTATGGAAGAAATGATTCATTCTCCCCGAAAAACAAAAACCGCAAATAAGCTAAATCAAACAGCACGAAAATCACAAGGAATAACTGAATGGTATTCCATAAAGAATGCGACCTAAAAATCTCCAGCGCAAACCGGTGCACTGTCAAAAAGACAACAAACCCCATCTGACTGATTACACTAAAGATCATCCCCACACCAATAAACCAAAATAACACAGACGCAATCTCTAAAATCTCAAACGATACAAACAGCTTCTGATATTTCCCCCACTCCAGCGCAAAACCTACCACGCTTGTAATGACCGCTCCAACAGCCAGCACAGAGAAGAAAAAACGAACTAAATCCCGACTTTTCATTGAATTGACCCAACCCCTATTTTTGTTATGTATAAATTCACGTGAAACATTCATATTAAAAGTAAGACATGTAACGAAAGGAGCCACAGTATGTCAAAAGGCATCTTGCGTATAATGAGCTGTTTTCTTCTTTTATCTCTAACAGCTTGTGCTCCCAAAACCCAATCCTCATCTAATATGGACTATGACGAAACGAAAAAAATGGTCGTCGATATTTTGAAAACAGATGACGGTAAAAAGGCCATTCAACAGTTATTAAATGACGAGGCAATGAATGAAGCTTTGGTAATGGATGAACAAACTGTGAAAAAAACAATAGAGAAAACACTGACTTCTGATAAAGGCAAAGAGTTCTGGAAGAAGGTCTTTGAGGATTCTAAATTTGCCGAGACTTTCGCAAAATCCATGCAGCAACAGCATGAAAAGATGTTAAAACAATTGATGAAGGACCCTGACTATCAACAGATGATGATGGATATTCTCAAGGATCCTGAAATGGAAAAGAAATACGGTGAACTGGTCAAAAGCAAAGAGTTCCGAAAGCACTTAGAGAAAGTTATTACAGAAACATTAAGCAGCCCTCTCTATAAGAAGAAATTCGAAGATGAGCTAAAAAAAGCAGTCTCTGAAAGCAGCAATGATTCCGGTTCACAAGGAAATGGCAGTTAAACATCACCCGAGTGGCACAAGGTCCACTCGGGATTTCATTATGCTTTTACTGCTAATTGTTCAATGACTTTATTGGCAATGTGTTGATACACTTCCCCTGTCGGATGACTCGCATCATAGACAGAAGGTGCAAAATCGTCCTCATTCCAATCAGGCTGTCTTAAAGGGATTTGACCAAGAACTGATACGCGCAGCTCCTCCGCCAGCTTGTCCCCGCCACCTTTACCAAAGACATATTCCTTCTCACCTGTTTTTTTGCTTTCATAGTAACTCATATTCTCAACGACCCCTAGCACCTCGTGATCTGTTTGCAGTGCCATTGCGCCTGCTCTAGCAGCAACGAAAGCCGCTGTTGGATGCGGTGTCGTCACAATGATTTCTTTACAGCTCGGAAGCATCGTATGAATATCAAGTGCCACATCACCTGTTCCAGGCGGAAGGTCTAATAGTAAGTAATCTAATTCTCCCCACTCTACTTCGTGGAAGAAGTTATTTAGCATTTTACCAAGCATCGGTCCTCTCCAAATGACCGGTGCGTTTTCTTCAACAAAAAAGCCCATTGAAATCACTTTGACGCCAAAGCGTTCCACAGGAATAATTTTTTCCCCTTTAACTGTCGGTCTGACGGTGATTCCCATCATATCCGGTACACTAAAGCCGTAAATATCAGCATCGATCAGTCCCACTTTTTTCCCTAGACGAGCCAGTGCCACAGCCAGGTTAACAGAAACAGTTGATTTCCCAACTCCGCCTTTTCCACTCGCAATCGCTAAGAACACAGGCGGATTTTTAGAGTTGAGCAAATTTTCTTCCTCATCCTCCTGGGACGGCATAAACTTTTCAAGCGTTTCTTGAGGCAGTTCTTCAAAACGAAGTCCTACAGTGTTCGCGCCCGCTGCTTTTAAAGCTTGTACGATGTCTTGCTGCAGCTTCATCTGCTCAGCAGTGCCTGTCTTTGCAATCGCCACTTTTAAGCTCACATGTTCTTTTTCAGGCTTTAGGCTGATTTCCTTGATGGCATCCAGCTCACCAAGCGGTATATGAAGGAAAGGTTCGTCCATCTTCCCAACTAGTTTTCTCACATCATCTTGTCCGATCATAGCAGAACCTCACCCTTTATTGAATTCGTTTACAATCCAAGTATATCATACATATCCTTACAATGTCTGTCCTCTTTGCCTGCGATAAACAGGAAAAAGCCCCTTATTCAGGCGGCTCTTTTTGCTCTGTTAAATATCTTAAAATGCCTTTATAAATCGAAGCAGCAATTTGATCCTGATATTTAGGAGTCGCCAGCTGACCAGCCTCTTTTGGATTCGATAAAAATCCGATTTCGACAAGCGCTCCTGGCTTCGTGACATTTTGCATTAAATAAATCCCATTGATTCGCTTCGCCTTGCGATCTGTGTTTTCAAGGTTGTTGCGCAATTCATCTTGAATGAACTTCGCTGCTTTTTCATTCTCTTCATACTTTCCGTAAAAGAACGTCTGTGCCCCGCTCCATTTGTTCGATGGGATCGCATTTAAATGAATACTTAAATAGAGATCCGCTTCAGACTCATTGATGACTTTCACACGGTTTCTTAAATCCTCCGCTTTCTTCCGGGCATATCCCTTTGTATTCTTTGATGATAAATCAGAATCATCTTCCCGGGTCATGAGAACAAGCGCTCCCTGCTCCTGCAAATAGTCTCTTATCTTCATGGACACATCCAGTGCAATCTCTTTTTCGAGCAACTCGCCGCCAACAGCACCGCCATCTGGACCGCCGTGACCCGGATCTAAATAGATGATCTTTCCGCTCAAAGGCAAGTTCCACGATTTCCACGAATCATCATTTAGAAACTGAAATCTGAATAAGAATAAGAGGACAATAAACCCGATTAAAAACCCTGTCCATTTCAGCTTTCTTTTCATCCCTGTCCCTCCCATACACCATTATTTTATAGATATGGGACAAGGGCTGGAAATATGCTTAGTGCAGTCGAAGCTTATGCCTTTTTTCTGATTCCCGAAAGCCTTCCTGCCACCATTTACTTAAAAATTCCTTCGCAAATGGATACAGACACGACATCTTACGCTCCATTCGGAACATATTCCCCCACGATTGCAAACACCCTGCTAGCTCCTCAACCAGCTCATCTTCTTCATGAACTGACCGCTTCTTTATATCATCGAATGATTCACCATACTTACTCGACTCACCGTATCTCCCACCTGCTAAAAAAGCCTCAATGGCGAAATCAATACAGCCATCACTCATAATCCCAGCTGGATCATCTGCAAATGGGAACAGCTTCTTCGTGAATTTCTCGGAAGCGACCGTCACCTGTTGAAGAGACAATGTACGCAACAACTTCTTTTCAAGCGTGACATCTCGTTTTGTTTTCAATTGATAAAATGAAAGAACTTCTGCCATGGACTGAACTCCTTTTTTTCTTTGTATTGTTCGTTGGTTTGAACAAAACATGCAGTTCAGTAAATGGAAATCAATGAGCTAACGGATTGGAAATTGTGATAAAATGAACATATATATAGAAAGAATAGAAAAGGGGCAAAATTCATGAAGAAATGGATGTATATCCTATTGCTACTAACAGTCGTCTTGTCTGGTTGCAACAGTCAAGCAACCGAGCAAAAGAGCGACATAAAAGAAATAGAAGACATATCATTAAAACAGCTTTCCAAACACAAAAATTCTTATATTGGAGACAATGGAGCAGTCGGCGCTATTTTATCAGATCTTCCAGGTAACGTGATTCGCGAGTATGAAATTGTAGATAAAAAAGCGCTAAAAGTGACATACGGCGTGAAAGAAAATACCAATGATACAGAAGAACAGTTTGATTCATTTTGGTTTGATAAGAAGGATACCATTGAAAAAAACTACTTATATAATGCATTGGCACTTTTTATTCTTATCGATAACGTGGAGCAAGTGACACTCAAGATGAACGCTAAAGACGAGCCATCCGTCACGTTTAAAAGAAAACAGCTACAAAAAAAGCTGCCTCACTCTTTTAAAGTGTACAAAGACGATACAGCGCTTTGGCAAAAGGAACTGGTTGATGGAGTTGTGAAGTCAAAAGAGAAACGTCAAGATGTATACAAAGCGTTTCCGGTGAAACAATCATAAAAAGCAGAGGGATGCCACCTTCTGCTTTTTATTTGAAATCAAGCTGCAGCTTCATCCCATCATGCGTGGCTTCAAACCCTAATTTTTCATAAAAACAGCGTGCTTCTGGCCTCTGTTTGTCAGTTGTCAACTGAATCATATGACACCCACGGTCATTTGCGCGTTGAATAGCCCATTTTATCAACAATGTGCCAATTCCTCTTCCTCTATGAGTCGAGGCTGTGCGAACTCCTTCTATTGAAGCTCTCCATCCTCCTTGATACGTTAGAAATGGAGTCATTGTTAATTGGAGAACACCGACTACCTCTTCCCGATCACAAGCGACGATTAAATCAATATTGGGATCCGCTTCGATCGAATGAAAGGCATTGAGGTAGCTTTCTAATAATGGACGAGAGTAGCGTTCTCTCTTTTGGCCTAATTTGTCATCTGAAAGCATCAAAACGATGTTGTCGAGGTCTCCTTGGACGGCTTCTCTAAATGTCAATTGATTCAGATTCAATGAACACACCTCCTATCACGGAATGGAAGCCTTTATTCATTTGCCAAAATACCAATTGATAGCGTTCTTATATAAAATTTTATCCGCTGCTTCCTCATCAAACATCTGTTGAATCAATTCAATATCACCGTATTCAAATGGCCGTTTCGCCCTTGTAGAGGGAAGATCTGTACCAAACATCAGTGCATCAGGATTCGTTTGATAAATAGACGTCAATGCCTGTTCGACCTTTAAATCAACACGCCCAAAGCCCGTTGCTTTCACACGAACCCCTTTTTCAACCAGCTTGAGCAAATGCGGCAAGCCTTCTTCCGATAAGCCTAGATGATCAATCGAAACAGCCGGCAGCTGTTCAAGCGTAGAGGAGATGTCAGGGAGATGCTTGGCGTCTATGTAGAGCTCACTATGCCAGCCCACCAGCTCATACACCCTTCTCGCAAAATAGTCGAGCTTTGAAATATCCTCCGAACCGCCCCGCTTCACATTAAAACGTAAAGCCTTGACCCCATGTTGATCCAAATGAACAATCTCATCGTCAGTTGCTGTAAAAGGTAATTGTGTCACACCGCAAAAAGCCGGTCCCATTTCATCTAGTGCTTTCAACAAATAGCCTTGATCAAAGCCCTGAAATGACCCTGATACTATCGCTCCACCAATAACCCCCAGATCAGCCGTCTCTCTCCTATAATCATTCACTACATAACTCGGCGGTGTATATCCTTGGTTTTCTTGAATAGGAAAATCAAAATCAATGATATGAAAATGTGCATCAAAGATCCTCATGCCCACGCCCCTCTTCTGCTTATTTGACCTGATTATATCAATTAAAAAAGCCAGAGAATATTCGTGATGATGAATCACTTCATATTATAAAAACTTATTAATCCTTCTTTACAAACCATTCCTCTTGTAAGATGGCATAGTAAAACTCATCCCACCACTCATTTTCTTGTGGGATACACTGTTTAAAATATCCCTCTCTCCTCATCCCCATTTTCTCCATCACTCTCCAAGACGGCACATTTTCAGGCTGACAAGTGGCAATGATTCGATGTAAATTCATTGTGTGAAAACCATGATGTAGGACAGCAAAAGCAGCTTCTGATGCATAGCCTTTGTTTTGATATGCAGAATTGAAGACCCAGCCAATTTCATATGTGTGCTCACCAAAGTAAGGATGAAACACGATATGCCCGATGCATGTATGATCTTCTTTTAATAGAACAGCAAAATTCTTGCCCGTCTTAAGACGATTATTTTTGACAAATTCCTGCGCCTCTTCTTTAGAAAAAACACCTTCTGGCATATACTTCATCACCGCTAGATCAGATGTATATGCATAGACATCCTGCCAATCATCCTCAGTAAATGGTCGAATGAGACATCTTTCTGTCGTTAGAATCATAAATGCCATCCCCCTTTAACATCATTTTTTAAACAAAAACCTGACTATGATCCTATTTTATATGTTTCCAAACAGAAAAAAACACAAATAAAAAAAGCACCAGCAAGATGCTGATGCTTTTCATATATGGTTTGTCTGTACAAATCTTTGTAAAACGTCCATACAATATAAAATTGATTAACGTTTTGAGAACTGAGGTGCGCGACGTGCGCCTTTAAGACCGTATTTCTTACGCTCTTTCATACGAGAGTCACGAGTAAGAAGTCCAGCACGTTTAAGTGGTGTACGGTACTCAGGATCTACTTCTAGAAGAGCACGAGAGATACCGTGACGAATTGCTCCAGCTTGACCAGAGAATCCACCACCGTGAACATTTACAAGAACATCGTAGCTGTTAGCTGTTTCTGTGATGTTCAAAGGCTGTTTCACGTCTTCGATTAAAGCAGCGAATGGAATGTATTCAGTAATTTCACGATTATTAACGACGATACGGCCTTCACCTGGAACTAAGCGAACGCGCGCTACAGAACTTTTACGACGACCTGTACCGTAATATTGAACCTGTGCCAAATTGTTAACCTCCCTTATAATTAACCGCGAAGTTCGTAAACTTCAGGTTGTTGTGCTTGATGTGGATGCTCAGAACCACGGTACACATTTAATTTTTTGAACATTTGACGACCTAGTGGACCCTTTGGAAGCATACCTTTGATAGCAAGCTCCAACATTTTTTCAGGGTAGTTTGTACGCATCTCAAGAGCAGTTCTTTGTTTCAAACCACCTGGGTGCATCGTATGACGGTAGTAAATTTTGTCCGTCAATTTCTTACCAGTTAATTCAATTTTCTCAGCATTGATGATGATCACGTGATCACCTGTATCAACGTGTGGTGTATAAGTTGGTTTGTGCTTACCGCGCAAAAGTGATGCTACTTCAGTAGAAAGACGACCTAGAGTCTTACCTGCCGCATCAACCACTAGCCATTTGCGCTCAATTGTGCTTGCGTTCGCCATTGGTGTTGTACGCATGAGTTTCCCTCCTAAATAAATCAATGAATTTTCCTGAATCAAATGCTACGTTCTATTTCAAAACACAGATAAGTCTTCCGGGGCTTATTTGTGGGGTTGAAATACATACCATATGATATCTTATAACTTTCTGCTTCCTGTGTCAAGAACATGTTACACCTGGTTTAGTTGTCATAGAAAACTTCCCATAAATACAGTCCGTGACTGGGCGCAGTCTTGCCTGCCGCTTCGCGATTTCGGGCGGCAAGCATGGCTTTTATCTCCTCAGGGTGAAATTTACCAGAACCAATTTCAAGTAACGTTCCAGCGATAATTCGCACCATGTTGTATAAAAAGCCATTCCCTCTCACACGCATTTCAAGCCCGTCTGAGACGTTTTTCCACTCAAGGGCATAAATCTCCCTCACCTTGTCCTGAACCTCTGTATTGGCCGCACAAAAGCTTGTGAAATCGTGTATGCCAATGAGGTGCCCAGCAGCTTCTCTCATTTTGTCTGCATCCAGCCGGTAAGGAAAGTGGCAGGCATACTGTCTCGTGAACACATTTTGGTGCGTTTCCGTTGAGACCTTATAACGGTATTCCTTCGAAACGACACTAAAACGTGCATGAAACGATTCATCCACTTCCTCAGCCTTTAGAACCCTGATGTCATCAGGCAGGAGACTATTGAGGGCAAAAGGCCATCTTTCCATCGGGATGGCAAGCGGAGTGTCGAAATGGAAGACCTGCCCCTTTGCATGAACACCACTGTCCGTCCGGCCGGAAGCCACAATCGGAATCAGTTCATCTTGTTTATGCATTCTAGCAAGAGCAGATTCAATCTCCGTTTGTACAGTACGCTGTCCTGGTTGCACTTGATACCCTTTAAAATGTGTCCCATCGTATGATACGGTACATTTTACTTTCATCTAGACATCACCTAATTTCTAAGCAGCACAAGGAGTGCTGTTAACAGGATGAATAGAAGCAGCGTGAACGTGTCTTTCATGCCCCAGACAAGCTGACGGTATTTCGTACGCCCTTCTCCCCCGCGGTAGCCTCTCGCTTCCATAGCGGTCGCCAATTCCTCCGCACGCTTAAACGCACTGACGAAAAGTGGGACAAGCAATGGGACAATCGCTTTTAAACGATCTTTCACGGGTCCGCTTGTAAAATCAACACCTCTTGCCATTTGGGCTTTCATGATTTTGTCTGTTTCTTCGAGTAAAGTCGGAATAAATCGAAGAGAGATAGACATCATAAGAGCAAGCTCATGAACAGGTAGCTTGATTTTACGGAAAGGATGCAACAGCTTCTCCATCCCGTCTGTCACTTCAATAGGTGTTGTGGTCAACGTCAGAAGTGTTGTCATCATGATGAGATAGACAAAACGGAGTGAAATGAAAATCCCCTGTTTTAGACCTTCTTCATAAATATTCAGAAAACCAAAGTGAAAGAGCAAAGCGCCATCCTTTGTCATGAAGATATGCAGAATAAAGGTAAACAGAACAATCCAAAGGATGGGTTTCATTCCTTTGAGAATAAAGTACAGCGGCACCTGAGACACCATCACCACAAGGATCGTAAAGACCCCTAAAAGCCCGTAAGTGATGTAGTTATTCGCAAAAAAGACAATAAAGACAAAAAAGAAAATTGATAACAGCTTTGTCCTTGGATCAAGACGATGGACAAAGGATGTACCTGGCACATATTTGCCGATAATCATACTATCCATCATGATGTCGTGTCCTCCTGATATAAAGCTGTTAAGGCTTCTGCCATTTCATCCATGGTCAGAAGCGGTCTTGGAAACGTCATCCCAAGCTTTTCTTCGACAGCCTGCTGGAATTTGATCGTTTCCGGGAGGTCCAGTCCGAAAGAAGACATGTCGGTACGATTGGCAAATAGCTCCCTCGGCGTACCTGTCGCCTTTACTGTTCCTTTGTGCATCACAATCATTTGATCCGCATAATGAGCGGCATCTTCCATACTGTGTGTCACAAGGATCGTCGTCAGGTTGGCTTTTTGATGAAGCTCATAGAACATGTCCATGATTTCTTTACGTCCGCGTGGATCTAATCCCGCAGTCGGCTCATCAAGCACAAGCACTTCTGGCTCCATCGCTAGAACACCTGCAATCGCCACACGTCTCATTTGACCACCGCTTAATTCAAAGGGTGATCGAGATAACAAGGATTCAGGAAGGCCTACAAGCTTCAGCATTTCTTTAGCCTTGGCTTCTGCCTTTTCTTTTGGAACACCGAAATTCATCGGACCAAAGCAGATATCCTTTAGAATCGTCTCCTCAAAGAGCTGATGTTCAGGAAACTGAAACACGATGCCGACCTTTTTTCGAAGGGGTTTCATATCCTTCTGCTTTTTATTGGCTTGTAAGACCGTATCTCCAAGCGCAATGCTCCCCTTTGTTGGTTTGAGCAGTCCATTTAAATGTTGCAGCAATGTCGACTTGCCAGAACCCGTATGACCGATGACAGCCACATAGCTGCCTTCTTTGATGGAAGCATTGACATCATACAAAGCGAGACGCTCAAACGGCGTTTTCATTTGATAACGATGCTCTAATTCTTTGATCGTAATGTCCATAGCTCTTTCACCAATCCTTCTTGTGTCAAATGGGCATTTGCAAGCGGCACACCTTGCTGCTTCAATTGCTTACTCAAACGGTAGGAAAATGGCAGATCAAGTCCAATCTGAACCAGCTGTTCATCTAGCTCAAATACTTCCTCTGGTGTTCCCTCGGCAAATTTCTTCCCACCATTCATCACAATAACGCGGTCTGCCTTCGCAGCCTCGTCTAAATCATGTGTGATGGAAATGACCGTGACCGTTCCTTGTTCCTTCAGCAGTCTGACGGTTTCTAACACTTCTTCACGGCCAATCGGATCAAGCATTGATGTTGCTTCATCCAAGATCATGATGTCAGGGCTTGCGGCAAGTACACCTGCGATTGCTACTCTCTGCTTTTGCCCGCCTGATAGATGGTGCGGCTCTTGATCAAGAAACTCCTGCATATTGACCTGTTTGACAGCCAAATCTACACGCTCTATCATCAATTCCCGCTCAACCCCGTTATTTTCTAAACCAAAAGCCACATCATCACGAACCGTTGAGCCAACGAATTGGTTGTCTGGGTTTTGAAAGACCATGCCGACCTTTTTGCGAATATCCCAAACACTTTCTTCTTTCAGCTCAATCTCACCAACCTTGACCGTTCCTGCATCCGGTAAAATGAGCCCATTCAGTACACGGGCAAGTGTGGATTTACCTGAACCGTTGTGGCCAACAATGGCAAGCCATTCATTTTGATTCACATGCAATGACACTTGGTCTAAAGCGGGCTTGTCCGCATCTTTGTGATAACGAAATACAATGTCTTTTACGTCAATTAATGTCTTCTCCATCTTTACCGGACCTCCTCTCAGCTCAACCTCTACTTTGCCTATTGCTAAAAAGCCGTAGTATCTAAAAAAGGGCATAGATCCAGTTATGAACTGTCCCGCCCTTTCTTAGATACACGATATGTGATTAAACTAATTCAATGACAGCCATTGGTGCGCCATCGCCGCGACGAGGTCCAAGCTTCATGATACGAGTGTATCCACCTTGGCGATCTTCGTAGCGAGTTGCAACGTCAGCGAATAATTTTTGAAGTGCATCTTGGTTTGTTTCAGCGTTAGCTACTTCGTTACGAATGTAAGCTGCAGCTTGACGGCGAGCATGAAGATCTCCGCGTTTGCCAAGAGTGATCATTTTTTCAACTACAGAGCGAAGTTCTTTCGCACGTGTTTCAGTTGTTTCGATGCGTTCGTTGATGATCAAATCAGTCGTTAGGTCACGAAGCATTGCTTTACGTTGTGCACTAGTGCGTCCTAGCTTTCTGTATGCCATGTGATGTCCCCTCCTTAATTAGAGATGCTGTATGAATAAAAAACACACGAAAATCCTAGTTCACAATGAAACTAGTCAATCGTCTTTACGAAGACCCAGTCCAAGTTCTTCTAGTTTCGCTTTCACTTCTTCAAGAGATTTACGTCCAAGGTTACGAACTTTCATCATATCCTCTTCTGTCTTGTTAGCAAGCTCTTGAACAGTGTTAATACCCGCACGCTTCAAACAGTTGTAAGAACGAACAGAAAGATCAAGCTCTTCAATTGTCATTTCAAGCACTTTTTCTTTTTGGTCTTCTTCTTTTTCAACCATGATTTCTGCATGCTGAGCTTCGTCAGTTAACCCAACGAAAATATTTAGGTGTTCAGTTAAAATCTTAGAACCTAGAGCGATCGCTTCTTTCGGTCCTGTGCTTCCATCAGTCCATACATCTAGTGTTAATTTATCATAGTTTGTGATTTGCCCAACACGGGTGTTCTCCACTTGATAAGTTACACGAGATACAGGTGTATAGATTGAGTCGATCGGAATCACGCCGATAGGCTGATCGTCTCTTTTGTTTGCATCAGCAGGATTATACCCGCGACCTCTTTGTGCAGTCAAACGAACACGGAAGCTCGCATTTTTGCCAAGAGTTGCGATGTGAAGATCTGGATTTAAGATTTCAATATCGCTGTCGTGTGTAATATCAGCAGCTGTTACAGTTCCT
The DNA here is from genome assembly GCF_004634445.1 of Bacillus sp. 005/A4HT-01/001. Taxonomy (NCBI): domain Bacteria; kingdom Bacillati; phylum Bacillota; class Bacilli; order Caryophanales; family Bacillaceae; genus Bacillus; species Bacillus sp. 005/A4HT-01/001. The sequence goes on from NZ_SEIZ01000010.1 coordinate 13,155, forward strand.
TCATCTTGTACATCAATTTCAAGCGTCTTCTCTTCTTCAGAGTAGATTTTGAGTGCAAGCTTTTTAATGTTTAAGATAATCGTTGTAACATCTTCAACCACGCCTTCGATCGTTGAGAATTCGTGTAAGACACCATCTATCTGGATCGATGTTACAGCTGCACCAGGAAGTGAGGATAAAAGGATACGACGAAGGGAGTTCCCTAAAGTGGTACCATATCCACGCTCAAGTGGCTCTACGACAAACTTGCCATACTTGGCATCGTCGCTGATTTCAACCGTTTCGATTTTTGGTTTTTCAATTTCGATCATCTAATAAAACCCTCCTTCAAAACGTCGAAACCTCGAATAGAATCATATGAGATTCCATCCGAAATTCCTCATTGTTTAGTCCCGTATGTGCTCAGGCAACGAGTCGTGTATTCGTCTCATAAATAACTGTATCATAACCCATTATTGACAGGGACACAAAATCTATACAAACAAATTACACGCGGCGACGTTTTGGTGGACGGCATCCGTTATGAGGAACTGGAGTTACGTCTCTGATTGCAGTAACTTCAAGACCTGCAGCTTGAAGCGCACGAATTGCAGCTTCACGACCAGAACCAGGACCTTTAACAGTTACTTCAAGTGTTTTAAGACCATGTTCGATAGAACCTTTAGCAGCAGTTTCAGCAGCCATTTGTGCAGCGAAAGGAGTAGATTTACGAGAACCTCTGAATCCTAATGCACCAGCACTTGACCAAGAAATTGCGTTTCCATGAACATCAGTAATCGTTACAATCGTGTTGTTGAAAGTGGAACGGATATGAGCGATTCCAGCTTCAATATTCTTTTTCACGCGACGTTTACGCGTATTTTGTTTACGAGCAGCAGCCATTCTTTAACTACCTCCTTTACTTATTTTTTCTTGTTAGCTACAGTACGACGCGGACCTTTACGAGTGCGCGCGTTGTTTTTTGTGTTTTGTCCACGAACAGGAAGTCCTCTACGATGACGGATTCCGCGGTAGCTTCCGATTTCAATTAGACGCTTAATGTTAAGTGAAACTTCACGACGAAGGTCACCTTCTACTTTAAGTTTGTCAATGATATCACGGATTTTACCTAGTTCGTCTTCAGTTAGATCGCGAACGCGAGTGTCTTCAGAAACACCTGCTTCTTTAAGGACTTGTTGAGCCGTCGTACGACCAATTCCAAAAACATATGTTAAAGAAATGACAACACGCTTATCACGTGGAATATCTACACCAGCAATACGAGCCATGATTTGGGCACCTCCTTGTTATTAGCCTTGTTTTTGTTTATGTTTTGGGTTTTCACAGATCACCATTACTTTTCCTTTTCTGCGAATCACTTTACATTTTTCACAGATAGGTTTAACAGATGGTCTCACTTTCATGTGTTTCCAACCTCCTTCTTCCGGAGTTGCTTTATTTGTAACGGTACGTAATTCTACCACGAGTTAAGTCATATGGAGATAATTCTACCGTAACTTTGTCTCCAGGTAAAATGCGAATGAAGTGCATACGGATTTTTCCTGATACATGAGCCAAAACTGTATGACCATTCTCTAGTTCAACTTTGAACATTGCATTTGGCAAAGTTTCTGCTACAGTACCTTCCACTTCAATTACATCGTCTTTCGCCATTCAAGTGTTCTCCCTTCTTCAAATCAGTAACTTGCTCTCTGATAAATGTCCAAATGAGATGTTCTCAATTGTCCATCTATCACCCGACCTGTTTTGAATATACTGTTCTGAACTTCCGGAGATACGCAATCATAAAAGGTTAAATGATTGATATTTTTTCTTAGGAGAATGAATTTACGCTTTTCTCCGTCTGCGATTAGTACATGGCAGCCATCGAACACGCCGATGACAACTGTATACTGATCTTGTTCTTTCCTTGGACTATACAGACAACCTGCCCGATTTGGGCCTGAAAGGCTTCAGTGAAGACCTAAATCTTAGTCAGTATATCAAAACCTGTATCTGTAATCGCAATCGTATGCTCAAAGTGAGCACACTTTTTCCCATCAACCGTTACAACCGTCCAGTTATCAGCCAGTGTTTTCACATATCGGCTGCCTGCGTTCACCATCGGTTCGATGGCCAACACCATTCCAGGTTTGAGCCGTGGGCCTTTGTTCGGCGGACCATAATGAGGAATTTGAGGGTCCTCATGAAGATCCTGTCCGACCCCATGTCCAACATATTCTCTAACAACTGAGAAATTCTCACCTTCAACATACGTTTGTATGGCATGGGAAATGTTTGACAGACGTTCACCTGGCTTTGCTTCCTGTAAGCCCTTATATAGAGATTCCTCTGTGACTTCCAGTAGTTTGCGGTCCTCATCACTGATTACCCCAACTGGATAAGTCCAAGCAGAGTCACCATGATAGCCATTTAACTTTGCGCCGATATCGATACTAATGATGTCTCCATCACGTAAAACCCGTTTACCAGGAATACCGTGAACGAGTTCTTCATTCACCGAAACGCAAATGCTCCCGCGAAAACCATTATACCCTTTAAAAGATGGGATTGCACCCTGCTTTGTAATAAAACGTTCGGCAATTTGATCCAATTCTTTTGTCGAAATACCTGGTTTTATGTGTTTCTTCAGCTCTTCATGAGTCAGTGCGACAATGCGTCCAGCTTCTCTCATAATCTCAAGCTCGCGAGGAGTTTTACAGATAATCATTTATTTAATCCCCCAAGCAGGTCCTTGATATCAGCGTAAACATCGTTAATGTGCTTCGCACCATCAATGTTTGCAAGATATCCTTTTTCTGAATAGAAATTCAGTAAAGGTTCAGTCTGCTTTAAGTTCACTTCAAGTCTTGTCGAAACGGTTTCTGCATTATCATCTGCACGTTGATAAAGCTCGCCTCCACACTTGTCACAAACATTTTCTTTCGCAGGTGGATTAAATACTAAATGATATGTTGCTCCGCAATCTTTGCAAATTCTTCGGCCAGTCAGACGCTCCATCAAAGCATCTTTATCGACTTTAATATTAATGACATAATCAATCGTTCTGCCAAGGTCCTTTAGAATGTCTTCTAAAGCTTCAGCCTGAGCGACAGTTCGCGGAAATCCGTCCAGAAGAAAACCTTGTTCACAATCATTCTTGCCAAGTCTTTCTCTAACAATACCGATTGTGACCTCATCAGGAACAAGCTCTCCTTTATCGATAAAGGATTTTGCTTCGAGTCCAAGTTGTGTCTCCTCTTTCATAGCAGCACGGAACATATCTCCTGTTGAGATATGAGGGATCCCATAATCATCAACAATTCGTTCTGCCTGAGTGCCTTTACCAGCACCCGGAAGCCCCATTAAGACTAAGTTCATTTCGGATTTCCCCTTCCTTACTTAGAGAGGTTGGGCAGGAGCCCAGCCCTCTGTTTTATTTCATAAATCCACGGTAGTTTCGTTTCACTAATTGGCTTTCAAGCTGTTTCATTGTTTCAAGTGCAACACCTACAACAATGAGAAGACTTGTGCCGCCAATTTGTGCAGCGGAAGGTAATCCAGCGAATTGAATGAAAAAGATAGGAAGTATTGAAATCACGGCTAAGAAAATGGCGCCCACAAACGTGAGTCGGTACAAAATGCTCGTAATTCTATCTTGAGTCATTTTCCCTGGACGAACTCCCGGGATATAGCCACCCTGCTTTTGCAGATTTTCAGCCATTTGTTCAGGGTTTACTTGGACAAAGGCATAAAAATATGTGAAAGCAACAATCAGTGCTACATAAATCGTCATACCGATTGGCTTAGTATAGTCAAAGTTGTTAGTTATCCAGGTTGTCACATTATTTGTTCCGAAGAACGATGCGATCGTCTGCGGAGTAATAATGAACGAAACGGCAAAGATGACTGGAATCACCCCTGCTGGATTCACTTTCAATGGAAGGTGCGTTGCTTGACTAGCAGACATTTGTGCACGGCCAGTTCCTTTTGAATATTGAATCGCAATCTTTCTCACTGCCATTTGAATGTAAATAACACCGATAACAATGACAAGAATAGCAATCACAATAAGGGCAATTTTCAGGATTTGCATGAACAGCTGTCCATCTCCACCTACAAATTGCTGAGCGTACACTTGCTTTAATGTTTGAGGGATACCTGCGATGATACCGGCAAAGATAATAATCGAAATACCGTTACCAACACCGTGAGCAGTAATCTGCTCTCCCAGCCACATTAAAAATGCTGTTCCCGCAGTGAGTACGACCGCAATTAAGAGATACGTTGAAACACCTGGGTTTTCAATCAGCATGCCTCCTGCCATATTGTTAAATCCATATGACATTCCTAACGCCTGGATAAATCCTAGAACAATTGTAAAATACCTTGTGAATTGTGCTAATTTTCGGCGGCCAACCTCTCCTTGCTTTGACCACTCAGTAAACTTCGGTACAACATCCATCTGCAAGAGCTGGATGATGATCGAAGCAGTGATATACGGCATAATCCCCATTGCAAGAATGGAGAATTGGAAAAGTGCCCCGCCCCCAAACGTGTTGAGGATTCCGAAAACACTCATTTGATCCTGTGCCTGGAGAACTTCGGCGTTCACATTAGGCACAGGGATGAAAGCACCTATACGAAAGACGACTAACATTAAAAGTGTAAATATAATCTTATTCCGTATATCTTTCACGCGCATAAAATTGGAGATTGTCTTAAACAAGTTAGATCACCTCGGCTGTACCGCCAGCAGCTTCAATCGCTTCTTTAGCAGAAGCAGAGAATTTATTGGCTTTTACAGTTAATTTTTTTTCTAATTTACCGTTGCCAAGAATTTTTACTCCTGCTTTTAACTTGCTTATTGCACCAGTCTCTAGAAGAAGTTCAGGAGTGACTTCCGTTCCTTCGTCAAAACTGTTTAATCTGTCTAAGTTGATTACCGCGTAATCTTTACGGTTGATGTTTGTAAAACCACGTTTTGGAAGGCGTTGGAATAAAGGCATTTGACCACCTTCGAATCCAGGGCGTACACCGCCGCCAGAACGAGCGTTTTGACCTTTATGACCTTTACCAGAAGTTTTACCGTTACCTGATCCAATACCACGACCAACACGGTTGCGTACTTTACGTGAACCTTCTGAAGGCTTCAATTCATGAAGTTTCATTTGGGCACCTCCTTATCGATTAAAAATGTTTTATTGTTCTTTAACAGAAACTAAATGAGACACCTTGTTAATCATGCCGCGGATCGCTGCATTGTCTTCATGTACGACTGTTTGGTTTGTTTTCTTTAGACCAAGAGTACGAACAGTGACACGCTGATCTTCCGGGCGACCGATTACACTGCGTTTGAGGGTAATTTCTAATTTATTTGCCATTATTGTTCCCTCCTTATCCTAACAGGTCTTCTACAGATTTTCCACGAAGCTTCGCTACATCTTCAGCACGTTTAAGTTCACTTAAACCTTGAAGTGTTGCGCGGATCATGTTGATCGGTGTATTAGAACCTAGAGATTTAGAAAGGATATCAGCTAGACCAGCAAGCTCAAGTACCGCACGCACTGGGCCTCCAGCGATAACTCCTGTACCTTCTGAAGCAGGCTTCAATAGAACGTTTCCTGCACCGAATCGACCGATGATTTCATGTGGAATTGTAGTTCCAACCATTGGTACTTCAATTAAATTCTTTTTCGCGTCTTCAACAGCTTTGCGGATCGCTTCTGGTACTTCTTGTGCTTTACCAGTACCGAATCCTACATGACCGTTTTTGTCACCGACAACAACTAAAGCTGCAAAACGGAAACGACGTCCACCTTTAACAACTTTCGCTACCCGGTTAACCGTAACTAAGCGTTCTTCTAACTCTAATTTGCTTGGGTCAATACGACTCATTCGGATGTGTCCCTCCTTCTTTTATTAAAATTTAAGTCCAGCCTCACGAGCAGCTTCAGCTAGAGCTTTTACACGTCCATGATATAAGTATCCTCCGCGGTCAAATACCACGTTAGAGATGCCTTTTTCAACAGCACGTTTTGCAACAAGTTCGCCAACTTTAGTAGCAGCTGCAGCGTCAGAACTATTCTCGATCTTTAACTCTTTATCAAGAGTAGAAGCACTTACAAGTGTTACACCGTTAACATCATCAATTACTTGAGCGTAGATGTTCTTGTTAGAACGGAAAACGTTAAGGCGAGGTCTTTCAGCAGTACCTGAAAGTTTCGCACGAACACGAGCGTGTCTTTTAAGACGAGTAGCGTTTTTGCTAGTTTTCGTAATCATCCGAGTCACTCCTTTCTTCACATTAAGCGATCTTACTTACCAGTTTTTCCTTCTTTACGGCGAACGAATTCACCTTCGTAACGAATTCCTTTACCTTTGTAAGGCTCTGGAGCACGGACAGCGCGGATGTTAGAAGCTAGAGCTCCTACACGCTCTTTATCGATACCTTTAACGATTACTTTCGTTTGAGATGGAACTTCTACTTCAACTCCAGCCTCAGGAACGATTTCAACTGGGTGAGAGTATCCAACGTTAAGAACAAGTTTGTTTCCAGATTTAGCTGCACGGTAACCGACACCGATTAGTTCTAAACCTCTTTCGAAACCTTTAGATACACCTTCAACCATGTTTGCAATTAAGCTACGTGTTGTACCATGTAATGCACGGTGTTCTTTATTTTCAGACGGACGGCTTACAGTTAAGACGTTGTCCTCAATTTTAATTTCCATATCAGGGTGAAATGCACGAGTTAGTTCACCTTTTGGTCCCTTTACTGTCACTGTGTTATCGTTGTTTGTCACAGTTACTCCTGAAGGGATCTCGATTAGCTTTTTACCTATACGAGACATACCAAGCACCTCCATTCATCTTAAACTTTTTTTACCATACGTAAGCAAGTACTTCTCCACCAGCTTGTTTAGCACGGGCTTCTTTGTCCGATAAAACACCTTGTGATGTAGAAATAATTGCGATTCCAAGTCCGTTAAGTACACGTGGTACTTCATTTGATTTCGCATATACGCGTAAACCAGGTTTACTGATTCTTTTAAGACCAGTGATAACACGTTCGTTGTTTTGGCCGTATTTAAGGAACAAACGGATAATTCCTTGTTTGCTGTCTTCGACGTACTCAACGTCACGGATAAAACCTTCACGCTTTAAGATTTCAGCAATTTCTCTTTTGATTTTTGAAGCCGGTACTTCTAGCTTCTCATGACGTACCATGTTCGCATTGCGAATACGAGTCAGCAAATCTGCAATCGGATCTGTCATAACCATTATTTAATAACCTCCTTCCCATTTATGGGGATTACCAGCTGGCTTTTTTAACGCCAGGAATTTGTCCTTTATATGCAAGTTCGCGGAAACAAATACGGCAAAGTTTAAACTTGCGAATTACTGAATGTGGACGTCCACAACGTTCGCAGCGCGTATACTCTTGAACTTTAAACTTTTGTTTGCGTTGTTGTTTCGCAATCATAGACTTTTTAGCCACGATTTCGCCTCCCTTTCATTGATTATTTCTGGAACGGCATACCTACTTGAGTTAATAACTCACGTGCTTCTTCGTCCGTGTTGGCAGTCGTAACGATAACGATATCCATACCGCGGACTTTTGTTACTTTATCGTAATCAATTTCTGGGAAGATTAACTGTTCTTTAATACCAAGCGTGTAGTTTCCACGACCGTCGAAAGATTTCTTAGAAATCCCGCGGAAGTCACGTACACGTGGTAAAGATACAGAAATAAGTTTATCAAGGAAATCGTACATGCGCTCTCCGCGAAGTGTTACTTTCGCACCGATTGGCATTCCTTCACGTAGACGGAATCCAGCAATAGACTTCTTCGCACGAGTAACGACAGGTTTTTGACCAGCGATAAACGTTAATTCTTCAACAGCAGTATCGATTGCTTTAGCGTTTTGAACGGCGTCACCAACACCCATGTTGATCACGATTTTTTCGATTTTTGGCACTTGCATTACTGATTTGTATTCAAACTTAGAAACTAATGCAGGTGTAATTTCTTTTACATACTTTTCTTTAAGGCGGTTCATGAGAAAGACCTCCCTTCCTTATTTACTATTTATCTAGAACTTGCCCAGATTTTTTCGCTACACGGACTTTCTTTCCGTCCTCAACTTTATATCCAATACGTGTCACTTCACCCGTTTTAGGATCAAGCGGCATTACGTTTGATACGTGGATCGGCGCTTCTTGTTCAGAAATTCCGCCTTGAGGGTTAGCTTGGGTTGGTTTAGAGTGTTTTTTCACAAGGTTAATACCTTCTACTAAAACACGGTCCTTTTTAGGGAAAGCAGCAAGGATGACACCTTGTTTACCTTTATCTTTACCAGAGATAACCACTACTTTATCGCCCTTTTTAACATGCATTTAATCGCACCTCCTTGAGTCGCGGATTGTATTCATTAAAGTACTTCTGGTGCTAAAGAAACAATTTTCATATAGTTGTTTTCACGAAGTTCACGTGCTACTGGTCCGAAGATACGAGTTCCACGTGGGCTCTTGTCGTCACGAATGATGACACATGCATTTTCATCAAAACTGATGTAAGATCCATCGTTTCTGCGAGCTCCGCTCTTAGTACGAACGATAACTGCTTTCACAACTTCACCTTTTTTGACAACGCCTCCTGGTGTTGCTTGTTTAACCGTACAAACAATGACATCACCGATGTTAGCCGTTTTACGTCCAGAGCCACCAAGAACTTTAATCGTTAGTACTTCGCGTGCGCCAGAGTTGTCAGCTACTTTTAAACGAGTCTCCTGTTGAATCATTAATGTTACCTCCCTTCGGAAAAAGAAATCCGAACTTTATTAGATAATAACAGCTTCTTCGACAACTTCAACTAGACGAAAGCGTTTAGTCGCAGATAATGGACGAGTTTCCATGACCTTTACGATGTCTCCGATTTTTGCTTGGTTGTTTTCATCATGTGCTTTGAACTTTTTAGAGTATCTTACACGTTTGCCATAAAGTGAATGCTTTTTGTATGTTTCAACTACAACAGTGATGGTTTTATCCATTTTGTCAGAAACAACACGACCTTGATACACTTTACGTTGGTTACGTTCGCTCATGTTTGCGGGGCCTCCCCTCTAATTATTATTTATTAGCAGCGATTTCTCTTTGACGAATCACAGTTTTCATGCGTGCGATTGATTTACGCACTTCACGAATGCGAGCAGTGTTTTCAAGCTGCCCAGTCGCTAATTGGAAACGAAGATTGAAAAGTTCTTCTTTAAGAGACTTTACTTTTTGTTCAATTTCAGCAGTGGTAAGGTCACGAATTTCATTAGCTTTCATTTGATTCACCACCAATTTCTTCACGTTTTACGAACTTCGTTTTAATTGGCAATTTGTGAGATGCAAGACGAAGAGCTTCACGAGCAACTTCTTCAGACACACCAGAAATTTCAAATAAAACTTTGCCCGGTTTTACTACAGCTACCCAGCCTTCTGGAGCACCTTTACCGGAACCCATGCGGACCTCTAGAGGTTTAGCTGTGTATGGCTTAGAAGGGAAAATTTTGATCCAAACTTTACCGCCACGTTTCATGTAACGAGTCATAGCAATACGAGCAGCTTCGATTTGACGGTTAGTGATCCAAGAAGCTTCAAGAGCTTGGATACCGAACTCACCGAAATGTACTTCCGTGCCGCCTTTTGCACGACCACGCATTTTTCCACGATGTTCTCTGCGATACTTCACGCGTTTTGGCAATAACATATTATTTTCCTCCTTCCGCAGTATTCTTCTTAGTTGGAAGGACTTCTCCACGATAGATCCATACTTTTACGCCAAGCTTACCATAAGTAGTATCAGCTTCAGCAGTAGCATAGTCGATGTCAGCACGAAGTGTGTGCAATGGAACAGTACCTTCACTGTAATATTCAGAACGAGCAATATCTGCACCGCCAAGACGACCAGAAACCATTGTTTTGATTCCTTGTGCTCCAGCACGCATTGTGCGTTGGATTGTTTGTTTTTGTGCACGACGGAATGAAATACGATTTTCAAGTTGACGAGCGATGTTTTCAGCAACTAGCTGAGCATCAAGATCTGCTCTCTTGATTTCAAGAATGTTGATGTGTACACGTTTGCCAGTTAGGCTGTTAAGAGCTTTACGAAGTGCTTCAACTTCAGATCCGCCTTTACCAATTACCATACCTGGTTTAGCCGTGTGGATTGTGATATTTACGCGGTTTGCAGCACGTTCGATTTCTACTTTAGAAACAGACGCGTCAGACAAACGCTTGCTGATGAATTCACGGATTTTCAAGTCTTCATGTAAGAAGTCAGCGTAATCTTTTCCTGCGAACCATTTAGATTCCCAATCACGAATGACGCCAATACGAAGACCTACTGGATTTACCTTTTGACCCACGGATTATCCCTCCTTCTTTTCTGATACAACGATTGTAATGTGGCTAGTACGTTTGTTAATTGCGCTCGCACGACCCATAGCACGTGGACGGAATCTCTTAAGTGTTGGACCTTCGTCAACGAATGCTTGAGTAATCACTAGGCTGTTAGCATCCAACTCGTAGTTGTGCTCAGCATTTGCGATAGCAGATTTTAATACTTTTTCAATAATTGGTGAAGCAGCCTTAGGTGTAAGGTTTAAGATAGAAACTGCTTCTCCTACTTGCTTACCTCGGATCAGGTCCATTACTAGACGTGCTTTACGAGGAGCAATACGGACTGTTCTTGCGACAGCTTTAGCTTGCATTTAAAAGCCTCCTCTCATTAGCGTCTTGTTTTTTTATCGTCACTAGCATGACCTTTGTAAGTACGGCTTGGTGCGAATTCGCCCAATTTGTGACCTACCATATCTTCAGAAATGAAAACAGGTACATGTTTGCGTCCGTCATAGACAGCGATTGTGTGACCGATGAATTGTGGGAAAATTGTAGAACGACGAGACCAAGTTTTTACGACTTGCTTTTTGTCAGTTTCATTCAATTTCTCGACTTTAGCCATCAAATGATCATCAACAAATGGTCCTTTTTTTAAGCTGCGAGCCATTGTGGAACCTCCCTTCGTGATTGAACTACGGTCCTAAATGAACCGTAGACAACCCCGTTACTTGTTTTTACGACGACGTACAATGAATTTATCAGACTTGTTGGTTTTCTTACGAGTCTTGAATCCAAGAGTCGGTTTACCCCATGGAGACATTGGTGATTTACGTCCGATTGGAGCGCGTCCTTCACCACCGCCGTGTGGGTGATCGTTAGGGTTCATTACAGAACCACGAACTGTTGGGCGTACGCCTTTCCAGCGAGAACGTCCAGCTTTACCGATGTTGATTAGTTCGTGTTGTTCGTTTCCAACTTGACCGATAGTCGCACGGCAAGCAGAAAGGATCATGCGTACTTCACCAGAGTTCAAACGTACAAGAACGTATTTACCTTCTTTACCTAGAACTTGAGCAGAAGTACCAGCAGAACGAACTAATTGTCCACCTTTACCTGGTTTTAATTCAATGTTATGCACAACTGTACCAACTGGGATGTTGATAAGTGGAAGAGCATTACCTGGTTTGATGTCAGCTTCTGGTCCAGAAGTAACTTCAGTACCAACTTGGATTCCTTTCGGAGCAAGAATGTAACGTTTCTCACCATCTGCATAGTTTACAAGAGCGATGTTCGCTGAACGGTTTGGATCATACTCGATTGTAGCAACGCGTCCAGGTATACCGTCTTTATCACGCTTAAAGTCGATGATACGGTATTGGCGTTTGTGACCGCCACCTTGATGACGAACAGTCAATCTACCTTGGTTGTTACGTCCGCCTTTTCTGTGAAGCGGTGCAAGCAACGATTTTTCTGGTTTGTCAGTCGTGATTTCAGCAAAATCTGAAGTAGTCATGCCACGACGACCATTACTGGTTGGTTTATACTTTTTAATCGCCATTTTGAATTTCCCTCCTTCTTTTTAAGATTTACGCTTCAAAAATTTCGATTTCTTTGCTGTCAGCAGTTAATTTCACGATCGCTTTTCTGCGACGGCTAGTCATACCAGTGTAGCGTCCAACGCGTTTTGATTTACCTTTGTAGTTTTGAACGTTGACTTTCTCAACTTTCACTCCAAAGATCTCTTCAACAGCGTCTTTCACTTCTGTCTTGTTAGCTCTGACATCAACTTCGAACGTGTACTTCTTCTCTGTCATTAGATCAGCAGAACGTTCAGTAATGATAGGGCGCTTTAGAACATCACGAGGATCTTTCATTATGCAAGTCCCTCCTCTACTTTTTCAACCGCTGCTTTAGTGATCAGAAGTTTGTCGTGGTTGACAACGTCAAGAACGTTGATACCGTTAGCTTCAACAACTGTTACTCCAGGGATGTTACGAGCAGATAAAGCAACTGTTTCGTTTGCATCCGCAGTGACGATCAACGCTTTCTTCTCAACAGATAACCCTTTAAGGATGCCTGCGAATTCTTTCGTTTTCACTGCATCAAGAGTAAGATCTTCAAGAACGATGATGTTGTTGTCGATTACTTTAGAAGACAATACTGACTTGATAGCCAAGCGGCGAACTTTTTTAGGTAATTTATAAGAATAGCTGCGTGGTGTTGGACCGAATACGATACCGCCTCCGCGCCATTGTGGTGAACGGATAGAACCTTGACGAGCACGACCTGTACCCTTCTGTCTCCAAGGTTTACGACCTCCGCCACGTACTTCAGAACGAGTTTTTACTTTGTGAGTTCCTTGACGTAAGGAAGCTCTTTGCATAAGAATAGCATCGAATACTACGCTTTCGTTTGGCTCAATTCCAAACACAGAAGCGTTTAATTCGATTTCACCGTTAGTAGAACCGTTTTGGTTAAATAATGCTACTTTTGGCATGACTTGTTTCCTCCTTTCCTAAGAGAGTTATTTAGTTTTAACTGCACTCTTTACAGTTACTAGAGATTTTTTAGCTCCTGGTACGTTACCTTTGATCAAAAGAAGATTGCGTTCTGCATCAACTTTAACGATCTCAAGATTTTGGACAGTGATTTGCTCTCCGCCCATACGTCCTGGAAGAAGTTTACCTTTGAATACTCGGTTTGGATCAACAGGTCCCATTGAACCAGGACGACGGTGGTAACGTGAACCGTGAGTCATTGGTCCGCGTGATTGTCCGTGGCGTTTGATAGCCCCTTGGAATCCTTTACCTTTTGATGTTCCTGTTACATCTACGATATCTCCATTTGCGAAAATATCAACTTTGACTTCCTGACCAACTTCATACGCATCTAACTCCACACCGCGTAATTCTTTTACGAAGCGCTTAGGAGCAGTTTCCGCTTTAGCAACGTGGCCTTTCTCTGGTTTGTTAGAAAGCTTCTCACGTTTGTCGTCAAAACCGATTTGGATTGCTTCATAGCCATCCGTGTCAGTAGTCTTCTTCTGAAGAACAACGTTAGCAGCAGCCTCAACAACAGTTACAGGGATAAGATCACCGTTTTCTGCGAATACTTGCGTCATACCAATTTTTCTACCTAAGATTCCTTTGGTCATTCGTCACACCTCCTATAATATGTGTTTTCTATTTGAATTAAAGTTTGATTTCGATATCTACACCGGATGGTAAATCTAAACGCATAAGTGCATCAACTGTTTGCGGAGTTGGATTCACGATGTCGATTAGACGTTTGTGAGTACGCATCTCGAATTGCTCACGAGAATCTTTGTACTTATGCACCGCACGAAGGATTGTGTAAACTGATTTTTCAGTTGGAAGCGGGATTGGACCAGATACACTAGCACCAGAACGCTTAGCCGTTTCAACAATCTTCTCAGCAGATTGATCAAGAATTCTATGATCATATGCTTTTAAACGAATACGAATTTTTTGTTTTGCCATTATTTTCCCTCCTTTTCGCCTACTTACGTTAGACAGTTCTCCGTGAGAAAAACCTGATCACCTTGCCATGGCAAAGCGGCCGGGTGTGTCAGCAACCTCTCACTTCATCGCAGTCAAAGACCAACATGCACTATTGTACCAAATTGGCCTGCGTGTTGCAATAATAAATCGGATAAATTTATGATTTGCACACTTTTCATATTATACAGGGGTTCAGCCTATAAATCAAGCTTTCCCTGAAGATGATGTGTAGCTGTCTTCCTGACGATACGAATAAATTCTTCTGGCTCTTCAATATGCGGAGAATGCGCAGATTCTTTAAAAGTAAACCACTCTTTTATTGGTGCTGTAAGTTGATCAACATATGGTTTTGATACAGCAGCTGGTGTAATCATGTCATGTTCCCCGATGATAAAGTAGCAGGGTATTAATATAGAAGAAACTCGGTATTGAATGCTTTCGTTCATCAGCTCGTCCCACAGCAATTCCTGGCTATACTTCTGTCCCATAAGGAATTTCCACTTATCTTTTAGCTGATAATGCTTACTAACGAGAAATGCATACAGCATTTGAAAAAGTGGCTTCCACCTATGCGTGAGCCCTACTTTTGCGAACTCTTTGTATACAGAGAACAAAGCATGAGCAAAGGTGCGTTTCCAAGGGGGTGGTGTCAGCAATTTTAGACATCTAGTAATGAAATGCTTTCCTTGATATTTTTTTAGAAGAAGTTCGTACGATACAATATCCTCTTTTAATACATCAACCACCTGACTAATTCCATAATAGGCATGATACAAATCTGGTCGTTTATGTACAGCTTGTATCGCTATTAATGATCCCCATGAATAACCTGCAATGTATATTTTCGTTTGATCATTATAAGAAAGCAGTTTTTCTGTAAGCTCAATCGTATCCTCTACGAATTGCCCAATGGTCATAGAAGACTCAGGAATGTTTTTTTGATAAGACAATCCTGCACCGCGCTGGTCCCAATGAACAACAGTGAAGTCTTGATCAAGTTCCTTATGAAAGGAATCGATATAACTCATTTGAGCTGACCCTGGGCCACCGTGTAAAAATAATAAAACGGGTTTTGTTTTTTCTGCTTGATCTTCTTTTATCATAATCCATTGATCAAGCCCGCCAATCGGCCACTTTTTCAACATTGTCTTCGTCATTCCAGTGATCCTCTCGGTTCCATTTAGATTCTATAGCTTATAGTAGCCGTTATGCACTGGAAAAGCAAAAAAAGAGACCCTTTTGCAAGGAGTCTCTTTTAACTGTTATTACTTAATGATAGTAGAAACGACGCCAGAACCTACAGTACGTCCACCCTCACGGATAGAGAAACGAGTTCCTTCTTCGATAGCGATAGTAGAGATAAGTTCAACTTCCATCTCAGTGTTATCGCCAGGCATTACCATTTCAGTACCTTCTGGAAGATGTACGATACCAGTTACGTCAGTTGTACGGAAGTAGAACTGCGGACGGTAGTTAGTGAAGAATGGAGTATGACGTCCACCCTCTTCTTTAGAAAGTACATAAACTTCAGCTTTGAAACGGCTATGTGGAGTGATTGTACCTGGTTTAGCAAGTACTTGACCACGTTGGATATCTTCACGAGATACACCACGAAGTAGTGCACCGATGTTGTCACCAGCTTCAGCATAGTCAAGAAGTTTACGGAACATTTCAACACCTGTAACAGTTGTTTTACCGTTTTCTTCTTGAAGACCGATGATTTCAACTTCGTCACCGACTTTAACTTGTCCACGCTCAACACGACCAGTAGCAACTGTTCCACGACCAGTGATTGAGAATACGTCCTCAACTGGCATCATGAATGGCTTCTCAGTGTCACGCTCTGGAGTTGGGATGTACTCATCAACCGCATCCATAAGTTCGAAGATTTTTGCTTCGTAATCAGCATCACCTTCAAGAGCTTTAAGAGCAGAACCTTTGATAACTGGTACATCGTCACCAGGGAAGTCATAGTCAGAAAGAAGGTCACGAACTTCCATTTCAACAAGTTCAAGTAACTCTTCATCGTCAACCATGTCACATTTGTTAAGGAATACTACGATGTAAGGAACACCTACGTTACGAGAAAGTAGGATGTGCTCACGTGTTTGTGGCATTGGACCATCAGCAGCAGATACTACTAAGATCGCGCCGTCCATTTGAGCAGCACCAGTGATCATGTTTTTAACATAGTCAGCGTGTCCTGGGCAGTCTACGTGTGCATAGTGACGAG
Source organism: Bacillus sp. 005/A4HT-01/001 (assembly GCF_004634445.1). Lineage (NCBI taxonomy): Bacteria > Bacillati > Bacillota > Bacilli > Caryophanales > Bacillaceae > Bacillus > Bacillus sp. 005/A4HT-01/001. The sequence goes on from NZ_SEIZ01000010.1 coordinate 29,277, forward strand.
TTTCAGTTTCATACTCAACGTGTGCAGTTGAGATTGTGATTCCACGCTCGCGCTCTTCTGGAGCACCATCGATTTGGTCATAAGCCATAGCTGTACCTTTACCAGATTTCTTATGAAGAACTGTTGAGATAGCAGCAGTTAGAGTTGTTTTACCATGGTCAACGTGTCCAATTGTACCAATGTTAGCATGCGATTTGGAACGGTCGAATTTTTCTTTAGCCATTCTAAAAATCCTCCTTAAAGGTTCATTGTATTTGGTATGAGTGATAGAAAGTGAAGAGTTACCTCTCACTTTCTGATCTTCAATAGTAGTTATACTTTAGTTTAAAGGCAAAATCAATTATTCACCTTTATTTTTTTTGATGATTTCTTCACTGATGCTCTTAGGCACTTCTTCGTAGTGATCCATGTGCATAGTGAAAGTACCGCGTCCTTGTGTGTTAGAACGGAGTGCAGTTGCATATCCGAACATTTCAGAAAGTGGAACCATAGCGCGAACAACTTGAGCGTTACCGCGAGCTTCCATACCTTCTACACGTCCACGACGAGATGTAATATCACCCATGATGTCTCCCATGTATTCTTCTGGGATAACGACTTCTACTTTCATCATTGGCTCAAGTAGAACTGGGTTACATTTGCTGACAGCATTTTTCAATGCCATAGATGCAGCAATTTTAAACGCCATTTCGTTAGAGTCAACATCGTGGTAAGATCCATCGAATAATTTTGCTTTGATGTCGATTAATGGGAATCCAGCTAATACACCATTTTCTAGTGAATCTTCAAGACCTGCTTGAATTGCTGGAATGTATTCACGTGGAACAACCCCACCGACGATTGCATTTGTGAATTCGAAGCCTGCGCCTTCTTCGTTTGGTTCGAATTCGATCCAAACGTGTCCGAACTGACCGCGTCCACCAGACTGACGTACGAATTTACCTTCAACTTTTGCACTAGAACGGAATGTTTCACGGTACGCAACTTGAGGAGCTCCTACGTTAGCTTCAACCTTGAACTCACGCTTCATACGGTCAACAATGATATCAAGGTGAAGCTCACCCATACCAGAGATGATCGTTTGACCAGTTTCAGTGTTTGTTTGTGTACGGAAAGTTGGATCCTCTTCAGCTAGTTTAGCTAAAGCGATACCCATTTTATCTTGGTCAGCCTTAGATTTAGGCTCGATAGCTACATCGATAACTGGCTCTGGGAATTCCATAGACTCAAGGATAACAAGATTTTTCTCGTCACAAAGAGTATCACCAGTAGATGTATCTTTAAGACCAACAGCTGCTGCGATATCCCCTGCATATACAGTAGAGATTTCTTCACGGCTGTTTGCGTGCATTTGAAGGATACGTCCAACACGCTCACGCTTGTTCTTAGAAGAGTTCTTCACGTAAGAACCAGAATCAAGTGTTCCAGAGTATACGCGGAAGAAAGTTAGTTTCCCAACATAAGGGTCAGTCATAACTTTAAATGCAAGAGCTGCGAATGGTGCGTCATCAGTAGACTCACGTACAACCTCTTCATTTGTATCTGGCAATGTACCTTTGATTGCAGCAACATCAGTTGGTGCAGGAAGGTAGTCAAGCACAGCGTCAAGTACAAGCTGAACACCTTTGTTTTTGAAAGCAGATCCAACAAGAACTGGGTAGAATTCAACATTCAACGTTCCTTTACGGATTGCAGCTTTCAATTCAGGAATTGTGATTTCTTCACCCTCAAGGTATTTTTCCATAAGCTCTTCATCAAGCTCAGCGACAGCTTCAATCAAGCTGCTGCGAAGCTCTTCAGCTTTGTCTTTATACTCAGCAGGGATTTCTTGTGCATCAGAGCGAGTTCCAAGGTCATCTTCGTAGAAGTATGCTACGTTTTCTACAAGGTCGATGATTCCTTCGAATTGATCTTCAGCGCCGATCGGCAATTGAATTGCATGAGCGTTCGCTTGAAGACGATCTCTTAATGTGCTTACAGAGTAAAGGAAGTCCGCACCGGTTTTATCCATTTTGTTAACGAATACGATACGAGGTACTCCGTAAGTTGTTGCTTGGCGCCAAACTGTTTCAGTTTGAGGCTCTACACCTGATTGTGCATCAAGAACAGCAACCGCACCATCAAGTACACGCAAAGAACGTTCAACTTCAACAGTGAAGTCTACGTGTCCTGGTGTATCAATGATGTTTACACGGTAACCTTTCCATTGTGCTGTAGTAGCAGCAGAAGTGATTGTAATACCACGTTCTTGCTCCTGCTCCATCCAGTCCATTTGTGAAGCTCCTTCGTGAGTTTCACCAATTTTATGGATACGACCAGTGTAGTACAAGATACGCTCAGTCGTTGTCGTTTTACCGGCATCGATGTGAGCCATGATACCAATATTACGAGTTTTGTCTAAGGAGAACTCTCTTGCCATTGGGTAATTTCTCCTTCCTTATTAGGGAATAGTTTTTTTAGTTTGGTATAAATCCTACCAGCGGTAGTGAGCGAATGCTTTGTTCGCTTCTGCCATTTTGTGTGTATCTTCACGTTTCTTAACAGCAGCACCAGTGTTGTTAGCTGCGTCAAGGATTTCGTTAGCAAGACGCTCTTCCATCGTTTTTTCTCCACGAAGACGAGCATAGTTTACTAACCAGCGAAGACCTAAAGTCGTACGACGGTCTGGGCGAACTTCTACAGGAACTTGGTAGTTAGCTCCACCTACACGACGTGCTTTAACTTCAAGAACTGGCATGATGTTTTTCAAGGCTTGTTCGAAAACCTCCATCGCTTCATTACCAGTACGTTCTTTGATGATATCAAATGACTTGTAGAGAATAGTTTGTGACTTTCCTCTTTTACCGTCGATCATCATTTTGTTGATCAAACGAGATACAAGTTTAGAATTGTAAATTGGATCTGGCAAAACGTCTCTTTTTGCTACAGGACCTTTACGTGGCATCTGAATAGCCTCCCTTCTCTTTTAAAAGGATTTCTATCTGTCTTTCATCTCAATTTCATTGTCAGCTGCCTGACTCCACTGAACTGAACTCAACTTCTAAAAACCCTTATGTTTGTTTATATTATTTGCTTTGTTTAGGGCGTTTTGTTCCGTATTTAGAACGTCCTTGCATACGACCGTCAACTCCGGCAGTATCAAGCGCACCACGAACGATGTGGTAACGTACACCCGGTAAGTCTTTTACACGTCCGCCACGGATAAGTACTACACTGTGCTCTTGTAGGTTATGTCCGATACCAGGAATGTAAGCTGTTACCTCAATCAGGTTAGACAAACGTACACGAGCATATTTACGTAGTGCTGAGTTTGGTTTTTTCGGTGTCATTGTACCGACACGAGTACAAACCCCGCGCTTCTGTGGAGATGTTACGTTAGTGTGCTCTTTTTTGAAACTGTTGTATCCTTTGTTAAGTGCAGGAGACTTTGAGTTTTCAACTTTACTCACGCGTCCTTTGCGTATTAGCTGATTAATTGTAGGCATGTTGTTATTCCTCCCTTCATTACTTTTTTTATAACCCACATACCCAGGTGGTTCATCAAAAGGCAAAAAACAATGCTTTTGCATTTTAAGCATGCAAAAACAAAACAAGTACGCTATAACATAATGGCAACAGCTGCTGCCCCAACTTCAATTCCGCAGGCCTTGCCGAGCTTTTTCATGGAATCTACCACTAAAATGTCTACACCCTTCTCTTGCGCTAGTTTCATTACACTAGCGGTTAAAGCAGGATCAGCATCTTTCGCTACGACGATTTCCTTCACTGAATCTCGTTTCAGAGCTTTTACTGTTTGCTTCGTACCAATAATAATGGATTGAGCCTGTGATACTTTATCATAAGACATCGAATATCCTCCAAAGTAACAGGTTTTATTTTGAGCACCTTGGTTATATTATCATCATGGCAGAAGGATGTCAATATCGTTTGACAGATTATCTTGACATCCTTCACCATTTTTTGATGATTTTTATAGAAATCTTAAGAGAAAGATTACTCTACAGGAACCATGTCGTCAGACGGCTGCACTTGTGAAACCGGCTTAACTTTACGGTAGTTTGGCATTCCAGTTCCAGCAGGAACAAGTTTACCGATGATGACATTCTCTTTCAAGCCAAGCAGTTCATCACGTTTTCCTTTGATCGCCGCATCTGTTAGGACACGAGTCGTTTCTTGGAAGGATGCTGCAGACAAGAACGAGTCTGTTTCAAGCGATGCTTTTGTAATACCAAGAAGAACTGGACGGCCTGTTGCAGGACGTTTGCCTTCGAATAGTACTTTTTTGTTCGCTTCTGTGAATTGGTGTACATCAAGAAGTGTGCCTGGTAATACATCTGTATCCCCTGCATCAGCGACACGCACTTTACGAAGCATTTGGCGAACCATTACTTCTACGTGCTTATCTCCGATTTCTACCCCTTGCATACGGTATACTTTTTGTACTTCATGAAGCAGATATTCTTGAACAGCTGTCATATCAGTCACTTTAAGAAGTTCTTTCGGATCGATTGAACCTTCTGTCAGTACTTGACCACGAGTGACTTTGTCACCTTCAACAACTTTCAGACGTGCATTGTAAGGAGCTGTGTAAGAGCGAGTTTCAACTTCGCCTTGAACCACAATTTCCTGTTGCTTGTCACGAACATCGTTAATTTCAGCAACGACACCATCAATTTCAGAAATGGTTGCCTGCCCTTTCGGATTACGCGCTTCAAATAACTCTTGGATACGAGGTAAACCTTGAGTGATATCGTCTCCTGCTACCCCACCGGTGTGGAACGTACGCATTGTAAGCTGTGTTCCTGGCTCACCGATCGATTGTGCAGCGATGATTCCAACTGCTTCACCGACTTCAACGTCAGTACCAGTTGCAAGGTTACGGCCGTAGCATCGTTTACATACACCATGAGGCGTGTTACATGTAAATGCAGAACGGATCCATACTTCCTCGATTCCCGCTTCAACTACTTCAAGTGCTTTATCTTCATCAATTAGTTCGTTTTCGCCAACAATGACTTCGCCCGTTTCAGGATGAACAATTGGTTTTCTTGCAAAACGTCCGATCAGACGTTCTTCAAGTTTCTCAATAATTTCATTTCCTTCTTTAATGGACTTCGCCAAGATTCCACGGTCTGTACCGCAATCTGTTTCGCGGATGATAACATCCTGCGCAACGTCAACGAGACGACGCGTGAGGTAACCTGAGTCAGCTGTTTTAAGAGCTGTATCGGCAAGACCTTTACGCGCTCCGTGAGTGGAAATAAAGTATTCCAATACTGTTAAACCTTCACGGAAACTAGATTTAATCGGAAGTTCAATGATACGTCCAGCCGGGTTGGCCATCAGACCACGCATACCAGCCAGCTGAGTGAAGTTAGATGCGTTACCACGCGCTCCAGAGTCACTCATCATGTAGATAGGGTTGACTTCATCAAGGGACTTCATCAGTTTACCTTGGATGACATCTTTAGAAGAACTCCAGATCGAAATGACTCTCTCGTAACGCTCTTCTTCAGTAATCAAACCACGTCTGAATTGCTTCATGACGTTATCTACTTTTGCTTGCGCTTCTTCGAGGATCTTCTGTTTATCATCTAATACGACGATATCAGACACCCCAACCGTAATACCCGCTTTAGTAGAGTATTTGAAACCAAGATTTTTCATGCGGTCAAGCATTTTAGATGTCTCAGTGATATGGAATCTCTTAAAGATTTCCGCAATGATTTTACCTAAAATACCTTTTTTGAACGGCGCATTGATTTCTTGTTTCTCGATCGCAGCTTTGACATCCTCACCTTTTTCAAGGAAGAAGCGGTCAGGCGTTTTTTCTTCAATATTGCTCTTAGTCGGTTCATTCATGTATGGGAATGATTCCGGTAAGATTTCGTTAAAGATTAGTTTTCCAACTGTTGTAATCAACAATTTAGAACGCTGTTCATCAGTGAATGTCACATTCTTCAACGAGTTAGCTGCAACAGCTACACGTGTATGAAGATGCACATACCCATTTTGATAAGCTAGAAGGGCTTCGTTCGTATCTTTGAAGACCATACCTTCTCCGATAGCACCTTTACGCTCAAGTGTAAGGTAGTAGTTACCTAGCACCATATCCTGAGATGGCGTAACAACAGGTTTTCCATCTTTCGGGTTCAAAATGTTTTGAGCAGCAAGCATTAAAATACGAGCTTCAGCTTGAGCTTCAGCAGATAATGGTACGTGAACCGCCATTTGGTCACCATCAAAGTCAGCGTTGTAGGCAGTACATACAAGTGGATGCAGACGAATTGCGCGTCCTTCCACAAGTGTAGGTTCAAACGCTTGAATACCAAGTCTGTGAAGAGTTGGTGCACGGTTTAGTAAGACTGGATGCTCACGAATCACTGATTCTAAAACATCCCAAACTTCCGGCTGCACGCGCTCAATCTTACGTTTCGCGCTCTTAATGTTGTGAGCTAATCCTTTTTCAACAAGCTCCTTCATCACGAATGGTTTGAATAGTTCAAGAGCCATTTCTTTCGGAAGTCCACACTGATACATTTTCAAATGTGGTCCAACGACGATAACGGAACGTCCAGAATAGTCAACACGTTTACCAAGCAAGTTTTGACGGAAACGCCCTTGTTTCCCTTTCAGCATGTGAGAAAGAGATTTCAATGGTCTATTTCCTGGTCCTGTTACTGGTCGGCCTCTACGTCCATTATCAATCAAGGCATCGACAGCTTCTTGAAGCATACGCTTCTCGTTCTGAACGATGATGCTTGGCGCGCCAAGATCTAATAAACGTTTCAGACGATTGTTACGGTTGATGACACGACGATAAAGGTCGTTCAAGTCAGAAGTAGCAAAACGTCCGCCATCAAGCTGAACCATCGGACGTAATTCTGGTGGAATCACCGGAAGTACATCAAGGATCATCCAAGACGGTTTGTTTCCTGAGTTACGGAAAGCTTCCAACACTTCAAGGCGTTTGATCGCACGTGTACGACGCTGTCCTTGAGCTGTTTTTAGCTCTTCTTTGAGTGTATCTACTTCTTTCACAAGATCGATATCTTGAAGAAGTTTGTTAATTGCTTCTGCACCCATAGCTGCTTGGAAGGTGTTACCGTATTTATCTAAATAAGCACGGAATTCTTTCTCAGAAAGAAGTTGTTTCTTCTCAAGCGGTGTGTTGCCCGGATCAGTCACGACGTAAGAAGCGAAGTAAATCACTTCTTCTAACGCACGTGGTGACATATCTAGAACAAGACCCATACGGCTTGGGATACCTTTGAAATACCAAATGTGGGAAACTGGGGCAGCCAGTTCGATATGCCCCATTCTCTCACGACGGACTTTTGCCCGTGTTACTTCTACACCACAACGGTCACATACAACACCCTTATAACGAACGCGTTTATACTTTCCACAATGACATTCCCAGTCTTTTTGCGGTCCGAAGATACGTTCACAAAAGAGACCATCTTTTTCCGGTTTCAGTGTACGATAGTTAATCGTTTCAGGCTTTTTCACTTCACCAAAAGACCAAGAACGGATTTTATCAGGTGATGCGAGACCGATGTTCATATACTCAAAATTGTTCACATCTAGCAAGGGGCCTACCTCCCTTTTAATCTTCGGGTTATACCCTAGTCACTTGCTCTAATCGTTTCTGCTATTCTTTTGTGACTGCGTCACGTTCAAGATCGACAGGTGCGAGGTCTGCAGCATCTTCGTCATTAGATAACGCTAATCCGTCTGCTTTCTTCGTTTCCTCATCGTCTTCTAAATCTCTCATTTCTATCTCTTCTTCATCGCCAGATAGAATTTTCACATCCATACCTAAACTTTGAAGTTCTTTAATTAATACTTTGAATGATTCAGGGACACCTGGTTCAGGTACGTTATCCCCTTTGACGATCGCTTCGTATGTTTTCACACGACCCACAACGTCATCCGATTTTACAGTTAAGATTTCTTGAAGTGTATATGCTGCACCGTAAGCTTCAAGTGCCCATACTTCCATCTCTCCGAAACGCTGTCCACCAAACTGTGCTTTACCGCCCAGTGGCTGCTGCGTAACAAGTGAGTATGGTCCAGTTGAACGTGCGTGAAGTTTATCGTCAACCATGTGAGCCAGTTTGATCATATACATGATTCCAACAGATACACGGTTGTCGAATGGTTCACCAGTTCGACCATCATAAAGGACTGTTTTCGCATCACGGGACATACCTGCTTCTTCAAGCGTTTCCCAAACATCTTCCTCACGAGCACCATCAAATACTGGTGACGCAATGTGGATGCCTAGGTAACGTGCAGCCATACCCATATGAAGCTCAAGTACCTGACCGATATTCATACGAGATGGTACCCCTAGAGGGTTTAACATGATATCAATCGGTGTTCCGTCTGGAAGATACGGCATATCTTCTTCTGGAAGGATTTTAGAGATAACCCCTTTGTTACCATGTCGTCCGGCCATTTTGTCACCTTCAGAAATTTTACGCTTCTGAACGATGTATACGCGGACTAACTGGTTAACACCTGGTGGTAATTCATCTCCATCTTCACGGTTAAAGACTTTGACATCGTGGATGATTCCGCCGCCGCCGTGTGGTACACGTAGAGACGTATCACGCACTTCACGAGCCTTTTCACCGAAGATTGCATGTAATAGACGTTCTTCAGCTGTTAGTTCTGTTACACCTTTAGGCGTTACTTTCCCGACAAGAAGGTCTCCGTCTTTTACTTCTGCACCAATACGGATGATTCCGCGCTCGTCAAGGTTGCGTAAAGCATCCTCTCCAACGTTTGGAATATCACGCGTAATTTCTTCTGGTCCAAGCTTTGTATCACGAGCTTCTGATTCATATTCTTCAATATGAATAGAAGTGTAGACGTCATCTTTTACAAGGCGCTCACTCATAATGATCGCATCCTCATAGTTGTAACCGTCCCAAGTCATGAAGCCGACCATGACGTTACGTCCTAGAGCCAATTCACCTTTTTCCATAGAAGGACCGTCTGCAAGGATTTCTCCTTTGACGACTTCATCTCCAACACTTACAATTGGGCGCTGGTTGTAGCAAGTCCCTTGGTTAGAGCGGACAAATTTCAGCAAGCTGTATTTGTCTAGGTTTCCTTTGACTTGTTGTCCGTCAACGTCTTCATAACGGCGAACCCAAATATTCTTCGCTTCAACACGTTCTACAACACCTGGGTAACGGCAGATCACAGCAGCACCAGAGTCTTTACCTGATACATACTCCATACCTGTACCAACAATCGGTGATTCCGGCTGCATCAAAGGCACAGCCTGACGTTGCATGTTCGCTCCCATTAGAGCACGGTTAGAGTCATCGTTTTCTAAGAATGGGATACATGCTGTCGCTGCAGAAACAACCTGCTTCGGCGAAACGTCCATGTAGTCAACGCGGTTTCGAGGAACAACGGTGTTTTCCCCTCTGAAACGAGCAATGATATTATCATCAATAAACGAACCATCTTCACCTAATATAGCGTTCGCTTGTGCTACTACGTAATTATCCTCTTCATCAGCCGTTAAGTAATCGATTCTCGGCGTCACTTTACCTGTTTCAGGATCAACCCGACGGTAAGGTGTTTCGATAAATCCGAAGCGATTCACTTTCGCAAATGAAGATAGAGAGTTGATCAAACCAATGTTTGGACCCTCTGGTGTTTCAATCGGACACATACGACCATAGTGAGAATAGTGAACGTCACGAACTTCCATTCCTGCACGCTCACGTGTCAAACCACCCGGTCCAAGCGCTGATAGACGACGTTTGTGTGTCAATTCAGCAAGCGGGTTTGTTTGATCCATGAACTGAGAAAGCTGAGAGCTACCAAAGAACTCTTTGATAGAAGCGATCACAGGACGGATGTTGATCAGCTGCTGAGGTGTGATCGTGTTCGTGTCTTGAATCGACATTCTTTCACGAACAACACGCTCCATTCTGCTTAAACCAATACGGAATTGATTTTGCAGAAGTTCACCTACAGAACGCAGACGACGGTTACCAAGGTGATCGATATCATCTGTGTCGCCTACTCCATGAAGTAGGTTAAAGAAGTAACTGATTGAAGCAATGATGTCAGAAGGCGTGATGTTCTTCACAGCTTCCTCTACATATGCATTACCAATCACGTTGATCACTTGCTCGCCTTCTTGATCAGTTGGTGCATAAATCTTGATAGATTGAAGTTCTACTTCATCCTCTACTACGCCACCGTTTGGATAAAGCTTTCTAAATCCGATGCCGTTTTCTAAGTATGGAAGAACTTTATCAAGCACTCTTCTATCTAAAATTTGACCTTTTTCTGCTAGGATTTCACCTGTTTCAGGATCAACTAGCGTTTCAGCCAATTTTTGATTGAATAGTCTATTTTTAATATGAAGCTTCTTATTAATCTTGTAGCGTCCAACATTTGCTAAGTCATATCTCTTCGGATCAAAGAAGCGAGAGTCTAGCAAGCTTTTCGCATTTTCAACAGTTGGCGGCTCTCCAGGACGAAGACGCTCGTAGATTTCGAGAAGTGCTTTATCAGCATTCTCTGTATTGTCTTTTTCCAACGTGTTGCGTAAGTATTCATTCTCGCCAATGAGGTCAAGAATCTCTTGATCAGAGCTGAAGCCGAGAGCACGCAAAAGAACCGTAACCGGCAACTTACGTGTGCGATCGATGCGTACATAGACTACATCCTTCGCATCAGTTTCGTATTCTAACCATGCGCCACGGTTTGGAATGACAGTCGCAGTAAAACCTTTTTTACCGTTTTTGTCTACTTTACCACTGAAATATACACTTGGAGAACGTACTAACTGAGAAACGATTACACGTTCCGCACCATTAATGATAAAAGTACCTGTGTCTGTCATGATTGGGAAATCACCCATAAACACATCTTGGTCTTTTACTTCTCCAGTTTCTTTGTTAATTAAACGAACTTTTACTCTTAGTGGAGCAGAGTAAGTTACATCACGTTCTTTTGATTCTGCTACAGGATACTTAGGATCCCCTAGGCTGTAATCAATGAATTCAAGAGAAAGGTTACCAGTAAAATCCTCAATTGGGGATATATCTTGAAACATCTCTCTAAGACCCTCATCAAGAAACCACTGATAAGAAGAGGTTTGAATTTCAATGAGATTTGGTAATTCTAACACTTCGCTTATGCGTGCGTAGCTTCTGCGCTGGCGGTGTCGTCCATACTGAACTAGTTGACCTGTCAACTGATTCACCCCTCAAATCATGCGTATTATATGTGTAAAAAGTATTTCTGTCTTTCAAATGTCAGTAAAGAAATACTTTTACAAGACAAAAGAAAAAAGGGTTTCTAAAATAAGAAAACCACATCCAAAAACAAATACCGATTTTATTAGTTTTCCCAAGTATGCATAATTTATACAAAATAGTTGTTTTTTAAGCCTATCAAGCAAAATATACACATTGGCATTTTATAATGTTAACACAGCTAGGAAACTGCGTCAAACTTTTTTAGCTTTGATAATATAGTAGCCCTTTTTTTTCATAACGACCGTCACTTCTCCAAAAAGTTGCTCTAATTTCTCAATCGCAGATGGTCCACCTTGTTTTTTCTGAATAACCACCCACAACTCACCTTCCGGCAATAAATGATCAGCACTTTTTTCAAAGATCGCATGTACTACTTTCTTCCCTGCCCGTATTGGGGGATTGGTCAGTATAGAGGCAAAAGCAGCTGATGAATGAACATTCGAGAACAAATCACTTTGATAGATGCGGACATTATCAATGCGATTATGCTTAGCGTTTTCCTTTGAAAGTTCGACTGCTCTTTCGTTCACATCAATCATATGAATGGTGCGGCCTGTCATTTCGTTTGCTAACGATAAGCCGATCGGTCCATAACCGCAACCGACATCTAAGACGTCGCCATCCAAGTCAGGTTCTTCAAAAGCTTCAATTAAAAGCCTCGAACCATAGTCGACTTCTTTCTTAGAAAACACTCCACTGTCACTTGTAAAAGTAAAGCTACGGTTTCTCAAGGTGAAGTCCCATGTCTGTTTATTGCTTTTCACTGATGGCTTTTCCGTATAATAGTGGTCACTCATGGTGAATGGACCTCCTCTGGATTCAATCGTTTCAGGAGATAAGAAAAGAAAAAGCCCGCCAGTAAAAGCGAGCTTTCCCAAAAGATTAGGCGAAGATTACTTAACTTCTACAGAAGCGCCAACTTCTTCAAGCTTAGCTTTAAGTTCTTCAGCTTCTTCTTTAGCAATACCTTCTTTAAGTGGTTTTGGAGTGTTGTCAACAAGTTCTTTAGCTTCTTTCAAGCCAAGACCAGTGATTTCACGAACCACTTTGATAACTTTGATTTTTTGGTCTCCAGCACCAGCAAGTACTAGATCAAAATCAGTTTTTTCTTCAGCAGCAGCACCGCCACCAGCAGCTACAGCTACAGGAGCAGCAGCAGTTACGCCAAATTCTTCTTCGATTGCTTTTACTAAGTCGTTTAACTCAAGTACAGTTGCTTCTTTAACTGAAGCAATGATTTCTTCGATATTTAAAGCCATTTGTAATTCCTCCATTTTTAAGTTTTTTACGTCAAGTACGCATTAAGCGCCTTGTTCTTCTTTTTGATCTGCAACTGCTTTAGTAGCAAGAGCAAGGTTACGAACTGGAGCTTGAAGAACGCTAAGCAACATAGATAGTAAGCCTTCGCGAGACGGAAGTTCCGCAAGAGCCTTCACTTCTTCTACAGTCGCTACGTTTCCTTCGATAACACCAGCTTTTATTTCTAAAGCTTCGTGGCTTTTCGCAAATTCGTTGATGATTTTCGCAGGTGCGATAACATCTTCGTTACTGAATGCGATAGCGTTTGGACCTGTTAAGAAATCGTTTAAACCCGTTAGTTCAACTTGTTCAACTGCACGGCGAGTCAAAGTATTTTTGTAAACTTTGAATTCTACACCAGCATCACGAAGCTGTTTACGAAGTTCAGTCACTTCAGAAACTGAAAGACCGCGGTAATCTACGATTACAGTAGACAAACTGTCTTTAAATTTAGAAGTAATTTCATCAACGACAACTTTTTTAGTATCGATTGCATTGCTCATGGTTACACCTCCTGTACATTCTTTGTGTAACACTTATACCGATCAGGCCATCACGTTCCTAACGAACGGTTCTCCATATAAAAAGCCTCCATTAAGACATGGAGGCTGTATATACAAGCATACGTTAACGTAAGACTGTGACATATACACCTCGGCGGGTTAATTAAGCCATAAGGCCCCTGCTGTCTACGGTATAAATGATTATTCTATTTTACAACATTTTGATATTATCAAAACGGTTGTGACAAGTCAAGAATTATTTTGCAGAGAAAGAAGATGGGTCCACTTTCACGCCAGGGCCCATAGTAGATGTAACAGAAACGTTTTTCACGTATACACCTTTAGCCGCTGCAGGTTTCGCTTTAAGGATTGTGTCATAGATTGTTGCAAAGTTCTCAACAAGCTTTTCGTCCTCGAAAGAAACCTTTCCGATTGGCGCGTGGATGTTACCAGCTTTATCAACGCGGTATTCTACTTTACCAGCTTTGATTTCATTGATTGCTTTTTCAACTTCGAAAGTTACAGTTCCTGTTTTAGGGTTTGGCATAAGACCTTTTGGTCCAAGTACACGACCGATCTTACCAACTTCACCCATCATGTCAGGTGTCGCAACGATTACATCGAATTCGAACCAGCCTTGTTGGATTTTAGTGATGTAATCAGAATCTCCAACGTAGTCTGCTCCAGCAGCTTCTGCTTCTTTTGCTTTTTCGCCTTTAGCGAACACAAGAACGCGTTGAGTTTTACCAGTTCCGTTAGGAAGTACAACTGCACCGCGGATTTGTTGATCGTTTTTACGAGGGTCTACGCCCAAACGAAAAGCAACTTCTACAGTCGCATCAAATTTCGCTGTATTTGCTTTTTTTGTAAGAGAAACAGCTTCAGCTACATCATACGCTTTAGTACGTTCGATTAGCTTAGCAGCTTCTACATACTTTTTACCTTTTTTAGCCATTATAAAAATCCTCCTTATGTGGTTTTAGCGGAATAACCTCCCACGAATAAGGGTTGCGAACTTGTCAAAACCAAACTCGCAACCCAACAAGACAAAAAATTAATCTTCGATGACAATACCCATACTGCGTGCAGTACCTTCAACCATGCGCATAGCTGATTCAACGCTAGCAGCGTTTAAGTCAGGCATTTTTGTTTCCGCGATTTCGCGTACTTTATCACGCTTAACAGTTGCCACTTTATTACGGTTAGGTTCACCAGAACCAGACTCAATACCAGCTGCTTTTTTAAGTAAAACTGCAGCAGGTGGAGTTTTAGTAATAAATGTAAATGAACGGTCTTCAAAAACCGAAATTTCAACAGGAATGATAAGACCAGCTTGGTCAGCTGTACGAGCGTTAAACTCCTTACAGAATCCCATGATATTAACACCGGCTTGACCTAGTGCAGGTCCAACTGGTGGAGCTGGGTTAGCTTTTCCAGCAGGAATTTGCAATTTAACAACTTTAACTACTTTTTTAGCCACGAGACACACCTCCTTAAAGTCCGTGATGTGGTAATAGGGGAATCCCCCTCCCACTCAACAACTTCATTCTTTATATGAATGACGAAATAACTAGCTAGCGATCTTGAGCGAACTCAAGACGTACCTTTGCTATATTACCACTTCTATACACTCATTTCAAGCTCTTTTAAATTACAATTTATCGATCTGTGTGAACTCAAGTTCCACAGGAGTTTCTCTACCAAACATATTAACGAATACTTTGACTTTGCTTTTATCATAATCAATCTCTTCGATAGAGCCTGTGAAGTTAGCAAATGGTCCATCGATGACCTTGACTGTTTCTTTAAGTTCAAAGTCGATTTCTGTCTTGCGCTCTTCAAGCCCCATTCTCTTCAGAATGGTTTCTGCTTCGCCAGGTAATAACGCTGTCGGCTTAGAGCCTGATCCAGCTGATCCAACGAATCCTGTCACACCTGGTGTATTACGAACGACATACCAAGAATCGTCAGTCATGACGATTTCTACTAACACATATCCAGGGAATACTTTCTTTTTCACTACTTTTTTCTTACCGTTTTTAATGTCCGTTTCTTCTTCTTCTGGTACAACAACGCGGAAAATTTTATCCTGCATGCCCATTGATTCAACACGCTTTTCCAAGTTCGCTTTCACTTTGTTCTCATAGCCAGAGTACGTATGCACAACATACCAATTCTTTTCCATTTTCGTTCAGGACTATTTAGTCCTTCCCTCCCCACATTTCGTAATGTCTATTTGACGAATCTCGAGTACCGGTAAATATTTTCAAGCAATTGAAAAAACCCGTAAAACGGGTTTTTTGGCAAGTCATATTATGATCTATTATAGCACGTTCAGCAGACCATTATTCAAGTATTAATGAATTAATTCGATTAATTGTGAGATTCCTATATCAAGAAAAGAGAAAAAGATGGCAAAAAATACGACTGTTAAAATAACAGTGATCGTGTAGCGGACCATTTCGTTTTTCTTTGGCCAGCTGACCTTTTTCATTTCTTTCCCGACACTTTTTAAGAAACTGATAATACGCATGTAAAAGACCTCCACAGATTAAAGAACGCAAATCCTACTTCGTTTCTAAATGTGTTTTATGTGAATTACAAGTCTTGCAATATTTCTTAACTTCTAATCTTTCAGCTGCTGAAGCAACACTTTTCATTGTCGTATAATTGCGGCTTCCGCAGTCTTTACAGGCTAGAGTAATCTTTTTCCTCATATTTACACCTATTTTCTCGACATCATTTCCTTAGTACCTTATCACAGTGTCGAAAAAGCTGTCAATATAGGTTTGATTAGAGACTGATCTCGCGCAGCTCTAAATATTTCTCTAATTTTCTCTTTACTCTTTGGAGTGCGTTATCAATTGATTTCACATGACGGTTTAAATCTTCAGAAATCTCCTGATAGGACCTACCATCAAGATAAAGCACAAGTACCTTTCTTTCCAGCTCGCTTAGTAATTCACCCATTTTCATTTCAATATCATCAAATTCTTCTTTGCTAATGATTAAATCTTCTGGGTTAAGCGCTTTAGCACCGGAAATGACGTCCAATAATGTTCTGTCCGATTCTTCATCGTATATCGGCTTGTCTAATGATACATAGGAATTTAACGGGATATGTTTTTGGCGAGTAGCTGTTTTAATTGCGGTGATAATTTGGCGGGTAATACATAATTCTGCAAAAGCCTTAAATGAAGTAAGCTTGTCCTCTCTGAAATCGCGGATAGACTTATAAAGTCCGATCATCCCCTCTTGGACAATGTCCTCTCGATCCGCTCCAATCAAGAAATAAGATCTTGCTTTCGCACGTACAAAATTGCGGTATTTCGTTATTAAATAATCTAGCGCATCACTATCTCCGACATGAACCCTTTCAATGACTTGTTCATCTTCCAACTGGCAAAATTGCTCTCTGATGGACTTACCCTTGCTGTTGTTTAGATTCACTTCGATCCCCCCGACCGCACCTAGATAGAAATATTATACAATAATGGTTGAAATATCGTCAAGCTATTCCAAGTTTCCCCGCCGCCATTTTTCAAACGTTTTCAATACATCTTCTGACAATTCAATTTTGGATGCTGGTTTATCAGAAGTAATCTTTTTGACACGTGTTTCAATCTTTCGTTCAATCACTTCTATCTCTCTTAAGAGCTCTCGTGCTGACTTACGAAGTGCACCCTGTCCAAAAATTGCCCATTGTTCTGTATAATCAGAGGTCGCCACATGAATTTGCGTCCGAATGTTATTCAAGTCTTGTGCCAGTTTTTCAATCCGCTCATCAGCCGTTTCATTTTCTCTTGTAAAGATGACCTCTACTCGGTGGTTTGTCCGCTTCTTTTCGATTCCTTTGACCATATGGGCATCGAATACGACAATGACTCGATACCCTGTATATGCTTGATATTCTGCTAAATGTTGAATCAGCACGTCTCTGGCTTCTTCAAAGCTGTTTTCTTTTAAGTGCTGCAAACGAGGCCATGCACCTATCATGTTGTATCCATCGACTAAGAGGATGTCCATCTCTATTCTCCTAACGGATAACGTTTTCGATACACTTCATACATCAATAGACTAGCGGCAACTGATGCATTTAATGAAGTGACCTGCCCGGCCATTGGCAATTTAATCAAGAAATCACATTTTTCCTTAATCAATCGGCCAATTCCTTTTCCTTCACTGCCGATGACAAGAGCGAGAGGCATCGTGCCGTCAAATTGTCTGTAGTCCTGCTTCGCAGATGCATCTGTTCCTGCGACCCAGATTCCTCTTTCTTTCATTTCATCAAGAGCTCTGGAAAGATTGGTTACTTTTGCGACCGGGATATGTTCAATGGCTCCAGTAGATGCTTTCGCAACAGTTGTCGTCAAGCCTACCGCTCGTCGTTTTGGAATGACGATTCCATGTGCACCAACAGCATCGGCCGTACGCATGATCGACCCTAAATTGTGCGGATCTTCAATTTCATCTAAGATGATGAAAAATGGTTGTTCATTCCGCTTTTCAGCAATTTGATACAGATCGTCCAATTCTGCATATTCATATGCTGCTACTTGTGCAACGATTCCCTGGTGCTGACCTGTTACCATCTGATCAAGCTTTTTCCTCGGAACATACTGAATGGTGATATTTTGCTTTTTCGCGAGTTCAATGACCTGCTGGGCTTGTCCTTTTACAGTGTTTTCTGCCATCCAGAGCTTGTATAACTCCCGATCTGACTTCAGTGTTTCAATCACTGCATTTTTCCCAATCACATAATCATGTTGCTGACTCATTTGTCTTCCTCCCTGACGTTCCGATTTCAATCGCCTGACTAATCAACTCTTCTAAGCGTTCGTCCTGCTTCTCAATAAATAAATAACCCATGAGCGCTTCAAACGCTGTACTATAACGATACGTTTGAACGTCTGTGTTTTTAGGCACTGTGCCTGATTTTGCATTTCTTCCTCTTTTCAGCACCGCTTCTTCCGCTTCTGTGAAAAAGCCCTTCTGCTGAAGCTCAAATAAAATAGCGGCCTGAGATTTAGCTGAAACGATCTTACTTGCACGTTTATGAAGCTCATTTGGTTTGGTCGCCCCCGTTTGGAGGAGGTGATGCCTCACGTATACTTCAAAAATGGCATCACCCATATAAGCAAGTGCAAGTCCGTTCAACTGTTTTCCGTCTTTCAGCTTTTCAAAATTCAACATGACCTATTCTCCTCTTTTCCAGCGCGTACCTTGAGGAGTGTCCTCCAATACAATATTCATGCTCTTTAACTGGTCACGAATTTGATCAGACAATGCGAAGTCACGATTCCTTCTAGCTTCATTCCGCTTCTCAATTAATGCTTCTACCTCTTCGTCAAGCGTGTGCTTTTCTTCTAGTGAGAAGCCGAGGACGGATGTGATTTCTTGGAACAAGCCAATAAATGCCTTGATCACTTCCTCAGAAGTATGATCATTTTCCATATAGTAATTCGCTTGTTTCGCTAGTTCAAATAAAACAGAGATGGCATTTGCCGTATTGAAGTCATCATTCATTTCAGAAATAAATGTCGCTCGCTGCTCTTCAATCTTTGTCAGCCATTCAGTGTTATCCTCTGTTAAATTGGTACTGCTCTCAAGGCGATGATGTAGATTTGAATAGGATGTTTTGAGTCTGTTAAATGCACTCTTTGTACTTTCCAATAAGTCAATGGAGTAATTGATTGGATGACGATAGTGAACCGACAGCATAAAGAAACGAAGCACATCTGGATCTTGTTCTTTAATAATGTCATGTACGAGCACAAAGTTCCCAAGTGATTTTGACATTTTTTCATTCTCAATATTAATATACCCGTTATGCATCCAATACTTCGCAAAAGGTTTTCCTGTCAAAGCCTCAGATTGAGCAATCTCATTCTCGTGGTGAGGGAACGTTAAATCCTGTCCGCCAGCATGAATGTCAATCGTATCGCCTAAATATTTTTTGACCATCGCAGAGCACTCGATGTGCCAGCCTGGACGCCCTTCGCCCCACGGGCTATCCCAAGAAATCTCCTGATCCTTTGCGGCCTTCCATAATGCAAAGTCGAGTGCATCCCTTTTCTTTTCACCTACACGAATACGGGCACCTGTCTTTAATTCATCAATCGATTGGTGAGACAGTTTTCCGTAGCCTTCAAATGAGCGTGTGCTGTAATACACGTCACCATCTGCTTCATAGGCGTAGCCTTTTTCAATCAATGTGGCGATAAACGCAATGATATCATCCATATTTTCTGTCACTCGCGGGTGAAGGTCTGCTTTTTTGCAGCCTAATGCACTGACGTCCTCAAAGTATGCTTGGATAAATCGATCAGCAATCGTTGGGACATCTTCGCCTAATTCATTTGCTGCTTTGATGAGTTTATCATCCACATCAGTAAAGTTGGATACGAAATTCACATCATAGCCGCTATATTCTAAATACTTACGTACCGTGTCATATACAATGGCAGGTCTTGCATTCCCGATGTGAATGTAGTTATACACGGTTGGTCCGCACACATACATCTTGACCTTTCCTGGTTCAAGTGGGACAAACTCTTCCTTCTTACGTGTCAATGTATTATAAATATTGATTGTCATGATTGTTCTTCCTTTCTGCTCAATGAAGCCAGCTCACGTTTTAGCTTTTCCATTTCTCGCTCCAATTCTTTGAAACGATCAGAAACTGGATCTGGCAAATCTTGATGATTGAGATCACGATTGATTTTCTTTCCATTTTGAACGACCACTCGCCCAGGTATACCTACAACAGTGGAATGGTCTGGTACGTCTTTTAACACAACAGACCCCGCACCAATCTTGGACCCTTTTCCTACGGTAATGGAACCGAGCACCTTAGCACCAGTCGCAATCAGGGCATCGTCCAAAATAGTTGGATGCCGCTTTCCCTTTTCTTTCCCTGTTCCCCCTAATGTCACGCCTTGGAAAACAGTGACGTTATCGCCAATTTCACATGTTTCCCCAATCACGACGCCCATGCCGTGATCAATAAAGAACCGCCGGCCGATGGTTGCTGCTGGGTGAATCTCAACCCCTGTGAAAAACCGGCTGACCTGAGAAATGATCCGCGCAAGAAAATACAGCTTATGCTTGTAAAATGCATGCGCAACACGATGAGCCCAAATCGCATGAAGCCCTGAATAGGTTAGCACTACTTCAAGATAGCTTCTAGCAGCAGGATCTTGATCAAACACAGTATCAATATCTTCTTTCAGCATTTTGAAAAACACATGCTCCCCCCGTTCTTCCCCATCAATCTCTCTTAGGACTTGCTCTCTTTTTTGGACAAATAAAAAACGCCTCTGCCATATGACAGAGACGTTTTGAAAACGCGGTTCCACTCTGTTTAGAAAGCCCTCATTTCGCAGCCTTCTCAACTTCATCCCATAACGGAGGGTACCGCCCTTGCATACTAACATACGTGTTCCTCAAGGGTCTTGAGGGTGCATTTCCAACGTCTGCCCATAAGTCTCTTTCAGCCGGTGAAGACTCTTTCTGTGATAGGCGAAAACATTGTACTTCTCCCTCGCAACGATTTTCCTTATATTTGTTTAATGCGGTTTAATACCGTCTCTTTACCTAGTAGTTCAATACTTTGCGGAAGCTCTGGGCCATGCGTTTGTCCTGTGACAGCCACACGAATTGGCATGAATAGTTTCTTGCCTTTATGCCCTGTTTCTTTTTGTACCGCTTTAATGGCAGCTTTGATTTCATCAGGTGTGAAAGACTCTAGACGTTCAAGCTGACCTGCAAACGAAGCCATCACTTCTGGTACTTGCTCTTCTGCAAGAACTTCCTTTGCCTCTTGATTATACTCAATTTGTTCCTTAAAGAACAACTCTGTTAACTCAACAATTTCTGCTCCGTAGCTCAATTGCTCGTGGTATAGAGAAATGAGTTTGCGCACCCACGTGTTTTCTTCTTCTGACAGCTGCTCGCTTACCTTGCCTGCCTTTTGAAGATGTGGAAGTGTAAGAGCCACAACTTGATCAAGATCAAGTGCTTTTACGTATTGGTTATTCACCCATTTTAGTTTATGCATATCGAAGAGAGCTGGTGACTTAGAAAGTCGATTGACATCGAAAATATCGATGAACTGCTCTTTTGTAAATAGTTCCTCTTCACCAACTGGAGACCACCCAAGTAGTGCAATGAAGTTAAACAAAGCTTCTGGTAAATAGCCCAAGTTCTTATACTGTTCGATGAACTGGATAATTGATTCATCACGCTTGCTTAATTTCTTGCGGTTCTCGTTTACAATCAGCGTCATATGTCCGAACAGCGGAACATCCCAGCCAAATGCATTGAAGACCATAATTTGTTTAGGTGTATTCGAGATGTGATCCTCACCACGAAGAATGTGAGTCATTTTCATCAAATGATCATCCACTGCTACAGCGAAGTTATACGTTGGCGTACCATCTTTCTTCACAATGACAAAGTCACCGATGCCGTCTGTTTCAAATGAAATCTCGCCTTTGACCATATCATCAAATTTGATGATCTCTCCTTTAGGCACTCGGAAGCGGATGCTTGGCTCTCTTCCTTCAGCAATCAGCTTGTCCTCTTCTTCTTTTGATAAATGACTGCATTTACCAGAGTATCGAGGCATTTCACTGCGGGCAATTTGTGCTTCACGCTCTTCTTCTAGTTCTTCAGCCGTACAATAGCACTTATACGCCAAGTCTTTCTCTAGCAGCTCGTCATAATATTTTTTGTAAATATCATTACGCTCTGATTGTCTGTAAGGACCGTAGCCCCCATCTTTATCAATGCTCTCGTCCCAATCAATCCCGAGCCACTGCAAATGGCGAAGCTGGCTTTCTTCTCCGCCTTCTACATTACGCTTTTGATCCGTATCCTCGATTCGAATAATAAATTTGCCGCCTTGGCTGCGTGCGAACAAATAGTTGAAAAGAGCCGTTCTAGCATTCCCAATATGTAAATGACCAGTTGGACTCGGTGCATAACGAACACGCACTTCATTTCCCATGAGTTTAACTTCCTTTCATCTGCATCATGTTGTCTGACACCAATTTTTTATAAACGTATTTTATCATCAAAACCCATTCTCATCAAAACGGATTTTACTTTTTCTGAAGAAGTACGGTTGCTTGAGAGGCAATTCCTTCGCCTCTTCCTGTAAATCCAAGTTTCTCTGTCGTTGTTGCTTTGACATTCACCTGTGTGACATCTGCCTCAAGGGCTTCTGCGATTTTCTCACACATTGGCTGAATGTATGGTGCCATCTTTGGTTTTTGCGCCATGATCGTGCAATCGATATTCACCAGTGTATAGCCTTTTTCTTTTACAAGCGCCCACACGTGCTGAAGTAATTTAAAAGAGTCTGCATCTTTAAACTCCGGATCCGTGTCTGGGAAATGTCTGCCGATATCTCCTTCTGCAATCGCACCTAGGCAGGCATCCGCCACAGTATGAAGCAGTACATCCGCATCTGAATGCCCAAGTAGACCCTTTTCATAAGGGATCGTCACACCGCCAATAATAAGAGGTCTTCCCTCTGTTAATTGATGTACATCAAAACCTTGTCCTATTCTAAACATGTTCTAGTACCCTCTTTCCGCATCCATAATTGCCTTGGCAACCAATAAATCATCCGGTGTTGTCAGTTTAATATTGGTATAGTCTCCTTGGACAATATACACACTCTCACCGTGTAATTGTTCCACAAGACTGGCGTCATCTGTTCCAAGAAAGCCTGTCCGCTCCGCATGTTCATGCGCTTCTTTTAAAATAGAATGACGAAAAGCTTGTGGGGTCTGGACTGCCCACAAGCTCTGACGTTCAATGGTTTGTTCCACTTTGCCTTCTTGAACGCGTTTGATTGTGTCTTTCACTGGTACCGCTACGACTGCGGAGCCTTTTTCAATCGCTGCTTTAACGAGCAAGTCAATCTGTGTATGCTTAATAAAAGGCCTTGCGCCATCATGAACAAGCACGATGTCCGCATCTTGCACAGCCTTCAATCCTTCGTATACACTTTGCTGCCGTTCTTCACCGCCAGTGACAAGTGAAACAGGCGTTTGAAAAGCGTGTACCTTCAGTAGCCTTTCAAAGTCACGACGCTCTTCTTCATTGATCGCTAAGATCATGCGTCTGCATTGTGAATGAGCGTCAAACACCTTCAGTGTGTGGATGATGACCGGCATTCTTTTCAATTCAATAAAAAGTTTATTGCGGCCGGCCTTCATTCGCTTCCCCTGCCCCGCAGCCGGAATAACTACTTCATAATACATGTTCGTTCTCCCTTTAGAGCGCCTTCTCCAGAAGTTTTGGCTTCGCAAAAATCATTCTTCCAGCAGCAGTTTGCAGCACACTCGTGACGAGCACATCAATGTCTTTTCCAATATAATTGCGTCCTTCTTCGACCACAATCATCGTACCGTCATCTAAGTAAGCAACACCTTGGTTATGCTCTTTCCCATCTTTGATGACCTGTACCTTCATTTCTTCCCCAGGCAGTACAACCGGTTTGACTGCATTGGCTAGATCATTGATGTTTAACACTGCTACTTTTTGAAGTTCGCATACTTTATTTAAATTAAAATCATTTGTCACAACAACACCTGAAGTTAACTTAGCGAGTTTCACAAGCTTGCTGTCAACCTCTTGAATATCTTCAAAGTCACCTTCGTAAATTTCAACTTTAATATCCAGTTCTTTTTGGATACGATTTAAAATATCAAGACCTCTTCGGCCTCTATTTCTCTTTAATACATCAGAAGAGTCGGCAATATGCTGTAATTCCTCAAGTACAAATTGAGGAATGACCATCACACCTTCTAGGAATCCAGTTTGACAAATATCTGCGATTCTTCCATCAATGATAACACTTGTGTCTAAAATTTTCAGCTTTTTATCTTCTATTTCAGGTTCATCATCAGCTGCTCCTTTTTTCTTTGTGACCTTTGCAGATCGAGAGAACAGCCCCATCATTTCATCCTTCTTCTTAAACCCTACCTGAAATCCAAGGTATCCTAAAAAGAAAGCCAGGAAAATCGGAATAATGGTACCAAAAATATGATATGGGATATTGTTTAGCGGGATCACGTTTACAATAAGATATGCTAGAATAAGTCCAAATACTAAACCGAAACTTCCAGATATAAGATCAGGAAGAGGCGCCTTCAATAGAGAATCCTCGATCCATTTCACCCAATTAACCACATAGCCTGTGCACCATTTACCAATGATAAAGAACACAGCGGCTCCTATTAGTGCTGAAGAGTAAGCATTTGTTATGAAAGGTATGTCCTTCACATTTAACAGCAGAAATAACTCTGGAATGATAAAAATCCCTACAACTGCACCGAAAATGATAAAAAACGCCTGAACGATTCTTTTTAACATACCTTCACCTCCTTTATTTTTCATCTGTCAATCCACCTTCATCTGACATTGATATATGCTTAAGTTTCCTATCATCATGAACAGAAAACAAAACCATCATTAATATACCCATATTCATCCATTTTTAACCGTATTTAAGAAAAATTTCTCTTTTTATAGCTGACGGTCGATATAATGTTTTTCTTGCAGTCTTTTTAATCCTTTTTTTATCTTTTTCGCTCTTACTTCTCCAATTCCTTCTACTTCATCCAAATCTTGTACATCTGCTTCCATAATTCGATCTAGCACACCAAATGCTTCGACCACGTTTTCAACGATTGGCATAGGCAGTCTAGGGATTTTATGAAGTAATCTGTATCCTCTAGTGTACACATATTCGTCAATATTTGTAGATGCTGGATAGCCAAGTAACTTGTACAAAATGGAGTCATCTAAAAGCTCAAAACTCGACATATCTTGGAGCTGTTTCAGTAGCACATATGGATCTTTGATCTTTTCTTTCACGTAATCTTTAATAAATAACGCCGCTTCCTGCTCCATATCTGTAATCAGCTCATTGACTTGCAGACGGATCAAGTGTCCTTCTGTCCCAAGCTCTTTGATATACATATTGATTTCATTTTTGATTCTAAGTACCATTTCATAACGATGTAGCACGGATAATACATCACCAAAGGTCACAAGCTCTTCAAATTCTAAGGCGCTCAACGCAGAAATGGCGTGATCTAAAATGGTTTTATATTTCTCAAGTGTTTGTATCGCTTGGTTGGCCTTCGTCAAAATAAAACCAATATCTTTCAGCGTATATCGTCGATTCCCTTGGTATAAGGTAATGACGTTCCGACGTTCAGAAATGGCAATGATTAAGCAACCTGTCTGCTTTGCTACACGTTCAGCTGTTCGGTGTCTCATGCCTGTTTCTGATGAATGAATGGTTGCATCCGGCATGAGCTGTGTATTCGCATACAAGATTTTTTGACCAGAGTCACTTAAAATAATCGCCCCATCCATCTTCGCCAATTCATATAAATGTGCTGGGGAGAAAGCAGAATTAATATGAAATCCTCCATCTACCACACTTTTCACTTTATCGTTATAACCAACAACAATGAGCCCTCCAGTATTGGCTCTTAGGACGTTTTCAATCCCTGCCCGCAGGGGTGTCCCCGGTGCCACAAACTGGACAATATCTAAGAGATCGACTTCTCTCGCTCCTTTTTTCTCTTTTTCCATTTCTATGATCCCCCTAGTGAAATACGAAGTGCCTCTGCTACATTTTCTACACCGACTAACTCAATCCCTCTCGGTTTTTTCCATCCATCTATATTCGCCTGAGGAATAAACATTCGCTTAAATCCTAGTTTAGCAGCTTCCTGCACACGCTGTTCAATTCTTGATACTCTTCTGACTTCTCCCGTCAGACCCACTTCTCCTATAAAGCAATCTGCTTGATGCGGCGCTGCATCTTTAAAACTTGATGCAATACTAACGGCAATAGCCAAGTCTATCGCTGGTTCATCAAGTTTCACACCACCTGCGACCTTTAAGTAGGCATCTTGGTTTTGCAGTAGCAGCCCTACCCGTTTTTCTAAAACGGCCATAAGCAATGACACTCGGTTATGATCAAGGCCAGTAGCCATTCTCCGTGGATTCCCAAAGCTCGTCGGTGAAATAAGTGCTTGTATCTCCACTAGAACAGGTCTTGTTCCTTCCATTGAGGCAACAACACACGATCCAGATACACCTGCTGACCGCTCTTCTAAGAAGATTTCTGATGGGTTTAATACCTCTGTGAGCCCTTCCTCTCTCATTTCAAAAATTCCTAATTCATTCGTTGAACCAAAACGGTTTTTCACTGCCCGTAAAATACGAAACGTATGATGGCGCTCCCCTTCAAAATAAAGAACTGTATCTACCATATGCTCTAAAAGGCGCGGCCCAGCAATCGAGCCCTCCTTCGTCACGTGACCAACGATAAAAATAGGAATACCATTCGTCTTGGCAATTTTCATCAGCTGGGCAGTGCATTCCCTCACCTGAGAAACAGATCCAGGAGCTGACGTGATATCGCTTTGATAAACGGTTTGAATTGAATCGACCACAACAAAAGCGGGTTTCATCTCTTGTATAGCAGACGTTATATACTCCATATCGGTTTCAGCCAAAACATGTAAAGAGGCACTTTCAATACCGAGACGGTCCGCCCTAAGCTTCGTTTGTTTGATTGATTCCTCACCAGATATGTATAACACATTCTGATTTTGATCTGATAGCTGTGCTGAAACTTGTAATAATAGTGTGGACTTCCCAATCCCAGGATCACCGCCAATAAGAACGAGTGAACCTTTGACAATTCCACTTCCTAATACTCGGTTAAATTCTTCTAAATTCGTTTTAATTCGGGGTTCTTCGGATGTTTCAATTGCAGATATAGGTGAAGGTTTTTGAATGGTTTGAACAGAATGATTAAACGCACTTCGACGATTTGCCGGCTCTTTACGAACGACCTCTTCTGTCATACTGTTCCAAGTGCCGCAGCCGGGACATTTCCCCATCCATTTGGCTGACTCATAACCGCACGATTGGCATATAAATTTTGATTTTGACTTAGCCATAGATTGAAGAATACAACTCCTTATACTGGTCAGAAAATAAGTAAAGGGAGGCATCCAACTTACTGGTATGCCTCACACTTTTTTCTTACTATATTAGTTCGTAGCAGCCGTTGCTTTTACGACAATTTCTCCATCTTCTACATCTAATACGATATGTTGGCCCTTTTCAATATTGCCTTTCAGCAATTCCTCAGAAAGTCGATCCTCGACGTGCTTTTGAATCGCTCTTCTTAACGGACGAGCACCATACTCAAGATCTACGCCTTCGTCGGCAATCTTGGCTTTTGCTGCTTCCGTCAATTCAATTGAAAGGTCCTGCTCTTTTAGTCGTTTTGTCAATTGATCAGACATGAGAGACACAATCTCTTTTAGATGTTTCTTTTCGAGTGAGTGGAAGACAATGATTTCATCAATACGGTTGATGAACTCCGGTCTAAACGCACGTTTCAACTCACCCATTACTTTGCCTTTCATATCTTTGTAATTTTGACTTTCATCCTGCACGTTAAAGCCAACATATTTATTGCGCTTCAGCTCACTAGCTCCAACGTTTGAAGTCATAATCAAAATCGTATTTCTAAAGTCAACAGTACGACCTTTAGAATCAGTGAGACGACCATCTTCTAACACTTGAAGTAAGATGTTAAACACATCAGGGTGCGCCTTTTCAATCTCATCTAGAAGCACGACAGAATACGGCTTTCTTCTCACTTTTTCAGTCAGCTGACCGCCCTCATCATAGCCCACATAGCCTGGAGGTGATCCAACAAGTCTTGAAGTCGAGTGTTTTTCCATGTACTCAGACATATCAATACGAATCATCGCTTCTTCATCACCGAAGATAGACTCAGCGAGTGCTCTTGCAAGCTCAGTCTTACCAACACCTGTTGGCCCTAAGAAAATAAAGGAGCCTATCGGACGTTTCGGATCTTTTAGTCCAGCACGGGCACGTCTTACAGCTTTTGCAACAGCAACAACTGCTTCATCCTGTCCAATGACGCGAGAGTGGAGCAATTGTTCCATGTTTAGAAGCTTATCTGTTTCTGTTTGAGCAATTTTTGAAACAGGTACTCCCGTCCAGCTAGAAACAACCATTGCGATATCATCCACAGAAACCTCTGAATTCTCTTGTCCCTGCTTTTCTTTCCAAGATTTCTTCGTCACTTCTACCTTTTCACGCAAACGTTGCTCCGTATCACGAAGAGAAGCGGCTTTTTCGAATTCTTGACTTTGAACAGCTGCATCCTTTTCCTTGCGTACTTCATCCAGCTTTTGCTCAAGTTCCTTTAGATTAGGCGGTGTTGTGAAAGAACGTAAACGAACTTTTGAACCCGCCTCATCAATTAAGTCAATCGCCTTATCTGGAAGGAAACGATCAGAGATATAACGATCAGAAAGCTTTACCGCCGCCTCAATGGCTTCATCTGTAATAGACACACGGTGATGTGCTTCATAACGGTCTCTAAGCCCTCTTAAAATTTGAATACTTTCATCAACAGATGGCTGGTCCACTTGAATTGGCTGGAATCGACGTTCAAGTGCAGCATCTTTTTCAATATATTTACGGTACTCATCTAACGTTGTTGCCCCGATACATTGAAGCTCACCACGTGCTAAAGATGGTTTTAGAATATTAGAGGCATCAATCGCACCCTCTGCTCCTCCTGCACCAATCAGTGTATGAAGCTCATCAATGAAGAGAATGATATTTCCAGCCTGACGGATTTCGTCCATGACTTTTTTCAAACGATCCTCGAATTCACCACGATATTTCGTTCCCGCTACAACGGTTCCCATATCAAGTGTCATGACTCGTTTATCACGCAAAATTTCAGGCACTTCGTTGTGAATAATTTGCTGTGCGAGGCCTTCTGCGATCGCTGTTTTACCAACACCAGGCTCTCCAATCAAGACAGGGTTATTCTTTGTTCTTCTACTTAGGACCTCAATGACACGCTGAATTTCTTTGCTACGGCCAATCACAGGGTCCAAGCTGTCCTCTTTCGCAATAGCCGTTAAGTCTCTTGCCAAGCTATCTAAAGTTGGTGTATTGGCATTGCTATTAGATCCTGCCGCAGATGCACCCGTTTCATTGCTGCCTAGAAGCTGCAATACTTGCTGGCGTGCTTTATTTAAGCTTACTCCGAGGTTATTTAAGACACGGGCAGCTACACCCTCTCCCTCACGAATAAGACCTAAAAGAATATGTTCTGTCCCTACATAGGAATGACCAAGCTTTCTCGCTTCATCCATAGAAAGCTCCGTAACCTTCTTCGCTCTAGGTGTGTAATGAGGAATAGCTTGAGACACCTCTTGCCCTCTTCCAATCAAGCTCTCGACTTCTTTTTGGATTTTATCTGAAACAAGGCCCAGTGCTTCTAATGCTTTTGCGGCAATGCCCTCACCTTCACGTACAAGACCAAGTAAAATATGCTCTGTTCCGATGTTCTTATGGCCTAGGCGAATGGCTTCTTCTTGTGCAAGTGCTAATACCTTTTGAGCTCTTTCAGTGAATCTTCCAAACATCATATCGTTTCATCCTCCTGTCCATTCCTATGCATTTCTAAGCGCAGCCTTTCTCTAATAATTGCTGCTCGTTTTATATCTCTTTCATTTGGTTCCAAGGCTCCTCCTGAATATTGCTGAAGGAAGCCAGGCTGTGTCAAAATCATGAGTTCATTCAGTATATTACTTGAAAGCCCCTTAATGATACCTAAATCAATTCCAAGTCGCACATCTGACAAACACTTAGCCGTTTCCTTAGATTCAATCATGCGACAATTAGCCAAAATCCCCAAGGAACGGTACACTCTGTCTTCAAGTTCAATTTTAGACGTCTGATATAATGCCTTACGTGCAGATCGCTCTTGTTCAATGAGCTGCGCCGTCACACTATTCAAGTCATCTACAATATCTTCTTCTGATTGACCCAGTGTCATTTGATTTGAAATTTGAAAGATGTTTCCTATTGCTTCGCTACCCTCACCATAAATTCCTCTGACCACAAGACCTAATTGATTAATTGCAGGAATAATGCGATTCATTTGTCTTGTCAGGGCTAATGCTGGTAAGTGCATCATGACTGAAGCCCTAATACCTGTACCTACATTGGTCGGACAGCTCGTTAAGTATCCTCGCTTTTCAGAAAACGCATAATCCACTTGCTCTTCAATCCAGTCATCTATTTGGTTAGCTGCTTTTAGTGCATTAGCCAGCTGAAATCCTGGGAACAAGCATTGAATACGAATATGGTCTTCCTCATTCAGCATGACACTGATTTCTTCATTTTCTGAAAGCAAACAGCCGCCAAATCTTGATTCTGCTAAATTGGGGCTAATCAAATGCTTTTCAACAAGTACCCTTTTAGCCAAAGGCTGCGTTTCATTCATTCGAATCAGAACAAAGTTTCCAATGTCCTTCACTTCCTGGCTCACAAACTTTTGCTCGAATTGCTGAAGAACAGCTTCAGCCTCCTCTTGAGAAAACTGAGTTGGGAAACGAACATGCTCTAGGTTGCGTGCCAACCGAATACGACTGCTTAGAACAATGTCACTTTCTGGTCCTTTCTGTTTCATCCATTGACTTAATGCGTCTTGAATAAAATGCTGGAGCGACATGTCGTTAATCTCCCTCCCTCTGCTGAGATTGCTCATGCTCTAATGCACGAATTTGATCTCGAACTTCCGCTGCTTTTTCAAACTCTTCCTGTTCAATTAGCTGCTTTAGTTCTTGCTGCATTAACTCAAGTTTCCGGCGAACATGCAGACTGCCGGCAATCCGTTTAGGGACTTTTCCATTATGGACTGTATTTCCACTATGGACTTTCCTTAAAACAGGATTTAAATACTGATCAAAGGTTCGATAACATTCTGCACAGCCAAAACGGCCTGTTTTCCTGAATTGCTGAAAAGTTAAGCCACACTTAGGACATTGATCCACTTCTCTTGCCTCTTGAAAAATAGATGATCCTTTATTCGCACTTGTGGTAAAGCTAGGATCAATATTCAATAAGCCTGATAATAAGTTGTGAATCGAGAAACCTTGGTTTCCACTCATAGCATATGAATCACTGTTTTCTTTTGCACATTGTTCACATATGTGCATTTCTTGTTTTTCTCCATTTATTACTTTCGTAAAGTGAAAAGTGGCTGGTCTCTCATTGCATTCTTGACAAATCAATCTTTTCACCCGCTTTACTTTAATTTCAAAGCATTTAACATCGCTTTCATCATCCGAGCTCTCAGTTCATCTCGTTCAGGTAAATCAATGTGTAAAACAGAACGGTCCATGACACTAATCATCATCTTTGCTTCTCTTTCGGATAAAATGTTGTTCTCAACAAGACGCATGATGATATGATCAGATGCAGCCTGTGATAAACGATGATATATTTGGGAAATAATGTTGTTCAATAAATCGACTTCATCATTCATTTTGACTTTAATGATACGGATATAGCCACCGCCGCCACGCTTACTTTCGACGATATAACCTCTTTCGCTCGTAAAGCGTGTATTGATAACATAGTTAATTTGTGAAGGTACGCATTGAAACTTATCTGCAATTTCATTGCGTTTAATTTCTAATATTTCTCGACCATTCTGATCCAAGACTTCCTTCAAATACTGCTCGATGATATCAGAAATATTTTGTGCCACTCCGCCTCCTCCTCCATTGACTTTGACTATATTTGACTTTAATCTTACTATAAATTTTTTCGATCGATTTTTCAAGATAATCGCTCAACTAACAATATTATTTCCACATTTATCTGGTACCAAACGTCCCAAAAACACAAAAAAGACCAGTTCCGATTGGAACTGATCCTTTGAAAAGCTTGGCGGCGTCCTACTCTCACAGGGGGAAACCCCCAACTACCATCGGCGCTGAAGAGCTTAACTTCCGTGTTCGGTATGGGAACGGGTGTGACCTCTTCGCTATCGCCACCAAACCTGATGGAGAGAATGTTCTCTCAAAACTAGATAACAATGTTCATTTTTCACATTAGAATATAGGTTAAGTCCTCGATCTATTAGTATCTGTCAGCTCCACGTGTCACCACGCTTCCACCTCAG
>NZ_SEIZ01000011.1:0-55576 GCF_004634445.1 Bacillus sp. 005/A4HT-01/001
CTGAGGTGGAAGCGTGGTGACACGTGGAGCTGACAGATACTAATAGATCGAGGACTTAACCTATATTCTAATGTGAAAAATGAACATTGTTATCTAGTTTTGAGAGAACATTCTCTCCATCAGGTTTGGTGGCGATAGCGAAGAGGTCACACCCGTTCCCATACCGAACACGGAAGTTAAGCTCTTCAGCGCCGATGGTAGTTGGGGGTTTCCCCCTGTGAGAGTAGGACGCCGCCAAGCTTTTCAAAGGATCAGTTCCAGTCGGAACTGGTCTTTTTTGTATTTTAAAAAAGGAACAAACACTCGATCTGGCATGGATACATATACTAAACTATCATCTAAAACATTCTTAATTTTGTATACAATTGAAAGCGCTAGGGCATACTGAAGCTATAAGTGGAGGTGTCACAATGAGCAAAAAAGAGCGAGAAGCAATTTGTTTGATTTGTGAAGAGAAAAAAACAAAGGGAATTTATTTATATCATCAGTTTTTATGCCGAGATTGTGAACGGAAGTTAATTTCTACATCAACCTCGGATCCTAGTTATGCTGATTATGTAAGAAAGCTTAAAAATCTTCATACGCCGCCTTTGTATTCATAGACCATTAGATGGTCTTTTTTTATGGGCAATCGGTGATTGGGCCTGTTTTTTGGAACTTAGTTTGGACATCAACCGTAATAAATAATAAGATAAACAGAGAGCCTGATTATTCATAGGAGTCGATGAACATGAAATCAATTTTTTACACATTTGTATGGGCCGTTCTCTCTACTCTTTTTTCGCTGGTGATTTTAACTGTCAGTATTGGTGTTTTCCATCATCATGTTGGATTGTCGATACTGTATGCGATGATTGGGTGGGGTGTGATGTTTGCAGGAAGCCGATGGGCTGCCTTCCAGTTGTTTTTGAAGAAACACGGACTGTCTCGCAGTGATTATATATATATTAAACAGCACTTAAAAGAAGCTGGGCAAAAGCTGGTTCGTTTGAAGAAAGCTTTATTTGCTGTGAAGAACGTACAGACGATCAAGCATAATTATGAAATTCTTCGGCTTGCACGACGCATCTATACGATAACAAAAAAGGAACCGAACCGGTTTTATGATGCACAGCGGTTTTATTTTGAGAGTTTGGATTCTGTTGTTGAATTAACTGAGAAATATGCACTGCTGTATAATCAGCCGAATCGTAGCCATGAGCTTGAAATGACATTAAGCCAAACTCGAGTTACGCTGACTGAACTGCAAAAGCAATTGACGAATGATTTACAGCAAGTTTTAGGAAGAGATATAGAAGCACTTCATATTGAACTTGAAGTGGCCGATAAAATGATTAAAAAATAGATATGAAAGGAGTCAAACTCGATGAAACCAGAAGATCCAGTCATACCACCAGCCCCATCTACTACAGATCTTCCGTTTCGGGTGTTTGATACCTTATCTGATGAGGAAAAGCAGGAGGCGCTACAGCGAGCTGAGAAGATCCCTGACCATCCACAAAAACTACTTTTCTATGGCACACGTGTGCAGGAACGATTGTTAGAACAATCAAAACAAATGATGCAATATGTGGAGAAAAAAGATATTGACCAAATCGGAGACGTTCTAGAAGCTTTTTTACAGCAACTGCATTTAGTGGAGCCAGAGGATTTATTGCCAAAGAAGCGAGGCTTTTTTTTAAGGTTATTTCAGCGAGAAAAGCGTTCTACTCAGGAGATCATATCTCGTTTTAAACAAGCAGAAGCACAGATAGAGAGATTGTCAGCAAGGCTTCGTTACGCCAGAGGTGTGTTAATTTCGGACCATAAGTTATTGGAGCGTTTATTTGAAGAAAATCAATCATACTTTCAAGAGATGACGTTACAGGTTGCAGCAGTTGAAGCAAAATTGACGCTGTTAGAGCAAAATGCCCTAACAGAATCACAGTCACATGATCGGACATTTGAGGAACAATTGATGAGTCGGGAAGTCGATGAAGAAGAATATATGGAGAGATTAAAAGAACGGAAGTATGATTTGCTGTTGAGCCGTCAAATCGCACTGCAATGTAATGCCCAAATTCGAATGATTCAGCATACAAACCATACATTAGCCAATCATATTCAATCAACTGTTTCCGCATCAATTCCTTTATGGATCAACCAAATGTCGATTGCGTTCAATCATATTCAGCAGCGAGCCAATTCAGCGCTTGAACAGCGTATCCAGCAAACATATGAACAGGTATCGAAGCAGCAAGGACAGCTGCTTGAAGATGCATCCTTAACGCCTATAGATACGTTGAAAAAGGTTCAGCGCCAATTGGCCGAAACATTGCAGGAAACGTTGCAGGTAAAAGAACATGGGAGCCAAGAACGAGCTCAATTAAAAAGCAGGATGCATGAGGCAGAGCAGAAGCTGGTGAATCATAAACCAATAAAGGAATGAGAATCCATCTTTCAGTTCACTTGTTTGAACGTTATAATAGATATGAGATATCGTTTAAGTGAAAAGGGTCGATTTGTTTGAAAACACCTTTATATACAGCATTATCACAACATGCGGAAAAGAAGCCCTATTCTTTTCACGTTCCGGGACATCACAATGGAGATGTCTTTTTTGATGAGGCACGGTCCTATTATGAATCCATTCTTCAGCTGGATGTGACAGAACTTGAAGGTCTAGATGATCTTCACCATCCGACTGGGGTGATTCAAGAGGCAGAGGATTTATTGGCAAAGCTATATGGAGCTAAACAAAGTTTTTTCCTTGTGAATGGCACAACCGTTGGCAATTTGGCAATGGTGATGTCTGCGTGTCAGGCTGGGGAGGGCATTTTCGTTCAGCGAAATTGTCATAAGTCTGTGTTCCATGCGATTGAGCTTGCGGGAGCGACGCCTATTATGCTAGAAACCGAGAGTGATCCGCACTTGCACGTCCCAACTCATGTGACGGAGGAAACAGTCAAACAAGCTATGGCGACACATCCTAACTGCCGGGCAATCGTTTTGACATATCCGAACTACTACGGACATGCAGCTGATTTATCAGGACTCATTCAAATGTGTCATGAAGCTGGCATCATTGTATTAGTTGATGAGGCGCATGGTGCTCATTTTGTATTAGGCGGTGCCTTTCCTCCATCTGCCCTTTCCTATGGAGCAGACGTGGTGGTACAATCAGCACATAAAACCCTTCCGGCAATGACGATGGGGTCTTATCTCCATCTTCAAGGAGACCGAATGGATGTGAAGCGGATAAAGACGTTATTAACGATGCTTCAAAGCAGTTCACCTTCTTATCCAATTATGGCTTCGTTAGATTTGGCGAGAGCTTATGTGGAGGAGTTGAAGGGAAAAGGGTTAATGGATGAAATCATGAGAGACTTGGCAAAGCTGAAAGCACAGTTCAATATGATCTCCAATCTCGAAGTGGTTGAGTCTGACTCTTTACCTATGGATCCATTAAAATGTGTCATTCGTTCAACAAAAGGGCTGACAGGCTATGAACTCAAAAAGGTGCTTGAGTCGGTGGATGTTCACCCAGAACTTGCGGATGAACATCAAGTGTTACTCGTTTTTGGTCTAAGACATACAAAGGACATTCCTTTTACAGCTATAGAGCAGGCTCTTCAGCAAAGTGATTCATTGCTTGTAAAAAAAGAGCCTCAAACGGGAACGCTCTTCTTAGAGCACGATCAGCAGAAGCGAGATGTAGAAGCTGTTCCATTCGAAAAAGCAGCTGGCCGGATTAGTGCAGAATCGGTCATTCCCTATCCGCCTGGCATTCCTTTGATGATTAAAGGACAACCGATTGAATCAGATCAAATTGCGACGTTAAGCCGTTTGCTTGGGCATCAAGTTCATGTGCAAGCAAGTCAGGTGATTCACCAGAGAAAATTATATGTTTATATAGAAGAGGAGACACTATGAGCGGTATGTTTATTACGTTTGAAGGGCCTGAGGGTGCTGGAAAAACGACAGTGATTCGAAAAGTGTACGAAGAAATGGAACGTCAAGGCTATGCAGTGATGGCGACACGTGAGCCCGGAGGCATTGACATTGCAGAGCAAATTCGTGAAGTGATTTTAAATGAAAAAAATACAAAAATGGACGCAAAAACAGAGGCACTGCTTTATGCAGCAGCTAGAAGGCAGCATTTGGCTGAAAAAGTAGAACCGGCATTGAAGCGGGGGGAAACTGTTTTATGTGATCGTTTTGTCGACAGCTCCCTTGCTTATCAGGGCTATGCGAGAGGGCTTGGGATTGAAGAAGTCAAGTCCATTAATGATTTTGCCATTGATGGCACGATGCCGCAAATGACCATTTACTTTTCCATTACACCAGAGGAAGGTCTAAAGCGAATTGATGCCAATCAAGGAAGAGAAAAAAATCGATTAGACATGGAAACACTGAAATTTCATCAAATGGTCAGAGAAGGATATGAGCTGCTGATTGCGCAATCACCAGAACGATTCCGTGTAGTAGATGCGTCTCAGCCTGTTCAGGATGTCTTTAATGAAGTGTTTCAGCTGATTCAGGACACATTAAAGAAAAATCAAATATGACCTCATTCCCAATCGTTGTTATAATATAGAGGAAGACATCGGCATGTCACCTGTGCCTAAAATGAAGGAGGCCATTCAAATGAAATTAATTGTTGCCGTTGTACAGGATCAAGATAGCAGCAAGTTATTGAAAATATTGACCGAACATCAATTCGGCGTGACAAAATTAGCTTCGACTGGTGGATTTCTAAAGTCTGGGAATACGACTTTTATCATTGGTTGTGATGATGTCCGAGTGGATAAAGCGTTACAGCTAATCAAGGAAAATTGCCGTAAACGTGATCAAATGATCGCGCCTGTATCACCAATGGGTGGAAATGCAGATTCATATGTACCATACCCTGTTGAGGTTGAAGTTGGTGGAGCTACCGTTTTTATTCTGCCAGTTGAACAATTTCATCAATTTTAAGGATGGGTTGCTGTGAAAATTAATCAAGATATGCGGCTGCTTTTAGAAAAGCGTGAACTTCAAGCGATGAAAGGAAGCCAAACTTCAGCATCGTTTAAATCATCGATGGAGACACAAAGTGGTAAAATGCGTTTAGAGCAGCTGACAGTCATGCTGAGCGATATCGAAGTCTTCGGCAAGAAACTGACAAAGTCACGAAACCTTAAAGATTTGGCTAGGTTTAAAGGACTTGTGAAACGCTTTGTAAAAGAAACAGTCGATAATGGATTAAATATAGAGACATCAAGGAGCTTTGACATTTATGGCAACACGCGAACACTCGCTTTAGTCAAAGCATTAGATGAAAAGCTGATTGAGTTAACAGAGGATATGATGAATCAAGAGAAACCCTCGATTGATTTGCTTGAACGTATTGGAGAAATAAAAGGTTTATTGATTAACCTTTACACATAGAGAGTGATAACATGGCAATTAGCTGGGATGACATGAATGAGTTACAGCCGCGCGTCATGCGGCTGATTTTTAATAGTATTGATAAAGACCGACTGGCTCATGCTTATTTATTTGAAGGAAAAAAAGGGACAGGAAAGCTAGATGCTGCGATGCTTTTAGCGAAGAGCTTTTTTTGTTTGGAAGCAGGAGTGAAACCATGCGAGTCCTGTCAAAACTGCAAAAGAATTCAGTCTGGCAACCATCCAGATTTACATCTAGTGCAGCCTGACGGTCAATCAATTAAGAAGGCGCAAGTGCAGGCTTTGCAGGAGGAATTTACAAAAGCAGGAGTAGAATCGCATCGGAAAATGTATATCATTCTCCATGCGGACAAAATGACGGTCAATGCTGCGAACAGTTTATTAAAGTTCCTAGAGGAGCCCAACCGGGAAACGATGGCAGTTTTAATCACTGAACAATCGCATAAAATGCTGGATACGATTATTTCAAGATGTCAGATGCTTAGCTTTCAGCCGTTACAGCCGCAATCTTTGGAGCAGCAGCTTTTACAAGAAGGCGTGTCTCAGGATCTCGCAAGGCTTTTGTCGAATTTAACCAATAATTTAGCAGAAGCACTCGAATTAAGTCGAAATGATCAGTTTGCAGAGTCTAGAGCGAAAGTGATAAAATTGTATGAAGTCTTACACCAGCGAAAAGAACATGCATTTTTTTATATACAAGATCAATGGATGCCTTTTTTCAAAGAGAAAGACCTTCAAGAAACTGGTCTTGATATGCTTTTATTTATATATCGTGATGTATTGTCGATTCAAATAGGAAATGAAGATAAAGTCATTTATCAAGACTTATTCCAGACAATGAAGCAGCACGCGCTGCATTCCACACAGCAGATGGTGACGAATCAGATCCTTGCTGTATTAGAAGCGAAAAAGAGACTTCAATCCAACGTGAATGCCCAAGGGCTAATGGAGCAATTGGTGTTGATGTTGCAGGAGGGATAAGCTTGTACAACGTAATTGGTGTTCGCTTTAAAAAAGCGGGCAAAATCTATTATTTCGATCCTAATGGATTTCATATAGAAAATGATAGTTGTGTCATTGTAGAAACAGTCAGAGGTGTTGAGTACGGGCAAGTGGTCATCGCCAATAAAAAAGTAGATGAACACGATGTGGTTCTCCCTTTGCGTAAGGTGATTCGCGTCGCAGACGAACGAGACCGGCTCATCGTTGAGGAGAACAAAGAAGCAGCGATGGCAGCCTTTGACACATGTCTTCAGAAAGTAAGTGAACACGGCCTGGAAATGAAGCTGGTCGATGTCGAATTTACATTCGACCGCAACAAGGTCATCTTCTATTTTACAGCGGATGGCAGAGTAGATTTCCGTGAGCTGGTCAAGGATCTTGCATCTATTTTTAAGACGAGAATTGAACTTCGTCAAATCGGTGTAAGAGACGAGGCAAAAATGCTAGGCGGCATTGGTCCGTGTGGACGTATGCTTTGCTGTTCAACTTTCTTAGGAGATTTTGAACCTGTGTCCATTAAAATGGCAAAAGATCAAAACCTCTCGTTAAACCCTACCAAAATTTCAGGGCTTTGCGGCCGTTTAATGTGCTGCTTGAAATATGAGAATGATGAGTACGAAACAGCAAAAGAACAATTACCGGACATCGGTGAAACGATTCAGACGTCTAATGGCTCTGCAAAGGTAGTAGGGCTTAATATTTTAGAACGAATTTTGCAAGTTGAATTAACCGGGCAAGAAAAAGTGATAGAATATACTTGGGAAGAATTATTACAAGAAGGCGTTGTATCTGCACAAACAACTGAGTAACGAGGTGTGCCACCTTGGATAAAAAGGAACTATTTGATACGGTGATTAATTTAGAAGAACAAATCGGTTCTCTTTATCGCCAGCTAGGTGATTTGAAAAATCATATCGGTGAAGTGATTGAAGAAAATCATCAGCTGCAGATGGAGAATCAGCACTTGCGTGAACGTCTGGATCAATCCGATCGAGATAAATCGTCTGAGGCAGAGCATGATTCTGCCCAGAAGCCAAGTCATTCTGATATAGGAGAAGGTCATGATAACCTAGCTCGTTTATATCAGGAGGGCTTCCATATTTGTAATGTACATTATGGGAGCATTCGGAAAGAGGGAGACTGTTTGTTCTGTCTGTCATTTTTAAATAAAAAATGAGAAAAGGCTTCCGCTGAATCGGGAGCCTTTTTCACAGGAAAAGAAAGGATACATCATGGTTTCGTTAAGAGAAGATGAACGTTTAGACTACTTGCTTGCAGAAGATATGAAAATTATTCAAAGTAAAACGGTGTTCGCCTTTTCATTGGATGCAGTGTTATTAGCAAAATTTGCGTATGTGCCGATTCAAAAAGGGGAGATTATTGATCTTTGTACGGGAAATGGCATCGTTCCATTGCTGCTTTCGACGAGATCTAAAGCCTCTATTACAGGGGTTGAAATTCAAGAACGCCTGTTTGATATGGCAAAGAGAAGTGTGGCGCATAATCAACTGGAGCAGCAGATTGAGCTCATCCATGGTGATTTAAATGATATGCCTAAACGGTACGGAAACCACAAAGTAGACGTGATTACTTGTAATCCGCCATATTTTAAGACTCCTTCTAAGGATGAAATCAATGAAAATGAGTATTTGGCGATCGCACGTCATGAGATTCACTGCACATTAGAAGATGTCATTCGTGTTTCTTCCACTTTGCTAAAGCAAGGAGGCAAACTGGCAATGGTTCACCGCCCTGGGCGTTTGCTTGAGATAATTGAAATGATGAAGAAATACCGAATTGAGCCAAAACGAATTCAATTTGTATATCCGAAACAAGGAAAAGAAGCGAATACCATTTTAGTGGAAGGGATGAAAGATGGAAAGCCGGATTTGAAAATCCTCCCGCCGCTTTTTGTTTATGGAGAAGACCAAGAGTATACAAAAGAAATCAGGACGATACTGTATGGAGAAGCATAGTCATTATTTCTATGTATTGAAATGTGCAGATGGCAGTTTGTACGCTGGGTATACAAATGACTTACAAAAAAGGCTGACTGCCCATAATAGTGGGAAGGGTGCAAAGTATACGAGAGCTAGACGGCCGGTGGAACTCTATTACCACGAATGCTTTTTAACCAAAAGAGAAGCCATGCAACAGGAATATCGTTTCAAAACGTGGACACGTCGAAAAAAGGACATGTATATAGAAGAAAAGCGAATCAAAAAGGAGGCGGCACATGAAAAAGACACAAAAAAGCTTTGATGGTCAATCAGAAATGGGTATTCTTTATCTCGTACCAACCCCGATTGGAAACTTAGAAGATATGACATTTCGAGCGATACAAACGTTAAAAGATGTAGACTATATTGCCGCAGAAGATACGAGACAAACGAAAAAGCTTTGTCATGTCTATGAAATTGATACCCCATTAACGAGTTATCATGAACATAACAAAGATAGCAGTGGTCACAAGTTAATCGAATGGTTAAAAGAAGGAAAGAACATTGCACTCGTGAGCGATGCCGGTTTACCGACGATCTCTGATCCAGGAGCCGAAGTGGTTCGAGACTTTACGAACATCGGAGGCTATGTCATTCCGTTACCTGGTGCAAACGCAGCACTTACGGCGCTTATTGCGTCAGGAATCGCACCACAGCCATTTTTCTTTTACGGTTTTCTTGATCGTCAAAAAAAGGAAAAGAAAAAACAGTTGGAAGCATTGAAGAAACGCCAAGAAACAATTATTTTCTATGAAGCGCCCCATCGGTTAAAAGAAACGCTGACTGTGATGAAAGAAGTGTGGGGGAACCGGAATATTGCCATTACGAGAGAACTGACAAAGAAATTTGAAGAGTTTATTCGTGGAGATTTAGAATACGCGCTGACTTGGGTGACAGAACAACAAATCCGTGGTGAGTTCTGTCTCGTCGTACAAGGAAATGATCAGGATGAAGAAGAACTGAATGAAGAAGCTTGGTGGAATTCTTTATCTGAAAAAGAGCACGTCATCCATTACATAGAGGAAGGGTTAACGTCAAAAGAGGCTATTAAACGTACTGCGGTCGAACGTGGTGTGCCAAAGCGGACGATCTATGATGCGTATCATATTGAACAATAAAGAAAGGTTCTTGCAAACGGTGCAAGAACCTTTTTATATAAAACTTATTTTTGTGATTGAAGTTGGTTTTGGATTTCGTTAATGATTTGCTCTGCACCTTCACGGCTAAGAACTAATTTACCATTAGCAAGTTTAAGGTTATCGTCTGATACTTCACCTGTTACTTGGCAAGTCATGTTTGGTTTATATTTTTTTAGGATAATTTTTTCATCATCAACATAAATTTCCAAAGCGTCTTTTTCTGCGATTCCTAACGTACGGCGAAGCTCGATTGGAATCACCACGCGTCCTAATTCGTCAACTTTACGTACAATACCTGTAGATTTCATCTTCATTCTCCTCCCAAAAAGTTCTTATTCTTAATATAATATTATCTTCGTCATTATTCGACAAATTCCTTACATTCCTAGCATAACAAGGTTTCCATAAATCGTCAATCATTTTGTTTACTATTGTTTGTAAAATATGACTCTTAAAGTCAAAGGACCTTGAAACTACCGGTGTATAAGGATTTTTCAG
Source organism: Bacillus sp. 005/A4HT-01/001 (assembly GCF_004634445.1). Taxonomy (NCBI): domain Bacteria; kingdom Bacillati; phylum Bacillota; class Bacilli; order Caryophanales; family Bacillaceae; genus Bacillus; species Bacillus sp. 005/A4HT-01/001. Next base: position 10,069 of record NZ_SEIZ01000011.1, read on the forward strand.
AATTTATCTATAAAAATATGAAAAATGACGATAACAGATTAACAAGACTTTTGCCCTAATTTAGCCAATTGTAAATCTGGAAATAGATTTTATACGACAATATTCGACAAAATGTCGAGCGGTTTGTCGTTTTTTTCGAAAAACTCATCTTTTTCATTCATTTCATTCTGTTCTATGTATATATGCTTGATCTTAAAGGCTAAGATGGTATCATAGAGAAAGCACAAGTGCAAAACATAATGAAATGATCTGACACATTTTAATGAAGTATGATGACCGCTCTCGTCCATTGGGCGGGAGTTTTTGACATTTACACACAAGCAGGAGGTTCCGACATGCCGGAAAAGAAAAAAACGTTTTATCTGACTACACCAATTTACTATCCGAGCGGAAAATTACATATTGGACATGCTTATACGACAGTGGCAGGGGATGCCATGGCTCGTTATAAACGTCTGCAAGGCTATGATGTGATGTATTTAACGGGTACTGATGAGCACGGACAAAAAATTCAGCAAAAAGCTGAAGAACAAAATATTACACCGATTGAGTATTTAGATCCGGTCGTTGCTGACATTAAATCATTATGGAAGAAACTCGACATTTCCAACGATGATTTCATTCGTACAACGGAAAAAAGACATACGAAAATCATTGAACAAGTCTTTCAAAAGCTGCTTGATCAAGGAGATATTTATTTAGATCAATATGAGGGCTGGTACAGTATTCCTGATGAAACATTCTATACGGAAACACAGCTTGTTGATGTTGAGCGAAATGAGAAAGGGGAAGTCATTGGAGGGAAAAGCCCAGACAGTGGACACCCTGTTGAATTGATTAAAGAGGAATCATATTTCTTCCGTATGAGTAAGTATGCTGATCGCTTACTAGACTATTACGAAAAGAACCCGTCGTTCATTCAGCCTGAATCAAGAAAGAATGAAATGATTAATAACTTCATTAAACCGGGGTTAGAGGATTTAGCTGTATCAAGAACAACCTTTGATTGGGGCATTAAAGTACCTAATAATCCGAAGCACGTCATCTATGTATGGATTGATGCGTTATTCAACTACTTAACAGCGATTGGCTACGGAACCGATCAAGATGAAAAATATAAAAAATATTGGCCTGCCAACGTACACCTAGTCGGGAAAGAAATTGTACGATTCCATACAATTTACTGGCCAATTATGCTGATGGCACTTGATCTGCCGTTGCCAAAACAAATTTTTGCACATGGCTGGCTACTCATGAAAGATGGCAAAATGTCTAAATCAAAAGGGAACGTAGTAGATCCTGTTACATTAATTGATCGCTATGGTCTTGATGCTCTTCGTTATTACCTGCTACGCGAAGTACCATTTGGTGCAGACGGTGTGTTTACACCAGAAGGATTCGTGGAACGTGTAAACTATGACCTTGCCAATGATTTAGGAAACTTGCTTAATCGTACAGTGGCGATGGTGCAAAAATACTTCGACGGTACATTAAGCAGCTATAAGGGACCAGTCAATGAGTTTGATGAGGAACTAAAAGCTGTAGCTGAACAAACGGTGAAAGCCTATGAAGAAGCGATGGAAAACCTCGAATTCTCAGTGGCTCTTTCAAATGTTTGGACATTAATCAGCAGAACGAATAAATATATTGATCAAACAGCTCCTTGGGTATTAGCGAAGGATGAAACAAAACGAAAAGAACTGCATTCTGTGATGTACCATTTAGCAGAATCACTTCGAATCACAGCTGTATTGTTAACACCATTCTTAACAAAAACACCTGAGAAAATCTTCTTCCAGCTTGGAATTGAAGAAGAGAAACTCAAAAGCTGGGAAAGCATTCTTTCTTTCGGTGCGATTCAAAAAGCGACGGTACAAAAAGGTGAGCCATTGTTCCCTCGTTTAGAAGTTGAAGAAGAAGTGGCATACATTAAAGAGAAGATGCAGGGAAGTGCGCCTAAGGTAGAAGAAGAGACAGTTGAAATAGAAGAAACTGAATTACCTGAGCTGGGTGCCGAAATCGCCTTCGATGATTTTTCGAAAGTTGACCTTCGTGTAGCACAAGTATTGGAAGCAGCACCAGTGAAAAAAGCTGATCGTCTCTTAAAGCTTCAGCTTGATTTTGGATTTGAAAAGAGACAAATTGTCTCAGGGATTGCCAAGCATTATCAACCAGAAGAATTGGTAGGGAAGAAGCTCGTCTGCGTAGCGAATCTCACACCAGTTAAACTAAGAGGGGAAATTTCCCAGGGAATGATTTTAACTGGAGAAACTGGTGGTAAATTGCAGGTTCTTGAAGTAGATCAATCTCTAGCAAATGGAACAAAAATTTTATAATTCAACAAAGGTGTTCCACGTGTAACATTTCGTCGAACACCTTTTGTTTTTCAGAAGAATTGTCGAAAGGAGCAATCAACCATGTTATTTGATACACATGCCCACTTAAATGCTGAACAATATAATGAAGACTTAGAGCAGGTGATTGAAAGAGCCAAAAGTGAAAAGGTAGAGAAGATTGTGGTGGTCGGGTTTGATCGTCCAACCATTACGAGAGCGATGGAGCTAATTGAAGCATATGATTTTATTTATGCAGCCATCGGCTGGCATCCTGTTGATGCCATTGATATGACAGATGAAGATTTGGCTTGGATCAAAGAATTATCTCAGCATGAAAAGGTTGTTGCCATTGGAGAAATGGGTCTAGATTACTATTGGGACAAGTCGCCAAAAGATGTGCAAAAAGAAGTCTTTAGACGTCAAATTGCTCTTGCAAAAGAAGTGAATCTGCCAATTATCATTCATAACCGTGACGCTACGGAAGATGTAGTGACGATCTTAAAAGAAGAAGGGGCGGCAGAAGTCGGAGGAATTATGCACTGCTTTACTGGCAGCCTCGAAATTGCAAAAGCGTGTATGGAAATGAACTTTTATATCTCATTCGGTGGACCTGTGACATTTAAAAATGCGAAAAAACCGAAAGAAGTTGTAAAGGATATTCCAAGTGATCGTCTTCTGATTGAGACAGACTGCCCGTATTTAACTCCAGCGCCATTTAGAGGGAAACGAAATGAGCCGAGCTATGTGAAATATATCGCAGAACAAATTGCTGAATTGCGTGAAATAAGCTTTGAAGAGCTTGCTGCATTGACAACAGAAAATGCGAAAAAAGTTTTCCGTATAAACTGACAGTATATGATGTCAATCCTTGTTTAAGCTTGTCCAATTGTGAAACATAACGAAAAAGTTCTACACGTTTGCGCCTCCTCATAGGATAAGTTGTCGATAAGTCTTTCTTCCCTTCCTTCCAAAAATCTCCCATAATAGGTTTACAATCGAGCATTTTTGTACAGTGGGTGGAAGGGTTGACAGGTTTTGAGATACTCTATATAATCTCTCCGAGGAGAAGGAGGCGTTTTTCATCGTACAAAAAATGAAAAATCTGTTTTCTGTCAAGCTAGGAAAAGGCAAGGTTTTATTTCTAGTCACTTGCTTGCTTTTAGCTGGAACTGGGACGGCTTACGGTGCGCATGAGCTCACTAAGCAGTCTATTACCATTTCAATCAATGGCAAAGAGAAGACAATTCGTACACATGAAGAGACAGTAGCACAGCTGCTTTCAGATCTTGGAATAAGGACCAGGGCGGAGGATCATATCTCTCCAAGTCTAAATACAAAGATTCAAGACAACATGAACATTGTGTATGATGCGGCTATACCGGTTCATCTCACCCTAGATGGGAAAGAGAAAACGATATGGACAACAGATCAGACGGTTGGAGCATTATTGAAGAATGAGAAGATAGATATTGGGAAGCACGATCAAGTAACTCCAGGAAAGAATGACAAGATTAAAAAGAATATGGATCTTGTGGTTCAGCAGGCCTTCCAGGTCAGCTTAAACGATGGAGGAAAGGATAAGAAAGTGTGGACCACTTCGACTACGGTCGCTGACTTTTTAAAGCAACAAGAGCTGAAGCTCAAGAAGCACGATAAGATCAAACCTGCGTTACATAGTCACCTTTCTAAAAAAAGCGCAGATGTGAAGATCACTCGGGTGGAAAAAGTCACCGATGTAGTGGAAGAGAAAATTGCTTTTGATACCAAACATAAAAAGGATCGATCTCTTGAAAAAGGAAAAGAGAAGGTGCTTGAAAAAGGTGAAGAAGGTAAATTAAAGAAGCACTATGCCATTGTGAAAGAAAACGGCAAAGTGGTGTCTAAAGAATTAATTAAAGAGGTTACTGCAAAAGACAGTAAGGATCGTTTAGTGGCCGTTGGTACACAAGTGTCCAAGAGGGAACCTAAAGCGTCACCTGCGGTTTCAAGAAGTAATGAATCGTCAGGAAAAGAGTTCTATGTGACGTCTACAGCCTATACAGCGAGCTGTGCTGGATGTACAGGTAGAACGTCTACAGGCTTTAATTTAAAAGCAAATCCGGGTGCAAAGGTCATAGCAGTAGATCCGAGTGTCATTCCGCTGGGCTCTAAAGTGTATGTGGAAGGCTATGGGTATGCCGTTGCATCAGACACTGGATCTGCTATAAAAGGGAATAAAATTGATGTGTTCGTCCCAAGTAAGTCGGCAGCTTATCAATGGGGAAATAAACGAGTGAAAATTAGAGTGCTCAAATAAACACATCAAATCATTTATATGAACAGAGGGCTTTGCGCACCCTCTGTTTTTTTGGTTATAATAGAAGCACTGTTTTCTAATTAATTAGACGCAAAAACAGCATGGAAGGTTTCATTTTTTGACAAAAAAATGTAGATTGTTTTTGCAAGCGGAGGAATACATGAAAATCAAAGAAATCATTGTGGTGGAGGGTCGTGACGACACTGCTAGAGTAAAGATGGCCGTTGATGCAGATACGATTGAAACGAATGGATCTGCCATTGGCGATACAGTCATTCAACAAGTGCGTCTTGCTCAGGAGACGAGGGGGGTTATCATTTTAACTGATCCTGACTTCCCTGGGGAAAAGATCCGTAAAACCATCGCAGAGGCTGTCCCTGGCTGTAAGCACGCCTTTTTACCAAAACACCTTGCGAAAGCGAAGCGGGACAAAGGAATTGGTGTCGAGCATGCTTCCTTGGACAGTATTCGAGAATGCCTTGCACATGTCCATGAGGAAATGGAAGAATCAGAAAGCGAGATTACGTTAGACGATTTATTTGACGCAGGCCTTATCGGAGGCGAAGCATCAAAACGCCGCCGTGAACGATTAGGTGTGCTTTTAAATATAGGATATACAAATGCGAAGCAGCTGCAAAAGCGTCTTCACATGTTCCAAATAACGAAAGAGGATTTTATTGCGGCCTTAAAGACCGTCATGCAGGAGGAAGCCGATGAATAAAGATATTGCGACGCCCATCAGAACGAAGGAAATACTGAAGAAGTACGGTTTCTCTTTTAAAAAGAGCTTAGGTCAAAACTTTTTAATTGATACGAATATTTTAGATCGCATTGTCGATCATGCAGAGATTACGGATGAGACAGGTGTGATTGAAATTGGCCCTGGTATCGGTGCGTTGACTGAACAGCTCGCCAAACGGGCAAAGAAAGTCACGGCTTTTGAAATCGACCAGCGCCTATTGCCGATTTTAAACGATACGCTTTCTCCATATGATAATGTCACCATTATTCATCAAGACGTATTGAAGGCAGATGTAAGAAAGGTGATTGAAGAACAATTTGCTGACTGTAAAGAAGTAATGGTCGTAGCAAACCTTCCTTATTATGTGACGACACCAATTATTATGAAATTGCTTGAAGAAAACCTTCCATTGAAAGGAATCGTTGTCATGCTTCAAAAAGAAGTAGCAGATCGCATGGCTGCTGTTCCTTCATCAAAAGAATACAACTCTTTGTCGATTGCAGTGCAATTTTATACAGAAGCGAAGACGGTCATGGTTGTGCCGAAAACGGTTTTCGTCCCACAACCAAATGTGGATTCAGCGGTAATCAAACTAACTGTTCGTGAAACGCCTGCGGTCTCAGTAGACAATGATACGTTTTTCTTTCAACTGATTCGTGCGAGTTTTGGCCAGCGCCGGAAGACATTGATGAATAACTTGATGAACAATCTGCCAGATGGCAAGAAACATAAAGCCATCATTGAAGAAGCCCTTGTAACAGCTGAGGTTGATGGGAAACGCCGTGGTGAATCATTATCAATCGATGAATTTGCCCGTTTGTCCAATGTTTTACACAAAGCCCTTTCATAAGGGCTTTTTTCTTTTGGTTTTCACCACTTCACCTGTTCAGGCATAGGCTAGAAAGAACAACACACCTGAAAGAAGAACAAGTGTAGCGTAAGACGATACCAACAGGATAAGAGCCTGATTGTGGAGTGAAAAGCATGCAATTTCAAATAGGAGATATGGTGACGAGGGCATCCTATCAGATGGATATTATGTTTCGTATCATTCGAATTGATGAGACAGACCAGCACGAAGCCACCGCCATTTTGCATGGGAATGAAGTGAGGCTGATTGCCGATGCGAAGATGTCAGATTTGGTCTTGATTCAAAAAGAGGAGCAGCTGACAAGAGAGAAGGACGATGAACGGAAAATTAACGAATCGCTCGACTTACTTAGGCAAGATTATCAGCTGCTTCGTGAAAAACAAGAGTATTATACGTCTGGACAATATCAGCATCAGGAGCAGTATTTTCATATGCCCGGAAAGGTTCTGCATTTAGATGGAGATGCTTCATACTTAAAGAAATGCTTAGATGTATATGAAAGAATCGGTGTACCTGTGTATGGTGTGCATTGCCACGAGAAGAAAATGCCAAGCATGATTGATTCATTAATTGATCAATATCGGCCTGATATTTTGGTCATCACAGGACATGATGCGTATTCTAAACAAAAGGGCGGTGTACACGATATCGGTGCATATCGTCATTCTCGTCATTTCGTTGAAACGGTTCAAAAGGCAAGAAGAAAGGTTCCGCATTTAGATCAGCTCGTGATCTTTGCAGGTGCCTGCCAATCTCATTTTGAATCATTAATTCAAGCAGGTGCTAATTTTGCAAGCTCACCCTCACGTGTCAACATTCATGCACTTGACCCCGTCTATATTGTTGCCAAGATCAGCTTCACTCCATTTGTAGATCGAATCAACGTGTGGGATGTGCTCCGAAATACACTGACGAGAGAAAAAGGTCTCGGAGGAATTGAAACAAGGGGTGTTTTAAGGGTAGGTATGCCATATAAAAGAGACCATGAATCGACATAACCCGACTGATTTCAGTCTGGTTTTTTTTATGCTCAAAAAGAAATTTCATATGAATACATAATTCACCGGAATTTGAGAAAAATAGGGAGGAGAAAAGGTAGAAGTTTGTCAAAATTATTTTGTTGACAATGGCTCGTGTTGGTTGATATAATTTAATTTTTATTTGACAAAAATGGGCCGTTGTTGTATAATTATCTCAGTGAGGTGGATGCAATGGCGAAGACTTTGTCCGACATCAAAAGATCGCTTGATGGTAACTTAGGTAAACGTTTGACGTTAAAGGCTAACGGAGGCCGCCGAAAAACAATTGAGCGTTCGGGCATTTTAGCTGAAACGTACCCTTCTGTTTTTGTGATTCAATTAGATCAAGATGAGAATTCGTTTGAAAGAGTTTCTTACAGTTATGCAGATATACTGACTGAGACGGTCGAATTAACGTTCGATGATACCGCTAGCTCAGTCGCCTATTAATGGGCAGTGAACTTTTTGTTTACTGCTTTTTGTTTTGCCTTTTTTTCTGTATGGGAGGCTGTCCATTATTTGAAAGGGGTAAAAGGCAGGAATCGATGCAAAATAAGAAAGCCACAAATGAGTGGCGATGATTCGAATTCTCGACCAAAGGGGCTGTTTCGTTTGGGTAGACGCCGAGGCATTATGTCAGATGAGTTCAAATACGAGCTGGCGAAGGATCTTGGATTTTATGATACCGTCAAAAATGGAGGCTGGGGAGAGATTCGTGCGCGTGACGCAGGAAATATGGTCAAACGTGCCATTGAATTAGCTCAACAGCACATGGCTCAAGAAGAGAATCAACGATAAAGAAATGATCAGGGATACCTCGGGTGTCTCTGGTCTTTTTTGCTTGAAAAAGTGAGTGTGCTGGGGGCAAAAGCCAATATTCATCAGATCCATCAAATGTGATACAATATTGATACTTATGTTTAGATGGAGAAGTAGGTGAAATGTTTGCGTATTTTAGAAAAAGCACCGGCAAAAATTAATCTCTCACTTGATGTTCATGGAAAAAGACCGGATGGATATCACGAAGTGGAGATGGTGATGACAACAATAGATCTTGCAGATCGACTAGAGCTGACGGAGCTGGACAAAGACGAAATCCGTGTATCATCTCATAATCGTTTTGTGCCAGATGATCAACGGAATTTGGCTTATCAGGCAGCTAAATTATTAAAAACAAGATTCGGTATTCAAAAAGGCGTATCGATTGTCATCACAAAAGCAATTCCCGTCGCAGCAGGTTTAGCTGGAGGCAGCAGTGATGCCGCAGCAACGCTTCGCGGCTTAAACCGTTTGTGGAAGTTAAATCTCACGTTAGATGAACTAGCTGAGCTTGGAGCGGAGATCGGCTCAGATGTCTCTTTTTGTGTACACGGAGGGACAGCGCTAGCGACAGGACGTGGAGAGAAACTAAAGCATATTGCGACACCGCCGCATTGCTGGGTGATTTTAGCGAAGCCGGTGATTGGGGTATCTACAGCTGAGGTCTACAGACAATATGACGCAAGCAAAGTAGAACACCCAAATGTACAGCGTATGATTGAAGCAATTGAAGCGAAAGATTATAAAGAGATGTGCGGCTCACTCGGTAACGTGTTGGAATCTGTGACATTAAAGATGTATCCGGAAGTCGATATGATTAAGAGACAGATGAAGCGTTTCGGAGCAGATGCTGTATTAATGAGCGGCAGCGGGCCAACTGTATTTGGCTTGATTCAATATGAATCGAAGGTACAAAGAATATATAACGGACTGAGAGGATTTTGTGATCAGGTTTACGCTGTCCGCATGATCGGCGAACAAAATACCCTTGATTAAATCCGTATATTAAGTTATATTATTCATAAATTATTCGGGTTCTGGGGGTAAGTTCATGAAGTTTCGTCGAAGCGGCAGATTGGTGGACTTAACAAATTATTTGTTAACCCACCCGCACGTACTAGTACCTTTAACTTTTTTTGCAGAGCGATATCAATCTGCGAAGTCCTCTATTAGTGAAGACTTAACGATTATCAAACAGACCTTCGAACAGCAGGGAATAGGGACTTTACTTACTGTACCTGGCGCTGCTGGCGGAGTGAAATATATTCCAAAGATTCATCTAAAAGAAGCAGACGAAGTCGTCAACGATATCGGAGAGGCATTATCAACTCCTGAACGTGTGCTTCCTGGCGGTTATTTATATTTAACTGATGTTTTAGGCAATCCATCGATTCTTGCGAAAATCGGTAAGCTTTTTGCGACCATTTTTTCGGATCGACCGATTGATGTTGTCATGACTGTTGCGACGAAAGGTATTCCGATTGCCTATTCTGTTGCAGGTTATTTAAATGTGCCTGTTGTGATCGTTAGAAAAGATAATAAGGTAACTGAAGGATCAACTGTGAGTATTAATTATGCATCAGGTTCTTCTAACCGAATTCAAACCATGTCACTTGCAAAGCGGAGCTTAGATAAAGGATCCAATGTGTTGATTATTGATGACTTTATGAAAGCAGGCGGAACCATTAATGGCATGATGAATCTTCTAGAGGAATTTAATGCAAATGTTGCAGGGATCGGTGTTTTATTAGAAGATGAAGGCGTAGATGAACGTCTTGTCGATGAATATGTATCACTTTTAAAGCTTTCAACCATTGATATGAAGCAGAAAATCATTGAGATTAATGAAGGCAATTTCCACGAGTTTTTTTATTCGAAAGCTTAAGCTTTGATCAAATATGTATTTGAATGGGAGAGATTGATATGACAAAAGTTGTTCAAACCAAAAACGCGCCAGCAGCCATTGGACCTTACTCTCAAGGGATTATCGTCAATAACATGTTTTACAGCTCAGGGCAGATTCCGTTAACGCCAGCTGGAGATTTTGTGAATGGAGATATTAAAGAACAAACACATCAAGTGTTTCATAATCTTAAAGCCGTCCTTGAAGCAGCGGGTGCTTCCTTTGAAACAGTCGTGAAAGCAACGGTTTTCATTAAAGATATGGAACAATTCGCTGAAGTGAATGAAGTGTATGGTGAATACTTCCATACACATAAGCCAGCTCGTTCATGTGTAGAAGTAGCCAGACTTCCAAAAGATGCACTTGTAGAAATTGAAGTTGTGGCATTAGTGAAATAAACAGGCCATCTCTTTGGAGACCGTTTGGTTTCATTATATGTATGAAAAGGCATCGTCATGATGTCTTTTTTCACGCAACCGATGTAAGCGTCGTCATTAAAATGACAAAAAATGTATAAATATCCCGATATTTCAAAAAAAGTTTAAAAAAAGAGCAGGAGAATCACCACAATCGTTGAATACCTAATTAATGCTTTTATATTGGGAAAAGGTGGTGAACTACTGTGGAAGTTACTGACGTAAGATTACGCCGCGTGAATACCGATGGTCGCATGAGGGCGATTGCATCCATCACGCTGGACCACGAATTTGTTGTTCATGATATTCGTGTGATTGATGGAAACAATGGCTTGTTTGTTGCAATGCCTAGCAAACGTACGCCTGATGGAGAGTTTCGCGACATTGCACATCCAATTAATTCAAGCACTCGGGGTAAAATCCAAGATGCTGTTTTAAATGAGTATCATCGCTTAGGCGAAGAGGAAGAGACAATTGAATATGAAGAAGCTGGAGCTTCTTAAAGATATGTGAACCTAAAAAGACAGCTTTAAGAGAAAATGAATGTTTTCTTTTAAATGCTGTCTTTTTTGCGTTTTTTCTCTTGTTCCTTATGTCTCCCGTTCATTAGAAAATTAATGCACTTCCTCTTGTATCCTTGAAATCAGTCCTTATTTAGGATATATTTTTCTATGGATAATAGGGATATTGGAGGCCAATCAATGGATAAGCGGTTCGCAGTGATTTTAGCAGCGGGAAAAGGAACAAGAATGAAGTCAAAGTTATACAAAGTACTTCATCCAGTTTGCGGAAAGCCAATGGTCGAGCATGTGGCAGATCAAGCGTTAAAGCTATCTTTAGCCAAGCTTGTGACGATTGTCGGTCATGGAGCAGAGGACGTCAAGAAGCAGCTTGGGGACAGAAGTGAATATGCACTTCAAGAAGAACAGCTGGGAACAGCACATGCCGTCAAACAAGCCAAATCGTTCCTCGCGCAGGAAAAGGGAACAACCATTGTCATTTGTGGAGATACACCATTATTGACAGCGGAAACAATGGAAGCCATGTTAAGCGAGCATCAAAAACAACAAGCGAAAGTGACGATTTTGACAGCACACGCGGATGATCCAACAGGTTATGGACGTATTATTCGTGATGAAACAGGTGCTGTAGTAAAAATCGTCGAGCATAAAGATGCAAATGATGCTGAACGTCAAGTAAATGAAATTAATACTGGAACCTATTGCTTTTCAAATGAAGATCTCTTCCGTGTGATTGAGCAAGTGTCAAATGAAAATGCACAAGGTGAATACTATTTGCCAGATGTCATTGAAATTCTAAAGAATGAAGGACAGACGGTTGCAGCGTATCAAACACCGCATTTTGAAGAAACACTTGGAGTCAATGATCGTATCGCTCTATCACAAGCAGAGCAATTCATGAAGCGACGTATTAATCATCAGCATATGAAGAATGGTGTAACCTTGATTGATCCTGAGAACACGTATATCTCGCCAGATGCAGTCATCGGTGAAGATACAATGATTTATCCTGGGACGGTCATCAAAGGGAATGTAAAGATTGGTGCAGATGCCACAATCGGTCCGAACACTGAAATTGTTGATAGCGTAATTGGAGATCGGACAGTCATTAAGCAGTCTGTTGTCTGCGATAGTGAAGTTGGGGTAGATGTGACAATTGGACCGTTTGCTCATATTCGCCCGTTGTCGAAAATTGGCGATGAAGTGAAGATCGGGAATTTTGTCGAAATCAAGAAAACAGTTTTCGGTGACCGAAGCAAAGCGTCGCATCTAAGTTATATTGGAGATGCAGAGGTCGGAACGGATGTAAACCTTGGTTGTGGATCCATTACAGTTAATTATGATGGGAAGAATAAATTCTTAACGAAGATTGAAGATGGCGCATTTATTGGCTGCAATTCAAATCTCGTTGCACCAGTCACTGTCGGAAAAGGGGCATATGTTGCAGCCGGTTCAACGGTTACAGAAGATGTACCGCAGGATGCATTGTCTATTGCTAGAGCAAGACAAGTCAATAAAGAAGATTATGTGAAAAATATTCATAAAAAATAATCCAAATACCCGGAGGTTTACCATGTCTAATCGTTATGCTGATGCGAATTTAAAGATATTCTCTTTGAATTCAAACCCTGAACTTGCCAAAGAAATTGCCGATCGTATCGGAGTTGATGTAGGAAAGAGCTCTGTTAAACGTTTTAGTGACGGTGAAGTCCAAATCAATATTGAAGAAAGTATCCGCGGCTGTGATTGTTATGTTATTCAATCTACTAGTGCGCCAGTCAATGAGCACATTATGGAGCTACTCATTATGGTAGATGCACTAAAACGCGCTTCTGCGAAAACGGTCAATATTGTCATCCCTTATTACGGATATGCACGTCAAGATCGTAAGGCGAAACCTCGTGAGCCAATCACAGCGAAGCTTTTTGCGAACTTACTTGAAACAGCAGGTGCTACACGTGTCATTGCACTTGATCTTCATGCGCCGCAAATCCAAGGTTTCTTTGATATTCCAATCGATAACTTAATGGCTGTGCCAATTTTAACAAACTATTTCGAACAGAAAAACTTGAATGATATCGTTGTTGTGTCTCCTGACCACGGTGGTGTTACGCGTGCGCGCAAAATGGCGGACCGCCTGAAAGCACCAATCGCCATTATCGACAAACGTCGTCCGAAGCCGAACGTGGCTGAAGTGATGAACATCATTGGGAACATTGAAGGCAAAACGGCGATTCTCATCGATGATATCATTGATACAGCTGGTACGATTACACTTGCTGCAAATGCACTTGTGGAAAATGGAGCGGCTGAAGTCTATGCTTGTTGTACTCACCCAGTATTGTCTGGACCAGCAGTAGAACGTATTACAAACTCTAAAATTAAAGAATTAGTTGTGACAAACAGTATTCACTTAACAGATGACAAGAAAGTTGGAAAATTCATTCCGCTTTCAGTTGGGCCTTTGCTTGCAGAAGCCATCATTCGTGTACATGAAGAAGAATCTGTGAGCTACCTTTTCAGCTAATTTTCTGATTGAAAAAGGCCCTAGGCATCAGCTTGGGGTCTTTTTGCTGTGATAAATGAAAGCCAAACATGTTTAAAATGATTCAGTTATGGGTATTTATGAAAGTAGTGACAAAAAAGAAATAGGATGGTGCTGAATATGGCAACTTTAAAAGCAAATAAAAGAACTGATTTCAAACGTTCCACACTGCAAAAAATCCGTCATTCAGGACACGTTCCTGGTGTCATATACGGAAAAAATACAGACAATCTGGCTGTTTCATTAGACAGCATTGATTTATTAAAGACATTACGTGATGAAGGAAAAAATACAATCATCACATTAGACGTTGGCGGTGAAACAAAATCTGTGATGGTGACAGAACTGCAAACAGATCCGTTGAAAAATGAGCTTGTCCACGCTGATTTCCAAGTGGTCGACTTACAGCGAGAAATTGACGCAGATGTACCTGTACAACTCATTGGCGAATCCAAAGGGGTAAAGGATGGCGGTGTGCTTCAGCAGCCACTATTTGAGCTATCCATTACAGCGAAACCAAAGGATATCCCGCAAAATATTGAAGCTGATATTACAAACTTAGAAGTAAATGACGTACTAACAGTTGGTGATCTGTCTGTTCAGTCTACGTATCAAATTAATAATGATCCAGAAGAAGTTGTTGCTTCGATCTTACCGCCTCAGCAATCAGAGGTTCCAGAGCCAGATAGTGAAGAGGAAACGCAAGAGCCTGAGGCCATTAAAGAAAAAGATGATAGCGAAGAATAACTGGTCAATTAGAGACGTAACCCTCCCGCGGTTACGTCTTTTGTGCTAGAATGAAAAGAATTCATATGTTTTGCATGAGGCAATCACATTGGCTCATTTTTTAGGCGTGTGCATGTGCGACAAAGGAGGTTATTGGTTTCATGATTGCGTTCGTTGGATTGGGTAATCCAGGAAAAGAATATGAAAAAACAAGACATAACGTCGGGTTTATGACAATAGATGAACTATCAAAAAAATGGGACATCCCATTAAATCAATCAAAATTCCATGGACAATATGGAACTGGGTTTGTTTCGGGGCAAAAGGTTCTACTTGTGAAGCCTCTTACATATATGAACTTATCAGGGGAATGTGTGCGTCCGCTGATGGATTACTATGAAATTCCCCTTGAACATTTGAAGGTCATCTATGATGATCTTGATTTGCCAACGGGCCGGATTCGTTTGCGTACAAAAGGAAGTGCAGGCGGACATAACGGAATCAAATCGTTGATTCAGCATTTAGGTTCACCTGAGTTTGACCGATTCCGTATCGGTATTGGCCGTCCACAAAACGGCATGAAGGTCGTCGATTACGTACTAGGACGCTTCTCAGAGGAAGAACAGCCTGATATCTCATCTGCTATTCAAGCATCCGTTGAAGCTTGTGAAGCGGCTTTAACAAAGCCTTTTTTAGAAGTGATGAATGATTTTAACAAGAAGGTATAAGAATGATAAGCAAAGCACATACTGATCATAAAATCTCAGCATGGGAGGATCACGTATGGCTTTGCACTATTACTGCCGGCACTGTGGTGTAAAGGTTGGCAGTCTAGATGAATCCGCTGTCCAAAGTGAAGCACTTGGATTTCATCACTTAACAAATGAGGAAAGAAACGATATGATTTCTTATAGGGAAAATGGTGATTTACATGTACAAACCATTTGTGAGGATTGCCAAGAGGCGCTCGAAAGAAATCCTGATTACCATCAGTATCATACCTTTATTCAATAAAAAGCTTTGGTGTAGATAATAGACCAAAGCGTTTTTCTGTTTTAAACAAGCAGGGAGGAGGAGCCAAATGAAAAATATACAATCATTTATCAAACAAAGTGATGATTTTCAGTCCATTTTCAATGGGCTAAAGGAAGGTTTAAAAGAACAACTGCTCGCCGGACTATCAGGCTCCGTCAGATCTTTATTTACAGCCGCCATATCAGACGAATTAAAGCGGCCGATGTTTATTGTGACACACAACTTATATCAAGCGCAGAAGGTCACAGATGATCTAGCAAGTGTGATGCCAGATCGCTCGGTCCTTCTTTATCCTGTCAATGAACTCATTGCATCTGAAATTGCTGTGGCAAGCCCTGAGCTTAGAGCGCAGCGTCTTGATGTATTGAATCGTCTCGCGAATGGAGAAAATCCGATTGTCGTGACCCCAGCAGCTGCAGTGCGTAGAATGCTTCCTCCTGTTGAGCTCTGGAAGGAGAGTCAGATCCATTTAAAGGTTGGTGAAGAAATTGATTTGGAGGCGTTTTCAAAACAACTCGTGCAAATCGGTTATGACCGGACGTCCATGGTCGCTGCGCCCGGAGACTTTAGTGTGCGCGGAGGAATCATTGACATTTATGCGTTAACGGAAGACCACCCGATCCGTATTGAGCTGTTTGATACAGAAGTGGATTCTATTCGGTCCTTCCACTCTGACACGCAGCGTTCATTGGAAACACTTCAAGAAATCAAGATTGGCCCGGCGAAAGAGCTGATTGTAAGAGGGCCTGAACGAGTGAGAGCGATTGAACAGCTTGACGAAGGTCTTGCCAGTAGCTTAAAGAAATTCAACTCGGATAAACAAAAAGAACTGCTCCATCAGAATATTTCTGCTGATCGTGAGAAGCTGCTAGAAGGTATTGTGACACAAGAAATGACGAAGTATCTGTCCTATTTCTATGAAAAGCCTGCTAGTTTGCTAGATTATACATCGCAGGATACGATTATCATTCTAGATGAAATCAGCAGAATTCAGGAGATGGAAGAACAGCTTGAACAGGAAGAAGCAGATTGGACAATTAGTCTGCTGGAAGAAGGGAATATCCTGCATGATCTAGCCCTTTCCTTCCCATTTCAAGAGCTGTTCAATCAGCAATCGAGATCGATTCTGTACTATTCCTTATTTTTGAGACATGTTCAGCAGACCAATCCGCAAAATATCGTCAATGTATCTAGTAAGCAAATGCAGAATTTCCACGGGCAGATGAATGTGCTTGCAAGTGAAATTGAACGCTACAAAAAGCAGAATTATACGGTTGTCTTTTTAGGTGCGGATGAAGAGCGGACAGAGAAGTTGTCATCTGTCTTGCATGATTATGACATTGAAGCAGCTCTTGCTAAACCTGATGCTGAGCTTGTCAGCGGGCAAGTATATATTTTACAAGGTGAGCTTCAAACCGGTTTTGAACTACCTTTATCCAAAATTGCTGTCATTACAGAGGGTGAACTTTTCAAGAAACGTGTGAAGAAGCAGGCACGTAAGCAAAAGCTGACAAACGCAGAGCGAATCAAAAGCTATTCAGAGCTGCAGGTGGGCGATTATGTGGTGCACATTAACCACGGGATCGGTAAGTATTTAGGAATTGAAACGCTTGAAATTGGCGGCATTCATAAAGATTATTTAAATATTCATTATCAAGGAAGCGATAAGCTTTATGTCCCTGTTGAACAAATTGATCAGGTGCAGAAGTATGTAGGGTCAGAAGGAAAAGAACCAAAGCTATACAAACTAGGCGGTAGCGACTGGAAGCGCGTGAAGAAAAAAGTAGAATCATCTGTGCAGGACATTGCAGATGATCTGATTAAGCTGTACGCAGAACGTGAAGCAAGCAAAGGGTATGCCTTCTCGCCTGACCATGAGATGCAGCGCCAGTTTGAATCTGCATTCCCTTACCAAGAAACAGATGATCAAATTCGCTCGATTCATGAAATCAAGCAAGACATGGAGCGGGAGCGCCCGATGGATCGTCTGCTTTGTGGAGATGTGGGCTATGGAAAAACAGAGGTGGCGATTCGAGCGGCCTTCAAAGCCATTGCTGACGGGAAACAGGTGGCACTGCTTGTACCAACAACGATCTTAGCGCAGCAGCATTTTGACACGATTATGGACAGATTCCAAGACTATCCTGTTAAAATCGCTCAGCTTAGCCGCTTCCGTACACGAAAAGAAACAACAGAAACCTTAAAAGGGCTGAAAAACGGAACCATTGATATGGTCATTGGGACGCATCGTCTTCTTTCAAAAGACATTGTGTACAAGGATTTAGGACTGTTAATTATCGATGAAGAGCAGCGCTTTGGTGTGACGCATAAAGAGAAAATTAAGCAAATGAAAGCCAATATTGATGTGCTGACGTTAACGGCAACGCCAATTCCTCGTACGCTTCATATGTCGATGCTTGGCGTACGTGACTTATCTGTTATTGAAACGCCACCTGAGAACCGTTTCCCAGTTCAAACCTATGTTGTCGAGTACAATGGTGCGTTAGTTAGAGAAGCTATTGAGCGAGAATTGGCAAGAGGCGGTCAAGTGTACTTCCTTTATAACCGAGTGGAGGATATTGAACGAAAAGCAGATGAAATCTCGATGCTTGTTCCAGACGCAAAAGTAAGCTACGCACACGGGAAAATGAGTGAGAACGAGCTGGAATCCGTGATGATTAATTTCCTAGAAGGTGAATCGGATGTACTCGTCAGTACAACCATTATCGAAACGGGCGTAGACATACCAAATGTGAACACGCTCATTGTTCATGATGCTGATAAAATGGGGCTTTCGCAGCTGTACCAGTTAAGAGGACGAGTTGGGCGCTCGAATCGTGTGGCCTATGCTTATTTCACTTATCGAAAAGATAAAGTGCTTTCTGAAGTAGCTGAGAAAAGACTTCAAGCCATTAAAGAATTCACTGAGCTTGGGTCAGGCTTTAAAATTGCGATGCGTGATTTAACAATTCGAGGAGCAGGGAACTTACTTGGTGCACAGCAGCATGGATTTATTGATTCTGTTGGATTCGACCTTTACTCTCAAATGCTGAAAGAAGCCATTGAAGAAAGAAGAGGCGATACGACTGCTCAAGAAAAATTTGAGCCGGAAATTGATCTCCAAATTGATGCCTACATTCCAGATAGCTATATTTCTGATGGCAAACAAAAGATCGAGATGTATAAACAGTTTAGAGCGATTGGATCAATAGAAGAGCGGAAAGAGCTTCAAGATGAAATGATTGACCGATTCGGAGAATATCCGCAAGAAGTGGCTGATTTGTTCACGATTGCGACGATGAAGGTGTACGCTGTGCAGGAACGTGTCGAGTTGATCAAGATGGAGAAAGGCATTGTTAGACTCACTCTCGATGAAAAAGCAAGCAGCGACATCGATGGTCAAAAATTATTTGAGCTTGGCAGTCAATATGGACGTGATATCGGTCTTGGCATGGAAGGCAGCAAGCTGATTATTTCTGTCCAAACAAAAGGCAAGAAAACGGAGGAGTGGCTTGAAGTCATTCTTCGTATGCTTCGAGGTCTTCAAGATGTGAAAAAAGAAACCATTCCATCTTCATAAAATTTTGTTGGTCTCTCGTGTATATTACGTTTGATGTGACGGATACTAATCTCAGGGTCAAGTGGTGAATGTTGCATAAAGTGGACGCTTTTGTTCCATTCACCCAACACATCATCAAACGAAAGAGAGGCAGCAGTGAATGAAAGCAACTGGAATTGTACGCCGCATCGATGATCTAGGTAGAGTGGTTATACCGAAGGAGATTCGCAGAACATTGCGCATCCGGGAAGGAGATCCACTTGAGATTTTTGTCGACCGCGATGGAGAAGTCATTTTGAAGAAGTATTCACCGATTAGTGAGCTAGGAGACTTTGCGAAGGAATATGCTGATGCATTATTCGACAGTTTGGGTCATTCTATCCTCATCTGTGATCGTGATACGTATATTGCTGTATCCGGTAGTTCAAAAAAAGAGTATTTAAACAAATCCATTAGTGATTTACTTGAACGAACAATGGATCAGCGTAATTCTGTATTAGAGGACAGCAAGAAAGAAATTCAGCTTGTGGATGGTATTGATGATGATGTATCAGCTTATACCATTGCACCTATTGTTGCAAACGGAGATCCAATTGGCGCCGTCGTCTTATTTTCTAAAGAGCGTTCAATGGGAGAAGTGGAGCATAAAGCGGCAGAAACGGCAGCTGGCTTCTTAGCCCGTCAAATGGAACATTAGGTCTAATAAATCTATATCATTTTGATAAAACGAAAGAATGCCGATGAAATCATCTGATTTTGTCGGCGTTTTTTATATGGGATGAAACAAAACAATGAATGTATCGTCTACTCCTTAGAAAGAAACGGCTTGCCAGTCACGTATGATATAATGAGTGCGTTTAAATGCAGGTATATTTTTTGATTGAACATAAAGGAGTCATCCATGAAAAATGCTGTAAATCAGCCGCATTGGCTTTTCCAAGGTGCGGTGATTTTAACCATCGCAGGCTTGTTATCAAAGGTACTGAGTGCCGTATATCGTGTCCCTTTTCAAAATATCGTAGGAGACACAGGTTTTTATATTTATCAGCAGGTCTATCCCTTTCTTGGCATTGCGATCATGCTCGGCACCACTGGTTTTCCTGTGATGGTGTCCAAGCTCCTGAGCGAGCATGGTGAGGAGAATCGCCGAATCATTACAAAGGTATCCTTGGTGTATATCACTTTGCTGAGCTTGGCCTTATTTCTTTGTTTATACATAGGAGCAGGCACAATTGCGAATCTCATGGCGGACAGTCAATTAATGCTGCTCATCCAGATGAGTTCGTTTGTGTTTTTGTTTCTGCCGCTTACCGTGATGCTGAGGGGTGTTTTTCAGAGTGATGGGCTGATGCTCCCCACTGCGGTCTCTCAATTGGCTGAGCAGCTCATCAGAGTAGGCGTCCTGCTTGTTTTATCTTTCTATTTTGTGAGACATGGCTATTCGCTTTATGAAACAGGAGCGGGTGCGGTGTTCTCTTCTATAGCTGGAAGTGCGGCTTCACTCATTTTGCTTCTTTTCCTTTGGCTGACCTATCGGAAGCGGTCGTCAGCGAGCAAGACATTAAAACAGGCTACACTGCGGAAAAAAGATGTGCTGAAGAGTTTGGTGCTGTATACATTGACAATTTGTGTGAGTGGATTGCTGATCCTATGGATGCAAATGATCGATGCTTTTCACCTGTATGCGCTGCTGCGCAGTGAGGGACTGAGTGAAGCAGATGCAAAGGCGGCAAAAGGCGTGTATGACCGAGGTCAGCCGTTCTTGCAGCTCGGGACGGTGTTTGCAATTAGTATCGGGACGTCTCTTGTTCCGTTTTTGTCGTCGGCCTTAAGAAAAGGGCAGCATAAAGCAATTCGTGAAAAAGTACGTACATCGTTTAAGGCAACATCGGTGCTGGGGATTGGTTCAGCTGTCGGTCTTATATGTATTTTATCGTCTGTGAACATCATGCTTTTTCGTAATGACTTAGGGACAGATGCGCTGCAAATATTTTGCATATCCATTGCCTTTACATCAATGGCGATTACGCAAACCGCTTTACTTCAGGGTCTGGGACATACCGTGTACCCGGCTATTGTGGTCCTGATCAGTGTACTGGTGAAATGGGGTCTGACGCTGGCTCTTGTCCCGTTATTCGGCATTTATGGAGCCGCATGGTCGACTGTTTGTGGGTTTCTCGCCGCCGCTGCGCTCAATGCGGTGTATTTGAAGCATAAAGGGTGGATTTCAATAAGAGAGCTATTCCCAGTGAAAATTCTTTTATCAGCAGCATTCATGGCTGTCGTTTTAATTGGATATCAGGCATTGTTTTCTTGGGTCATTCCCTTTGAGAAACGTCCGTTTTCTGTTTTAGAGAGCCTGACTTCAGTTTTTATTGGTGGTTTCGCCTTTTTATATAGTATTCTTAAGCTAGACGTATTTACGGAAGAGGAATGGAGACTCATTCCATTAGGAGAAAAGATTTTATATTTTAAACAGATGAGAGGGAATCGAAATGGCAGGTAAGATTACAGTCGTTGGTCTTGGGGCAGGCGACATGGATCAGCTAACGCTCGGTGTATATAAGCAGCTGAAGCAGGCGAAAGAAGTATACATGAGAACGCAGGATCATCCACTCACCGCAGAATTGATGCAGGAGGTCCCGTCTCTGACCTTTTTTGATGAGATTTATGAAAAGCATGATCAGTTTGATGCAGTGTATGAGGAAATCACAGACATTCTCTTCCGAGAGGCTGAGGAGAAAGATATTGTGTATGCAGTACCAGGTCACCCGTTTGTGGCGGAAAAGACAGTGCAGCTTCTTGTTTCACAACAGAAGAAGCGCGGGGTTGAGGTGTACGTGGCTGGTGGACAAAGCTTTTTGGATGCGACGTTTAATTCCTTACAGATTGACCCAATCGAAGGGCTTCAATTCGTTGACGCAGCGGATATGAGAGCGGATGATCTGAAGTTGACCCAGCATGTGCTGATCTGTCAGGTATATGATCAGATGACAGCCTCGAATGTGAAGCTGACCCTCATGGAAAAGCTACCTGACGATTATGAAGTCTTTATCGTAACGGCAGCTGGAAGCAGTCAGGAGCAGATTACAGGTGTTCCTTTATTTGAACTTGATCGAGATGTGTCGATAAATAACTTAACGAGTGTTTATGTACCTCCCATTCAAGATGAAAAGCTGCTCTATCAGCAATTTGACACTTTCCGCGAAGTCATTCGTACATTAAGAGGTCCTGGCGGCTGTCCTTGGGATCAAAAACAAACGAATGAGTCGCTCAAACCATATTTAATTGAAGAATGTTATGAGCTGCTGGAAGCCATTGATGAAGACGATCCAGATCATATGGTTGAAGAACTCGGAGATGTACTGCTGCAAGTTTTACTCCATGCCCAAATTGGTGAAGATGATGGTTATTTCTCAATGGATGACGTCATCCAGCATGTCACAGAAAAAATGATTCGACGACATCCGCATGTGTTTGGTGATACGGATGTGTCTGAAGCATCAGATGTAGTCGCCAACTGGGAAAAAATCAAGCAGCAGGAAAAACCGGAGCGTGCAGCTTCTATTTTGCAATCCATTCCAACGACTCTTCCAGCTTTAACAAAAGCCTATAAGCTCCAAAAGAAAGCAGCAAAAGTGGGCTTCGACTGGACAGAAGTAGAGGATATTTGGAACAAATACGAAGAAGAAAAGCAGGAATTCCTTGTGGAAGTGGCAGATAAGACGGATGAAGGTGCAACAAAGCAGATGAAGGATGAATTTGGGGATCTTTTGTTTGTTCTCGTCAACATTGGTAGATTTTATCATCTAGAGCCTGAAACCGCCCTCTCTTCTGCAAACACAAAATTCATGCGGCGCTTTCAGCATATTGAACAAAAAGCAAAGGACATAGGGCGTTCACTAGAGGACTTGACCCTAGAAGAAATGGACGATCTGTGGAACGATGCCAAACGCATAGAAAGAGGTGAACTTACATGAGACTAGATAAATTCTTAAAAGTGTCTCGTTTAATAAAAAGAAGAACATTGGCAAAAGAAGTAGCTGATCAAGGAAGAATTTCCATTAATGGCACGCAGGCGAAAGCCAGCTCTGACGTGAAAGAAGGGGACGAGCTTCAAATTCGCTTTGGCCAAAAGCTTGTGACTGTTCAAGTCAACGAGTTAAAAGACACAACGAAAAAAGAAGAAGCTGCTGGCATGTATACCGTGCTAAAAGAAGAAAAAACAGCAGAATAGGGCTTGTTCTAAATGTCCCGCCTGTCACATACAATGCAGTAACAATGCAAGTATGAGATATGGGGGATGTATAAATGAATCAATATTATAATCAACCTCAAGGCACGAAGTTGTCATCAGAAGCCGAGCATCATGTCACAATGCGCAACAGAAAGCATTTAGATATTACTGGGGTCAAACAAGTCGAGAGCTTTGATAATGAAGAATTTCTGCTTGAGACTGTCATGGGAGTCCTTGCCATTCGCGGAGAAAATTTGCAAATGAAAAACTTAGATGTAGAAAAGGGCGTTGTGTCCATTAAAGGGCGTGTCTTTGACTTAATCTATGTAGATGAGCAGCACGGGGAGAAAGCTAAAGGATTTTTTAGCAAGCTGTTTAAATGACACTGACGGTCCAGTTTTATACGATGCTTTCGATGGCGGCGATGGGCATCTGGCTGGGCGCATCGCTGGATACGTACAAGCTGTTTGTGAACCGGGAAAAAACAGCAAAATGGCTGCTGGTCATTCACGACCTCCTTTTTTGGGTGGTGCAGGGTCTGTTGTTCTTTTATGTCCTGCTGCTAACCAATGAGGGAGAATTCAGACTTTATATTTTTCTAGCTGTTGCTTTAGGTTTCTCGATGTACCAGGCATTGATGAAACAGCTGTATATGAACATCCTCAAGTTTGTGATGAGGTGTATTTATCAGACTGTTCTCTTCCTGAAAAGGCTGATCATGTCGATGGTTTTCCAGCCCATTCGCTGGATCGTCGGTTTGATCATAAGTGTTCTTCTGTTCTTGTTCCACTCGCTCTTACGCCTTGTTCGTTTTGCGTTTCGACTCGTGTGGAAGGTGCTGTATATTGTTTGTTATCCGCTTATTTGGTTACTCAATGTGACCATTATTCATCGAATTCCCGAAAAATGGCGAACATCAATGAGGTTGTTTTTCTCAAAAGGAGCAGGAATTTTACAAGGGATCAAGAAATTATCTCGTACCATGAAAACGAAATGGAAACAATTCTGGACAAAGTAAGAGAGGAGGCCTTCATCCTTGAACGAGAGAAAAAGAAATATCGCACAAATTCAAAATGATTATCAAAAACAAATGGAACAGCAAGCGCAGCGCCTAAAACGCAAACGCCGGGGACTCCTTAGAAGGCTTACCGTGTTTGGAGTCATTGTGCTCATGTTTGCTGTTTTGGTAACAAGTGCCCTCTGGTCGCAATCGTCTGCATTGAAAGAAAAAGAAGAGAAGAAGGTTGTGCTTGAAAAAGAATTGAAGCAATTACAAACAAAGCAGGAAGATATTTCTGATGAAATCAAAAAGCTGAAAAGCAAAGAATACGTACTCGAACTGGCACGACGGGACTATTATATGTCTAAAAAAGGCGAAAAAATCTTTGATGTGGGCAATAAGAGCGATTAGCCTTGTTGACACTTAAAATTCAGTTTATGTATAATTGAACAAATGAGATTTTTTTATAAGTCTAAGGAGGAGCACTTTTTTTATGTCGATTGAAGTTGGCAGCAAGTTACAAGGGAAAGTTACGGGCATTACAAATTTTGGAGCTTTTGTGGAGTTGCCAGGCGGTTCAACTGGTCTCGTTCATATCAGTGAGGTAGCCGATAACTATGTAAAAGATATTAATGAGCATTTAAAAGTCGGTGAACAAGTTGAAGTGAAAGTGATTAACGTTGAAAAAGACGGTAAAATCGGCTTGTCCATTAAAAAAGCAAAAGATCGTCCTCAACAACAACAATCAAGACCGAGCAGAAATGATTTCCGTCCGAAGGAATCGTTTGAGCAAAAAATGAACAAATTCTTAAAAGATAGCGAAGATCGCTTAACATCTTTAAAACGTAACACGGAATCAAAACGTGGGGGGCGCGGAGCAAGAAGAGGTTAACTTGTTGCTGCTTTCTATATATTTTTCACAACAAAGCATCTGCTGTTTAGCGGGTGCTTTTTTTAAATACAAATTCAACGTTTTTTGTGCATTTGCCATTTAATTTAAAACTTTCTATTGACGGACAAGCGAATCCTTTGTATTATAGTTCTTGTGCTTCTTAGCGCATTTTACATTATGGCGGTGTAGCTCAGCTGGCTAGAGCGTACGGTTCATACCCGTGAGGTCGGGGGTTCGATCCCCTCCGCCGCTATCCTTTTAAAAAGAACAATAAGCAAGGCCCGTTGGTCAAGCGGTTAAGACACCGCCCTTTCACGGCGGTAACACGGGTTCGAATCCCGTACGGGTCATCTTCAAAACAGCTTTCTATAGGAAAGCTGTTTTTTTGTGCTTTCGTAAAATTCTGATGAAAGACATCGACTTTCAAGAAAGTATGCCTCTTTGGCAAATAAAGCGTCGAACGTTTTATGGAAACGACAACTTCTTTTGACAAAATTTCTTTTTCACCTTCGCTATAATGACAAGCAACGAATATCAGGTGGGGGATGAAAAGATGGAAAAACTAGAAAGAAGAACTGATTTAACGGGAGCCGGGTTTGAAAGAATCAGTGCAGGGTTAAAAAAGATGAAAAACCTGTTTCTTCATCATACGCATTCTCTTTTTTTCTATAAAGGGTTTATTTATGTTGTTCTGGGCTTTTTATTGGGACGAGCCTTTATCTTATCTGAAATTATGCCGTTTGCATTGCCTTTCTTTGGGTCCATGCTGCTCATTAAAAGGGATAAAGCGATGCTTGCTTGTCTTGCTTTACTCGCTGGGGCGATGACGATATCACCTCAAAATGCATTATTCGTGTTTGCGTCATTGATCGTGTTCCTTCTCATGTCAAAGGTCGTTTCATTCATCATCAAAGACCCGGTGAAAACATTACCGGTTGTAATTGTGCTCTCAATGCTGATGACGAGGGGAGCTTTTGTATACCTCGAGCAGGGTGCGGTTCAAAGCTATGACTATGTGATGGCAGGGGTTGAAGCTGGACTTGCCTTCATTTTGACACTGATTTTTCTTCAAAGTTTGCCGATTTTTACAGTCAGGAAAATCAAACACTCCTTAAAGGTTGAAGAAATTATTTGCTTTATGATATTAATCGCTTCAGTTTTAACAGGTCTGGCTGGGATCACATTTCAAGGAATGCAGGCAGAGCATATTTTGTCACGATATGTAGTGCTGAGCTTTGCCTTTATTGGAGGAGCGAGTATTGGTTGTACAGTGGGTGTTGTAACTGGATTAATTCTTGGTCTCGCCAACATCGGCAACCTTTATCAGATGAGTCTGCTTGCCTTCTCGGGCTTATTAGGCGGATTACTAAAAGAGGGGAAAAAAGCAGGAGCCGCCATCGGCTTGATTGTGGGTTCTTTACTAATCTCCCTCTACGGTGAAGGGTCAGCAGGGCTAATGACCACGCTATATGAATCACTCATCGCAGTTGCACTGTTTTTACTCACGCCACAGTCAGTAACGTCCAAGGTGGCAAAATATATTCCTGGTACGGTAGAGCATGTACAGGAACAGCAGCAATATGCCAGAAAAGTACGAGACGTGACAGCAAAAAAGGTAGATCAATTCTCTAATGTATTTCATGCGCTGTCTGAGAGTTTTGCGACATTTTACGAATCCATTCCTGAGGAGAAGAAGCAGGAAGAGGATGTAGATCTTTTTTTAAGTACGATCACAGAACGTTCCTGTCAAACGTGCTATAAGAAAAATAAATGCTGGGTGCAGAACTTTGATACAACCTATGAACTCATGAAACAAGTTATGCATGAATCTGATGAAAAAACGTACGAGCATAACCGGAAGTTGAAAAAGAAATTCAGTCAGCACTGCTCAAAATCAAAGCATGTAGAAGAATTGATTGAAGAGGAGATAGCTTACTATAAAGCAAATCAGACCTTAAAGAAAAAGGTCCAAGACAGCAGGCGCCTTGTGGCCGAACAACTGATGGGTGTCTCACAAGTCATGGAGGATTTTTCCCGGGAAATAAAACGAGAAAGAGAGCAGCATTTTATTCAGGAAGAGCAGATGATAGAAGCACTTCAGAACTTTGGAATTGAAATTCAGCAAGTTGAAATTTATAGCTTAGAACAGGGAAATGTTGATATAGAGATGAGAATTCCCTATTGCCAAGGTCATGGGGAATGCGAAAAAATCATCGCTCCAATGCTCTCGGATATTTTAGAAGAACAAGTTTTAGTCAAAGCAGAGCAGTGTGCGGAGCATCCAACAGGTTATTGTCATGTTGTATTCGGTTCTGCAAAATCGTATCGAGTGTCTACAGGTGTAGCACATGCAGCGAAAGGCGGAGGATTAGTATCTGGAGACAGCTACAGCATGATGGAGCTGGGTGCAGGTAAATATGCCGCAGCTATTAGTGATGGGATGGGAAATGGAGCAAGAGCCCATTTTGAAAGCAATGAAACGATCAAGCTGTTAGAAAAAATTTTGGCGTCTGGTATTGATGAAAAAGTAGCGATTAAAACAATTAATAGCATTTTATCTTTACGGACAACAGATGAAATCTATTCCACATTAGACTTATCCATCATTGATTTACAGGATGCGAGCTGTAAGTTCCTCAAGATTGGCTCCACTCCAAGTTTTATTAAACGTGGTGATCAAGTGATGAAGGTACAGGCCAGCAACTTGCCTATTGGCATTATTGATGAATTTGAAGTAGAAGTGGTGAGTGAACAGATGAAGGCAGGAGATCTCCTTATCATGATGAGCGACGGTATCTTTGAAGGACCAAAGCATATCGAAAATCATGATTTGTGGGTCAAACGAAAAATGAAGAGCTTTAAAACAGAAGATCCGCAAGAGATTGCTGATTTATTAATGGAGGAGGTCATTCGCACAAGAGCAGGTCAAATTGATGACGATATGACGGTTGTCGTCATTAGGCTCGACCACAATACACCAAAATGGGCATCCATTCCGACAGGTACATTCTATCTTCAGAAACAAGAGATTTCTTGAAATATCGTATAATATGAATTTCTTCTGGCGATGATGGGGATATAAGCATTCAGTTACAATCCCAGGAGGAATGAAGATGCGAAAAGGTCACGTAAACCAAATCTTACTGATTACAGATGGCTGCTCAAATCATGGGGAAGACCCACTTGCGATTGCCGCATTGGCAAAGGAGCAAGGGATCACAGTCAATGTCATTGGCATTATGGAAGAGAACAGACACGATCATGAAGCGATGAAAGAAGTAGAGGGGATTGCTCTAGCAGGCGGAGGCATTCATCAGGTTGTCTACGTTCAGCAATTGTCTCAAACCGTACAAATGGTGACAAAAAAGGCGATGACGCAAACGTTACAAGGTGTTGTGAATAAAGAATTGCAGCAAATTCTTGGCAAAGATACTGAAATTGAAGAACTTCCCCCAGATAAGCGTGGAGAAGTGATGGAAGTTGTGGACGAGCTCGGTGAGACGGTTCATCTTCAAGTGCTTGTGCTTGTGGATACAAGTGCAAGTATGAAACCGAAGTTGCCAACGGTCAAAGAAGCGCTCATCGATCTCTCTATTAGTCTAAATTCGAGAATTGGTGAAAATCAGTTTGGGATGTGTGTATTTCCCGGGAAAAACTCAGATGCAGAAATTGTGTTGAACTGGACGCCACGGTTCGATTCGTTATCATGGATTTTCCCGAAGCTGACAACAGGAGGAATTACACCGACAGGACCAGCAATTCGAGAAGCACTCCAGCATTTCAAATCAGTTCGTTCACGAAAAGGGCTGCTTGAAGCGAAGGAAGAACATGATGAATTCGGCTTCTAACATCCCATTAGGTACAATGATAAAGGGAAAGTGGCATCACCAACATTACCGCATTGTAAAAGAGCTGGGAAAAGGGGCGAACGGTGTGGTTTATCTGGCCGAATCGCCAAAGGGACAAGTGGCCCTTAAAGTGAGTGATGACAGTATGCTCATTGCATCTGAAGTCAATGTATTAAAATCCTTTTCAAAGGCTCCTGTGAAAACCATGGGGCCTTCTTTTTATGATATGGATGATGCTCTTTATCCTGGAATGTCAGAGAAACGGTCGTTTTATGTCATGGAGTATGTCAGAGGGCCATTGCTACTTGAATTTGTGAAACAAAAAGGCGATGAATGGATCGTCGTTCTCATGATTCAACTGTTGTCTAACCTTGCTCACTTACATAAGGAAGGCTGGATCTTCGGTGACTTGAAGCCTGATAATCTCATCGTTTCAGGCCCCCCAGCTACGATTCGATGTATTGATGTTGGAGGAACAACGAAGGCGGGAAGGGCGATTAAGGAATACACCGAGTTTTTTGACCGCGGCTACTGGGGCTTCGGTACAAGAAAAGCAGAACCTTCTTATGATCTATTTGCTTTAAGTATGGTCATGGTGAACTGTGCCTATAAAAAAGAATTTAAAAAAGGGGCAGAACCAGAAAAACAGCTTTATCGAGCGATTGAAGGACATCCTTTATTAAAGCGATATGAGAGGGTGTTAAAAGCGGCTCTCCAAGGCAAATATCAATCAGCCGCAGACATGAAAAGCGCGATGCTGAAAGAAGGGCAATTGCTTGCTTCAAGAAAATCACGACAGAAGGAGCCATCACAGCAAAATAGGCAAAAGCCAGCTGTTCCCCAACATCAACAGGCCGCACCTTCACGATCAAGAGTTGCTTCTGCGAAAAGAACATCAGTACGCAAAAAATCAGGCGGTCTTTTTGAAACCATTCTCATCTTATGCAGTGTGCTCGCTCTTTACTGTGCCTATGTGGTTTTATTCCTATTATAGAGCTGTAAAAAAGCAGGCTTCTTCTTTGCTTGGAGCTAATGAAAGTGATAGGATATGTATATCTTTAAATTACCTGCTCTTTGTGAGGAGGAAGTTGTGAATAGAATTGAATCTTTTTTGAAAAAACATGATGTTTTCCTTGAAAATACGACAGTCATTGTCGGGGTTTCTGGCGGACCAGATTCTATGCTCTTGCTGCATGAACTAAACAAACGTCGAAAAGGTTCCTTTCAGCTGATTGCAGCCCATGTAGATCACATGTTCAGAGGAGAAGAATCCTTTGCTGATTTGGCATTTGTTGAAGCGTACTGTAAAGAGCATGAGATCCTTTTTGAATCGGCTCGTATACAGGTCACCCAATATGCAAAAGAAAACCGCTTAAACAAACAGGCAGCTGCAAGAGAGTGCAGATATGCTTTCTTTCGTCAATTGATGGAACAGTACAGCGCTCAATTTATAGCGCTTGCACATCATGGAGACGATCAAGTAGAAACAATGGTGATGAGGCTGACAAGAGGGACTGTTGGAATAGGACTCGCAGGTATGCAAGCAAAGCGCCCTTTTCAAGAAGGGTGGCTGATTCGTCCGCTGATTGGATATTCTAAGGATGATGTACTCACTTCTTGCGAAAAAGAACAAGTTCCTTATGTCATTGATCAAAGCAATCACACCGATGACTACTTGAGAAACCGGATCAGAAGACACGTTCTTCCCGTGTTAAAAGAAGAGGCACCTCATGTGCATGAAAGCTTTCAGTTTGTAAGTGACATGCTGACTGAGGATGAGCAGTACTTGCAGGCATTAACAAAGGATCAAATGCATCAAGTCATTACGAATCAAACGCCTAAGCAAATTGAGATCAAAACGAAGCCTTTGCTTGACCTGCCTTTGCCTTTACAAAGAAGAGGCATTCAACTAATATTAAACTATCTTTATGAAAACACTCAATCAGCGTTTTCAAACCAGCATATTCTAGGGACTTTGGACTGGTTATCTCATACTGATCAACCGTCTGGATCATTAGATTTGCCAAAAGGTTTACAAGCTGTCAAATCTTATGATCACTGTATGTTTACCTTTGAACGATCGCTTGTCATAGATCAGTCATATACTCATCATTTAAAAGGTGAGCTTGGCGAGGAACTTTTTCTCCCGAATGGACAGTCTATCTTGGTATCAAATCATGTTCCGAAGGATGCACGGAACGGAAACCATTTTTTCTTGCTTCAAAAAGATCATGTTCGTCTTCCTTTGATCATTCGCTCACGAAAAAACGGTGATCGAATCAAACTAAAAGGGATGAATGGATCAAAAAAGGTGAAAGATATATTTATTGATAAAAAAGTGCCTCTTGCAGAAAGAGACAGCTGGCCGATCGTCACTGACTCGGATCATCAAATCATCTGGATCCCAGGTCTGAAAAAATCCGTTTTTGAAGAAATTGATATGACAAACAGCGATCTCATTGTATTACAATATAGACAGCACGAAAATTTGTAGGGGGCAAGCAAAAGCATGAAACAAGATATTGAAAAGATTTTGATCTCAGAAGAAGAGATCCAGCTAAAAGTGAAGGAACTGGGTGCAACATTAACCAGCGATTATGATGGTAAATTTCCCCTGGCTATTGGTGTTTTGAAAGGGGCTCTTCCATTCATGGCAGACCTGATCAAACACATTGATACATATTTAGAGCTTGATTTTATGGATGTATCTAGCTACGGAAAGTCTACCGTATCTTCTGGAGAAGTGAAGATCATCAAAGATCTAGATACTTCTGTTGAAGGAAGAGATATTCTAATTATGGAAGATATCATCGACAGTGGGTTAACTTTGAGTTATCTGGTAGAGCTTTTCCGATACCGTAAAGCAAACTCCATTAAAATTGTGACATTGCTTGATAAACCAAGCGGCCGCAAAGCAGACATCAAAGCAGATTATGTTGGGTTTGAAGTACCAGATGCATTTGTTGTTGGCTATGGATTGGATTTTGCCGAACGTTACCGAAACCTCCCGTATATTGGAGTGTTAAAACCATCTGTTTACGAAGGCTAATGAGCACACGTTTACATGAGGTTATTGGTTGTGTTGGAATGATTTTCTATGATACTATTGAACATAGTTGTGCTTACTGTGGGAGGAGGTAAGGAATGAATCGGGTTTTTCGTAATACGATTTTTTATATACTTATTTTATTACTTGTGATAGGGGTTGTCAGTTGGTTAGGATCCCCTAATCAAAAGCCTGAGAACATGTCTTACAGCAAATTTTCGCAAAATTTAAGTGCGGGAAAAGTGGAGAGTATCTCCATCCAGCCTGTAAGAGGGGTTTATGAAATTCGTGGTCAATTAGATGGCGCGAAGAAAGATGAATACTTCATTACCCACGTTCCAGACGGTCAAGGAGTTGACCAAATTTACAGTGCACTGAAGAATACAGATGTAAAAGTAGAACCAGCACCTGAAACAAATGGATGGCTGCAAGTTCTGACAACCATCATTCCATTCATCATCATCTTTATCCTGTTCTTCTTCTTATTGAACCAAGCTCAAGGCGGTGGAAGCCGTGTCATGAACTTTGGTAAGAGTAAGGCGAAGCTTTACACAGAAGAGAAGAAACGTGTGAAATTTAAAGATGTTGCCGGTGCGGATGAAGAAAAACAAGAGCTCGTAGAAGTGGTTGAATTCTTAAAAGATCCACGTAAATTTGCGGAGCTTGGCGCAAGAATCCCTAAAGGGGTTTTACTAGTAGGACCTCCAGGTACAGGTAAAACATTGCTTGCGAGAGCATCTGCAGGAGAAGCAGGCGTTCCTTTCTTCAGCATCAGTGGTTCTGACTTCGTCGAGATGTTCGTCGGTGTCGGTGCATCACGTGTACGTGATTTGTTTGAAAATGCAAAAAAGAATGCACCTTGCTTAATCTTTATTGATGAGATTGATGCAGTGGGTCGTCAGCGTGGAGCAGGTCTTGGCGGTGGTCATGATGAGCGTGAACAAACGCTTAACCAGCTTCTTGTTGAAATGGATGGTTTTAGTGCCAACGAAGGGATTATTATCATTGCTGCAACGAACCGTGCAGATATCCTAGATCCTGCATTGCTGCGTCCGGGACGTTTTGACCGTCAAATTACGGTTGACCGCCCAGATGTCATTGGCCGTGAAGAAGTACTGAAGGTTCATGCGAAAAACAAACCGCTTGATGATACAGTCAACTTGAAAGCCATTGCAAGCAGAACACCAGGGTTCTCTGGGGCAGATCTTGAGAACTTACTAAACGAAGCAGCACTTGTTGCTGCCCGTCAAAACAAAAAGAAAATTGATATGCGTGATATCGACGAAGCAACTGACCGTGTCATTGCTGGACCGGCTAAGAAAAGCCGTGTCATTTCGAAGAAAGAACGCAATATCGTGGCGTACCATGAAGCAGGTCATACCGTCATTGGACTTGTCCTTGACGAAGCTGACATGGTGCATAAAGTAACGATCGTTCCTCGTGGTCAGGCAGGCGGATATGCGGTCATGCTTCCAAGAGAAGACCGTTATTTCCAAACGAAGCCAGAGCTTCTTGATAAAATCGTCGGCTTGCTCGGCGGTCGTGTTGCAGAGGAAATTACGTTTGGTGAAGTAAGTACAGGCGCTCACAACGACTTCCAGCGTGCAACAGGCATTGCAAGAAGAATGGTCACAGAGTTCGGTATGTCTGATAAACTTGGTCCTCTACAATTCGGTCAAGCACAAGGAGGTCAAGTATTCCTTGGCCGTGATTTCAACAACGAGCCGAATTATAGTGAAGCGATCGCTTATGAAATTGACCAAGAAGTTCAGCGCTTCATCAAAGAAAGCTACGAACGTGCGAAACAAATTCTCACTGAGAATAAAGATAAGCTAGAAATCATCGCACAAGCTCTTCTAGAAGTGGAAACATTAGATGCTGAACAAATTAAATCTCTTTACGATACTGGAAAGCTTCCAGAGCGTGTATACGCAGATGACGAAGAGAAAAACGATGATGTGAAAGTGAACATCAAGAAAAAAGAAGAAGACGAGGAGATTTAATCTCCTTCTATAAAAAGCTGTCGGGCTCACCGGCAGCTTTTTTTATTTCGATTCATGAATGGATCGGTTTCGAATTGTTTACAAATGGAACTCAATTCGTGTATGGTATGATAGAAAGTCGAAAAATGCTCTTTTTGAGACACTATTCAAAGTGGTGATGAAGTTGTTACTCGTGATAGATGTAGGAAACACAAATACCGTTTTAGGTGTTTATCATAATGGCGATTTGAACTACCATTGGCGGATTGAAACAAGCCGTCATAAAACAGAAGATGAATTTGGTATGGCAATCCGATCCTTATTTGACTATGTAGGGCTGATGTTTGACCAGATAGAAGGGATTATCATTTCTTCTGTTGTCCCGCCAATGATGTTTGCTCTGGAAAGAATGTGCGAAAAGTATTTTCACATTACTCCTCAAATCGTTGGGCCTGGCATGAAGACTGGATTAAACATTATGTGTGATAATCCAAAGGAAGTCGGCGCTGATCGAATTGTAAACGCAGTGGCGGCCATTCACCTGTATGGGGCCCCTCTCATTGTGGTAGACTTTGGAACAGCCACAACCTACTGCTATATCAATGAACAAAAACAATACATGGGTGGCGCAATTGCACCGGGTATTACCATCTCAACAGAGGCTTTATATACAAGAGCGGCAAAACTGCCGAGAATTGAAATTGTCCGTCCAGATCACATTGTTGGAAAAAATACCATCAGTGCGATGCAATCAGGTATCCTGTATGGATATGTTGGTCAAGTCGAGGGAATAGTGAAACGGATGAAGCAGCAAGCCAAACAAACACCGAAAGTCATTGCAACAGGCGGTTTGTCTACATTGATTGGAAATGAATCAGACTGTATTGATATTGTCGATCCGTTCCTCACATTAAAAGGGCTCCAATTAATTTATGAACGCAATCGTGTCGGTGTATTATAGGAGGGTTTAATCAAAATGGATTATTTAGTTAAAGCGTTAGCATATGACGGGAAAGTCCGTGCGTATGCTGCGAACACAACAGATACAATCAACGAAGCGCAGAGAAGACACCATACGTGGCCAACTGCTTCAGCTGCAATCGGCAGAACCATGACAGCGACTGTCATGATGGGAGCCATGCTGAAAGGCGAGAATAAATTAACTGTTAAAATTGAAGGCGGTGGGCCGATCGGAGCCATCATTGCGGATGGAAACGCAAAAGGTCAGGTGCGCGGATATGTCTCAAACCCACAAGTTCACTTTGATTTAAATGAACATGGGAAGCTGGACGTTAGACGTGCTGTTGGCACATCTGGAACGTTAAGTGTTGTCAAAGATATCGGACTGAAAGACCACTTTACAGGGCAAACGGAAATTGTCTCAGGTGAAATTGGAGATGACTTTACTTATTACCTCGTCTCTTCTGAACAAGTGCCATCCTCTGTAGGTGTGGGTGTTCTTGTCAATCCAGACAACTCGATCCTTGCAGCAGGCGGTTTCATCATTCAATTGCTGCCTGGAACAGAAGATGCAGTCATCGAAAGACTCGAAAAGAGATTATCAACCATTGAACCGATCTCTAAACTGATTGAAAAAGGGATGACTCCTGAAGAAATTTTAGAAGAAGTGCTCGGTGAAAAACCTCAAATTTTAGAAACTGTACCTGTCGAATTTTCTTGTAACTGCTCAAAAGAACGGTTTGCCAACGGTATTATCAGCCTAGGGAAAGCCGAAATTGAGGATATGATTGAACAAGACGGACAAGCAGAAGCTCAATGCCATTTTTGTAACGAAACGTATGTATTTACAAAAGAAGAGCTAGAAGAGCTACGTGAAGAAATAACCCGCTAAGCTCTAAGCAGCGGGTTTTCTTTTTAGAATGGAAAGGAGACGAAAGATGAGACTGAAAGCAAGAGTGGTATGGACATTTATCCTCGTTCTGCTCATGATTAATGCCGTTGTCATTGCATATTTATTAACAAAGTCACAAATGTCGCAGGCTTCTTCAAATGGGAAGAGCGGTGAAGAAATTGCTTCTATTGGGAAAGAGAAAGTCACACGTCAAGAATGGTTAAAGAAAATGGAAGACCGCTACGGAAAGGCAACACTTGAACAAATGATCAATCAGAAGGTAGTCAATCAGCTTGCGGAAGAAAACAAGCTGGAGGTATCTTCAAAAGAGATCCATCGTGAGCTGCTGATGCTGAAAGCGGTATCTAATAATTTCTACGAAGACGGTCATACAAGTGAAAAGGAATGGAAAGAGCAGATTCGTTATCAAATTTTATTAGAACAGCTTCTAACGAGAGATGCGGTCGTTTCTGAAAAAGAAGCCAAATCCTTTTATGAAAAAAACAAAGACTTGTATCAATATGATGACTCATACCGAATTCGCCACATTGTTGTGAAAACAAAAGACGAGGCACAAAGTGTATTAAAAGATTTAAAGGGCGGATCTAGCTTCGAAGCTGTAGCAGCTGAACGATCCACCGATCGATATACCTCTCCTTACGGCGGAGATCTTGGATTTGTCACAGAAGAACAAGAAAGCATCCCAGCCCTATACATACAAGAAGCCCAAAAGCTTCAGCCAGATGAATGGACGAAAGAGCCGATCGAGATCAAAAACGGTTATGCCATCATACAATTAAAAGAAAAATTAAATGGCCGCTCCTTCTCTTATGAAGAAGTCAAAGATCAGATCAAAAGGCAGATCGCCATGGAAGATCTGGGTGAAAAGGCGAATGTCAAAACCCTGTGGAAAGAAGCAAAAGTCACATGGTTTTACGATGGAGAGCAGGACTAAAAGCATTGACAAAATTTTTCGAAATTGATAATTTAATATTAATACAATAAAATTACTCGGAGATAGAGGTGTTAGTGATGGCTCGTATTGCAAATTCAGTTTTTGAACTAATAGGAAATACACCAGTCGTTAAATTAAACCGTTTAGTAGATGAAGACAGTGCGGATGTCTACTTGAAACTTGAATATATGAACCCAGGCAGCAGTGTAAAAGATCGTATTGCGTTAGCGATGATCGAAGATGCTGAAGCAAAAGGTACATTAAAAGCTGGTGACACACTCATTGAGCCAACAAGTGGAAACACAGGAATCGGTCTTGCGATGGTTGCGGCTGCAAAAGGAATCAATGCGATTTTAGTTATGCCGGATACAATGAGTCAGGAGCGCCGCAACCTTTTACGCGCTTACGGTGCAGAACTTGTATTAACACCCGGTGCAGAAGGAATGAAAGGTGCCATCAAAAAAGCAGAAGAATTAGCAGAAGAGCACGGATACTTCATGCCTCAGCAGTTCAGCAATGAAGCTAATGCTGAGATTCACCGCCGCACAACAGGGAAAGAAATTCTTGAACAATTCGACGGCGACCTTGATGCATTTATTGCAGGAGTTGGTACGGGCGGTACGATTACAGGTGCTGGTGAAGTCCTGAAAGAAGCCATCCCATCTATTCAGCTTTATGCGGTAGAACCAACAGATTCTCCTGTACTATCAGGCGGGAAACCAGGTCCGCATAAAATTCAAGGCATCGGAGCAGGGTTTGTTCCATCTATCTTGAACACAGAAGTATATGACGGCATTATCCAAGTGAAAAACGAAGATGCATTTGAACTTGCAAGAAAGGCAGCGAAAGAAGAAGGAATCCTTGGTGGTATATCTTCAGGAGCAGCCATTTATGCAGCGCTTCAAACAGCGAAGAAACTTAGTAAAGGGAAAAAGGTTCTAGCGATTATTCCAAGTAACGGTGAACGTTACCTTAGTACGCCGCTTTATCAATTTGATTAAACAATACACCCCAGCATTTGCTGGGGTTTTTTCATGAATTCTGAAGATGGAAAGCAAATACTATTTTCTAATTAAAATGGATTGCATTACAATAAGATTAATGAAAATAAAAAAGGATGATTACATGACACAACGTAGGCCGATGGGCATCAAAATTCCTTTTACGAAAGATGCATTCTTGAAACGATACGAACAATTA
Organism: Bacillus sp. 005/A4HT-01/001; assembly: GCF_004634445.1. Classification (NCBI taxonomy): domain Bacteria; kingdom Bacillati; phylum Bacillota; class Bacilli; order Caryophanales; family Bacillaceae; genus Bacillus; species Bacillus sp. 005/A4HT-01/001. Next base: position 47,869 of record NZ_SEIZ01000011.1, read on the forward strand.
ACGGCTCATGAATCACATCACGTCCTTCTTGAAAGTGCACGTGGCGGAGAATACAGTATTGCCGGCATTCATCCGATCGCTAAAGCGAAAGGGAAGGACGGGATGACCACAATCCATTATCAGGGTGAGGTGTTTTTCAAAGAGGGAGATCCTTTCAGGGCATTTGCTGATTGGTTTCAAACCCTACAAACCGAAACGAACGATGAATACCCTGACTTCCAAGGTGGAGCGATTGGATTTTTAAGCTATGATTACGCAAGATATATCGAGCATTTCAAAATGCTGTCCATCGATGATTTGAAGACGCCTGATTTGTATTTCCTCGTATTCAATGATGTCGCTGTCTTTGATCATAAAGAAGACGCCCTCTGGCTGATCACTCATACAGAAGGAGATGAACCTGTCAGTGAAGTTCATCAAAGACTCGAAGAATTAAAGCAAAGCTGGACAAGCACATCAGAAGAATCAGCACATTCACCTGTCAACGTGTCTTCTTCGGAATGTGTACCTGCTGCACCTTTTACTGAAGAAGCTTTCGGGGAAGCTGTAGAAACGATTAAACAATATATCGCGAACGGTGATGTGTTCCAAGTGAACCTATCCATTAGACAAGATGAACAGCTTCATACCCACCCATATCATTTATACAAAACATTACGTCACGTGAATCCATCTCCATATATGTCATATCTGCACACGCCAGATTTCCAAATTGTCTGTGGATCTCCAGAGCTGCTTATTAAGAAAAAAGGCATTCAGCTCGAAACAAGACCGATCGCTGGCACAAGATCAAGAGGCAAGGATGATGTGGAAGATCAAGCGCTGGCAAAAGAACTCATTGAAGATGAAAAAGAACGCGCAGAACATGTGATGCTCGTTGATCTTGAGCGGAATGATCTTGGACGAGTGTCTACTTATGGCTCAGTCAAGGTGAACGAATTTATGGCCATTGAGAAATATTCACACGTGATGCACATTGTATCAAATGTCCAAGGGGAGCTGCGTGATGATTGTGATGCAGTAGATGTCATGAGAGCTGTATTCCCAGGCGGAACGATTACAGGTGCGCCAAAAGTGAGAACAATGGAAATCATAGAAGAACTTGAGCCAACAAGACGTGGGCTTTATACTGGATCTATAGGCTGGTTTGGATTCAATCAAGATATGCATTTTAATATCGTCATTCGTACGGCTTATTGTACAGGGGGCAGAGCCTTCATGCAGTCAGGTGCAGGCATTGTCATCGATTCTGTACCAAAGCACGAATACAAAGAATCGATTAAAAAAGCCTATGCAGTGAAAAAAGCATTACAGTTGAGCAAAGAAGAGACTATTTTGAGTTAGAGGTGAGCAGAGTATGATATTAATGATTGATAATTACGATTCATTTACGTACAACCTGGTCCAGTATTTAGGTGAGCTTGGGGAAGAACTGATTGTAAAACGAAACGATCAAGTCACTATTCAAGAAATCGAAGAGCTCAAGCCAGACTTTCTGATGATTTCTCCAGGACCTTGCAGTCCGGATGAAGCAGGAATTAGTATGGAAGCGATCAAACATTTTGCTGGGAAGATTCCGATCTTCGGTGTCTGTTTAGGTCATCAATCCATTGCACAAGTATTTGGTGGAGATGTCATTCGTGCGGAGCGGTTAATGCATGGGAAAACATCAGAGATTGAACATGACGGCAAAGGTGTCTTCACGGGACTCCAAAATCCACTCGTCGCCACGAGATATCATTCATTAATTGTTAAAGACGAGACGCTGCCGGAGTGCTTTGTCAGAACAGCGAGAACAAAGGAAGGCGAACTCATGGCCATTCGCCATAAAGAACTTCCGATTGAAAGTGTTCAATTCCATCCAGAATCGATTATGACGTCCTTCGGTAAAGAAATGCTCAGAAATTTCATTGAAACCTATCGTAAAAAGGGGAATGAAGTAAACGCATGATCATTTACCTGAACGGTCAGTATATAGAGGAGAAAGACGCGACTCTTTCTCCTTTTGATCATGGTTTTCTATATGGCATCGGTGTATTCGAAACATTTACCTCTCTAGCAGGACAAGTCTTCTTGTTAGACTGGCATCTTGAAAGGCTCAATCAATCATTGCGTGACCTTTGCATCGAATCCACAATAGAGAAACCATTTGTACTCGACATCATTCATACATTATTCAAACAAAATCAAATAACGGGCGGTCATGCGAGGATCCGCTTCAATGTTTCTGCGGGCAGAGGTAATGGATTTTCTGCAGACCCTTATGAGGAGCCTGTTGTTTTTGTGATGATCTCCCCATTCCGGCCAGAATCAATAGTAGATGAAAAACAGGGAATCATTCTTGATACAAGAAGAAACACACCGGAAGGTCCAAGACGGCTCAAGTCGCATCATTACATGAACAACCTGCTGGCGAAAAGAGAAGTAGGGAACGATCCGTCGGTAGAAGGGATCTTTTTAACAAAAGAAGACGATGTAGCAGAAGGAATTACGTCAAATCTATTTTGGCGAAAAAAAGATGTGATCTATACACCTTCACTTGATACCGGCATTTTAAACGGGGTTACCCGTCGATATTGTATCGAAACGCTGCAAGCTTCGGGGATCCCACTAATAGAAGGAAGATATCCACTCTCACACTTGCTCTCAGCTGATGAGGCGTGGATGACCAATTCGGTTCAGGGAATTGTGCCTTTTAAAAATATCGGAGACACCGTCCTGCAAAACCACAACCGAACGATTTCGACCAAGTTGAGAACAGAATATACAAAAGAACGTCTAGAACATAAAGAGTAGGTGGACACAATGACACAACAATTGATAAAGCAGCCTAAAATCATACAAGCCAAGCACCATACCCTTAGTTATGAAGAAAAGACATTGGTCATGGGCATTTTAAATGTCACACCGGACTCTTTTTCAGATGGAGGAAAATTCAATCAAATGGATAAAGCGTTGGCTCATGCAACGCAGCTAGTAGAAGATGGGGCGCATATTATTGATATTGGCGGTGAATCGACTCGGCCGGGAGCGGCACTTGTCTCAGAGCAAGAGGAGCTTTCAAGGGTCATTCCTGTCATTGAGAAGATCACAAAAGAATTGGACATACCTATTTCTATTGATACGTATAAAGCCCATGTCGCAGATGAGGCAGTGAAAGCAGGAGCCTCAATCATTAATGATGTATGGGGGGCGAAAGCTGATCCTCAAATGGCGCATGTGGCAGCGAAGCACAACGTGCCAATCATCTTAATGCACAATCGACCAGAGCGGAATTACACCCATCTGATTTCAGATATGATTGCAGATCTGAAAGAAAGTGTTCAAATTGTAAAACAAGCAGGTGTCCGTGATGACATGATTATATTAGACCCTGGTGTAGGATTTGCGAAAAATAAAACTGACAATCTCATGGTCATGAATGAACTTGAACATTTTTGCCACCTTGGGTATCCGCTGCTTCTGGCAACATCCCGCAAACGATTCATCGGTGCAGTTTTAGACCTTCCGCCTGAAGAACGTACTGAAGGAACGGGTGCGACGGTCTGTCTTGGGATTCAAAAGGGCAGCGCGATGGTCCGAGTGCACGATGTAAAAGAAATCGCAAGAATGGCAAAAATGATGGATGCCATGCTGAATAAAGGAGGCGCTTATCATCGATAAAGTATATGTAAACGGAATGGAATTTTACGGCTATCACGGTGTATTTGCAGAAGAGAATAAACTAGGCCAGCGCTTTCGTGTGGACCTAACAGCTTCACTTGATTTAAGTAAGGCAGGACAAACGGATGACCTAAATGAGACCATCAACTATGCTGTGCTCTACAACATCTGCAAAAATATTGTAGAAGGGGATCCGGTGAACCTCGTTGAAACGCTGACAGAAAGAATTGCAAACCAAGTGTTAAAGGACTTTCCGACAGTTCAAGAATGTACAGTAAAAGTAATCAAACCAGATCCGCCAATTCCAGGACACTATCAGTCCGTTGCCATTGAAATGACGAGATCACGCGCATGAACAATACAGCATATATCGCTTTAGGCTCAAACATAGGAAAAAAGGAAACCTACTTAAAAGAAGCTGTCAAAAAACTTCACGAACACCCAGGTGTTCAAGTTGAATCCATTTCATCTATATATGAGACAACACCTGTAGGTTACGAGAATCAGGATGACTTCTTGAACATGGCTGTGAAGATTTCCACCTCGCTTCGTCCTGAAGAACTTCTATCACTGACTCAGAACATTGAGCAGGAGTTGGGCAGAACAAGAGAAGTGAGATGGGGTCCACGGACAGCTGACCTTGACATTTTACTTTATAATCGTGAAAATATTGAAACAGAACAACTTGTAGTGCCGCATCCTAGAATGTACGAACGTTTATTCGTTCTTGTTCCGATGAGTGAGATTTGCCCAGAAATCGGCGAAGCCCAGATAAACGCCGTAACAGACCAAGAAGGTGTAAGCATATGGAAAAAGACATGTGGGGTAGAAGAATTCGTGCATACCGAAAGCTAAAAGGGTATACTCAGGAAGGGTTCGCCAAAAGACTAGGCATCTCTGTCTCTGTCTTAGGGGAAATTGAGCGAGGCAATCGATTACCAACAAACCAAATGGTTGGTCAAATAGCAGATGCTTTAAATATAACGGTGGAAGAACTTTCACCAATACTTGAAGAGGAAAGGAGGGGACTAGATGTTTAAAATCGGAGATATCGAAATTAAAAACAAAGTAGTGCTCGCACCAATGGCTGGTGTATGTAACTCGGCTTTTAGACTCACTGTGAAAGAATTTGGAGCGGGCTTAGTCTGCGCTGAAATGGTCAGTGACAAAGCGATCTTGATTAATAATGCTAGAACGATGGGTATGCTGTACATTGATGAACGTGAAAAACCGTTGAGCCTTCAGATATTTGGGGGAGAAAAGGACACGCTCGTGGAAGCGGCCAAGTTTGTAGACCAGAATACAACGGCGGACATTATTGATATTAATATGGGATGTCCTGTACCAAAGATCACGAAATGTGACGCAGGAGCGAAATGGCTGCTGGATCCAAACAAGATTTACGAAATGGTATCCGCAGTCGTAGATGCTGTAGATAAACCTGTTACGGTGAAAATGAGAATGGGCTGGGACGAAGACCATATCTTCGCTATCGACAATGCCCGTGCTGTTGAACGAGCAGGTGGACAAGCGGTTGCGCTTCACGGACGGACACGTGTGCAGATGTACGAAGGAACAGCGAATTGGGATATTATAAAAGAGGTCAAACAATCTGTTTCCATTCCAGTCATCGGCAATGGAGATGTCAAAACCCCTCAGGATGCAAAACGTATGCTTGATGAAACGGGTGCAGATGCTGTCATGATCGGAAGAGCCGCACTAGGAAACCCGTGGATGATTTACCGGACGGTTCATTATTTAGAAACGGGTGAACTAAAAGAAGAGCCTAATGTGCGTGAGAAAATGTCTGTGTGCAAACTTCACTTAGACAGACTCATAGACCTGAAAGGCGAGCATGTGGCTGTCAGAGAAATGAGAAAACATGCAGCATGGTACTTAAAAGGTGTCCGAGGCAATGCAGATGTAAGAAACCAAATCAATCAAAGTGAAACGAGAGCGGAGCTTGTAAAAGTTCTAGATGACTTTACGATCGAAGCCGAGGCAAAAGAGCTTCAAAGAATAAAAGTAGGATAAGACTATCTTTCTTTTTGTAGCTCACTGCTAGTGCACGTACTGGCAGTTTTTCTGCTTTTCTCTGCAAAATACATTATTGGAGTGATATAAATGAGTAATGAAGGGCTTAATAACGAAGAATTAAATGATCAATTCCAAGTAAGACGTGACAAAATGAATAAAATGAGAGAAGAGGGTATCGATCCATTCGGTGAACGATATGACCGTTCTCATCAATCTGCACAAATTATTGCTGAATATGACGAGTTTTCAAAAGAAGACTTAGAAGAAAAAGCAGCTCAAGTAACAATTGCTGGCCGTATGATGACAAAACGCGGAAAAGGGAAAGCTGGCTTTGCACACATCCAAGACTTAGAAGGACAAATTCAAATCTATGTACGTAAAGATAGTGTAGGAGAAGAAGCTTACGAATTATTCAAAAGCTCGGACCTAGGCGATATTATCGGTGTGACGGGAACCGTATTTAAAACGAATGTAGGAGAACTTTCAATTAAAGCGACTAGCTTTGAGGTTCTGACAAAAGCACTTCGCCCGCTCCCTGATAAATATCACGGACTAAAAGATGTAGAACAACGCTATCGTCAGCGTTACCTTGACTTGATTGTCAATCCAGAAAGTAAGCAGACGTTCATCATGCGAAGCAAAATCATTCAATCAATGAGAAGATACTTAGATTCAAAAGGATACCTAGAAGTTGAAACACCAACAATGCATAGCATCCCTGGTGGTGCATCAGCGCGTCCTTTCATTACTCATCACAATGCACTTGATATGCCGCTTTATATGCGTATTGCGATCGAGCTGCATTTAAAACGTCTAATTGTCGGTGGTCTAGAGAAAGTATACGAAATTGGCCGCGTATTCCGTAATGAAGGAGTTTCAACTCGTCATAACCCGGAATTTACTATGATTGAGCTGTATGAAGCATATGCAGACTATAAAGACATCATGAACCTAACGGAAAACTTGATTGCTCATATTGCTCAAGAGGTACTAGGAACAACAACGATTCAATATGGAGAAGATGAAATTGATCTAAAACCTGAATGGAAGAGACTCCATATGGTTGAAGCAGTCAAAGAAGCGACAGGTGTAGACTTCTGGCAAGAGATGTCTGTAGAAGAAGCAAAACAGCATGCTGCTGATCACGGTGTTGAAATCACAAAAAACATGACAGTAGGTCATATTATCAATGAGTTCTTCGAGCAAAAAGTAGAAGAAACACTGGTTCAGCCTACATTCATTTACGGACACCCAGTGGAGATTTCTCCATTAGCTAAGAAAAATCCTGAAGACCCTCGCTTTACTGATCGCTTTGAGCTGTTTATCGTACGCCGCGAGCATGCAAATGCATTCACAGAGCTAAACGATCCGATCGATCAAAGAGAACGCTTTGAAGCTCAATTAAAAGAACGTGAAGAAGGAAATGACGAAGCGCATCTCATGGATGACGATTTTGTTGAAGCTTTAGAATATGGCATGCCGCCAACAGGTGGACTAGGAATCGGTATCGACCGATTAATCATGCTGCTAACAAATTCTCCATCAATCAGAGATGTACTGCTTTTCCCGCAAATGAGAAACCGTTAATACATCAACCAAAGCGCCATTTTATTTATGGCGCTTTTTATTTTTCATAAAATGAAAATTTTTTAAAAAAACTATTGCAAGGAAAGAATCCAGATGGTATATTATTATTCGTTGCCGCAAAACAGCAACGAGGTTGAAAAAAGAAAATGAAAAAAGTTCTTGACTTCAACTGAAGCGAAATGTTAAGATATTAAAGTCGCTTACGAGCGATAACGAAAATGATCTTTGAAAACTAAACAAGACAAAACGTACCTGTTAATTCGAGTTTTTATAAAAAAATCCTATGATACATCATAGGTAGTCAGTCAAACTGGCGAAAAGCAAAACTTCGGTTTTGTACTTTTTCGGAGAGTTTGATCCTGGCTCAGGACGAACGCTGGCGGCGTGCCTAATACATGCAAGTCGAGCGGACAGAAGGGAG
>NZ_SEIZ01000012.1:0-26311 GCF_004634445.1 Bacillus sp. 005/A4HT-01/001
TAGTGTGGAACATGAGAAAAACACCTTCCTTTAGTATGCTTTTCTCTATTATAAAATGGGGTAGTGGAAAATTTAAGGGGAAAAATAAAGCTGTCGAGATTTTCTCGACAGCCTGGAGACAGGAATTATCCTGTCTTTTTTATTTTTTCTGTCTCTTATTCAAGTATTCGGTCAGACTCTTATATACATCTGGATTGTCTAATGAAGATAGATCGGGTGAAGGCTTCTCTTCATACGCCCCTTTAAGTAAACGTCGTACAATTTTTCCATTCCTTGTTTTCGGTAAAGCTGAAATGAGATGAACTTCTTTTGGTGTGAGCGCTTTTCCAGCATGTGAACCAACATGGGCTGAAAGCTCTTGGATAAGGGTTGCTTCTTCAAAAGCATGAGGACTGGTCACGATGAAACAGACGAGCGCCTCCCCTTTCACCTCATCCTTTACCCCAATCACAGCGGCTTCATGCACGGCAGGATGCCATGTAAGGATGGATTCAATTTCAGCTGGCCCGATACGTTTCCCTGCTGTATTAATGACATCATCCGATCTGCCGGTGATGTGGAATTCTCCGTCCTCTGTTTGCATGACCCAATCTCCGTGTGTCCATACACCATCAAATCGTTTGAAATACGTATCTTCATAACGCTCCGGTTCGTTCCAAAAACCACATGTCATGCCGACCCATGGCTTTTTCACCACAAGCTCCCCTACTTCATTCATCACGCTTTGCCCAGCTTCATTGTATACATCTGCCGCCATTCCTAAGATCGCCGCATTAAAGAGAATCGGTTTGATGGGACGAAGCAGCGTACTGCCTACAATGCCACCAGAAACCTCGGTTCCTCCTGAATAATTTAAGATTGGAATGTTCTTTTGACCAATGGTGTGAAATAACCATTGCCACGGAGCTTCATTCCATGGTTCCCCTGTAGAAATAATGGCTTTGACATGCGATAGCTCGACCCCATCAATCGTTTGCTGCATCGCAGAACGAACAAATGTAGGGGAAAGCCCAAAATGAGTGACTTTCTTCTGATGGATGAATGACCAGAGCTGCTGCTCATCTGGATAATCGGGAGCGCCGTCATATAAAACGATGGCAGCTCCATTGATCAAGCCGCCAAAGACGAGGAATGGCCCCATCATCCAGCCCATATCAGTCAGCCAAAACAACCGGTCTCCTTTTGCCACATCCATACATAGCCCGGCATCAAAAGCTGCCTTTATCGGAAAGCCTGCGTGTGTATGAACGGCTCCCTTTGGTGTGCCGGTTGTGCCTGACGTATACAAGATCATCAGCGGATCTTCATTTGTGACATAGGTCGCGCCGGTGATCGGCTGTTCTTGTAACAAATCATTTAGCAGGACATCGCCCTGATATCCGGTATGAGAGGAAGTGTGCACAATCACTTTTTGCACAGTTGCTGTTTTGTTGATGGCATCCGCCACACATTCCCGCATGTTGATCGTTTTCCCTCGCCGCATCATTTCATTCGCTGTGACGACAATGGATGCGCCTGACGCACGAATGCGTACAGCGAGTGGCTCGCTTCCATAGCCTGAGAAGACTGGGCTGAAAATAACACCAATCTTTGTAAAGGCAAGCATGACGGCGACCGTTTCTGGAAGCATTGGCATATAGATGATGGCTACATCCCCTTTTTGAAGTCCTTCTTTCAAAAAGCCAGCTGCAAGACGGCTCACTTTCTCTTGAAGTTCGAGAAATGACCATTTCTTTTCTTCACCGGCTTCATTGCTCCAAATGATGGCGGGCTGATGCTTCGTCTCTTCTTTTTCTGCCCATTTGTCCACAGCCGTTTCGGTGATGTTAAGTGTGCCGCCCTGATACCATTTCGGCCACATCAATGAGTGGTGACCTAATGCCGCTTCATATGGTTTTTTCCACTGAATTCCAACCGCCTTTTCCGCTTCTCTCCAAAACCAGTCTGTGCGTGCAATACTGGCTTGATAGAATGAGTCATACGTAGAAAAACCAAGAGATTTCATCCACTGATGCAAACGTGTTTTTTGGCTCTGCTTTTCTTCCGGTATCCATTCTGGTTTCAGGTTGATCATGAGGACTGCCCCCTTTAGACCGGATAGACCGGATGTTTTCGTTTCGTAAATGTCATGTCTTTCGATGAATAGGCTAGTAATCTATGACAAAGTTCCGTTCTTAGACGGTCAAATGGGATGACGCCATCGACAATCATTTCAGAGGCAAGCTCATAGATATTCATATCTTCCTGGTATTCCTTCCGTTTCTCTTGTATAAATGAAGCCCTCTCTTCGGGCGGGAGTTCTGCAATTTTATTTGCATAGACGGCATTTACAGCGGCTTCTGGACCCATCACAGCGATTTGCGCCGATGGAAGAGCGAGACAGCAGTCTGGCTCAAAAGCAGGGCCTGCCATTGCATATAGTCCTGCTCCGTATGCTTTACGGACGATGACGGATATTTTCGGAACGGTCGCCTCTGACATAGCGGAGATCATTTTTGCCCCATGACGAATAATGCCGGCTTGTTCCACTTTTGTTCCAATCATAAATCCTGGTATGTCCGCGAGAAAGAGCAGCGGGATATGAAAGGCATCACAGAGCTGAATAAACTTGGCGGCTTTATCAGCTGAGTCGTGGAATAATACGCCGCCTTTGACCCTTGGCTGATTGGCAATGAGACCGATAGGCTGACCGTTCATTCTGCCAAAGCCTGTGATTAACTCTGCGGCAAACAGCTTTTTGATTTCAAAAAATGACCCTTCATCAATCAGTAAATCGATGAGTTGATACATATCAAATGGGGTATTCTGGCCTTTAGGGATTAAGTCTTGGATGGTGGTTTCAGATGGTTTAGGTGCTTTTGCTGCTGTCGTTTTTGGTTTTTCTGTATAGTTGGCAGGCATATAGGTTAAATAATCACGTGCAATTTGAATAGCCTCTTCCTCTGTTTCCGCTAATATATCTCCGCATCCAGAAATGCTGCAATGCATTTTCGCACCGCCCATTTCCTCAAGCGATACTTTTTCACCGATCACCATTTCAGCCATTCGCGGCGAGCCTAAATACATAGAGGCATTTCCTTCGACCATGACGACAATGTCACAAAAAGCAGGGATATACGCACCACCGGCTGCAGAAGGACCGAATAGTAAACAAATTTGAGGAATGCGCCCAGACAGCTTGACTTGGTTATAAAAAATGCGCCCTGCTCCTCTTCTGCCTGGAAACATGGCGATTTGATCGGTGATTCTTGCACCCGCAGAATCGACTAAATACAGCATTGGACAATTGAGCTTCTCGGCCGTTTCTTGAATTCGAATGATTTTTTCTACTGTTTTGACGCCCCACGATCCTGCTTTAACCGTAGAGTCGTTTGCCATGACGCAAACAGTCTGCCCATTCATACGCCCGGTTCCTGAGACGACACCATCTGCTGGTAAATGTTCATCTTTGCACTCTGCAAACATGGCATCTTCAATGAAAGAATCCTCATCTAATAGCAAATGAAGCCGATCACGGACAAATAATTTTCCTTTTTCTTTGTTTTTTTGATGGTAGCGTTCTGCCCCGCCCTTTTCAATTCGTTGTTTTTTTAATTCATATTCTTCGATCATAAACATTCCCCTTTCTTGCTATTTGCCTCTGTAATGAGGCGTTCGTTTTTCTTGAAAAGCCTTGAGACCTTCTAGTCGATCTTCTGTATGAATTAGCCGCAGATAAGCTTCGTATTCTTTCGTCAGCCCTGTTTGCAAATCGTGATTAAGGCTGGATTGAATGGCTTGTTTTGCTTCTTTTAAAGCAATCGGTCCATTCTTAGTGATTTGTTTTGCGAGTGTGATGGCATCATTCATCAGTGAATCGGCTGTAGAGATACGTTCAATTAGCCCGATTTGAACGGCTTCTTCTGCTCGTAAAGAAGTGCCTGTGAAGATCATTTCTTTCGCTTTCCCGGGTCCGATCAGGCGCGGAAGTCTTTGTGTGCCCCCTGCTCCCGGCAGGATAGCTAGTCCTGTTTCCGGCAGGCCGAGCGCTGCACCCGCTCTTGCGATGCGGAGATCACAGGCGAGCGCGAGCTCAAGACCTCCGCCAAGTGCGTGTCCGTTTATCACGGCAATGACAGGAACAGGCAAAGATTCAATGTCTGTAAAGGTTTGCTGAATGGTCAGAACAGCTTCTTTGGCTTCTTGTTCTGTCATCAATCGCCGTTCTTTTAAGTCTGCTCCTGCGCAAAAAACTTTAGCGCCAGTTCCTGTCATGAGCAAACAGCGGATGTTTTCATCATGTTTGATTTCTTGAATCGTTTGATTGATTTCCTCTAGCATAGCAGCTGATAGAGCATTGGCTTGTGCTGGTCTATTTAATGTCATGATGCCAATATGATCATCTTGTATTGAAAAATTGACCAATGATGTCATGTGATTCACCCTTTATCAAGTAGTGTGAGACTGAAAAGCGCGTAAACAGTGACTTGGCAGGGTTCGATCCACTTTTGCTTCAATCCATTCAGCCGCTTTGATCAAGCGAGGGAGGTCGACATTTGTTTCGATCCCGAGTTTGTGAAGCATGTGCACCACGTCTTCTGTCGCCACGTTTCCGCTGGAGCCAGGTGCATAAGGACAGCCGCCAAGTCCCCCGCTAGAGGCATCAAATATGGTGATGCCGGCTTTTAATGCTGTATAAATATTGGCAAGCCCCATTCCTTTCGTATCATGAAAATGAAGCGCGATTTTATCAGCAGGAAAGCGTTCAAGTAAAAGGTCTAACCGTCTTTCTACTTGCAGCGGATGGGCTTCCCCAATGGTATCCCCAAGTGATATTTCATCAATGCCGAAGGACAGCAACTGTTCCGTTAATCGCAGCACTTGGTCCATCGGTACTTGTCTTTCATAAGGACATCCAAACACGGTTGAAATATAGGCCCGCGTTTGCCGTCCTTCTGCTTTTAAATCGGCTGTCATTTGTTTGATCACAGGCAATGTTTCCTGTATAGATCGATTCATATTCTTTTTGTTATGTGTCTCACTCGCTGAGATAAACATAGCCCCTAGCTCAAGGTTTGCTTCAAAAAAATGAGCTAACCCCTTTTCATTTGGGATGAGTGCGGCATAGGTAATATCCTCTTTTTTGTTTAATGATTGGGCTAATTCTTTGGCGTCTTTTAAGGCTGGAACCCATTTCGGATGAACAAATGAGGTGACTTCAATATAAGGAAGATGGGCTTCTTCGAGTAAATGGATCCATGTTCGCTTCTCCATTGTGTCCAGCCAAACGGATTCATTTTGCAGGCCATCGCGCGGGCCGACCTCTCTAATGAGCACGTTTTTTGGTAATGCCATGCGGCTTTCCCCCTATTCTGTCAGCTCTAAAAGTACCTCTCCCTCGTCAACAAAGTCCCCCTCCGCCTTATACACTTTACTGATCACACCTGCTTCTTCTGCAACAATGGGAATCTCCATTTTCATCGATTCTAAGATGGCGACTTCCTGTCCTTTTTGCACATCATCACCCTGTTTCACAAGAAGCTTCCATAAGTTTCCGGCCATTTGTATCGTGACAGTTTTCATGAACGGTTTTCCTCCCTTTTTTTCATCAGAAAATCGGTTGTGATGCTGCCATGTAAAAAGGCAGTTGATTCGGCCATTTCCTTTAAAAGCGGTACATTGGTTTTGATCCCTTCTATTTCATATGCTTGTAATGCTGCTTTTAATCGTTCTATGGCGAGTTTTCGAGTATCACCGTACACAATCATTTTCGCAATCATTGGATCGTAAAATGGGGTAATGACACTTCCGCTCGTTACGCTTGACTCATGACGGATATATGGGGCATCAGGTGTAGAAAGCCGAGTGATCGTGCCTGGCGAAGGGTAAAATGTCACAGGGTCTTCAGCGTATATTCTAACTTCAATCGCATGCCCAATTTGATGAACATCCTCTTGGCTGAAAGACAGGGGCTCTAATGCTGCAATTTTTAGCTGCTCCTCGACAAGGTCAATCCCGGTAATTTCTTCAGTGACAGGGTGTTCTACTTGCAATCTCGTATTCATTTCTAAGAAATAAAATTGCTGGTTTTGATCGACTAAACATTCAATCGTGCCCGCATTTTCATACCCAATCGCTTTGGCAGCTTTGACGGCCATCTGTCCCATTTGCTGTCTCACCGTTTCTTCAAGACAGACGGCTGGTGCCTCTTCAACAATTTTCTGATGTCTTCTTTGGAGTGAACAATCTCTTTCAAATAAGTGAACGCCGTGACCGAACGAATCAAAAAGAACTTGAATTTCGATGTGCCGTGCGTGTTCAATCACCTTTTCCATGTATAAAGTACCGTCTTGAAAGAAACTTTGTGCTCTTTTTTGATTTCCTTCAAACGCTCGATGCAGTTCTTCGTCATTGCGGACGAGCTGCATACCAATCCCACCGCCACCACTCGATGCTTTTAGCATAATGGGATAGCCGAGTGTCTGTGCTTTATGAACCCCTTCGTCTGCATCATGGAGCGGGGCTGAAACACCAGGAACGATTGGGATGCCCGCTTGTTCCATCGTTTTTCTCGCTTCAATTTTATTTCCCATCTGCTGAATGACTTGTGCAGATGGTCCAATAAAGGCAATGCCTTCGCTCCGGCAGCGCTCAGCAAATGCCGCATTTTCTGATAAAAGACCATACCCTGGGTGGATAGCATCAGCATTTGTTTGTTTGGCAACCTTAATGATCGCTTCCATGTTTAAATAGCTTTCAGAAACTTTAGCGCCGCCGATATAATAGGCGCTGTCTGCTTCTTGCACATGGAGTGCATGCTGATCAGCCTCTGAATAAACGGCAACGGTTTTGATTCCGAGCCGTTTACATGTCCGAATCACTCTACGGGCAATTTCGCCTCGATTGGCGATCAATACTTGTTCAAACATCGCTGCCTTCACTCCTTTATTAGATCAAGCGCCTGCTTTTTCAAGCGGAATTTCTGAATTTTGCCTGAGGCGGTCATTGGGTACTCATCTGTAATGAAAAAGTATTTCGGGATTTTGTAGCGTGCCATTTGTGACTGACAATAGCTCGTTAATGTCTCAATTGAGACCGACTTCCCTTGTTTCAGCCGAATGAATGCGGCTGCTTCCTCGCCGTATGTCTCGTCAGGAATACCAACGACCTGTGCGTCAAGAATGGCAGGGTGAGTGTATAGGACATCCTCAATCTCTTTTGGGTACACATTCTCTCCGCCTCTGATGATCATATCTTTGAGCCGGCCTGTGATTTTCACATAACCGTCATGATCCATCTCAGCTAAATCCCCTGTATGAAGCCATCCGTCCTCATCAATGACTTCATTTGTTGCTTCTTCGTTTTTATAATAGCCCTTCATGACATGGTAACCTCTTGTACAAAGCTCTCCTTGCTGTCCTCTTGGCACTTCTTCTGATGTCCCTGGTAAAGCAATTTTGACTTCAATTTGAGGAAGCGCACGTCCGACCGTTTGAACACGTCTTTCAAACGAATCATCGGTTCTTGTTTGGGTAATGACGGGTGAACTTTCGGTTTGACCATAGGCAATCGTGAGCTCTCTTAATCCCATTTTTTCAATGACTGCTTTCATGACGTGGGATGGGCAGAGTGAACCGGCCATAATCCCCGTTCGTAATGTGGACAGGTCATAAGAGTGGAAATTTGGATGATCGAGCTCTGCGATGAACATGGTTGGTACACCGTGAAGAACCGTGCATTTTTCTTTTTCTACTGTTTGAAGGACTCGTTCTGGATGGAATGATTCAAGTGGAATGATCGTTCCCCCTTTTGTGAGACAAGCAAGTACACCAAGAACAGAGCCGAAGCAATGAAAAAACGGTACTGGGATACACATACGGTCCTGCTCTGTTAATTTCATACAATCTGCGATCTGACTCGCATTACAGACGATGTTTGTGTGGCTGAGCATGACGCCTTTTGGATAGCCGGTTGTGCCTGAAGTGTACTGCATATTAATAACGTCATCAGGCGTGAGCTCATTCATTCGCTTCTCCCATTCATGATCTTCGGTTCTTTTGGCTGCCACTTGAAGACGATCCCAGCTGAGCATGCCGTTTGGTACATGCTGACCGATATAGATACATCTTTTTAAATAAGGAAATTGTGTGGAAGTGATCTCCTCTTGATGAGCGGTTTGAAGTTCTGGAATCAGCTCTTCAAGCATGTTGACATAGGACGTTTCTTTAAAGCCGTCTACAATAAACAACATTTTGCTGTCAGAATGCTTGAGTAAATAGGCGAGTTCCTGTGATTGAAAATTGGTATTCACAGTGACAAGAACAGCACCAATGGAGGCGCAGGCAAATTGAAGAATGAGCCATTCAGGTATATTTGGTGCCATAATGGCGATGTGATCTCCCTTTTGAACCCCTAATGCCATGAGACCTTTACCTGTTTCCTTGACCTCTCGATAAAACGCTTCGTACGAATAACGTAAAGAACGTTCTGGGTAAACAATGGCTTCATGTGCTGGGTGCTGTTCTTTTTTTTCTCTTAATAGGGAGCCAATCGTTTGCGGGTGAATCGACATCATTGCTTTCCTCCCTTATGTGTAGTAAGCGTTTTCATTGAGGTATTACGCTAACAGCTGTCTTGCGATCACGAGCCGCTGAATTTCAGAGGTTCCTTCTCCGATTTCCATCAGCTTGGCATCTCTCACAAGCCGTTCAACACCGCATTCTTTCATATAGCCTGTTCCGCCATGAATTTGGACCGCATCAAGACTTGCTTTTGTGGCCATTTCTGAAGCAAACAGTTTGGCATAGGCCGCTTCTTTTGTAAATGGTTTGCCTTGATCTTTCAGCCAAGCGGCTTTCCAGACCATTTGTCTTGCAAGCTCTATTTGCATCGCCATATCCGCCAGCTTAAACTGAATGGCCTGGAAGGATGAGAGCGTCTTTCCAAATTGCTTTCTTTCTTTTGCATAGGAAAGTGAAGCATCAAGTGCCGCTTGTGCAATTCCGACGGATAAGGCTGCAATGGAAATTCGTCCGCCGTCTAATGTATATAAAAATTGCTTGAATCCTTTCGATTTGTCTCCTAATATATGATGCGCTGGTACACGCACTTCGTCTAAAATGATTTCAGCCGTATCTGAACCACGAACCCCCATTTTGTCATATGGGTTTGTAATCGACAGTCCCTTTTGTCCTTTCTCCACAATAAAGGCGGAGATGATTGGACGTCCGTTTTCATCATGATCTGTTACAGCGGTGACAATAATCGTTCTGGCATAATTGGCATTTGTGATCCAGCACTTTTCCCCACTGATGACATATTCTTGTCCGTCTTGAATGGCTTTTGTTTTTGTTCCTTTTGCATCTGATCCAGCGTTTGGTTCTGTTAATCCGAAGGAGCCAAGCGCTGTTCCAGAGGCTAATGGAACAAGATGGTCCATCTTTTGCTCCTCCGTCCCGAAGTAATAAAGTGGACTTGCGCCTAAGGAAACCGCTGCGGCATAACTTAAACCTGTACTGGCACACTGCTTGCCAATTTCCTCTACTGCCAGTGCATACGAGATCGTATCTCCTCCAGAACCTCCATATTTCTCTGGAAAGGGTATACCCATAAAACCGAGCTCCCCCATTTTTTGAAATGTTTTTACGGGAAATGCTGCCTGTTCATCAACAGTTTGAGCGTGCGGTGCAATTTCTGTTTTTGCAAATTCTTTGACCATCTGACGGATCATTTGCTGCTCTTTCGTTAATTCAAAATCCATTGTGCTTCCCCCTTTGGCGCTTTTCTATCATATTTATTATTGAAATAGCTGCTTCATGCCAAGCTTGATTGAATTCAGAAAATTAAAATAAAAATAGTAGAAAAATAGAGAAAGCAAAAAAGCATAAATGGAGGAAAACCCTCATTTATGCTGTCTTTGTTATTTTACTGTTTTTGTAGAAGGTTTGCTTTCATGATGAAGGCGATTGAGTGCCGTCACTTTATAGGTATAGCTCTTCTTTTGATTGGCTAAAATGTCTTTCGTTTGTGTGAAGGAACCTGTTTCTTTTCTGACCGTTTGCACAAATTCGTATGTCCCTTTATTCGACAATCGATAGACTGCATAATAGGATGCACTAGAGCGCGGATCATTTTGTATCTGTAAAACTGCGCCATACTCTGTCTTTTTCACAGATTGGATGATTGGTTTTTTTGGCGCTTTTTGATGAAGCCATGGCATCTCTGGTATGAGAGCTGGTTTGCTATAGGTTTCTTCTATTAATCGTTTCTTTACATTCAAGGGATTCCGATTGATATCTTTCAGACTAAAATGCATGCTTCCTTGTACGAGCTGTGACTGCCTGTTCAGCTCGATCTGGCGAAAATACTCCTCGGGATCAGACCAAGCAGGATCACTGTTTTGATTGATTTTATACGTCGCTTGGCCAATGTACAAGTGAACAGGTTGCCCCTTCACTTCATTTGACCACCATTTCGTCAGCACATCATAGGCAGCGGGCTGAAAGCCGATACTCCAATAAATTTGCGGGGTGATATAATCAATATGGTGCTGCTGTATCCATTCTCTTGTATCAGCATACAAATCATCATAATTGGTCATCCCTGCTGTTGTGTTTGAACCGGTTGGGTCATCTTTTATGTTGCGCCATACACCAAATGGGCTAATGCCGAATTTCACATACGGCTTTTCTTTCTTAATGGTGTTATTGATTTGCTTCACTAGCTCGTTCACATTATCTCTTCGCCAATCTTCTATATGTGTGAATTTCTGCCCGTAAGTTTCATACGTTTCTTGATCTGGAAATGGAACACCAGCGATTTTATTCGGGTAAAAATAATCATCCATATGCACCGCATCAATATCGTAGTTTTTCACTACTTCCTCTATCCCGTCAACAATGAAGTCCTGAGCATCAGGAATGCCTGGATTAAAGTACAGCTGATTTCCGTAGGCGATGGTCCACTCAGGGTGTGCTCTTGCAGGATGATCGGCTGATAACCGGTTGAGATCGGTATGATTCATGGTGATTCGATAAGGGTTAAACCAAGCATGAAATTCAAGGCCGCGTTTATGTGCTTCTTCTATCATAAATTCAAGCGGGTCATATCCAGGGTCTTTCCCTTGTGTACCAGTCAAATATTCAGACCATGGCCCGAATTTCGACGGATAAAAGGCATCTGCTGTTGGTTTAATTTGCATGATGACGGCGTTCATATTCATCGCTTTGATGTCGTCTAACAGTTGAATGAACTCTTGTTTCTGCTCATCTGCGGGCAGTCCTTTCTTTGAAGGCCAATCTAAGTTATAAACTGATGCGACCCACACTGCACGCATCTCTCTTGTGCTCTCAAGCTTCCCTTTTGGCATCGAACGAGCTAGACTGCTAGACGGAATCAATAAGAAGACACCCATGAAAACTAGTGTCAGAACCGTCATACTGATCTTTTTCAGCATGGTTTGCATCACCTCATATTAAGTTTATTCTGCGTTTTGTGATGGAATGCCAGCAGATGGTGTAAGCAAGATGTTTTTCATTTTAAGTAGCTGATCTTTCGGGACGTCGCAGGCTTCTAGTAAATACCGCTCTGCACTTCCGTATGTATCCATCATCTCATTCAGTACATCTTCAAGATAATCTTGCTGCACACCAAGCAGGGGCTGAATTTGTTCTTTTGACACCCGATATAAACTCATCATGCGAACAAATCGTTCTTGTCTTTTCACTAGCATTTTCACGCCTTCATTGGAACGCATGTATTCACTTAAAACGGTATGCACCGGCACACCCGCTGCTAATTGAATAAGAGCAGATAAAAAGCCTGTACGGTCCTTTCCGCTTGTACAGTGAAGCATAAGCGGATAATTTTTTTCATCGGACAGTAATGTAAACAATTGCTGAATCTCTTTTTTTCGCTCATAGAGCATGCTTTGATATACATCTTTCATGATCGGTGTAAAGGATAGAGATTTTCCTTCTGCTATCAGCATACGAAACATGGTCCATTTGCTAGGCATCATGCTGTCAGGCTGCATAGGGATATGAACAATTTTGTCATGTTCCATGATCTTTGGCGGGTGTGATTTTCGTTCTGAGCTTGTACGCAGGTCACAAATCGTTTGAATTCCAAGTGTTGAGAACGTCATTATGTCTTGCTTCGTGAGACGTGATAAATCAGCAGATCGATAAATCATTCCTTGTTTGATGACCATCTGATCCGTTGTTTGGAGTCCCCCTACTTCTCTAAAATTTGCAAGCTTTGAAAATTGTATGTTGTGTTGATTCATAGAAGTGAAAATCCTTTCTATCCTCTTTTCTCTATCATACGCTTTTATGAAAAATGAGAAAAGATAAGAGAAAAAGATCATTCGATTCTCCCATGTTGATCAGTGACATCTTTTACGTGGAATTATTGTTATAATAGAATCAGCATATTCGTATTGATTGGAGATTGTAGCATGATAAAAACAAAACGTATTCAGCAAATAAAAGAGTATGTATTTGACCGGGAATCTGCCTCTCTTGATGAGCTTGTGACGCATTTTGGCGTCTCAAAAAACACCATACGCCGAGATGTACAAGCATTGGTAGAATCCGGCGTGCTAAAGAAAGTGTACGGCGGCGTCGCTGTGAATCACTCAACATTGGTGGTGTATCAGGAGCGAAAGACTCGTCAGCTGAGTAAAAAACAATTGATCGGACAGGCTGCCGCTGCTTTTGTTGAACATGGTGATATGATTTTTGTTGATTCTGGTACAACGACACTGGAGATGCTTCCCTATTTGAAGGAGAAACGGATTACCGTTGTGACAAATAACGTGGATTTCATTACACAGGCTATGCCTTATGAACACCTCACCATCTTTTCAACCGGCGGTATGCTAGAGCGAAAAACAAATTCTTTCGTTGGTTATCAAAGTGTTGAGCGTCTCAAAGCATACAATGTCAATAAAGCATTTATTGCATCAACGGGTTTATCCATTGATCATGGCGTCACGAATTCCTCCCCGCTTGAGACAGATATTAAAAAAACGCTCGTTGAAAAAAACGCCAAAACCTTTTTATTAGTCGATGATAGTAAGTTCGACCATTATGCCTTGACCACGTTTTGTGACTTAAAAGACATAGACATCGTCGTGACGAATGAACAACCAAATGAAGATTACCTTCAATATGGAAAAGAACATGATGTGAAATTTGTCACGCCTTAGTCCAGAGCGAAAAAGCCAAGCGTCAATGTGTTGGCTTTTTTCTTATGCGCAAAAGAGTGAAACGGCGAAGTGTTGGTTACATTATGATTGTACATTTAACACATGTTTGGAGGTTGACCTGATGCCGTTGTTACGTTTTGACGTGATAGAAGGCCGTTCAAAAGAGGAATTAAAAAAACTGCTGGACACTTGCCATGAAGCAATGGTTGATGCCTTTGGGGTACCTGAACGAGATCGCTATCAAATTGTTCATCAGCACCGCCCTGAAGAGATGATCATTGAAGACACTGGGCTTGGTTATCCGAGAACAAAGGATCTGGTTGTCATTAGTGTTGTTAGTAAACAGCGGACGAAAGAGCAAAAGGAACAACTTTATGTACAAATCGCAGAACGTATAGAAAAAGAATGCGGGGTTGCCAAGACGGATGTGATGATTTCCATCGTGGAAAATGGAGACGCCGATTGGAGCTTCGGGATGGGTGAGGCTCAATTCATAAGAGGATTGCTCTAAAAAACGGCTCAGGAATGTGAGCCGTTTTTTGATTCATTCATTTTCAAGCTGCATGAGCAAGTTGAATAAATAGCGGTACACTGCTGAGATCACACCAATTAAAGGCGTATCTTCTTTGATGTCTTCTAGTTCAAGAAGCGGAATGTTGATATCAAATAACCCGTCTTGTCCATTAAATTGAAGCTGAGCACCATTTAATGTTGAGAGCATCTCTTTTAGTAATCCAGTATCTTTTTTAGGACGCTTCAATCCGAATAACACGGTATACGTCTGAAATACTTCATCCCATTCTATGGCAAGTCCGTCGGCTCTCACCACATCAAACCACTTCGACTCGATATAAATGAATTCTTTTTGTTGTTTTTTTACGTATGTAAGAGGTGTATTTAAAAAGGAAGCATTTTCTGTTTGAATCATTTCCTCCGATTCCTTGTCTACACGTTCTATATAAACATCAGCAAAGCGTGCTTCTTCTGTCATTTTTGCCCCTTCTAGCGGCCAATTTTGACTTGCGGCTTTGTTATATTCAAAGTCGGTGAGCGCCTGCCCTTCTTTCAATAAATCTTGTAAGCGATTTTGCAGTGACATGACTGTATCTCCTTTCATCTACTTCATATGCGTTTTTTATTTTAGCATAACACATGAAAAGAAAGATATGCCTGAGCATATGATGGTATGATAGTGGAAAAAGAAACATCTCGGAGGGGACCGTTTTGCTCACAATGACACTGGCAGAAAAAATCGTAGATGAGGTCAAAAAGGTACTGACGGAAGAAATCATCATCACACAAACAAACGGTACCATTATTGCTGCAACAGATCCAGCACGCATTGGTCAATTTCATGAAGGAGCATATGTCACATCCTTAGAAGGGCAGAAACGAATTCTCACAAAGGATGATGTGCTGCAGATGAAAGGCGTCAAAGCCGGGATCAATCTGCCTATTTATTTCAAACAAGAAGTCATTGGGGTCATTGGAATGACAGGTGATCCAAGGCATGTCTCCCCTTTTGGCGATATTTTACGTAAAATGACGGAGCTGCTTATTCAAGAGCATGAATTCTTTCAAGAAACGGAAACAGATGAACGGCAGCTTGAAGCCTTTGTATTCGACTGGCTTCACCTGCCAGAGACAGCGGCTGGTATGACCGAGAAGGCGCAGCGGCTAGGCTTTGATGTCAACAAGCAGCGTGTCGCTATTCTCATTGATTGTCAAGACGAAACGTTTATGAAGCAGGATCAATACAAACTGATGAAGGACAAATTGCAACTCACCAATCAGGAGATCATTGTGCGCTGGGGGCATGCACGTTTTTTGCTCATGCTACAAGCCACACCAGATGGTCGAGAAACATGGCACAAGCGCTTGTTCCATATTCATGCTGCGCTCACAGCGCTGTCACCATCGAGGATTTTAATGGGGGCAGGAAAACCAGCAGCTTCTCATGTCATGAAGCAGTCCTTTCATCAAGCTTTTCGCGCTTTAAAATTGGCGCATGCTGAAACACCCATTGTGTTTGATGAAGATTTGACGCTTGAACTTTTTATGGAGGAAATCAGTCAGGAAACAAAAGATGCGTTTCTTGATCGAACGATTGCGTCTCTTTTCCCCTATCCTGAACTAGTGAAAACATTGCGGGTGCTCATCGCTTCGGATTACTCATTGAAACATACAGCAGAAACTATGCATGTCCATATTAATACACTTCATTACAGATTAAAACGGATCCAGGATTTAACGACACTTGATCCAAAGCGCATGCAAGATGCGATGCTTTTTTATTTAGCCTTGCTGCTTTTAGATCATGATACAAAAAATACGATAAAACAGCCTGATATTTTGTAGAATCGTCTATAGTCATGTGGCGGTTCTTTTTTTATACTTGTAGAAACGAGACGTTAAATGAGCGGGAGTGATTGTATATGCTAGATTCAGAATTTTCAAATCAATTAAAAGAGATTGTCGGTGCGCCCAATGTCCAAGACAGCAAGGCGGATCGTCTTGCCTACTCTTATGATGCGACACCAAATTTTCAACAGATGCCAGATGCCATCGTGACACCTCGCACGGCAGAAGAAGTGCAGCAAATTGTGAAACTGTGCGCCTCTTACAAGGTGCCGATCGTCCCAAGAGGCTCAGGGACGAATCTGTGCGCAGGAACATGCCCTACTCAGGGCGGATTGGTGATTCTCTTTACTAGAATGAATCAATTATTAGAAATAGACGAAGAAAATTTAACCGCAACGGTGCAGCCTGGCTTAATTACGCAGGAATTGATTCATCAAGTAGAGGAAAAAGGTCTCTTCTACCCGCCTGATCCAAGCTCTATGAAAATTTCCACATTAGGCGGCAATATTAACGAAAATTCAGGGGGACTGCGGGGGTTAAAGTATGGAGTGACAAGGGATTATGTCCTTGGGCTTGAAGTGGTTTTGCCAAATGGTGACATCATCAAAACAGGCGGAAAGCTTGCAAAAGATGTCGCTGGCTATGATATGACTCGATTGTTCGTTGGTTCAGAAGGAACACTCGGGATTGTCACAGAAGCGGTGCTAAAGCTCCTGCCGCTTCCAGAAACGAAACAAACAATGCTTTGTTTATACGAAAGCCTTGAAGAAGCTGCGACTTCTGTATCGGCCATCATTGCTGAGCGTATCATTCCTGCTACATTAGAATTTATGGATCAGCCGACCCTTGAAGTCGTTGAAGATTTTGCAAACATCGGCCTGCCCACCGACGTTCAAGCTGTGTTATTAATTGAACAGGACGGCAACCCTGAAGCTGTTTCTCGTGATATCCAAAAAATCGCAGAAGTCTGTGAGCAGCACGGGGCTAAAAGCGTCAAGATTGCACATTCAGAAGAAGAGGCAAGTGCACTCTTAACAGCGAGACGCTCTGCTTTATCTGCCCTCGCTCGATTAAGTCCTACAACGATTTTAGAAGATGCTACCGTTCCCCGGTCTGAAATTGCCAATATGGTTCGTGCAATCGAAGACATTGCACGAAAGTACGAGGTGAACATTTGTACGTTTGGTCATGCAGGTGATGGCAACTTACACCCCACTTGTGCGACAGATGCAAGAAATGAAGAAGAAATGAAACGTGTAGAAGCTGCCTTTCAGGCCATTTTTGAAAAAGCCGTTGCACTTGGCGGCACCATTACAGGCGAACATGGCGTGGGTCTCATGAAAGCCCCCTATTTGGAGCTGAAGGTCAAAAAAGAAGGAATCGCTGCCATGAAGGCGATTAAACAGGCACTTGACCCAGCAAATATCATGAATCCAGATAAAGTGTTTGGAAAAGCCTCAAGAAAGCGAGTGGTGGTCTCATGAGTTCTTCTTCTAAGCAAAAAGAGATCCAGCAGCAGTTTCAGGAGCAAATGGATGAAAAGGAGCTGCTTAATTGCATGCGCTGCGGCTTCTGCCTCCCTTCCTGCCCTACCTATATTGAATCTGGACAACAAGAAACGCACTCTCCTCGGGGCCGAATTGCGTTAATGAAAGCTGTAAGAGATGGCGTCATTGAGCCGGATGAAGATGTTGAACATTCCCTTAATCTTTGTCTTGGCTGCCGTGCATGTGAACCAGTCTGCCCTTCTGGCGTCAAGTATGGACAGTTGCTAGAAGATGCCAGAGACATTATTCAACAACATAAAAAACAATCGTTTCCCGTCAAATTGATGAGACGTGTTGTGTTTAAAGGTCTCTTTCCATCACAAAGTCGTATGCGACAAGCTGCTAGTTTTCTTCGATTTTATCAAACATCTGGTCTGCAAACAGCCGCCAGGAAGACTCGCATACTGAAGGTGCTTCCCTCCCATTTACAGTTGATGGAACAGGCACTTCCAAAGGTGCCGCCTCAAAAGAAAAAACGTTTGAATGAATATAAAGCCATTGGTCAGGCAAAAAAACGGGTGGCGTTTTTTACTGGCTGTTTAATGGATACAGTTTTCTCAAACACAAACAAAGCGACCATTCATCTCTTGCAGCTGGCAGGCTGCGATGTGATCGTTCCTCCTATACAAACGTGCTGCGGCGCGCTACATGGTCATAGCGGAGAAAAAGACCAAGCAAAACAGTTAGCCAAGCGGAATATTGAAGCATTCGAGGAAACAGATGCTGATGCGATTGTCATGAACGCGGGCGGCTGTGGCGCCTTTTTAAGCGATTACGGTCATTTGCTTCAGGATGATCCAGATTTTCAAAAACGAAGTAAAGCCTTCTCACAGAAAATAACCGATATATCAAGTATCCTTGTAGAGCTGGAGTTTCACCGCCACGTGCCACTGGCTTTGCCAGCGCAAGTGATCACCTATCAAGACTCCTGTCATTTACGAAATGGGATGAATGTACAACAGGCGCCGAGGGTGCTCATGAAAGCCATTCAAGGGGTAACGTTTAAAGAAATGAAAGATGCCGGCCGCTGCTGCGGATCTGCAGGAATCTACAATATCTTGCAGCCAGACATGTCGATGCAAATTTTAGATCATAAAATGACTGAAGCGAGCAACACAGCTGCAGCTGCCATTGTGACGTCGAATCCAGGTTGTCAATTACAAATGGCAGCTGGCGTCAAAAAGGCAGGACATATGCCTAGCATGAGAGCGATTCATCTGGCAGACTTTTTACTAGAAGCCGTTCAATATGGAAAAAAAGCGTCCAGTTCATGAAGCTGAACGCTTTTTTTATGCATATCTTCAGAAGATCGGTTGGATAATAGAGGCAAATCACGGAAGGAGATGGTTCAAGTGCTGAAGAAAAACAAATCAAAACAGAAAGACCCGAATTCAGTATTTGAAGCATTATCGCGCTCTTCTGATTTTATCAATGAATTATCAAGTTCCGGAGGTTTTCTTTACAGAATTTCTTTTTTTCGTTCTTTAATTAATGGAAATCTCCTTCATGAACAAATCTTGCCTTTTATTCAACAATTGCATCTAACACCCACCCTTGAAGAGCTGAAAGAACACATCCCAATTGAACAAGCTGTGATTACGAAGGACCTTCAAAAAGTGGAAGAAGCTCTTCATCGGGGCAGTATTGCTGTTCGGATTGAGACAGATTGGGGCAATACGCTTCTCTTGCCGATTGAAGAAAAGAAAGGCAGACAAGTGGGCCCGCCTGAGATTGAATTCGGAATCATTAGTGCGCAGGAAGCATTTGTGGAAGGGCTGGACACAAACTTAAACTTGATTAGGCGCAGGCTGCCCACTCCTGACCTTAAAGTAGTTGAACACACAGTTGGTACCCTTTCTCAAACGAAAGTAGCCGTTGTATACATAGAGAATATCGCCAACCCGCAGAACATTGAAACCGTTCTTCAGCGGATTCAAGATGTTGACTATGACCAAATTCTAGATTCTAACTATCTTGCGCAAATGCTTTATGATGTGTCCAATACAATCTTTCCATTGTTTTTAAATACAGAACGGCCAGACAGGGTTTCCTCAGGTTTAACGGAAGGAAAAATAGCCATTATGGTTGACGGTTCGCCTCATACCCTGCTTGCACCTACAATTTTACTCGAGTATTTTTCTACAATGGAAGACTATAACATGTCTTGGATCGCAGCATCTTCCTTTCGGCTGTTACGCATTTTTGCAGTGATATTTTCTATTTTTGCAACCCCTTTGTATGTAGCAGTTTTAACGTTTCACTATGAACTGATTCCTAAGGACTTATTAGAAACGATTGTCGCATCACGCTATCTCGTGCCCTTTCCGCCTATTATTGAAGCATTATTTTTAGAGATATCGATTGAGCTACTTAGGGAAGCCGGGTCTCGCCTTCCTGCAAAAGTCGGACAGACGCTCGGGATTGTTGGAGGTATTGTGATCGGACAGGCTGCGGTTGCAGCGGGATTAACAAGTAATATTTTGCTCATTATTGTCGCATTATCAGCTCTTGCCTCTTTTGTCACTCCTATTTATAAAATGGGGACAACCATTCGTCTCTTACGTTTCCCATTCCTTTTTGCTGCACAAGTGTGGGGAGCGCTAGGGATTTCGCTAATGGGGGCTTTTCTTCTTACACATTTAATGAAATTAACGTCTATAGGCCAGCCTTACTTAGAGCCAATCTTTCCACTTCGATTGGCCGATTTAAAAGGTAGTTTGATTCGGCCCCAACTCCGCTTTTTGAAAAAACGTCCAGAAAATTTACGGCCGCAAAATGAAACGATACACCGCCAAAAGCCAAAGCAAGGCCGTAAGGGGAAAAATGATTTTTATGAATAAGGAAGTGAAGGCATGAGCTCTTCTTCTGTGAAAGAAAAATTTCAAGTATCCCCTTTTTTTGTGTTTTTTCTGATCAATGCCAATCAAGTTGGTGTTGGTATTTTAAATTTCCAGACGAATCTGGTCCGGACGATTAATAATGATGGGTGGATCGCCATTTTAATTGCTGGTGCAAGCGTCAATTTGATGATTTTCCTCATTTACTTTTTGTTTAAAAAAGCACCTACTGACGAATTTAGTGACATTACGCAATCTGTGTTTGGTAAATGGCTTGGACAATTCATCAACATTCTCTACATTTTGTATTTTTCTTCATTATCTTTGATCGTGCTTGTTCATTATATGGATGTAATCCATGTTTGGCTGTTTAAAGAAATTCCTGGTCTTTTATTTGCATCAGTGCTGCTCATCCTCGTCTATTACATTCACACAGGCGGATTTAGAACAATCGCTGGCTGGGCATTCTTTAGCATTGTTCTAACGTACTGGATGACCTTTATCTGCTTTTATGTCATGAAATATAGTCACATCCGGTTTATGTTCCCAATGTTTGATCATTCATTTTCACAACTCATGATGGGGGTCAAAGATGCCTCTTTATCCATGTTTGGTTTTGGAACATTGCTTGTCTATTATCCCTTTATTAAAAAAGCACAAACGTCGCAAAAATTTGCACATATGGGAGTGTTGCTAACGACATGCCTGAATTTGCTTGTATTTCTCGTCTCTATAGCGTACTACTCAAGTGCTCAGCTCGAACTAACGAAATGGCCGACATTGACATTAACCAGCATTGTCAAACTTCCGTTTATCCAGCGCTTTGAATTTATTGAAGTGTCGCTATGGCTTTTGCTTATCGTTCCGAATATCGCTATTCCATTATGGGCAGCCAGCAGAATGGCAAAACAAGTGTTTCACACGAGCCAACGCATGACGTTAATTGTTCTCAGCCTTCTCATTCTCGTCATGTTTTCATTTTTGATCGAGGCCACCTCTTTTGAGACGTTTAATAAATGGGTGGAATATAGCGGATATATCCTCATATATGGATTGACTGGATGTATGATCATTGGGCTGCTGCTGAAAAAAAGGTGGGTGAAAAAACGCGCATGAAACATTATATTCTCGTGTGTCTCATGTTATTGAGCCTTTTCTTAACGAGCTGTGCACAGCCTCGTCTCTTAGATGAATTAAGTATCTCGCAGGCAGCGGGATTTGACTTATTGGATGATGGAGAAATGAAGGGCTTCTTTGTTTTCCCTGTTTTTAAAAGCGAAGAACAAGGAAGTTACCAAATTGTAAGTGCTAAGTCAAATACCATTAGTAATATTCAGTTTCTTGTGTCGGAAAAATCGCCTTTCCCCGTTGTCATGGGACAAGTACTCGTGATTTTAATAAGTGAAAAGCTGGCGAAAGAAGTGGGTATGATTGATTTGATGAATTACATTTATCGTGATCCGATCATTGGGTCCCGTCAAGTATTTGCCATAGTAGGCGGAGAAGTTGAAAATTTGTTGTATACAAAGATGAATCAAACCAACTTAAATATCGGTGTATATCTTTCAGATTTGCTGGCCCAAAACATGCGAAATGGCAATCAACCTGTGACCAATCAGCATATTTTTATGAATCAGATGATGGCAAAAGGCGTGGATGCCTACCTCCCTTACATTAAAAATACAAGCAACTCTATTAAAGTGTCAGGTGTCGCTCTTTTTGATCAAGAAAAAATGGTTGGGCATATTCCAGGGGAAGATACGTTTACGTTTAAAGCGATGATTGAAAATCATAAAAATGGGATTTATGAGTTTCGATTTAATGACACAAAGAAAACCCATGTTGTCATTGAAAATATCAAATCACATGTGTCTTATCACATTAAACCAACTGAAAACCTTTCAAAAAAGCCTCATATCACCATTGATATCAAGCTGAAAGGTGAGTTAAAAGAATTTATGAAATCAAAAAAAATCGATACGCCTTCTATCTTGCAGCATGTTGAAAAAGAAGTGGAGAAGCGTGTGGCCCAGCAAGGAAAAGACCTTGTTCAATCCTTTAAAAAGCAAAAAATTGATCCACTTGGACTTGGTTTGAGATATCGTTCTAAAGATAAAGCCATGACACCGGAGAAATGGCAAAAAATCTACCCTGATGCAGATGTCCAAGTGAATTGTCATATGAACATTGTCCAAACGGGTGTCAGCCAATAAAAAAGACTGTATGAAAAGGTTCTCCCTTCTCGTACAGTCTTTTTTAATCTTCATCTTTTACGTCCGGGTCCTCAGGGATTGGTTCATTTAAGATGTCTTGAATGAGCTCTTTATATTGTTCTAGCTGTTTCATATGGGTTTGAAACTGCCCTTGATAAATGAGATACGATTCCCCGTCAAATACGTAACGAATCTTTTTTTGCTGGATTAATTTTTCAACATATGCTTCTGATACTTCTAAGTATTCAGCTGTTTCTCCAATTGTTAAATACATGCATGTGCACCACCGTTCGTTTCATCTTACAAATTATATCACGAGCTGGTCAAAAAACAGATATCGCTTGTTCATGTTTTTTTCATCTTTTCTTCACTGATTCGTCAACTCGCTTTTGTACAGTATTCATACACCCACTCAAACACTAGGAGGTGATGATCCTTCGCATGACAAAGAAAAATATTCGGACCTATGCCGCATTTTTAACTGTAGGCGCTAGCAATACGATGATTGACTTTTTGTTCTTCTTTTTTTTCACTGCTTGCTTTGTTCCCTCTTTTCTTGCACAGTGCCTGTCCTATACCGCAGGAATGCTGAACAGTTATGTTTGGAATCGAAAATGGACGTTCCAAGTGAAAAAGAAAGCTGACAAGTGGGAATGGATCAAGTGGGCCACAGTCAACGGCGCAGCGTGCCTCCTCACCTATGTTGTCTTATATGTCATGCAGCAAGCAGGTTTCTCATTATTCATTAGTAAAGCGATTGGTACCCTTCTTGGCATGATGATCACTTTTACTGGAAGCCGCCTATGGGTGTTTCCATCAGAAAATAAACCATCAGAAATGGAGCGATGATTCAATGAATATCAAAAAAGCCGTTATACCAGCAGCCGGATTAGGCACACGTTTTTTACCCGCAACGAAAGCACAGCCAAAGGAAATGCTGCCGATTATCGACAAACCCGCCATTCAATACATAGTTGAGGAGGCTGTTCAATCAGGCATTGAAGATATACTAATTATCACAGGAAGAAATAAAAAATCGATTGAAGACCACTTTGACCGTTCGATTGAGCTAGAACACACGTTGCTTGAAAAAGGAAAAAATGAACAGCTGGCTGAAATCAAACATATTGCGGATATGGCCAATATTCATTATATTCGTCAAAAGGAGCCCTTAGGTCTTGGACATGCGGTATTATGTGCACGTCATTTTACTGGCAATGATCCTTTTGCGGTCCTTTTAGGTGATGATGTCATGGTGTCAGAAAGACCTGCACTCTCTCAGCTCATGGAAGTCTTTGAAGACAAACAAAGAGAGGTCATTGGCGTCCAGCAAGTGGATCGTCTAGATGTCAGTAAGTATGGTATGATAAGACCAGCTAGAGTAGACGGTCAAGTGTTTGAAGTCACAGACTTAGTGGAAAAGCCAGCTATTCATGAAGCTCCTTCCGATTTAGCCGTGATGGGCAGGTATTTGTTAACACCATCGATTTTTCCTATTCTTCAAGGAATCGAGAGAGGTGCCGGGAACGAAATCCAGCTGACAGATGCCCTGAAAATCATTGCACATGAATCACCCATTTATGCAAAACAATTAGATGGGATGAGATTTGACGTTGGTGATAAGCTGGGCTCATTTAAGGCAGCGGCTGAAATTGGATTGATGCGTCATGATATGCGGACAGCCATGCTAGCATATATGCAAAGCATACTCATGAGAGAAGCAAAACAAGCATAGGCTCTTATAAGGATGCTTGAAGAAAATTCGTATTTAAAGGCAGAGTGAAATGAATGGGAACCTTGTTTAATGAAATTTTAACCTGGCTGACAAGCCTTGGTTACGCAGGTGTTGCACTTGGACTGATGATTGAAATTATTCCAAGTGAAATTGTACTTGCCTACGGCGGATATATGGTGTCAACAGGAAGCATTGGATTTGTTGGAGCCGTCATCGCTGGGGTGATTGGAGGAACACTTGCCCAGTGCTTTATTTACTGGATCGGCCTTTACGGCGGAAGACCTTTTTTAACAAAGTATGGGAAGTATTTATTCATCCATGAGCATCATATTGCCACGGCAGAACGCTGGTTTGACCGATATGGAACGGGTGTCGTATTTACAGCTCGTTTTATCCCAGTCGTGCGCCACGCGATCTCAATTCCAGCTGGTATTGCAAAGATGCCATTTCTCAAATTTGTTCTTTTGACCGGATTAGCCGCCATCCCTTGGTCCATCCTATTTATTTACCTTGGAATGCAGCTTGGGACAAAATGGGACCACATTCAAAGTGTCGCTCACACGTATACAACACCAATTATGGTCATTGCCATCGTTCTCATCGTACTGTATTTCGTTTTGAAAAAAATTCGCACAAATCGAAAACGGACAATCTAACGAAAACGCCTTTCACTCGTCATGTGAAAGGCGTTTTTTCTATGCGTGCGTCGATTGTTTTTTCATATATTGAGATAATTCCATAATCATTGCACCCATTCTTTCAAGTGAAGGGGCTAGAATTCGGCTTATCCCCTCTTCTTTTAATGCTTCAGCTGTGACTTTTCCAACAGCTACAGCTAATACATGCTGCTCGAATAGATGTTGCAGTTCTTCTTTTTTGCCCCATTCTTCTGCTAGTTTGAAAAAGGCATGAACCTGAACAGCGGTTGTAAAACAAACGGCATGGACCTTCCCTTCTTTCATTTCTTGAAGCAAAGTGTCTGCCGCCTCTGGTTCAGGGGGCGTGTGCTGATATGGCATGAGCTGCAAAACGTCTGCTCCCTTGTGATGTAAAAAATCAATGAGAGCTGGTGCATTTTCGCCGTGAAGCTGTACCATGACCCGTTTACCTTGAAGTTCTTTGTCTTCTAACTTTGAAATGAGGTCACGAACGGTTCCATCTTCATCAGAAACATCAGGCTGAATGCCGTGTTTTTTTAGAGCCGCAAACGTTTTGTATCCTCTTGAAGCGATATGGGCACTTGATAAAATGTTCATAAATGCTTCTCCAAGCTGGAGCTCTTCTCCACTTTCAATTAATGTGTCTGTGCCGATACCCGTTGTTAAAATGACCCAGTCAGCTCCCTTCTTTACAAAGGTTTCTATGCCTGGCTTTAATTCCTCTTTGGCTAAAAATACAGTGCCCTGAAGAGAACGAATAACAGCTTGTCCTCCTTGCTTTTCAACAAGTGTGCGCATTTCTTCTGTTTTTCTTGTTCCGCATATGGCAATGGTCTTTCCAGCTAAGCCTTTACTCATTCTCATCCCTCTTTTTCTATCACATGTATGATGTATTGTATTAAATATAGATTTATTTGGAAGACGTTGCAAGTGTCTACTAAAAAAGAGCTTGACGTTTCTATCGAATTCGAGTATCTTTTGTAAGTGCAAATTGTAGGAGGTCATTATGGAAAAACAGAATGTTCAAGCAATTCGATTATCAATCGCAGACCCAACACCACTTGGTTTGTTTGGTTTAGCAATGGTCACGCTTGTTGCGTCTTCACAAAAACTAGGAATCACAGATGGCACATCCCTTATTTTACCTTGGGCTATCTTCCTTGGAGGAATCGCGCAGCTGATCGCGTCCATACAAGATTCAAAGCATCATAATATTTTTGGAGCCACTGCCTTCGGCGCATTCGGTCTTTTTTGGATGGGTGTTGGAACTACTTGGCTCATTCAAGCTGGCGTTTTTGGGAAAACGCTTGCGGGAGCTGCGGACCCAAAACAACTAGGTTTTGCTTTTATTGGTTATTTGATTTTCAGCTTATTTATGACGATCGGTGCAATGGAAACACATAAAGTATTGTTTTTGATTTTCGTCTTTATTGATTTCTTATTCATTGGCCTGTCCCTAAGCTCGTTTGGTGTGATGTACGATGTGACTCATACGATGGCTGGTATTGCAGAATTGATTATTTCTCTTCTTTCATTTTATGGTTCTGCAGCTGTTGTGCTGAATACACATTTTGGTCGTACAGTACTGCCAGTTGGACAACCATTTCGCGTGTTTACTAAAGCATAAATAAAAAAGAACTGCTCTTGGCAGTTCTCAGGCTGTCGAGAAAATCTCGACAGCTTTATTTTTTTTCTTAAATTTTCCACTACCCCATTTTATAATAGAGAAAAGCATACTAAAGGAAGGTGTTTTTCTCATGTTCCACACTA
>NZ_SEIZ01000013.1:0-18476 GCF_004634445.1 Bacillus sp. 005/A4HT-01/001
CTCCCTTCTGTCCGCTCGACTTGCATGTATTAGGCACGCCGCCAGCGTTCGTCCTGAGCCAGGATCAAACTCTCCGAAAAAGTACAAAACCGAAGTTTTGCTTTTCGCCAGTTTGACTGACTACCTATGATGTATCATAGGATTTTTTTATAAAAACTCGAATTAACAGGTACGTTTTGTCTTGTTTAGTTTTCAAAGAACTTGTTTACCGCTTCAGAAGCGACTAGAACATCTTATCACGTCCAAGTTGTTAGTGTCAACAACTTTTTTGTTATTATGTTTTTTCGTTTCTTCGTCATCAGCGACGTATATTAATTTACCACCATATATAATCAAAGTCAACAATATTTTGCATTAAATAATAAACTTTTCAATTACGACTAAAGCTGCTACACCTGGAATGCCCAACAAACCACTAATTCCACTCGTTACAGGGTTAATGGAAACATGAAGCCCTAAACTCTCACCGAATAAATTGAGACAAAATAAAAAAAGAGCACCTGCGACAAACTTAACTCCAATAAGCCCTAACCATTTGAATGGATTCGCTTGAACACCCGACATAAACAACAATAAAACAGCTAACAAAATTGAACCAATCACAATAACAGGTTCCATAATCCTCTCATCTCCTCTTCATATGAATAGTACAAGCATATGAGAGGATTATGGAAAATAGACCTGCTATCTCCAGTTGTTTAAACGTAAATTTCTCTTTTTCGCTTCTCTCAGATAGAAAAAGTACTTCGCTTGAGCAAGCTTTAATTCGAATAGAATGTCCGGTGAAGGCTCAACGCTATTTGCGACAAGCTTTTTTTGTCTGTTCCATTCTTCCTTTTGCTTAAAAAGCTGTTGAATTAATATCTCATCGAATTCTTTTCGAATTGATTTTCTGCGAAGAAAACCCATGTACCGTACTTCTCCTTCCTACATCTCACGTCTGCCTTCTAGAGCCTTAGAAAGTGTGACTTCATCCGCATACTCTAAATCTCCACCTACTGGGAGTCCGTGAGCAATGCGAGAGAGTTTAATTCCTGATGGTTTCAACAATCTAGAGATATACATGGCTGTCGCTTCTCCCTCAATGTTTGGGTTGGTTGCAAGAATGACCTCTGTGACTTGATCGTCTTGCAATCTTTTTAATAGGTCAGGAATTTTAATATCCTCTGGTCCAATTCCGTCCATTGGTGAAATAGCACCATGAAGCACATGATATAAGCCGTTGTATTCTTTCATTTTTTCCATTGCGATCACATCTTTTGGATCCTGCACGACACAGATCACAGATTGATCTCTTCTTGTATCTTCACAAATATAGCAAGGATCCTGATCGGTGATATGTCCGCAAACAGAACAATAAGTTAAATTACGCTTTGCATTAACAAGTGCCTTCGCAAAATCCAGCACGACATCTTCTTGCATACTAAGAACAAAAAAAGCCAGACGGACCGCAGTTTTAGGTCCGATTCCTGGCAATTTCATAAAGCTATCAATCAGCTTTGATATTGGTTCAGGATATTGCATCTTCAGTTATTCCTCCTAGAATAAACCTGGCATGTTCATTCCTTTTGTGAATTGACCCATTGTTTCATTCGTTAGTTCATCAACTTTTTTCAATGCATCATTTGTTGCTGCAAGTACAAGGTCTTGAAGCATATCGATGTCTTCAGGATCAACAACTTCTTCATTAATCGCCACATCAACGACTTCTTTTTGTCCATTTACTTTTACAGTGACCATGCCGCCACCTGCCGTACCTTCAAGGACTTTTTCTGCAAGCTCTTCTTGAGCCTTAGCCATATCCTTCTGCATTTTTTGCATTTGTTTCATCATTTTTTGCATATTTCCCATTCCACCGCGCATATGAACACCACTCTCTTTCAAATTGTTAATCTTTAATTTCAATTAAATCGGTTCCTACTAACTTCTTTGCTTCCGCAATTAATGGATCTTCTTCAGCAGAAGCTGCCTGACCATCTGCTTGTTCTTCAGGCTGATGATCTCTTAAAAATTCTTCTCTTATTTTACCCCATTGAGCGTCAGGAACGCCAACTAATTCCACTCTTTTTCCTAGCATAGATTCTAGCAGTTGCTCAAGATTGGTTCGAACACCACTTTTATCTTCGGCCACCATCTTACAATGTATTTCAAATTTGAATTTTAAAACAAAGGCATGAGTTGCCGCCGCAACTGGTTCACTATCTGTTAATAGCGCAGCGTGAGATACCTTATTTTGCTGTTTTAATTGGGCAAGAAGCTCTCCCCATTTGCCTTTTATTTTTTCTAGTTCCGGTCGCTTCGCTTCTTTTAAAATCTCATGAATTCGACCGACAGGTGCACGATAGCCATTTTTATTACTCGTTTGAGGTCGAGGTGCTTCCGTTTTTACTTGAGGACTCTGAGACTGAGGCATTGGAACACCCTCAGCTTTTAGCCTAGATAGCTCCTGTTCCAGCCTGTCTATTTTATTCGTTAACGCTGTTAGGTCGGAATCAGCCGGAGATGATACAGCACCAGCCGTTGCCTGACAGAGCTTAACCACAGCTACTTCAAAGAAAATTCTAGGATGGTTTGTCCATTTCATTTCCTGATGGCTTTTATTCAGCACTTCAATCGTTTCATAAAGAAACTGAGGTGCCACACGTTCTGAAAGAGCCACAAACTTATCGTCGACTTTGACTTTTTCAAGGACACCTTCAAGATCCGGTGCTGTTTTGTAAAGAAGCATATCTCTAAAGTAGAAGATCATATCCTCTATTAATTTTGCGGCATCTTTCCCCTGTTGAAGCAATTCATTTAACGTATCCAGCGCTATCGCAATATTTTGCTCAAAAATGGCTTCAGCAAGCTGACTAATGAAATGCTGAGATACAGCACCTGTAATGAGCAGTGCATCATCAATTGT
This sequence comes from Bacillus sp. 005/A4HT-01/001, assembly GCF_004634445.1. Lineage (NCBI taxonomy): Bacteria > Bacillati > Bacillota > Bacilli > Caryophanales > Bacillaceae > Bacillus > Bacillus sp. 005/A4HT-01/001. The sequence goes on from NZ_SEIZ01000013.1 coordinate 2,906, forward strand.
GAGCTGTTCACCACTAAATGAGATCGCTTGGTCAAGGAGACTGAGTGCGTCACGCATGCCTCCATCTGCCGCACTAGCAATAATCTCGAGTGAACCCTCTTGTATATTTAGGCTTTCTGCATCTACAATTTTCTCCATTCGTCCAACAATATCTTTTGTCGTGATCCGTTTAAAATCAAATCTCTGACATCTTGATATGATGGTAAGAGGAATCTTATGAGGCTCTGTGGTAGCCAAAATAAAGATACAATGAGCAGGTGGTTCCTCTAGCGTTTTAAGAAGTGCATTAAATGCCCCGATAGAGAGCATATGTACCTCATCTATAATATAAACCTTATATGTAACCGCTGAAGGAGCAAATTTCACTTTATCACGTATATCCCGAATTTCATCTACCCCGTTATTTGAGGCAGCATCTATTTCAATCACGTCTGAAATCGAACCGGTCGTAATCCCTCTACAGGCATCACACTCATTACACGGCTCACTAACAGGTGACTTTTCACAGTTCACTGCTTTCGCAAAAATCTTGGCAGCACTTGTTTTACCTGTTCCTCTAGGACCTGAAAATAAGTAAGCATGAGAAAACTTTTTCTGCAAAAGGGCATTTTGCAACGTTTTTGTGATGTGTTCTTGTCCAACAACATCCTCAAAAACTTGAGGTCTGAACACTCGGTATAAAGCTTGATAACTCACAAATACGCCCTCCTCCATTTATCATCATGTTCATTATACATGATGCAACGATCAATTCAAAAGTACACCTTTATTTTCTAATAAACGAAAAAGGGCATTTCCTTTAAAAACTTTTTACTTTTCTTGATTAAAAAACGTGTTTTCCTGCTTTCTGAAAATGTCTGTCAGATCAACAAGAACATTTGTTCCCTTTATGAATTGCTTCAAAAATACCTCACCCGAAAATGGCTTTTTTACTATTTGTATAAACAAAACAACTGATATATTCTTTCAATAGCAACAAAAAACTCACCTAGATAAACTAGATGAGTTACATTTAATATTGATTTACCGTGCACCTTCTGTCGATTCGCTACCCCAAGCGTTACTTAAACAGTTAGCTCGGCCCAGGCAACCCTGCGGCACATGAGAGGTTTCACTTAATGCTGCTTCCTTCCGGACCTGACATGGTTCATGAATTCCCATTGCGCAGGACCCAGACGTCAACACCACTTATTTAAGGCAGACCTTGAAGTAAACGAACCTTGAGAAGGGATTCGGCCTCGCTAGAGCGGATTGCGAGTACAGGGCACCGCTACCTCCCCGCTTAGCACGGCAAAATGAATATTAAATTGTTGGTGACGCAGACATAAGTATACCTTCTAAGTGATAAAATTGCAAACGACATCCATTCATTTACTTTTCGCCTGCTTCTTCCGCTGACGGAGGTCTCGAAAGAACTGACTTAACAGCTCACCACACTCATTTTCAAGCACACCACCAATGACTTCAGACTGATGATTGAACCGCTCATCGTCCAATAAATTCATTAAAGTACCAGCACATCCACCTTTAGGATCATAGGCACCAAAAACGACCTTTTTCACTCTTGAAAGTACAATAGCGCCTGCACACATTGGGCACGGTTCGAGTGTAACATAAAGTACAGCATCTTCTAAACGCCAGCTACCAGTCATTTTACACGCTTCATCAATAGCAAGTAATTCCGCATGAGCAATTGATCGCTGTTCACTTTCCCTTAAATTGTGAGCACGGCTTACAATTTGATCATCAACAACGATGACGGCACCGATTGGAACTTCTCCTATTTGTTTTGCTTTCAAAGCTTCAGAAATAGCTTCTTGCATAAACTGTTCATCTTTCGTCATAGCACGGCTCTCTTTTCATGTTTTTTTAAAGGATATTGAGGTTAACATATTATCACAATCTTTTAAAGGGGGTCTTGATTTGCCAAAACAACAAAAGGCACTGCTTATTATTGACATGATCAATAATTTTGATTTCGAAATGGGACATGTGCTCGCTGAAAAAACAGAGCAAATGACCAATAAAATTTTAGCCCTTAAACAACACGCTTTCAAGAAAAATTGGCCAATTATCTATATCAACGACCACTATGGACTCTGGAAGGCTGATATCAAAGCTGTTATGGAAACATGTAAAAACGAAAGAAGTGCCCCTATTTTAGAGCAAATGGCACCATCTAAAGATGATTACTTCTTAATTAAACCTAAGCACTCTGCCTTTTACGGAACAGCACTAGAGACACTCCTAAATGAATTAGGTGTGCAAGAACTTATTTTAACTGGAATTGCCGGAAACATCTGTGTCCTGTTCACTGCAAATGACGCTTACATGCGAGAGTACAACCTCACTGTACCTAAAGATTGTATTGCTTCAAATGATGATAGGGACAACGAGTACGCTTTAACGATGATGGAGAACGTTCTTCTCGCCAAAATCACAACCACTAAAGAGATCACGGATGAAAATCAAACATGATTTATCCATCACCCTCATAAATTGTTAGCAATAACAAAGGGGGCGTTGACCATTCAAATTTATGTTGTCAAAAGAGGAGATACGTTAAATGAGATTGCCATGCGTTTTAAAACAACGGTAAATGAAATCATTCGGACCAACGACATCGAAACACCAAATCAACTAGTCGTTGGACAAACAATTGTCATCCCTATTAGAGGTCAATTTTATGAGGTCAAACAAAATGATACACTTTATCAAATTGGAAGAGGATTTCAAATTTCGGTAGAAGAATTGGCACGTGTGAATCGGATTCGTCCTGAAGCTATATTGCCTATTCGCTTCTTGCTTTATATTCCACAAAGACCGAAAAGAAATATTAATTCTAATGCTTATATAGAACCACGCGGAAACCAAGTCAGCGAAAATTTAAAGCAAGCAGCCAGAGAGGCATCTCCATACTTAACACATCTCGGCGCTTTTAGTTTTCAAGCGCAAAGAGACGGAACACTTCGCGAGCCACCATTAGATCAATTGCCTCAGATTGCCGCTCAAAGCAGAACGGTTTTATCCATGGTAGTCACAAATCTAGAGAATGATAAATTTAGTGATGAACTCGGGCGAATCCTTTTAACAAACCAATCTGTCAAAACGACATTATTAAATGAAATCGTCCGCGTTGCTCAAAAGTATCAATTAAAAGAAATCCATTTTGACTTTGAATATTTACGCCCAGTTGATAAAGAAGCCTACCTTCAATTTTTAAGAGAAGCAACAACTCGTTTTCATCAACAGGGTTGGACTATTTCTGTGGCACTCGCTCCTAAAACAAGCAGTGAACAGAAAGGAAAATGGTATGAGGCACATGACTATGAAGCAATTGGAAAGATTGTTGATCATGTTGTGCTAATGACTTATGAGTGGGGCTACAGCGGCGGGCCTGCACAAGCCGTCTCTCCGATCGGCCCTGTCCGCCAAGTCATTGAATATGCACTGACTGTCATACCTGCCAATAAAATTGTGATGGGGCAGAATTTATATGGATATGATTGGACACTCCCTTATGTTCAAGGAGGCCCTATCGCCAAAGCCGTCAGCCCTCAACAAGCGATCGCCATTGCTAGAGAGAATAATGTATCCATTTTATATGACGAAACAGCACAAGCACCTTATTTCCGTTATACAGATGCTAACAACAAAGAACACGAGGTTTGGTTTGAAGATGCAAGATCCATTCAAGCCAAATTTAATCTCATTAAAGAGTTAAACCTAAATGGAATTGCTTACTGGAAATTAGGTCTATCCTTCCCACAAAACTGGTTGTTGTTATCAGATCAATTTAATATTGAAAAAAGAACGACATCGTAATTCATACGCTCTATCTCTCAGAAGGGGTATGGTACAATATACATTGGTTTGACAACTTTATAGATAGAGGAGAACGCCTATGTATCCTGCCCCTTTTATTGCAGTGGAAGGCCCAATTGGAGCCGGAAAAACAACCTTAGCTACAATGCTTTCAAAGGAATTTCAATTTCCTTTAGTAAAAGAAATTGTAGAAGAAAATCCATTCTTAGATAAATTTTATGAAGATATGGAACAATGGAGCTTTCAGCTTGAGATGTTCTTTCTATGCAATCGGTTTAAACAGTTAGAATCTATTGAAGAGAACTATGTCAAAAAACAGCAGCCGATTGTCACTGATTATCATGTCTTTAAAAATATGATATTTGCAGAAAGAACCTTATCTAAAAAGCACATGGATAAATACAGAAAGATCTATCACTTGCTGACAGATGATCTTCCTAAACCAAATGCCATGATCTATATAAAAGCCAGCCTTCCCACCTTACTTGATAGAATAAAGATGAGAGGCCGATCTTTTGAAGAAGACATTGATCCAGCTTATTTAAAAACCCTGATTGAAGATTATGAGTTAGCCATCGAGCATTTAAAACAAACTGACCCAGGTCTTCCTATCATTACAATTGAAGGCGATCATACAGACTTCGTTTCCTCACAGCAAGATTACCAGCAAATTGTACAGAACATAAAGGAGCAAGTACTATGAAAAATATTGAAATACCAAAGGATGCTGTCATTACAATTGCAGGGACAGTTGGTGTCGGAAAATCGACCATGACGAAAACAATAGCGGACAAGCTAGGATTTCAAACTTCTCTCGAAAAAGTAGATGATAATCCATACTTAGAGCCTTTTTATTCAGATTTCCAAAGATGGAGCTTTCATTTACAGGTCTATTTCCTAGCTGAACGTTTTAAGGAGCAGAAACGAATCTTCGAGTCTGGTGGAGGTTATGTACAAGATCGGTCCATTTATGAGGACACTGGTATTTTCGCTAAAATGCACGCAGACAAAGGTACCATGTCAGAGGTAGACTATGAAACGTATACGAGTCTATTTGAGGCGATGGTGATGACACCTTACTTCCCTCACCCAGATGTCCTCATTTACTTACATGGGGATTTAGATCATATATTACATCGTATTGAAGAGCGCGGGAGAGAGATGGAAACTCAAACCGATCGAGCATATTGGGAAGAAATGTACACTCGATATACAGAATGGATCGAACAATTTGATCTGTGCCCTGTGATTAAAATTAATATTGAAGATTATGACTTACTTCATGATGAAAGCTCACTTGATCCAATTCTTCATGAAATTGCTTCCGTTATTCAAAAAAATCGCTCTAACACAAAATAAAAAAAACCGCTGCATTTCTCGAATGCAGCGGTTTGACAATTTCCAATTTTTATGCGTTTCAATTCAACTAAGGTAAAATCAATATGGCGGAGGAAGAGGGATTCGAACCCCCGCGGGCTTTGACACCCCTGTCGGTTTTCAAGACCGATCCCTTCAGCCGGACTTGGGTATTCCTCCGTATCGACAAGAATTAATATATCATATCATCTTATTTTAAGTCAACATCTTTCCGAAAAAAATTTCAATATTTGATTTTGGTATGATGTTTAGCCTATAAAAAGCAGCCGATTATCGGCTGCTCTTCATTTATTACGTATCCTGTCTAATTTCTTCAATAAAAAGATTCATCTCTTCTTTAAAATCATTTAATGACTCAATAATCTTTGTAAAGTCTGTCACTTGTTTAGCTTGTTCGTTTGTTGAACTGCTGATTTGTGAGATATTTTCAGATAAAGTGCCAATGCTGTCTTGGATTTCTTTTAAAAATGCATTAATGGTTTCAGCTGCTTCCTTTGATCCATCTGATAACTTACGTACCTCGTCTGCAACAACAGCAAAGCCTTTTCCATTTTCACCCGCTCTTGCCGCTTCAATTGCAGCATTGAGTCCTAACAGGTTTGTTTGTCTCGCAATACCGCCAATGGTTTTGACGACTTCTTCAATATTTGCGGATTTCTCTTCTGCTCTTCCGGCCTGCTCACTAATTTCTAAGCTTGTCGCAGCCAGTTCTTGAGAATGAGCAGCAATTTGCTCGATTCCACCTTGTAATTCTTTCGCTACTTTATTGATATGTTCCATATAGCCGCTTAATTTCTTCTCACGATGATGTGAAAAAGCCACTAAAAAAGAGCCAATCACTTTTCTATCTTCATCAAAAATCGGATAACCTTTTACAGCAATTTCATAACCATATAAAGACTCTGGCAAATGCCCATCATATTCTTGTCCTCTTAATGTCGTCGCCACGTTTTGGTCCTCTGGGTTTAAAGCGTCCCCTACTTTAATGCCAAAATCTACTGTGGTCGATGGATAATAGCAAAGTACCTTTTCTGTATCAGTGATGCCGAAAAGAACACTTTCATCTAGAACTTTTCTGAGTAATTGAGCCATTTCAACATAATAGTCAAGCCTATTCAAGGTTATTCCTTCTTTCCTAGATGCTTTTAGTTCTTTTATCGGCTTATTTTAGAAAAGCTGTAGAAGTTTAGGTAAAAAGAATAAGATGCCATGACGGCATCTTATTTTATCACTTCTTTATTTCCCATATAAGGACGTAACACCTCAGGAATGATCACTGTTCCATCCTCTTGTTGATAGTTTTCTAAAATGGCTGCAACAGTTCTTCCTACTGCTAAACCAGATCCATTTAATGTGTGGACGTGTTCTGGCTTTGCTTTAGGCTCAGGGCGGAAACGAATGTTTGCTCGTCTCGCTTGGAACGCTTCAAAGTTACTGCAAGAAGAAATTTCACGATACGTATTTTGGCTTGGAATCCATACTTCGATATCGTATTTCTTCGCAGCCGTAAAGCCTAAATCTCCTGTACACATGCTCATGACACGGTATGGCAGGTTCAATAATTGAAGAACTTTTTCTGCTTGGTTTGTTAGTTTTTCTAATTCTTCATAAGAATCTTCTGGTCTGACAAATTTCACAAGCTCTACTTTGTTAAATTGGTGCTGACGGATGAGTCCGCGCGTATCTCTACCAGCAGAACCAGCTTCTGATCTAAAGCAAGCACTAAATGCTGCATAATTGATTGGCAGCTGCTCTCCTTCAAGAATCTCGTCACGGTGCATGTTCGTAATTGGCACTTCAGCCGTTGGAATGAGGAAATAATCTTCTTCTCGAATTTTAAAAGCATCCTCTTCAAACTTTGGAAGCTGTCCAGTTCCTGTCATGCTTGCTCTGTTGACCATATAAGGTGGTAGTACTTCAGTAAAACCAAATTCATCTACGTGTAAATCCAGCATAAAGTTATAAAGTGCACGCTCTAACCGTGCGCCTAGCCCTTTATAAAAAACGAAACGGCTTCCTGTCACTTTTCCTGCACGTTCAAAATCCAAAATCTTCAGCTCATCCGCTACATCCCAATGCGGCTTAGGTTCAAATGAGAAACCTGGCTGTTCGCCCCATTTTCTCACTTCAATGTTGTCATCTTCTGTCTCACCGACTGGTACAGAATCATGAGGGATGTTTGGAATTGAGAACAGGATGGTTTGCAGGCTTTCCTCTACTGTTCTTAATTCATCATCCAACTTCTTAATCTCATCGCCTACCTCACGCATTTCTTGAATAATGTGATCGGCGTCTTTCTTTTCTCTTTTTAGAACAGCCACTTGCTGTGATACTTCATTTCTTCGGCTCTTTAATACTTCTGTTTTGCCGATTAATTCTCTTCTTTTTTGATCTAGTTCACCAAACTTATCAAAATCCGCTAAATCTTCGCCTCGATGGGCTAATTTTTCTTTGATTTGATCAAAATCCGTGCGCAGTTGTTTAATATCCAGCATGTGTAACACTCCTTTTTTATCGAAAAATAAAAAGAGCCCTCATCCCATGAAAGGGACGAGAGCTCTCGCGTTGCCACCCTGATTGAAAACACGCCAAAAGCATGCTTTCCTCTTTCCTCTGTAACGGCATCACCGTAAATGCTTACTTCGTGTTTCAGCATTTCGCTCAAGGATGGATTCAGAATGCATCTTTCACCGATTCTCACCAACCATCGGCTCTCTGAGAAAGAGGGGCTTCTTACTATTTCCCGTCAACGCTTTTTCGATCTTTGATTGTGATTTTAATGTACTATAAGTTTTATCTCTTTTCAACCGTTTTATACAGCAAGCTTCGTTTTATAGGACTCCACCATCTCAACAAACAGCTGTGTTAACCGGTGGTCATCTGTCAGCTCTGGATGAAAAGAACAACCTAAGATATTGTTTTCTTTCGCCATCACAATCCTGCCGTCATACTCAGCCATGACCTCTACGCCCTCATTTGCGCTGATGATATGAGGCGCACGGATGAACACTCCTGTAAACGGCGTATCCAGTCCTTTCACTTCTACATCTGCTTCAAAGCTGTCTACCTGTCTGCCAAACGAATTACGTGCAACAGATACATTTAACAGTCCAAGATGAGCATCTTCTCGATCTTCTATATGCTTTGCCAGCATAATTAAACCGGCACAAGTCCCAAATATCGGTTTACCTTGAGCAGCGAACGCTTTAATCGGTTCAATGAATTGGTACGTATCCATGAGTCTTCTCATCGTCGTACTTTCACCACCAGGGATAATGAGACCGTCAACAATTTCTAACTCATCTACCCGCTTGATGATCTTTCCCTCTGCGCCACAAGCTTCAATCGATTGAATATGCTCTCTCACCGCTCCTTGAAGCCCTAGTACACCAATTGTTAGCATGTTCGTTTGCGCTCCCTTAATTACCAGCCACGCTCTTGCATACGCTCTTCTGGCAATAGATTTGAAATTTCAATTCCTTTCATCGCTGTTCCAAGCTCTTTAGAAAGCTCTGCAATTAGACGGTAATCTGTGAAATGAGTCGTTGCTTCTACAATCGCTTTTGCAAACTTAGCTGGATTGTCTGATTTGAAGATACCAGAGCCGACAAATACACCATCTGCTCCAAGCTGCATCATGAGTGCTGCATCTGCTGGTGTTGCAACACCTCCAGCAGCAAAGTTTACAACCGGTAATTTGCCTTCTTTTTTAATTTGAAGCAATAATTCATAAGGTGCGCCTAAATTCTTGGCTTCTGTCATCAATTCATCTTCACTCATTGCCGCCACTTTACGAATTTGAGCATTGACCTTTCTCATATGACGAACAGCTTCTACAATATTTCCTGTACCAGGCTCACCTTTTGTACGCAACATAGATGCACCTTCTGCAATACGACGAGTCGCTTCACCTAGATCACGGCAGCCACATACGAAAGGTACTGTGTATTCATTTTTATTTAAATGGAATTCCTCATCTGCGGGCGTCAGCACTTCACTCTCATCAATATAATCAACACCAAGTGCTTCAAGAACACGAGCTTCCACGATGTGGCCGATACGTGCTTTTGCCATGACTGGAATCGTTACTGCATTTTGTACTTCTTCTACGATTCTTGGATCTGCCATACGGGCAACACCGCCTGCTGCACGGATATCAGCTGGTACTCGTTCTAGTGCCATTACTGCCACTGCGCCTGCTTCTTCTGCGATTTTTGCCTGCTCAGCATTGACGACATCCATAATGACGCCACCTTTTTGCATTTCTGCCATTCCACGTTTTACTCGTTCAGTTCCCTTATTGCTCACAATTGTTTCCTCCCATTTGTCTATTCGATTGATTCAACACCTTTATCATACAAGCGATAGAGTATAACAATAAAGAGAATAGTATAACAATTCAATTAGCTCATAAAAAAGAAAAAAACCTTATATATCAAGGTTTTATAGTTAAAAAGGCATCATTCCCTCTTTTAAGTGTTATTAACATGTTATAATGCATCTATAACAATTTGAAACCATCTATAACAATTCCACACCCATTGGAGGATTTTCATGCATATTGATATCCATCGACATTCAGATACATCTCTTTCAAATCAGATTTATTTTTCCATCGTTGATCACATCCAATCAGGTCTGCTTCAGCAAGGCGATAAGCTGCCGACTGTACGTGATCTAGCGAAACAGCTAAATGTAAGTCTTGTCACAGCGGCAAAAGCCTATACACGGCTTAAGGACGACGGATTTTTAACGACTGTACAAGGGAAAGGTACGTTTGTGAATGAGCAGCATGAGCAAACTGACATCCCGGTTCAATCATCTACTTCTTTCGATTGGCAGTTATCGATCCCAGATTATTTACCAAGGTCTCAATTTGCTCAGTATCACTATGTCGAAGAAGCCATAAATCTTTCTTCCTCTATGATTGATCCTGGTCTTTTACCTAACCGGTATTTAGAAAAAGAAATGCAGCATGTTCTAGCCCGGCATCCTCAAATCATGTCAAAATACGGAGAAATACAAGGTGACCTTCAGCTTCGTCAGGTCATTCAATCATTTCTAGAAAAATTAGATGTTCCTTCTACTCCTGAAAATATCCTTGTCACTAGCGGTTCTCAGCAAGGACTTGATTTAGTAGCACGTACATTTATCGGGCCGGATGATGTAGTTGTCATGGAGGCGCCCACTTATCCAGGCGCAATTGATGTCTTTATGGGGAGAGGGGCACGAATTATTACGGTTCCTGTCGATCATGAAGGAATGAACATGAAACAGCTTCAAAGCATTTGTGATAAATATAAACCAAAGCTCATCTATACCATTCCTACTTTTCACAGTCCTACAGGCGCCAGTATGTCGATGAAACGAAGAAAACAGCTGCTTTTACTGGCACAAAGCATTGATTGTCTCATTGTAGAGGATGATCCTTATCGTGAGCTTTATTTTGAAAAGAAACCGCCGGCACCCATTAAAAGCCTAGATCACGATGGACACGTCATTTATTTACGAGGGTTAAGCAAGACACTGGCTCCAGGATGCAGAATTGGAATTATTACAGCGTCAGGCTCTATATTTAACCGTTTATTAGCTGCAAAAGCCAATAATGATTTAGGGAGCCCGCTTCTCACTCAAAAAGCGATCTTACCGTTTCTCACTTCCAAGAAAATGATCGATCATACGAAAAAATTAAGAACTGCCTTGAAGGTGAGACGCGATTTGATGATGGATGTGTTGACAAAGCATGCGCCAAAGGACGTCACGTGGCAAATCCCACAGGGCGGGCTCAATTTGTGGCTTAGCTTTCCTTCCTGGGTCGATACACGTGCCCTATTACATGAGGCACGAAAGCAGCAAATCACCTTCCTGCCTGGCTCTGTCTGCTATCCTGGGGAGCCGAAGCAGAATTATATACGTCTTAGCTTTTCTTATGTGAATGAAAAGGCACTGACGGAAGGTATGGAAAAGTTATGTGGTATTTTTCAGCAGGCATTGTCTTCACCTCAAAACCACAAACAATCTCTTTTCTTTTAACGATAAAAAAACTGCTCTCATATATAGAGAGCAGTTTTTTTATTAGAACCAACCTTTTACTGTGTCGACGATTCCGCCCCAAATGCCAGCGAAGAATCCACCTACACCACGCATTGCAAGGATGAACCAGTTTGCTTTTTCATCACCTGTTTTCGTCACAAGCTCAACACCTGATTGGTCTTTACTCAAATAGCCGTAGTCCTTCTCATCACCAGAATAAGAAGTCGTTAGCATGCCAACCTTCGTTCCTTTTTTAATAGGAGCTTCTAGGTTCTTTTTATCAATATTTACTTTCGCTTTATAGCTCTTCTCATCACCATTTTTAACCGGTACAGAGAAAGCTTCTTTCGTCACGACGGGTACTTCTTTATCTTTCCCTTTATCGACTTCGATGTTTTCATGTCCCTTGATTTGTTGGCCTTTTTTGTACATTTCTTTCATCGTGAAGTTTTTAAAAGCATAATCAAACAATTTTTTCGCCACATCAAAACGAGCTGTATGAAGATTTCCTTTAGCATTCAGGACAACTGCGATCACACGCATGTCACCACGTTTTGCTGTACCTGTGAAGCTAGAACCAGCTGAATCAGTAGAGCCCGTTTTCAGACCGTCTACGCCTTCATATTCTTTCACAAGTCCTTTAAGCATAAAGTTCCAGTTTGGCATGTCCATTTCGTCATCTGTGCCTTCTCTGAACTTTGTTTTCGCGATGCTTGCTGTTTCAAGAATTTCTGGATGATCTTTGATGAGATGCTGTGCAAGCAAAGCCATATCCTTTGCGGAAACTTCGCTTTCTTCATCAGGTCCCGTACCTTTTGGCTGTTTGCCATGTAAGTCTTTATTTTCTAATCCAGTTGCATTCACGAATTTGTAATTGGTTAAGCCAAGTTCTTTTGCTTTTGCATTCATTTTTTCAACAAACTTTGATTCTGATCCAGCAATTACCTCTGCTAGACCAATTGCTGCTGCATTTGCTGAATAAATAGCCGTTGCTTGATAAAGTTCTTTGACAGTATACGAACCATCTTTTCTCAATGGAACATTGGATAAACTGCGGTCCTGAGAAATTTCGTACACGTAATCATCTGGCGTATATGTTTGATCCCATTTCACTTTGCCTTCAGCAATTGCCTCTAGTAATAGATACTCTGTCATCATCTTTGCCATACTTGCAATAGGCAGTCTTTGTTCTGCGTTTTTACTATAAAGAATTTTACCTGTAGAAGCTTCAATAAGGATGGCTGCTTTCGCATTCACATTGAATGGATCTTCAGCCGCTTTTGCTTTGGACATTGGGGTAAATGCAGTAACAATCAATGCCAATGCAAGGATAGAGACCATAAGCTGTTTCAACATCTTGCTGTTCAATCGTCATACCTCCGTATTCATCTTTTTTCGACGTTTTTCATATATATTTAATCCACAAGGGCTTATTTCGACACAACAGTATAAATTTTATCACAATAAAGACAAAAAAAATAGACAGAGTCATAGACCCTGTCAAATGTAATTTGATTGTCACAATTTATCAAGAAATTGTGTAGTTTGGTGATTCTTTTGTAATTTGTACATCATGTGGATGGCTCTCACGAAGACCTGCACCTGTCATGCGAATGAATTGTGCTTCTTCTCTAAGAGTACGTAAGTCCTGTGTTCCACAGTAGCCCATACCAGAGCGAATACCGCCAACAAGTTGGTAAACAGTGTCAACAACTGGTCCTTTATACGGTGTACGTCCTTCGATACCTTCTGGAACGAATTTTTTATTATCTTCTTGGAAGTAACGATCTTTACTTCCTTTTTCCATTGCAGCAACAGAACCCATACCACGATATACTTTGAAACGTCTGCCTTGGAAAATTTCTGTTTCTCCTGGGCTTTCAGATGTACCAGCAAGAAGGCTTCCCAGCATAACAGCATGTCCACCAGAAGCTAATGCTTTCACGATATCACCTGAATATTTAATTCCACCATCTGCAATAATAGATTTACCATGCTTTCTTGCTTCTGTTGCACAGTCATAAATCGCTGTGATTTGTGGTACACCGACCCCTGCAACAACACGTGTTGTACAAATCGATCCTGGTCCAATACCCACTTTTACAATATCTGCTCCAGCTTCAAACAATGCTTTTGTTGCTTCAGCTGTTGCAACGTTACCAGCAATGATGTTAAGAGAAGGATACGTTTCACGGATTTTCGATACAGTGTCTAGAACACCTTGAGAATGACCGTGTGCTGTATCAATGACGATCACATCAACATTGGCTTCTACTAATTTTTTCACACGAGTCATTGTATCGCCAGTGACACCTACAGCGGCACCAACAATTAAACGGCCATGTGCATCTTTAGAGGAGTTAGGGAATTCAATCACTTTTTCAATATCTTTGATGGTGATGAGACCTTTTAATGTTCCTTCGTCATCTAAAAGAGGTAATTTTTCAATTTTATATTGCTGAAGGATTTTTTCAGCTTCTTCTAATGTTGTTCCAACAGAAGCTGTCACAAGTTCCTCTTTTGTCATCACGTCGCTAATCTTCATTGAATAATCCGAAATAAAACGAAGGTCACGGTTCGTAATAATCCCAACAAGCTTTTGATCTTGTTCGTTATTAACAATCGGTACACCAGAAATACGATATTTACCCATTAAATGTTCTGCATCGAATACTTGATGATCCGGTGTTAAGAAAAATGGATTTGTAATAACACCACGCTCTGAACGTTTTACTTTGTCCACTTGTTCAGCTTGCTGCTCAATAGACATGTTCTTATGGATGATTCCAAGACCACCTTGACGTGCCATTGCAATCGCCATTTGCGATTCCGTCACAGTATCCATTCCTGCACTAATAATTGGAATGTTCAGCTTTAAAGTGCTTGTTAACTCAACTGATAAATTGACATCACGCGGAAGCACCTCAGACTTTGCTGGAACAAGCAACACATCGTCAAACGTCAAACCTTCTTTTGAAAATTTACTTTCCCACATTAGTAAATCCCCCTCTTTTCGGCAAAATATTATATGTAGATTATCAACTAGGAAACAGCATGTCAAGGAAGCAACAAACAGTTGCAATTTTTAGAAAATATAAAGAGAGTTGAGGAAGAAGATGAAAAGTTCAGGATGGAAGGATTTAAAACGTTTTTACTCACTTGAAACTTCCCAAAAGTTTCTATTTCAACAGTACGAGAAACGGAACATTCAGGAGGCAAACCAGCAAGCCTATAAAAACTGTGAACGATTTATTTACTTTTTAAAGCACGGTCATACATTTTATGACCAAGCCGCATCAGCTCCACTTGAACTAAAACCGATTTTATTGTTTTATGGAATGGCACAGCTGTTAAAGGCATGTTTGCTGACAGTGGATCCCGACTATCCTTCTCAAACCTCTGTCTTAGCTCATGGTGTCACCTCAAGAAAAAGAAAGAAGCAACATTATCGTTTTAGTGAGGATGAAGTCAAGATTCAGCGAAACGGATTATGTATGCATGTATTAAAGCACTTATTTCATTTAAATGGTCTTGAAGATGAACGATTTACGATGATCAATCTCCTTTCAAAAATACCTGAAATGGGTCATATTCTGGAGTTTCAAAAACAGCCCGCGACTTTAGTGAAAGTAGAGCAAGCAAATGGTATGTTGATTCAAGATCATATTCCCTTGCTCTATAACATGTCTGCCGAACGTTTTATTGAATATTTTGAGTTCCATACAACTTGGAAGCTTAAGCAACGAGAAGCTAAAAAACTAACATTTGATGTATCTTCAGAAGAAAACCCTGCTCTTGCTACTCATCTTCATTATGATTTAGAAATGAATCAATGGTTCATTCCAGCAACACGAGATGCCTTTTTAGGGATTCCTGAGATCATCAGCCATTACTTGTTAATGTATAACCTCAGTATGATTGCCCGCTACGAAACAGAATGGTGGTACGAGCTTTTATCTCAATATATTAGTGATGATTATGTCATGATTGAACGTTATATGGAGATTGCAGAGGATAAGTTTCCAGCTTATATCATGATGCTGCTAGAAGAAAACACAAAAAAGACCAGTTCCGATTGGAACTGATCCTTTGAAAAGCTTGGCGGCGTCCTACTCTCACAGGGGGAAACCCCCAACTACCATCGGCGCTGAAGAGCTTAACTTCCGTGTTCGGTATGGGAACGGGTGTGACCTCTTCGCTATCGCCACCAAACCTGATGGAGAGAATGTTCTCTCAAAACTAGATAACAATGTTCATTTTTCACATTAGAATATAGGTTAAGTCCTCGATCTATTAGTATCTGTCAGCTCCACGTGTCACCACGCTTCCACCTCAG
>NZ_SEIZ01000014.1:0-7401 GCF_004634445.1 Bacillus sp. 005/A4HT-01/001
TGATGAAAATTTCTGTGGTAGAATCCGTTCACTGTGGAGGTGAACATGATGACCATTGAAATTCATGTGATGGATTTGGGGGCAATGATTATTTGTGGTTTGATGATCATTGCATGTGCAATTTCTGAAACAGAAGAAGCCGGCTATTGAGTCGGCTTCTTTTTTATACGCTTGACGGAAATCGAGAGATTTTAGCACTCACACAGGGGTGTGTATAAGTGCGCCATTTTCATGGGTGTCCTATTTCCAAAATTGCCACCACTTTTTTTGTTGAGCAGCAGCAATCATTTTTTTTGCTTCAATGGATTCTTTCAAAGCGAGCATGAGATTTTCATCTCGCTTTTTTTGTTGTTCTTCAAATTGTTCGAGTCGTTTTAGGATGGCCCGATTGAATTCCTCTTGTCTTTGAATGAGATCGGCGACATTGACATCTTGTAGCGGTGTAGCGGTATCCGATATGGACAAGTTTGACCGATACAAGGTCGCTACAAGTTTGGCTACTTCTTCTAGTGATTTACCACTCAATTTAGAGTGTGTGTATATATACTCCATAGCGGATAAATCGGACTCATTATACTGACGCCATCCCTTAGTGTCTCTGGCGAAGTTATAGCCGTTTTTCTCAAGCATGGCGGCGTATTTGCGTATCGTGACGCTGGAGACATTGAGCTTGTTTGCAATGTCTTGTGAAGAAAGGTAGGTTTCGGGTTTCATAGCGGGTTCACCTCTTTATGATTCATTCGCTACGGTATACGCTACGCCCTCCTAGATCAAAAGGCAAAATGTTTTTGTTTTGCGTAGCGGGTTGAAAGAGAAAAATTTTGATAAGTGTCGCTGGAGACATTTCGGAAAAGGTGAAAAGAGCATAAGGGGTTTTTGTCCCCACTTATGGTGTGGAACTAGGCAAAGCCTAGCAAAAAAATGACCTCAAAGAAGTGTTGGAAATCACTCCTGCAGCAGTGGCGATTTTTGAGGTAATCACTTCCCAATCACTACTGAAAAACGAACCGATCACTGGAGAATCAGTGATGAAAAATGATCGACCACTTACCGACCACTTGTCCAAGTGCCCAGTTATACGCACCAAAAAATGTGCGTGTTTTAAGAAAAGCCAACGGGGGCTTTTTTACGAAAGTTTGGTAACGTTTTGTGTTTGAAAAGGAGCGTATTGCACACAAAGAAAGGTAACGTTTTGCAAAAAAATCAGTCGCAACAAGGGTTCAATCATGGGTGAATTAAGTTCGTGTTTGTTTTGTGTTGTTTCGGAAAAGTGTGCACTCAAAAGGAGCGTTACTGTTTAACAAATGGAGTGAAAAACATACGGCATGAGTCAACGGTAAGCGGAACGAAGTGAGCATTAAGGAGTTGACTCATTCACGATACCCAAAAGCCTGTCATTCAAACAAACCCCGTTTGTTTGCGCCTGCCGAAGGGGCATCCCCCGAAGATCGGGGGTAGGGGGTTTGAAAATTTGCCATCCAACGTGCTAGCGTTGGCGGGTTTGGGCAGCGCCCAAGAAAGGCGGTCCGATGATGAAAATGACAAGAGAGCGTTTTGAAAAAGGCATGAGCTATGCGAAAGCGACACACGCCATTGAAGGAATGTATTTTACAGCTGACGAGGAAGAATTATTATGGCAGCATGCATCCGGTCAGATCACAGATGATGAATTTGAGAGAAAGGCTCTTGAATTGGCTTATAAAGTGATACAATAGAGTTCTAGGCGAAGGTGCGTAGCGGAAGACGACGACAGTCGTCGAGTGGCAACGAAAAGCGAAGCACCGTAGCCAGCTGTAACCCCCTCACTCTAACAGGGGGGTAGTAATGTAAGATGAAAATAAAACGTATAAAAAAATATGTCGTGCATTTCAAAAATGCCGTTGAGAGCGTTCAGATTCGATTCTGAGCGCTTTTATTTTTGTTTAGGTAATTGAAATAGGGGAAAGTGTCAAAAACGCTTATAAGGGATTTAAATGCGTTTTTTCGTTTTGTCTGCTGTCATGATTCCTAAAATTTGATGGCGAGATACCGAGCAAAATTCAAAAACGGTTGCGAGATACCGAAAATTTTCAAAATTGGAACTAGAATGGATTTTATAACGTACAAATTATGCTAGCATTTAACATAAAAAGGGATGTCGAAGGAGAGAGATGGGATGGAAAGTATTCCTGCTGCTGTGGTCGGACAGAAGATTAATGAGTGGTATCGGCATATCAAAAAATTGAATGTAACAGATGCGGAAATGCTTCGTGAAGAGATTAAACGCGAATTAGATGTGATGGAAGAAGATGAACAAGCTGTTCTCTATTTTCAGTTGATGGACTTTCGTCATGAGCAGATGCTTGAGTATGTAAATCCTTCTCAAAATCAAGTGAACAAAGCTGATTATTTGCGAGCTGTTGAAGGTGAAGGTAAAAAGTTGACGGGTATCATGGAATACTACGTTCACTTTTTTAAAGGGATGTATGAATTCTCTAAGGGTGAGTACATAAAAGCCATTGCTTTTTATAGACATGCAGAAAAGAAGCTGGATAAAGTAGCTGATGAGCTTGAACGGGCTGAATTTTACTATAAGATGTCAGAGATTTTCTATCACATGAAGCAAACGCATTTGTCTATGTATTATATCGAGCAGGCGTATCACGCTTATAAAGCTCATAAAGCCAACGGGATGTATGAAATCAAGGTGATTCAATGTCGTTTTGTCATTGCAGGAAATTATGATGATTTATGTACGCATGAAAAAGCGATACCCCATCTAAAAGAAGCGGAAGAGTCGGCCAGGAATTTAGGCAACAAGTATATGCTTGCTAAAGCGTTGCTGAACCTGGGTGATTCTTATAAAAATATGGGGGATCAGGACAGAGCGCTTTATTTTTTGATCAAAGCTGTTGATCAAGCAAAAGAGTCTGGAGCTAAAGAACTTACACAGATTTATTATGAGTTGGCTTTACTGCATTTCAAGAAAAAGGAGCATGAATCGGGAAAACACTATTTTGAGTTAGGTGTTGAAAGTGCCGAAAGGTTTAATGATTGCTTTTTCATGAATTTGTTAAATGTGCTGAAGGCTCTTTATTTGGAGGGGGCTAAACCTACTCCTGTTGCGGATGCTTTAGACGAACTTGACGATATTCGAGGTTATCCATATTTAGAAGAACTGGCGCTTGTGTCTGCTGAATTTTATACTGAACTTGGGCATATGGATGATTCTGTATATTTTTATAACAAAATGATCTATGCTCAAAAACAAATTCGGAGGGGCGAGTTCTTGTATGAAATTTAATGCCTTACTGCTTTCAATCGTTTGTGCTAGTTTATTAATCGTTAGTGGGTCTTCTTTTGTACTTAAACAAGATTCTAATGTGTCAGTTGCTTCAAGAAAGGCTACGTGATGAGTCTTGTTCGAAATGGGACGTGATTTGAACAGACCTTAAGGGTCTGTTTTTTTTATTTTCTTTTCTCTTTTCCGAGGTGTAGGTGTTTAACTGTTATATTAAGAAAGAATAGCAGTAATGCTCTTACATTAAGAAGGGAAGGGTGAACTTAAAAATGCATATGCATAATGTTGAAACCTATGTAATTCAACAGTTTGGATCGGATTTTTACTTAATATGTGTTGAAAAACCATATAAATTTTTCCGACTGTAAAATCAAAAAAAATCTCCCCCTGCGGGGAAATTTGGTTTATTCTTTGGTCTTTTAGGTTTTGAGGTTTTGGTTTTTAAAAAGATGGCGGTTTCGCCAGCTTTTTGGGCGATTTTGACGGAGTCAGAATCGTGTCTTTTCTTATCTTGATACTATTAGAAACAATTCAATTTTAAAAAAGCGCGTTGAATCCAATGATGTCAAGGGTTAAAAGCCATTTTGACAGCACAAAACTCCATCTGCTATTATTGAGTTACCACACAACAATAATAGAATGCTAGAGAACTAGCGCAGAAGGAGTTTTTTGCTTTGACATATTCATCTGAATCGAATTATAGCATCCTTCAGGACAAAACTGCAACAGGTAAAAAGCGGGATTGGCGAGGGAAAAAGATGAGATCGTCGCTTATGGCGGCTCATTACGAAGGACTTGAAAAGCGTACTGGTGCGCCTTACTACGGAAAAAAGGCAGAGAAAGTATGTGATTGTGCGGAATGTCTTGCGTTTAGAAGAGATAATGAAACAGGCAGACTCCGATTATATCAAGCCTACTTTTGTAAAGTGAGGTTATGTCCTATGTGTGCGTGGCGCAGGTCGTTAAAAATTGCAAGTCATAATAAGTTGATCGTTGAAGAGGCAAACAGACAATATAAGCCTGCATGGATATTTCTCACTTTGACAGTTAGGAACGTTGATGGAGACGACCTGAAACAGGCGATTTCAGATATGATGAAAGCGTGGAACCGATTGTTTGGATATAAAGCTGTGAAAACTTCGGTTCTTGGATATTTTAGAGCTTTAGAGATTACAAAAAATCATGAACAAAATACATACCACCCTCATTTTCATGTACTAATTCCAGTGAAGAGAAGCTATTTCACTGGTAAACGTTATATAAAGCAGGCAGAGTGGACAAGTCTTTGGAAGCGTGCGATGAAATTAGATTATACACCGATTGTTCATGTGCAGCGGGTCAAGGGAAAAAAGGGAATTAATGTGGAAGCCATTGAAAAAGAAGTGCGCGCAGAAATGGAAGAGCAGAAAGCTATTTTAGAGATTTCTAAGTATCCAGTGAAAGATACCGACGTGATACGTGGTAATGAAGTGACTGAGGAAAATTTGGATACGGTCTATTATTTAGATGATGCTTTGAATGCAAGGCGGTTGATCGGTTACGGCGGGATCTTGAAAGAGATTCATAAGGAACTGAATTTGACGGATGCTGAGGACGGCGATCTTATTCGGATTGAAGAAGATGATGATGAGGTAGCCAATGAGACGTTTGAAGTCATGGCACGTTGGCATGTTGGTATTAAGAATTACATAATCAATTAACAAAACCATCTATTCCCTTTAAAATTACCTTAATTTTCATATGAAATTATATACATAAATCCTCAAATTATATATTGTTTTCAAGAAAACATATAATTTGGAGGTATTTATGAAAAAGAATCTTATTTTAACAATGATATTTACTTTACTTTTTTCGACTATGCTTTTGAGTATTGGAAGCAGTACAGCAGAAGCTGCTGAAATGAAACCAGTACCTGGCTCTCCTGGTTGGAAATATCGTGTTGAGGGACCACATGTTAAGGGAACAGATAATGATTGGCATGTACATGTTGAAAAAGGACGTATTAAAGGAGCTGAAAGGCTTACTGGAGGTAAAAGTCATGGTAAGACTTTAGATTCAGCTGGAGTTCCTAAAAAAGTACAAAAAAATGTAAAGAAGACTAAGGACTGGAAAAGAGGGCTAGAAAAACAGAAAAAATTAAATGCAGAACGAAAAAAACTTTCGGAACATAGCTGGTATGATATATTATTGAATCCTTGGTATCTTGTAACACTAGCAGCTTTAACGGGTGTAGGAATATCTGCGTTATTAAATGCTCCACGCTTAGTATTTGGTTAGGAACAGGAGGCAATTATGATACAAGAACTTAATAGGGTTTTAAAATTACGTGATTTAGAAATTTTTAGTGTGATGAAAGATAATCTAATCTTATGTTACGTAATTATTGAGGATACTAGAAAACCTTTTACAGAAGAAGATAGAAAGCTAGAGCCATTATGTTATATGGATGAAGAAGATATTAAAGCGTATTTGAATGTGTTTCATATTTCAATCATTACTCATGAAAAATTAAGTCAAGACGATTTAACTCTTGTAGAAGATTATTTTTCTAATTTCGTTAATAATACAAGTTTGACTAATTTCATTATTAGAGAATATATTCTAGAGGATTTATATGATTATGATGACGAAGATAAGATCACTTTCTTTAATAGAATGTTAAGTCATATAGGATCAGATGAGATTAAAGAACTTGACAATAAAAACTGGATTTATTTATCTCAAGATTGATGTTTCATTTATTTGTATTAAAAAGAGTACAGAGGATAATTTCTGTACTCTTTTTAATACATTTAATAATCATAGGTTTGAAGGGTTGTTAGATTTAAATCATGTTTAAATACTTTTATGGTGTTATAAGTGTTATATTCATTTTTAGTTGGTTTTTCTATACTCAAAGTCCCGATATTTCATTTAAAGTTATTGATTTTACGATAGGTCTATTTATTCTTTTATGGGTATTTAATGCTTAGAAGATGATGATGACGTTGGCATCAAGAATTACATAATCACATAGAAAAGCAGGCTAATAGAGCCTGCTTTTTTGTATGGATTAGTTGATTTTTGCTTTTAGAACTCTATAATCTCCACTGCCGTAAAGTCCTACGTCAACACGAGAAGAGTATTCAACAGGTGTGTATTTCAGTGCCTTGAAAGTTCCTCTACTGCGAATTTCCCAAACGCTAGGGTCTAGTTTGTGTTGTTTTGTTGAGTGTGATTTTGAGTAAAAGACGCCAGTTAAATAAGTATCATAACTGCTAGATACTAATTTGCCTTTTTCATAAGTGAATTTACCACTTACTTCATGAGCAAAACCAAAAACAGGAGTGGTATTTTTGACCTTTGCGTTGAATTTTTTTTGTTGTACTGCTTTTGTTGAAATGTCTTCAACGTTCATAGACAATTCAAGTTTGTCTCCCTGTACGTTGAGAGGTTCTTGTACTACAACGTTATCTAATCCTTTTTTTAGTTGAGCGTTTGCTTTATCAGTTAGTTGATCTAGTTTGTCGTTGATTCTTTCAACTTCTTTCAGATGTGCTACAGGTTCATTTTGTGTTGCTTTCGCATCTGGAGCATATATTCCTAAAGATAAAGTGATCGCAGCAAGTCCCATTAAAACAGTTGAGCTGATTGATTTTTTTGATAGTTTTGAAGTCATATTGTTCAAATCCTCCTGAAATGATAGTATTACAATCGGTTACAAAATTTGGTTAAACAACCACAAATAAGGGACGGTGTATTGTGTATGCTAGCTGTTATTTATACGGTTTTAATAATGTTTTTGGTTTTCTATCTACTGAATTATTTAGGTCAGAAACTAATTACTAAAGATCGCCCTATTAATCATTTGATCATCATAGTGATCTCACTTATTGAAGCTATAATTAGTATCGTTTTGGCTTACTATAAACCACCGTTTTTGTAGAATTGATCTATAGAAATCACTCCTTTTTTTGGGTATATTTTCATCCTAACATTGAATGATTTATCGTTGGGAATTCGTTGGAAAATTTCTTTTTTGGTTGCGGTGACCGCAATCATTTTTTTTATTTTTTAGAGCTTCGTTTTGATGAAAATTTCTGTGGTAGAATCCGTTCACTGTGGAGGTGAACATGATG
>NZ_SEIZ01000015.1:0-6579 GCF_004634445.1 Bacillus sp. 005/A4HT-01/001
CATCATGTTCACCTCCACAGTGAACGGATTCTACCACAGAAATTTTCATCAAAACGAAGCTCTAAAAAATAAAAAAATGATTGCGGTCACCGCAACCAAAAAAGAAATTTTCTTAAATCTATCTTAAATCCATTGTTTATCCAATTAACACAAGATAATCTATATTTTGTTATTCAATTGAATTTCTAATAAACTATAAGGAGTATTGAACATGGTAAAAAAAATAATTTCCACACTATTAGCTCTATCCATATTTACCTTTGTTTTACAAGCACCAGTAAAAGCAACAGAAAACGAAACTATTGTAATTAACACAAATGATTTCGTATCATCTGAAGGAGAAAAAATAAATCCTGATCAACTTGCAGAAACAAAATTTGCCATTCCACTTCCTTTCTTCTTCATTCCAGGATTAGGACAAGTAGCCGTATTAGCAACTGGGGCTGTCATTGTAGGTGGTATGATATTTTCTTCAAAATCTTGGGAAGCTCAAGTTGTTAAACATCATAAAATGACAGCAAATGAATACATCTCAAAAAACAGAAAAGCATCAATCCGAAATAAATTTCCAACAGAATACTTAAACAAAACAATAGATCAAATTAACAAAGATGCAAGCAAAGGAATTAAAAAAGCAAAAACAGCTAAAAAACTTTTGACAGACAATAGATTTAAAAAAGATACTAAAAAGAAAAAAAAGAAATAATTAACGAAAAGGTGATCAAACCATGCATGAACTTTATTCTGCAAAACTATTATTTGAATTCATCCCTTCACCTAAAGTTAGACCTGATAAAGTATTTGAAGAGAGAATCGTCCTAGTTAAAGCAAAAGATCAAAATGAGGTAAAAAAAATTATAAAGAAAAGCTTTCCAGATGAAACATCTGGAAACGGAGACTATGGACAAACAACAACAAAATTAGTCTCAATTCTAGATATTTTTGAACTTGTAGATAATTTAGAAAAAGAACCTTTGCATTTAAGTGAGGTATATAGTCGCCATCTTATATTTGATGAAGAAACGTCTCCAGACGAAGCAATTGAAAAGTACTCCCTAGACAAATAAAAATTGCATACAAAAAAGCAGGCTCTAATCAGCCTGCTTTTTTTAATTGATTATGTAGTTCTTAATCCCAACATGCCAATGCGCCATGACCTCAAACGTCTCATTGGCCACCTCATCATCATCTTCTTCAATACGGATCAGATCTCCGTCCTCCGCATCCGTCAAATTCAGTTCCTTATGAATATCTTTCAAGATCCCGCCGTAACCGATCAACCGTCTGGCACTTAATGCACCATCCAAATAATAGACCGTATCCAAATTTTCCTCGGTCACTTCATTCCCACGTATGACATCCGTATCCTTCACAGGATACTTCGAGATTTCAAGAATAGCCTTTTGTTCTTCCATCTCTTTACGCACTTCTTGTTCAATCGCTTCCGCATCAATGTTCTTTTTTCCTTTGACCCGCTGCACGTGCACAATAGGTGTATAATCCAACTTCATTGCACGCTTCCAAAAGCTTGTCCACTCTGCTTGCTTGATATAGCTTTTACCAAAATAATTGCGCTTTACAGGAATCAACACATGAAAATGAGGATGATATGTATTCTGTTCATGATTTTTCGTAATCTCTAAAGCTCTGAAAAAACCAAGTGTTCCAGTTTTCACTTTTTTATATTGAAACAGCTTTCTAAAGCCTTCCATCATCTGAGTAATCGTTTGTTTTAAATCACCGCCCTCGACATTTTTCACTGTCAACGTAAGAAATATCCATGCGGGCTTATACTGCCTATTAGCTTCTTCCACAATCAATTTATTATGACTCGCAATTTTTAACGACCTTCGCCACGCACACATCGGGCATAACCTCACTTTACAAAAATAGGCTTGATATAATCGTAGTCTGCCCGTTGCTCTGTCTCTTCTAAACGCCAAACACTCCGCGCAATCACACACTTTCTCTGCCTTTTTTCCGTAGTAAGGCGCACCAGTACGCTTTTCCAAAGCCTTATAATGATCAGACATCAACGTAGATTTTTGCTTTTTTCCTCTCCAATCCCGCTTTTTGCCTGTTGCGGTTTTGTCCTCAAGGATGGTATAATTCGAATTGGAATCAACAAAATTACATGTATTACACATAAAAAAACCCCTTCTGACGCTAGTTCTCTAGCATTCTATTATTTTTGCTCGACACTTAAATAATAGCAGACGGGGTTTTTACCTGTCAAACAACCATTAAACCGTTGACACCACTGGATTTATCGCACTTTTTTAAAATGACAGTGTTTCTATATGTATCAAGATAAGAAAAGACACGATTACAACTTCGTTGAAATCGCAAAAAAGACCAGCAAAATTGCTGGCTTTTTTAAAACCAAAAACAAAAAACCACTAACCCCCCATAGGGGGTTTTTTTATTTTGATTTTTTGGGGCCATGCTGCACAACAAAAAAAACAGACCCTAAAGGTCTGCAAAATTAAATCATCACTCTTGAATCACGTGTTACAAAACGAATGGCACTTACAGAATCATCAAAAGCCATCGCCCTGGAGTCAGTAACAGATTCACCGATTGAAGTTATGAGACGAAAATCTTGAGTTGTAGATCGGGTTATAAGAGGAAAATCCATTGTAGTAAAACTATTCCCTGTAGCATTTCTTACAGTCAGATCAATCACTTCTGGAGAAGTAGCTTTTCTTGAATTCGCATCAAACTCAACAGATGATAAAGAGATCACACCTAGCAAAGCCGAAGCACTTAAAAACCCAGTAAGAACCGTTTTAAAATTCATATAAACAGTCGCCCCTTTGAATTTGTTTTCGGGCGTATATCACTTTCTCGTATAATTTTACAGATTCATCCATACGCCCGCTTTTAGTATAGAACTGAGCGCCTTCTAATGCTAGGTCTTCCATGTAGCGATATCTCTTAATGTTGTTCAATTTTTCCAGTACATTCAAGATGTCACTTAGATTAGCAGAATCAAAAAATAATTTTTTCATAAACTCCAAAAGTATAAAATAAAGCTCATCATTATGAATTTCTGCCTGCTCAAATGACTTTCGATAAAAGTTTTGTCCTTCGATAAACTCTTTATTTTTCAAATGAATCATAGCCATTCTGTAATAAGTTAGAAGTACTTTCTCACCAATAGAACTCCCAATTTCAATCGCTTGATGGAAATGCGCCATAGCTCGGATGTTATCACCCAAACCTTCATAACATGAACCGATATTATGCAAAGCTCTAAAAATCATGTGCTGATTTTTTAACGTTTTTGCTTTTTCCAAAACAGTAAGTAACTGCGAAAGTGCCTTTTCCCTATGTTCCAAATCAATATAATTTCCTGCAACCACAGTCAAACAGTTGATCTCTCGAACCACAAAATTAGAATTTGAACGATACGCATCATAAGCAAGACCAACATAATACATAGACATGTGAGTTTGTTTCATGTGATAAAACACTTCTGATAATTTGTAATAGAATTCTGCCCTTTCCAATTCGTCCGCCACTTGCTCTAGCCTTTTTTCTGCTCGTTTATAGAACACGATCGCCTTGATAAACTCACCACTTTTAAATTCATACATGCCTTGAAAAAAGTTGAAATAGTATTCAAGAATGCCCGCCATCTTTTTCCCTTGACCTTCTACAGCTTTCAAATAATCTGACTTCTCCAGTGGTTCTTCAGAAGGCTGCACATAGTCCGCCATCAATTGATGGCGGAACTCCATCAACTGAAAGTAGAGAACCGCTTGCTCATCCTCTTCCATCACATCTATTTCTTTTCTAATCTCTTCCCTTAACACCTCAGCCTCTTTCACATTGAATCTCTTTATATGCTTGTACCACTCATTTATTTTGACTGCTACAACTGGAGACGGTATAGCTTCCATGTACAATCCCCCTTACAAACAAGTTTTACCATAAATGCTAGCACAATAATTCCTAATAAAACCCTATTTTTCCCTTGATATGTAAAATTTTCGGCATAGCGCAAGCACTTTTTAATCGAGTAGGACACAAGACATATAAGATTTTAAAAGTCATAGCAGCAGACAAAACGAAAAAACGCATTTAAAGCCCTTATAAGCCTTTTTGACGCATTCCCCTATTTCAATTACCTGAACAAAAATAAAAGCGCTCAGAATCGAATCTGAACGCTCTCAACGGCATTTTTGAAATGCACGACATGTTTTTTTATACATTTTATTTTCATCTTGCGTACTACCCCCCTGTTAGAGAGGGGGGGTTCTCGTTTGGCTCTCGGTGCTTCGCTTTTCGTTGCCACTCGACGACTGTCGTCGTCTTACGCTACGCACCTTCGCCAAACAAGTAGTTGGAACTCTATTGTATCACTTTATAAGCCAATTCAAGGGCTTTTCTCTCAAATTCCGCATCTGTGATCTGACCCGATGCATGCTGCCATATCAATTCTTCCTCGTCAGCTGTAAGATAAATTCCCTCAATGGCATGTGTAGCTTTGGCATATTTCATACCTTTTTCAAACTCACTTTTGGTCATTTTCATCATGGAACCGCCTTTCTTGGGCGCTGCCCAAACCCGCCAACGCTAGCACGTTGGATGGCAAATATTCAAACCCCCTACCCCCGATCTTCGGGGGATGCCCCTTCGGCGGGCGCAAACAAACGGGGTTTGTTTGAATCAATAGGCTTTGGGTGTAGTGAATGAGTCAACTCCTTAATGCTCACTTCGTTCCGCTTACCGTTGACACATGCCATATGCGCTTCTTTTTATTTCAGTGTGACGTCTCATTTCTTTTCACTCATACGTTCCAGTATTTCTTGACGGAGAAGCCTGACATAATCTTGTTCTTCTATCGTACGAAACCCTTTCCTATCAAAAGCGCTATATGCCTCTAACAGCTCAATATTCACCATGTCTTTTGGTTCTTTTAAATCATCCATATTCATCGTAATTCCTCCTTAAGACTTTGATCAATTAACGTTCCAACTCTGAACCTCGATCCTTTTTACGTGCAGTCTTTTCGCGCTCTTCCTCATACAAAAAATGCTGCGCTCCCTTTAATTCGTTCTGATTCTCAAAGTGATTATCAGTTATTTTCATATTCATTTGTCGCAACACCCTCGCTTTTAAATGACCGAACATAATCAGGTACTCTTGCTTCTTCTCTTTGAAGACATCCATGAATTTATTGATTGCACGCTTTAAAAAGCGATTTTCTAATTCAAGTTCTTTGTTCCTAGCTTCCAAAATGCGGTTCTTTTTTGATAATTCACTTGTTTTGCTACGTTCATCCGCCAATTCTTTTTCGAGCTTCTTGTTTTCCTTTCGGAACACCTCGCCCGCTTTAGCGAGACTTTGAACCTGCGCAAAATCTTCTTTGCTCATTTGAACGGTTTTTGCCGTTAGCAAGCCGCCCTTCTCTTTCACTTCGATCTGATCAATCGCCTGCGCTTCAAATGCTGTCTTTTTTAAATCTAAATTATGTTGCTCTAATCCTTTATTTTCGTGCTTTAACCCTTTGTTTTTTTGCTCGGTTTCTTTGATTTCTTCTTTCATCTTTTCTAGCTTAAACTTGTGAATTTCAAGATATTTTTTATCTGAAGGCTCGCCACGCAGCAAGCCAAATTTTTCGTTATGCTTCCCGATCGCTTCCTGCAGCTGCTTCATTTCAACTTTGTTGAAAATCTGCTTCGCAGATAGCTTTTTCTCCTTCGTGATCGGCACGAGACCCACGTGCATATGGGGTGTCGTTTCATCCTTATGTACTGACGCATACATCACATTTTCTTTTCCGTAACGCTCCTGGAGGAACGACAAATTCGATTCAAAAAATGCTTTTTCACGCTCCGGCGAAATCCCATCAAAAAATTCAGGACTTGCCGAGACCATAAACGAACAGCACCTAACCGCATCTTTTCGAATGGCTCGTTTCGTCTCCACATTCTTCTCGATATGTTCGTTGATCAACGACTTATAATCCACTCGCTGATCATGCAATAAATCATAATTCAGATGCGCCCGATTTTGATCGATATCGGGGTTGGTATGGCTCTCTTTTTCTCTCTGATTATGTATCTGTAGACCCTTTATATCCGCACTCTTAAACTTCCGCATATTACAAATAATGAATGCCATTTTTCCCTTCACGACCTTCCCACCGGCAACAACTTTCCCTTTCAATTTTACCACATTCTCCGGCGACACTTCCATGTAAAGTATAGCCCGCTATACTTTACTGCGTAAAGTGCGGTCTCTGCCGAGGGCTACGACAGTCGCTTTCGCTCCTTCTGATCAGCTCCTTCTGATCAGCTCCGCTGATAGGAAAAATCGCCGAAGAAGTCGGCTATTATTTTTCCTAAATTCAAAACCTTGAAGACCTCGGACGCTGTCCGAACCAGTCGGGGAAATCTTCCCCGAACCCCATAAAAAAAGCAGGCTTTAATCGCCTACTTTTTCATCAAACCACACTGCAAAGAGCATCAAACCACAAATAATCATTGCCCCTAAATCCATCACATGAATTTCAATGGTCATCATGTTCACCTCCACAGTGAACGGATTCTACCACAGAAATTTTCATCA
>NZ_SEIZ01000016.1:0-6343 GCF_004634445.1 Bacillus sp. 005/A4HT-01/001
GTGGAAAAGAGCATAAGGGAAAATTGCAACCATTTCATGCTTGAAATCCCAGTGTGATTTGTTTCGTGGCGGTTGCGATTTTTGAAAGGAATGTGCCTAAAAATGAAATTCTGCCACACCTTTTTTTAGGAGAAAAATGCGGTGATGTGTCAGAAACGGCAAATCTGCCACACCATAAAAAGGAAAAATGATCGACCGGTTGCGGGTCACTTGTCAGAGTGCCCAGTTATACGCACCAAAAAATGTGCGTGTTTTTAGAAAAGCCAACGAGGGTTTTTTCACGAAAGTTTGGTAACGTTTTGAGTTTGAAAAGGAGCGCATTGCACACAAAGAAAGGGAGCGTTTTGTCAAAAAAATCAGTTACAACAAGGGTTCAATCATGGGTGAATTAAGTTCGTGTTTGTTTTGTGTTGTTTCGGAAAAGTGTGCGTGTGTTACCAATAAAGAGACAAAAACAATTAGAAAATGGAACAACAAAAGGAGAAAATGAGAGAGGAGAATGTTTGTGAGTTATGTGGTTACTGCACGATATGAAGATGATAAAGTGTGGGAAGTAGAAGAAGAGTTTCAAAGCCATGAAGAAGCAGAGAAAACGATAAAATATTTGAAAAATCATGTGTTGGCTGATGCAAAATGGGAGATCACACCGAAATAAAAAGAAGCGCATATGGCATGTGTCAACGGTAAATCGGACTGAACGAAGTGAGGGAGAATTTAAGGAGTTGACTCATTCACCACACCCAAAGCCTATTGATTCAAACAAACCCCGTTTGTTTGCGCCTGCCGAAGGGGCATCCCCCGAAGATCGGGGGTAGGGGGTTTGAATATTTGCGATCCAACGTGCTAGCGTTGGCGGGTTTGGGCAGCGCCCAAAAAGAGTCACTAGGGAACCAGTGCCCACTTATGCACCTAAATAGGTGCTGTGTGTTTTCTCTCCGTTCAAAGCAGAATGCCTGGCATTGTACCGTTGGGTATTTTGGAAAAAGAATGGTATAATAGATTTCTAATATCCTATCTCTATTTGTTTGGCGAAGGTGCGAAGCGTAAGACGACGACAGTCGTCGAGTGGCAACGAAAAGCGAAGCACCGAGAGCCAAACGAGAACCCCCCCATGCTAACAGGGGGGTACTACGGACAAAGAAAACTGTCAAAAATCAGTCATATCAAGGGATTGAGCTGTTTTCGTTAAGAAACGTCTTTTATCTGAATGATAAGATGCATGATTAAATATATAAAAATACTTAGGCTGTAATTCTAAAATGCCTATGAGAGCGTTCAGATTCGTTTCTGAGCGCTTTTATTTTTGTTCAGGTATAAAAAGATGCAAACAAAGAAAAAACGCCTTATAGGGCGTTTAAATGTTTTTATGTTGGTCCTATTCCTTTTTCATAACAACTCATGTGCCTACTACACCTCTTTCAGCAACTTTGTATTCTGTTTGTGATGTTGGAAACACACCTTTTTCAGTGATTTGTTGATCAATTTGAGCATTTGGATAAATTGTTACACCAGTGATCAATAGAGCCAGCATAGATAAGCTTATTATCCATTTCATTCTAACGCCTCCGTCATTTTGATTAGTTCGTCTTTTGCAGTTAGTGCATGTTCATAATATTTAACGGCTTGCGTGATATTCCCTTTATTTTTCAAGTGATTGCCTATTTCTCGTGACAATTCGGCTATATCTATCCATAGGTGTTTTTTCTCTAGGTACTTCATGGCATGGTGAATATTGTTTATGTGACTATTGTTGTAAAGAGCGTCTATGATCATAAGTTTTGCTCTGTATTCATCTTCGTTATTTTCCTCGGCTAGATTCCATGCTTTTTTGTACCACACAAGAGCTTTATCAGTTTTTCCAGATTTAAAACAGACTTTACTAAGCATGTAATACGTGCGGATGGTGTTTCTCGATTCTCTATGTTCTGGTATGTCTATTGCTTTAAGCAAATGGCTTTCAGCTTGTGGCAAATAACCACGCTTTTCATAACTGATACCGATATTGTGATGAGCTAAACTTTTGGTGTAGAAATCTCCTGTTTCTTGTGCTTTCTTAATAATATTTTCATAATGTTGATCGGCTTCTTTATAACGCAATAAGTCAACTTTATTTAGTGCTAAGAGTAATTCACTATTCATTTGTCTGTATGTATATTGCTCGTTGGATTTGAATGAATTTAGTGCTTTTTCTGCATGGCTCATGGAAAAGAAGTTTTGAAAGATTCGATAATATGCTTCAGCAATTTTGTAGTGGAATTCAGCGTGCTCAATTTCATCGGGGATTTTCTTTAGCTTATCTTCAGCAATTTTGTAAAAGTTTATCGCATCAATGTAATTCTTATTGTGAAACTCAAATTGTCCGTTAAAAAAGTAAAAGTAGTATTGAATCATGTCGTCTGTCTTTTGAATGTCTTCTTGTTTAATGCTTGTACGACTTTTGATTCTTAATCGCTGCGCGTCATCTATCAAAAGATTGTTTCTAAAATCCAAAAGGTTGAAATAAAGGAGCAGGTCTTGATTTTGTTCCATATGCGGAAGCATTCTTTTAATCTGTT
The DNA here is from genome assembly GCF_004634445.1 of Bacillus sp. 005/A4HT-01/001. Classification (NCBI taxonomy): domain Bacteria; kingdom Bacillati; phylum Bacillota; class Bacilli; order Caryophanales; family Bacillaceae; genus Bacillus; species Bacillus sp. 005/A4HT-01/001. The sequence continues at coordinate 2,556 of NZ_SEIZ01000016.1, forward strand.
CTTTCAACTGGATTGATTCGTCTACTTTTCTTTTTTTGATTAACCCATACCATTCATTCATCATATTGGCGACTTCTTCATATGCAATTGTTTTGACCATCATCATACCCACCTTTGCTTGTCGTAAATGTTTCTCTCAATCTTACAGATTTAGTAAATATTTAGAAAGTGAGAAATTCCCCAACGAAACCGATTCTTTTTGAGTGGGTGCGTGTGAATATGGATGCTGACAGCAATGACTTTTGGATGTACAGCTAGGGAGAATATGACCTGTTTTTTGCATGTTGTCATTGAAAATATCGGGTACAGTCACTTGGAAATAACACGTAAACTATTAGGTTTTTGATTAAATGTGATATTTCCACTGGTTACAGCCGACAGGAATCCATAAATAGCAATGGCCAGAAGATCGGACCGAATCGCCATGAAATGACCTTACTTGTTCTATGCTCTTCTGTCTGTCTCTTTTTCAATCCCGCCATTTTGTGAGTGAGGTGAAGGCAGCTGTATTTTGAAAGTCGGGTTTAGTCAGGTTTGGCATAGTGTTTAAAAATTGAACACTATGAATGGAGTGGAAAAAATCAAAAAAAAATCTCCCCATGCGGGGAAATTTGGTTTAGTCTTTGGTCTTTTAGGTTTTGAGGTTTTGGTTTTTGAAAAGTTGGCGGTTTCGCCAGCTTTTTGGGCGATTTTGACGGAGTCAGAATCGTGTCTTTTCTTATCTTGATACATATAGAAACACTGTCATTTTGAAAAAGTGGGGTAAATCCAGTGGTGTCAAGGCTTTAAATGCATTTTGACAGCACAAAACTCCATCTGCTATTATTAAGGTGTCGAATCTTGAATAATAGAATGCTAGAGAACTAGCCAGAAGGAGTTTTTTGCTTTGTCATATTTAGATGAATCAAATTATAGCATCCTTGACGATAAAACCGCAACAGGTAAAAAGCGGGATTGGCGAGGAAAAAAGGTGAGATCGTCGCTTGTGGCGGCTCATTATGAAGGACTTGAAAAGCGTACCGGTGCACCTTATTACGGAAAAAAAGCTGAAAAAGTATGTAATTGTGCAGAGTGTCTTGTGTTTAGACGAGATATTGAAACGGGCAGGTTACGACTATCAAATGCTTATTTCTGTAAAGTGAGGTTATGCTCGATGTGTGCGTGGCGAAGATCATTAAAAATTGCGAGTCATAATAAATTGATTGTGGAAGAAGCGAACAGGCAGTATAAGCCTGCGTGGATATTCCTTACGTTGACAGTGAAAAATGTCGAAGGCGATGATTTAAAACAAACGATTACTGATATGATGCAAGGCTTTAGAAAGCTATTTCAATATAAAAAAGTGAAAACTGGAGTACTTGGTTTTTTCAGAGCTTTAGAGATTACGAAAAATCATGAAGAAAATACATATCACCCACATTTTCATGTATTAATTCCAGTGAAAAGAAGTTATTTCACAGGTAAAGGCTATATCAAGCAAGCAGAGTGGACAAGTCTATGGAAGCGTGCTATGAAATTGGATTACACACCAATTGTGCATGTGCAGCGTGTCAAAGGAAAAAAGGGAATCGATGCGGAAGCGATTGAACGAGAAGTGCGTAAAGAGATGGAAGAACAAAAGGCCATTCTTGAAATCTCGAAGTATCCTGTGAAGGATACGGATATCATACGTGGAAATGAAGTGACCGAGGAAAATCTTGATACGGTTTATTATTTGGATGGTGCATTAAGTGCTAGGCGATTGATCGGCTACGGTGGGATCTTGAAAGAGATTCATAAGGAACTGAATTTGACGGATGCCGAGGACGGCGATCTTGTTCGGATTGAAGAAGATGATGATGAGGTAGCCAATGAGACGTTTGAAGTCATGGCACGTTGGCATGTTGGCATCAAGAATTACATAATCAGTTAGAAAAGCAGGCTCTTACTGGAGCCTGCTTTTTTTATGTAATGTGAGTACGACCCCATTCCCTATAATATGGGGTCTCAATAATGGCTATCAAACTGCCACAAACCCTTATGGCTCTAAGGCTGAACCTTATCAACAAAATAAGAGATTTGTTGCTGGACTCTATTTGTCCCATTTACTTTAGCCTTTTTTAGCTTTATACGTATATTTGATTCCGAAGTACACAAAAGCAAGTAGGAATACTGTTATCCAAACCATTTTGAGGTTCACTAAGAATATGATTGATGCGACTAAGATCAGAATTGTTAAATCCAGTTTTTTCTCTATTTTTTTATGTAAAAGAACAAAGACAATTAAAAATATAGCTGTTACTAGTACCGGTAAATTTATGATTATTTCAGTCATATTCAATCCTCCTTTTATATTAAATTTTACTACGAATTAAAGGAGCAAAGAATAGGATTGACGACCTCGAAACCTGTGTGGGACTTTTGATTTTAGAAGGCTGATTTTTGTAACAAAAGGTATTCATGACAGGGTGTTTTCTGCCTTTGAGGAGTTTTATCTCATTTTGGAAAATTCGATTGTTGACCTCTGAGGACTTATGTAAAATTCCTTACGATAGTAAAATATTGTTAGGGAGGAATTATTTTGAAAATGAAGTCTATGGTTAAAGGTGTTCTATCTCTTATTGTGGCAAGTTTATTGATTGCTACAATTCCGCCAGAGGTTCGAGCTGAAACAAATGTCCAAGAAAAACCAGTTTTCGTTACTAAGGTTCAGACGATTTTTGATGATGAAACGAAAGATGATATTGAAGCACTTGAAGAGGCTTTTAATGATCCTGCCCTGTTACAAAATACTGTTCGTTATGCGGGACTAGTCGGTCTTCAATCTGAATCTATTAAAACGAAGGCTGGTACTACTGTTGCTATTAAAGCCACTCTAAAAGCACTATTGAAAAACAAAAACAAGTTATTTAATCTTGTAGAAGCATGGGGCGGAAAACGTGCAGCCAAGTCACTTAAAATCCGTTTCAATAAATATGTAGAACCATTGATCAAAGACCTTTTAAAATATGAATCTCTTGCATGGGGTTTAGTTGAAGGTAACATCGCTTCAGCATTATACGACACTGGCATTAAGAAGAGTTCAGCTAGAACTATTGCTTATTGGGTCGTCAAAATTGCTCAGTGGTTTTTTTAATTGGGAGGGGAAATTTTGAATAAAGAAGAATTGTATTGTCAATTAATGCACATGAAAAATGCAATTATGGCTTTGCAAGAACATTTAGCACCTGAATTTAGAACAAGAGATTTGGCTCTTCTAAAGTATAGTTTTACAGAAAAGCAGATTTCTGAGTTAGATGATTATTTCATGCAGATCACTATGGAAAAATCTAAAATAAGTAAAGAAGATTTTAGAAAAAAGTTGGCTGAAATAAAAGCTCTTCCTCACTTGACTAAAGAGGTTGCGGAGGATGTTTTATTGTCTTATAAAGCTGATAATTTACACACTAAAGTTATCAACAATATATTGAAAAAATGAACATGCTGAAGATCCCGAAGAAGCCGACAATTGATTCGGCTTTTTCTTTACACGCTTGACGGAAATCGAGAGATTTTAGCACGCACACAGGGGTGTGTATAAGTGCGCCATAAATGGACTGAGATTGGCGATTGAGACGAGTCTTGCCTTTAGGATCAAGACAGTGACACCGGTGGACATGAGAAACGAGTAAAAGAGAGTGAGACGAAAAGAGATGAGACGAGTCTTGTCTTTAGGATCGAGACAACGACACAGTGGAAAAGAGCATAAGGGAAAATTGCAACCATTTCATGCTTGAAATCCCAGTGTGATTTGTTTCGTGGCGGTTGCG
>NZ_SEIZ01000017.1:0-5451 GCF_004634445.1 Bacillus sp. 005/A4HT-01/001
GCGGTTTCGCCAGCTTTTTGGGCGATTTTGACGGAGTCAGAATCGTGTCTTTTCTTATCTTGATACATATAGAAACAACTCAATCTTTAAAAAGTGCGTCTAATCCAGATGTGTCAAGGGGTTAACGGTAATTTGACAGGTAAAAACCCCATCTGCTATTATTTAAGTGTCACCGAAAATAATAGAATGCTAGAGAACTAGCGTCAGAAGGGGTTTATATTTTGTGTACAAAAAATTGTATATCCGAAGAGAATTATAACATCCTTGAGGACAAAACCGCAACAGGAAAAAAGCGGGATTGGCAAGGAAAGAAGAAAAAATCGAATGTTGTGTCTGCTCATTATGAGGCGTTGGAAAAACGCACAGGTTCGCCTTATTATTTGAAAAAGGCTGAAAAAGTCTGTGGTTGTGCGGAATATCTTGTGTTTAAAAAAGATAGAAAGACGGGCAAATTAAAGCTATCTCAAGCCTATTTTTGTAAAGTGAGGTTATGCCCTATGTGTGCGTGGCGAAGGTCGCTGAAAATTGCCTATCATAATAAGCTGATTGTTGAGGAAGCGAATAGGAAGTATGCGCCTGCATGGATTTTTCTCACACTGACAGTCAAAAATGTTGAAGGTGAAAACTTGGAACAGACGATTTCAGATATGATGAAAGCGTGGAATCGTTTATTTGGATATAAAGCAGTAAAAACAGCGGTGCTCGGATATTTTAGAGCACTGGAGATTACGAAGAATCATGAACAAAATACATACCATCCACATTTTCATGTGCTCATTCCTGTGAAACGAAATTATTTTGGGAAAAGCTACATAAAGCAGTCGGAATGGACAAGCCTTTGGAAACGTGCAATGAAATTGGATTACACACCGATTGTACATGTGCAGCGGGTCAAAGGGAAAAAGAGTATTGATGCGGAAGGCATTGAAAAAGAAGTGCGGGAAGCAATGGAAGAACAGAAAGCCATTTTAGAGGTTTCTAAGTATCCAGTGAAAGACACTGATGTGATTCGTGGTGATAAAGTCACCGAGGATAATCTTGATACGGTCTATTATTTAGATGGTGCTCTAGCTTCTAGGCGTTTGATCGGTTATGGCGGGATCTTGAAGGAGATCCATCAAGAGTTGAAATTAACGGATGCTGAAGAGGGCGACTTAATCAGAATTGATGAGGAAGAAGATGAGATTTCCAATGATGCATTTGAGGTCATGGCGTACTGGCATGTTGGCATCAAGAATTATATTATTACATAAAAGAGCCTGAATTTAGTTTAGGCTCTTTTGATTTCAATTATTATTTTGGTCCACCGTTGTCATAGAAATAATGATTCTCTGATGTGATGAATTTTTTTCGTTTTTTATCTTTGTAAAACCAAATCTTTGCTTTTCTTTGGTATTGATTGCCCCACATTCTACCCCATTCGTTCATTTTCCAATAGGTGTATTTAGTTTTTGTCGTTAAGATTACGGAACTAGCTGCGAGTAATGCATTTGCTGGAAAAGGTGTCATAGTTGATAACACAGCGGCAAGAATAGCATGATTGTCGTACATTGCTTTTGTTGATCCATACTTGGTATGTATGAATTTCCAGTTGCTTGCTGTTTGCATATCTCCTTGGGAAGTTACTGTTTGACTATTTTTCTTTGCGTCTGTGAGTACAATTTTGCTATTAATTGATACAGTGTCTTTGATTTTGTCATAAGAGACATTTGTTTTTTTGTTATCTTGTGTAACTGTTACACTTTTAGAATTCAAGTCTTCCAGTGTAGTAAATTGTACTTTTGAACCTTCATATTCTGCTGTTTGTGTTTGCTTACTTGATTGGCTTTGTTCCTTTTCTTCAGCGTTTGCAGTGACGGAAAATGTGCTAAATAATAAAGATAGAGACAAACCCAACGTGATGAATTTTTGTTTTTTCTTCATTTTTTTCACTCCTATTTTATTATTTAATTAGCCTAGTGTGAAAAATATAATATTGATCAAACTAAACTAAAAATTGATAGAAGGTGTTTTGTGTGCGAATTTTAAACATAGTTTTAACTTTATTGCTTTTGGCAGGTGTGATTATTGGTGTATTTTTTAATGCTCATATTGGATTGTTCATAGTTTATTTATCAGCGGGATTGATTTTGATATTTAAAAACTATGCTAAAAAGTCTTTGCAGAAATACAGCGTGATCTTAGGTATTTTGATGTTTATCTTTAGTTTCGTTTATTTATTTGTTATCTCTTAAACTTATAAAAATCACTCCATTTTTTGATATATTCTCCATCCTAACATTGATTTAATTTCTTATGGGAATTCATTGGAAAATTTCTTTTTTGGTTGCGGTGTCCGCAATCATTTTTTTTATTTTTCAATGCTTCGTTTTGGTGGATTTTTTTGTGATAAAATCCGTTCACTGTGGAGGTGAATGTGATGACGATTGTAATTAATGTGATGGATTTAGGAGCATTCATTTTTTGTACTTTGATGATCATTGCATGTGCAATTTCAGAAACAGAAGAAGCCGGCTATTGAGTCGGCTTTTTCTTTACACGCTTGACGGAAATCGAGAGATTTTAGCACGCACACAGGGGTGTGTATAAGTGCGCCATAAATGGACTGAGATTGGCGACAAAAAGTGTGAGCTGCGCGACATCATTTTGAGCAAAACGAGAATTGCAAAAACAAGTGAGATGGATCTTGTCACTAGACTTGAGCCAAACGACAGCTAGTGGAAAAGAGCATAAGGGGAAACTGCAACCACTTCATGTTTGAAATCCCAGTGTGATTTGTTTCGTGGCGGTTGCGATTTTTGAAAGGAATGTGCCTAAAAATGAAATTCTGACACACCTTTTTTTAGGAGAAAAATGCGGTAATGTGGCAGAAACGGCAAAACTGCCACACCATAAAAAGGAAAAGTGAGAAGAGCATAAGGGGTTTTTGTCCCCACTTATGGTGTGGAACTAGGCAGAGCCTAGCAAAAAAATGACCCCAAAAAGTGGAGCTAATCACTCCTGCAGAAGTGGCGGTTTTTGAGGTAATCACTTCTCTATCACTACTGAAAAATGATCGACCACTTACCGACCACTTGTCCAAGTGCCCAGTTATACGCACCAAAAAATGTGCGTGTTTTTAGAAAAGCCAACGGGGTTTTTTCACGAAATTTTGGTAACGTTTTGTGTTGTTTCGGAAAAGTGTGCACTCAAAAGGAGCGTTACTGTTTAAAAAAAGGAGTGAAAAACATATGGCATGAGTCAACGGTAAGCGGAACGAAAGTGAGCATTAAGGAGTTGACTCATTCACCAAACCCAAAGCCTATTGATTCAAACAAACCCCGTTTGTTTGCGCCCGCCGAAGGGGCATCCCCCGAAGATCGGGGGTAGGGGGTTTGAATATTTGCGATCCAACGGGCTGACCGTTGGCGGGTTTGGGCAGAGCCCGAAAAGAGTCACTAGGGAACCAGTGCCCACTTATGCACCTAGATAGATGCTGTGGGTTTTCTCTCCGTTCAAAGCAGAATGCCAAGCATTGTACCGTTGGCATGAAAGAGTCAAAAATGGTAAGATGAAAGAAATATTTGTGCGTCTGTTTTGTTTGGCGAAGGTGTGAGCGGAAAGGCGGCGACAGTCGCCTGAGTGGCAACGAAAAGCGAAGCACCGAGAGCCAAACGAGAACCCCCCCAGCTAACAGGGGGGTAGTAATCTTTCAAAAACAAGTAGACTTAATTATGAGACAAACAATGAAATGAAAACTTATAAAATAACGAGAGGGTTTTATTTTAAAATACCTCTGAGAGCGTTCAGATTCGATTCTGAGCGCTTTTATTTTTGTTCGGGTAGTTGAAATAGGGGGATGAGTTAAAAGCGCTTATAAGGGCTTTTAATGCGTTTTTTGTTTTGTCTGCTGAAATCAATCTGAAAATTTGTTTGCGAGATGCCGAAAATTTTCAAAATTGGAACGCAACAGGGTTTTAGACGTATTTCATATGCTAGGATTTAACATAAAACGGCAAAAAATGAGGGGGATGTATAAATGGCAGCTGTATCTTCAGCGGAGATCGGTCAGAAGATTAACGAATGGTATCAACATATCAAAAGGCTGAATGTAACAGATGCGGAAATGCTTCGGAGCGAGATCAGAAGGGATTTAGATGTCATGGAGGAAGATGAGCAAGCTGTTCTTTATTTTCAGCTTATGGAATTCCGCCACGAACAAATGCTTGAATACATGAATCTAGGAGCAAGGAAAATGAACAAAGCGGAGTACCTGCGTTCAGTGGAAGGGCAGGGACGAAAGTTTACTGGAGTCCTAGAATACTACTTTAATTTTTTCAGAGGGATGTTTGAGTTCTCGCAAGGTGACTATATTACTGCGATTACTTTTTATAGACAAGCAGAAAAACGTTTAGACCGGGTCGCGGATGAAGTTGAAAGAGCAGAGTTTTATTTCAAGATGGCAGAGATTTTCTATCACATGAAGCAAACTCAAATGTCTATGTATTACATCATGTTGGCTCTTGATACATATAAAGCACACCCGACATATCTTGTACGAGAAATTCAGTCTCGTTTTGTTGTTTCAGGAAATTATATTGATCTTAACAGTTCTGAAAAGTCTCTCCCGCATTTAGAAAAAGCATTAGAAAAATCACATGCGATTAAGGATGAACTGATGATTGGTATAAGTTTGATGAACTTGGGTCACTGTTATTCCAGTTTGGAAAAATATCAGTTGGCATTAGATCATCTGGAGGAAGCTGAAATTTATTTGAAAGGTCATTCTCACATACGAGCAGTCCTTTATCAGCAGGCTCTTATTCATTTCAAATTGGGTAACGATGAAATGGCGAAGGAATATTTACAACGTGGCATTGATTATTTGAAATTAAACCCTGATCAATTATTCCAATCTTTGTATGATTTTCTTGTAAATCTATATACAAAGCCACTTAATCTTGAAGATATTAAGGATTTACTGAAACGCTTTGACAATATTAGGGGTTATCCATATTTGGAAGAACTGGCATTAGAGTCCGCAGAATTTTATACTGAACGTGGGCGTATGGAGAATTCTGTATATTTGTATCAGCAAATGGTGTACGCTCAAAAACAAATTCGAAGGGGCGACTGTTTGTATGAGCATTAAAAAGAGTTTTGCTTTAGTTAGTCTTGCGATCATGATGTTTGTTGGTGGTTCGTATGTGAATCATGCAGAGACTGTTATGGAGTTGGCTATTCGATTAGGTACATGAAAGATGACAGACCTTTAAGGTCTGTTTTTTTGTTGCGCAGCATGGCCAAAAAATCAAAAAAAAATCTCCCCCTGCGGGGAAATTTGGTTTAGTCTTTGGTCTTTTAGGTTTTTGGGTTTTGATCTTTTAAAAAGATGGCGGTTTCGCCAGCTTTTTGGGCGATTTTGACGGAGTCAGAATCGTGTCTTTTCTTATCTTGATACATATAGAAACA
>NZ_SEIZ01000018.1:0-3040 GCF_004634445.1 Bacillus sp. 005/A4HT-01/001
TTCACATTAGAATATAGGTTAAGTCCTCGATCTATTAGTATCTGTCAGCTCCACGTGTCACCACGCTTCCACCTCAGACCTATCAACCTGATCATCTTTCAGGGATCTTACTTCCTTGCGGAATGGGAAATCTCATCTTGAGGGGGGCTTCATGCTTAGATGCTTTCAGCACTTATCCCGTCCGCACATAGCTACCCAGCGATGCCCTTGGCAGAACAACTGGTACACCAGCGGTGCGTCCATCCCGGTCCTCTCGTACTAAGGACAGCTCCTCTCAAATTTCCTGCGCCCGCGACGGATAGGGACCGAACTGTCTCACGACGTTCTGAACCCAGCTCGCGTACCGCTTTAATGGGCGAACAGCCCAACCCTTGGGACCGACTACAGCCCCAGGATGCGATGAGCCGACATCGAGGTGCCAAACCTCCCCGTCGATGTGGACTCTTGGGGGAGATAAGCCTGTTATCCCCGGGGTAGCTTTTATCCGTTGAGCGATGGCCCTTCCATGCGGAACCACCGGATCACTAAGCCCGACTTTCGTCCCTGCTCGACTTGTAGGTCTCGCAGTCAAGCTCCCTTGTGCCTTTACACTCTGCGAATGATTTCCAACCATTCTGAGGGAACCTTTGGGCGCCTCCGTTACATTTTAGGAGGCGACCGCCCCAGTCAAACTGCCCACCTGACACTGTCTCCCTGCCCGATAAGGGCAGCGGGTTAGAAGGTCAATACAGCCAGGGTAGTATCCCACCGATGCCTCCACCGAAGCTAGCGCTCCGGTTTCCAAGGCTCCTACCTATCCTGTACAAGCTGTACCAACATTCAATATCAGGCTGCAGTAAAGCTCCACGGGGTCTTTCCGTCCTGTCGCGGGTAACCTGCATCTTCACAGGTACTATAATTTCACCGAGTCTCTCGTTGAGACAGTGCCCAGATCGTTGCGCCTTTCGTGCGGGTCGGAACTTACCCGACAAGGAATTTCGCTACCTTAGGACCGTTATAGTTACGGCCGCCGTTTACTGGGGCTTCAATTCGCACCTTCGCTTACGCTAAGCGCTCCTCTTAACCTTCCAGCACCGGGCAGGCGTCAGCCCCTATACTTCGCCTTACGGCTTCGCAGAGACCTGTGTTTTTGCTAAACAGTCGCCTGGGCCTATTCACTGCGGCTTCTCGGGGCTTTAACACCCTAAGAAGCACCCCTTCTCCCGAAGTTACGGGGTCATTTTGCCGAGTTCCTTAACGAGAGTTCTCTCGATCACCTTAGGATTCTCTCCTCGCCTACCTGTGTCGGTTTGCGGTACGGGCACCTCTCACCTCGCTAGAGGCTTTTCTTGGCAGTGTGGAATCAGGAACTTCGCTACTAAATTTCGCTCGCCATCACAGCTCAGCCTTCACGGGAAACGGATTTGCCTATTTCCCAGCCTAACTGCTTGGACGCGGATATCCAATACCGCGCTTACCCTATCCTCCTGCGTCCCCCCATTGCTCAAATGGTGAGGAGGTGGTACAGGAATATCAACCTGTTGTCCATCGCCTACGCCTTTCGGCCTCGGCTTAGGTCCCGACTAACCCTGAGCGGACGAGCCTTCCTCAGGAAACCTTAGGCATTCGGTGGACGGGATTCTCACCCGTCTTTCGCTACTCATACCGGCATTCTCACTTCTAAGCGCTCCACCAGTCCTTCCGGTCTGACTTCACTGCACTTAGAACGCTCTCCTACCACTGTTCGTAAGAACAGTCCGCAGCTTCGGTGATACGTTTAGCCCCGGTACATTTTCGGCGCAGAGTCACTCGACCAGTGAGCTATTACGCACTCTTTAAATGGTGGCTGCTTCTAAGCCAACATCCTGGTTGTCTAAGCAACTCCACATCCTTTTCCACTTAACGTATACTTTGGGACCTTAGCTGGCGGTCTGGGCTGTTTCCCTTTCGACTACGGATCTTATCACTCGCAGTCTGACTCCCAAGGATAAGTCATCGGCATTCGGAGTTTGACTGAATTCGGTAACCCGGTAGGGGCCCCTAGTCCAATCAGTGCTCTACCTCCGAGACTCTTACCTTGAGGCTAGCCCTAAAGCTATTTCGGAGAGAACCAGCTATCTCCAGGTTCGATTGGCATTTCACCCCTACCCACACCTCATCCCCGCACTTTTCAACGTGCGTGGGTTCGGGCCTCCATTCAGTGTTACCTGAACTTCACCCTGGACATGGGTAGATCACCTGGTTTCGGGTCTACGACCACGTACTCATGCGCCCTATTCAGACTCGCTTTCGCTGCGGCTCCGCATCTTCTGCTTAACCTTGCACGGGATCGTAACTCGCCGGTTCATTCTACAAAAGGCACGCCATCACCCGTTAACGGGCTCTGACTACTTGTAGGCACACGGTTTCAGGATCTATTTCACTCCCCTTCCGGGGTGCTTTTCACCTTTCCCTCACGGTACTGGTTCACTATCGGTCACTAGGGAGTATTTAGCCTTGGGAGATGGTCCTCCCGGATTCCGACGGAATTTCACGTGTTCCGCCGTACTCAGGATCCACTCTGGAGAGAACAACATTTCAGTTACAGGGCTGTTACCTTCTTTGGCGGGCCTTTCCAGACCTCTTCGCTTATATCGTTCCTTTGTAACTCCGTATAGAGTGTCCTACAACCCCAAGAGGCAAGCCTCTTGGTTTGGGCTGTTCCCGTTTCGCTCGCCGCTACTCAGGGAATCGCATTTGCTTTCTCTTCCTCCGGGTACTTAGATGTTTCAGTTCCCCGGGTATGCCTTCTCATACTCTATGTATTCAAGTATGGATACTACTCCATTACGAGCAGTGGGTTTCCCCATTCGGAAATCTCCGGATCAAAGCTTGCTTACAGCTCCCCGAAGCATATCGGTGTTCGTCCCGTCCTTCATCGGCTCCTAGTGCCAAGGCATCCACCGTGCGCCCTTTCTAACTTAACCATTTCTTACTTTAGAAAGAATCACTATGTGTGATGAACTTTGCATTGCATTCAATGTGAATGTATTACTTATTGTTATCTAGTTTTCAAAGAACA
>NZ_SEIZ01000019.1:0-2173 GCF_004634445.1 Bacillus sp. 005/A4HT-01/001
CAGTATCTCCAGTGGCACCCGTAGGCCCAGTATCACCAGTTACACCAGTGGCTCCGGTAGGCCCAGTAGCTCCAGTAACTCCAGTAGCACCTGTTGGACCAGTAGGTCCGGTATCACCAGTTACACCAGTCGCACCGGTTGGACCAGTATCTCCAGTGGCTCCAGTGGCACCCGTAGGTCCAGTATCACCAGTAACTCCAGTCGCACCAGTAGGCCCGGTATCACCAGTTACACCAGTCGCACCGGTAGGTCCGGTATCTCCAGTAGCTCCAGTAACTCCGGTGGCACCAGTGGCACCCGTAGGTCCAGTATCACCAGTTACACCAGTGGCTCCGGTAGGCCCAGTATCTCCAGTAACTCCAGTGGCACCCGTAGGTCCAGTATCACCAGTTACACCAGTGGCTCCGGTTGGACCAGTATCACCAGTAACTCCAGTCACACCAGTAGGCCCGGTATCACCAGTCGCACCGGTTGGACCAGTATCTCCAGTGGCTCCAGTATCACCGATTGGACCAGTAGCTCCAGTAACTCCGGTAGGCCCAGTATCACCAGTAGAACCTCTTTTTACAATCTTATTATTTGCTTTTTTTCGTCCTTTTGCTTTAGCACAAGTGCTGTGATGTTTAACAACTTTTTTCTTTTTACATTCTCGTTTAAGAAGAGGGCAATCATCAAATGTAGGTCTATCGTGACGAGATTTTCTGTAATGAGGTTGCCAATCATGATTTTTTCCGCAAAAGGGACATTTGTTATCGTACTGGTTATACAAATTCCCCATCTCCTAAAAGTTAATATTTTATTCTATGTGGAAATTTAAAAAGCGGAATTGAGCTTAATGATATTTTTTAGTTCGAAGTTCATCGAATCAAATCATTTAAAAGTTAAATCGTTTTATGTTATGGTGTTGAAAGAATGAAACTAGTATGATTTTTGAAAGAAATGGGGCATCATGTATGAGTCAATCAGTTTTACAACGTGCAGCATATTCCGTGTTAAATTTATCCTCTGTAACAGAAGGTGGCACAATCAAAGAGTCATTTGAACATAGTATGGATTTAGCAAAAAAAGCTGAGAAGTGGGGCTACCATAGATATTGGCTTGCGGAGCATCATAATATGGAAGGGGTTGCGAGTTCAGCAACATCCGTCTTAATTGGATATATTGCCGGAGGGACTGAAAAGATCCGGGTTGGTTCTGGGGGGATTATGCTTCCAAACCATTCTTCACTCGTTATTGCAGAACAATTTGGAACACTGGAGACTTTGTATCCAGGGAGAATTGATTTAGGTCTTGGCAGGGCACCAGGAACAGATCAGTTAACGGCAAGGGCACTTAGACGTAATCTTCATAATGGGGAGGATTTCCCTGAGCAGCTTGAAGAACTTCGGCAATATTTCAAACCGACTGGTCAGATCAAAAAACATGTAAGAGCCGTTCCGGGAGAAGGATTGGATATCCCGATTTGGCTTCTTGGTTCAAGTGGTTTTAGTGCAAGGCTTGCAGGAGAACTGGGACTGCCATTTGCCTTTGCGGCACATTTCTCCCCTAAAAATACCATTCCTGCTTTAGAATTATACAGACAGTCATTTCAACCTTCAGATGTGTTAAAAGAACCTTATGCGATGGTTGGTGTGACGGTTTTTGCTGCTGATCAAACAGAGCGGGCTGAATATTTGGCGACGTCTCATTATCAGCGCTTCTTGAGCCTCATTCGCAATACACCAGGAAAACTCAAAGCCCCTGTTGAAAGTATGGATGGGTTATGGAGTCCATATGAGAAGGCGATGGTGGACGAACAATTAAGTTCGACGATGATCGGGGATAAACAAAAGGTGAAAAAAGAGTTAGAAGCCTTTATTGAAGCAACTCAAGCAGATGAAGTCATGATTAATTCTGATATGTTTGACCATCAAGAAAGAATGCGTTCTTATGAAATCATTGCAGAGATATTTCAAGAGGAACAAGAAAAATAAGAATAAAAAAAGAACTGCCAAGAGCAGTTCTCAGATTGTAGAGAAACTCATGTTTTTCTACAATCTTTTTTATTTTCACCATCATTATGATAGATGAGATTGAAGGAAAAACATGAAAAAGGCCTCCCACACACCTAGCCTAGCTTTGCTAGGTGTGTGGCAATCTTCTTCATGTTCTGGCAGGCAGCTGTGAGAAGCAC
>NZ_SEIZ01000001.1:0-1053007 GCF_004634445.1 Bacillus sp. 005/A4HT-01/001
CTCCCTTCTGTCCGCTCGACTTGCATGTATTAGGCACGCCGCCAGCGTTCGTCCTGAGCCAGGATCAAACTCTCCGAGGTATGCAGGATGCATATCACACATGCGTTGCTACACGATGTAGCGAACTTAGCATGTGATCATTTCCTGCCTCGCCAGTCTGACTGACTACCTATGATGTATCATAGGATTTTTTATAAAAACTCGAATTAACAGGTACGTTTTGTCTTGTTTAGTTTTCAAAGATCATTTTCGTTATCGCTCAGAAGCGACTTTATTAATATAACATTCTATCAAGATGAAGTCAACAACTTTTTTCTCGAATGTTATTTCTCAACCGCGCTGTTTCAGCGGCGAATACAAATATAACACCTTTTAAAAGAAGAAACAAGTATTTTTTCTAAATAATTTATTTTTCCTGATCTCTTCCTATATATTCGTACAAAAAGGGCTTAACTCCATAATTCACTATTGTTGATCCTGTAGGTCTTTAGTATATTTATAATAGATTGAAATTTAATAACCGCAGGGGGAGCCTCGTGCTGAGAGTGAACAATTCGTTGTTCTGACCCTTTGAACCTGTCAGTTAATACTGAAGTAGGAATGTGGAATCACTTGCATACATGCATTGTATTCAAGCCGATATGTTTTTCTATGAATCACATACTCATCCTGACATGGTCTCTCCTTGCACAATTCGTGAAAAGGGGATTTTTTTATGCAGCAATCAAATCAATTAGTACGACTGATGGAGATCGCCATCATGACTTCTCTTGCACTTGTTTTAGATTATTTATCAGGTCTCTTTTTAAGAATGCCAAACGGCGGGTCAATTGCACTGATCATGATTCCTGTCATTCTCATGTCCATTAGATGGGGCGTGTCTGCTGGATTTATCATCGGTGTGTTAATCGCAGGACTGCAGCTGATGAACAATCCTATTATTGCTACACCTGTACAAGGATTTCTCGATTACTTTGTCGCATCTGTTGTGATTTGTTTAAGCGGGCTATTCTCAGGATCAATTAAAAAAGCCATTCAGGATAAAAAGCGAAAGAAACAATTCTTCTATATTATCCTAGCTGTATTTGTCGCCAGTTTCTTCAGACTGCTGACGTTCTTTATTTCAGGTGTAGTCTTCTTTTCTCATTATGCACCAAAAGGAACACCAGGTTGGGTGTATTCATTAGTTTATAACAGCACATATATGATTCCTTCATTTATCATTTGTAGTATTGTTCTTTGTTTACTCATCCCTAGTGCGTCTCGTTTGGTTTTTCCTCGACAAAAATAACCCAGCTGTTTCAGCGGGTTATTTTTTATGCATAATTTGCTGCTCTATTGAATCTATTAATAGTAGAAGATTTCATGCTGGAGGTACGACAATGAATCCTTACTCCATTATGCTGTGCTGTTACATCCTCAGTCTCGCCTACTTTTTGGCCAGTTTCTATGAGGCATTAAAAATAGCAGGTGTGAAAGGAAAAGTAGAGGCTTCTCCTTTTATATCTTATATTTTACTCGCCACCCTTTTTACTTTTTTCTCTCATTATTACTGGAAGCTGACGATATAATCTGTTGAACATGAGCACTTAGTACAGATAGTTCCCATCCATACCCTATTTCTTCATGGTTCTCACCAGCCAGCTCGAACTGGCTGGTGACGGCAAAACTAGGTTGAAGTTTTTGATAAAATTGCTTAGCTGAATTTTGCTCAAATACCCAGAGCAGCATATTCTGATAGCCTTTCTCTATTAAATAATCCACACCTTTTGCAATCAAAGCCATACCCGCTCCTGATTTCTGTTTTCTCTGCAACAAATAGATGGCATAAAGCTCACCATCATATATTGAATATCTCTCATCACGCTGTTTTCCGAAGGAAGCAAAACCAAATACTCCGTCAGCATCCTCTGCGACAAACGTGCCTTCAAGCGACCTGCTTCTCCAGCTCTCTTCCCGCTCCCCTACATTCAAAGCATCTAAATACTCTTGTGAAATAATGCCGTGATAAGTCGTTTGCCAGCTCTTCACATGAATTTCGGCAATTTTAGGAATATCATTATGTACTGCATGTCTAACCTTCATCTGCACACCCCTTTTAGCCATTTCTTACTCTATGTTTCATATGATAAGTTTCTATTTTATAAAATTCAATCCCTAATGGATATTCGTTGACATTTTGTCAACACCCCTATATATTGGGTACGACTTCTTCTATTGAAGAGTTGAACTTTATGAAAAGGGGAAAGAAGAGATGGAATTTAAAACAACTGAGCTTCGGCAGTTTTTAAAAGAACAACTGCAAATACGTTCTCTTTCATTAAGAGAACTCAGTACACAAACAGAAATTGATAAAGCGACACTGTCTAGAATCATGAACGGAAAAAGAAAACCGACTTTGAACCATTTACAGCGGCTTTCAGATGCTCTACACATTTCTTTAGATCATCTATTGGCCACGGCTGGATTTTCAATTAAAAACGAAAGAGTTCACGGTAATACGTTCATTCAAGCCGTAGAAGAGATTGAGCGAACGCTGAAAGATCATGATGTCTATGACGGGACGTTCAGCGAGAATGAATTGAAACAGAAGCTAAATGAATATGAGACCTATAGTCAATCAGATGAGGGAAAAGAAACAATCTCAGCAAAGTTTGAAAAAAAGATAGATACGATAAGTGGTGTTGGGCCATTTCTTGATCAATTGAAAAGCATGTACTGCTCGTTCATGAGCGGACGGGGTACTTCTCGAGAATTGATGTTGATGGGAGGCGCATTACTTTACTTCATTATGCCCGTTGATTTAATACCAGATTATATTTTTCCGATCGGCTATATTGATGACGCTGCAGCGGTGCAGGTCGTATTAAACCAGCTGACAAATAGGTCATAGCAGGTGACAGAGACATGAAAAAACAGAACAGCATTGACTTCGCATTATTATTCACTGTCATTTGTTTCTTTGTGATCAGCCTGCTGGCTGTGTATAGCGGATCGGGACAGTATGAAACGCAAGATATGTTTTATTTCGTCAAAAGACAAGTTTTCTGGTATATCGTCGGCTTTGGCCTTATGGCGGCAGTTGCTTACTTTGATTATGAACTGCTTGAGCGGTTATCTTTTCGATTATTTGCAGGTGGTCTCTTCCTCATCATTCTCGTTCATTTTTTTGGCACGAATCAAAATGGATCCCAAAGGTGGATCAGCTTGGGGCCCATGAAAGTGCAACCATCAGAATTTATGAAAATTTTTGTCATTCTTCTGTTAGCGGCTATTTTAAATCGATACAAACATCAGCGCTTTTCGTTTAAAGAAAGCATGATTCCTACAATGAACATCATATGCTGGACCGCTGTTCCTTTTTTCCTGATTTTAATTCAGCCAGATTTGGGGACGGCACTTGTGATCTTGTCTATTGCTTTTACACTGATGCTTGTGTCAGGCATTTCAAGTAAGATGATCGCTGCATTAATCGCTTCTTTTCTCGCGCTTCTTGCATTTTTGACCTACTTGCACAATGAACATTTTGAGCACTTTACAAAAGTGATTAAACCTCATCAGCTTGATCGCATTTATGGATGGCTCTCTCCTGATGAATTTGATTCGACATATGGGTATCAACTGAAACAAGCAATGCTTGGCATTGGGTCAGGACAATTATCAGGAAGCGGGTATACAAAAGGAAATCAAGTACAAGGGGGAAATATCCCTGAAGCCCATACAGATTTTATATTTGCAGTCATTGGCGAGGAGTTTGGTTTTATCGGCGCCTCCCTATTGATCTGTTTATATCTTATGATGGTCTATCGAATGATTCATGTGGCTATGCATGCGAATACCCTTTATGGGCTTTATATATGTGCTGGGGTGGTTGGGCTGATCGTCTTTCAAGTCTTCCAAAACGTTGGGATGACAGTAGGGCTAATGCCTGTGACTGGTCTTGCCCTTCCTTTTATCAGCTATGGGGGCAGTGCGCTTTTAACCAATATGATCGCCATTGGCCTTGTGTTTAGTGTCAATCTGAGGTCCTCATCCTACATGTTTGGACGTAACTGGGATTGAAGGTGATGTCATTGATTCTTTCTCACCTAAAAAAAATCGACCACATTCTTGCTGGGACGATTGTTTGTCTTTGTTTCTTTGGATTGCTGATGGTGTACAGTGCGAGTTATCCTTTAGGCGAAATAAAATATGGACAGGGCAGCTACTTCTTCATGAAACAGTGGCAATGGCTTTTGATTGGATTCTTCTTTTTCATCGCTGCGGCCCTGGTTCCATATCAAGTTTACCGTAAATGGATTCGGTGGCTTGTGATGCTGTCACTGTTATGTCTTATCCTTGTCCTGCTTCCAGGAATCGGTGTTGTCAAAAACAATTCACAACGATGGATTCAATTGGGCTCTCTGATCATCCAGCCCTCTGAGGCTGTGAAATTAGTGATGATCATCTATTTTGCCTATGTATATGCAAGGAAACAAGCGTACATTACATCCTTTAAAAAAGGAGTACTGCCTCCACTTCTTCTTTTGAGTCTAGCTTTTTTATTGATTTTAAAACAGCCAGATTTAGGTACAGCAGTTTCTATTTTATTGAGCTGCGGTATCGTCTTATTATGTGCTGGACTTAAAACACGCCACCTCATTCTACTAGGTTCGACGGCTGCGGCAGGGATCACTTTTTTTGCTGTGACCGCTCCTTATCGTTTGAAACGGATCACTTCTTTTCGTGATCCTTTCATGTATGAAGATGGAGATGGTTATCAGCTGATCCATTCTTATCTCGCCATGGATTCAGGAGGACTGACCGGGAATGGTTTAGGCGGAAGCATTCAAAAACTAGGGTTTCTTCCTGAAGCCCATACAGATTTTATTATGGCCATCATTAGTGAAGAGCTGGGAATCATGGGGCTGTTGTTTGTGATGGGTGCCTACCTACTCATCATATATCGCGCCGTTCGAATCGTTCAAGGTTTACAAGATCCATTTGGAAAACTATTAACGATCGGGCTTACTTTTCAAATTATGATTCAAGCAGCCTTTAATCTCGGAGCTGTCTTTGGGCTTCTCCCCATTACAGGCATTCCTCTTCCCTTTATTAGCTACGGCGGATCTTCATTGGTGTTCATGATGATATCTGCAGGCATTCTTGTGAATCTCTCTTCATCTATCAAAAGACACCGGCATGTGCCCCAAGTAAAATAGACACCCTCTATCAGAAGGTGTCTTTTGATTTTTATTCTTCTATTTGACGATCAGCGATTTCTTTTTTTCTTGGCTGTTTGATTTCATTCGTCAGTTCTTGGATGCTTTGTTTCACATTGCCTTTGCCAGAGAAATTCTCAATAATTTCTTTAACATCAATTCCAGAGGAAGCTTTCAGACTTTCTTGAAGACTGGACATAAGGTTTGTCGCATAGCTGGTCACTTTGTTGGCGCCGCTGCCTTCCCCGTTACCACCTGTATCAACAACTGTAATTTTATCAATGTTAGAAAGTGGAGCAGATACTTGTTTCGCATATTCAGGTAGCATTTTCACAATCATATCAAGAATCGCCGCTTGACCATACTGTTCGAATGCTTCTGCAATTTTCTCTTTCGCTTCTGCTTCCGCAAGTCCTTTCAACCTAATGACTTCTGCTTCTGTTTCCCCTTTTGCACGATCGGCTTCCGCTTTGGCAAGCCCGTCAATCCGAACTTTCTCTGCTTCTGCTTTTGCCATTGCTTCAATGCTGTATTTCTTCGCATCTGCTTCTGCAAGACGCTTCGCTTTTTCCGCCGCAGCCGACTGCTCAACAGCATAACGGTCCGCATCTGCTTTCTTTTTCACTTCAGAATCGTATTGACGCTCACGACGCTGGATCTCTTTTTCTTCTAATTCAATTTGCTTCTGACGTTCAATGATTTTGACTTGCATTTCTTGTTCAGTTACGTGCTGACGATTACGAGCTGTTTCAAGATCGTACGCTTGGTCAGCGCTTGCTTTTGCTGTATCTTGTTCACGTCTGAATTCTGCTCTTTTCAGCTCATTGATTTTTTCTGCTTCAGCGATTTCAGTGGCACGCTCAAGCTCAGATTTTTTCGCATCTTTATCTGCTTCTGCACGTTTGATACGTGTTTCTTTATCTGCTTCTGCTGTCGCAATATCTGCATCGCGTTTCACTTGAGCAATTCTAGGTTTACCTAGTGATTCTAAATAGCCATTTTTATCACGGACATCTTTGATTGTAAACGATACAATGACAAGACCCATTTTCGCTAGATCTTGAGAAGCGACACGCTGTACTTCTTGAGAAAATTTCTCTCTGTTTTTATAAATCTCTTCAACTGTCATTGACCCTAAAATGGAGCGAAGGTGTCCTTCTAGTACTTCTCTTGCTTCATTTTCACGATCTTCTTTTGTTTTCCCTAAAAACTGCTCTGCCGCAGTGGCGATTTCTTCAATTGATCCGCCAATTTTAATGATCGCCGTTCCATCGGCCATGACTGGTACACCTTGTTCAGTATAGACTTCAGGCGTTGAAACATCTAGCTTGCTAGATAGTAAGCTGAGCGGCTCTGCTTGTTGAAAAACAGGGAGTACAAAGGTACCTCCACCTCTTACAATCTTAATCTTGTTTCCACCTTCATCCACGTGGACATTTTTACTTCCGAGGTAACTTCCTGTGACGATTAATGCTTCATCTGGACCAGCTGTCCGGTATTTCGAAACAAATACACCAATAAGTGCAATGAGAATCACAAGCACAATTCCAATAATAATTAATATGGTTGTTCCTGGCATAGCATTCCCTCCTAGATTTCTTCATTTGGTATAACAGATAACACGCCTTTGTTCACTTCGACGACCAGCACCCGGGTTCCATATGGAATCTCCTCTTCGTCGAAACTGACGGCAGGCTTTGAGATTTTCCCGCTGTTACTAATTAACAGCACTTCTCCAAACCCATCTTTTGGTACAGATACAATGATCTCCCCAGTTCTTCCTTTTAGGTCGGCCTCCGTATATGAAAGAGATTCTTCAGCAGAGGAAAGCGGGACTAAGACAAATACATTTAAACAAGTAACGAGAACCACTGCGAGAATGGTAGATAATACTGCGCCAAGTCCACTTCCTACAATTGCTGTTTTTTCAGAGATAAATCCTCCAGCCGAGAAAAAGGTAAGAAATGCGAGGATCAATGTTGGTTGAAGGAACGGGACAGGAATCGCTTCAAACAATCCATCAAATACATCGCCAAAAAAGACGAAAACAAGCGTCAGGATTCCTGATACCATCAATATGTATAAGTACAGCGTCTGAAGAGGCAGCCCAAACACATCCATCTTCCTCACCCTTTCTTTATGAAATGAGCAGCCTTTCATTCATTTAGACCATGCTCACATCCAAGTGTATTCCTTCTAACAGGTAATACGAACCACTTTTGTAAAGGTTTCAAATTTCCTCACAATTCTTCAAAGGAATTCAACGATAGCTCAAGAATGATTGTCATGTACCAGTATGTTAAAATTTGATCTTGAGGTGATGAAAATGAGTTTATTACATGATGCAAGACAAGAATTGTGGCAAGAGCTGCAAGGTTTGAACGAAGAACAATTGAATCAAAAATTATCTGATGATACTTGGAGTATTCAAGAGGTGGCAGATCATTTAAAGAAAATGGACCTAATTTCAGCAAAACATCTAGCTGCCGAGGGGAAAAAAGCACCGATTAAAGAATATGAGCCAAAGCCGGTGGAAATGGCAGAGGATCGTTCAAAAAAAGCCACTGCGCCTAGTATTGTTGAGCCAGAGCGCAAGCATGTGACACCTACACATTTAAAAGATGAGCTTGATACAGCTCGTGAGAAATTAAATCAAATTTTATCAACGTTTACAGAGGAAGATTTCAAACGCGTGATTGCACATCCTGTGTTTGAAGAACTTTCATTAAAGCAATACCTTGATTTTATCGGCGCACATGAAAAGCGCCATATTCATCAAATTAAAGAAATTAAAGAACAGCTATAAGATGTAAAAAAGACTCCCTTTTGGGAGCCTTTTTTCATTGTTACACTGTTTTAGGTGTTAAATCAAAGCAGCGAGCGTAAATCCAGTTGTATGCTTTTTCGTTGAGGTCTCTTGGGTTTCCAACTGTTTGCGGATCTTTCATTGCTTCTTTAGATAAACGGTCGATCATATCTTTTGGTACACCTTGTTCTTCTAATGAAGGAACTTCTAGGTCTTCCACTAAATCATACATCCAATTCACTGCTGCTTTTGCAGCTTCCTCTGTTGTCATTCTGCTTGTATCAATTCCGAATGCTTGCGCAATTCGAGCGAACTTCTCTGGGTACCCTTTCCAGTTATATTCCATGACAGGTCCCATCATTGCCGCTACACATTGGCCATGTGCGACAGGAATAATACCCCCAAGCGTTTGACTCATCGCATGGGCTGCACCAGCTGATTCACTTCCATAGGAAAGTCCTGCAAGCATCGCAGCTTGTGCCATTCCATATCTTGCTTCTAAATCCTCTCCATCAGCAAAGGCACGGCGAATATAATGAGCAGCATATTCAATGGCCATGAGCGCTACCGCATCTGTAATTGGCTGAGCAAACTTCATCGTATAGCATTCGATCGCGTGCGCAAGCGCATCGATACCCGTCATAGCCGTCACATGCGGCGGCATAGATACATGAAGCTCAGGGTCAATCACTGTTAGGTGAGCTGCAATGAGTGGGCCACCTGTGTTGAATTTGAATTCCCTTTCTTCGTCAGTAATCACTGCCCACTGCGTGACCTCTGAACCTGTACCAGCCGTTGTCGGAATTGTGGTTAACGGAGGGATTCTATTTTCAAGCGGTTTTTTCCCCTCAGCCGCTTCGTAATCAAGAACTGATCCTTCATGAGTCGCTTCCACACCAATAGCCTTCGCTGTATCCATTGAGCTTCCGCCGCCTACTGCGACTAAACCATTACAGCCTTCTTTTTCATATAACGCAGATCCTTCATTCACTAAACGGACTGGCGGGTTTGGTTCTACTTTATTAAATAGAACCACATCAACTTGCGCTTCTTTTAATGAAGCAATCACTGGATCTACAACACCTGCTTGATAAATACCAGGATCTGTGACAAGCAATACCTTTGAAACGCCGTATGCTTTCACTTCTTCCCCAACATGTTTCACTGCCCCAATGCCATGCTTGATGACAGTCGGAATTTCAAACGTATGGAATTTTTGCATGCTTTCAATTTTCATATTTAAAGTCATATAGAATCTCCTCCAGATAAGTGATATTTATTTAAACCAATGAACCGCTTCTGGTTTTGTATTTCGATATAAATGTTTTAGTTCCGTATATTCTTCAAGGCCCGTACGTCCTAATTCACGTCCAAGACCTGATTGTTTATACCCGCCCCACGGTGCTTGGGCAAAATAAGGATGGAAGTCGTTGATCCATACCGTGCCTAATCTTAATTGACGAGCCACTCGTTCGGCTTTGCCGATATCAGAAGACCACACCGCTCCTGCTAAACCATAAATCGTGTCATTTGCCAGCTCGATGACTTCTTCCTCTGATCGGAAGGATTCGACAGTGAGGACTGGTCCAAACACTTCTTCCTGTACAATTCGCATGTCTGATGTACAGCCTGAGAAAATCGTCGGCAAGTAGAAGAACCCTTTTTGAAGCTCCTCTGCTTCAGGTCGTTTCCCACCTGTTTCTAATGTTGCGCCTTCGTCTAAACCGATGCTGACGTATTTTTCTACTTTTTCTCGATGCTCAGCTGAGATGAGCGGTCCGCTCTGGGTTCCTTCATCAAAGCCGTTGCCTAGCTTGATTTTTTTCGTACGCTTCACCAGTTCTTCTAAAAATTCATCATGAATAGATTCTTCCACTAACAAGCGTGAACCTGCTGAACACACTTGCCCTGCATGGAAAAACACAGCATTCATTGCCTGGTCAACCGCTACGTCTAAATCAGCATCTTGAAAGACGATATTCGGGTTTTTCCCGCCGAGCTCAAGGGCGATTTTCTTCACATTCCCGCTGGCTCCCTGCATGATTTTCTTACCTGTTTCAATACCGCCTGTGAATGAAATTAAATCGACTTGGTCATTGACAGCCAGCTCATCTCCAACAGTTGCTCCAGGTCCAAGTACTAAGTTGGCAACGCCTGCTGGAACACCCGCTTCTTCCATAAGTTTGAAAACTTTGATCGTGGTTAATGGTGTAATTTCACTTGGCTTTAGTACGATTGTATTTCCAGCTGCAAGTGCAGGAGCGATTTTCCAGCTCGCTTGAAGCAATGGATAGTTCCAAGGAGTGATTTGACCGCATACACCGACAGGTTCTCGGACTAATTCACTTTTTGAGTTTGGAATAGGCGATGCAATGATTTCCCCGCCATCCTTATCAGCAAGCCCCGCATAATATTGGAACACGTTCGCAATATCGTCCATATCCGCTTTGCTTTCTTCTAATGTTTTGCCGGTATCAAGTGATTCTAATTTGGCTAATTCATCTAGGTCTCGCCTAATCAATTCAGCAATTTTAAACACAATATTTCCTCTTTCAAGTCCAGGCATGTTTGCCCAATCACCTTGATCGAAGGTTTTTCTCGCTGCCTTAATGGCTAACTGCGCGTCATTTCTTGATCCTTCACTGACTGTCGCGATCACTTCTTGATTAAATGGATTGATGATATCTCTTGTGTCGCCACTCTTAGCGCCAACCCATTGTCCATCGATAAATAGTGTTTGACTCATAGAAGGAACCTCCTCTGATTCTCTTTGGTAAGTTTGTTAAATAAAAATTTAACGTTCTGAACATAATTAACTTAACATGTTCAAATTTTTCTGTCAAAGGGGGATATGCTTCTTTTATTTTGACATTTTGCATTCTTTCGTTAACATATAGTCCATAAAGATTTTTTTGAACGTATTGAATTCACTTAATAGAAAGCAGGGACAAGATGAAAAAGCAGGAACAGCCACAAGCAGAAGAACGCATTTTAGCTGCTAAAGATCTCGTCATTGATTCCATCGCTGAAACAATGGATCTCTATGGCATTACTAGAAGTGCGGGTATTCTATATGGGACGATGTATTTAAATGAGGAAATGACGCTGGATGAAATGCGTGAAGAGCTGCAAATGAGTAAGCCTAGTATGAGTACGGGTGTGAAAAAACTGCAAGACATGAATATTGTCAAAAAGACCTTTCACCGTGGCCGAAGAAAACACAGCTTTGTTGCTGAGAAAGACTTTTTTAAGTTTTTCATGAACTTCTTCCCGCAAAAATGGGAACGAGAGGTCGAGGTTAATCTAGCAGCGATTGAAGAAGCGCAAGAACGCCTTCAAGGTGTAGCTCGTGATGATCAGGCGGAGGAACATGAAAGAGAGGAAGCGAAACAGCTCATTGAACAGCTTGAAAGCTCAAAAGCCTACTACGACTGGCTTAGACGATTAGCCCACTCGGTTCATTCGGGAGACATCTTTGACTATATTCCGATTGATCAGAAAGAAAAATAGCCGGGGTGTTTGTGTTTTACAGCTTGAATTTTACAGGAGGATTGATTATAATAAGTTATGTCGTAACACATCGGGGCATTAGCTCAGCTGGGAGAGCGCTACGCTGGCAGCGTAGAGGTCAGCGGTTCGATCCCGCTATGCTCCATTATCAAAAGCCTATCCAATGATGGATAGGCTTTTTCATTTGATTTTACTCATAAAAGCTTATTTGTCTGGTTCTTGAATTTGATAACCAAAGACTCCTTTTATCTCAACATCCCCACAGCCTTCTTTTTTGGTCAGTTTAATACCATGGGGTCTATAAATGTAGCGCCCACTTGATAAAATTCGGTCTGTTGCACTTAGATCATATTGGTTACCTGTATACTCTTTGACTGATGACGGAAAATCCGTTCCTGATAAGGATGTTCTGTAGAGTGTCACCTCTAAAGTACAACCCTCTGCATTTAGTATAGAAAATTGGTAGCCATAAGTAGATGGATATTGTTCAGGATTATTTTGACCTCCTGGTACCCACAGATCTTTTTCCTGTTCCGTCATGATGAAATCAACTTCTACTTCTCGATAAATGGTCTTAGCTGCAACCTTTTCCATATTAAAATGGAACATGACAATGAAACAAAGAGACATCATTACACATATCCGCTTCATACAACCCCTCCATTCATTTTTACCATTATACAACAAATAACGCCAAAAATGGTTTTATTTTACTTTATTATAATAGATAAGGGTTGATTCATTCCATATGTGTTAACTTTCTATGACCTTACTTAATGTTTTTTTGGTCTTTGGACCATAAATGCCATCTGGGGTTAACCCATGCATCATTTGAAATCGAGACACTGCATTCGCAGTCTTGGGTCCGTAGTACCCATCGATTCCATTATTGATCGCTCCCTTATCAGGATAAAAATAAATCGATGCTAAGGCTTGTTGTACAGCTTTTACAGCTGACCCTTTTGTAAGAGGCTTCGTCACTTTTAAAATACCTGCAGGCAAACTGTATGTTTTTTTGACCTTGTTGGTTTTAGATGTTGATCTCGTTGATATGGTTTTGATAGATGTTTCTTTCACAGGTTTAGCTGTTGTCATTTGACTGGTAGATGCTGATGCAATACCAGCTTTGAAGCCATCCCACCGATTTAACAGCTTACGCGGACACTCCTTCCCGCTCCAATGCTTATGTGGCACCACGTTAGATAAAGGAATTCCTAAATCCCCCATCAGTTTTCGAATAAGCCATTGGGCGTTTTTAACAGCCTGTTCAAAGTTAGCGCCTGCATTTTCACAAATTTCAATTCCAATTGATTTCATATTGCCGGTTCCCCTGCCATCTCCTGCGTGCCAGCCATTTTCGTTTAGTGGCAAATGCTGATAAATGACCTGATCATCGACCGTGTAGTGCCAGCTAACCCCGGTACTTGCCCGAGCAACAAATGCTGCATGATTTGCCGCATCAGCCCCCCGTCCAGTGTTCGATGTATTATGCACCGTAATATAGAGCGGCTTCATACTGTTTCCTGGCCTGTTGCGATTTTGTTTTGGGATGAGTGCTTGAATGATCTTCACCATATTGTTTCTCCTTCAAAAATTATTTTGTTAACCCTCTTTGTTTCAGGGCATCTTTTTGCAATTGACCTTTATAGGTCACATAATTATTTTTAAACCAAGCGATCACGGCAGTGACCATAGTGAAAATTGTGGAACCTGCCACATATAGTGCCTCTCCTACGGTTTGCACTTGCTCCTCGCTAATCGGCAGCACCGTTTGTCCAAACATGACAAGCGTTTGGTTGATAAGCGCAATAAAAAGAAGCACTGTGCGAATCACAGTGCCTTTGTCGAATGTTTTCATGATGTTTTCCTCCTATTTTAAATTCCGTTCAATTTTATCGAGCTTGTCGATCACGACGTCATACTTCTCACTAAACTTTGCTAACACATCATTTTGTGCCTCGATTTGCTCATTGAGTTTGTTTTCTCGTTCTTTTGTTGTGTTGAGAACATAAAACAGAATCCAGCAAAAGAGAACGGCGAATGGGCCTTGTGTCATTAAGTTTTGAACGACATCTACTTCCATTTGAATCACCTTCTTTCCGGCAAAAAAATAAAGCCATTAGGCTTCGTATATTTCTCCAGTTATATTTTGATAGTCTTCTGCCGAGATCCAGCCAATGCTTACATAAAATGCAATGTCCTCTGGGCCGTAACACTGCCAGTCCCAGAATTGTTTGATATCCGCTACAGTTGGAAACATCAATCTGAAGCACCTACTTTTTGCATAGCTAATAGCTGCGTTAATTGTTTTGATAACAAAGCATTTTGTTTCTTTAAAAGTTCTATATCACTTGGCGGGAGAAGGGCCGGTTTTAAGCTGTCTATATACTCTTGGGTCGCTGATTCATACCATTGTTGTTTTTTCACATCAAATGCAGCCTTATAAAAAGAAGGATTATTGGGTGGTGCAATTGTTGTGCATTGCTCTGGAATAATATAATTTCCTTCATCATCCCTTTCGAACACTTCGATAGGTCTGATCAATTCATTTTGCTGATTGTATTCATAGGCTTCTATCATTTGTATCACTTCCTTAATTTAATGGAACAACCATGTCTAAATAGTAGCCAGTTACTGCACTGTTATTCACTGCATGTAAACCAGTTAGTTTTAGCTCTCCTGTATTATAGATATATAATTTACTATGACCCGTTGTACCTGATACGGGAACTGATACTACTATGCCTTTATCGGGTAATCCTGTATTTGGAATACTTCCACAGATCACTTCTCTATTTGCTATTAGGTGACCCCTCAACAATAATAAGTTTCCCCATTTAACATATTGGACCGCTCTGTCTCCAATAGAGGAACCATTGACTAGTGTGACATCTAGCCACTTGACACTTTCAAAATCAGCATCAGTCACTAATTTTTTCCAACCTTTAAATACACCGTCTGTATGAACAGTACCAAACCAATGAGTGTTGTCATAACTTCTAATGACATGAATAGTCTTTCTACCATTTACCGTTTCTAAGATATCTATATTAAACCAAGAAGAATCATTATCGACAGGCATATTTACAACATTAGATCCTACTGCAAAGTAAAAGCCGGATGGCAGCGTTAAAATATCAGTTCCTATTGACATGGAAAGTCTTAATCCCTTTGAATTTAATAGGTTATGGTCATTAAGACGTTTCCAACCGCTCCACTCTTGTTGTGTACCCGTTACATCAGTTGTTGAACGGTTAATATAGACATCTCCTGTATTGTTTGCACCGATGACCCATCCATAGGTATTTTCACTAAAAACAGACAAAGCCCTCATTGAACTTCTTGTCGGAAGATCTGGATGTGCTTCATGAATGTACCATGAATGAACTCCCGGCAATTTTATCAGCTTATCTAAAATACTAGGATCATCTGCATTAATTCTTTCAAAAGCTTTTCCATCGTCAGCAGTAATTTTAGACAATTGTCCTGCATTCCATTTGTTTTTTTCATTTTGAGTCGGCATTTGCATCCAGTTGATTCCGATGTCATTCACATGATAGGAAAAACAAAATGAGTTGCCTGATGTATCAATTGCAATTCCTACGCCAATATTATTTTGACCTACAAACTGAAAGCCTCTTAGTGCAGCATTGCCTATAGCTGGGGAATCGACTACTCCAGAACCACCTGGCGCATAAAATGAGCAAGCCCCTAGCGCTTTAATTCCCTCATAGATACTGCCACCAGCAGGAATATTGATCAATTGGGACCCGTTATCATTTGTCAGTTTATATAGCTGAGATTCGTTCCATTTTTTCTTTTCTGAACCAGATACGTGAGGAATTGGATCTCTCGTATGAAGGTTGAATTGTTCTAGTAGTTCCTGATCATTTTCAATTAAAATTTTCACTAAATCGTTAAAGAGATCTGCATGAGCTTTATCGCTCGTCTTAAAAGGTTGAGGTGTTTTTATGATCTTATTCTCCTTCCAAAAAACATTACGAATTAGGTGATGTTATGATAAAAATCAGTTATTTCACTTCGTTCTTAGATTTGGAACCAAACGTGATGAATTCATTAGGATTCAAGTCATTAGAACAATATTAAGTACATATTTTTTAAATATCCTGATTTTTATAATATTAATTTGTCACGTCTGCCCTTACCTATGATTAACGCCACTCCAATAAAGTGGATCGATTGCATGGGTCTATTCCCTTCCTTTATTCCTGCAATTTGACCCAATAATTTTAACAACATGTATTGTGCATTGAGTTTCTGTTCTCGTTCCTTTGTTGTATTGAACACATAAAATAGAATCTAGTAAAAGTGAACGTCATTAAGTTTTGAACGACAGCTTCCACCGATTTGCACACACACTTTATTTTTCAAATAATCCTACCTTAGCTGTGACAAAGTAACATAAGCCCTATTTACTGTAATAGTTCTTCCAGTGTTTTTGGGTGTAATATAAAATGTTAACTTATCCCCCGCTTTAAACTTTTGTTGAAGGTACAATACACATATACTTGATGAGATAACAGGATTCCAATTACCTAATCGTTGAAATTCTGTACCATTCACATAACATGACAAAATGCTATCTGATCCAACAGGAATGTTATTGCTATTAAGATAAAGCCTAATTAAATACAGACCATTATTTTTCAGTGTAATTTCAGCTCGCGAACGATTATACTCTCCTAAATCGTCTGATCTTGTATCACCAAAATTCAGTTTTGTTGGAACATTTTCAACGGCTGATACAGAAGAATTATCGAGATCATACGTATCAACAAAAGAAGTATTATCCATATCCTCCTTTGTTAAAACACGTTTC
The DNA here is from genome assembly GCF_004634445.1 of Bacillus sp. 005/A4HT-01/001. NCBI lineage: Bacteria > Bacillati > Bacillota > Bacilli > Caryophanales > Bacillaceae > Bacillus > Bacillus sp. 005/A4HT-01/001. The sequence goes on from NZ_SEIZ01000001.1 coordinate 16,358, forward strand.
CAGCCTTGCCACCCCAAATTTAAATCAAGATAATTTGTATACATGTAATTGTTATAATCTATTGCTATGACCCATCCAAATGTACCTTTTCCATTACTATCTTGAGAAGTAAAATGATACATACCACGACATGATCTTGTAGTTGGGCTGTTTAATGCTTTACCTGTGGCATAAAATGTACCATGCTTCGGGCCTAAAGAAACAACCTTTTCAAGTAAATCTTCACCATCTGAAACAGATAGAATCACCCCTCCATTATCTGAAGTAATCTTAGACAATTGCCCATCATTCCATTTATTTCTTTCAGCATTTGACGGGAGCTTTGTCCAGTTAATAGTAGTATCTGCAGCATTATAGTAAAAACTATAAGCATTACCAGCAATATCTACAGCAAAGCCAGTACCAATGTTATCTTGGCCTACTGTCTGTAATCCTCTCAATGAAAGATTTGATGGGGAATCTTCGACTCCAGAAGCTGCATAAAAAGTACACGTTCCTTTTCCTTTTATCATATCAAAAATCCTAGCATCAGCTCGCACATTAATTAAATGACTTCCATTATCCGCTGTAATTTTATAGCCCTGAGAATCGTTCCATTTTTTCTTTTCTGCTTCAGATGCATGTGGATTTATATCTATCATATGTTGATTGATTGACTCTAATAGACCCACATCATTGTCAAGAAAAGCCTCAACCATGTCATTAAATAGATCAGCATGGGCTTTATCAGTTGTTTTAAAAGTGCGTGGTGTCTTAATCTCCATGATCATTCTCCTTTCAAATCTATTATCACTATACGCTTCCTTCCACTATATAATGTTATCTAATCACTCTGTGAATCATCACATTTCTGCTTTTTTGTATTAGCTGCTGTATTCTCGCATCATTTGTATGTTTTAAGAACTGCTCTAATATCGTTCTCAAGTAGTGCTTTGAACATGTCATTGAAAAATCAGGTATGGTCCTTTTATTTCTATTCAGTTTTCACTCTTAATGCTTGTTTTATTTCTTGCAACTGCTCTAAAGTGAGCATCCTTTGCTCATATCCTGCATTTAGATCTTCCATCGAACAATCACCTAATTCAACTGCTTCTTTAACTAATTCAGGTGTCACCCATTGGAAATATAATGCCATAACCCAATAATTCATGTTTCACTCTCTCCTTTAATGAAAAGGATCTCATTTTTTAGCACCTTTAGTTCATTTGTTAGAAGATCACATTGGTGTTCAAGCTGTTTTCTCACTAGCTTTTCTTTGGCTACTTCTTGTGCTAGATAATCTAGTGGAAGAGGTGGTTCATACCTCGGGTTGGCTTGGGATTCCTCCCACCATTTTTTCAACTCTTCTACCGTTGGCTTTGGCACATCTAGATGCCACTCGTTTAAATACGAACCATCGCCATCATTTCTTAGTTCAAAATCTTTTTGCGGGTCCGCATCGGGGTATTTATACTTAATGGCTTCATATAAAATCATCTGAATCCTCCTACACTCTCGGGAAATTGCGGCCGCCTAATTCCGTAATATCGAAATAGTTGTACCAACCTGAATTATCAGATATATAACGATCAGAATTTCCCGCATAGCCTATATACATGTAAATTTCAACGTAATCTCCTTTATTAGCTGGAACATTCGCAGCCCCATATAAACCTATATCAAGTTTTGCCGTTTCAGAGGGTGTGGCAGGGAGATGTCTATAATGAGATATATTTTTATAATTTTTACCATTTAAAAAAATAGACAGCTCAAAATTTGCATACATTTGAACCGTCTCAATATAGACTCCAGCGTTTACTAGATACATTCCGTTTTCCGGACAAATAAAACGACTATTTTTTATATCAAAATTATTGTGACTATCTTTGATTTTTCGATTAAAAAGGATTTTTTGTCGCTCAGCATTATTAAGCAACTGCTTACCAGTTGTACCAATGTTCGTATGAAGAAAACCAGAGATTTTGTGCCACTCTGTCCACCCTGAGGCTATATACCATTGTCTAAACCAAATACCAGTACTAGTAAAATAACTAGTTGTTTCATTACCGTTGCCATAATAATATTGTATAAAACGATACTCATTCATTTTTTCGTTCTTCACAAAACCTAATTTTGTAGGATATCCGGTATCATTCGCTATAGCCATCAACGTAATCCCATTTGGATATTGCTCACCGCTGACTGATGCATCTTGAATGGCTTGATCGCCTTTTAAAATGAACAAGCTTTCATTTGTGATTCCTTCTATTTGTCTACTGAGCGCATTGTCATTCTCCACAAGTGTATCGACCATCCGGTTAAATAAGTTGGCATGGGCTTTGTCAGAGGTTTCAAACGGTAAAGGTGATTTTATGTCCACTTCTTTTCCCCTCCATTAATAAATATCATCAATCTCAAAAACAAATTCGATGTCGCCGTCTTTTTGTTTGTCTGTCATGGTGCGGATGGCGGTGAATTTGCCGGCTTCGTCGACAAGGGCTAGTTCATTGATGACTTCGCCTGCTAGTTCTCCTTCAGCGATGGTGCAGGTGTAGCGGATTTTTGCCGGTTCCATGAAGGTAAACGAGTCAATATTTTTTTGAATCAGTTCTTTTTTGAGTGCTTGTTCGGTTCCGTCAAGAGAGATCGGTTTTCCATCCTTTGTTCCTCCATTTCCGAACGCCATTTTGACGACTTTTGTGAGTTTTGTTCCTTCTGCTCGTGCCTTTGCCATTTGTTGACGTGCATATAGTGTGGTTACGGTTAATTGATCAGCCATTGTGATCCTCCTTATAGATCTATTTTTTTAGAAGTTGCTGCCAGCATTTTTGATCCATCAAGTGGAACGGATCCATCGAGAATCCAGTAATGCTCCTTGATCAGTAAACTGCCGCCTTGTTCATTTTGAACATGTACTGGTAAGCGGAACGTCATCCTCTTTTTCGCGTGATGTGAAAGCTGGTTCTTTGCGCGCAAAGTCAGCGTAGCTGCTTGCTTCGTTTCATACGATGCTCCAGTCATGACATAATTCAGACGATATGCTGTTTCTTTCTCTTGTTGAAGCGGCATTTTCATCTTTAATGAATGCCGAAAACGAGCTGGGACCTCCGTAGTACCTCGTATCCCGCTAAGATAGAACGTTCCATTTAATACGAATTCACCATTGAGTAAAATTGGAATATGATCGAAAAAGCCCACTCTGCTTCGCAGTGTGAGCCGCTGGTGATGATCATTTGTTTCATGAACATCTGTATGATGAATGGCGGTGAACGTATACGCCAAATGTGCTGGCTTTAACGTTTCGAGTATTTCGACGATATATCTTGTGTTTTGCAGGTCATCTAGGTTGACACGCAATGCAAAATGATAACGGTTGACTGTAAGACGGATGATCGCACTTGGATTTTTAAGAAATCGATTCACAGATTTCTCTAATGAAAGATACGTAATTGGTGGAATGTTCGACATCATATTGAGTAATCGTGCCCTGCGCAGCTCAATCGAATCATCTGACTCTCGCTGCACCTTGAGCATTCTCTCCCACCAATTCAATCCCCACGTCGCTGTTAAAGGGAAGAACTGATCCGTTACATCAAAAATGGATTCATCCAATTGTTCAAACTCTGGCGCCTCCGTTTTTAGTAAATGATCCACATCATAAATCTCTGTGAAATAAGGCGGCAAGTAGTTTTTCATTTCATCAAGTTTGCTCAATAACCTTCACCTGCCTCAGACGTGGTATCTCAATGTCCTGTAATACTAAGTTTTTTGACTCCCCATTCAATAAGACATTTGCATAATCGGACACACTCTCTGAATGGTACAAAATATCATTTAAAGCGGACATTCGAATCGTACTTTTTTCAAATGCGATTGATTTTAACAGTGCTTTGACCTTTTCTTCTATTTCTTTTTGCGCACCCTCAAGTGTCCAGTCCATCTGAAGTTCGACGGACACTTCTACGTCAATATCCAGCCACTTGGCGCTTTCCACAGTTGCTTTTGAGCCAATAGGAGCTTGCCCTTCTCCTTCTCCCGGTACAGGATCGATATACTCCTGGACCCTTTTGACAAGAAGCTCAGATGCTACATCTAGATTGCCATCTGTGATGACAATTTTGACCGTTCCCTCTCCATTCCATAGCGGGAACACTTTCGCTCTGCCGACACCAACCACTTCCTCGGCCCACTTTTTGTAATGTGCTCTGTTGGCACTGACAGCCTCTCGCCTTGCGCGTATTAAATACCGATCGTATAATGACGCATCATCTTCTTCCTCTTGCCCTGGTATCACCAATTCCTTCATGATCATCGACTCTAGACCTGGAATGGTATCAAGCGATAGCAGCGGCTGACCTGTTAATTGCCCATTGCCGGCTGTACCTGTTGTCTCGCATTCTAGTGTACCGTCCTTTGAAAATTGAAAATAAACATCTTCAATAAAGAATCTTGATCCTGCTGGAATGTTTACGTTCTCTGGTTGAATGGTTACGGACCACACCGCTGTGGTGGCTGGCTTTCGCTCAATCCCCACTTCTGCTGCTCGTCGATCTAAAAATTCCCCCTGTGCTGTATCAGCAAAGACAAGCTCAAATACTTGATCAAGCCAAATATACGACTGAGCGAGTTCAGCAGCAGCAGGTGCCAAGGCATTCCAAATGACGCTATTTTCTCTTTTGTCTATATCATCTGGTAGCCTGTCCAGCATTCTTTCCATCAACGCCTCATACGTTTGCTCCTCAAACATCTCCCTCCATCACCTCCTCTATTTCTAATGTGCCTTCATCTGTGACAATGGTTAGTTTGACTTGAAAGGCATCATTTTGCTTCGTGACCTCTATCTCTTCAATATGATCAATCCGCTCATCAACGACCAATGCTTCTTCAAGCAATCTTGGAATCTCCATTTCTTTGTATTCATCAGTTGCTTCAGTATCAGTCAATAGCTCCTGAATTTCAGTGCCAATATCGTGACTGTAAATGGGATGTGCATAGCGCTCTGTTCGCAATGTCATATAAATAAATTGACGGATCGATTCAATGCCTGTAATGGCTTCATTTGTCAGCCTGCCATTTTCAAAATCTATGCGATACGTCGTCGAGGTTTCTACCTCTTCATCTTCCTCTGTTTCCTCGATTTCTTCCTCTGGTGAAAGTGCCACGTTCATCACCTCCCTTACAATTTGTCGATGATGTAAAAGGACTGCCCTCCTGCCATTGCAAGTACCATAATGCTGTCTCCCCTTTTCAACTCATCATCCTCACCCTTATTTAAGCGTTTAGGCCAAATAAGCAGTTCTTCCGGAATGATCAGCTTACTGTTTTCATTTAATCGGATGTGAAGAGGCGAAGCCATTGTGACCTCTCCAATCACCAGATCAATTGGAGAAGCTGCATCTACTGCATTGACAGCGAGTCGTTTAATTGCTTCACTTAATCTCATGCTTGATCACCCTTTGGCATGGAATTTTTCTCAACGACGTCAATTGTCATGGTGTGCTTCACTCCATTGAATTCATGCTTGTCTTGATCGATCCAGTAGGTTTTTTTGATGTTGATTTCAGGGATTTTCAAATAGATTGGCAGACCGCTTTGCAGTTCAGGGATTCCGAGTGCTTGTATGCTTTTCACTTCTTGTTTGACGCCTTTTTTCTCAGCTAGGCGTACTTTCGCTCTTTTTTGAAGCTGCGGCTGGTTGATTTGACCTGTGACCGTCTCCACATGCTGTAAAATGCCGTACTGACTCTGACCCGCTTTATCCTGTTCGATCACCACAATATCTGATTTGCTACCTTTTTTCTTATTCTTCCCCTGTTCGTCTACAGACGTGCGCATCTTCACACGTGTTGCTGTCTCTTCAATGGAGGTGCTGTACTGATAACCGATGAGGTTGACGCCTGATTCAATGACCCACACGTCCTCTGGATCGGGCCAAGCTCTCAGCCCCATCTTGCCTTTAGCAGAATAAATTTGATAATTTCTACCGGTTTGCCGCTTCGTTTCCTTCAATGCTTTTAAAATGATGTCATATAAACTCGTGTCATTTTTAAAAACGAGAGACTTCATGATATGTCCTGTATTTGCGATGGATGTCATAGGAATTTGAAAGTCTGCCCCGATCCGCCTCAAAATTTGATCTGCCCGTTGATTTGAAAAAACATATACATCTTGGTTTTTCACTAAATATTGGAGCATATCGTATGCGGTAAAGGTCAGCTTTCCTTCAACAGGCGTCCTAGAAAACACGATGCCTCTGAACAGCTCTTTTCCTTTCCATTTAAAAAGAACCGTGTCTCCTTCTGAGACACGGTAATATGTTTGACTGCCTTGCTTTGTGATAATATTCGCCTGAATAGAGCGAGGGGCCTGATACCTTTGCCCCTGAAGTGTCACACTCTCTGTGACAAGCTCATACATCGTGCCGCTTCTGATGGCAAAAAGCTCAATCAATGTCAGCCCCCCTATTGTGGTATTTTCAATTTTTGCCCTGGAAAAATCCAATATCCCGGCTGTTTAATATTGAGTTTACTTCGTTTGATCATCGCTGCTTTATTGGCATTCCAAATACGCCGCCATTTTGTACTATCGCCATAAAAACGGCCTGAAATGGCCCACAGAGTATCTCCCTTTTTGACAGTGTACAATTTTGGTGGTGTTTTTGAGGGTCTTTTCTTTTTGGTTTGTTTTGCTTTTTTCTTTCGTTTGATTTTCCTAGGCGATGCGGTTTTATATTCCTTTAACTCGATCGTAAATTCACGATCCCCTATGTCATAAGACCCTTCCTTGTGTGTGAAGCTCTCAATGCTGCACGTCATATTGATTTTAGTCCCTGTCACAATCAGTCGCACAGACTTCTTTGAACGCATCATTCGTTCAATTTTCGCTATTGCATTCTCTGGTGATGGAATGCTTTTATATTCAGCAATTGGCGAATATTTCTTAGGAAATAATGAGGTGAATGATACTTGTTTAGCCGATGGTACATCAATAAAAGTCAGTTCCCCAAAGGAGGAGACCTTCACTGTTTCATTTTGTACATTATTTGTGATCTCAAGTTCGGATGGAAGCACAGGAAATCGCAACTTCTCCTTGCCTTGGGAAATCCACAATTGATACACTGATTTACCCATCGATCACGACCCCTTTCGTTCCTGTCTGAAGCTCTACTTCCAATTCGTCTACAAGCATTTGTCTAATTTTTTCGACAAGCGATTGCTGATCCTGTCCATTATGGAAATGCTGATCACCATTGAACTGGATGGTGATTTGTTTATTGCCTGACGTTGTTGCATTCCCAGCTGGCTGTGCTGAGGTGACTTGCTGCATCTGTGATTCTGGTAAAGGAGCAGATGCATTTGATGGATCATAGACTTGCATCCCAAGTGCCTTTGCTGCCTGCGTCAATAAATATCTCCCGCGAATGCCTCTTTCTTCTGGAATAATCCACTCGCGTTTGTTTCCTTCACCGACTCTAGCTACCTGCTCCTGAGTAATCAATCCGCCATTGGCGTAGCCTTTATAAGGACCGCCTCTTCTCATACTCCGTAATCCAGGTGTATTGAAGACTGTTCCATATCTGCCCTTAATGTAGTTAATAGCTGCTACGGCATTATGAATTGGGTTCCAAATATCATTCATGCCCTTGCCTTTATTAGAATGAAAGGTCGGCCCAATGGTTTGCATTAACCCTTTAGAAGGCGTTCCCTTCTTGGCGTTGGAATCCCACAAGTTGATGGCTTTCGGGTTACCATTTGATTCGTGCTGAGCGATTGTCATAAGACCTGGAAGCCAGCTCATCGATGTGCCAGTCGCCATCAGAGCTGCCATGAGCCATTGCTGAACACTAAGACCTGAAGCACCCATACCGCTGAACGCTCCGATTAATGAACCCGCTTGATTTTCAGCAAACTTTTTCACATCAACTGAATCGAGCCCTTTGACGACACCAATCGATGCGAATTTCCCTAGACTCATCATGACACGCGAAGGAGAATGAATGTCTAGTTCTTCTCTAAACGCCTGTTCCACTTTCTTCGCCATTTCTTTGGCAGCTTGTGTGACTTCACTTGCTTTTGAACGCATGCCGCTATTGAAGGCATCGATCATTCCTGAACCCCATCCTGGTGATTCTTGTTTGGCTTGCAGGAATGGTTGTTTGACGTGTTGGTCTACGTATTGGCTTGTGCCAATTGATGTGGCATTTTGACCTGTTGCAAAGCCACTAACAGTTCCAGAACCCCAAGTTGGTGATGCTGTCATCACTTGTTGGTATTGTGCTTTTACACGACTTTGCAAAAAGCTATCAGTTCCTGTTGGTGTCATTTGCTGGCCAGTAGCAAATGCCGATACCGTTTGTTGTCCGTACTTTCCTGAATCTGATGTCATTTGATTAAATGGCTGCTGAATGTTTTTTTGCTTCCATTGATCAATTGAAACCACCTTTTGATTCAGCCCTTGTTCAAAATCATGATTAAATTGCTCACCTATGCTGGCAGATTGGATGTTTCCATTCATTGAAACCGTTCCACCAATTGAACCGGCAGAAGCAGTTGGAGCTGCTGGAGCATTTGGCGTAATTGGAGCTGGAGAGCTAGAAACTGGACTTGCTGCTCCGCTGCTGCTTGGCACAACAGACATTCCAAGATGAGAAGCAGCTTGTGCAAGCAACATCTTCCCACGGCCCCGGTTATTTTGAGTTGGAATGACAAATTCGTTACCCGCTTCACCAATCCATGATAAGGTAGGCTGGGTGATATAGCCGCCTGTGGCTTTTTTATCAGGATCTCCAAATAAATGTTTTACTACAAAATTAATGCCATCGCCCGCTTTGTCAAAAATCTTTTTAACCCAGTTAAATGCTTTAGAAAAACCATCACTTATGGCACCTGCCACTTTTACGATCGGTGTCTGAATATTATCTTTAAACCATTTAGATAATCCATCCCATATATCTGTCACCACTTTATACGCTTCTTCAAACTTCTTCCCAATGCTATCTTTGATGGTTCCAACCGTTTCTACAAGCGGATTCCATACATTGTTCATAAACCAAGAGGATACTGCTCCAAAAATTGATTGAATGGTTTTCCACGCATTTGATAATGCTGTCCAAATCCCCGTAGCGACTGTGACAACTGTGCTACTTAGCGGTGTCCACACATTCTCAATAAACCAGCCTGCTACTGCACTGAATGTTTCTTGTATCCACGTCCAGGCATTGACTAGACTTGACCAGATCGTGGTTGCTACCGTAACGACTGTGTCGCTTAGCGGTGTCCAAACGTTTTCAATAAACCAGCCCGCAACTGCACTGAATGTTTCTTGTATCCATGTCCAGGCATTGACTAGATTTGACCAGATCGTGGTTGCTACCGTAATAACTGTATCGCTTAACGGTGTCCACACATTTTCGATAAACCAGCCCGCAACTGCACTGAATGTTTCTTGTATCCATGTCCATGCATTGACTAGACTTGACCAGATTGTGGTTGCTACTGTGCCAACCGTGCTGCTTAATGGTGTCCACACATTTTCGATAAACCAGTCCGCAACTGTAGACCACACTTCAACAATTTGATCTTTGATTTCAATGGCTTTTTGGCCAATCTTCTCAAATCCACCGCCATCAAACCATTTTCCAATTGTTTCACCGATAGATTCTCCACCCATACTTCCAGCGATGCCGCCTACTAGGCCGCCGATGGCTGTACCTACCCCTGGAACTACACTGCCAATAGCAGCACCTGCTGCAGCACCTGCCATTCCACCGGCGATTCCTCCTCCAGTCGCACCGATCTTTTCACCAGCATTCTCTTTTTTCATACCAATTAGATTTGTTGCACTAAGTACACTGCCTAGAATAGGTACTTTCTTTAATAATTTACCGCTCCCTTTACCGATATTTTTCAACGCATCCCCTAATTTACTTGGAGGTCTTCTATTCATTTCGGTTCTTGTTGTGGCATTTGGATTTCTAGGTTGTCTTGGTGATTGACCATTTCTATTTTTAGTTTTAGTAGATCCTCCCCTGCTTAAACCTCTTGCACAACAGGGACAACAACTATTGCGAAACAAACCTTTACCACCTCGCGGCTTAGATTTCTTATTGGGAGCTGAATTTGATGGTGTGGATGTTGGCGCTGTTGTTGGTGCCGTTGTTGGCGCTGTTGTTGGCGCTGTTGTTGGCGCTGGAGTGCTACTTCCATTCGATTGATCACCTGCACCAAAGAGACGATCTAATACATTGGTCACCAATTCATCTAGTTTTTTTTCAGGATTAAATTTAATCTTCTCTTTTATTCTTCCGATCACATCTTGCTTGTACTCTTCCATTTTATTTTCAACCCAAGGAAGTGCCTTTTCGTCCCAAAACTTTCTAGGACTTAATTTTTCTTTCACCTTGTCTGCAACATCACCTGCATATTTTTGAATTTCATTTAACCCTTTATTAGCAAGGCTCTGGAGCCAATCCTGTTTAGGTTCATCCGTTTTAACTGGCGGACTAACAGCCTCAGGTTCTTTTTTTATGTTTTGTTCTTTCACAACTGACTCTGCCTGATCTCGTTTTTTCAACTTACTCTTTGCATTGTCTTGAACAGATACTCTGATTTCGTGTTTAGCCATTGTCAAGCTTTTGAGTGTCTTTTTGATTCGTTGAATGGCAGTGGTGGCTTGGTCAACCATGTTTAATCTCATATAGTACGTTCTGTTCATGAGCTGAAGGATTGATTTTTTGATTGATGACATTTTTCCTGACAACTGATCATTCAGTTTGAACGTCAACAGGATTGGACTTGTTCCGGATTGTTTCAATCGATCTATACTGGATTTAATGACATCTAGTCCTTTTGCTTGAATCGATATGACCATCTGTTTCGGTATCATGTTCAGCTGGTTTGCTAATGATCTGAGATCACGATAGATCCCCTGATCTAGCTTCATGGACAATACAGAAAACCTTCTCATCGATAAATTGAATTTCCTTAGCTTCTTTTCATCCATTTCCAGGCTTATTTTCATCGGTTTTCTAAATGGTTTGAGCTGCTTCTCAAACGTTTGAAATCGTTTTTGAATGCGCAACAGCTTCTTTGATACTTTGTCTTCTAATTCAAATCGTGCAGTGAGCTTCGCCAGTTTATTTCCCTCCTTTCTTTGCTTCTTTTTCTAGCATATCGAGCTTGTAGCTGATGAGTCCGAATAAGAATGCCTTAAATTGTCTTGGTGCTTCGTATAAATCGAGAAGTTCTGATGGGGAATAGTGAAGCTCATGCATGGCGTAATATAAAAACACTGCTTCCTTATCCCCATCTTTTATTAGTTTTTTGCTGCGTCTTCTAAATCTTCAATTTCGTCTTCAAATCCGTTGATTTCAATGGCTTTGTTTAACCAGTTTGCGTATTCACCACCGACAGATAAAACACGTTTTGCAACTTCAACTGGATCTTGTGTGCTGTAGGCTTCTCTTAATTCCTTTGAGCGGAAATCTGGATAAATCGTCGATTCAATGGCAATCCGTGCGTAGAAGCGCTGGCTGTCTAAGTCTTTCACACGGCCTCTGCCTTTGACATTTTTGAACGTGGTGTTTTCTTTTTCCAGTTCATCAATACGTTCCGTGGTAATCGCTTTGAAGACAAAAGGAATGACATTCCCTTTTTTATCAACAAAACGCTTAGAAATTGGCACTTTGACCTCTTCCGCTTCTACTGTTTGTCCTGGCATAAAAAATGAAAGATCAAATGTTTGTTTTTCGCTCATGTTTAAAAACTCCCTTTTGTTTGTTTTTTGAATACAAAAAAGCACATCCATTTTTGAATGTGCTTTCCAATCTTTTCATGTATAATATAACTCGTACAATTGAACGGCTTGCTCAAGGGTGTCTGGCTCATCCCCGATAGGAAGGGGGTGATGCTCATGTCAACGTTCCAAGCGATTTCCCTAATGCTTTTATTCGGGATGTTTATCCTTGCTTTGTTGACGTATATAAACAAAAAATAGACTCCCCTTGAGCTTTGGTAGGTGAAAGGGAAAGTCTATCCTTAAAACTATCTAATTGATAAGCCAGCCCCTTGAAGGGCCTCATTGTACATTGCCGGGATGTTAGCGCATCCTGGCTTCTTTTTATTGTATGCAAATCGCTTTGCATGTAAACATCATTTTGTGTGTCATTGAATGCAATGTGCATTACAAATGCATTCATTTTTCATTACATTTGCATTATAGCATATTTGGTTTTTATTTAGCTAATTAATTAGCTAATTTCCTCCGCATTTCTTAGAAAGAATTCTTCAGCTTTTCAGGCAGATCAAAGTCTTCAAATGTAAATGGAACTTCTTCTTCAAGTGCCTCTGAATCAACATCTAGTCCAGCAATTTTAGCTGAATCAAAGTTGACATCGAATAATGTCACACGCTCTGTGCCTCGGCCTGATGATTTATCATCAATTACCGCTTGAAGAGTGAAATAAGGATCTTCCCCTTTTTTCACATAGTTGAGCATAAGTTGAACGAAACGTGACGTAACTTTATAGAATGTTGCCGTTCCTGTTCCGTTTGCCCCTGTTGTTTTATGACCAGTCATTCGGCGGCCCATCACATTCACTTCTGATTTATTTTTCTCCACGTTTGCTTCAAACGTTTTGATAAAGGCAAGCTCCTCACCTTCTAAGAAAAGACGACCTTCTTTACCTGAGATTGTATTTTGCGCTTTAAAAGCCATCTTACTTCACCTCCACATTGAAATAGAATTTTTCTGCTGCGTCTACTGGCTGTACTGCTAAATCGATGATAAATCCATCACGATCTTCATTGAGGCCAATGACGATATCTGTTTCTGAGTTAAAGCCTGTAATGCCGCTTCCATCTTGAAGTTGTGTGAGATACTGTGTAATCAGTGTTTTCACAAGCTGCACACCGTCGTCTGATGCTGGAATGTCATTGCCATTGGCTTTGCGTAATTTAATCAAATTTTTCAGTTCAAATGTTAAATCATTGTTGATTGCATCTAGCACACGGATGATTTTGTTTTTCGCCATTTGCTGGTTCTTTTCAACCGTGAAGCTTGTCAAAGAGTTAATATCTTTTTCAACGCTCACCGTGCGGTCTCTTGCATCGAAAGTGAAAAGAAACTCTCCTTGTGATAAACGGTATTCTACTTGATCATTATCAAGACGCTCTAATGTATCGACTGCGCCTTCGTATTCAACAAAGGTCAGTGACTGATTAAAATTCGCTCCTGCACTTGCTCCTGCGACCCAAGCTGTTGTTTGAGCAGGCGTCAGTTCTGTTCCGTCTTCTAAAACAACACCGCTTGTGACATTGATGATTCCTTCTTGATCAGCTGCATAGTTAGCCACAACGCCTTGCACCTTACGTCCTTGCTTATCACGTAAACGCTCAATAAATGACGCGAATGTTGCTTTTAATTGCTCACTATTATCGACTGGGAGTGCAATGACATCAAAGTATTCCGTTTCAGCTGCTTCTAGGAAAGCTGTATAATCTGCGACACTTGCCACACCGTTTTTCCCGCCGCTTAAAGCCGCTCCTGCAGTAATGACCGCTTCGCCTTCACCAGAAAATTGAACGTATTTGTTTTTCACAAGATCTTTGACATCTTTGACCACCTGTTTATCGACAATATCTGTTCCAAGATAGGTGATGACGTCACGCTTTGTGCTGTCGAGTACATTTTCTGCCACTTGAATGGTAATCTCATTTCCTTTTTGACCACCATAATTGGCTGTGACCACAAAGTTTTCTGCGATTTCCGCTTTGGCTGGCTCTCCTTCGTTTAGACGGTAAAGCAAGACCGTTTGCGCTTTTTTCTTCGCTTCACGGAAAAGAAGAAGTGACTTATCATCAATGTTGAGCCCGACCTTTTTATTTAAGTCTTCCATATCGGAAACGGAAATAAAGGTTTTTGGTTCTCCCCAGCTCATGACAAGAGGAAGTGCAACTGTTCCTCGCTCGCCTAAAGTAATTCGCTGCTCTGCTGTTGTTTTAAAATTAAAGTAAATGCCAGGACGCTTTTTCTCTGTACCTGGTGTAAAAGTGCCTCCGTTCATCCTTTAAACCTCCTTGGACAAAAAAGCATCGATGTGCTTCTTTGCTTCTGTTTTTGTAATTGGTTGATGTTTGATATAAAAAAGAGCACCTTCAAGGATTTCTGGTTTTACCCCAAAAAGATCCTTGCTGTGCTCTTTTAAGGCTTCAAATGAAAAGCCAAATTCTTTTTCTTCGCCCGCTGTTTGATCGAGCTGTGTTTTTTTAGTCTTGCTCACGTTTGATCACCCCATCTGAAAAATTGATACCTTCTAGGCTTGGCTGTTTATCTCGGTTGTACCAATAGCTGCTATCCCACGTCAGGACAATCGCTGCTACACCTTGATCTATGATTCTTGTTTCCACTCTTTTTATGCGGACATAATCATCAAGCACCTCTCCATCTTCACTGATCATCTGAATGATTTGACGATCAGCAAGCAATGCATCGACGACTGTTTCCGCCGCATCATGCGCTTTTTCTGTATCCATATGAAACACTTTCACTTGCAGCGAATAAGATTTCATAAAAGTAGACACTGTATCTGGACCACTAATGACAGTCACTGGCGGCACATAAACAGATGGCACTTGGAAACGCTCTGGCAGAAGACGATCATACATTTTCACAGGAAAGCGTGTGTATATATAATGCATGATTGCCCCGACTTCTTGATTCATTCCATCACCTCCCAAAATGTCGATCGATCCAGCTTTGAAGCTTTCGATCCAGCGAGTGTTCAAACATTTGTTCATAGAGCATGACGGCATGATCCCAGTACCCATTTCCTTCAATCCATTGAGATGAAAGCATCATGCCAGTACTGGCGTTCGGATCATATTCAAAGCGGCTGCCGTTCCATCTGCCAGGCACCCATCTTCGTTCTCCATTTGAAGAAATGGCATGTCCATCGTTCACGTAAGAGGCATAATCAAGCTGTGTCCCCACTTCTAGCGTGAGCCCGCCTCGGGAAGTGAGAAAGTAATTCTCCTTGTCACCTTTTTGAAAGGAATTGAGGAGACGGCCTGTATCAACAGCCTTTTCTTTGATGATTTCATCTTGAATGATGTCTAAAAACTGTAAGCCCATTTCCTGTAACCACTCTTGATATTGCGCCGTTAAGCCGATACTATTTGCCTGTTGGAGCTGGGATAGCAGCCGGTCAAGTCCATCAATTTTCATAAGTTTTCCTTTCTGACGGCCATCACTTCCATGTGATGATTTTTCACTCTTTTTGGCTGCTGCAACTTGAGTGAGATGCCGTTCCACACCATTTTGTCATGCAAGCGAATGTCGCTTGCTAAAGGGAAATGGACGAGATAGGACTGATAGATAACTGTATTCGGTTCTTCTTGCACGAGTGACTGGCTTTTTTCTACAACATAGCAAGCCACATCTCTCATACTTGGTGTATCAGGATAAGTGAGGTCCGTTTGCAGATCCCCTGCTGGTATACCAAATTTGCCACGGACTGCCCCCTCATTCTCTAAGTGAAAAAGATCACAGCGATCCGTTAATAGAGAATCATAGCTCATAATGATCTCACCTTTAAATTGGCGCTGCCGCCAGTTAATGACGGTTCAATATAATCAACAAGAAGGGCATACACATAAGGTCTGCCTTTCACTTTGTCCGCTGCCTTTGCATATGAATAATCACCCATTTTTTCTGAAGTCAAGCCTTTCATCATGGATTCATCATCATTCAGCATGGCAAAATACTGGGCCATTTTTAATAAGGCGATCCTTGCTTTTTCAGGAATGGGCTGATATTTTTCATGCGTAAAATCGTGCCCGACCATTTGAAATACCGCTGCTTCTGCTTCAATAATATCTGCCGCTAGTCTCTCTACAGAACGATTTTTCACGCGATCAAATACAGAATAGGCTTGTAGTTCCTCAGCAGAAATGATCATAGCCTGCTGTCACCTACTCTTTCACTTTCATGACTTTGGCTACAGCATCCTCTTCCTCAAATTTGCTGTCGAGCTTCGCTGTCAGAACAATGATAAACTTACGGCTGCGAATATCTTTTTCTACTTCAATGCGAATATTGCGAGAAAACCCTACGATAATGTTTTTCGGATGTGTCAGTAAAATATCTGATACATCTGTTCCTGCTTCATCATATGGCTGCATATTGGCAAGACCTTTGACCGGAACACCGAATGCAGAAGAAAGGCCGCCTTGAATCGCCGCATCTCCGAGACCTGTCTGACGGTTTGCTACTTGGTCTTTCCACTCGACCTCTAAACTTGGGGATGTATAAAAACGGAAATCCTGAGGTACACGTAAATATTTTGACGGCATCGCTTTATAGCCTTGTTTGAACATTTGACGGCTAATTTCCGCTCCATTCGCATCGACAATATGAGAAACTGCCTGTTTTCGTACGCCATCCATTTGAGCTAAAAATGGATCTTGTGATGTTGTATCACCGTTGACGATCAGTTCTTCAATATCGACTGCCGCTCGTTCCGCCAGCATTTGCATAATGGTTTGCTGAATCCCGTCTTTTTCAATGTTGTTTTCAATGCTGTCGTACGTCATATGAATCTCAGCAATGACTTCTTTTGCATTGAGCTGAACAGTGCTTGTCGCTGGGACAACACGGTCTTTTGCATCAAGCGCTTTGCCTTCTTCTGCTGGGCGTAAAATGCGCTGACCGAAGCCGATTTTTTCGATTTTTTGTGAATCACTTTCCATTGGAATGATACGTGCATCATTTAAAACGGTTGGTGTATTTTGCATCATTCTAATGAATGTGTTGGATTGGGCTGCGTTCATGAGACCGCCTGTTTTTAAGCTGGCAAGTGTCATTTCAGCCTTGCGAATCAACTCTTGATTTCTCACACTTTTTCCTCCTTATTTAGGCTTATAGTAAGCCATCCCATATGGGCTTTGTCATATCATTTTGTGTATCGTGATTTGTTTGTTTAGAAATGCCCCGCGCTTTTTCAAGCATGTGTATCCGCTCTGAAATAGGCAGTAGCTGTTGCTGAAGCACATCCTGAATCGCTGCTTTTTCTCTGCCTGCTGATTTCTCTAAGGAAGAGAGCTGATGGCGAATTGGCGCAACCACTTGCTCCAGCACTTTTTGTACAGGTTCTTCTTCACCTGTTTGATCTGTCCCTTGTTTATCCGCTTGTTGTAAAACGTTGTCGATGGCCATTTTTGCTTTTTCTAGTTCGCGTACTTGATCAGTCGTTAATCCGGCATCTTGCTTTTGAACGGATGCTGGTCTTTCGCCAATCGTTTGGAGGACATCATTTGTTTTCAACACATCCTGCACAATTGGAATCAATTGTTCAAGTGCCGCTCTTACGCTAGACTCATCACCATCACTTGACTGCAACGTTTCCAGCAGATGATCTAAAACGCTCCAAAATTGTTGTGGCATATTTGCACCTTCCTCTTTCAAAAAGAAATTTTTCAGCAAAGAAAAAAGCCCTCTCTCGTTCGTTTCTTGAGATAGGAGCTGATCGTGTTCCTCTATTGCGATGATGTCTGCTGTTCCAGCCATTGAGTAGCCTGTAATATGGCCTTGCTGAATTTGGTCCCAAATATCTTGTGATGCCTTTGTCACAAGTACCCAAGATCCTTTTTGAATCAGCTCCCCGCCTACTTCAAAATCCGCTGGGGCAATGTATGATTCGACGACTTCGCCAACACCATCTTGAAAATCATGCTGTTTATCAATGTGACGGGCATCTTTCATAAAACCGTGTGCTGCTCTTTCAATTTCTTTGGCCGACATAAAGTCTTGATGTGCATCAGGTGTATTCGGTTCATACACGACGCCATATACGAGGCGATGCGCATCATCTGCCTTCGTCAGGACACTGACTTCTTTTTGAAAGTCAGGCTGCTTTTTCTTTGCTTTCATCAAGAAAAATTTCTTTTGGTTGGCGGCCTTGTCCACATAGGAAACATGTGTAATTTTTGCGTTTTTTAATTCCCTTGGCATATGTTCACCCCCTTTCAAAAAAGCTCACGTCCTTTTATTTCTCCAGCTGGTTTGACTCTGATGGAGACAGCCCATCAGCTGTTTTTATGCGGCTTTCTAAAGGTCGGTGGTAGAATTCTTCCGGCCATTCCTCTAACGTCTTACCAAGAATACGCCCCGCAAGATCTCGTAAATCATTTGGCGATACTGCCCCAGCCTGAATAAATGGTGTCAGAACCTTCGCTATCTCTAATGGATCTCTAAAGTCAGGACCATTTAATAGAAAGCGGACATGCCATATATCTAAATCCGGGAGAAAAAGAGTATTGAGCTTCCCTGTAATAAGATGCCGCTCTGGCTGAAACACTTGCTCCTCCGTTGTTTTTCGCGCGGTATCTGCCGTGGCCTTGTTATAATCTTGTGACTCTCCTGTGTAAATAGGCGGCAGACGAAAAGCGGAGCGGATTTTGTTTCTCGTCTTTTCATCGTATTCTAAAAAGAGCGCATCCTCTTGCAGGATTTCCGCCAAGGATTTAAAGTTCACTTTGACATTTGATACATCTTCTTCACCTGTTAATCCTTTTTCTGTCGGAAGCCCTTCTACTTCAAGCAATAAAAACTTATGCGCATGATCAGACCCTTCAATATCATCCATATAATCTTGTAGCTGCTGATAAGAAGTCTCTGACAGCATGCCGTTTTCGACAATGATGGCACCAGGTACATGCCGTCCTTGCTTAAAATAAAGATAATTCAGCTCTTCTGCTTTTCGTGCGCCATACATATTGACGATGTTGCCAATCCAGCGGGGAATCCCATACGTCCCACTGCCAATTTTAAAATGAATGACTTCTGTTGCTTGAAGCGGTTCTGGTGTAGCATCATCGTACTTGCCTGTTTCACAATTTAATATGCGCGGATCACCATACTCCTTGAAAAAGACTTTCTTCTCATTGATGACCTGTACATATTTTCGGAATCGTTTCTTGCGATTCATCGTCTTTAATTCGCCGTTTTCTGTGTAGCGGAATTCGACGTCGACTGGCTCACTTAGCTTGCAAATGCGGATATGGAGTGCATCCAAATACTCGATTCCTGCCGGCTTTCCTTGTCCATCCCGCAGCACCTCTAAAAAGCCATTTCCTGTTTTCTCCCGGTCTTCTAGGACATAACCAAGAATTACGTCAGCAGACTCATCATAGTTCATGTATTTCGTAAACTCTTCGAGTCTTGTCCATTCCTTCTCGGCTGTCTTCTTTTTGACCGGTTTCACATCTTCCGCATTAAAATCAAAGGCGTATTCCACCCCAAAGCCAAAGCCTAAAATGTTTGTTCGATACGCATCTATACATTGCTGAAGAATCGTTGAGTATTCTGCCATGCTTTTTAATTCATTGATATGGTAGGGCGGGGGGACAATGTCATCTTTTTCGTATGAAAATTCATCCTCATACATTTGTTTTGTATGATCAGACATGTTGGCCTTCATAATCGTTGCTTTTAATTGTTTCATTGTATGGACCTCCTCTCTCGGTTTGGACGGACACGCTCTGAAGCAGTCTGTTTCAAATCGGTCACCTCATAATCATCTAGCGCATACCAAATGGCGGATAATGTGTGTGGATCGATTTGAAATTCATCTTCCTCTAAGCGGCCGTTCTTATCTGCCTTATAGGTTAGTGATTGAAGTTCATAGATGGTATAAGGGCAAGCATCAGAACAAATGATTTTCTTAAATCGTTTGATTTTCTTTGTATATTGCAAACGTGAGCCTTGGAACTTATGTGCAGCGACCATTTGAAATCCGCGCTGCCGAAAATAGTGAATCGTTTTAGGTTCTGCTGCGTCTGCCTTAATGAGTTCCTTTGATTCAACAAATTCTTTCAGATCAACAGCTGTTTCATCATCCGTTTTCCCGCGGTCGTAATATTCCCAATAAATATATAAGTACTTTTTTTCATGATCGACAGCTAACCGAATGAGCGCATTGTAGGATTCGACAAATCCAAAATCCATCCCCGCCCGTTTCAGCGGTCTTTCAATCTGCCCGATCGCTTCTAATACGTCAGCATGCTGTCTGACCTCAAATTGCGGAAACACTTTTGTGCCATTGATACCGAAGTATCCCTTCCTTGCAATTCGATAAAGATCTGGATCGTATTCTTTCAGCTCATCCAGCTGCTTGACATAGCTTTTAGGAAGAAATAGATTGTCTTCTGCTGTTGAGTGGTGATAGTACGTATCTTTTATCACGATGGTTCGCTGTTTGTATAAGGTTTCGTCATCAAGGACAAAACGTTTCAGCTGCTCATCTCGAAAGAAATGTCTGTACGTCCAATTATCCTGACCAACGGGATTCGTCGATAACATCATATAAAGAGGTAAAACCGGATGTCTCAGCCTTCCAAGCAGTTCTTTAAACCCTTCATAAGAAACCTCGGAACACTCCTCAATCCAAATAATTGAGATGTTGTTGATCGACTTCAATTTCTCAGGCTTGTCCAGTCCTTTAAATAAAATGCTGCTCCCATTGCGAAAAGTGAGAGCAAGCGGTGAACTGCGGCACTTTACTAGATGATCGATGCCAAGATCGCTGACGATTTCTTGTAAAAGAGAATAGGTCGACTCCCGGTGCGTATCATACACTTCTCGAATGACAAGTGCTGTCCGTTTTTCCTCAAGCAGCTTTAAGATCAGCTTTAAAGCAATGTGATAGCTTTTGGATGAGCCATAGCCGCCTACTAAAAACTGAAACTTTTGATTCCAATCGAACAAAAAGTGTTCAAAGTGAGGATTGACTTCTTTTTCAATCAACGGCGTCATGAATCGTCCTCTTTTCTTTTGATCATGATATGAAGATCTTCTTCTTTTTCCTCACGAACTGCTTTTTTTGTTTTTTCGATTGTTAGCTCAATTTGCTTCAGCCTTAATCTTCGTTCATCTTTCGCATGAGCGAGCTCTTCAAACTGTTTAATCAGCCGTCTTAGCTCTCCCATTGCACGAGATTGGGCATTTAAAAAAGTAGCATGCCGATCCCATGAAAATTGAAACGAAAATTCCTCTGCCGTGATCTCTGGCTCTGGATGAATGCCTTCACCTGTTTCTTCCTCTAATGAAGAAGGCAAGTACGTCGCCTTTTTCAGTTCTTTGATCATGTCATCTTGATCTGCTACATGCATGATGCGCTGCGCTCGAATAATGGCTGCGTATTGAATTTGAATTTGATCCCAGATGATATCAAGAGATGTGCGCCCATCCATTTTTTCCATGATTTCAATCGTTTCATCTGAAAGAAATTGATGAAAAATCGAGTGCGCCTGCTTTGACGGTGTTTTTTGTCTTTGCCAGCCGTATCGTCTTTTCCATGATTTGACGGTATGGATGGAGACGTTGTAATGATCGGCTAGCTGCTGGTACGTCATCCCTTTCATATAATCCTGCTTAGCCTCTATCCGTTTATCTTTCATTTACATTCACCTGCCGCCTCCTTTTAGTTCGAATGATTCCCTGAAGAGGAATCATTTGTGCCGGGCTAGCAAACATTCGTTTGGTCTTTCTAACTATAGGTGGCAACTGTAAGACAAGCTTTTGAAGATTGAGTGATGAAAGAAAAAACACCTATTCAGCAGCTTTGAATAGGCGTTCTTGTACTTTTTTGGACATTTTGGTCCGAGCTCTTTCCATATGTTTTTGGACTGTTCCTTTTTTTACATCTAGCATAATCGCAATCTCGCTAAATGACAGACCCTGCGTTGTGTGCATAAAAAATACGTCTTTCTCTCGATCTGTTAAAACAGACAAAGCTTCATCGATTCGCCTTTTGTCACGCTCACTTACCTCTCTTTCTTTCTCTTGAATGAGGGTGTATTCATGTGATAAAGCCTCTAATACCTCTTGATTAGCAAGAATGGTGCGCTGGTACACAGACCTTCTATCTAATCCTCTGCGTGCGCCTGGCTCTCTGCCGATTTGAAGCCATTCCACCACGTATTCTAGATCGCTGACCATACTGGCGATCATTTTTTGATCATGTTTGTCCTGATCTGACATCTGTTTCTCTTCTTTGTCTTTCAATTGTTCATATCGTTTTCTGGCATCTTTTAAACTTCTTTTATATTCGATCAGTAAATCTTGCATCTATGCTCTCTCCCTTTTTTAAGAAAATAAAAAACGGACACCAATCAGCCCCTTTTTATAGGGTCTTGATCAGTGTCCGCAGGCTTTCCGTCTTGGACTTATTCAGTTGTTCTTGTTCATCAGACTAGCTGATTTTAAAACCAATCTCATGATCGACTCTTGCAAAATGTCCTTTTGCTGTTTGAATAATCGTTTTTCCATGCTCAGGTACATCCATCATATAAGCCGTTCCTACGTTTCCATCTAACACAATGACTTGAATCTTTCCTTTTTCCATTTCACCGACAAATGTCTGGTTTTCTTGAATCATGAGTTGTTTTGGCTCGTTCATATGCTTGTCTCCTTATTTGGTGGTGAGGATCTCATATCATCACCCATCGTATTTAAAATGATTTCCATTCGAGGACGCATGCTATAAAACTGTGAAACTCTTAATTCTACAATCTGTAAAGAGGCGTCATCGGTAACGGCATGAAGTGCTTCTTGTATATACTGCAAATTTGGTTGAAGAATGCAGATGTGTACCGGGCGTATCAAGCCTTTTTCTGCAGATGTACGCGTGTCTTGGCTGTTCGCTAGATCAATGGGCATATTGTAAAATGAGCGAATGTCGAGTGATAATGCGCCTTTTATTTTGCTTGTGCATTGCGCTTTAGCGGCTGTTTGAATTCTGTTTATCAATGTCTCTTTTGTACATAAATGTTCTTTTTCAATGATAAAATGAAGGACCATGCTACGATCTCCCGTCATCCTTCGCCCACTGCCGAATGTCTTGTTCGTTTTGACCCGCATTGAGCAAACATTTCAGGAATGTCATGATTTGCTTCAATCGATTCATGTCGCATTCATCCTTTCCTTCTTCTTGTCATCAACGGCTTTTTCTGCCATGAGGGTCATGTATGTGCGTTTTTCTTCTGCCGTGGGGAAAGCAAAAATCGGCTCTTTTTGATGAAAAGTGATCCAGCCGCCAGCTTGTACTAGGCAATGCTGGGCTTCTTTTCGGGCATCAAATGTCATCTGATGTCTCATCATCATCAAATCCTTTCTCACGGTCCTCGTCCTCTAATCGATAACCATTTCGGGACATTTCATATGGCCAGTAACGTTTTGGATAGCCGAAATCATTCATTTGTGTCACCATCGGATGTTCGATACTCATTCTGTTTGTCTCCCCTTTTTAAGAACGGTCTTCCTCAAGACTATTACTCTTTTTGTGTAACTTTTGACCAAAAAAAAGCTCTTGAACACCGATATTTAGCAAATCTGCAATATGCTTGGCTATTTCTAAGCTGGGCTTTGTTCGGCCCATTTCTATATTTGCATAGCCACTCGTGTACTTATATCCAAGTTTTTTCGCCATATACGTTTGTGTTTTTCCTTGTAATATTCGTTCTTCTCGTAAATTTTCAAGTTTCATGTTTCCACCTCTTACTCATTATGTGTAAGTTATATTCATTATGATAATATACACAAAACGAGTAAGTCAATCATATTTTTATTCTTTTTGTGTATTTATTTATCTTTTCCGTGTAATTCATGATAAAATTTACACATAATATGAAAAAAGGTGTTTCCGATGGATAATTTGACTGGAAAGATTCTAACTGAATTAAGAGAGAAACATGGATGGAGTAAGTCTACCGTTGCCAAAAAACTCGGATTAAAGGCGATGTCGACCTATGCTAACTGGGAGTATGGATTGAGAAAGCCAGATGGTGAAATGATTGTGAAAATCGCCGAGTTATACGGGGTCTCAACAGATTATCTTCTCACAGGTAAAGACAAAAACGCCTCTGATGACGATCTTGCAGATGATCCTGATTTGCAAATTGCGTTTAAAGCTGCCTCCGATTTTTCTGAAGAAGCACGAAGACAAACCATCGACTTTATTAACTACATTAGAGAGAAAGAAAAACAAAAAGGCCGTCAGCCAAAACAGACAGACGACAAATAAAAGATCTCTTTTCATAAAGCATCACATAGCTGGGTAGATACCCAGCTTTTTTTATGTCTCTTTTTCCCCCTAAAAAAGAATGACATATGAATAAAAAATCATGTTTTTTGGGATAAAATCGTCTTCCCCTACATAATATGTGACAATTTTCACCAAAAATACTCATTTTTCCACTTATTTTGATTGACATATAATTCTATTATTATTAATATATGTATATACCAAAAAAAGGAGTGTTACCGATGAAAAAATTAATGAAAGCTTGTACATTGTCTTTAGCTGCTTTAGGTGCTCTTACGTTCTTCCAAACAGAAGGTGCTCATGCAGCTGCACAGCCTAAAGAACCAGTTATAGCAAAAGCTCCTATTATGAATAAAGTGATTACGGTGAACCGCACACTTACTGTAGGTTCTTCAATCGCTGTTTCACTTCCAGCAAGTCAAATTTCTGTCTCAGGCGCAACGTATGCCATTCAATTAGACCAAACTGCTCCAAACTTCACATGGATCCGTGCTGTACAACGCGGTTCTGTTACAGTGTCTTACTATAATTCACTAGGGGAGCTTGTTATTAACTATATTACTGTTCGTTAAGCGATTTTTTTCATATGAAAAGGCGATGACTATATGTTCATCGCCTTTTTGTGTTTTTTGTGTTTTTTGTGTTTTTTGTGTTTTTTGTGTTTTTTGTGTTTTTTGTGTTTTTTGTGTTTTTTGTGTTTTTACTTAGGATGCTTACCAGTGCTTGCCAATCTCTATCTATTATGTTAACTTTTAATAAAAATAAGTTTACATATTGAGAGGGGCTTATGATGGGAAAAATAACGTCTTTGTCTTGGGAAACGATCGTGAAGAAAGCCATCAATGATGAACCAATTACGATGGAAGAAGGTCTAAAAATTCTTGAAGCAGACGACGCAGAGTTGCTGCCTATTATGCATGCTGCTTATCAGGTGAGATTTCATTTTTTTCAAAAAAAGGTGAAATTAAATATGATCTTTAACGCCAAAAGCGGATATTGTCCTGAAAACTGCGGGTATTGTTCACAATCGGTGATTTCAACAGCTCTGCTTGAGAGATATACAATGCTTGACCAAAAAACCATTGTGGCCGGTGCGCGTGAGGCGTTAAAAAGAAAAGCGGGGACTTATTGTATTGTAGCAAGCGGGAGAGCACCTTCGCACCGTGAATTAGATGAAGTCACCGCAGCAGTAAAGGAAATTACTGAGACGATGCCTTTGAAGGTGTGTGCATGCCTTGGGTTATTAAATGAAGAAAAAGCGAAACGGCTGAAGGAAGCGGGTGTTCATCGGTATAATCATAATCTCAATACACATCAAGATCATCATGCTCAAATTACAACGACCCATACGTATGATGACCGCGTATCGACCATTGAGAAGGTCAAACAGTCAGGGATGTCACCATGTTCAGGGGTTATTATTGGAATGGGCGAAACCAATCAACAAATTGTCGAAATGGCTTTTGCGCTTAGAGCCCTTGATGCGGATTCGATTCCCGTCAACTTTCTCCATGCAATTGAAGGAACGCCTCTTGAACATCAAGAACGTACACATCCAATCAAAGCGTTGAAGGTTTTGGCACTGATGCGATTTATCAACCCGGCTAAGGAAATTCGAGTATCTGGGGGAAGAGAGTTTAATTTACGAACGCTTCAGCCTCTCGCATTATATGTAGCGAACTCTATTTTTGTAGGCGATTATTTAACGACAAAAGGACAGCAAGTTCAAACCGATCATCACATCATTGAAGATTTAGGTTTTGAAATAGAAGAATGTGCGCTTTAAAAAAAGTCTGCCGATGAATCGGCAGACTTTTGACGTTGAGATTAGAATCTTTTATGGAAATCGACAGTACCGCTTCCTTCTTCGCGGTCAAAGCTGCCAACAAAAGTCCAGTTAATATAGCCGCCGTCACCATTGTTGACAAACGTACCATCTTCAAATACCCAAATACCAAACGTAATGCCGTCATATTCAACACTATCATAATAGACAACATTGTTCAGTCCGCTAAAGTCATGATCTTGGCTTAAGTTTTGAACAACTACGTTGTAATTTTGACCTGCTTCATAAAATGCACTGTATGCCGCATTTTTTACAAATCCATCACGATTTTGAGATGATTTTACTGCTTGTTCAATTTTATCAGCAATGGCTACTGGATCAATCGAGACACTTCCATCGACACCTGTTGTCGTAGCAGCTTCAGCCTTTTGACCAAAAGTCGTAAGAGATAAAGGGACAGCAACCATTGACGTAGCAATCACAGAGCTAACAAAAAATTTACTTGTTTTCCTCATTATTTCTAACTCCTCCTTTAATTGGTATGTTTATGTACTACCCTTTTCTTTGTCACTTAAACACTAATTTAAGAAAAAACTTCTTTTTCTACCAATTAAGAGGCTGTTTTTACTGTTTAAAAGGGCAAAATAACAAAAAAACTACTCTTTTAAAAGAGTAGTTTTCCATCATTACATAAACAGGATAAATAAAATCAGACCTAGGATGATTCGGTAGATCGCAAAAGGCACAAGTTTGATTTTATTAATCAGTTTTAGGAAGAATCGAACAACAAAGAGAGCCACAATAAACGCACTCACAAAGCCCACAATAAAGAATGGAAGCATGTCTGTTGTTAAATATTCGGCATTTTTAACAAGTGTCAAGAGGCTTGCTCCCGCCATAATCGGCATGGCCATAATAAACGTAAAGTCAGCCGCCGCTCGGTGATTCAGTCCAAGAATAACACCACCTGCTATTGTAGAACCTGAACGCGAGAAGCCTGGCCATAGTGCTAAACATTGAAATAGCCCGATATACAGCGCTTGTCTGTACGTCATATTATCCACAGAGCTTGTTTCTGTTTTACGTTTATTGATCCAATCAGCGACAAGCATCAGCACAGCCCCCAAAATCAAACCGACAGCGACCGTTCTCACATCAAACAAATATTTATCAATATAATCTTCAAATAAGAATCCTAAAATGACGGCTGGGACGAGTCCAACAGCAATTTGAGCAATGGTCAGCTTATGTCCGCTGCGCTTTTGTTCTTCTGTGATATTTTTCTTTAAGCCTAACAAGTTCAAAATACGATCTTTGAACACGATCATGACAGCTAAAATAGAACCTAACTGAATCACGACTTTAAATGTGTTTGCAGCCTCTGGCGTAATGATGTCTTTTGATTTTAGCCAAAGATCATCAACAATGATCATATGCCCTGTAGACGAGACAGGTGCATACTCTGTTAATCCTTCGACAATTCCTAAAACCAGTGCCACGAATAAATCCCATAGATTCATGATTTTCTTTCCTTTCAATTCTGATCTTTTGAACTGGCCAAACATCTATGTCCACATAAAGACAAGCTTTCTTTTTCGAAAGCTCGTCTTTATGATACTATATTTTTTTCTAAAAAAGATTATGACATCAAACCTTTTCTTCTTTATACAAATTGGATCGCATTTTGAACCAATCAAACAGGTGGGTCGTGATCACTTTCAGAACGGCATACGTCGGAATCGCGACAATGATGCCGACTACGCTGAACAATTTACCTGCTGTTAATAGAACAAAAATAATCGTAATCGGATGGATATGAAGGTTTTTCCCCATGACCTGAGGAGAAATGAATTTCCCTTCAATAAGTTGAACCACTGTCCAGACAATGATGAGTTTTAAAAGCATCACTGGTGATGTCACAAGCGCAATCACAATCGCTGGTGTAATCGCAATGGTTGGACCAAGGTATGGCACTACACTTGTACATGCCGCAATAATTGCCAGCAGCAGCGCATAGTCAAGTCCAATAATCATATAGCCAATTAAAAGAAGAATACCGATACAGAAGCTGACAATGATCTGCCCGCGTATATAAGAACTTAGACGATGGTTCATTTCGTGAAGCACGATATGAGTATGGTCTCTAAACTTATTCGGGATAAATTTCAAGAAATAGTCAGGCAGTTTTTTGCCGTCTTTTAATAGATAAAACAGAATGAACGGAACCGTCACGATCGAGATGATAATTTCAGTAAGCGCCCCTAAGAAAGTGCCGACTCCGGTAAAAGTACTTTCCAAAATCTTCGTCGCTTGACTTGACGCTTTACTCACCAATTCAGAGACGTTAAAGTTCATCGTTTTCTGCACTTGACTAATAAAGTTGCTTCCAGTTAATTGTCTAATCTGTTCTTCTACCGTATCAACGTATTTTGGCAGATTATGAAACAGACTCATCGTTTGTGCTTGTAAAAAAGGAATAATAGATACAATGGTCACTGTAATGATCCCAATAATGACGATATATAAAAGCAAAATCGAAAAGATCCGTTTGACCTTAAATCTCTCTAATAAATTCACAATTGGATTTAATAAATAATACACAACCCCCGTTAAAATAATCGGTAAGGCAATGGTTTTGATGAGTACAATGAGCGGTGTGAAAATAAAAGATGCTTTCATGAAAACAAGGATATTCAACCCTATTAATAGCAGGATGAGTAAAAAGAGAACAAACTTGTTATCAAGAAAAAATTTTCTAAATCGACTGCTCCACATTTGCATAGAATTCATATCTTTCCTCCAAACACGGGCTATTTTATTAGTAAATTGTACACTACTTGATCATCTTTTTGTGATCATTGTTTTAGCTTTTTTTTCATGTTTCGCAATGGACATGGCCCATCCAATCAAAATCGGTTGTCCGATTAATCTCATCCATAACAAGGCTTGTTCTGTGCTCTCTTGCCCTGGAAATGGAATCCCTTCTCTCGCAGCAAATAGGTTCGCAGGGAAAATGAGCACCAGATAGACAGCGATCATTTTTGCTGCCACAATCCTTACGTTTGGAAGAAGCAGTAATACGGCCAGCAGCCATTCCAAGCATGCGGTGGCATAAATGATGCCATAGGGAAATGGCCATCCAGACATCATGCGGGCAAAGCCGCTTGGCTCTATCACATGAAAAACACCGGCTGCTATAAATAAAAGCGCGAATGCGTATGTACTTCCTATATGTAGGATGCGCTTCATGTTCGTTTCCTCCTCCCTCCTTCTCAAGTATTACCCGAATGAAGGAGGAAACTATCCACTTTTCGTACATTTATATTCTTTATGTAAGACGCATCAGCTAAGGTAAAGGTTTCATCCGCTTTTCAATAAAAAAGAAGATTCTTTCATACAAACGCTTTCAAAGCATGTATAATCAGAGAAAAGCAGAAGGAGGGAATGTGATGATTCGATTTGCTGTCATCGGAACGAATTGGATTACAGATCGATTCTTACAGGCTGGTGAAGGAGTGGCGGATTTTACATGTACGGCCGTCTATTCTCGGTCTGCTGAAAAAGGACAGGCATTTGCAGACAAGTATGGCATTGATACCGTCTTTACTAATTTACAACAAATGGCGGCAAGTGATGCGTTTGATGCTGTGTATATCGCAAGTCCAAACGCCCTTCACAAAGAGCAAGCGATGCTGATGATGGCGCATCAAAAACATGTATTATGTGAAAAACCATTGGCCTCTCACCGGAAAGAGGCTGAAGAAATGATTGCTGCTGCGAAAAAATATCAGGTGTGCTTAATGGAAGCGATGAAGACCACATTTCTGCCGAATTTTCTTCAAATCAAACAGCATCTTGATCAACTAGGCCCCATTCGGCAAGTGATCGCTCATTACTGTAAATATTCCTCAAGATACGATGCCTACCGAAACGGTGAGATTCCAAATGCTTTTAAGCCGGAATTATCCAATGGCTCCTTAATGGACATCGGCGTGTATCTTGTCTTTCCCATCATTTATTTATTCGGGCTGCCACATCAAATCACCGCGAGAGGCTATACACTTTCTTCTGGAGTAGATGGGAGCGGTTCATTACTTTTACAATATGAAGGACATCAAGCACTTCTTTTCCATTCAAAAATCTCAACATCTCATGTATCTGCTGAAATTCAAGGGGAGGATGCCACGATGGTGATTGATCAATTCCATCGCCCTTCTCGTATCATCATCCATGATCGGAATGGACAGCAAACCGATATTTCTCTCAAAGATGATCAACCTGCTATGTATTATGAAATCGATCACTTCATTCAATGCATCAAGCAAAAAAAGGGACAGTCTCCAATCAATACATTTGCCTTATCCGTTCAAACCATGTCCGTCATGGACGAGGCGAGAAGACAAATGGGCATTATCTATCCAGCCGACAGACAAATGTAATGAGGCATTGAATGAACAAAGGGCGTTTTACAGCCCTTTGTTTGTTCATGTGAATCTAGTTTGCCGCTAATACATCGGCAAATGCTTTCACATATGGCGGAAGGTCCGGCGGGCGTCTGCTAGATACAATATGACCATCTGTCACAACCGCTTCATCAAACCATTCTGCTCCAGCATTCGTCATATCATCTTTAATACCAGGTGTACTCGTTACTTTTTTACCTTTCAGGATACCAGCTGAAATGAGCACCCAGCCGGCATGACAGATTTGTCCGATCGGTTTGCCCTTTGCATCAAACGTACGAACGATGTCTAATACTTCTGGATATCGGCGCAGTTTATCGGGCGCCCATCCCCCAGGAACGAGAACCGCATCATAATCATCTGCTTGAATGGAATAGAAGTCTGCATCTGATACAGCCGGCACTCCGTACTTCCCGATATATTCATGATCTGCTTTTTCGCCTACGAGATGGACAGTTGCCCCCTCTTCTCTTAATCGCAAAACGGGATACCATAGCTCTAAATCTTCAAAATCATCACTGACTAACGCAATGACCTTCTTATTTGATAAACGCATAACATCTCTCCTTTTCTTCGGATTTCCTCTATTGTACGAGATCATCTCTTAAAAAGAAAAGCGGTTCCCCTTGAGGAGAACCACTTTCTATTATTCACTGATCTTGAATTTTTTAATTAAGTCACGCAATTCTTCCGCCATTTGGGAAAGCGTCGTCGAAGAAGAACTAATCTCTTCCATTGATGCCAGCTGTTCTTCTGCTGATGCCGCGATATCTTGAATACTTGCTGAACTCTCTCTCGATACATCTGCAATTTCATTCACTGCTTTAGAAATTTGCTCAGATCCTTTTGAAAGCTCACGAACTGTCGTATTCATTTCATTGATTCTTGTCGCAATTTCTGCCGTTTGCTGATTGATTTGTGAGAAGCTTTCTTTTGTTTGGTCTGTAATTGATAGACCATTTTTTACTTCTTCATTCACAGATTTGAACATATTTTGAGACGTTTCAATTTCAGAGACAATTTCTTTGACGAGTTTTTCAATCTCTTTTGCAGAATCTGATGATTGAACCGCCAGCTTACGGACTTCTTCTGCTACAACCGAGAAGCCTCTGCCTGACTCGCCCGCACGTGCTGCTTCAATGGCTGCATTCAGAGCCAGTAAATTCGTTTGATCTGCTATACCGTTAATGACACCTAAAATGTTGGTGATATCTTTTGATTTATGCTCTAATCCGTTGATCACACTTTCAGCTTCTTTCACTGAATGATCAATCGTTTTCATTTGGCCAACTGTCTGTTCAACAAGCTGTCCGCCTGTTTCTGCGACTTTTTTTGATTGAACCGATGATTCTGTAATGACATCAGATGTTTGTGCAACTTCATTTAGCCCTTCGTTCATTTGTTTCAAGTGGGCTGCACTTTGTTCCACCATTTCACTTTGATTTTCGTTTCCGTTCGAGAATGTTTCAATGGATGATGTAATATGTTCGGTTGCTTTTGTCGTTTGACCTGCACTTGCCGTCAGTTCTTCCGACGATGACGCCACGTTTTCAACAGATGTCTGTACAGCTTGGATCACATCTCTGAGTGACTCACTCATTTCATTAAAACTTGTACCGAGCTGACCAATCTCATCCTTTGACCGGACATCAATTTTCTCTGTTAAATCTCCTTCGCTAATCTTCTTAGAAGAGGAGACAAGCATGGAAAGTGGTTTTGTAATAGAACGGATGATAAAGAAGATGAGAATACCGCCAATGATGAGCGCACCAGCTAATATAATGGCCGCCATGTTGAAGACTGGCTGCGCCGCTTCTTCTACTTCACTGACAAACATTGTACCGGCAATTTTCCAACCAGTCGCTTTGTTTGTTGTGAACTCCATTTGCTTTTCTTTCCCTTCAAACATATAACTCATTGAACCTTTGTCTTGTGTATAAAGCTTGTCTACCCAATCACCTGTTAATTTTGTTCCTGCTTTTTTCGTTGGATGTGCCACGTATGTTCGATCTGGGCTTCCGATAAAAGCATGACCTTCTTTACCAATATTGATACTATTAGACTCTTTTACTAGATTCGCAATGTCCAGGTTCATGGCAATAACACCAGAACCGTCCTCTAGTTTTTTAGAAATCGTCACAACAAGTGTACCAGTTGATGCGGTTGGGTATGGAGCGGAAACAGACAGCTCACCGTTTTTCGCCCAGCCATCTTTGTACCAATCCCGCTCAGTTGCGACATAATCAGCAGGCATTTTTTGATTTGGATATCTTGAGAACACTTTTCCATCACTTGAAGCAACAAAGATGCCTTCTGTGTCATCATTCATGCTCATGAATTGCTCAAAGCGCCCTTGAATATCAGTCGTTCCTTTTTGCCCCAGCTTTTTCTTCGTAATCCATTTGCTAAAGAAATCGGCTGCGTCTGTTTTTACTTTCACAACCTTCGTAATGTTTTTGTCCAGCTGTTCTACATTTTCCTTTGCACTTTGCATGATTTGATCATTTAAAGAGGTGCTCGCCGTATGATATGAAGAGAATGCCAATACGATAATTGGGCATAAAAGAATAAATAAGAAAGAGAAAACGAGCTTTTTTGATATAGATGGTTTTTTGAAATACTGTATGAAATTCATAAAAAAGAAAACTCCTTTTAGTAAGATAGTATATATATCGGAAGTACTACTAGGTTCTTTACTTTTTTAATTTATTAAAGTCTAGATAAGTCCAAAATACCCAAATTATGTGCAAAAAACGGAAAAACACCTGACGTCAAAACGTCAGGTGTTCCAAATTATTGACAAAGGGCTAAAATGAATTTGATTTTAGCCCTTTTCTTCTTTTCAGAGTGATAGAAAACCTTTCCAGCCCTAGGAAGGACGAGTACTGGCGCGGAGCGAATTTGAATTCGTGAGCACCAGCACGCAGGACTGACACCGAATGCGAGGGTTTGTCTACACGCTGAAACACCTGACGCCAAAACGTCAGGTGTTCCACTATGACTCTTATATTTTAAATTGTTTGATGAGCTCTCTCAGTTCTTCTGCCATTTGGGATAAAGTGGCGGAAGATGAGCTGATCTCTTCCATTGATGCCAGCTGTTCTTCTGCTGAAGCCGCAATATCTTGGAAACCTGCGGAACTTTCACGTGAAAGCTCTTTGATTTGATTGACTGCTTGTGAAATATCGTTTGAGCCATGAGAAAGTTCTTGGGCTGATCCATTCATTTGTTTCATTTGTTCTGTCATTTCTGATGTCTTATGGGTGATTTTCTCAAAACTCACTTTCGTTTCATCTGTAATGTTTAATCCAGATTGAACTTCACCTGCTACTTGTCTAAACATCTTCTGCGACTTTTCAATTTCATCTACGATTTCGTTCGTCAGACTTTCAATTTCTTTTGAAGAGCTACCTGATTGCTCTGCAAGCTTGCGAACTTCTTCAGCGACCACAGAGAAGCCTCTTCCTGCCTCACCTGCACGTGCGGCTTCTATCGCTGCATTTAAAGCAAGGAGGTTCGTCTGATCTGCAATGCCGTTGATAACTCCAAGAATGCTTGTAATGTCCTTAGATTTCTGTTCTAGCCCTGCAATCACAAGCTCCGCTTCTTTCACTGCTTGTTCAATCGTTTGCATTTGACCTGCTGTTTTTTGAACGAGCTCTCCACCAGCCTGAGCGGTTTTGCTAGACTCGATAGATGATTCCATCATATGAGAAGTCGTGTTGACCATATGTGATAAGCTTCGATCCATGTCGTTTAACTGGACAGAGCTTTTTTCGATCATCTCATTTTGATGTTCATTGCTGTTTGAAAACTGTTCAATAGATGAGGTAATATGCTCAGTTGCTTGGGCTGTCTGTCCTGCACTAGCTGTTAATTCTTCAGATGAGGCAGCAACATTTTCAATTGAATTCTGGACGGCTTGAATGACTTGTTTCAGCTTTGCCGACATATCGTTAAAGCTCTGTGCAAGCTTGCCGATTTCATCGTGTGTGCGCACCTCGATATGCTGGGTGAGATCCCCCTGACTGATTTTCTCAGCCGATTCAGAGAGCTCTATGAGTGGTTTTCGAATCGATTTAATAATAAAATAAATCGCGATTCCACCGATGACAATCGCAGCAGCTAGGATGATCATGGTTAAGTCAAGCACTGGCTGTGCGGCTTCCTTCACTTCGTTGACATACATTGTTCCCGCAAGCTTCCAGCCTGTCGCTTCATTTGTGTCATAAAACATTTGCTTCGGCTGTCCGTTAAATTCATATTCGAAACTTCCTTTTTTATTGTGATACATCTTTTCGATGAAATCGCCTGTCAGTTTCGTCCCGGCCTTTTCCGTTTTATGAGCAATGTAACGTTGGTCTGAGGTAGCGACAAACGCATAACCTTCTTGACCAATTTTGATGCTGTTTGTATCTTTCACAATCGTGTTCAATCGTACATTTATACCAATGACACCAGAACCATCTGCTAACTGTTCTGATATTGTGATGAGCAGGTCATCTGATGACTTGTCTGTAAAAGGATCTGAAATGATGAGTTTGTCATCTCCCATTGATTGTTGAAACCATGGTTCATTTTTTGCGCTTTTGGCACTGCCTTTATGAATCTCGGAATATTCAGTTAGTTTACCATTCTGATCTGCAACAAATACTTCTACGACATCGTCGTCTGTTTCCGATAGTTGCTCTAATTTCACCTTAAGTAAATCCTTATTTTTAGAGGCCAGTTCCTTTTTTTTCACCGATTTAGATAAATATGAAACAATATCAATTTTAGGCTGTACATCTTTATTGATCAATTCATTTAATTGATTCACACCATTTGCAGCGCTAGACATAATCTCATCATTGAGAGACTTAGACGCCACTTCATAGGAAAATGCGGCCAACACAAGAATGGGCACTAGGAGAATCGCTAAGAATGCAGTAATTAATTTCTTTGACATCGTAAAGTGCTTAAAAAAGTTGATTTTTTTCATGACTCTACTCCTTTTGGTTTATGATTTGGGATCATCCCCCTCTATTTTTAGGTAATACGGATTATTTTTCAAGGTGTAATGCTCGAAAACTCACCAAAATAAGCACATTTACCTATTTCTTTCGTTATATTCAGTTCAAAAAAGAACCCCCTAGCTGGAGGTTCTTTTCATTTTGTTTATTCGACTTTAAATTTGCTAATCAAATCACGTAATTCTTCTGCCATTGAAGAAAGGGTGGCAGAGGATGAGCTGATCTCTTCCATTGATGCCAGCTGTTCTTCAGCTGAAGCGGCAATGTCTTGAATATTGGCGGAGCTTTCACGTGATACGTCTGCAATTTCACGGACAGCCTCAGAAACATGTGCAGATCCTTTTGACAGCTGGACAACTGTTCGATTCATTGTTTGGAGCTGATCTGAGATTTCTTTGGTCATGTCGAAAATATTGTGGAAGCTGACTTTCGTTTGTTCAGTAAAGCTTAAGCCTGATTGAACTTCTTGATTTACTGCTGTGAATACTTCTTGTGATACATCAATATCTTGAACGATTTCTTTGATTAAGTTTTCAATTTCTTTCGCTGAGTTGGCAGATTGAACAGCAAGTTTTCTTACTTCTTCTGCTACAACGGAGAAGCCTCGACCAGATTCGCCAGCTCTTGCTGCCTCAATCGCTGCATTCAGCGCAAGTAAATTCGTTTGATCTGCGATGCCATTAATGACACCAAGAATCTGGGTGATATCTTTTGATTTGCTTTCCAGCGCACTGATGACATTCTCTGCTTTTTTCACTGATTGATCAATCACGTTCATTTGAGAAGCGGTTTTTTCCACTAGCTGTCCGCCTTCTCCTGCAATCTCTGTTGATTTGATGGATGAAGCGGTAATCGATTCAGCCGACTCATTCATGTGCTGAAGGCCTCTGTTCATTTCTTCTAACTCTTCTGAGCTTGATTCCACTTTATCATTCTGGCTTTCGTTACCAGTAGAGAATTGTTCAATGGCTAATGTAATATGCTCTGTTGCTTTACTTGTTTGTCCTGCGCTTGCGGTCAGTTCTTCTGATGAAGAAGCGACATTTTCAACAGAGGTTTGGACGGCGCCAATGAGGGATCTTAATGAGTCAATCATCGTATTAAAGCCTTTACCAACTTGTCCTATTTCATCATCTGATTGAATCTGAAGTTTATCACGTAAATCACCATCGCTGACCTTTTTCGAGAAACGGGCAAGATTGGATAATCTACTTGAAATAGAGCGGACAATAAAGAAGATGAGGGTTCCTGCTACGATCAGTGTCACACTGAACACAATAATGGCAGTATTGAAAACGGGTTTAGCTGCATCCTCTACTTCTGATACGAGCATCGTGCCGCCGATTTTCCAGCCGGTTAGTTCATTGGTGACATACGCCACCTTTTTATCTGTTCCATTGAGTGTATAGCTGCCGTTTCCTTGTTTGTTTTTAAAAATAATGTTCGCCAAATTCTCATTGACTTTGCTTCCTGGCTTTTGGGTTGGATCTGCTAGCACGGTTTTATCCTTCTCCATGATGAAAGCATATCCTTTTTGACCTATTTTAATTTCTTTTAGCTTTTGAATGAGGCTGTCAATTTCCATATCAAGACCAATTACCCCTGAGCCATCTTTCGTTTTTTGGGCAATGGTGATGACCATTTTACCTGTAGATGCTGCGATATATGGCTTCGTTA
Organism: Bacillus sp. 005/A4HT-01/001; assembly: GCF_004634445.1. Taxonomy (NCBI): domain Bacteria; kingdom Bacillati; phylum Bacillota; class Bacilli; order Caryophanales; family Bacillaceae; genus Bacillus; species Bacillus sp. 005/A4HT-01/001. Next base: position 53,372 of record NZ_SEIZ01000001.1, read on the forward strand.
TGACTTGTTTACCATCAGCACTCATGGCCTCTTGATACCATGGACGCTCTCTTGGATCATAGCCTTCAGGCATTTTTTGAACTGGGTATTGCATGAACAAGCCCTTTTCTGAACCTGCATAAATGGCTGAGACATCTTTTTCATTAATTTTTCCGTATTGCTGCAATTCTTTAATGGTAGCTTTTCTATTTTTTTCTTGAAGATTAACCGCTTTGAGATCATCTGTAAACAGAGTCACAGCCTCTGCCTTGTTCCCAATATTCTCATCGATTAAGGTATCAAATGCATTGACCTGACTCATCGCACTGCCCATAATCTGTTTGTCTAACTCTGTTTTTGATGTAAAAAATGCACTGATTGTGAGTGCGACGGTTGGCAGTATGAGGACTACCAAAAAGGCAATAACTAATTTTTTAGAAATGGATGGTTTTTTGAACCATTGGATCATTTTTCCCATTTTCTCTTTCCCCCTTTACTTCTCTAAAGTTATTATCGGATGAAAGGTTTATTTTTAGAGGGCTGGAAATGACGTTTAAAAATAAAAAAAATACCCAGACAATTCTGGATATTTTTTCATCGTTTTTTAATCAATTTTAAATTGACTTGTCAGCTCTTTTAGCTCCTCAGCCATATTGGCAAGTGTGACAGAAGAGGACGAAATTTCTTCCATAGATGCCAATTGTTCTTCAGCAGATGCCGCAATATCTTGAATGTTCGCCGCACTTTCTCTTGAAACTTGACGCATTTCCTGCATGGCTTGTGACACAAGTTTTGATCCGCTTGATAGGTCAACCGCTGTATCATTTAATTGAGTGAGCTTTTTCGACATACCTTCTGCCGCCTCATAGATGTTTTGGAAGCTTTCTTTTGCTTCTTCTGTCATCCCAAGTCCTGCATTTACTTCTCGGTTAACAGCTTTGAACATCTCTTGAGATTTGGAAATTTCCAACACAATTTCTTGGATCAGCTTTTCAATTTCTTTCGCTGAATCTGCGGATTGGACCGCTAGTTTTCTGACTTCCTCTGCTACGACAGAGAAGCCGCGCCCTGATTCACCTGCTCTTGCTGCTTCAATGGCTGCATTGAGTGCAAGTAAATTCGTTTGATCTGCGATGCCATTAATGACATTTAAAATGCTCGTAATATCTTTAGACTTGTATTCTAATTCTTTCATGACTTGTTCTGCTTCTTGTACAGATGTGTCGATATGTTTCATTTGATTCGCTGTGCTTTCAACGATACGTCCGCCTTGTCCAGCCGCTTCTGTCGATTGAATGGAGACAGCAGTCACTTCTGATGAAGTTTGTGACATACCTTGTAATCCTTCATTCATTGCGACAAGCTGATTCGTGCTAGATTCGACTTTCTCATTTTGTGCTTCATTCCCATTTGAGAATTGTTCAATCGACATGGTGATATGCTCTGTCGCCTGACTTGTTTGGCTGGCACTAGCAGTCAGCTCTTCTGAAGCTGAAGCCACATTGTCGACAGATTGCTGGACCGCTCGAATAACTTCACGCAAAGATTCACTCATCTTACTAAAGCTTCTTGTGAGGTCTCCTATTTCATCCTTCGATTTGGTTTCGAGGGTTTCCGTTAGATCCCCTTCACTCACCTTTTCTGAGAAATCAACAAGCCTTCTAAGTCCAATTGTGATGGAGCGAACGATAAAGAAGATCGCAATACCGCCAAGGATAAAAGAAGAAATTAAAAGAATAATGGCAGAATTCCAAACTGGCTGTGCTGCTTCTTCTGTTTCTGATACAAACATCGTTCCAGCAATTTTCCAACCTGTTAAATCATTTGTCACAAAAACGAGGCGTTTTTGCTCTCCTTTATTCTCATAAGTTGATGTTCCTTCTTTGCCGCTGTAAAGGATTGATGAAATATTTTCAGTCACTGCAGAGCCTGATTTTTCTTCTGGGTGAGCTACAATCTGTTTGTTTTTATTTGCAATAATTGGATATCCTTCTCGTCCAATTTTAATATCTTTGATTTTATCGACGATATCTTGAACATCAATATCAATCCCAATGGCTCCCGACCCGTCCTTCAGACGCTGAGCGATTGTGACAACCATGCCGTTTGTTGTGGCAGAGATGTATGGATTGGTGACCACAGGTTCGCCTTTTTCGTCCTGCATCGCCGCTTTATACCAATCACGAGTTGTTGGATCATAGCCTTTTGGCATGTCCACTTTAGGGAACTGAATAAAATCACGATTTTTACTTGCTGCATAAAATCCAACTACATCATCTTCATTGATTTTACTGTATATCTCAAAATGCTCATACAGTTCGTCCTGGTTTTTCTTTTTAAAGTCTGCAGCACTGGATGTTTCGGTAAACAGTTTGACTGCGTTCTCCTTATTCAAGAGCTTTTGCTCGATCATGTCATTCAGCTCATTGACTCTTGCGTTGGCTCCGTACATGATTTCATGATCTAATTCTTCTTTGGCAATCTGATATGAAATCGTACTGAGTGTAATGATAGGCAAGACGAGAACAAGTGTGAATGAAATAATCAGCCTTTTAGAAATCGATGGTTTTTTCAACCATTTTATGATACTTTTCATGTTTTTCCTCCTTTTAAACGTTATGTTTTATATCGGACAGCTTCATATTATTTTCATGTTTTTCAAATAAAAAGGATGCCTTTTTGTTTATTTTCACAAATTGATTCCTTGCCCAAGCATCCCGCATACGCTAATACAAAAGGGGGCGCTTTTCATATGATTATCCTTTCAGGACAGCCAGTGACAAATGAGCAGCTGGCATCGTTTCAGCTAGAAGGACAAAAGCGGATCATTTTGATGCAATTACAAGCCTCAAATGATACGTTCCGTTATAGGCAGGCATCTGATTTGTTATTTGAGGTGACTTTACGATCGAATATCATGAATGCGGCAAGAGATTTGAACAAGAGCGGTGCCTCATTTGCTATCTTTCAAAGGTCCCGTGCGAATGACGCCTATTGGCGTGTATCAGAGGCCGGAGCGTTAGAACTGCGCTATCAAGTCGAGCCATCTACGGGGATTAAAGACATCTTTGAAAATGGCTCAAAATATGCCTTTGAATGTGCCACAGCGATTGTCATTGTGTTTTATATGGGAGTCCTGCAAACGGTAGGAGACGAGAAGTTCAATCGAAGACTTAGAAGTTTAACGCTGTATGACTGGCACTATGATACATTATCCATTTATACAGAGCGCGGAAATGATTTTATTTATGGGGATTGCCTATATTTCGAGAATCCAGAGTTTAGCTATCAACAGTCTCAATGGCGCGGAGAAAATGTGATTTACTTAGGGGAAGATCAATATTATGGGCATGGGCTTGGGATCTTAACAGCTGCAGAGATTATCGATAAATTAAATGCCAGAAGACGGCCAGGGGCTGTTCAGTCCGCTTATTTACTGCCGCAGACTACTAGGATGGATGTTATTTATCTCAGGCAAATGTTTGGTAGCTAAAAAGGGCCTCTTGTCTATAGGTTATGACAAGGGGCCTTTGTATGCCTTGCGTTTGCGGTAATCATGGAGCGTGCCAAGCATTGTGTTTGCTAGGATTTCCATTTCTTCTAGATCGTTTCTTGTGACTGGAGGGTCGTGCTGATTCCATTTGACATAACGAACGAAATAGTAATGACGAATGGGGGTAAGGACGGCAGGGGAGTGCGGAAAATCATCAAATAGAAATTCAATTTGTCCTTTTTTCCGATATGAATGTTTTAAGATTTCCATCCTGTCACACCACCCATTATCAAATTATTTCTGCGTGAGTTCATGCATGATCTCTTCAACGGTTAAAATCGAGAGAATGCGGCCAACCCCCTGACCTGCCCAAAGAGCCATTTGTTCTCGGTTTCCTGCAGCAGCTGCCGCTTTTCGCATCGGTGTTGTCCATACATGCTGTATGGGATAGGGGAGAACCCGGTCTTCATTTCGTCTTTCTTCCTCCATCCACTGATTGACAATACCTCTGGCTTTTTTTCCAGAGAAAAGCCGTGTCATCGCTGTTTCACTGCCTTCTGCCTGTAACAGCGCCTTTTTGTACACATCTGCCGCAGCACTTTCTTGACTCGCTAAAAATCGTGTCCCTATTTGAACCGCATCTGCTCCAAGTGCTAGTGCTGCGCTCATAGTGGCCCTGTCTGTGATCCCTCCAGCGGCGATCAATGGGATATGACAGACGGATCTGACATCACTGATCAGGCAGAAAAGCCCTTGCAGAGCATCTCCCTTTGAAGGTAAGAAGGTACCTCGGTGCCCTCCTGCTTCGCTTCCTTGAAGAACAATGGCATCCATTCCTTTTTCTTCTAAAAGTAGTGCTTCTTCTTTTGTTGTAGCTGTTCCAATGAGAAAGATCCCCTTTTGTTTCAGGTGATGAATTGTTTGTTCGTTTGGACAGGCAAATGTAAACGACACAGCTGGGACTTCTTCTTCTTGAAGAATGTTGATTTTTTGTTCATAGTCCTTCCATAATTCTTCCTCGCTAGGGATCATCTGTGCTTCTGGAATGACAGGTAGCCGATCTGTCCAAAATGATACATCTTCTGTTTTCGTTTCTGAAATGGGTTCAGGGACAAACACATTCACTTGAAATGGACGAGATGTCAGCTGTTTGACCTGTCTGATTTGTTGCCTCATCTTTTCAGGCTGTACATAACCACTTGCTAAACTGCCGAGACCGCCATATTGTGAAACAGCAGCGACAAGCTGCGGCGTCACCGCTCCTCCTGCCATTGGTGCTTGAATGATGCCATGTTCAATTTGAAGTAACGCTGTGAATTCTCCCATCTTCTCCCCCGCCCTTACTCGTTAGATGACACCTGTACATAAAAGTGACGATGTCTCGGTCCGTCAAACTCACAAAAATAGATTCCCTGCCACGTTCCAAGCACAAGATCACCATGATGGACAAGAACATGCTGAGATGCTCCCATATAACTAGCTTTCATATGCGCTGCTGTGTTGCCTTCCATATGACGATCTTTTGGATGTTCCCACGGAAAGACTTCGTCAAGCCGGCGCAGCATATCTCGTTTGACGTCTGGGTCGGCATTTTCATTAATGGTGATTCCAGCCGTCGTATGTGGACAATAGACCATAACCGTTCCGTTTTGAATCCCAGTTTCCCGGACATATTGCTGAACTTCATGGGTAATGTCTATCATGTCATCGTGTTTGTCTGTTTGTACATTGATTTTTTTCATTTCTCTGCTCCTTTTGATCATCTCTATAAAACCATACCCTTTTTATGTGAAACCAATCACTGCCGGTTGGCAGAAACAAATCTTCTTACCTAAAGTTTACCAAGCAAAAAAACCTCGTCAATAGCTCCGAGGTTTTTAGGAAAAGTGAACCTTTTTTACTTCTATGGTTCGAATATGATGATCTTCTGCATCGACGATTTTAAATTCACAGCCTTCTGCTTCAATGATATCTCCAATGTCAAAGTCAATTTTATGCGTCATCATCCAACCGGCAATTGTATCAACATCATCATTTTCAATCGCTAAATCCAATAAATCATTTACTTCATCGATCAAAGCTTTCCCATCCATCACATAATGAAAGTCACCTTTTTTCACAATATGAGGGGTTTCATCTTGATCATATTCGTCCCGAATCTCCCCCACAATTTCTTCTAATATGTCTTCAACTGTGACGAGACCAGCTGTTCCGCCGTATTCATCTACAAGCACCGACATATGAATCCGTTCCTTTTGCATCAAAATCAGCAGTTCTTGAACTGGTGTACTTTCAATGACACGAATGACAGGGCGCATTAAGTCTTCAATGGACACCTCTTGATTAAGAAAACTTGCTTTAAATACGTCTTTGCTATTGATCACACCAATGACATGATCTTTATCTTCTTTAATGACAGGATAACGTGTATACCTTTCGTTCAGCATATAATGCGTCACGTCTTCCAGGCTCTGTTCAATTTCAATGGCAGAGATTTCTGTGCGCGGGATCATGATCTCTCTCGCCACTCGGTTATCAAATTCAAATATTTTATTGACATATTTGTATTCAGATTGGTTGATCTCGCCCTTTTCGTAGCTTTCAGACAGGATGAGACGCAATTCTTCCTCACTGATCGCCACTTCATGTTCTTTGACAGAATGAAAACCAAATAATTTCACAATGCCTCGTGCAGCCCCATTTAATGCTTTAATAAACGGATACATGACTTTATAGAAAAAAATAAGAGGTTTTGCCGTCACAAGACTGACGGCTTCTGCCTTTTGAATGGCAATCGTTTTGGGAGCAAGTTCCCCAACGACAACATGCAAAAACGTAATGATCACAAAGGCAATGATAAACGATATGATGTCTGTCAAAGCGGAATGAAGCCCTGCCTTTTCAAAAAGCGGATGCAGGAAATGTTCCACTGTCGGCTCCCCTAACCACCCTAAGCCTAATGCCGTGATGGTAATACCAAGCTGACAGGCAGATAAATATTCATCAAGGTTGGTTGTCAGTTTCTGAACATGAATGGCTCTCTTATCACCGCTTTCAATCAGCTGATTGATTTTTGAGCCTCTAATTTTCACAATCGCAAATTCAGTGACAACAAAAAATGCTGTCGCAGCAATGAGTAATAGGACTAAAAATACGTTTAAAATATACAAAAAAACCCTTACCTAACACGGGTAAGGGCTCACCTCCTCTGGCGTCAATTAATCATTACGGCCATTTAGGAAGATCATTACAAAACGGAGCAATTCAAACAGGGAGACAAGGGCCGCTGCTACGTACGTAAGAGCTGCGGCATTTAACACCTTGTTCACGCCTCTTTCTTCACTGCTTCTAATGATTCCTTCTGAAACAATGATATTCTTTGCACGAGAACTTGCGTTAAACTCAACAGGCAATGTCACTAGCTGAAAGAACACAGCAGCTGAGAACAAAACGATCCCAAGCCCGATTAAGTTAAGGCTGCCGAGCAATAATCCACCTAGGAAAAGAAGCGGGGCAACACCAGATGCAAAGTTCACGACAGGGAAAATCTTATGTCTCAAGACAAGCGCACCATAGGATTCCTGATGCTGCAAGGCATGTCCAACCTCGTGTGATGCGACTGAAATGGCCGAAATGGAATGGCCATAATACACTGGTTCAGATAAACGAACCACACGCTGCGTCGGGTCGTAATGATCAGTCAAAGTTCCTCTTACCGGTTCAACGGGTACGTCGTATAACCCGTTGCGATCTAAAATATATCGAGCGGTTTCAGCACCTGTTTTCATACTGGCAGCTTCAACCTTTGAATACTTTTCAAAATTATTCTTTACTTTAAATTGTGCCCAAAAAGACAATCCCAATGCGGCAAATGTTAAAAAATAAAAAAACAGCATGCTCATCAGCTTCCTTTTTATTTTATATATTTATTTACAATTTTAATGACTTTTATGTAACGTGTACAGCAAAAAGCACTAGGTCTTTTTAAGGGGAATCACTACACCAATGAAAAAGAAGAACATTCCGATGCATGCTGTATAAAATGTCACCGTTCCATATAGGTCTTGAAAAAAACGAAGCCACGAGAAATCATTCATGAAATGGTTCACCGCATTTAAATCAAACACGAGTAAAATCACCGCAGATGATAAAAAGTGGGCGCCGATAAAAAGAAGTACGGTCTTTTGAACAAACGACATTCGCATTCCCTCCTTCTTCTCTCTTATTTTAAGATATGGGTTCTATTTCAATACATGACGATGATGAAAAATTGTTTCCTAATCGGGCATACTGACATTAGCAGTCTCCCTGAAAGGACGAGTTCGATGAAATCAAACCGTATCTTCATTGCCTGGCTAAGATGGCCTCTTTATGTTCGCATTGCGATCATCATCTGTTTCTTGCTTCTCTTTTTTGGACAATTAATCGTCATACTTGAACCAAAGCAGTATCATACGATCTTTGATGGGATCTGGTGGGCTCTCATTACAGTCGCGACGGTAGGCTATGGTGATTTTGTGCCGCAAACCATACCCGGACAAATCGCAGGTATGGCGCTGATTCTGATCGGGGCAAGCTTTGTAACGGCTTATTTTGCCACGCTTGCTGCCGCTGTATTTAGCAAACAGCACCATTATGTAGAGGGGAAGGTGGCTTTCAAGGGGAAGGGACATCTCATCATTGTCGGCTGGAATGAGAAAACGAACAAACTGCTTCAATCGTTTCAAACCATTGATCCCGCCATGCCGATTGTACTCATTGATGATTCCTTAAAGGAAGGACCTCTTTTAGAGAATGTCCATTTTATTAAAGGCCATGGTACAGAGGATGCCACACTTCGCAGAGCAAATATTATGAGTGCTGATACATTGATGATTACCGCCGACCAGCATGAAAATGAAGTGACGGCTGATATGCAGAGTGTCTTAACCTTGCTTGCGGCAAAAGGATTAAATCCTTCGTTATATTGTTTAATTGAAATTTTAACCGATCGCTATGTGAAAAATGCTGAGCGGGCTGGAGCCAATCAAGTCATCCATACTTCTGATGCCGTGAATCATTTAATGGTGGAGCATTTTCTTTTAAAAGAACAGCTCATGGCGTTAAAAATCAAAAGAAACATGACCCTCCATAAACAGATCACCATCATTCCAGTACCGGCTTCATTAGCTGGAGAGACATTCTTAACGGCACTTCATCACTTTCTAGAGCACCATGTCATCATTGTAGGCGTACAAAAAAAAGAAGGACCCATGATGAATCCTCCTTTTGGATATGAGCTTCATCCAGAGGATGAGCTGATCAGCTTTTAAAGCAGTGCATCTTCTAATTCTTTGACGAGTGAAAAGCCAATTTCGGCATAAGCCTTTGACACATCTCCGTCTTTCTCTTTCGGTTCTTGGAATTGGTTAAAAGATGCCCCTACATTTCCAACCATCGCATGGTCATCTAATTTATCTTGATAGACATGCTTTAAGAGAAATGGATGTCCCATTTTCACCACAACGCCTGGCTGATCCAGCTGTCCTTTCTCGGCTGTAAACGGAACTCTGAGAAAGGTATAGCCGTCACGGTTGTCAATTTTATAATCAAAATATCCATGATCATAATCCCAATTCCCATTAATGACATATCCGAGCGGCTTCATGTTTTCTTCTAAATGGTACAGTGAAAAGCTTTCACCAGTTAGCCTAGATGGTACATGAATCATACAGAACCCTCCTTTTTGTATAGGGTTCGTTAAAGAGAGGAATTCATACATTTGCCTTTCGTGATTTGCACATTGTTTGTAAATGCGGCATCAAATAAGGCCTGGCTGGATGATGCATTTGTCTCGTTCGCACTGCCCGCTCCTGATGTTTCTTTCGTAGCACTCATTGGACAAATCCGCCCAACATTCCCAAAATTAACGATGGCCTGCCCGGAAATGTCATGGATATAAATATGATTTGTTCTCATCGCTTCATCAACCTCCTCCATTGATTATTCTATGTACAGAGCTTAGGGAGGCTTGCACTGACACCATGAGAACATAAAAAAAGGCACACCTTATGAAAAGATGTGCCTTTTATTCTTATGATTGGTTGAGACGGCTCTCAAGTTCTGCCTTTTTCTCTTCGAAGCCCGGTTTTCCTAATAAAGCAAACATGTTCACTTTATACGCTTCTACTCCAGGTTGGTCGAATGGATTGACGCCTAGTAAATACCCAGACATCGCACATGCTTTTTCGAAGAAGTACACGAGATATCCGAATGTATAAGCATCCATTTCAGGAATCGTCACAATCAGGTTCGGTACTTTCCCATCAGTATGAGCAAGCATTGTGCCTTCAAATGCTTTTTTATTGACGAAATCAACCGTTTTTCCTGCAAGATAGTTTAACCCATCAAGGTCTTGTTCTTCTGCTTCGATGACAAGTTCATGTCGTGGCTTGTCTACATTCACAATGGTTTCAAACAAGTCTCTTCTTCCTTCTTGTACATATTGACCAAGTGAATGAAGATCCGTTGAGAAGTTGGCAGATGAAGGATAGATTCCTTTTTCATCTTTCCCCTCACTTTCACCGAATAACTGCTTCCACCATTCTGCAAAGTATTGTAATCCTGGCTCATAGTTAATCAGCATTTCAATTGTCCGTCCTTTATTGTAAAGAACATTACGAACAACCGCATATTGATAAGCCGCATTTTCTGAGAGCTCAGATGAAGCGAAGTCTTCACTTGCTTTCGCAGCACCTTCCATCATTTGATCAATGTCTGCACCGCTTACAGCGATTGGCAATAGACCAACTGCTGTTAAGACGGAATAGCGTCCGCCGACGTCATCAGGGATGATAAATGATTCATAGCCTTCTTCAGTTGCTAATGTTTTGAGTGCCCCGCGTGCCTTGTCAGTTGTCGCATAGATGCGTTTTTTCGCTTCTTCAGCACCATATTTTTCGATAAGGAGCTTTTTAAAGATACGGAACGCAATGGCTGGCTCTGTTGTTGTACCAGATTTTGAAATCACGTTAATGGAGAAATCGGCATCTTCTAGCAGATCGATTACATCTGTTAAATAAGAAGAACTGATGTTGTTTCCAATAAAGATGATTTGCGGTGTTTTGCGTTTGCCTTTTGGCAAAGTATTATAGAAAGAATGGTTTAAAAACTCAATGGCCGCACGTGCCCCAAGATAAGATCCACCAATTCCAACAACGAGTAATACATCAGAATCAGATTTAATCTTTTCAGCACTTTTTTGAATGCGGGCAAATTCTTCGCGATCATATTGCTTCGGTAAGTCAACCCAGCCTAAATAATCACTGCCAGCACCCGTTTGTTCATGAATATTATGATGGGCCACCTTCACAAAATCTTTTAAATATGTAAGCTCATGTTCTTGAAAGAAAGGTAACGCTTTCGAGTAGTCAAATTGAATATGTGTCATCGCTTGTAAGCCCTCCATTACGTTAGTTCTGTCCCTTTCACTTTAGCGGAACTAGCTATTGAAATCAAGTGATCGTCATTGATGCAGCAAAAAGCCGCTCCTCATGAAGAGAAGCGGCCATCCAAATTATAGAGAAGCTTTCAAAATCGCTAAAATGTCATCACGGCCAAGTTTCATAAAGTTACCAAAACCACCATATTCCATTTCTTTTGCTGCGATGTCAGCAATTTTGTCCAGTTGATCTTCACCAATATCATAATCCGCTAAACGGCTCGGTGCACCGAGGCTTGTCCAGAAGGCTGACAGCTTGTCGATTCCTTCTAATGCGATGTCACGATCCGATTTTCCTTCTGTCTCAATGTCAAACATGTTCAACATGAGGTTTTTAAAACGTTCGACATTATGATCAAGTGTATGACGCATCCAGTTTGGGAAGAGGATCGCAAGTCCACCCGCATGCGGAATGTCATAAACAGCTGATACTGCATGCTCAATCGTATGTGATGCCCAGTCGCCAAAATAGCCCATTTGCAGCGTGCCATTTAAAGCAATCGTTCCTGCATAAAGGATGGTTTCACGGTGCTCATAGTTTTGTAAGTCTTCAAGTAGCTTTGGCGCTGTCTCGATGACTGTTTGAAGAACAGCAAAACACATCCGATCTTGTAAAGGCGTGTTTTTGACATTATGGAAATATTGTTCAAATACATGGCTCATCATATCAACCATGCCATACACCGTTTGATTCTCTGGCACAGAATATGTGTGCTCAGGATCTAAAATTGAAAAAGCAGGGTGCGTGACTGAACTGCCCCACACGTACTTTTCATTTGTTTCCCAGTTCGTGATCACAGAATCCGGGTTCATTTCTGAGCCTGTCGCTGCAAGTGTCAATACTGTGCCAAATGGCAGTGCTTTTTGAGCGGTCGTTTTCTTTGAAATAATATCCCAAACATTCCCGTCATATTCAGCTCCAGCTGCAATGGCTTTTGTACAGTCGATGACACTTCCCCCACCAACTGCTAATAAGAAATCAATGTTCTCATTTTGGCAAATGTCGATCCCTTTTTGCACTGTAGTGAGGCGAGGGTTCGGTTCAACTCCTGACAGTTCAAATACGTCAGCCTCTGCTTCATTTAAAGTGCTGATGACCTTATCATAAAGACCATTTTTCTTAATACTGCCTCCACCATATACAAGAAGCACTCGCTTTCCATAACGAGCGAGTTCGCTTTTTAGTCCGTCTAGTTGTCCTTTTCCAAACATTAATTTCGTTGGATTATAGTAAATAAAGTTCTCCATCTGTTCTACATCTCCTTAAAACATATATATCCAAAAACATGAAAGACTACTGTAACATATGTACATGCAGAACTCAAAAAAGATAACTGCTTAAAAGCAGCTATCTTTTCCATGTTCGATTATAAAGAAGCGTTTAGAATAGCTAGAACATCTTCCTTGTTCAGCTTTTTAAATTGGCCAAATTCACCACGTGCCATTGCACGGTCTGCAATCAGATCAATTTTCTCATCGTTGATGTCATAGTCAGCTAAACGGTTTGGTGCTCCTAAACTTGTCCAGAAAGCAGAAAGTTTTTCGATTCCTTCTAAGCCAACTTCTTCGTCTGTTTTGCCCGCAGGGTCTACATCGAATACACGCACTGCTAATTGTTTGAAGCGACCTGGGTTTTCTTGAATGACATGTTTCATCCAGTTCGGGAACAAGATCGCAAGTCCGCCTGCATGAGGGATGTCATACACCGCGGATACCGCATGCTCAATATTGTGAGATGCCCAGTCTCCGCGTGCGCCCATTGAAAGCATTCCATTCAGTGCAATGGTGCCTGTGAATAAAATCGTTTCACGAAGCTCATAGTTTTCCAAATCATTGATCAGCTTTGGTGCTGTTTCAATGACCGTACGAAGAAGTCCTTCACACATACGATCTTGGTAAGGTGTATTCTCCGTGTGATGGAAATATTGTTCAAACACGTGAGACATCATGTCGACCATGCCATAAATCGTATGGTTTTTTGGCACAGTAAATGTATTGACTGGGTCAAGAATAGAGAATTTAGGGAAGACAGCTGGACTGCCCCATCCGTATTTCTCATTTGTTTCCCAGTTTGTGATGACTGAGCCAGAGTTCATTTCAGAACCTGTCGCGGCAAGTGTTAATACTGTACCAAATGGGATGGCTTCCATTGGGACATGCTTACGAGTGACGATATCCCAAGCATCTCCATCGTATTTCGCACCAGCTGCAATCGCTTTGGTTGCGTCAATGACACTACCGCCGCCGACTGCCAAAATAAAATCAATTTGGTTCTCTTTGCAAAGCTCAACCCCTTTTCTAACTGTTGTTAAGCGCGGGTTTGGCTCAACACCAGCAAGCTCAGTGATTGCAGCTCCTGATTCTTTTAAAATGCTGACAACTTGGTCATAAAGGCCATTTCGTTTAATGCTGCCTCCACCATATACAAGCAATACGTTTTTTCCGTAGTGTTTTAGTTCATCTGAAAGGGCTGATACTTCTCCCTTTCCAAAAATTAATTTCGTTGGGTTCCAATAAGTAAATCGATCCATGTGATCTCCTCCTCGCGCTACATTATGCGCCTCTTTCTTTCCAAAAGTAAAGTAATTTGCTTTCATCCATTTTCTTACGCATAGTTTGGCTAAAAATCTGCAAAATATAAATGTATTGATACTGTAGCGAAAGGAGGAATCACGATGAGTGCTATTCAGCGTATTGCCCTCGTGCTCACGATTATCGGTGCTATTAACTGGGGACTAATCGGCTTTTTTCAATTTGACTTAGTAGCAGCGATCTTTGGCGGTCAAGGTGCTGCATTATCACGTATTATTTATGGTCTTGTTGGAATTGCAGGCCTTGTCAATCTTGGTCTGTTGTTCAAACCTAGTGAAGAAGCTGTCCGCCGTGACGAGCCAAATCCAGAGGTCCGCTAATGAAAAAGACATAAAAAAAGACTGCCTATGAGGCAGCCTAAGGCACCGTTTGAAGCGGTGCTTTTTTTATTTCTTGATAAGGTCTTTACGGTTTGATTGCTCAATCCACTCTTCAAGTTTATCTTTCAGTGTATTGAAACCTTGTGGTGCTGCAGCTTCTTCTTTCACTTGCTGTGGTCTTTGTTTCTTTGGTTTGCTTTCTTTTCTTTCAGGTGCTTCTTGCGTTGCACGGATAGAAAGGCTGATTTTACCAGCATTTTCATCAACAGAAAGAACTTTCACTTGTACTTCGTCACCAATTGAAAGGTGCTCGTTGATGTCTTTTACAAAACCGTGTGTCACTTCAGAAATGTGCACAAGTCCTTGAGTTTCTTCATCTAATGCAACAAACGCACCATACGCTTGTAATCCTGTTACTTTACCAGTGTAAACACTGCCTACTTCAAACTTTGTCGCCATGATAACAACTCCTAAATAAATGTTTTAATATTCGTTTATACGCAATTAAAAACTATATCACAGAACGGTCTTTTACGCAAAATATTTTTTAATTGGGTTTAGATCAGTTCAAAAGGGGGAATACCTGAAAACAAGAATGCTTTCTAGTATTCCCCCCTAATTTGAGAGGCATGAATCCAGATGGATTGATGCCTTTTTTTATTTTAAGATAGCAGGTGCCTCTTCTTTCACTTGTCTATTCTGCAAAAAACGCTGGATTCTTGAAAGTGATTCCTGCAAGTGATCGAGTGATGATGCATATGAACAGCGAATATGTCCTTCACCACTTGGACCGAATACATTTCCAGGGACAACCGCTACTTTCTCGCTAAGCAGCAGCTCCTCGGCAAATTGTTCTGAAGTCATGCCTGTGCTTTTAATGGACGGGAAAGCGTAAAACGCTCCGTTTGGCTGGTGGCAAGTGAGTCCAAGTTCATTGAGAGAGCCGACAAACAAATTACGGCGCCTTCTGTAGCTTTTCTTCATTTTCTCCACATCTTCAAGTCCATTTTTTAATGCTTCTTCTGCGGCATATTGTGCCATAGCCGGTGCACACATCATAGAATATTGATGTATTTTCAGCATGGCATCACGGAGGACTGGGGGTGCTGCCACATAGCCTAAGCGCCAACCCGTCATAGCGAACCCTTTGGAAAAGCCTGAAATCAAAATCGTTCTTTCCTTCATATCTTGAATCGCCGCTACGCTCGTAAAAGCTTCATCGTACGTCAGCTCTGCATAAATCTCATCTGTGATGATTAAAAGATCATGCTCCTTTGCAAACTGAGCAATATCTTCAAGCTCTTCTTTCGAGTAAACAGACCCTGTTGGGTTTGATGGAGAGCATAGCAAGATGGCTTTTGTTTTCGGCGTCAGCTTCGTACGAAGATCAGCAGAATCGGCTTTAAAATCTTTTTCAGCCGATGTACTTAAATAAACCGGTACACCGCCCGCAAGTGTCGTAAGAGCCCCATATGCGACGAAACAAGGCTCTGGGATGATCACTTCGTCCCCGCTGTTTAAAATGGCGCGAAAGGCCAAATCAAGCGCCTGGCTACCACCAACGGTAATAATGAGTTCTTCTTCAGGACTGTACTCAATGTGAAACCGCTTATATAGATAATGGCTCAATTCTTTTCGCAAAGAGAGCAGTCCAGCATTTGCTGTATAAGAGGTCAGCCCTTGTTCTAAAGACATAATACTGGCTTCTCTCACATTCCAAGCTGTCACGAAATCCGGTTCGCCGACCCCGAGGGAGATAACCCCTTCCATTGTGGCTGCCAAATCAAAGAATTTCCGAATACCTGACGGCTGAATGCTTTGTACCGTTTCAGATAAATAAGACTTTTTCATTTAAGGAGACACCACGATTCTTTTGTCATCGTCCCCTGTTTCAAAGACTTTCCCATCATGCTTATATCTTTTCAAAATAAAATGAGTAGTGGTTGAAACAACAGAATCAAGTGTCGATAATTTTTCAGATACGAAGCGGGCGATATCAGACATGGATCTTCCTCTGATCACAACAGATAAATCATACACGCCTGACATTAAATACACGGACTCCACTTCTTGGAACCTGTAAATGCGTTCAGCAATTTCATCAAAACCGACGCCTCTTTTTGGGGTCACTTTCACATCAATCATCGCTGTAACGCCTTCGTGTCCGTCTACTTTTCGCCAGTCAATCATGGTCGAATAATCAATAATGACTTTTTGATCTTCGAGCTTTTGAATAATGGCTTCTGCTTCTTCTGATGTCACACCTGCCATTTTTGCAATTGTATTTAAATCGGCGCGGCTGTTTTCATCTAAAATCTCTAATATTTCAGTTTCTTTTTCGGTTAGTTTCATTGATTTCACACCTCTAATTGTAAAAAGCTAGTTTTAAAAAATCTTCTGAACATTATAGCACGTTTTTCCCATTATGCTAAGCAGGGAAAAGATTCTAATCGTAGCTTAAAATCCACTTTTTAGGGTACAATACAGTCACCTAACAGAGAGTGAGTATCAAATATCGGAGTTGATGAGTGTGGACATTGTACAGCCATCCTATATGAAAAGTAAATTCGGTTTAGATATCTATTACGAACACTATCCAAATGAAGGTAAGAAGACATTGATTTTGATTCACGGCCTCTTCTCATCTACCTTCAGCTATCGAAAGCTCATCCCGCTTCTGAAACAAGACTTCAATTTAATTGCAATTGATCTGCCTCCATTCGGGCAGTCCGAAAAATCGAATACGTTCATTTACAGCTATCGCAACATGGCAAAAATCATTATTGAACTAGCTGGTTATTTGCAGATTCAGCATGCGATCCTCGTGGGGCATTCCATGGGGGGACAAATTGCTTTATATGCTGCATCTGAGCGTCCCGACCTATTTGAAAAAGCTGTTCTTTTGTGCAGCTCAGGGTATATGAATAAGTCCAAAAAGTCGCTTGTTTACAGCACATATATTCCTTATTTTTATCTTTATTTAAAAAGAAAGTTGTTCAAGCAAGGTATTATGAAGAATTTAACCGCTGTTGTGCATGATCATTCGATTATTGATCAAGAGATGGTGGACGGATATTTAAAGCCTTTTTCAGATGACCAAATTTTCAGAGGTATTTTTCGTTTGATTCGGCACAGGGAAGGCGATTTAGCGTCAGATGTCTTGAAGAAAATGGAGACACCTGTCCTGCTGATTTGGGGGGAGGAAGACCGGATCGTTCCTATTCAAATTGGCGAAAGACTGCACAAGGATCTACCGCATTCAACCTTGCATGCATTAAAAAAAACCGGGCACCTCATCCCTGAGGAAAATCCGGTCTTTGTGTCTGATCAAATTGGTCATTTCAGCCTGTCTTAAAGCGAGCAGGAGTTACCTTCTCTTATGACAAAAAGCTGATTTGCGATATGCTGGCAGCTTTCCATCGGAAGAAGCTGATCAAACGAGTGATGGTAAATGGCTTGAATGTCTTTCGCGAAAGATAACGGGTCTTCTGCGTCGTATAAGGCACTGATGACGTCAGCAGGCTCCGTTTCGTAAAAGTCCTCTCCATATTGAAAAGGGTCCCATGCCTTAATGACTTGAATCATCTCTTCTACAGCTTGACTATCTTTCATGGGTATCACCGCTTATAATAAATTTTGTGATGTTTATTTTAGCACAACCAAGAATGGTTGAAAAACGGCTAGAGGTGGGTTTCATGAATTTCGACGAACAGATCATACGTAAAGGTTCAAAATCAGTCAAATGGGATCAAGCAGAGTCTTTGTTCCTGACAACAGATGCGCTGCCAATGTGGGTAGCAGATATGGATTTTAAAGCGCCCCAAGTCGTGCTTGATGCTTTAAAAGAACGATTAGATCACGGCGTATTCGGCTATGCATTTCAGGATCAGGATACGCAGCAAGCAGTAGCTGACTGGCTCAAAAGAAGACACGGTTGGACGATACAAACAGAGGCCGTCACCTTCACACCAGGTATCGTGACAGCACTTAGTTTTGCGGTACAAGCCTTTACAGCTCCGAATGATGAAGTGGTCATTCAGTCACCGGTGTATACGCCCTTCTATCAAATGATTGAAAGAAACGGACGTATCGTCTCAACCAATCCTTTAAAAATAGAAAACAACCGCTACATGATGGATTTTGATGATTTAGAGAAGAAATTAAGCAGACCAGAAGCAAAGCTGATGTTTCTTTGTCATCCGCATAATCCTTCAGGGAGAGCTTGGTCAAAAGAAGAATTAAAGCGTGTAGGAGATCTGTGTGTACAGTACGGTGTCACCGTCGTGTCAGATGAAATTCATTCGGATCTGATGCTTTACGGGCAGCCGCATGTGCCTTTTGCCAGCCTTTCTGATGACATAGCTAACATCACGGTAACGTGTATTGCACCGAGTAAAACATTTAATTTAGCTGGGCTTCAGGCATCTGCCATTATCATTTCTGATGAAGAAAAAAGAACTCTTTTCACCAATGAATTGCAAAGAAATGGATTGTCTAAACTGAATGCCTTTGCGATTCCTGCCATGGAGGCGGCCTATCGCCACGGAGATGAGTGGCTTGATTCACTTGTTCTTTATCTCGAAAATAATATGAAGATCGCAATGGATTATATTGATGAATATCTGCCGAGCATGCGTTATATGAAACCAGATGCTTCTTATCTATTGTGGCTGGATATTCGTGATTATGAGCTCACTCAAGCAGAATTAAAACGTAATCTACTGAAAAAGGGCAAGGTCATACTAGAGCTCGGAAACGTATATGGGCACGAAGGAGACGGCTTTATTCGAATGAATCTAGGCTGTCCTGCCGGAACAGTGAAAGAAGGTCTGAAGCGCCTTCATCAAGCATTCACTCTATCATCCGAATAAAACCATTTCTTTAAAAAGAACATCCTAGCGGGTGTTCTTTTTAAAGAAAAAAACCCTCCTATTATCATATCTACTTTGTACATGAAATGATATAATGAGAGGAATTACAATTATTTACGAGGAGAGCATTTAAATGGAAATGTTCAAGGATTTTCTGCTCCATGTATCTTTTATTCTATTTCCAATCTTTTTATATCATGCACTATGGCTAAGCCGGACCCCTGCTCATTTCCCTAAAACGAATAAACTGCTCATCACAATATTTGCATCCATTTCATCAGCACTATGTATTATGTATCCAGTTGGTTCGATTTTAGATTTGCAGACTGGGCTTCAATCGATTCCCCTTGTACTGGCTATTTTATACGGGGGATATACCGCCGGAATCGTCGCTATCTTGGTTAGTTCAACCGTAAAGTTCGTGATGTATGGCTCTTTTTTATGGGTTGGATTGATTGTTGTACCGATTTACTTTTTCATCCCTTTCCTGCTTTACCGGAAATGGCGCCAATATTCTAAGCAGAGAAAGCTGTTATACGGAGTCCTGATTGCGTTATCAAAAGGGATGTTTATTTACATTGGACTGCTTGTGGTCAGCTTAATAGAGTACAGCCCTGCATTCATTATGCAGCAAAAGCTGCTCGAATTATTTTTCTCAACTCTTTACTACATATTCTTTCTTGTGCTGAGTATTTATTCCATTGAGTTTGTGAAAGAGAATGCGCAAATGAGAACACAGCTTGTCCAATCAGAGAAACTGACGATTGTGAGTGAACTGGCAGCAAGTGTCGCCCATGAAGTCCGCAATCCACTGACGGTGGTGAGAGGATTTATCCAACTGCTCTTTTCAAGTGACAATTCGAAAGAGCCGTCAACCAATAAAGATTATAAAAATCTCGTTTTATCTGAACTTGACCGTGCGCAGGATATTATTACGAGCTATCTTGATATTGCGAAACAAAATTATTATCAAATTGAGTCTCTCAATTTATCTAAATTACTTGAAGAATGTGCATCGCTGATGACATCCTATGCGAATTTTAAGTCGGTCACGATTCATCAATCGATTGAACCAGACTTATACATCCAAGGTGATGAAACGAAAATCAAACAAGTCATGATTAATTTAATCAAAAATGCAATCGAAGCAGCGCCCGAACACGAAGGTAAAATCGAACTGTTTGCTTCAAAAGAAAATCATCGAATCTGCCTTTATTTCGTTGATAACGGTGTAGGCATGTCAGAAAGCCAAATGAAAAAGCTTGGTGAACCCTATTACACATTGAAAAATAAAGGAACAGGGCTTGGGTTGACAGTGACATTTTCCATCATTGAAAATCATCATGGAACGATTCGTTTCAAAAGCTCATTGCAGTCTGGTACAACAGTCACCGTGAAGTTTCCTGAAGATACAAGAAGAAAATGATCAATCCATTTTTTTTGTCCTTTTTTCATCGATCTGCTCCTGCTTCTTAGAAGCACGAACGATCAGACGAAAGCAAATAAATGCAGCAGCAAAGAAAAGCACCGTCGTGATTGCCGCAGGGATATACTCCCTTTTATCTTCAGGAAAATACAGTAGAAAGAATATGATGAACGACATGATTCGCTCTTCCCCCTTTTGCTCGTTTACTTCACTATATTGGCTAAAAGAAAGGAAATACCTTCTTATGCGAAGGAAATGGAGGAATTTCATATGACAGACATTCAGATTGGACAAATCGTGAAAGGTTTTTACAAAACAGGTGTTTACATTGGGGAAGTGACAGCCGTTAAACCATCTACTTATCTCGTTCAAGTAAAAGCGGTTTTAACACACCCCACTCAAGGTGACCTGCATCATCCAAAAGAAGCGGACGTACCTTTTTTTCAGGAAAGACGGGCTTTGGCCTTTAGGGAACAGACGAATATCCCTCATCATATGGTCAAGCCTTATGATGGCGACATACCTGATTATCAAGTATCGCTGAAAGACGCCGTAGACAAATTGAAAAAAGGGCTCAGTGCGGATGATTCCAAGTGGGCTGAAAAATCAAGAGCGTGCCTCTCTTCTCTTGAAAAAGATTATTTTCCAGAAGACGCCCGCTAATCTGCCGAATCAAAAAAGTGAGAGAAGTCAATGAGTTCACCAATTTTGGTTGTTTGCGGATTTTCCACATAGGATCGATCTTTTTCAAAAAGGGTGAACAGCTGATAAGTGGTCATGGCATCATCGAGTGCTTTATGATGCTTACCAGCTCCTTCACTGCCGTACTCCTTAGCTGCTTTCCGAAGTCCTGTGAGTGTTCTATCCCCAAAAAAGGTTTTATATTCAAAAGCCAGATCCCTTTGATTCCCCTTAAAAGGAAAACCAATATGATTGAGCATACAGTTTTGCTTCAGTACCTTCATGTCCATATTTCCCCATGTGATAATCTCACAGTCTTCTCCCCCATCGAGTGACACGAGCTTCTCGATAAACGCCTCAAAAGAAATCCCGCTTTCTACATCCTGCTGCGTAATGCCAAGGAACGATTTACAGCGCTTTGTCAGCTTCGGGAACTTTTTCGGTTTGACATAGCTTGAGAATGTGTCTATGATCGTTTCATTTGATGCTTTGACGACACCGGCTTCAATGATTTCCGGGAAAAAATTTTGCGGATGATATTTCCCATCAGGCATCGTAAATTCAAAATCGACCACAAGCAGCGTCTTCTGTTCCATCAGTCTCACCCCACTTTCTCGTCTGTTTTCCATCCTGCTACTATTATATTAAGACGGACTTTGAAATCACTTCATTTTCGTGAAAATAATGCAGATTCACTATGCCCAACCTATTCATCAGATGAAAGATCGTTTATTTTCCTTTATAATTATTAAGGAACACGAAATAAATAAAGAAGGTGGTCTTTATCACAAACAGGAAGAAAAACTTGTACATCATGTGGTTTGTGAACTTTTTTGTATCTGCCAGCATTACAATGATCGTCCCTTTTTTATCACTTTACATAGAGTCTCTTGATAGCAGTTATTCGAATGAATTTGTTCAAAGATGGAGCGGCTATGTCTTTGGGGTTACGTTTTTAACAGCCTTTCTCATTTCTCCAATTTGGGGACGGATTGGTGACCGGCATGGCTATAAAAAGATTTTGCTCATTAACGGTATTGGGATTGCAACAAGCATTTTATTAATGGGGCTTGTTCAAACCGTTTATCAACTATTTGCGTTAAGGCTTTTCATGGGGCTTGTGACAGGCTTTATTTCGACTTCGATGGCACTGATTTCTGCACAGACCGAAAAGGCAACAGCCGGTAAGACCCTCGGTACGATGCAGATGAGTAATGTCGCCGGAGGGTTATTCGGTCCATTAATGGGTGGATTTATGGCAGACAGTGTCGGATTCATTTATACATTTTTCTTAACAGCTGCTGTCATATATGTGTCAGCGATTGTCATTATCTTCGGTGTGAAAGAACAGCCGATCCGTTCAAAAGAAGCAAAACGGGTTTCTTACTCACGGAAGGACGTCCTTGTCCATATTTTCAAACAGCCTTTACTTGTCGTCACCATGCTTCTCACATTTATTACGCAAGTCGGGAACTTTAGTATTCAGCCGCTTTTAGCATTGTACATTCATGATTTACACGGCCCAGTCAATCTTGCCTTTTATGCAGGGCTGGCGTTTTCTGCAACGGGGCTTGGCAATTTGCTGTTTACACGGAAATGGGGAGACCTTGGAGATCGTATTGGTCACGATAAGGTGCTGCTCGCCCTTCTCATCCTCTCCTCCATTTTATTTATCCCGCAAGCGATGGCAGATTCCTACGGGATGTTAGTCATCTTCCGTTTCTTATACGGGATGGCACTAGGCGGCATCATTCCTTGTACGACTGCCTATATTCGCATCAAAGCGCCTGCCTCTATGCAAGGGGAAGTGCTTGGTTACAATGTCAGCTTCCGCTTTCTTGGAAATGTCGTCGGACCCGTTATAGGCGGCATTGTGGCGAGTCATTACGGAATTCCAGCTGTCTTTTATGTCACCGCAGGCATTTTCCTTTTCGGGGCATTATTTTTATGGGCGGTCCGCTCACAATCAAAGTCAAAAGAGAGGAGTGTCTGATCCATCATCAGATACTCTTTTCTTCTGTCTAAATGCCTTGTTTACTAGACTTCACGTCTATTCTTTTCTAAAAATAACCTTCTCGTAATCGCAAAAGAATGGTACGATATGGCTAGAAATCCGAAGAAAGTGAGTGACCTCATGTTTCGTGCAATCATTGGATGGTTATTACTTGCTGCCCTCATTCCATTATTTGTTCTGACTTTTTATCTATCAAAGGAAGAAGCCGCAAGTGTAAAACCTGTTAACGAAGTGCTTGATCAAAAAATCAAGCTGGAAAAGGTAGACTTTTCCCAAAACAGTTATATGTATGATCGAGATGGTTCTCTTATCTCTGAGATCGTATCAAACGATGAGAACCGTGTTTTCGTGAAGTACGATAAAATTCCTGATTCCGTCAAGGAGCTGTTCCTCCGATCAGAGGACCGCAACTTTTATGACCATAAAGGCATTGACTTTATGGGCGTGATTCGTGCCCTTGCCGCAAATGTGAAAAACCATGGCATTAGCCAAGGCGCTAGCACCATCACACAACAGTTATCCCGTAATTTATATTTAAGTCATGAACGTTCATTCAGCCGAAAGTTTACAGAACTGCTCTATTCCTATGAGCTCGAGCGAAAATTCACAAAAGAGGAAATACTCGAAAGCTATTTAAATACGATTTATTTCAGTAACGGGGTTTACGGTGTCGGTTCTGCGGCTAATTACTATTTTGATAAGCCGCTTAGTTCTTTGACACTTGCACAGATGGCATTTATTTCTGCGATTCCTAACAACCCTACGCTGTATGACCCATTGAAAAAATTCAAACATACAAAGAAACGCCAGGAACGGCTGCTTGGTATTTTAGAAAAAGATGGTGTCATTACTAAGAAGCAATACAAAAAAGCAGTGAAAGAAAAAATCAGCTTGTCCTTAAGTGAAAAGAAAAATCTTTACCCTGACTATGTGACCTACGCCAATGAAGAATTTACCGATCTGGTGTCTGATCAGGAAGGCTTTACAAAACGATTGAAAAAAGCCAAAACAGCTGGCGCAAAAAAGGCAATTCAAAAAGAATTATCAGAAAAGGTCAGTGCATTGCTTCAAGATGGTGTGAAGATTTATACAGCACTAGACCCTTCCTTACAACAAAGAGCGGTTTATCAGCTCAATGCACAATTGCCTTATCAAGGTGTGGAAGGCGGTTCAGCAGTCATTAACCACCAAACCCATCAAATCGTCGCACTTGCTGGCGGGAAGAATTATAAAAAGTTTGATTTCAACTACGCCTATCAAGCGCAAAGACAACCAGGTTCCGCAATTAAGCCGCTGTTAGATTATGGCCCTTATATTGATCAAACCGGTGCCACGGCATCAAGTAAAATCAGTGCCGGCAAGTTTTGCAGTAGCGGATATTGCCCGCAAAACTATAATCATAAAACGTATGGAACTGTAACACTTGAAACAGCCTTTAAGAACTCTTACAATACACCAGCGATTCGTATGCTTGATACAGTCGGTGTCAAAAAAGGCTTCAGCTATTTAGAAAAGTTCTCATTCGAACATATTGTCGCAGATGATTACCGCCTCCCTTCTGCACTTGGAGGATTTACAAAAGGCTTCTCGCCGCTAGAAATAACCGATGCATATACCGTGTTTGGCAATCAAGGTGCCTATACGCGAAATCACTCCATTACAAAGGTCACAGACTTAAACGGCAAAACCCTTTACAAGTGGAAAGAGTCGCCGAAGCAAATCTATTCTCAGCGTACAAATGAAACAATGCGCAAGCTACTTGCCTCTGTTGTGAAAAGTGGAACAGGGAAAAAGGCGAATTTCAATTCTCCTTACATTGGGGGAAAAACAGGCACATCCAATGACTACAAAGACATTTGGTTTGTTGGCCTGACAGATCAATACACAATGGGTGTATGGGTAGGAAGAGATAGAGGAACCGTTGAATCTATTTATAGTTCAAGTCCGCACTTACGTATTTGGAAACAAACTATGCAATACGCTAGATAAACAGGAGGTTTGATTGCGATGCATTCAACACAACCCTCTCACTTCATTTTATTTGACGGTGTCTGCAACGTGTGCAGTGGTGCTGTTCAGTTTATCATCAAGCGCGACCCGAATGAGCGGATGATGTTTGCTTCTTTACAATCAGATACAGGGCAGCGTATTTTAAAAGAAAACGGCTTGCCTTTAGATGAGTTCAATTCATTCATTTATATTGAAAATGGGACCCTTTATATGAAGTCAACAGGCATCTTAAAAGCGGCGCGCCATTTAAAAGGGATATACAGATGGAGCTATTTACTCCTCGCGATCCCTCGACCAATCCGTGACTGGTTTTATCAACTCATTGCAAAGAATCGCTACAAATGGTTTGGTCAAAAAACATCCTGTATGATGCCTACACCTGATATTCAGAAGCGGTTTCTTCCATAAAAAAAGCATCCTCCATCATCGGAGGATGCTTTCTTTCGTCTGATTAAGCTGGCAGACTCGCCATCACACTGTTATAAAGCTTAATAAATAAGTACAAAATGCCGATCAAAAACGTGGCCCAAAACAGCAGATTAAACATCATAAACCCAATTAAATTCAGCATGGAAAGTGATTGATAAATGCGTACCACAACCCAGATAAAATAGACGAGACTTGCTAAAACAAAAAGCCCAACAAGCAAAATGAGCTGCTGCGTCAATAGAAATGCAAGTAAGCTGGCAAACAAATAGACAACCGATGCAATCCGAATTTTCTTTAAGTTCTCCCCTTCAGGGTCCTTTGCAAAAAAGAGCAGCGCCAACTCTAACACCGTATCTGCAATGAGTTTTAAAGCAGATAAAATCATAAAATAAACAAGTGCAAATGCGGCAAATAAAGCAAGACGAATGCCCTGTTCAGAGAAAAATTCCAGCATTCCTTTTAAAATCCCTGCTTGGGTCAAGAAGTCAGTCGTGATACCTACTGTAAAAATAGAAAAGGCAGAGCTGAATAGCAAAATTGAAATCAGCGGAAAATATCCAGTCAAATATGTATTTTTCATAAATAGATCCTTTCTCATAAGCTCATTTTTATTATGGCTCACTTAAAACGGATTGACAAGATGCTTTCCAAGTAAACTGGAATCTAAATCAAATTTGTGATTTTGCACGTACATTCCTTCACAAACTTACATTTTCCCGTTAAAGTATTACTATTACGAAAAAATTGCGCGTTAGGGGTATACTCGTGAAAAAAACTTTAAGACTGCAAACACGGCTGACGATCTTTGTCTGTATTGTTGTCCTGATCTCCCTCTGTATCACATTCTTTACGATCTGGTCAGAAACAGCCAAAAATATTCATCAGCAGGAACGTGATATCGCCCTCTCCACTGCCAAAATGGTCGCAGAGGCTCCGATCACAGCAAAATCATTGGAAAAAGATCAATCATATACAGCACTGCGAAAATATACAACAAGTGTTCAGCGTATTACCAAAACCGAATTCGTTGTCGTCATGGATATGAACGGTATCCGCAAAACACATCCGAATCCGCAAAAGATTGGGAAGCGGTTTGCTGGCGGTGATGAAAAACCGGCATTACAGGGTAAAGAACATATTAGTACCGCATCTGGAACACTTGGCAAGTCCATGCGTGCCTTTGTTCCTGTTTATAACCAAGATGGCAAGCAGCTCGGGGCTGTGGCAGTTGGGATTACATTAAAGGAAATTGATTTAATTATTCATCAAAGCCTGCTCCCGCTCTACTTTGTCACATCGCTAAGCCTTTTATCTGGCATTATCGGTGCACTCATTGTGGCACGTAAAGTAAAGAAGATTATGTTTGGACTAGAGCCAGATGAAATTGCCACATTATTAAAAGAACGAAGCGCTATGCTAGAATCAACAAAAGAAGGCATTCTTGCCGTCGATCAGCACGGTAAAATCAAGCTGGCAAATGCAGAAGCTAAACGTCTTTTTCATAATATGGGCATTATGGTTGACCCTAGAGAACAAGATGTACAGGCCCTTCTTCCTTCAAGCGGCTTAAAGCAAGTAATCGAAACACGGAAACCGCTGCTTGATCGCGATGTCAGAATGAACGGACTGGAGCTGGTCTTTAATGAGGTGCCGATTACGGTAAAAGGGGAAATTGTCGGAGCGATCGCAACCTTCCGTGACAAAACAGAAGTCAAACACCTGGCTGAGCAGCTGAGCGGGGTGAAGATGTATGCCAATGCACTTCGTGCCCAGTCACACGAATTTATGAACAAGCTCCATGTCATTTTAGGATTGGTCCAGCTAAAGAACTATGATGACCTTGGCACCTATATTAAAGATATTGCAATTTATCAGCAGACAGAAACAAATGAAATCATCAACCATGTGAAAAACTCAGTCTTAGCCGGGTTTTTACTAGGAAAACAAAGCTATATCAGAGAACAAGGCGCAGCTTTAGAAGTCAATTGCAGTACACAGGTACCAAACTCGGAGGACCCAGCAGTCACACATGACCTTATTACGGTCATCGGTAATCTGTTAAATAACGCACTCGATGCCGTTTCCCATACAGAGAACAAAAATATCTCCATCTCATTCAGATATGTCCAAGAGCAGCTTCATATTGAAATTACAGACACAGGTGTCGGTCTGACAAAAGAAGAACAGGACATCATGTTTGATCAGGGCTTTTCAACAAAAGGAGAAGACAGAGGATTTGGCCTTTACTTTGTTGACCAAAGCATCAAAAAACTGAACGGACATATGATCGTCACAAGCGAAAAAGGAGAAGGAACGACCTTTAGTCTCCGTATTCCATATAAACAAAAGGAGGATTCACATGATTAATGTGTTGATCGTAGAAGATGACCCAATGGTCGGGGAGCTGAATAAACGCTACTTGACCCAAATAGAAGGTTTTGAATTAAAAGGGATTGCCACCTCATTTCAGAAGGCACTAGACATCTTAAAATCAGAAATCATTCACCTTGTATTGCTTGATATTTATATGCCTGGACAAAATGGGCTCGCCCTATTATCAGAAATTCGTGAGCAAAATCATTCCGTTGACGTCATCGTCATTTCAGCTGCAAATGAAGTGGATGTCGTACAGCAAACGATGCGAAACGGAGCTGTCGACTATTTAATCAAACCTTTTGAGTTCGAACGCTTCCAATCAGCACTGGCAGAATATAAAAGAAAACATGCCCTATACCAAACGATGAACAGCATCTCTCAAAATGATTTAGACGCGAAGCTTTTTCATAAAAAAGCAGAGGCGGAAAAAGTCCTGCTGCCAAAAGGCTTAACGAAGAGCACACTCAAACTCATCTGGACAAGCATTCAATCATTCGGTCAGCAGGCATTCACGACCGAAGACCTAGCCAATCATACAGAAATCTCCCAAGTTTCGATTAGAAAATACTTGAAATTTCTTGAGGATATCGAAGTGGTTGATGTGGAGATGGCATACGGGACAATCGGCCGCCCTGTTTTCCAATATAAACTGAATACAAGCAACATGAATTTGATACAGCAATATCTTTAATTTGACACATCTGACCTTTCACAAAGGCCAGATGTTTTTTTATGGCATACGATGTCACAAACCCCTTGATATCAGCGGTTTCACTGTAGTAGAGCACATCATAAAAGCGGCATTATATCATATTTCAGCACATAAAAAGACATCGAATTTAGCCTTTTAACATTTTTTTAAAAATAAAACAAATTTCTATTTATTTATTCGATGGGAAATGATAAATTATGATTGATTAGTTCAACGAGATATAAGTCTGATGTCTTACATCTTCTCTCCTGTTTCCATCAATTTTAAAAGAATGCAGGATAAAATACCCTTTTCAGAAGGATAGGAGAAGGCAAGAGTCGGTCTTTTTTCGCGAGACTTTTCTGAAACTTTTAAATTTTATAGGGGGTTATGTTTTGAAGAAGCGCAAAATTGGACTTGCATTGTCCTTAGTCGTAGCAGCAGGAACCATCCTTGGAGCATGCGGCAACTCTGGCTCAAACAGCGGTGAAAACAAAAAAGATAAAGATCAATTCACTGTTGCAATGGTAACTGATGTCGGTGGTGTCGATGACAAATCGTTTAACCAATCTGCTTGGGAAGGTTTACAAGCATTTGGGAAAGACAACAATTTAACAAAAGGTAAAAACGGCTTTGATTACTTACAATCTAAATCAGACGCTGACTATACAACAAACTTAAACACACTTGCTCGTGAGAAATTTGATTTGATTTACGGAATTGGTTTCTTAATGCAAGATTCTATTACTGAAATTGCGAATCAACGTAAGAAAAACCACTTTGCCATCGTTGATGCAGTTGTAAAAAAAGACAACGTAGCAAGCATTACATTTAACGAAAACGAAGGTTCATTCCTTGTAGGTGTGGCAGCGGCTCTTTCTACAAAATCAAACAAAATTGGTTTTGTTGGCGGCGTTGATTCTGAATTAATCAGAAAATTCGAAGTTGGTTTCCGTGCAGGCGTTGAAGCAGCTAATCCAAAAGCAAAAGTTGAAGTGAAATATGCTGGTGCATTCGATAAAGCAGACATCGGTAAAGCAACAGCTGAAAGTATGTACAAATCTGGCGTTGACGTCATTTACCACGCAGCAGGCGGAACTGGAACTGGTGTCTTCACAGAAGCGAAAAACCTGAAAAAAGCTGATCCTGACCGCAAAGTGTGGGTCATTGGTGTTGATAAAGACCAGTATGACGAAGGTAAAGTACCTGGAACAAAACAAAGTGTCACTCTTACTTCTATGATTAAGAAAGTAGACACAGCGGTACAAGACTTAACAACAAAAGCAAAAGAAGGTAAATTCCCTGGTGGCGAAGTCATCACGTACGGTCTGAAAGAAGGCGGCGTTGACATCTCTCCATCTCAAGAGAATCTTGATAAAGATGTATTGAAGAAAATCGAAGAATGGAAACAAAAAAT
Source organism: Bacillus sp. 005/A4HT-01/001 (assembly GCF_004634445.1). Classification (NCBI taxonomy): domain Bacteria; kingdom Bacillati; phylum Bacillota; class Bacilli; order Caryophanales; family Bacillaceae; genus Bacillus; species Bacillus sp. 005/A4HT-01/001. The sequence goes on from NZ_SEIZ01000001.1 coordinate 83,151, forward strand.
CATCAAGGGTGAAGTAAAAATCCCTGCAACACGTGATGAACTAAAAGATTTTAAAGCTTAATTTGTGCATCGGGATAAGCGCGCCTTATCCCCTTGCCTCTCCTTTACCTCCTCTTTATTCGTAAAAGGTGGTAAAAGAAAAGCTGCAGCCTTGTTTTGCAGCTTTTCTTTTGCTAGTTTTTATCTTCATCAGCACCCTAAAAAAGGAGCGGTTAAACCTGTGGATTATGTCATTGAAATGTTGAATATACGCAAAGAATTCCCTGGCATTGTAGCAAATGATAACATTACGCTGCAGCTAAAAAAGGGCGAAATTCATGCGCTGCTTGGTGAAAACGGCGCTGGAAAATCAACGCTTATGAACGTGCTTTTCGGACTGTATCAGCCTGAAAAAGGTGAAATCAAGGTACACGGAAAACCGGTTACAATCTCAAGTCCAAATGATGCTAGTGATTTAGGCATTGGAATGGTCCATCAGCATTTTATGCTAGTTGATACATTTACTGTGGCTGAAAACATCATTTTAGGAAAAGAGCCAAAGAAATTTGGAAAGATTGACAAAGAACAAGCCATTCAGCAAGTGCAGGAACTTTCTGACCGTTATGGACTAAAAATAGACCCTGCGGCTAAAGTATCTGACATCTCAGTCGGTATGCAGCAGCGAGCAGAAATCTTAAAAACACTATACCGCGGCGCTGACATCTTGATCTTCGACGAACCAACAGCCGTCTTAACACCTCAAGAAATAAAAGAACTCATACAAATTATGAAAAACTTAATCAATGAAGGCAAATCCATTATTTTAATTACCCACAAGCTTAAAGAAATTATGGATGCCTGTCATCGTGTGACCATTATCCGAAAAGGGCAAGGTATTCGTACACTTGATGTGGAACACACAAACAAAGACGAGCTTGCCAGTTTAATGGTCGGCCGCGAAGTCTCATTTAAAACAGACAAAAAAGCAGCCTCCCCTGCTGAAGAAGTCTTGCAAATTCAAGATCTCACTGTTAAAGATACGCGAGGAATTGAAGCCGTGAAACAACTCAATTTATCAGTGAAAGCCGGTGAGATTGTCGGAATTGCGGGTGTAGACGGAAATGGTCAATCTGAATTAATTGAAGCCATTACAGGTCTGAAAAAATCCGAATCTGGGACGATCATGCTAAACGGGAAAGCCATTCAAAATCTCCCGCCTCGTAAGGTCACAGAATCTGGTATCGGACATATTCCTCAAGACCGTCATAAGCACGGACTTGTCCTTGATTTTTCAATTGGAGAAAATATTTCCTTACAAACGTATTATCAGCGTCCATATTCGAAGTTTGGCTTGATGAATATGAAAAATATTTATCAAAAAGCAAAACAAATCATTGCTGAATACGACGTACGGACACCTAGTGAATATACAGAAGCACGTGCGCTATCAGGTGGTAACCAGCAAAAAGCCATTATTGGCCGTGAAGTGGACCGAAATCCTGATTTATTAATTGCTGCACAGCCGACACGTGGACTTGATGTCGGAGCCATTGAGTTTGTTCATAAACGTCTGATTGAACAAAGGGATTCAGGCAAAGCTGTTCTGCTCATATCCTTTGAGCTTGATGAAATTATCAATGTCAGTGATAAGATTGCTGTGATTTTCGAAGGCAGCATTATTGCCATTGTGGATCCAAAAGAAACAACAGAGCAAGAACTTGGTCTGTTAATGGCTGGAAGTACGCAACAGGAAGTGGGGAAAGAAGCAAATGTCTAATCGCTTAACAAATCTGCTGATTCCGCTTATCGCCATTGTACTTGGTCTTTTCGTTGGGGCCATCATTATGCTGGCAAGCGGTTATAGTGTCATCGAAGGTTATAGCGCCCTTTGGAATGGCGTCTTCGGTGAAACGTATTATATGGGAGAAACCATCCGACAAGTCACGCCTTATATTTTATCAGGACTTGCTGTTGCCTTTGCATTTCGGACGGGCCTCTTTAATATCGGGGTAGAAGGTCAAATGCTGATTGGCTGGGTTGCTGCTGTATGGATCGGCACAACTGTCCATGCCCCTATGTATATCCATTTGCCTCTTGCACTGATCACAGCAGCAGCTGCTGGTGCACTATGGGGCTTTATTCCCGGATTTTTAAAAGCTCGTTTTTACGTACATGAAGTCATTGTCACCATCATGATGAACTACATTGCCCTTCATGTCACAAATTATTTAATCTCAAATGTCTTAACAAACAATAAAGATAAAACAGAAAAAATTGATGCAACAGCTTCCCTTCGATCTGGTTTTTTTGAGCAGATCACTGATTTCTCTAGAATGCATAATGGGATTTTTGTTGCCATTATTGCGGCTGTTGTCATGTGGGTTATTATCCAGAAAACCTCTAAAGGGTTTGAATTACGCGCAGTTGGGATGAACCAGCAGGCCTCTCATTATGCTGGGATGAACGTTCGACGCAACATCATTTATGCGATGCTCATTTCTGGTGCCTTTGCAGGTCTTGCAGGTGCGATGGAAGGACTCGGAACATTTGAATATGCTTCGATTAAAGGATCATTCACTGGCGTTGGTTTTGATGGAATCGCTGTTGCCTTATTAGGCGGAAACACAGCTATTGGTGTCGTCTTAGCGGCATTATTGCTTGGTGGATTGAAAGTCGGTGCTTTAAACATGCCGCTTGAATCTGGCGTACCGACTGAGGTCGTTGATATTGTGATTGCGATCATTATTCTTTTCGTTGCCTCAAGCTATATCATCCGTCTTGTCATTCAACAATTGAAGAAAAAGGGGGGAAAATAAGTGGGATTTCTGCAAATTCTTGAAATCATCGTCCCAGCTACACTCGTTTATGCTGCACCACTTATTTTAACCGCTCTTGGAGGCGTCTTTTCAGAAAGATCAGGTGTCGTCAATATCGGTCTTGAAGGTTTGATGGTCGTCGGAGCATTTTCTAGTATTATTTTTAACTTAATGTTTGCTGATACGTTTGGTGCCTTGACCCCGTGGCTCGGTCTACTTGTTGGTATGGCCATTGGCGGCGTGTTCTCACTCATTCACGCTGTTGCCACTATTACGTTCAGAGCAGATCAAACGGTCAGTGGTGTTGCGATTAACATGCTTGCCCTTGGTGCTACGCTGTTTGTTGTCAAACTGATTTATGGAAAAGCACAAACGGATAAAATTACAGAACCTTTCTATAAAGGAGATATTCCCCTTTTAAGTGACATTCCGATCATTGGTGATATTTTCTTTAAAGATGTGTATTATACGTCCATTCTCGCATTGGTTCTTGCGGTTGTCGCTTGGTTTGTTTTATTTAAAATGCCGTTTGGCTTGCGACTTCGTGCAGTCGGAGAGCATCCAATGGCAGCTGATACAATGGGAATCAAGGTATACCGAATGCGCTATATTGGCGTCTTCATTAGTGGTCTATTTGGCGGTCTTGGCGGAGCTGTGTATGCATCGACCATCGCTCTTGATTTCTCACACGCCACCATTACAGGACAAGGCTTCATTGCGTTAGCCGCCCTTGTTTTCGGGAAATGGCACCCATTTGGCGCTATGGGCGCTGCTTTATTCTTTGGATTTGCACAAAGCTTAAGCATCATTGGCTCTCTGCTTCCGCTGTTTCAAGATATCCCGAACGTGTACATGCTCATTGCACCATATGTGCTGACGATCCTAGCTCTTACTGGCTTCATTGGACGAGCAGACGCTCCAAAAGCACTTGGTACTCCTTATTTAAAAGGAAAACGATAAATAAATACCATGTATGATCAATCCCCTGAAGGACAAACTATCTTCAGGGGATTTTTGTATGATAAAAACGACAAAACCCCCGTTTATTTTACTTTTATTACACTTAATTTAGTTTAATAAATAGATGAGTGTCACAGAATCTTCTACAATTGAGACAAATAGCATTTGGGGGTGTTTATGTGGCTAATACACAACAATTGAAATCGATTACAAACGATTCTGACAATAATAAAAGCGTTTTCCGAAAAATTCTTTCTTGGAAAATTGGTGTTATTGATCTACCTGTGTATATAGTACTTGCAGCGATTATTTTAACTGCCGCTTATTTTAATAAAATTCCAGCAAATATGCTTGGTGGTTTCGCTGTTATTATGATTTTGGGGATTTTCCTAGGAGATGTAGGACAACGTATTCCAATCTTAAAAGATATTGGTGGACCGGCGATTCTTTCTTTATTCGTACCATCGTTCCTGGTCTTTTTTCATGTTCTGAATCCAAACTCGTTGGAAGCGGTTACGTCTCTGATGAAAACGTCGAACTTCCTATACTTCTATATATCTGCTCTTGTAGTAGGTAGTATTCTTGGGATGCAACGAACTGTTTTAGTACAAGGCCTTATTCGTATGTTTGTTCCTCTTGTTGCAGGTACAATTACAGCTGTAGCTGCTGGAATTCTAGTGGGTCTTCTAGTTGGTTACACACCGCATCATTCGTTCTTCTTTATCATTGTACCGATTATTGCCGGTGGTGTCGGTGAAGGAATATTGCCATTATCAATTGCTTATTCACAAATTCTTGGTGTATCAGCAGAGTCATTAATTTCTCAATTGATTCCGGCTGCTGTTATTGGGAACGTCATTGCCATCATTTGTGCTGGCGCAATGAAAAAGCTTGGTGAAAAACGTCCTGAACTAAACGGGAATGGACGACTTGTTAAATCAAAAGAAGCAAATGAAATCTTTGAACAGCCTGAAATGGATACTAAAGTTGACTTCAGCTTAATGGGTGCAGGTGTGCTTGTTGCATGTACAACTTTTATCTTTGGCGGCTTATTAGAAAGTTTTGTTCATATTCCAGGTCCAATCTTAATGATTGTTCTTGCTGCATTAATCAAATACTTAAACGTGATGCCTCAGCATTTGCAAAACGGCTCACAGCAGTTCTACAAGTTTGTATCGAAAAGCTTTACATGGCCTCTAATGGTTGGTTTAGGAATTCTATACATTCCACTTGATGATGTGGCCACTGTTATTTCGATTCCTTTCGTATGTGTATGTATTGCTGTTGTTCTAGGCATGGTTGGTTCTGGTTACTTTGTTGGTAAATTCATGAACATGTATCCAGTTGAATCTGCCATTGTGACTGGCTGTCACAGTGGATTAGGCGGTACTGGTGACGTTGCAATTCTTTCAGCTTCTGGAAGAATGGGCCTTATGCCTTTCGCTCAAGTCTCTACACGTCTTGGCGGAGCAGCAACCGTTATTTGCGCAACAATCTTACTCAGAATGTTTACTTAAAAAAGAAACAAAAAGCATGTCCTTTTCGTAAGGGACATGCTTTTTTTATATTTCTTTTCTCCCATACATCCTCATTCATCAGCCAATACAATTCGTAAATATTCCCGAGGCTGAAAAGGATACTGTTTCGCCTGAGGATAGGTCATATGGAGGAGTTGTTCGGAAAATAGCGGCCATTCACTCCCGGCCTGCCACCTTTTTTGATCATTTCGTTCAATCAAGAATGCTCCTCCTAAAATCGTGCAGAATATGCTTAAGCTGATGGTGATCTTTCGTTTCATTTGATCAGCTCCTTTAAGAAAAGCATGTACGAAATACAAAACAATATACAACGAGTTTCATTTTTGATAAAATATTTTTTGTGGTCAAAAGAACTCAAAATAAATTCAATTTGCCGTAAATCAGTTCAAACCAATGCACTATGTCTGTATTTACGCTATAATTTTAATTACCAGTTCTTTAGAACGTGAATTTATATTGATCAAAGGAGGTTCATTTTCTTGCAGCTTATTCACTTCGCCATCCTATCACCTTTTTTACTTGCCTTTGTCGTCCCTTTTCTCTTTAAATACGTAAGGCGTATACATACAGGATGGTTTGTTCTCATCTTGCCTATTCTTTTATTTACCTATTTCATCCAAATGCTTCAGATCACCTCGAATGGACGAACGTTATTCTCACAAGCTGAATGGATTCCCTCTCTAGGGATGAATTTCACTGTGTATGTAGATGGTCTCAGCCTGTTATTTGCTTTACTCATCACAGGTATTGGTGCACTTGTGGTACTGTACAGTATTTTCTACTTATCAAAGGAAAAAGAACAGCTTGGCTCTTTCTATACGTATTTATTAATGTTTATGACCGCTATGCTTGGTGTTGTTCTCTCTGACAACATGGTCGTACTCTATTTGTTCTGGGAGCTAACAAGTATCTCTTCCTTCCTCTTAATTGGGTATTGGTATAAGCGTGAGCGTTCCCGTTACGGAGCAACCAAATCACTGCTTATTACTGTGTTTGGCGGATTGGCTATGCTTGGTGGCTTCATCCTCATTTACCTGATCACTGATTCATTCAGTATTCGCGAAGCAGTCAATCAGCTTCAGCTCATTATGGCATCACCTTATTTCATCCCTGCGATGGTTCTCATTTTACTAGGGGCCTTCACGAAATCAGCGCAGTTCCCATTTTATATTTGGCTGCCTGATGCTATGGAAGCACCAACCCCTGTAAGCAGTTATCTGCATTCTGCTACTATGGTCAAAGCCGGTATTTATCTGGTTGCCCGCTTTAGTCCGATTTTTGCTATATCAGAGGTGTGGTTTTGGACCATTTCGATTGTCGGACTTATCACACTATTCTGGGGATCTTTCCACGCCGTTCGGCAAAATGATTTGAAAGCCATTCTGGCCTTCTCGACAGTGAGTCAACTTGGTATGATTATGCTCATGCTCGGAGTAGGCGCAGCTGCCATTCATGAAAACAACCCTGCCTTTTTTGGCGCAGCCGTTCTTGCTGCTATTTTTCATCTCATTAACCACGCGACCTTTAAAGGAAGTCTCTTTATGGCAGCAGGGATTATCGATCACGAAACAGGTACACGTGATATTCGCAAATTAGGTGGATTAATGACCATCATGCCAATTACCTTTACAATTACGTTAATTGGTACATTCTCGATGGCTGGACTCCCGCCATTTAATGGATTTTTAAGTAAAGAGCTATTTTTCACAAGTATGATCCGGATTTCTGACATCAGCTTTACGGATGTTTCAACATGGGGGGCTGTCTTCCCTGCTATCGCTTGGCTCGCTAGTGTGTTTACGTTCATCTACAGTATGATGATCGTCTTCAAAACATTTAGAGGCCGTCTGAATGTCGATCAATTGGAGAAAAAACCGCATGAAGCACCGATTGGTATGCTGATCCCGCCAATTATTTTAGCTGCACTTGTGGTCACGTTCTTCTTTTTCCCTAATATTCTTGCCTATTCTGTCATTGAACCTGCCATTCAAGCGATCATTCCAGAAGCCATTCAAACAGGAAGCCGCTTTGCCGTAAAAATTGAAGCGTGGCATGGATTCCAGCCAGAGCTTTACATGACAATTGGTGTAGTTGCGCTCGGTACCATTGGCTATTTAACGCTGTCAAAATGGCGCCCAATGTACAACATATTTAAGGAAAAATGGTCATTTAACGCTTTGTATGATCGTTCACTTATAGGTGTAGAAAAAGGGTCATACCGCCTAACAAACAGCTATATGACAGGATTCCTTCGTGACTATCTTGTCTATGTATTTGGTTTTATGATTATCGTGCTTGGCAGCGTGATGTTCTACAAGCAAGCCTTCTCATTTCAAACTGAGCACGCTGCATCAATCGGCACGTACGAAGCCATCCTTTCACTTGTGATGGTCGCAGCGACAGTCACGACTGTATTTGCTCGTTCACGCTTAACAGCTATTATTGCGCTAGGTGTTATGGGCTACACGCTGTCATTGTTCTTCGTGATTTTCAGAGCACCTGACCTTGCGCTGACACAGCTCATTATTGAAACCATTTCTGTCGCGCTGTTTTTACTTTGCTTCTATCATTTGCCAAAGCTGAGTCTGAAGCAAAAAACACGAAGATTTAAATTAACAAATTTGATCATCTCATTAGGTGTTGGAGTCGTTGTCACCTGTCTTGCTTTCGCTTCAACAAGCCAGCAATCTCTTGACACAATTTCAACGTACTTCATTGAAAACAGCTACAAACTGGCTGGCGGAGACAATATTGTCAATGTCATTCTTGTCGATTTCAGGGGCTTTGATACACTCTTTGAGATTACAGTGCTGGCCATTGCGGCACTCGGTATTTATGGATTATTGAAGGTAAAAGCACAAGGAAAACGGAAGAGAGGCGTACGGCGATGAGAAAGATTGATACGAATGATATGCTCTTACAAGTCACAACTAAAATTACAGCATTCATCATCTTGCTTTTCTCACTTCACCTATTTCTTGCAGGACATAACAATCCTGGCGGAGGATTCATTGGCGGTTTGATGAGTGCTGGTGCTGTCGTCCTTCTGCTTTTAGCCTACGACCTTAAAACAGTCAGACGCATTTTACCATTTGACTTTATTTATGTGGCTGGTGTCGGTTTGCTCGTTGCCATCCTAACAGGTATGGGATCTTTTCTGTTCGGAGCACCTTTCCTATCCCATGCATTTGATTATTTCCAACTGCCGTTTCTAGGGAAAACAGAACTGGCGACAGCAGTCCTGTTTGATATCGGTGTGTATTTAGTTGTTGTTGGTGTCACCATGACCATTATTCAAACGATTGGAGAGAAGGAATAATGGAATTTCTAATGTCTATTATCGTCGGAATCATTTTTATGGCAGCGACCTATTTAATGCTTTCAAAAAGCCTTCTGCGGGTCATCGTCGGTACTGCCGTTTTAAGTCACGGCGTCCATTTGCTTCTATTAACAATGGGCGGCTTAAAAAAGGGAGCACCTCCTATTTTGAAAGAGGGGCTCACATCCTATGTAGATCCATTGCCACAAGCATTAATTTTAACAGCCATTGTCATTGCTTTTGGTGTAACATCCTTTTTGCTCGTGATGGCCTTCCGTGCCTTCCAAGAGCTGAGAACAGATGACATGGATCAAATGAGAGGAAATGATCAGCATGAATAATCTCGTGATCCTGCCTATATTAATACCATTACTAGCTGCTACATTATTGATTTTTATGAATAAAAACACCATGCTGTCGAGAGGCTTTAGTGTGTTTGCATCTCTTTTAGCCATTATCTGTAATGTCTATTTGGTCCAAACGATTTTCACAAACGGCATACAAACCCTTTATTTGGGCGGCTGGAAAGCACCGTTTGGCATTGCCCTTGTGGCCGATCAGTTTGCTGCGCTTCTTGTTTTGACCGCTTCCATTGTTGGACTTGTCACAGTTCTTTTTTCCTTTCAAACGATTGGGAAAGAAAGAGAGCGACTGTTCTATTATTCTGGTGTCCAATTCTTGTTAGCTGGCGTCAGTGGTGCCTTTTTAACAGGAGATATTTTCAACCTGTTTGTCTTCTTTGAATTATTGCTGATGGCATCTTATATGCTCATTGTTCTGGGTGGTTCAAAGCCTCAGCTTCGTGAATCACTGAAATACATTGTGTTTAATATTATCTCATCGGCATTATTTATTGTTGGCGTAGCGTGTTTATATGCAGTCACAGGCACACTGAACATGGCTGATTTAAGTGTGAAAATAGCTGAATCTGGGCAAACAGGGTTAATCACCGTGATTTCGATTCTGTTCCTGATCGTATTTGGCTTAAAAGCTGGGGTCTTCCCTCTTTATTTCTGGCTGCCAGGGTCTTATCATGCACCGCCGGCAGCGATTTCAGCTTTGTTTGGCGCACTGCTGACAAAGGTCGGGCTATATGCGATTGCCAGGGTCTTTACGCTCATCTTTATACATGATACAGGTTTTACACATACAATTATGGCCTGGCTAGCCGCTCTAACGGTTATATTCGGTGTCATTGGCTCTATCGCCTATTCTGATGTGCAAAAAATTGTGATTTATAACATTGTCACAGCTGTTGGTGTCATTTTGTTTGGGATTGCGGCCAATACACCGGCATCACTTCAAGGCGCCATTTATTACCTCATTCACGATATGGTGATCAAAGGAGCTCTATTTATGCTCGCAGGGGCACTGTTTGTGTATGCTGGAACCAATCATCTGAAAAAAATGGGTGGGCTGATTCAATCCCAGCCTCTACTCGGCTGGATGTTCTTCATATCGGCTTTATCACTTGCGGGTATTCCTCCGCTAAGTGGATTTGTTGGCAAGCTGAAAATTGTTGAAGGTGGGTTTTCTGCTGGGTACATGACGTTCTCTATCCTTGTTTTACTGTCCAGTCTTCTTGTCCTTTATTCTGTTATGAGGATTTTCATGCTCGCGTTTTGGGGAGAGGAACAGGATATGCGAAGAAGAAAGCCATCCATTAGAGGAATGGTGTATCCTGGGGTACTGCTTGTTATCTTATCGCTTGCGATTGGATTAGGCACAGAATTCATTGCACCTTATATCAATCAAGCTGCGGAAATGCTTTCAACACCAGAAAAATATATTCAAGCTGTGCTGAAGGAGTAGATGAACATGGCCTTTCAAATATTATTAAACGCTCTCCTCGCCTTTACATGGATGTTTATGAATGATACATACAGAGCTGCAGACTTTGTATCAGGCTTTGCACTAGGGATGATCGCCATTTTTATGCTGCGGCGATTCTTCCCGCAACGTTTTTACGGCTATGCCCTTTATGCGATTTTCAAGCTCGTCATCATTTTTATCAGAGAGCTACTTCTTGCTAATTTGAGTGTACTCAAGACGGTGTTATCTCCAAAGCTTAAAATCAAGCCTGGTATTTTCGCCTTTCGTACAGATTTAAAAACAGATTGGGAAATCACCATACTGGCCAATATGATTACATTAACACCTGGTACACTGGTCATCGATATTTCCGATGATCGCTCGATTTTATATATTCATGCGATGGATATTGAAGATGCTGAAAAAGCCATCCACGATATTCGGGTATCATTTGAAAAAGCGATTCAGGAGGTGAGCGGTAAGTAATGGAACTGATCTTGCAAATGTCACTTGGAATTCTTGCGCTGTCTACTTTGCTTTTTGTCATACGGGTCATCAAAGGACCTTCTATCCCTGATCGTGTCAGTGCGCTTGATGCGATAGGAATCAATTTAATTGGGATGACAGCCATCGTGTCTATCTTACTGAAAACCACGACGTTCTTTGAAATTATTTTACTGCTCGGTATTCTTGCCTTTATCGGCACTGTCGCTTTTTCCAAATTCCTTGAGAAAGGGGAAGTGATTGAAAATGATCGTCATCGCTAAAGCTATTGTGATTTTCTTTATTCTGCTTGGCGCTATCCTCTGTTTGATTTCAGCCATTGGTGTCCTTCGCCTGCCGGATGTTTACACACGTATGCATGCTGCATCAAAAGCATCGACACTTGGTGTTGTTCTCATTTTAGTTGGTGTATTCTTTCATGAATGGTTTCTTGCAGGGATCATCTCTGCGAAAATCCTGCTTGGAATTGTCTTTATCTTTCTGACCGCACCAGTCGGCGCTCATTTGATCGGAAGAGCCGCTTACAACACTGGTGTGAAAATGGACAAACGAAGTGTCCAAGATGATTATGGCGGTTTCCGTAACTTTGTCATTAAACGAAAAGAAGACTCTTATTTATAAATGAAGAACCTGACATTCAGGTCTTGTTCACTTTACATGCATGTTCATAAAAGGGTATTAAAAAAAGCTTCCGCTGCACCGGGAGCTTTTTTATATGCGATCAATGACAGCGAGTGTACATCTTGACGTACAGATATGACGGTCTCGATCATCTTTTATATCGATTTGGAATACCATTGTACGCCGTCCTACATGTACAGGAACAGCTGTAGCTGTCACCACTCCATCACGTACAGATTTTAAATGATTGGCATTGATTTCAATACCTGAACAAACCTGCTGAGTTAAGTCTAAATGAGCAGCAGCACCCATGCTTGCCACTGTTTCTGCTAGAGCAGCTGATGCTCCTCCATGCAGTAATCCAAATGGCTGTTTTGTTCGGTGATCGACTGGCATTGTCGCCACGCATCGTGACGTATTGCATTCCACAATCTCAATCCCCAGTGCCTCAAGCAGTGTATTTGAACCACTCACATCCATCAAGGCCCTCTCCCTTCACACGTTTACAGCACACTTTCCGATTTTGCAATTAACACCGCTTCTGTTCGAGATCCAACATTCAGCTTATTAAAGATGGAGGTCAAACTGTATTCAATCGAGCGTTTGCTCAAATGAAGCACATCGGCGATCTCTTGGTTTGTGTACCCTTTTTCCACTTCTCTTAAGATTAAACATTCACGCTCTGTTAACAGCTCATGATCCGTCTGCTGCGCCTGTTCTGGCTTCTCTTGCTGCTGTGAAATTAATTTCTTTAAATAGGATAGTTGAATGACAACTTCTCCTTGCAATGTGCGGTGTATGTATTCAATAATTTTGTCTTTTGTCTCTGTTTTACTTATTGCACCATGCAATCCAGCTCGAATGGCCTCTTCGAAATAATCATCTACTTCATATCCTGTATAAATGATAATTTTCACTTGTTGATTCGTTTCTAGAATTTGTTTGGCAATGTCCATTCCATTGATATCCCCGAGATTTAAATCCATCAAGATCACATCATAGATGGAAAAGTCATGCGTCTTTAAAAAGGCGCCTTCTGCATCAGGACTTAAACAATCGACTGATAGCTGCTGATCTGATTCTAATATGCTTTTTGTCCCTTCCATGACAGCCGGATGATCATCAATGACCAATATCTTCTTCATGTCTTCCTCCCTTTAAATCACTCACTTCCATTTTATATAAAAGACTTGGCAGATGCCAAGTCTTATTCCTTAAGAAATCGTTACAATTCCATTTCAATTTTCACCTTGAGCCCTTTTTCAGGTGCCGTGTGAATTTGAAGCTTTCCATTTAGAGCTTTGACTCGTTCCCTTATGCCAGAAAGACCCATGCTCATCGTGTGCTGATCAAGCTGGCTTGCATCAAATCCGACTCCATCGTCCTCATAATGGAGAACAACTTGATCTTTAATACAAATGAGCATCACTAAGACTTGGCTGGCCTTAGAATGCTTCAACGCATTGGATAACAGCTCCTGCACAATCCGGTAAATATTCAGCTGTGAGTCAATATCAATGTCCAGTTCTTTATCAAAGCGGGTTGTATTCAGCCTAATATGAAATGGCGCTTCCTCTTGAATTTGCGAAGTCAGCTTCGAAATTGCCTTCACTAACCCCAAATCATAGAGGAGCTGTGGCCGAAGTTCATGACATGTTTCTCTCGTGGTTTGAATCACCTTAGACATTTGTTCATTCCATGAGATCAATGAATTTTCAATAGATGTTGGGCATTGGTTGTTTTGGAAATTGGTTAAGAACATCTCGGACTGTCTCTTCAGTGAAATCAAATCCTGCAGCACAGAATCATGAAGATCCCTCGCTAAATCTGAACGCTGCTTCTCTTCCATGGCGAACATGACTTTCTTCAGCCAGGCGGGATTGGCTTCCCGCTGTTTCAAATCCTCAAGATGCTCCATCAGTTCTTCGATCTTGACGACATTTTCTAAACTGACACTTGTGTAAAATGCCAATGTTTTCAGCCATGAGATTTCATCGCGGGTCAATTTCGGCGTCTGTATATTGGATAAGCAGCAAATCATAAACGAGTGACCGCCCCGCTCTCCAATTTTCATCATAAACCCTTTATCAAGCTCGATGATTTTCCCAACTTCACCTAAAATATCTTGAAATTGATCCACGTATTCTTTCCATAACTTACTATCATTTGTTGATTCATCAATTTCAATCATTTCTCCATTAGCCTTCACCTCTAGCACAAAGGCTTTATTCACAACGAGCACTTCTAAAATGGTGTATTTCAAATGATACAGTACTTGATGAAGTGATGACGCCTCACGAATAAGCTGCGTAAATTTAAACACGCTGTCTTGGTAATTATACTTCTCTGAAAAACGTTTCAAACGAAAACGGAAATCTAAAATTTCTTTGAAATAGAAAACAGCCAACATGAGTGTATATGTGATGAATGCGAGCTTCAGAGTGTACTTTAAATCTTCTGGTTTTTGCAGAATATAAAACGTGACAACAACTAAAATGGTCGGTGTAATGGCAATAAATCCATAGTATTTAAGTCTACTAATCAAGAAATCCATATTGTAAAGTTTGTTCGTCATGAATTGATACACGAGTGAAAAAGGAATGAGCAATACAAAAGAAGTTAAGAAAAAGGGATCTACAACATAAATACGAAACAAAACATATGGAATTGCAAATAAAAATATAAACGGACAAAATGCTATGATATTAATCATGACAAAAAACTTTAAAACAGACCCCTGCTCTGTCTCTTTATATTTCTGCATTCCATTAATAATGACTTTGAATGACATGATAATAGAAGCAAAAAAGAATAAAAGATTTAAACTCGGCATGTATCTGGCTATCGCCGAATCAATTGGAACAAACAGCTCTATTACTAGATTAGTTATAGGAAGACTATATAAAATATAAATTGTTTTTCGAGTCGTTATATGCAGGTCAAACTCTTTGAAATATTGATAAATGAAATGAATATAAAAGATAAATACACTTGATAAACAAAATGTGATGACATAATGGCTAAATCTATCACCAATACCCGAAGTACCTGCACTAAGATATCCGATACAAATCGTTAATAAAAATAAAACTAAAAGAAATGCTGATTTTCGTTGGATCTCTTTGTTAATACGAATGATAAAGAAGATACAAAATAAACATATTGAATACAGGATGAGAGGAATTATATAGACAAATAAACTTTCTTGACCAATCAATGTCTTATTTTTTAGGGTGATCATTTGGTTGCCTCTTTGAATATCAATTCTTTGCACATTCCTAAGCTCACCATTGATCAAATGATCTTTGTTGTTAGCAGATTCTCCATTGATTTTAAGTATAATATCTCCTTCTTCTAATCCTGATGTGTAGGCTAAAGAAAGATATTCGACTTTAACAACTTCTGCTTGACCATTCTTGTTCTCCTCAACACGTGCTCCATTAAAAATATCAAATACATAAATATATGAAACATAGATCACAAATAAAAAAGACAGAAAAACAAAAAAAGCAGATAGTTTCGTATAAGTTATCTTCATGTATAAAACATCCTTAACTGGAGAACTTTTAAATCAAGTATCATTTATAGTACCATATATAATCTGCAGACATTTGCCCTTTTTTTATGCCTTGAATGATTGCTTTCATCGTTTCCTCATCTGTGTGAATTAAACTTGCATTCCCTAAGTCCAATTCATTCACAACACTAGGATTTTTCACTAAATATGCAATAACATTTTGAATGTTCAATCATTGCCCTCCTTTGTCATATATGCATATAATTGTTCCTTTTTCGTTTTAGGCAAATCAAGTTGTGCAATTCCTTGCTTCATTTTTAACAGCATAATCTCTCTCATCGATACCATGTACTGAGTCAAACCAGCTTCAAGTAACTTTTGCTTCAGTTGAAACGGCTTTTGCTCTGACTCATCCAGCCGGTTAGAAAAGAAGGAAAGAAGCTCTAGACTGACATTGTTAAAATGTCTTTGTAAATAACTAAATGCCAGCGTTTGTTTTTTTTGAAAATCTCCGTTTGTTTTTGAAAATAACGCAAAAAAATCGTTACTGATTTGTTCAGCAACACCATAATATATCGAATAAGATTCTACAGTGGCATTCATTTTTCTTGTCGCTAAATAAACACCCAGTACGCTAGAAAGAGCTGTTAAAGATCCCGATTTTTTCCTTAAAACCTCTACACAATCTTCTTCTGTTCCATACAAATGACTCAAATCCTCATGCTGCCCTTCCATAGACATTTTGATGAAGTGGAACAGTTTCTCTATTAGTTGAGAATTATTTTCACAAATTGATGTGATGAATTGGATACTCACCGTATACAAATACGTAGCAGCATTGATGGCCACCCCTTGGTTGACGTTCATCCAAGGATACGAATCATTGTCCTGATCTTCAATATCATCTAATATATCGGCAGATAAGATGAGAAGTTCAATCCCTGCTGCCAGTTTTGTAATCGCTTGCTTGTCTTGTCCGCCAAATGCCTCATAATGTTGGTAAGCCAATTGCCCAAAAGGAAATTCATTCTTTATATCTGTAAATTCGAGAAGCAGCTTTTGTAAATCATTTTGCCTGACTGCATGTTGAATAAAATCAGACATTTTCTGCTTGATTTTTGTATTCTCTAGATAGTTTAGCATACTCGATCTTGATCCTCACCCTCTCGCCTCTTATTTTACTAAAAAGAAATAAGCAAATGTCCACTGACATCACTATTTAACAATTATATAATAATATATCCTTTTTTTGTATGTATTTGGATAAAAAAAAGACTTGATGGTTATCAAGTCTTTAAGAAATTTTCACATATTCATATTTGTCGTATTGATCAATGCTTTTGTTAATGTTATGAAGAGAAGCCGTTGTTTCTCTAATTTCGTTTTCAAGTTTCCATAATAGTTGTTTAAGTTCTTCGATTTCATACTTTTCCATCGATTCCACTCTCCTTTTTTGGAAGATCAATGTATTTGTGTATGTTGATTGGGTCATAAGTATTTGATCTGTTACTAACAGTGTAAATGCTATTGAGTATTTTTTCACCGAAAAGTATGCACAAAATGTGTGCGTGATACCGCAAAATTCAATAGGTCTTTTTTCATCATTTTCAGACTTTTCAAATGATACTTTTATCTCAATTTCAAAGGAAATACGTCATTTTTGCGACATGAACAGGCATCATTCGTCACAATTCTCACGATACAGAACATACGATCCCCTCTATTTCCTCGGTTTTTCATGTTATAGGTCAGACGACAGGCTCTACTGTAGACACCGCAATTTTTTGGCGACATTCACCGAAATTGACCGCAAAAGTACCTATTTTTATGATGAATATGCAAAGGTAGAAAGATCATTTTGATTCTTTATTCGGATTTTCTTCATACATTTAGAACAGATATCCGTCCAAATTCACTTCAATGAGAGAAGAGGTGACCATGTGTTTTACTATGTTCCTTATCCGCCTTTGCAGGTTCCCGCAATGGGGAACGCATACCCGCGAACACCTATGACTTTTCCTCCAGTAGATGCTCATGCGTTTCAAAAGGCTGCAAAGGAATCAACCCGTCTCGTGGCTGATGCATCCCTCATTACACAGCAGATTTCCGGTTCGCTTTCGTTTGGACAGCGAATCATGGAAGCTGCTGAACGTGCTGACACCGCAAGTGTGATTCGAATGCTGAAGCAGATTGGGGTGAAAAGCAATATCGATATCCGCTTTAGTCCAGAAGGCATCCGTATCTACTTATCCCTCTCTTCCAGTAGGCTTTTTCTACTTTTACAGTGGGGATAACAAAGAAAAAGGCCGCTCTAGTGGGAGCGGCTTTTCTTAAGATTCAAACATTTTATGACACCATTCAATGGCTTCTATATAACAGCCGTAGGCTTCCTGCTTAGGGAGACTTCCACCTAACATCTCATTATCCCATTCATTTCGTTCAATACGTTTGGCAACGTCTAACACAAGGAAATAGTCATTTTCATAGCCAAGCAGTGCCTCACCTACTTCATCCGAAAGAGGCAGTTCTTTCACAAGTTCAGTAATGTCCGCCCTGACAAGCGTATCAATGAGTGAAAACATACCTGTTAGCATATAAGAAGCGGGATGCTCTCGTTCAGTCCGACTAGCAATGAGTTCACACGTTTTGGCACGAATGAACGACATTTTGATGATTTCCTTTTGGCTTGAGTTGGCTTGGACATTTAGTTCTTTAAATGAAAGGATAAAGATCCATCGCCGTATTTCATTAAACCCAAGCAGGATAATCGCCTGACGAATACTCTTGATTTGATAAAGACGTCTCATGCCGCCAGAATTCAGCATTTTTAATAATTGATATGAAAGAGAAAGATCACTTTCTATAAAATGCGTCACGGTCTGAATATTCGGCTGCTCCTTGCTCAGCTCATTCAATAGCTGATGGTATGCGTGGAAGCTAGTCGATAAGGCTCGTCCCGAAATGACGTGCGGCTCACTAAAGAAATATCCTTGAAACAAATGGAAGCCAGCTTCTAACGCTTCTTCATATTCTTTTCGCGTTTCTACCTTTTCAGCAAGGAATCGAAGTCGATACTTTTTATATGTATGTAAAATGTCTCTTCGTTCTTTACATGTTGTTTTCAGAAAATCAATTTTTAAAATATCAATGCAATAGAGGAGTTCATCGAGTAACTTGTCATGAAAATGTGTTCCGCTCAGAAAGAAATCATCGAGCGCAATCGTGTATCCCCACTTTTTTAATTGCTTACATCTCATAATAAGTGCCGGGGTAATCGGTACATTTTCTAATATTTCGATCACAAGCTGATGTGGATCAAAATAAGTGAGCAGATCAGACGAAAGCAAGCTTTCGGTGAAATTGATGTAGCATCGTTTTCCTTCTGTCAGTGTTTCGATGCCAATGTTTAAAAAACTATTGATAATGAGGTCCGTTGTCGCTTGATCACCATCTTCAGCGCTATATGTATTGGTTTCACTATCTCTATAAAGCAGCTCGTATGATACGACTTGTTCTTTTCTGTTAAAAATAGGCTGCCTTGCAACAAACACCCTCAACTGCTCCATTCCTCCTTTATGCAATGACAAACAAGATGTGCCTTCAGTATACCAAATGATTGCCCATAAGGTTCATTTTGAATCGTCCAACATGAAAAAAAAGAGACCATCTGGCTTGATGATCTCCTTTCCCGGGGTAATCAGCTTTCATAAAGCTCTTTTTTGATTTTATTTTTCACATCATGGATAAACTGCATCTTATTATCCCAGCATTTTTGACTCAAATCGACTGGGTATTCTTCTGGTTTGCTGATTCGTTTGTATTCCTCCCAGAAGAGTCCGAGACTGTCCTGCACATATGCTTGAATCGTTTGGATATCTGGATTATCATACACCAGCTTCCCTTGTTCAAAAATTGGGACATGAAGGTCCTTTGCCACAAAATTTGTCACAAATTTGCTGATAAATGTATGAACTGGATGGAACATTTTCAGCTTATCTTCACTTTGAACATCTTCTTCTTCAAGGGCAATGTAGTCTCCCTCAGAGTGATGATTCAATTGATTGATAATGCGATACACTCGTTTACGGCCTGGTGTTGTCACTTTCTCTGGGTTAGAAGAAATTTTGATCGTGTCATTCATCTGACCGTTTTCTTCAATCGATACAAGCTTATATACAGCACCAAGAGCTGGCTGATCGAATGCGGTAATCAGTTTCGTTCCAACACCCCATACATCAATTTTTGCACCTTGTGCTTTTAAGTTCATAATGGTGTGTTCATCAAGATCGCTTGATGCAATGACTTTTGCGTCATGGAATCCAGCTTCATCCAGCATCGTTCTCGCCTTTTTAGACAAGTAGGCAAGGTCTCCGCTATCAAGTCTGACCCCAATAAAGTTGATTTTGTCTCCGAATTCTTTCGCTACCTTAATCGCATTTGGAATGCCTGATCTGACCGTATCATATGTATCCACTAAAAAGACACAGTCTGTATGTGTTTCGGCATATTTTCTAAATGCAGTATATTCGTCGCGATATGCTTGTACAAGGGCATGGGCATGGGTGCCTGATACGGGAATATTGAAGCGTTTCCCTGCACGGACATTACTTGTTGCCTGAAATCCGCCGATCAGTGCTGCTCTTGCTCCCCACATGGCTGCATCCATTTCATGCGCACGTCTTGTTCCGAATTCTAATGCTGTCTCATCTTCAATGATTCCTTTAATACGAGCCGCCTTTGTTGCAATTAGCGTCTGGAAGTTCACGATGTTGAGCAGTGCCGTTTCAATTAGCTGCGCTTCAACAAGTGTTGCCTCGATGCGCATAATAGGTTCATTCGCAAAGACAATTTCTCCTTCTTTCATTGAATGAAGTGTCCCTGTAAAAGACAATCCGCTTAAGTATTCAATGAAATCGCTTTTATAACCGAGTTCATCTTTTAAATATGCAAGGTCGCTCTCGGTGAAGGAGAAGTCCGATAAATATTCAATCGCTTTCTCTAAACCAGCAAATACAGCGAAGCCGTTGTCAAATGGAAGCTTTCTAAAGAAGAGTTCGAAGACTGCCTTCTTCTCATGAATGCCGTCTCTCCAATACGTTTCTGCCATGTTAATTTGATAAAGATCTGTATGTAGTGATAAACTGTCGTCAATAAACCGATGCTCCAACTTCCATTCTCCTTCCCTTACTTAACCACTTTCGCACCAAGCGTATGCTCAAAGTGAGAAAGTGCCCACTCGTGCCCCGCTTCATTAAAACTCGCTACGGCATTCTCATGAATCACAAGTTCAAAGCCTTTATTGTACGCATCAACAGCTGTATGAAGTACACAAATATCGGTACACACTCCGGCTAGGTGAAGTTCAGTGATGCCACGCTCGCGCAGTTTCATTTCTAATTGAGTGCCTGCAAAAGCAGAGTATCTTGTTTTTTCCATATAATAGACATGATTTAAATGTGTTGACGTGTGAAATAGTGAACTTAGTTTTCCGTAAAGTTCAATTCCTTCTGTCCCGCGAATATTATGGGGCGGAAATAACTTTGTCTCTGGATGATATGGATCTTGCTCTTCATGATGATCGACGGCAAAAACAACAAAGTGTCCTTCATCAATAAATGAAGAAGTGATCTCTGTGATCTTCGACTCAATCGCCTGTCCAGGCTTTCCGCACGTCAGTTTTCCATCGTCTGCAACAAAATCAACTGTATAATCAATACAAATCAATGCTTTGCCCATCCGCATCTCTCCCATATGCTCTTTTGAATCATTATAGCTTATTCATTTCACTAGGGAAACCTATTCAACAGATTCACGAGAAAAAGCTTTTTGAAAAAGCTCATCTTCTATATAGATATGCTCTTGATTGATCGCATGCGGCACCTCTATCACAAGCCCAAAAGGTGAATGTGACTCGTGATGGTTGACCACTTTAAAAGAACAACCAGCGGCATTTGCCATTTTGACATATGGAGAATAAGAAGCATATGACAATTCACCATTTAAAAGAACAGTGGCCTCTCGGTTTGCCTTCAATACTTGCTCTACCTCTTGATACGATTTATGTCTCGATACTTGCCCTTTTGTCAGAGCGAGAAGAGCACGTTCTCTTAATGAGCCGAGAAACATTCTTCGTTCATCTGGTTTTGTTTCAGCATGTCCAAATATCCCTTGCTGCAAATAAAAGTCTACGGATTCTTCTTTCATTGCTGTGTTCACTCCTGGTTTCTGAATTTACATTTCTGTGACCCAGTGCACAATTTTTTGTGCAAGTTCACGGGCTTCGTCTATTTCTACTCTTTTGTTTAAAGATTGTTCTAGTGCTTGCTCAAGCTGCGTTTTTTCGTCTTCATACGCGATAGAAATACTCCATTCCATATCAGGTACAGCGACAAGCGTTTTATATTCTTTTTTATTTTCATGTAAATATACATTGTAGGTTGTTGGTTGCCCGCTTGTCAGATGCGCTTTTCTTATTTTCATTTGATGTGTTTTCCCCCCTTTTTCTTCTTCCTTCTTCTATCCATTGTACCATAAAAAAAGACAGCTTCTGAAAAGGAGACCCTTTCAAAGCTGGCGCTATGCGTTAAAGCTCTTTTGCTGGCTGATGAGGTTTGAATCCCAAACAAATGTGACGTTCGGATTGTTGAAAAATTGAACAAAATCTCCTGCATTATAGGTGCCTGAACCACCAGCGGAATGATCCACACTTTTTGGCGAAATGGCAAACACATCGCCGAAATGTGCAGAACCGTTTCCTATGACACGGTCAATATGAATGGGTCCAACAATTGCTGGCATCTTTCCACCACCTTTACTACCCTCATCATATGCCTAGCGGAACAATACGTGTCTATCCAACATAAAAAAGACAGCTGATATGTCCTATGATCAGCTGTCTTTTATGCATTAAATGATTGAGGCTGGCCAAACAGTGTAAAGTCCCAAAGCATGGTGGCATTCGGATCGCTTGTCAGGGACATATAATCACCTGAATTAAAAGCGCCCGCTCCACCGGTCGAGTGATCTACAGCCAAAGGGGCAATGGCGAGAACGTCACCAAAAGTAGCCGAGCCGTTTCCGCCTAAAGACTCAATATGGATGGGTCCAACAATCGCAGGCATCTTCCTTCTCCTCCCTATTCGCTTATGTGAGTTATGTTATGCAAAAAGGGAAAAGTTGTGCATCTGCCCTAAACGTTTAAATGCTGTTCTTTTCGAGAGCGCTGACGCAGCTGAACCAATCTGACAATATTGAGTGTGATGGCTTTCAGCAGCGCATAGACAGGAACAGCAAAAATCATGCCAAGGATTCCGCCAAAACTTCCTGCCCCAATTAATAGCAAGATAATTGTTAACGGATGTGTGTTGAGACGTTTTCCAATGATCAATGGAGAAATGACGTTTCCATCGATCTGCTGAACAACAAGAATGACAATAACAGTCACAACCGCTTTTCCAGGCGAATCAAGAAAAGCAATGAGCACAGCTGGCGCCGCACCAAGATATGGCCCAAGATATGGAATGACATTTGTCACCGCAATAATGATGCCGAGAATGAGCGCATATTTCACACCAATTAATAAGTATCCGATAAAACAAGCAACTCCGACAAATAAACAAACAACGATTTGCCCTTGTATGTAAGCAGCAAGCGTATCGTTTAATTCTTTAAAAATCTTCAATCCTTCCTTACGGTAAGGCATTGGCAAAAATTGAACGAGCTTGTCCGGAAACTTATGCCCGTCTTTTAGCATGTAAAATAAAATGAATGGAACGGTAATGACAGCGAGAGCAATATTCGCAATCACGCCAAACACCGCCGACATACTGGAAGCAATATTTTCCGGTAAATCTTTTAATGTCGAAACGATCGACTGTTCAAACTTCGAAACAGACACATAATCTTGGTTCATCATCCACGTAAATGTTTTAGAATGCGAGAAATCGTTGATAAATTTCTGCATGTCCGTGACATACCCCGGGAAGCTTTTGACAAGTCCACCCACCTGCGTGACAATGACAGGTCCAGCAGCATTGACAACAAACGTGATAAGCCCGATGAATAGGAGATAAATAATCAGAATGGCGAGCGTCCTAGGTATCTTCTTCGACAAAAATCGAACAATCGGATTAAAGATGAAAAAGAGAATACCTGCCAGTAAAATAGGAACAAACAACGTTGAAGCAAATAAAATGATCGGCTGAAATAAAAATGAAACTTTTGTTGATACATACACAATCAGTAAAACCAGTAATATTTGGAATGTCCAAAAATGAACTTTAGATTTTAACAAAGATGCTCCTCCTGTTACGTATTGACCTTATTAAAAAACTACTATTCAACCCACCTTCTGTCAACTGCTTCTTGTTTTAGAACCATATTTTTTGAAAAAAAAAGAACAATTGGTATATCATGCACTTTTTCCAGATATACATTCTGTAAGCATTGAAAAAAGCAGACACCTGTGCGTCTGCTTGTTACACTCTTTCACTGTGATCAGGCATCACCGACACGATTTGCTGGATCCGCACATAAAACACTGATTTTGCCCCCGCCTCAATCACAATATGATCCGGCATCACTTCCTTCAACTTTCCACGTACTGTATCTTTCACTGTTTGAACAATCAATCTCATACCGACTACTTTCTGCAATGTTTGATAAACATATGGATCAACTAATGAAACAAGCTGTGGTCTTCCTTGTTGTGCCATGCTACCTGCCCCTTTACTTGTGTATTTACCCACAGCGTATGCAATGACCCATGTGAGTGTCACTCAGCAAACCCACAACATTATTACCGTATTTTTACATTTCATATTTTTTTACAATTTTTAGAAGTATAATAGATTGGTGCTGCCAACATCTTAAATTATTTGAAGAGGTGAATGATCTTGAAAAAATTAATCTGTATCGTTGCTGTCATGCTCTTACTATCCTCTGCAAGTTATGCGCACGCAGGCACAATTGGAGATGCACCTGGTACACCAGGGAAGTGGTTTAAAGGAGAAGAACCGGTACAAAAAGACCTGTCAAAACCCCCACTTGTTTTTGTTCATGGCATAAACAGTTCTTCCTCCACATGGTCTGATCGAAACGATATGGCAAAACAAGCTGTTCTGAACGGATACGAAAGCGCGTTCATAGATTTGTATCCAGATCAGGACATGAAAAAGAATGGGAAACTATTAGCAGAAAAGTTAAAAGAAATCTATGAATTTTTCGGCAGAAAACTGATCATAATCGGTCATAGTAAAGGCGGAGTGGATACGCAGGCTGCCCTCGTGTATTACAACGCTCATCCATATGTAGAGAAAGTCATCACACTTGGCTCTCCACACTATGGGACGCCGCTTGCGGATTTAGCCTATAGCAAAGGCGGAAGCTGGCTTGCGCAAATCCTTGGACAAAAGAGCGACGCGCTCTATTCTCTGCAAACCGGGATGATGGCAGCTTTTCGAAGTGAAACCGACCAGCTGGAGACGTTCCCTCATAAGTATGTAACCTATTCTGGTTCAGATTGGGGAACCTTTGGCGGAGTGCTTTATTTAGGCGGCATGTATTTAAAAAGCTTTGGTGCAAACGATGGCGCTGTGACGGTCAGCAGCACAAAGCTAGCATATGCAAACAATATTTTAACAGGAAAATGGGATCACTTTTCGATCAAAAACGGCACAAGCATGTTCCCCGTATTTCAGGCACAGCTGCGTGCAAGTACCGCAAGCGCTGAAAGTGAAGACGAACAAGAGCAAGAACCAGTCTCTTCGGAGCTAAATACAAACGTTTATGTGAAAGGTGGAGAAAGTGAAAAGGATAAAACAGAAGCGTTCTATGTAGAGGAAGGAACGAATGGCCTATCGATTCAGTGGTTAAATGAAAGACAGGAAGCCAATCCGGAAATCGTTGCGCCAAATGGAGATGTCTTAACCAATTTGACGACATCCGAAGCATCATTCCCATATGAAGGCGCCTATTCACACCATGTGCAAATCAATAAACCCGTTCCAGGAAAATGGACGATTCGATCAAATTCAGGAAAAAAGGATCCTTATTTGCTACTTGTATCCTTTGATTCACCATTGAATGAAGAAATCAAAATCGCTGCAGCGAAATCAGGAGATGCATCGACACATTCGAGCAAGCTGATTAAACGATTAAGCAAAACTGTAGAGACCACTTATTTTAAAGATGCCGAGTTGGATCATCCACTGAAAACGAGCTCTTCATCTGCCGTTCAATTGAAAAAAGAAGGTGCTTATTCCGTCACGGTTCATTACACAGGTCTCACTGCGTCAGGGACGTCGGCATTTAACCGTACTGTGATCCGCACATTGTATGTGGATCAGCACGGAACGATTCATGGAGATATTCCATATTAAACAGAGCGTTTCATGGGCTGAAGCGCCTGCTGCACCTTCTCATCCAAATCAGCAATTTTTTTGAGCGCAAGTGATTCATCTATTTGTCTGTAATGATGGTGTCCACCAGGCTCTTCGTCCATTTCATCTGCTTTCTTCACAATTTGCTGGAGTGTGTCCTTATGCAGGTCGCCCTCTGGCAAATATGAATCTGTGTGAAGCAAAATCGCAAGGGCAATCTCTTTGGCTGCTTTTGGTTCCTCGCCGAGCCGTATGAGCAGTTTATGTGCCCGCTCTGCCCCTTTAATGGCATGAATATCATTTCGTCTATATGTCTCGTAATCCCATTCTCCGCCTGCTGTATACCATTCATAGTGGCCGATGTCATGCAAGAGTGCTGCTTTCACAGCAAGATCCGGGTTAATCCCCGCCTGCATCGCCAGTTTGAATGCGTGATAAGCACAAGCAATGGCGTGGGCTTTTCCTGAACGATTTAAATATTTTTGAGCGACTGGATGGGTGTAAACATCCATTAATGTAACCTTTCTCATGGAAACCCCTCCTTATCTATATTTTTAGCATCCTAACATATTCTGAAAAGAAACTCAAATGTTCTGTCATATTTCCGATGAGTCTCAAAATTAGCTTATGCTCGATAAGCTGTCTTTGCTTGTACAATACGAAAAAAGCAGCCGTTATGACTGCTTTTTTTCATACTCACGGGCATCGTATACACAACCGCTAGCTGGGTCATCTGCTAGTAGGTCTAGTAAAATACCGGCCACTTCATCTGGGCTCTTTAGCGTACCTGTTTCATGTAATTGCTGAAACCGCTCAATTTGTTCAAAGTCCTGTTTGGAAGATTTCCGAATCTCTCCCTGCATATCCGTATCAATCGTACCGGGTGAAAAGGAAAACGTGGTGACAGGATATGCTTCGTCCTGCTGTTCCTCATGTAAAGTCCTCATAAACATATCAAGCCCTGCTTTTGAACTGCAATAGGCACTCCATCCTTTGTACGGGTTTTTAGCTGCCCCAGAAGAAAGATGCACGATGGTTTTCTTCCCATCAAGAGATTGTGTCTCCCTCACAAACACATGGCTGAGCAAAACAGGGATGACAAGGTTCAGCGTATAATGCTGATGAAGCGTATCCTCTCCGCCTTGCCCTGCACGTTTGATAGGAGTCACCATTCCTGCATTATTGACAAGCAAGATGTCATCAGCGTCTGCGAGAGTTTGCGAGGACAAGATGCCCTGAAGCCACTTTGCAGCCGATTCCTCATCAGTGAGATCAACCTGTGAATGCGTGAGGTGTGGGTGGGATAGTGGCGACTCACTTCTTGCAGCGGTATACACGTTATCCCCACGTGAAAGTAGCTGTTTGACAAGTGCTAAACCAAATCCTTTTGATCCGCCTGTGACGATTGAAATTCGAATGACAATCTCCTCCCTTGATAACACTATTTTAAATAGTGAATCGGTATCACATCAAGCAATCTGCATAAAGAAAAGCCTGCCCTTTTCAAAAGGCAGGCTATTTCTTTTCCGTCTTCACATTCACTTTTGGAATCAGAATGATCATGACAATGATGCCACAGGCGATCAAGATGCCAAAAATGATTGGCAGAAGCGCCGATCTCTGCTTTTCATGATCATCGCCAGAAGGCGTTGATACAGCCGAATCGCTGAAAGAGATATTCATCTCTTTCATCATACGAGCTGGCGTTTTAGGCGGATTTTCTTTCAGATCACTAAAAATTTGTGGCGAAAGTTGACCACCAGAGGTCTTAGGCGGGTCAGCAAAGTGAATGTCCGTTTTGACTTTAGATGTTGTTTTGCTTTGTTCGTATTTCGTTTGATCCCTCAATATACTCGAATTAATATTGAGGTTCTTTTCTTGATATTCATTCGGCTTGACATTCGTATCCGTATCTTCACCTGTAGCAGCAAAAGCAGCAGGACTGAGGAGAAAAAGGGATATGACACCAAGTGCCATCCCTTTGACGAATAGATTAAGCCTCATGAGTGACATCACGTTCCTCTGTTTTGTCTTTCCATAGCTTCTTCACTAGTGGAATGACCATGAACAATATCGTTAAAATCAGTAGCCCTGTGATGCCCATACCGAAGTTGTCTCCATTTCCATATTGGATAGACAGATACACGTCTGTCACTGGATTTGTAAAATGGAAGTTTGGCATGACCAAATCAATTAACGGTGCAACAAAGAAGAATATAAGCGCCGTTGCTGCCATCCATCCGGCAATTGAACCGAAAAGGAAAGCTGTGCGAATAAAGGCAGAGCATGCCACTAGCAGCAAAATCGTAAAGATGGACCATTGAATGGCTTGGTCATCAGCTAGTTTGTAAATGTTGAGTCCAAACAGGCTGATCATGAGCCCGACTAGCAGATTTAAAATACCAAACAGTGCACCTTTGACCAGCATTGGCGCTGACGCATAATACGAGCTAAAAAAGCCAATCAACAAACTGCTGATCATGACAATAACCAAAATGACTACTGGCGGTACAGTCTGCGTTTTTTCTTCTGGCACATCGCCGCTAATTTTCAACGGATTGGCTAAATGGTTATACACATAGTTGCTGTTGCCTTGATCGTCTAAAGTGTTGCCTAAAATACCCTTTAAATCTTGTTGAACAAGCTTTGTAGAATTGACATTCTTACTCCAGTTTTCGTTCAGGGTATCTGCTTTTTCTTGAACGGTTGTGACACTTTCTTCAATGTTATTCGTATAATCGGCCACCCCTTTTTGGCGGTCGGTTAACGAACTCATATTTTCAGAAAGACGAAGCACTTCCTGACCAATTGAATCCTGTGCACTCACAACAATCGAACTGCCCGCAAGGTCTGCCGTATACACCGCATCTCCTTGATCAGCCATTTGTTCAGCTACTGTGTCCGCACTTTCAGAAATGGCATTTAACTCCTGTTCCATGCTTGCCTGCTGAGTCGAAATGTATTCTGCGTAGCCATCTGAGAATTTTTGCATCTCATCAATAAAGGTAGACACATCATCATTTGACGTCAGCATTTGATTTTTGAGTGTATCCCAGTTTTCCGTTTCTTCTTTTTTGATGGAAAGGATGGACTGGATTTCATCTCCTTTTGTGTCTAGTAGAGATGAATTGTTTGTTGGTTGATATAGGTTCCCAAGCATCATCTCTAGCTGAGACAGTTGATTGGAGTATTCCATTAACTTTTTGGTGCTTGTTGAATTTGTTTTAAACTCTTGATCAAATATTTTCGTATTCACAGTGTTGCCAATCGGCGAGTTTACTCGTTTCAGCTCTTGCACTTTGTTTAAAATAGAGGATTCCTGATTTTTGATTTCATTCGGAATGACGTTATATCGATCTTGTAACCTTAGAATCATCTTTTCAAGCTTCTCTACTTTTTTCGTGAGGCTTTCAAGCTCCTTACTCAT
This sequence comes from Bacillus sp. 005/A4HT-01/001, assembly GCF_004634445.1. Taxonomy (NCBI): domain Bacteria; kingdom Bacillati; phylum Bacillota; class Bacilli; order Caryophanales; family Bacillaceae; genus Bacillus; species Bacillus sp. 005/A4HT-01/001. The sequence goes on from NZ_SEIZ01000001.1 coordinate 112,023, forward strand.
TTGACTTACTTTGTCTTTCAATTGGTCGTTATGAGCGGCCGCTTTTTCTTGAATCTTCTTTTTCACTTCTTCTAAACGATTAGACAGTGCTTTTAGGTCATCTTTTGATTGATTCGTGCCGCTGTTATCTGGCTGAACAGCATCCTGACCGTTTTCACCCTCTTTATCATCTTCATTAGTAGGAGGTGCAGTCTGATCTTCTAATTGATCAGCTAGATCGTTCATTTCTGATGAAATTTGCGAGAGTTCATTTGTTTCATCATCTAAGTTAATGCCAATCTCTTCTGGGTTCTCATTATCTTGATCTGATTGCCCGTCATCATCAGGATCAGCTGGCTGCTCGGGTGCGTTGATTAGCTCTTGCCTTTTTGCTTCTAGCTTATTCTGCAAGGCGATGATCTTACTTTTATAGGCCTCTAAGTATTGACCTTCATAATTCTTCAATAGTTCTTCTTGAGACGCCTTCACAAGGTCCGTTAATCCCGACGATTGCTTAGGAATTACGTCTTCTCTTGCCCTTTGAACAGATTGAATTGCGCTGTCCGTTGTTTTAAGCTGACTTTGGACCCCATTGATATCGGTTTTGAGTCCGCCCATTTGATCGCTAAAGCTGCGGGCATTTTGGTTTTGAATCTCAGCAAGCTGTTTGAGTCCTTGCTGGATTTGTTTTTTGCTTGTCGATTGCGCTTTGATCAAGAGATCCTTTTGTTTGTCTTGATACTGCTGATATTGATCGACTACTTTTACGAAATCCTTCAGCTGGCTTTTCGCTTCTTCTGTTGTACTTAAACCGTCTTTATACTGTTTTTGTGAATCGGCCATCGCATTTTTTAGTTCTTCTATTTGTTTCTTCTGCTGCTGGACGGCATCAGATAGTTTGTTTGAATTTGGCTTATAGAAGTTGTACATCGTGTTTTGGAATTCGACCTCTTTGCCAACAATATGCTCAAACTCTTCTCTGACATTGCCGATTTCCTGTGATACAAAACTCCAATATAAAGTCGACATTTGTTCATTCATTTTCTTTTGAGCATTTTCTAGCTCTCTTTGTACTTTTTCTTTATTTACTGCATTCAGCTGATCTTGGATCGAGAATTGGATAGATGCCTTCTCAGGATGATCCTTATCATAGCTCAGCACATTTTTAGAGAAGTCAGATGGAATATAGAGAACTGCATCGTACTTTCTATTTTTCAGGCCATTTTCTGCCGCACTTCGATTGACGACTGTCCATGTGTAATCTGGACGTTCTGATAATGCTGCCACCACATCCTGTCCGAAACGAGCGGTATTTTCACTTTCGCTCGCCCCCATATCCTCATTGACCACGGCAATGTTACGTGTGGCATTCTTTTTCTGTTTTGCCGGATCATCCCCAATGAGATGGAAAAATAGAACCGGCAAGACGAGAATCAGTATCATGGTCGACACGATTTTGATGGAGCTTTTTTGCTGCTCTGTCATTGAACACTCTTCCTTTCTACCGCACATAAAGGAACCTGGATTTTCTTCTCTTTCCCGTTTTCAACCAAATATCCGAAGCCTGGCTGAATCTCTGGTTCTTGTCTTGCATACGGAAGCGGTATGATGTTTTGCTCTGATTTTTTCATCAGTAACATGGCATGACGAACCTGTTTGATTTCGTTTGTGAGTGCATCATAGCCTTTACTGAATTCGGTATGATTTCCTGATGCGATCAGGCTGAAGCCTAAGTGTGCATATGACTTCATGAAATCAGCCAATTGATCTTGAAGACGCGGGTCGATTGTCTGCTGAAAACGCGTAATGCCATCAATCACAAGCACAATTTGAGAGAACGACAACTGATCAGTCTCTCCCCGGCGCACAGCTTCGACGTACATCTCTTCACGCACCTTGAATAAACGATCTATTTCCTCTGCCCATTCTGTGATATCATCCTTTGTTTCAAGGTAATCAATGTTCTCTTCTTTTGCATAATGAGAGAGCCCCCGATCAATCGAATCAAAGACGGCCAGCTTCTCAGGTTTTGCTACTAATAGCTGATCAAGCATCAGTTTGGTCACATTTGTTTTCCCTCGCTGCGTTTGTCCGATAATGAGGCAGTGTTTATTCTTCTTCAAGTCAAAGTAAACAGGTGCAACAGATTCCTCATCTAGTCCGACTGGAATGTCATACGGCTGTTTTTGTTCTTCTAAGCGACTCTCTAGCTCCCAAATGGTCAGTTTATCAGGAAGCATCGGCACAGGTTTTGGTTTTTCAGCTGATTCAAAGCGAGCATCTAGAAGCTGGATCTCTTGTTTTAAATGCTCAAACAATTCGAGATCGTTCTCTCCTTCAACTGGCAGGAACATTTGGGCAAAGTAAAGCTCTTCTTTGTTGATAATGACTCGTCCTGGAATCGGCTCTAAGCTGAATTTCGGTCTGCCAATAATGGAGTATGCTTCTCCTTGATCCATTAAGTAATGGACAATCTTTGTTTTCAAATTGTTCATAAGCGATTGACGGACTGCGTTGACACGAGTCGCTGTGATTAAGAAATAAATGCCTAACGATTGTCCATCACGGCTTAACTGAATAAATTCAGATTCGAGTTCATGCATTTCGTCTTTCACAATGTCAAAGTTGTCAATCACGATAAATATGAATGGAAGCTTTTTCTCATTCAGCGCATTGTACATTTTGATATGACTCATTTCCTGCTGTCTAAATAAACGCTTGCGATATTCAACCTCTTCACGAAGACGCTTCATCGACTTTTGAATCTTTCTCATTTGATCCATTAAGAAATAATCAGCCGTATGCGGAAGTTTGGCAAGCGGTAGCAAGGTGCCGTTACCGAAGTCATAAATATATGCATGCCATTCTTCAGGTGAATATCTTTCTGCGAAGCTCATGAGCAGTGTTGTTGCAGCAAGTGATTTGCCGTAGCCGGATGAACCGAAGATGCCAATATTTCCATCCTCCATCATTTGATAAGAAAGTGGATGCTGGCTTTGCTGATCTGGCTCATCGACAAGAGCGAAATGGAAGACGTGCTCTTCACTTGATGCATAACGTGTTTTTGGAATACGCTCTTCAAGCGGTGGAAGCCATGGACTCGGAAGCTTTTCAATTCCAAGCTCCTGCTGCATACGTTCAATTTCATCCACAACAGCGGAAATTTCCGTCACTGTCTCTTTTTTCACAGCTGGCTCTGTACTTACCCCTGATAATGGGATCAGTCCAGTGTCCGTTACAATGGCGATGTCATCTTCTGATCCGTAGCCATCTTCCATATACGGTGCACCACTCCAAGCCGATTGGAATAATTCATAGATTTCATTGTTCCCCACTTGTAAATATCCACGACCTGTCACGGTAATCGACGCTGCATCACTATTTTTCAAAATTTCCTTACTGTCTGATGCATCTTGTACCTTTAATGCGACTTTAAAGCGGGAGTTACTCCAAATTTGATCATCAATGACCCCGCCGGGCTTTTGTGTCGCCAAAATGAGATGGACACCGAGACTTCGTCCAATCCGCGCGGCACTGACAAGCTCTCTAATAAAATCTGGCTCTTCACTTTTTAATTCAGCAAACTCATCAGAGATTAAGAACAAATGAGGCATCGCCTGTTCCGCCTTTTTCTCTTTATAGAGTTTCGTATAGTCATTGATATGATTCACATGATACTGATCAAACAAGCGCTGTCTTTTCTTCAGTTCACTTTTAATAGAGGCAAGCGCTCTTTCACTAAAGTTTTTGCTGCCTTCAATGTTTGTGATCGTACCAAGTAAGTGCGGAATATTTCGGAACGGCTGCGCCATTCCGCCCCCTTTGTAATCAATGAGCAGGAACGCCACTTCATGCGGGTGAAAGTGTACAGCCAAGGATAAAATATACGTCTGTAAAAACTCACTTTTTCCTGATCCCGTTGTTCCTGCTAATAGACCATGTGGGCCATGTGCTTTTTCATGCAGATTCAGATCGACAATATCGTTTTTTCCTTTATAACCGATAGGCACAGATAATGACTTTGCTGTTTCAGATGTCAGCCATTTTTCACGAATGCCAATGTCATCTACCTGTTTGGCATGAAACAGGTCAAGGAAGGAGACCGTTTCTGGAATCGAGTTGGTCATCCCGACTTGATGATCTAATGTTCTTAAGGTTCTAGCAAACAGCTCATTGTCCGCTCGCTCATGTGCATCCAGCTGAAATGGAATTCGTACGGCCTTCTTATGCTGAATGAGAATATCTCCTTCTTCTTCGTTAATGTAACGAACAAGCGTTGAAATATTTTCAGCCAAGCTTTCCTTTGTTTCTGCCGCAAAGATAATTGAGATGCCTAAATCCGTCCGGCTGCCTTCTAGGTATTCTAAAATCACATGTTCCGCAATGAGTTCATGGTTTGTCACGATAAACACAAAGTGAGGCGTAAAGATTTTTTTCTCTTTTTCCTCTTCCAGATCACGCTCTCGCAAAATTTCATAAATAGAAGACAAAAGCTGATCACGTGTTTGTTCGTTGTATATAAACCCTTTCCCGTATGTATGAGGAAGTTGGAAGTGCGGCAGCCATTTCATCCATTCCCAGTTCTCATACTCCTGTTCATTAAAGATAAAAACAAATCTCAAATCATGATAGCTGTGCGAGAAAGCAAGCTGACCGACAAGCTGGTGAAGTTCATTTTTGACAATTGCCGGTTTTCCTATTAATCCGGTTGGACCGTCCGCAAGACCGAACGTAATCGGTACATCTTTTACCTCGCGATAGACGTTTTGCATATGCTGGGTTTGTTCCATTAAGTCATCGATGTCACGATTGGCCATATCGCCGCCGCTCGTCGATAATTCATAACTTGAAGGAACTGCACCTGTCCCTAGACGCAACTGTAAAAAATCATCACTGACAAGCGTCTTTTCCCAAATACGCCCGCTGATTTCTGACGTCAAATATTTCATTTGTTCAAAAGACGGATAATGATACGTTAAAATAAATTGTTGACGGTCATACAACTCTTGCAGCTCTTTCCGCTTATTTTCTAAGTAAAGAGAGTAAACGCGTTGCCGCTTCTCTTCTCGTCTTTTGCGCTGTGATTTCTCTTTAAAATATTGAACGGACGAAGTAATTAACGTCATAATAAACATCGCCATCGACACGACAATAAAGATACCTCGCGGCTGTACAAGGGCCACGATCCCCATGACAATCAGCATGACAAGCGGCGGAAGAACCACGAGCCAAAGTCCTCTGCCGTTATTTTCACTCTCCTGTGAAGGAAAGCTGAAAGACACCCGGTCATCTGGCAGATCGTAAATCAAACGTGGTGTTCGTCTATATAAAGGATATTTTTGTTTCGTTTCGGTACTCGGCGGCCTTGTTTTTTCTAAACTTGTTTGAAATGGTTCAAATGCTATTACTTGCAATAAATCATCATCTTTCAATGACAGCGTCAAAAAGTTCCAAAACAGCTCATCTCCAGCAAGAAGCTGCTGTGGACCGTGCAGCTGTTTCCCGTTCACATAGATCGTTTCATCTTGGGGAATCACATACCAAGCGCCTTCTATTTTTTCCAACGTGAAGGATTTGGCATTTTGAAACATTGAATGGGCTTCTTCTTTCCACACATCCGCTTCATCTATTTCTTCACTTGAAATAGTCACTTCGACTCTATTTCCTAGGTAATAAATGATTTGATCATGATGTGAATCCATCAACATGAGTGTGAGTGAACCAACCTGATATGGTTCATGTGGAAGTAAGTGACCTTTCTTTTTTTCGCCCTGATAAAGAGAAAAGCCGTCATTCGTTTCATCTGGAGATAAACGAATCAATCCTTCATCAAACGAAAGGGAAGGAATCGTTACTGTATGCTCTATTTCAGGTCCAATCACAGCTTCCCGGTTGAACTGCTCATCTAAACGGACGGTTTGATAATCTTCTTCATAAAAAACCCATAGAAGACTCAAACGCTCCACCTCCTCATCGGACAGCACCAACTGTCAGTTGTATCGAAAGAATTATTTTTTCTCATCTTTTTTCGTCTGAGAGGTTTTCTTTTTTGCATCAGATTCTTTCTCTTTTTTCTCCTGATCGGCTTTTGACTGCTCTTTTTGTTCAGCTGTTTCATCTGTTTGGCTTGCATCTGAGGAGTCATTGGTGCTCGTCTCCGTTGTTTCTTTTTCTTCATACTTCGCCATTTCCTTTATGATTGGATCTAGCTGTTTTTGTTTTTCTTCAGCAGATAGGCTGTCGTCATTTTGAATTTCATTGCGGTAGGCGACGAGTGCTGTGAATATGTATCGGTCGTCCCCGAGCACCCTTGCAATATCCAGAGCTTCCTTGCTATTGCCTTGTCCAATATGAATCCAGAACAGGAAGTATTGCGGGTCTGTCTGCAATGTGTACGTATCCGTGATTTCTTTTTTGTGCTGGTCAAGCAATAGATTCCCTTGATTCGTTTGCACATACGAAATGGCCAGTTCATATTGAAGAGAGACTGGCATTTGATCGGCTTTGTATTTTTCGAGCGTATCCACCACTTGGCTGTACTGTTTGTTGAGATAATATTTGTTCGCTTCCACATACGCTTCTTGTTTCGGCATGGCGAAAAAGAACGTGTAAATGGTATACACCAATGCAGGAATCAAAAGAACAAGGAGACCAAGTCCAATGTATCGTTCGATCTTCCATTTCTTTTTTGGAATGGTTAAGAGCGTCTTTTCTTTTGCTTCGATGGCTTCTATTTTTTGTTGAATTAATGCAGACAATTCTTCCAGTGACTGTGTATCACTTATTTCCTTTGCCTGTTCAGATAATTTCAATGTATCATGATAAGACAAATATTCTTGAAACTGATATTCATGGTCCACCACTCGAAGAATGACGGCTTTGACCTCTTTTAACAAACGATGTTCGTCGGTTTCATATGGCGGGATGCTTTCTTTGACCCCGTAATGCAAAAATGCAGGCGCTAAGCCTTGATGAAAAACAATGTTTTCAGGAGAAACAATAGGATGCAGCCGCTTCACGTCGTGTTTGCACACTGCATCGACAAGCTGGTATGAAAAAATCCATTTGCTTTTTTCATCCTTTGCATGGATGAAACGAAATTCCTGATAGGCAGGAGGCGGTTGAATCGAAATGATGACCTCACCTTCGGTTAATTGGATCTCTTTTTCAAATGAAGGATTGATGTCTTTAATCGGTGCCGCTTCTAAACCGTCTAAGAGTTTAATTGTCTCTCTTTGAAAAATGAAGGTGTAAGTGCCTTCCTCTTTTTTCATGACTGCTTCTAATTGTTCTTCTAAATAGGAACTCTTTTTATCTGCCATTTACAAAAGTCCTTTCATAGTATTTCCAGCCTGTCTCCTGTGGTGATTCCACAGTCTGACAGCTTATATTCGCCTGAAAACACAGCTTTCTTATTGACTACACGCACCCATCCGCCATCTCGTTTAGGTAGTGAGATTTGTTTTGCCTGCCAGGCGATATGGATGACTTGTTTAATATGTAAATAATTTGATAGTCTCAAATCAAACACACTGCCATCATAGTTTTTTAAGTCGATGGTAATATCGATATACACAAATTTCCACCTCACAAAATAGAAAGAGCGCCGGCATCAACTGACAGACTCGGCGCTTTTTCTGCTTTTCACACTTAGAAAGGAAATCCCTTTGATTAGCCGCGGATTTGGCTAGCGATGTCTTGGTCAGTGCTTTCAAGTGTATTTGCAGTTTGATCAAGCTGATTGCTGACATCTGTTAATAGATCAGACATTTTGATGAATGAAGGTTTAAGCTGTTCGTATTGATCAGCGAATGCTTCACTAGAAGCACCTTCCCACATTCCTTTTAGGTCAGAGATCATTCTATTTAGACGATCAACTTGGTTTAACACTTCTTGACTTTCAACACCATATTGCTTAGCGGTCGCTCTTAGTTCTTCTGGGGTTACGCGAATAATTCCTGACATATTCCTCATTACCTCCCGTGCATAGCCGCCATATAATGGGCTAATCCACTTATTTTTTGACGTTATTATTATAAAAACAGAAATGATACACAGTCAAACAAATCTGTTTTTATTTTACAAAATGAGTCTATGGAATTACTGTTTTTTCGCTCTTTATCTAGTATTTAACAGTTTTTTGGTCATATATTCTTAATAAAAGGGCGTGCACTTCCATGAATCTTTCCGCCTATTGATTTTTTACTACATTATTATTGTACTATTTCTTTTTGTGATCAACGCATGACCAATGTGCTCATTTTTCAAGCTTTTTGTTTTTTTAATGATTATGGCATTTTTTTGTTGATTTACGTACCTGATTCTCTTCATAATGTAAGTACGTGAAATATTCGAAAAAGCAGGGGTTTTTTATGACAAAAAAGACAGATCCATTTAAGTATAGCCTTGATCGTTTAGAGGATGTGGCAGACCAAATTAGTGATGTGCTCAATTGCCCTATTACTATAGAAGATACTCATCATCGATTATTAGCCTATAGCACACATAATGATTTCACTGATCCCGCCAGAACTTCAACCATTATCTCCCGCCGTGTACCGGAAAAAGTCATTAATCGGCTTTGGAAAGACGGTATCATTCCTACACTCCTTAAAACAGATGAACCGCTTCGCGTACCTCAAATTGCAGAAGTCGGTCTATCCAGCAGGGTTGCCATTTCCATATGGAAAGACAAAGAGGTGCTCGGTTTTATCTGGGCAATTGAATCCACGCAGCCTTTTTCAGATGAAGAAATGGACCTTCTCAAGATGGCAGCACATGCCGTGAAAAACAAATTACTCAATTTACAAATTCGAAAAACGAAAACAGAAGAACGCAATCAGGAGCTATTTTGGAAGATGCTCACAGGACATATTCATGAAAAGGATGAGATGCTTGATCTCTTCTTGAGGCTTGGGATGAGGTGTCCAGACACGTATGCGATTATTATTTTTCGCCTTCGTGATGAACTGACAGAAGATACGGAAAAGAAGCTCTCCTATCTGCTTGAAACAACGCAGCAAGTGCAGGTGCTGTTAACGACTGTTGATTTTAACGAATTCATTATTCTTGTCTCGCCAAAAACAGAACATCCGCTTCAAGATATTAAACAATTCACAAGCGGCATGCTAAAGCAGTTGTCTGATCGGTATCAGCTCCATGACGTTCAAGCGGCCATTGGTGGAATTTACGATCACATTACTCATATTCAGCCATCCTATAAAGAAGCACTGGCCGTCTTAAAAACAAAAGAACGCTTTCCTGTGGAAACAGAACGATTAAACAGCTTTTCTGAACTGGGAATTTATCAATACTTAGATGTGCTGGCTGAAAAACGAAAGGGATCGTCTTATTCCAGTTACTCTTTATCAAAGCTTGAGGATTACGATCTCAGGCATCATTCCAACCTTGTCGAGACCCTTGAACGATTTATTGATTGTGACAGCAACGCCAATATCGCCGCAAAGCAGTTAAATATTCATATCAACACATTGAATTATAGACTGAAGCGGATTACGGACATTGCAGAAATTGATTTAAAAAACATGAATGAGAAAATGACTATTTATCTTGATATGAAGCTAAAAAACGTCCCTTTGTGAAATTTCACAAAGAGGCGTTTTTTAATTTTTTCATTCAACCGAAGAATTTTCTAAACTTTCAGGATACACTAGACATACAATATCAATAGATAAGCATAGGAGGAATTGATATGATCATCGGCATTCCGAAAGAGATTAAGAACAATGAAAACCGGGTCGCATTAACACCAGGAGCAGCATCTCAATTGCTTTCAGCTGGACACCAGATTTTAATTGAAACGAACGCTGGTTTTGGAAGCGGATTCACTGATGACGATTATGTATCTGTTGGTGCAGAGATTCTTGATCAAGCGAAAGATGTGTGGGCATCTTCTGATATGATTATGAAGGTAAAAGAACCATTACCAGAAGAATATTCATATTTCAGAGAAGGTCTGATCTTATTTACGTACTTGCACCTTGCAGCAGAGCCCTCCTTGGCTGAAGCATTAAAACAAAAAGGTGTAACAGCCATTGCTTATGAAACGGTAACGGACGGAAAATCACTCCCTCTATTAACGCCAATGTCTGAAGTAGCAGGTAGAATGGCTGCTCAGATTGGTGCTCAATTTTTAGAAAAGCCAAAAGGTGGAAAAGGCATTTTGCTCGCCGGCGTGCCAGGAGTATCGAGAGGGAAAGTCACCATTATTGGCGGCGGTGTCGTTGGAACAAATGCAGCGAAAATGGCGATCGGACTTGGCGCAGATGTCACCCTTATTGATGTAAATGCGGAACGATTACGTCAGCTGGACGATCAGTTTGGTCACCAAATGAAAACGTTAATGTCTAATCCTGTTAACATTGCAGATTCAGTGAGCGAGGCAGACCTGCTCATTTGTGCGGTTCTCATCCCAGGTGCCAAAGCTCCAACCCTTGTCACAGAAGAAATGGTGAAACAAATGAAGCCTGGTTCTGTCATTGTCGATGTAGCCATTGACCAAGGCGGGATTGTGGAAACAATCGATCATATTACAACACATGATCAGCCTACTTATGAAAAGCACGGCATTTTACATTATGCTGTTGCCAATATGCCAGGAGCGGTTCCGAGAACATCGACAGTTGCTTTAACAAACGTCACGGTCCCATACGCACTGCAGATTGCAAATAAAGGCGCTGCAAAAGCGATCAAAGAAAACAAGACAATTGCTGAAGGCGTCAATGTGATGAACGGACATATCACCTATGAAGCTGTCGCTCGTGATCTCGGCTATGATTATGTGCCTGTTAGTAAAGCCCTTGAAACCTCTTCCATGACCGAAGCTTAATATCTAGCCCGCCCTTTTCAGGGGCGGGTTTTATTGTTAACCTAAAATAAAAATGAGTTGACAAAAAAACCTCTTCCCCTTAATCTATTTGTACAGATAAGACAGGGGGAAATATCATGCAAAAGAAGACAAGAACAGCTGACTTTGTGCTCGTCGGGATGTTTGCTGCACTCATGGCTATCGGAGCCAATATCACATCCATTGTGCCATTTTTACAGGTCGGCGGAATCCCACTTACGATGCAGCCGTTTTTTTGTGTGCTTGCTGGTCTTTTGTTGGGCAGACGACTTGGCGCATTGGCCATGATTGTCTATGCTCTTGTTGGGATCGCTGGTGCACCTGTATTCGCACAGTTCTCGGCGGGTCTCGGCGTTATTTTAGGAAAAAGCGGTGGCTTTGTGTTATCATACATTCCTGCTGCTTGGCTTGCCGGATTCATTCTTGAAAAAAGACAAAACCCTGGTTTTGGCCGCTTTTTATTTGCAGCCATTGCAGGAACGACCGTGATGTATGTGATCGGGACAACTTATACATACATCGCATTAAATGTATGGCTGAACGCACCAATCTCTTATCAAACTACATGGTTCTTCATGATTTGGTTTATGGTAAAAGACTATGCGCTGACCATCCTCCTTGCGATGCTGGCACCTAAAATTTATCGATCAGTTTCAAAAGCCACATCCTTTCGAAAAGAACAAACAGCTTCCTAATATCAGAAAAGGTTCCTTTACTCTATGAGTAAGGAACCTTTTTTCATTTATAGCATAATTGCCGCAAGCCAGCCGAACAAGACGAGCGGGATATTATAAAAAGCGAATGTTGGGACACATGTACCCCAAATGTGGTGATGCTGTCCATCCATATTCAGTCCAGATGTTGGTCCGAGTGTACTGTCGCTTGCAGGTGAACCTGCATCTCCTACCGCCGCAGCTGAACCAATAATCGCAATAGTCGCCATCGGGCTGAATCCTAAGTGTAAACAAAGCGGGACAAAGATCGTCGTAATAATCGGAATCGTTGCAAATGATGAGCCAATGCCCATTGTCACTAGCAGACCCACCAGTAGCATTAAAATAGCCGCTAAGCTTTGGCTGTTTCCGATAAATTGAGAAGACGCCTTGACGAGAGATTCAATATCTCCTGTTTTCGTTAAAACATTGGCAAATCCAGCTGCAACAAGCATGACAAATCCGATAAATGCCATCATGTTCATGCCAGATGTAATCAGCGCATCTGCTTCATCGCGTTTCATCATTCCCGTTACAAACAAGACAAGCAAGCCTGCAAGCGCACCGAAGATCATCCCTTCGACTCCAAGGCTTTGAGAGAGATATAACTGAACAATAAGTGATACAAGGATCGCAAGTCCAGCAAAGAATAAGCTCTTTTTTGTATATGCTGATTTTTCTACATCCGTAATGTCACGATTCTCATATGTTTTTGGCTTACGATAGACAAAGAGTGAAACGATCAAGCCAAGAACCATGCCGCCTACAGGAATCAGCATCGCATACGGAATGTCTGCTAAATTCACTGTTAAACCTGCATCTTTCATGTTGTCACGAAGCATTCCGTGAAAAATCTGTCCAAAACCGACCGGAAGCAAAATATATGGTGCAGTAAGTCCGAAAGTCATCACACATGCTAGCAGTCTGCGGTCAATTTGAAGCTCGTTAAACACCTTTAATAATGGCGGGATTAAGACCGGAATAAAGGCAATATGAACAGGAACAACGTTTTGAGAAAAACAAGATACGATCAAAATGACCAGAATAATGAGCACTTTTGATAATGTTTTTCTTCTTGAATCGCCTTCTTTTCCAAGAAGCTTCACAGCTCCTTCGACCATGGCATCAGGAAGACCCGTTTTCGTCAGTGCGGCTGCGAATGCACCTAATAGTGCGTAACTAATCGCCACTGTCGCATTTCCGCCAAGACCGTCAGTGAACGCTTGAACTGTTCCCCCTAGACCTAATCCACCTGCAAGTCCGCCCGCTAAAGCGCCAAGTGCCAGCGCAATCACGACATTGACCCGCAGCAAGCTTAATATCAACATTAAAACAACCGCTAAAACAACTGCATTCATGGTGAAACCTCCGAAATCCTTTAGTTTACTAATGTAGTAGATAATTAAAGTACCAACGTATGTTACCATAGAAAATTTACTTCGTCAAATGGCGTATGTCCTACATAAAAAGCTCTGCCAGTTGGCAGAGCTTCCGTCGTTATTTCTTCGGTTCAAATCGTTCCACAAATGTTGCTAATGATCTGACCATCACACCTGTTGCTCCTGTTGGACCAAAGCATGAAGGCTTTTCTGTCGTGGCTGTTCCTGCAATATCTAAGTGAACCCAAGGGGTGTCTTCAGCGAATTCCCCAATGAATGCACCTGCCATGATCGCATGACCATCACGACCTGGTGAGTTATTCAGATCAGCCATTTTGCTGTTTCTTACTCGTTTTTTATCTTTTTCGGTGATTGGCAGCTGCCAAATCATTTCCCCACATTCTTCTGATGCCTCTTTAAACTGGGCATACAGTTCATCGTTATTGGTCATCACGCCTGTTGTTTCATTCCCAAGTGCCACAATGACACCGCCTGTTAATGTCGCAACATCCACAAGCACAGAGGCACCATGCTGCTTCGCATAGGTCACACCATCTGCTAAAACAAGACGGCCTTCTGCATCCGTGTTAAGCACTTCGATTGTTTTGCCGCTTAGTGAGACAATGACGTCATCTGGCTTCATCGCATCTGCTGAGACCATATTATCTGTTGAGGCGATGACCGCAATGACATTCTGCTCTGGACGAAGTTCACCAATGATTTCCATTGCACCTAAAACAGAGGCTGAGCCGCCCATATCTGTTTTCATCCCCACCATACTTGCTCTTGGCTTTAAGGAATACCCGCCTGTATCATACGTAATCCCTTTACCGACAAGACCGATGACGTCTGTCCATTCTTCCTTGCCTTGATATTTCAATACAATCAGCTTCGGTGGTTCTGTTGAGCCTCTATTAACGGCTAGAATAGCGCCCATTCCGAGCTCTTCCATTTGTTCTTTATCTAAAATTTCAATCTCGAATTCATATTTATAAGCAAGCTCTGCCGCATAGGATGCAAGATCAGAGGACGTGAGCATGTTCGGCGGCATATTCACAAGTGTACGAGCCGAATTGACAGATTGTCCGTAGACTTCGCCCACTTTCAGACTTGCCTGAATTTCGGCAGCATCATGATCCGTTGTTGCATAAACAAATTCGATAAAGCGATCCGGTTCATTCGTTTTATGTTTAAAATCTTGTAATTCATATGTAGCTAAAAGGCAGCTTTCAGAAAGGGCATGGGCTGCATCTTGAACAGGCAGATCCTTTCCTGTAAATGTATCAAGCAAAACCGAAACTGCTTGCTTTTTATCTTGATGAAGCTTTTTAAATAAATGCGCAAACACTTCCTTTGCCTCTTCAAACGTGTAATCTGACTCCTTCCCAAGCCCGACAAAATAAATACGTTTAATGCCGGTTTCAGGGGATGGGAAAAATTTCGAAAGCTGATTTCGCTTAGACGAAATATCGCCTTCTTTTAGTAATTCAGTGATTCTTCCTCCATGTAATTCATCCATTTCTTTTGCTTTTCCTGATAATTGGCTCTTTTGAAAAAGTCCGATGGCCAGTGTATCTTTATGTTGCAACTCATTTGTCGAGAAAAACATATTTATCACACGCTCCTTCAATGAACTCCATATTTCACATTGGAACTTCTATTATATCAAAATTTATGTGCTGATACGATCATTGCCAGCCTGTCTTCCCTTGAAGAACATTTATATTTTGGCACGCGGAAGGGTATCATGAAAAAGCGGCAGCGATCTATAGCAGCCTGTCCATGGTCTCCTCGTTCCACATCTACTTTCTTTAATGTTATAATGAACATGGACTTGGCAACAGTTCTTACTGCCATCATTTTTTTATCTTACTAGGGTAAATACTTTATCATTTCGCACGTTATTTTTTCTTAAAGAGAGGATGTTTCTTGTTCATGAGCGTACTGACGAATTTTCCGCTGCTTGCCAGCCTTGCAGCCATCTTTTTTGCACAATTTGTAAAAGTACCGATTCAATTTATCATTTCTAGACGACTAGATTGGTCGCTCATTACAAGCACAGGCGGAATGCCAAGTTCACACTCCGCAGCAGTAACAGCACTCTCAACAGCAGTTGCTTTAGAGCACGGGCTAGGAACATCTATTTTTGCCATTTCCGCCATCTTTGCCATTATTACAATGTTTGATGCGACAGGTGTTCGCAGACAGGCAGGAGAACAGGCAACTGTCCTGAACAAACTGGTCACAGATTTTAACCGGTTTGTTGCCGAGGCAAAGAACTTCCCAAATGCGGAAGAAAAAGAGAAGCAAAAGAAATTGAAAGAGCTTCTTGGGCATAAGCCGATTGAAGTCTTCTTCGGCGGCTTAACAGGAATCTTGCTCACACTCATCTTAGATTATTACTTCATGTAGAAACGAAAAAGCTTTGGACCTTTTGAGATCCAAAGCTTTTTTATTCTTTATTGGCTTGAAACTGCTGCCGGAACACTTGCATCGATTCTGCTTCATTCAACTGATTTAAGTCTTTTTCTGTCAGCGTCCCTTCACCCTTTTTAATCACATAAACGTCCAGCACTTTTTTACCCCATTCTCTATACACATCATCAACCGTTTCATAATATAAATCAAGCTTATGACCTTTAATCGCTTTCCCAGTATCTGCGACTACACCATAGCCATAATTGGGGATAAACAGGACAGTTCCTATCGGAAAGACAGATGGGTCCGCTGCCACGGTTGAATATAAATCACGTTTTACTTTGACGCCTGAATATGTAATGCCATATGCATGATGTTCTTTCGTCTTACCTGTTGATTCTACTCCTGCTGTATAACCTGTGGCGACAACCTTTTGCTTCGGATAATCGTTCCAATTAAATGCTTCTTCGAGAGAAACAGCACGCAAATCATCACTTTTCACCGCCATCGTCTGCCTTTTTGGATGCTTTAAAAAAGAAGATACGTGCTTACCGGCATCGGTCTCTTTCACCCATGCAGCGAGATCACTTGGTTCTACGCCAGATATGCCCGTAAAGCTTGTCATCAAGGCAAGCATAAACAGACCTGTCATGAACAATCGTTTCATCCATGTTTTCATTTCTATTTGTCACTCCTCTACCCATCTATTTGTTTCCAAACAAAATGGAAACTATGCAAAGGAGAAACAAAAAAACCCACTTGCGTGTAGACAAGTGAGTTAAAACATTTGATAGCCTCTTTTACGAAGGGCATTGATGACAAAACCTGAGGCAATGGCACCAATTAGACCACTTAATAAAATGATGATATCTGCCGCAGCAAGAGAAACGATGCGGTCTCCTATCCCGGAAAAAGCAATGCCTGGTTCTCTTACATAAGCGATCATCTTTTGATTATTGATAATGAAAAGGCATACAATTGGATATAAAATTGCCATAATCCATGACATTCTCAGCAGCATATTCAGCAAAAAGCCAATGCCGAAGAATAACACGAAAAATAAAATAACTGAAATGATAACGACTGGTAAACTGATCACTTCATCTCCACCCCCAAATATCCCATCATTAGTTTAACTTGGAAATAGAGATGAAGTCAATCAATGGAAAAAGCCGTAAGATTAATGCTTCTTTCCTGTCCCTTTACATTCCTCACATGTTTCTGATCCGCCGAGCAATAACTGAAAATATCCTTTTCCTGAACAATACTGACAAGTTGACTTTTTTTCTTTCGTTTGTGCATTCATATTGCTCACTCCTTAATCTAAATTTTCTGATAATTCATCATAACATATTTTTCTGTCCAGTACCAAGTGAGAAAATATTCCGTCAAACATGAAAAAACGTGTACCACAGGGATACACGTTTTTGTCTATATCGGTTTAGAAGAACTTGAATTTTCCTTTTTTCAGAACAAGTCCTGGTCCGCCAACCATGAATAATGAACGGTTGTCGATGATTTTTTTCATTGCAGAAGCTTTTGTTCCTTGAAGTTTTTTACCAAACGCAACACCTACAGCGTCGTGTTCACCAAGAGAAGCAACTGTTCCTTTGATGTCTGGCTTAAAGCTTTCAAGCGTGCCACCTTTTACTAGTGCTGCAAGGTTTTTCGCTACTGTTTCACCTTGCTGCATCGCAATTTGTGCAGTAGGTGGGTATGGACGATTAATTTCTTCATTGATGATTAATGAGCAGTCACCGATGATGAATACATCTTCATTTTCTGGTACACGAAGATCTGGAGACACTTTTACGCGGCCGCGCATGTTTTCAAATCCAGCTTCTTCAACGATTGGGTTACCACGTACACCAGCAGCCCATACAACAGTTTCAGCTTTGATTTCTTCTGTATCATCGTCTTTTCCAACAATGATGCCCTCAGGCGTACATTCTTTGATCGCTGTACCGATTTTGAACTCAACACCTTTACCTTGAAGGTAGTTCATCGCATAGTCGATCAATTCAGGATCAAATCCTGGAAGAGCTGTTGGTGCAGCTTCTACACAGATAATACGCACGTCTTTTTGATCAATATCATACTCTTTGCAAAGCTCAGGTACACGGTTTCCAAGCTCACCAAGGAACTCAATACCTGTGAAGCCTGCACCGCCGACAACGATAGTTAGACGCTCTGGGCGCTTTTCAGCATCTGTATTATAAGTCGCAAATTGAAGCTCAATATGCTCACGAAGCTGACGAGCAGAGTTGATGTTAGAGATTGAGAATGCATATTCTTTCAGTCCTGCAATACCAAATGTTTCAGGAACAGCACCAAGCGCAACAACAAGGTAGTCATAAGAAAGTTCGCCATCTGATGTCACAACTTTCTTCTCTTCCTTATTAATGCTTTCAACTGTTGCTTGTACAAAGTTGACACGGGAACTGTTAATCACATCTTTGATTTGATAACGACAACGGTCATGATGAAGAGTACCTGCACTTGCTTCATGTAACCATGTTGTTTCGTAATGATAATTGTGCTTGTTCACAAGAGTAATGTCCGCATCATTTGTGCCAAGCTGTTTTGTTAATCTTGTTACAGTCATTAATCCGCCATAACCTGCACCTAATACAACGATTTTCGGTTTATTCACTGGAATCACATCCACCTTTTTTAAATTTGCTGTAAAACGGATAAAGAATTACATATCGTTATTCTCAACCGCTTTGCGGCATTTTATGAAATTTAAACAAAAAATAAGTATGTGAAAATCTGAACTTTCACCTACAAAAAACGAAAGCATTTGACCGTATCCGACAAAAATTCATAAAAAATTAATATTTAGTTCCCTTAACAATAATAGCGAGTTCTGCTCCTTTTTTCAAGGCTTTAAACTGAAAATCCTTAGGATAAACGGTCTTTCTCTCTTTTTTCCCCTTTTCACAGCATCGGCATCAAAAAACGACAAGTTTTTCAAAACAAGTCAAACGACGATATGTGGTATGATATGATATAGTGATAACAATTTTCATTTGGGAGGATTAAGGAATGCAAGAAGATTCTAAGGTATATGACATTACCGTTATCGGGGGCGGCCCAGTCGGATTGTTTACTGCGTTTTACGGAGGCATGAGACAGGCAAGTGTGAAAATCATTGAAAGCCTTCCTCAGCTCGGCGGTCAACTATCCGCTCTTTACCCTGAAAAATACATTTATGATGTGGCTGGTTTCCCAAAAATCCGCGCACAAGAATTAATTGATAATCTAAAGGAACAAATGGATAAATTTGATCAAACCGTTTGCTTAGAGCAAGCTGTGGAAACGGTTGAAAAACAAGCAGACGGTATCTTCAAACTCGTTACGAATCAAGAAGTTCATTATTCAAAAACGATCATCATTACAGCTGGTAACGGTGCATTCCAACCGAGAAAGCTTGAGCTAGATACTGCAGAATCATTTGAAGGAAGCAACCTGCATTACTTCATCAATGACTTGAACCAATTCGCTGGCAGACGTGTTGCTGTTCTTGGCGGCGGAGACTCTGCGGTCGACTGGGCACTGATGCTTGAGCCAATCGCAAAAGAAGTATCGATTATTCACCGTCGTGATAAATTCCGTGCACATGAGCATAGTGTAGAAAACTTGCACAACTCGAAAGTCAATGTACTGACACCGTTTGTGCCAACTGAGCTCATTGGGGAAGACCGCATTGAACAAATTGTGCTTGAAGAAGTGAAAGGCGATAAAAAACAAGTACTAGATGTGGACGACGTGATCGTCAACTTCGGTTTTGTTTCCTCCCTTGGACCAATCAAACAATGGGGCCTTGAAATCGAAAAGAACTCTATCGTGGTCAAATCCACGATGGAAACAAACATCGAAGGCTTCTATGCGGCAGGAGACATCTGTACGTATGAAGGAAAAGTCAAATTAATCGCAAGCGGATTTGGTGAAGCACCAACTGCTGTGAACAACGCGAAAGCTTACATGGACCCGAAAGCTCGTGTACAGCCGCTTCATTCCACAAGCTTATTTGAAAATAAATAAGAACGGATCAAAAAAAGGAGTTCCATCTGCGGAACTCCTTTTTTGTTTATTTAAAAATCCCAATATAGGCATTCGCCATTCCAAGTACCATTGCAGCAAGTAACACCACAACAATTCCTGCCACAACCAAAATCACCCGATCCTTCACGCGTTCCTTTTTCGGAAGCGGCTTGTCTATCCCGCAAGATGGACATGTTTTGGACCGATACGGAATCAGTTCATGACAGTTCCTGCAATTGATTTGTTCACTCAAACCTCAGCAACCTCTTTTCTGATGACAGTTTATGTTTGGTTCTCATGATACTCTTTTCGAGGGGAAATAGCCAGTTGTGAGGACAAGCTGTAACAAAATTGAGCGATTTACAAATTGTTTAAGAAGGAATGGAATGAATGAAGGTTTGATTGGTTCAACCGATATAAGAAGTAGAAGATTGTCATGAAGGATAGGTGGAAAGATGATAAAGCGTTTCATGATTAGTTTGAGCTTGTTACTGATGATTGGCGGCTCAGTAGAAGTGTTCGCAAAAGATTATAACAAACATTATGCTCAATTCGCTGCCGGATCGAATATGGATGTTGATCAGCTAGAACCTTTTTTAAAGCGTGTATCCACTTCGGTTTTAGATGCTGGTTTGAGTGATCAAGAAATCAAACAGATACTCACCAACGTTCAAAAAATGAATAAAAACAATGAAACAAAAAGAATGGGCATCTTTGAAGTGGTTTATCTTGGAGAACGAGCCAAGATGAAAATTGAGGTTGAAGTTCATGTGGAAGATGGCAATAAAGAAGTGGTGATCTATATGTTTAGCACCCAAGATTTGGTGGATGTCTTGGATAAAGAACTAATGAAAATAGAAGAAGCCATTTGAGAAAGAGACGCTGAATGAGTGTCTCTTTTATATTTGTCTTTCTTAATAAAACAAAAAAAGCCTTCTTGTTCATAAAGCAAACAAACAAGAAGACTCATCTTTATCCATGGTCAGATATTAACACTCTTCCGGCGTACCGGTATTCGTGGCTGTTCTGAACGAAGAACCGCATCCGCATGACGCAATCGCGTTCGGATTGTCAATCGTGAAACCGCCGGTAGGTGTTCGCTAGGTGAAAAGCGCGTCATATCAACGTTTGTACGAGTTAGTAACGATTGTTTTTGTTCGGAATGATTGTTAACGTCGCCGTATAGTAGCGATTAATCTCGTTATTATCATAATACCTAAGAACGCGGGGATAAACAAGTATTATTCGCATCTATTTTACGGCATAAAAAAAGGGCCCCGCCCAATTAAGGACGAGGCTACGTATTGAGTTACGCGTTTGTTTTACGATCTATCATTAACTGAAGTATATACGAAATCGCGATAAGCACCGCCGAATTAAATATAGGCGAAGTGATGTCCCTGACGATCTCCATTAATCGTATAGGCTTCGCTGTCTCGCCTTCCACTACGAACTGAGTAGCGTTATAATACATCGTATTTTCTATATTCGTTAATATACCTACCGCCAGCAATACCCACGCAAGAACGAATAGGACTTTCGGAAATACCTTAATCATGGAATTATCCCCCTTCTATGTATGAATTTATTATACGATGTTCTTTATATCGGCATCAACGTAAATATGTAAACGGCCACGCAATATTAGTCGCGATGGCCGTCCGTTTCTTTAGTAGCTACTTCTGTCAATTTCGTCCATTTGTCGTCTACTTACATGCGGTTCTACTAATCGCCCAACCACTTCCGAATCCATAATGACGGCGGCGCTCCCTTTTGCTTTGAGCGTGCTATCCATCGATTGTAAAAGGCGTGTTACTTCGGAAGAAGCAAACGGCGCGCCATTACCGATTCGGGCCGTATGCCCGGCGTCAACCATACGGAAAAGATTCGCTTGTTGTGCTTCTGTCAAGACCATCTCGTTGCGGAGCGCGCGGATATCAACTTCTCGGCTCATTGGATTGCCGAATTTGGATGCCATACCGCCTGAGTGTAGCTTGCCGGCCGGTTTACCTACGATGCCTCCGACGTGATACGTACCTTCGTTTCCGCGCCCACGGCTGACAGCTCGTTCCGTTTTACGTGTGACATCGTTAGTAAATATCGTGATGTATTTACTCAAGTCTTTGCCGAGTGCGTTATTCATTTTCTCCGCTTGGCTAGTGATATCGATAACTTTATTCTTCGTCTGATCTAACTGCGATAGTTCTTTTTCGATGGCTGCGAGTGATTCTCGATATTCAGCCGTCTTTTTATCCGCTTCAGTGGTGTTATTTACGAGATTAGCGCGCGCATCTTTCAATTTCATAATCTCTTTATCAAGAACGGCGACGCCTTGACCTTTCTTGGCGTTGAGACCGACTTGCTGAAGCGCTAGATCGACCTGCTTTTGCTTTACCTGATCCAATTTTCCGAGTTCCTTTTGCGTTTCTCCGAGACTTTTGTTCTTCGCCTGTATCTGCTTCAATATCTCGGCATATTGATCTTGTTTCTTCTTCAGATTGAACTTTTCAAGTTCCACCTCATGCTGTGCCATCGAGATTTTTCCGGCATTACCTTCTTTCTCTGCACTCTGAAGTTCCATTTCTTTTTGAAGAATGAGGCTTTTTTGTTTAGCTAGGTCGTCTTCTAAGTCGTTTCTTTCACGTTTAAGTTTATTTATACCGGTTTGTAGCTCCGTAACCTTCGCCAAGTTTTGGTCCTCGTTTCGTTCAGCGATTGTTGCTTGTTTCTCTAGTTCTATGCTTAGTTCTTCATATTTCTCCTTACTGTACGCCTTCATCGCCTCGGTGTTCTTCGCAATCGCATTACCTTGAGCTGAGAAAGCCGCTTCCGTTTCCGGAGACTTCTTGATGATCTGATCGTTCAACTGTAAGAAACGATCAAACTCCTCATTCGTTAGGCCTGAACTTTTGCGGAGGCCGTCTTGCTCGGCGTTTAGCTTTTTAATCGCAGCCGAATCTTTTTCGTTAGCCAGCGCGTCCTTGTTATCTAAATAACGCAATAGTTCGTCGTTCGTCAGCTTCATCTTCGCCTGCAAACCGTCGTATTCTTTGATCATCTTGTTGATTCCGTCAACTTCCTTTTGTTTCGCGTTTGCCGCTTCGAGACTGACGGTGTTTAGCGCTTTATAGCCCGCGCTGACTCCGACTAATAAGCCGCCAAGTACCGAAAGGCCCGTTATAATCCAACCCGCCGGACCCATCGCTGCGAATAAGCCCCGCAATGCAAAGCCGAGTTTGACTACCGAAGCAGCCGTAAGTGCGATTGCCACTGACGTACCCGCCATTGCAAGACCCGTTGCAGTTACGCTCGGATTAATCTGACTGAACAAGCCGACTAGCTTCGTTCCTTGATCGACAATCGACCGTATATGAGGTAAAAATTCGTTTCCGAGCTTAATTCCGACGCCTTCGAGTGCCGACGTGAACTCCTCGAATGAGCCTTTAAGGTTATCCATCTGCGTCTTAGCCACACGATCAGCCGTTCCGCCCGACTCTTCTAGCGACTTCGTATACGACTTTAACGTTCCTTCACCTGCGGATAGTAACGCCGCAAATCCGGACGCAGCTTCTGTTCCCACTAATGATGCGACTGCCGCCGTCTTTTGCGCTTTCCCTAGATGACCTAGCTTCTCGTTTAGATGCCCGATAATTTCTGGTATCGGCTTCATCTTTCCGTCGGCTTGTTCTACTTCGATTCCATACGCATGCATCGCTTTGGCTGCGCGCCCTACTGGGTTAGCGAGTCGCAATAGGCCCGCTCGTAATGCCGTACCAGCCATCGATCCTTGAATACCGGCATCTGACATTTTCGCAACGGCAGCCGCGGTTTCCTCGAACGTGAAGCCGAGCGACGTCGCAACCGGTGCTACGAATTTCATGGCGTCGCCGAGCTGTAAGAGATCCGTGTTTGCGCTCGTCATCGTTTTAACTAACACGTCAACTGCGTACGTTGAATCTTCAGATGCGATTCCGAAGCCTGTCATGATATTCGATACGATGTCGGCGGATGTGCCCATGTCAACGGAAGCCGCTGCCGCCATGTTTAGGACGGCCGGTAGCGAGCCGATCTGATCTTTAACGCTGAAGCCCGCCATCGCAAGGTACTGAAGTCCTTGCGCCGCTTCAGTCGCCGTATATTTCGTCGATTCGCCGAGTTTCATCGCAATGTTCTGAAGGTCTTGGAAGTCCTGTCCGGTAGCGCCCGAAATCGACTGAACCTTCGACATTGCTTGCTCGAAGTCGGCTGCGGTCTTGACCGATACGCCGATGCCTGCGACTACTGCGCCGCCCACCGCTAGGGCTGCCGTTTGGATAAGTCCCATCTGTGTACTTAACGACTTGGCTGAATTGCCCATCTGTTGCATCTGCGCCTGGGCTTGCGCTACGCCTGCCGTGAATTGCGATGATTCAAGTTCTAAACGCGCTACGATTTCACCTACTGAAACCGCACTCATGACTCATCGCCTCTAGCTTTCTTTGCCCCTTCGAATAGTATTTCGAGGCCCTTTTGATCGAACTTATTTAATTCGTCTAAAGCGTCATTTATTGCGATAGCCTGCTCCTCGCTGAGTTCAAAATCCCCTTTAATCGCTTCATTCATAGCCCATAAAAAAACACCGACCGCTCTGCCGGTTGCTTCGGCTTCTTGGTCAGTGACGGTTAGTTTTAATTCACTCATTTAATGCGCACCCTCTCTTTATAGAAATAAAAAAGGACGCCCAAAGGCGCCCGCGAAGTCTATTCGGTATATTTAGTTAAGTACTCATCAGGACTATTTACAAAATCAGCAGCATGATGGCCGATTATGTTCGAAAGTGTACTATGATGCATTCCGCCTTTTAATAAAAGATCACTCTGTCTTGCTGACTCTACGCTTTCCTTAATCTCTAAGGCCTTCTTTTGTTCCTCTGTCATTGCTTTAGAATTAATATTTTTGAGAATGGAGTGTAGTTGTTCCTTGCCTACCCCTAAACCCACTAAAGAATTAGACAGTGACGAAAATTCGTTTCTGATTTCCCTCGCAAAGCTGGGATGATCAATCGCTTCAACAAAGTCTTTAAAATTCCTTAAAGCTACTGTTTGGTTTGGTGATAAACCTATTTCTGCTTTGAGCTGTTCAAATTTATGCTTAAACATTAGACTATCGTGTTCGCTAGGTTGTTCAATTGTCCCGACGATGATAGATTCGGCATCTCTCACGATTTTATCTTGCACTTTCTTTATGCCAGCTTTTACTTGGCTGAACTCTTTCATAAGTTCTCGCGCGAGAAGATTTTGTGTTTCTTCTATTTTTGCTCCCCTGCCAGCTTCGCTTAGAAAGGGATCTGCATATATGCGACGTCTTTCTTCCTGAAACATGCCCGCTGCTTGGGTACTAAGTGTTTTCGGTTTGTTCATCAATTCGCGCATTTCTCCAAGGTCCTGAATCATTTTCTCTAATTTTGGCATATGTTGTTCCTCCTATTGTTACCGCTATTCTGCGGTTGTTAATTTTTCGATCATATCTTCAGCGTTTTTCATTTCCGGCAAGACGTACACTTCGTTAGCTCCTAAAAGGTGGGCGCTAGACACCGCGTTTTTAAGCAGCGCAAGTAAATCACGTTCACAATTAGTAGAACTAACGTAAATTTCGCCGTTGTTATTTGTAACTGCGAAGGCACCGCGGTCAGTATCTAAGTTAATACGCGCAGCGCCGTCTTTAAAAAGATCGGTTAGTCTGCCGTTTGCAGTTTCGCGAACATAATAAGACTCTGCGGCGCCGTAATCGCCGTAAAATTCGGTTACTTTTGAAACGCAGTACATCCGATCACCCCTTCGCATATATCAATTCTCCGCTCACATCTGCATAACGACATGTCATGACGGCGCGGGAAATCCGCATGTCTTTCGATCCTTCTGTTTCTCGATACATAATTTCGCCGGTCTCGGAATCTACGAGTAACACCTCGTCACTTTTAACGAAAACTATTACGATGATCGCCTCCTTTAAAATCAAACGAAATTAGCGATTTAAACACCCTTGAACCCTATTGATTGCCGATATTGTTTAGACGGTTAATTTTGCGTAGTTTTTAGGGCTAAATCGTCGGGTTTGATTTCCGCAACGTCTTCTTTTCTTTCGGTTCTGTCATAAAACTCTAGTAAAGACTTTATGGTTGTTTCTGTCAGTTTTAAATCGTTTAAAATACATTCTGAAAAACCTTCGCTTAACTCTTGTTCGCCTGACTCGATTCTCGAAACTGTGGCCAGTGATGTGCGGGTAATTTTCGCGACGTCCTCCTGTGTTAAACGATAGAGCTTGCGGATTTTAAAAAGTGATTTTCTATCAAGCATATTTGTCTCCTCCGTTATTGAAAATTTTTTTACATGAAAAACAAAAAAAGCATCAAACATATTTCGTTCGACACTTAACCCCTCTATATATATACTTTTTTACTGCGGTTAGATTAATAGTTGTCAGCAGACTTCTTACGTCCCTCTTCTATTTTGTAAGTAACTCACGGGTGATTAACAGCTTCGTTTGTTCTTGTTTATCTTTAAAGATTTCACGCAATCAAGGAACTAAGAAGAACCTATTATCTCGAAGCATATGAGCGCAGCGAATAGGTTCGTAATGTTTTGTTCTTTATTATTACGTTTGTTATTGTTGAGTTCGTTATTATTACATTCACTCATGGGTGACTTACGTTAATCACTGACGAGTGAATTACGTTAATCACTGACGGACGGTTTACTGTATAACTCTCGAAGATTCGCCCGCATTTCATCCGGCGTCAAGGTGCTGTAGTATTGCGGATAATATAACTTGTTCTTCTTCCGTCCTGCGTAATTGTATGCAGTTTCGAGAAGACCAACCGCTTCTAAGACTTTCGATAAATGGTTGATGCGATTTCGCCCGATCATTAAGTCGGAGGCTATTGTATCAACGGAAGTGAACGCGGCCATATACCAATTGTTATCTGTCTGACCGTTCGTATACGCTAATAAGTACGAATATAATGCGCCTATGTCTACGTTCCTCTTATCGAACTCACGTGCGATAGGTACGATAGTTCTCCATAAGTCATGGATCACCGGCGCGCTTCCTGTAAGGTCGTTTCCTTTTTTAAGTACGTACGCTTTTTTCTGTTCGGCTCTGCCTGCGGTTTCGTTCAATATGATCGCCCTCTCTCATTCAATAAGGCGCCCTATTAGAGCGCTTTTTCTTTCGACGCAGCCTTACGTGCATCATACTCGGCAAGTAATTCCGTCAACCTTTCATCGCGATTAAACACCCACATACGATTCTTCGTCCGGCGGTGTCTCGTTACATAGTCGTATCTGATCGCGTTGGCTTTAAGGAAATACATCAGTGTCGTTGAGTAACAGAAAAATTTATCGTTCATTATCGATTCCCCCCCCCATCGATCGCGCATGACGTAAAGGCCTCGAATAACTTGGTGTTTAAGGCTATCGCTTTCTTGATTGTATCCTTTAAACCAAGCGAGCATTCGAGCGCGTAACGCAAGTAAAAATCACTCTCTCATACTACATAGATAACTAAAGCCCTAAAATGTGTATAGTTACTACTACTTTCTATAACGTAAGACAGCATATACAGCAATTTCGTGTATACCTCCCCTACATAATATAGGATACATTTCGTGCATTTTTGTGTATATCGATTTAAGAAGGCGGCGATTAAGCCGCCAAGTTGATCACGTCCAATAAGTGTGTCTAGGGTGTTCCATTAGCGTATAGACTGTAAATGGTCGTAGGGCAGTAATTTATATTTTTTTAGATTGAATATCCGCCAATTCGGTCTAATTTCGACCAATGATCGTACACCTTCGTTATCTTCTTTTCAGCCGCTAGTAAGTGTCGAGAGACTACGGACCTCTCGATCCCCAACTTCGCCCCAATCTCCCGCTGTTTGTACCCGTATACGTAGTGAAACTGAAGTACATCGAGTTGTTTATCGGTGAGCTTCGCAAGTCTTATCGCCTCCTTTAAGTCGATGATCAGATCGGATGCAGCTTCATCACCGGTATACCTACGAGTCTCCAAGCGTAAGAAGTCATCTAATATACTCCGAACGCCTTCTAAGTCGTCTAGTTTGTGTGCAAAATCATACTTCAAATGCTGATCAGGTTTGTTTGACGCCGCTCCCACTGCATCGCCTCATTTCGCTAGTGATTTCGCCTTCTCGTACTTATCGAGAAACGCAATCAATTCTTCGTCGAAGTCCACGTTACGTATGACCGCGTGCTGCGTTTTCTTAGTAATACGTCTATCTCCGCCTTCAATAGCCGCGACGGACGATTTACTAATACCGAGAAACGCCCCATATTCTGCTTGCGTCATGCCCTTCGCCATTCTTATAAGTCCAAATATTTCTGATGAGATAACCACCGAAATGACCTCCTTTTTTCTTTTAGTTACCGAAATTCCACAACAAGTCCGCACGGAACCTCGGCAACTTTTTCGCTTTCATAAGTACAGTCGCATGTGATCGATCAAAATCGGGACATTGTTTTTGAAAAACATGAAATTAAACCGTTCAGGCCTTCCGAGTATATTAAGCCCCGCACGCTCCCAAAACGTCTAATTTCGTGCGATTTCACAGCTTTAAAGATACGGAACGAAGGCGCGTTCCAATTCGATCAGTTCGCGATGTAACTTGCTCCTTTCTTTATGACGCTTGCTATTCTCGAAGCAAAGGTCGGACAACTTCTTCGCGTATTCAACCAAAACTTCGGCATCCTTCTCGCCGATCTGCGCACGTTTAGTGAAGGCGATTTCAAGACTCGTTTGCGCGAAAGTTACTTCGACGTCCATCCACTGGCTGTACCGGCGCTCATAGTCCTCTTTCAGTCCGCGAAGAATAGTCGATCTCACTAATTCGCACGCGCTCCGGTTGCTCCCAGGTAGCTTTCCGATCTCGTAAACGCCGATGATTGCGCCATTTGTTGCGATGATAAGACGCGTATTAGTCGGATAGTGGTCGTATACTGCTTCAGATCCGTTCGTCGAATCAAACGTATATACTTTGACGGCTTGGTGCGCGCGTCCGATTAGTTCGTTAGCTGCGCTCTCTTTCGATAGTCCAAAAATGCGGGTTGCCTCTGCGATTGTTTTATTAGTTACATGAAAAATTTTTTTCATAATTAGTACCTCCGGTTCGCTTAGTTATGCAAGCAATAGCTCGCGATTTTTAGTTGTATCTAGTCTTTTGAGAATGCGTGTTACACTCCATCTATTTACGCCTGTCAGTCTGCTTATTTCCGCGTATGACGGCTTGTCGAGCTGCAAAAACGTTTCAACTATCTTCAAGGTTATTTCGTCTTCTATCCTGCCTTTAAAAATTCGCATGGTATCAGATTCAATAAAGGCTTCTTCTGTCGCCATGCCTGCGGTTTTATCCGCTCCTACATCTTGCGGGTCGGCGATAGTTTCTTTATCGCGGCGTGCCGATTGATTCCTGTATACGTTCGCGCGCGCCCTTTTCATGCTGAATTTGTACAAGTGTTCAAACGGACGGACTCCATCCCATTTTTCAACGCACTTCATCAATATGTCTTCGTATAACGCAATCACGTCAGCTTCATTTGAATTGATAGATCGAGCAATTGTGGAAAATTTTTTTCTTTGTTTGTCGACAAGTTGCCGGTATATCTCATTAAATACAAGCTCGTTTTTGGTTTCGCGATATTCGATAACAAGTGCATCAATCATTCGAACTGCCTCGTTCTTCCTTTACGATTGACCAATACATACCCCCGATTATTACCGCTGCTATGCTCCCGACAAAACTTCCGTACATTGCAAAGTCTGATATGATTTCGTTCATGTGATGCCCTCCCGTATTTGCACACGAGATCGTTCGTACTTTGTTCGCTTGTTAACCGTATTGAAAACGGTTATCATAAACATGACGAAGCCCTCGCGGTTTAGTTGATTAGGACGCCAGTTCCCGCTGGCATTTTAATCGGAAACGTTGGATGTACTTTCGATTACCTTCGATATTGCCACCAAAGTGCTGCGCTAACAGCATGGCGATTTCGGTGTTATTCGTACATCCCCGTGACCAGTTCTTTAATATCATTTCTTTACGAAGATCGCCTTGCGCTAACAGGGCGGTCTTTTCCTTTAATATAACTTCGCCTTCAACGTCCGCTAAAACGTCTTTCGGCTCCCACGAGACATTGCCGACGTCTCGCATTCCTTCTATAGATAAAGCCGCTGCTCGTTTCGTTTGTTTCAGATACGTAATACTTTCACGTTTGATAATTCGCTGTATCAGCGCCCTTTTGTCGCGCCCGTTTTCCCTATACCGGTCTAGCCAGTAACCAACCGATAGTAATGTGCGTTGTTCAAACGATGTTTGATCGGGTACGCTTCCCGCGATTCTTTCAGATTCATGATGTATATACGGCATTGCGCCGGATTCCATCGCCAACGTTAGTAGATACGCCTTTCTTTCATCCACTTCCTCGCCTCCGAATTAGTAATGTTTTCTTCTGTAAGTAAATAGTAGCACGGGAACCGCGAAAGATTCTGAAAACTACACAAACATAGAAAAAAGAATTTTTATGTAATTAATGAAAATTATTGAAATAAAAAAAGCCGCTAGAATTACTCTAGCGCCCTCACTATTACCGGCATTAACCGCCCGGTTTTACTTCTGCTGTACTGATCCCTTTATCGTTGTTGAAAGCGGATTGAGTACCTCCATTAAGCACCAACCCCATCGATGCAACTCCAATAACTAAAGCTGTTAGCATAATTTTTTTCAAAATCAATCTCCCCTTTTTTAATGTAGTTTATTGATTTAAGCGCATTTATTTGTCGCTGATCGACCCCAAAAGCTGCTAAATCTTCCACAATCAGACCCGCAAACAAGAAGTTCGCGCTTTCTATGAAGTGAGAAAACCCTTCATATATAGCTTCTAAATCATTCTTTAACCTGAAACTAAAGTATCTCGCAAAATCCGAGCTCTCTTTCAGACGCATTGAGTTGACTAGATCACTTACATCTTTAAGTACACCTTCCTCACGAATTGTGAAGTACGTTTCCGCCAATGCAAGGTTATTCTCAGCCTCCTTTACCAATCTCGCCTCTCCTACAGTCTCCATGAGTTTTAGACTTATTGCAAGATTTTTTAGGCATTCGTCTTTGTCGTCTAGTAAATAAGACATGCCTATATAGTAATATGCGTCAGACATTGTTTTTGAACTAATTTTTGAATTAATAATTACTTTGCAAAATTTCCGAGCCTCTGCATAATGAGAAAAGTATAAGTTAACAGGCATCATAATCTCTGAAAGCCGGTATAAATAACACTCTTTAAAAAAATGCTTTCTGTCGTTATTAAGACCTTCAATACATTCGAATATCTTTAAGGATTCACTAGAAATAGTCGTAAAATCTTTTTCGAAATATAGCTGATAACACTTGAATATGTTGACAAGGATTTTCAAGTCCTTATCCTTACCGAGCTTTATCGCGTGTAAAGAAGGAAACAGATCATTGAAATCGATTTCGTCGTTCATATAATCTAATATAACGCCATATACGCCGCTATACGCTTCAAGATAACTGTCACCATCTGCGCCTTCAAGTAAATTTTTAAGTAAGTCTGTATCCCGTTTAATTGCTGCGTATTCGAACGCATGTTTAATAGCTTCAGTTGACGGAAGTAGCAAGCACCATTCCCGCATCTTATCGTGATAGTCTTTTCCATAAAGTAATTGCGCCAATTTTAGCAACGATCGGAACCCGATAGAGCCACTCTTTTTAAAGTTGTAAAGCGAATTAACATGAATTTCAAGAATCGAAGCTGCCGTCTCTAAACTTAAATCACGATCTTCCATTGTATTAAACACATCATCGCGAATACTTAACAAATGAATCCCCCTCTTTTTGGAATCTCTCTTTTATATTTGGTCTTTTATAAGGTATAATTTGAACCGTATAGCCCGATATAAGCTATGCGGAGGTGTTTGTTACGGTTAAGTATCGTCGAGGTAGATGTTTACTTAGCGACCGACTCCGTGAGCGTGGCTATACTCAAACGCAACTAGCCGATAGAACTGGTTACGATAAGTCCATCATTTCGAAGTACATCAACGGTACGCGTGGCATGAATTTCGATACCGCGAAAACCATAGCCGCCGCGATTAATTGCACCATTGACGACCTTTACGAATGGATTGAGTATGATTAGATGTCGGTCGCTGGCGGGTCAGACACACCCGTCACCCGAAAGTTGTACAAACGTACAACAATTTTGACGATATTCCCGTCACAAAGGGAACCTCCGTTCTATTTTGTTCTCTATAATACACTAATCACATCGCCATTATCGTCGTTATTTGTCGAATAAATCTAAATATTTATGTGTAATTTATGGCAAGGCTTCCGTATTCAGTGAGAAACCATGCGGCGCGATGCCATGATCATAAAATCGACAACCGACATTCGCGCGATTTCCTCTATAGAACGACCTGCGATCGCTTCGTTTTCGTCGTCGATTCGGAACAATACTTCGTCTCGGTCGCCGATCTCCCAGGCGCCAGGAACGCCCGCCATCTTATAAAGCGCAAGCCCGTTGCCTTCTTCGTACCCTATCGCGTAACCATCTCCTAAATGCACTAAATCTTTTTCTTTACGAAAGTGGACGCCCTTTCCGTAAAAGTCGTAAAAGACAAGTTCAGCCTTGATCGATTCTTTTTTCATTTTCATTTCCTCCTTTTAATCACCTTCATAATAAGTAGTGAAGCGTATAGTGATGTAGTTGCAATAATTATTTGATCAAGCGTAGATAATTTTCTGAAGGTCATCGATGCGATTAAAAAGCCGAGCGTTAGAAGTATCAAGTAATCAATAGTATAGAGTCTCTTCATGTGTGGTATAATTGATTGAACCGGGGCTTAGCGCCCCGTCCGTTTACTTGCGACGTTTCTTCTTGGAGGGAGACCGTCGCTTTTTCTTTTTTCTCATTGCGATTAGCTCTAATGAAATTTTGATAATGCCGAGCCATGCGCCTATGAGTACAGATATTTTTGTTGCTAGTTCAATCAATTATTTTTTTTCACTCCCTTCTTGCCATACTTTTTGTATGACTTTCTATACTTAGTATAACTTCTTATACATTATTAGTCAACAAATCATACAAAATATTTTTAAAAATGGACAAAATGTATTATTTGTTATACATTATAGATGAAGGAAGGTGTTAATATGACTAGACGTCAAAAGGAAATTAGGTTAAAACCATCGTACAAGCCGTTAGAGCACATGCTTATTAGGAAGGATAAAAAGAAAACGGACCTTCGTAATGAGTTAGGACTCTCGCCTAATACAGTCGCTAAAATCTCCGCAGGCGAATTTGTTGCTATGACCGTTATCGCGCAGCTTTGCGATTATCTTGATTGCCGCATCGAAGACATAGTCGAATTTGTTCCGAACGATACCGATGATCAGTCGTAATGGCTGGTCTTTTTTATTGCGAAATTGAACGAAATTAGCCGTTTTGATGACTACGTGTATATTTCGTTCCAACGAGCAGCCAGCGAGGCAAAACGTAGGAAAATGCGTGCTAAATTAGAGGCATTCGAGGCGTTTCTTGAAGCGGATTGATCGTCGCACCGTGCGACCAACATTCGAAACGTTGACCGTCTATAAAATCCGGTGTATAATCGCATTGATTACATTCCGGATTCGTGTCCGAAATAATACGGACCGTTATCCGAAATAAGTGTACGTAAGGCTTTCGTAGTGAGAATCGTAGTAAATTGTGACGACATCCGCCTAACACCCCGAGTTTAAAAAATTGTGCGCAAGTTTTGTTCGTCAGATTCCGCGGTTTTGGCCGGGGCGCTTGGGGGCGGGCGGGCGGCTCTTTCCTTCGTTTCATCGCGGAAATGAATAAAATATACACAAAAACGCATAATGAACGTAACAGAATCACCTTTTGTTACATTCGCGAACGTACGAAAGCATTGATATGACAACGTTTGTCACGTTCTTATCTTCGCAATGAACACTATTGTTTTTATGCAACGTATAAACCGCACCACGCCGGTATGCTCCCCGATGCCCTATGCCGGCCCGACTGTATAAGATCATGCATAAACGGTTCGTCGTCGTATGTTACACGTCGATACGTAACACACACCGTTAAGGCGTCCTATGCCAGTAACCTATCGTCACATAAACGTTGATAGGACGAGGCTTGACGCCTCTTCATGTCGCAGTGTGCCGACCATTATGCGCATCCCCTATATTCTATATACGGTAACATGGCGCAACACCCCCCTGAGTTTTAGGCGGTCTTACCCACGGGCGGCGCTTGCTTGGTGTTTTATATCTCGATAGCCTCGTATGCTGCGTCAATCTCATCCGCAGTTATGCCGATATACTTCAACGTTTGAGCCTCCGAACTATGGCCGAATACTTTCATAATCCGCGTAATGTTTATACCTTTCGAATAAAGCTGATACCCGAATGTTTTACGAAGTGTGTGCGTACCTATATCGATATTTATTCCGGCTCTTTCGGCTGCCGCATTTAAGACACGGTATGCCTGAACGCGACTAATCGGTTTATTAATACCTTTGCGCGACTGAAATACATACGAATCGTCGTCTCCGTCTAACTTCTGCGCCAGCTTAACAACCGTAGATGACAACTTGATATCGCGAGTCTTTCCCGTTTTGCCTTCCTTGATAGTTAGATGCGACTGTCCTCGAAGATCACCGACTCTTATCGTTAGCAAGTCAGATATACGGAGGCCCAACGATACGCCTAGTACAAACATAACTAGATCGCGGCCGTGAAGTGCCTTCTTCATTCGTTCTATATCTCGTTTATTTTTGATTGCGTCAACTGTATTCGCCACTATAATGCGCCCCTTTCGATTTCCGTGCGGTAAAGATTATCGAACAGATTCGTTAATATTCCGCTATAATATCCGACAATATTTCGTATATGCTTCCGTTTAACGCCAATAAAAGCGATACGAAGCGCATTCAAGCCGATTTCATCTAGCAAAGACTTATCATATACGGATTTAAGGGCGGACGTCTGCGCCAAGTACACACCGTATAGACGGCTTGTTAGACGACGATCAGTTACAAAACAATCAATGACGTTTTTGAACGCAGCATACGTATTACGTAGTAAATTATTTTTGCTTTTAAGAATAACGGCTTCGTCTTCGGATTTTGGACGCTCCGCCTTAGACTCCGTAGGCTTGGCCGCATCTTGGCGGAGTTGCATTTGCGCAGTAGCACTAGAAGGCGCAGGCGCTAGGATGACGTACATATTTGCGCCGTTTCCTCCGCTAACAGGGCGATATTTTATTTCTTTACGAATAATGCCGAGAGTTTCTAAGCGCTTGATTGCGCGGATAATTGTAGTACGGTGCTTTCCGATAAGTGTCGCTATGGAATCGATCTTCAGCCACGCAACGCCTGGCGTTTTGACTGCGTGACGCGATAGCACCTTCAAGACGTCTATGGCTGACGGTGATAGGTTGGATTTATTGCGGTAGATGTGCGTGCGGATGGCGCCGTTCAGATCGTCAATTGAACGGAATTGGGCCATTTTTGCGGAATCTTTCGTGTACATTTTCGTCGCTCCCTTTAGCAGAACGCAGACCATTTCGAAATTAAGGCGCACTTAAATAAGCGTTTGACTCGTACGCTTTTTTCCGATATAATGGAAGCAGGCTAGGGCGTTCCACTTACCGGATTATATTCGGTTGGTGAGCGTTCTTTTTTTGTGTATTTTTATATTCGTTTCTTTTTAATGTGATTTAACGGTGAAAAGTCGTCATGACTCCGTCTCATTTCTTTCGTATCCATTTGTATATATCTACGCATTGTTCTAATGTCCGCCCATCCCCCTATTTTCTGAAGCGTGAAAGGATCACAACCGTTTAGAACCATCGTTTTCGCCCATGTATGGCGATAGACGTGCGCAGTGACTTTCTTTCCTTCTATGCCCGCCTTTTCCGCGTAAAATTTCAAACGCTTATTAAAGTGGTTAGGCGACAACGGTTCGCCGTAACAAGATAAAAAGATTCTGTCGGTAACGAAATGCGCCTTGTTCTCCGAGATGAGTTGCATCAAGAGCTTTACGGTATGATTAGAAATCGGAACTAATCGATGCTTTCTGTTCTTGCTCACTTCGGAAGATACCGTTATGAAACGACTTGAAAAATCGATGTCTTTTTGTCGCAGGCTTAGAACTTCTTGAATACGCATACCGGAATCGAGAAGCAAGCATATCCCTACATAATCGCGAAATCCTACGTAGTCTTTTTGATTCGGTTGCCGCAATATCTCTTTCACTTCATCTTCCGTAAAACAATTCGTAAGATCGACGTCCTGCTTAATCAATTTAACGCGATCCGCTGGATTGACTTCGATTAACTCTTCGCGCTCAAGGTAATTCAGCAGCGCCTTAATAGTCCGTAAATTAATATTGATCGTCGTATCTGATAGACCGACTTTGCTTTCGTCCTCTTTGATGAACTTGTGTCCGGAGTAAAGCAGTTTGTCGTGTTTCATGTACGATATGTAATTCCGAACTACCTCCGTCGTAATTTCTCCTACGGAATCTATATCGTAGTTATCGTTTATCCAAGACGTGAAATAGCCCCACATTTTCGTGTAGTCTCTCAACGTTCTACTACTGATACCCTCGATCCTTTTACCCGCGACTACTATATTCAGCGCCTCGTCGAACGGAATTTTCGGGTAATCTTTTTTATCCGTAGATAATACCGCCCGTTTCTTCTTTCTCTTTAAAGCCATACAAAAACGCCTCCCCTAACGAAATATTCGTGAGAATAATCGCTAAGAAAGACGTTATTAACAATCTAAAACCGCCCTATTTAGGGTTGTTTTTATTCCGATGAAGGGTCGATATTCGCGGATTATTTAATGATATCCGCAATCTCCTTCGTTTTGGTGATCGTCTAGGTGATCGTTACATATCATCGGGCGACATTCGCCCTAAAACGTTGATATACCGGACTTCTCAAATTTTCAACACTCTTCCGGCGTACCGGTATTCGTGGCTGTTCTGAACGAAGAACCGCATCCGCATGACGCAATCGCGTTCGGATTGTCAATCGTGAAACCGCCACCCATTAGTGATTGTTTGAAATCAATGATGGTGCCGTTCATGATGTCAAGGCTTTCGGAGTCGACAAGGACCTTGATGCCCTGCTGTTCGAACTGCGTGTCTTTCTCTGAGACTTCATGGTCAAAGCCCATCCCGTATGAAAGACCGCTACAGCCGCCGCCTTTTACGCCCACTCGCAGGAACGCATTTTCTTCTTCATGTTCTTTCATCATATCTTTAATCTGCAATGCAGCAGCTTCTGTAATCGTTACTGGTGTACTCACGATCATCCCTCCTTTTGACTGGATGTTTCTTTTCAATTATAAACGTGATGTTGCCTTTTCTCAAATAAATGGTTTAGAGATAGAATGTGCCGTCACAAATTGTTTCAGCAGGTCCTGTCATCAGCACATGGTCATTGTCTTTCCAGCGAATGATGAGGTCTCCGCCAGCTAGATGAACGGTCATATCCGTTTCTTTTTTCGCATGTCCATTCACAATCGTTGATACAGCCGCAGCACATGCTCCTGTTCCGCACGCTTGCGTAATCCCTGATCCTCTTTCCCACACGCGAAAATGCAGTTCTGTTTCACTGACACGTTCCACAAATTCTACATTGACGCCTTCTGGAAACATGTCATGCTTTTCAATGATTGGCCCAAGTGAATCAAGCGGCGCCTGTTCAATGTCTTCTAAATAGAAAACGATATGGGGATTCCCCATTGAAACAGCTGTTCCATTTAAGGTCGTCGTGCCAAAATCAAGCGGTTCATTAATCGTTGTACTGGCCGGTTCACCAAGCATTGGTATCGCTTCTTTTTCAAAACGAGGTTTACCCATATCTACTGTCACTAACTGAACATGACCATCCTGCACATGAACGGTCGCCTCAACGAGTCCTGACAATGTCTCAATCTGGAACGTTGTGTCTGTTACGATTTGATGCTCATACACATATTTTGCCACGCAACGCAGACCGTTACCGCAGTTTTTCCCCTCAGATCCATCATTGTTGAAAATGCGCATCTTCACAGGCGCAACATCTGATGGGCAAATGAGGATCATTCCGTCTGAACCGATACCTGTATAAACAGAAGAAACGCGGATCGCTATCTCTGACAGCTGCTCTTCTGGAAGCTGTTCCTTCATCTGATTGACGTATATATAATTGTTTCCTAGTCCGTGCATTTTCGTGAATTGAAATGATGTCATGAGCGTCCTCCAAAAATGTTGTTTCTTTATAGTATAAAAGGAGTCGATTCAGGAGACAATCTTATCATCCCCCGTTTTTCATACATAGAAGCTCTTTGCTGCCATGGCAAAGGGCTTTTATTATGCATATGCCCCTTTTTCTCTCGTGTGATGCTTCATTTTGATGATATTTTATTAGCATAACATATTGGATGCGCTTTCTACACTTTTTCCTAAAAAACGGAAACTGAATATATGAAAAAAATGCACCTCATGACCCATGTGGTGCATTTAAAACATGTCGTTTTCCTCTATAAAAGCATAAATACGCTCGACTAGCTGCTCTGCATTTTCTCCTGAAACAAATTCTCCATTCACAAGAGCAAATGGGGAGTCCATACATTTGCCGCAGTAGCTTAAACAGCCGTATTCCATTACATCTAAGTTTGGGTCTTTTTCTAGCTTCTCTTTTGCTTCTTGAGACCCTTGTGCAAGATTACTTACACAAAATTCGATCAGTGGAAACACTGTGCTTCACCTCACATTTGCCTTACTATCCTACCGAAATTCCTTCTATTAGTCAAAACATGAGCTTCAATAAATCGTTACGCCTATTCCCCGTAAAATGTTTTACTATTTAGGACTAAGTAATGAATATGTAGGTTATTTTGAAACAATTATTGTGGTTTCACAGTAAATTCGATATAATTTTATTTGGTATTTTAACTTAAAGTTTTTTAGTATAAGTGTTTTTCAATGTCTAGGGGGAAAAGGAGAATCGTCATGAAAAATTTAGTCTTGATCGGCGGAGGTTACGGGAATATGCGGGTTCTCCACCGCTTATTGCCAAATCAATTACCTGATGATGTTACTATCACATTAATTGATCGAAATCCTTACCACTGTTTAAAAACAGAATATTATGCACTTGCTGCTGGAACGATCTCTGATCATCACATTCGAGTATCTTTTCCAGAGCATCCGAAGCTGGATATTCAATACGGGGAAGTAGAAAAAATTGATATTGAAAACAAACAGATCTTATTTAGCGACCGTGAACCGATTCCATATGATGATACGGTAATCGGACTCGGCTGTGAGGACAAGTATCACAATGTCCCTGGTGCGAAAGAACATACATACAGCATTCAAACCATTGATCAGTCAAGACATACGTATAACAAATTAAACAATTTGAGTGCAGGTGCAACGGTTGGTATCGTCGGTGCTGGACTTAGCGGGGTAGAGCTAGCCAGTGAACTACGTGAAAGCCGTTCTGATTTAAACATCATTCTTTTTGACCGCGGAGAACTGATTCTTTCCAGTTTCCCAAAAAGATTAAGTTTATATGTACAAAAATGGTTTGAAGAAAATGATGTAAAGATCATTAACTGCGCCAATATTACAAAGGTTGAAGAAGGAGTTGTGTACAACCATGACGATGCCATTGAAGCAGATGTCATCGTGTGGACAGCAGGAATTCAGCCAAGTAAAGTCGTGCGAGATATGGATGTTGAAAAAGATGCACAAGGCCGTGTCGTCTTAACTCCTCATCACAATCTCCCTGGAGATGAGCATGTCTATGTCGTAGGTGACTGCGCAAGCTTGCCGCACGCACCAAGTGCACAGCTTGCCGAGGCACAGGCAGAGCAAATTGTGCAATCTCTACAGAAACGCTGGAAGAACGAGCCGCTTCCTGAGGCTTACCCGCAGTTTAAGTTAAAAGGCGTACTCGGCTCTTTAGGGAAAAAAGCCGGCTTTGGTTTAGTGGCGGATCGTCCACTTGTTGGTCGTGTTCCAAGACTCTTAAAATCTGGACTTCTTTGGATGTACAAGCATCACAATGGATAAAATGATATGAATTTTTTCTCAAAGCTCCTTCTAATGAAGGAGCTTTTATTATGAAACGGCATGTACCGATGGATGGTTCACTTTGATAGGAGCAAGCGCAAGGATGCAGTCTTTACGAAACGTTCTGATCGTCTTCTTCGATAAACAATACGCTTGTATGAACTGTTCAGTTTGACGATGTACAATGATTTTTCGTTTCGAGCACTCTCCAGTTTTCTTC
The DNA here is from genome assembly GCF_004634445.1 of Bacillus sp. 005/A4HT-01/001. Classification (NCBI taxonomy): domain Bacteria; kingdom Bacillati; phylum Bacillota; class Bacilli; order Caryophanales; family Bacillaceae; genus Bacillus; species Bacillus sp. 005/A4HT-01/001. The sequence continues at coordinate 151,806 of NZ_SEIZ01000001.1, forward strand.
ATATAAATCATATCAATCGGTATTTGTTGATGAAGAGATTGTTTTAGTAAATAATTCATGATGCTCACGCTCCTTTCATCTCATTATAACCGAACAAATGTTCTGAATCAACCTAAAAAGGAACGTTTGCTCTGTTTATTTTCCTAAAAAAAGAACAGCTCATTCACTGCTCTCTTCGTACCCGTATTTCTCCATTTCTTGATAAATATCTTTTAATTTCGGATTGCCCTCTCCAACAATCTGATCCTCAACAAGGACAAGTGGATAAAAGAATTCATCATCAAGAATTCGTTCAGACAATTCTTTTTGGCGTTCGTTTTCAGGCGGGTGCTCAATATCGATATATGTGATGCGAAACGGCTGATTTGGATATTTTCGTTTTAATGCTGCATCTAACCACTCAAATGTATCTTTTGAAGAAGGCAGATTCACGCAACTAGCGCACAGGACATCTCTTCCATATACATAAAGGTCGACGGTTTTGTTCATTTGACAAGCCCCCTATTCTTTCTTTATTTTAGCTGAATTTTCTGTATGAAAAAAGTCAAAATCACTTTTTGTTTCAAGATGAGATTGTGCTATAATGAGAAGGAAACTTTGAAACCAATCAATAGATTTTTATCGTCCAGATGAATATAATGGTGATATGTTGTGAAAGGAGCGATTATATCTAATGACTGAAGTCGAAATGAAAGACCAAGTACAGGAAGTTCTGGACAAACTTCGTCCATTTCTATTACGTGATGGTGGAGACTGTGAGCTTGTAGACATTGAAGATGGCATTGTGAAATTACGCCTTCTTGGTGCATGCGGCAGCTGCCCAAGTTCAACCATTACATTGAAAGCCGGTATTGAGCGCGCATTATTAGAAGAAGTACCTGGCGTTGTAGAAGTTGAACAGGTTTTCTAATTCATATATGACATGAAAACGACCCTTACTGGGTCGTTTTTTGATTAGGATAATTTCTCTCTAAACCATTCTTGAATAAAAGTCAGTCTTTGAATACGCTGCCCAGGGTGACCGCTTCTCGATAAATCATGAGAGGCCTTAGGAAACTTGACTAATCTCGTATCTTTTCCAAGCTCCTTTAATGCCACAAAAAGCTGTTCTCCTTGATCAACTGGGCAGCGGTAGTCTTCATCACTGTGCAGGATGAGAAGCGGTGTGTTCACCTGTTTTACATACTTTAGCGGCGAACGATCCCATAGCTTATCAACAGAGTCATAAATATCCCCATCAATCTGCCATTTTGTAAAGAAATAGCCGATATCACTGATGCCATAAAAGCTAATCCAATTTGAGATGGAACGCTGTGTAACAGCTGCACGGAAACGGTCTGTCTGTCCGACAATCCAGTTGGTCATAAAACCGCCATAGCTGCCGCCCGTTACGCCAAGCCTTGTTTCATCAAGAAAGTCATAGGCTTCGAGTACATGATCAACAGCCAGCATAACATCCTCATAATCAACATCACCATAGCTGCCTCTTACCCGGTTCGTAAACATCTGTCCGTACCCATGACTGCCATGAGGATTGATGTACACAATCGCATACCCTTCGGCGGCGAGCATTTGAAATTCATGAAAATACGTATGACCGTACATCGCATGCGGCCCGCCATGAATTTCTAAGATTAGTGGACATGTCTTCCCCTCTTCCATCTGAGCGGGCTTCATCAACCAGCCATGTACAACGTCTCCTTCTTTTGACTGGAAAGAAATTGGTTCAGGTTCGGATATGACATGTTCCTTTAGAAAGTCATCATGCTCAAACGTGATTTGCTTGAGTGAGGATTCCCCTAAAGTCAGCTCATACAGCTCACTAGGCGAGACAGGCGAAAGACGGCTGATCAGCATTTTTGATTCATCTGGATGAAGACTGAAATTCGTCACATGTTCTGCCTCTAAACGAACGGGATAGGCTAAACCCTCAATAGAGAAATAATAAATTCCGGTACTCCCTTGATCAGAAACAAGCGCATAAAACCCCTGACTATCCTTTGTCCATTGTGGAAGCTGATTGGCCTCACCCATAACACTATCCCCTGCCATACAGTTTCCTACATACATATCGAGCATTTCTGACAGTTGAATGGTCTTTTTCTCCTTCAGATCATACAGCCACAATGATGGGAAGGTTGCATTCTGAAATTCACGCTCGTGTCCAATGTACAAAAGGCTTTCTCCATTTGGAGAAAATGATACGGTCGAGTAAGCGCCTGTTGATTGGGTGATTTTCTTGGATGTACCGTCCTCTAATGACAGGAGACAGATATCACTTATGTAAAACGTCTGCGGGTTGGATTGAATATAGGCGAGCCACTTCCCGCAAGGAGAGACGACATGATTCACATGATGATGCTGCTCACTCGTAACCGTCTCTACCTCCCCTGAGCAGACATCGATTTGTACAATTTGCGTCAGACGCCCGTCTAAAAAGCCTCTGCCATCTGCTTTATAAGTCAAATCATCATATACTGCCGGAGCAAAGTCATCGCACTCTTCCTTTTTTTCATCATGAACAGATTCTTCTTGTTTTAATGAGACCGCTGCATAAATGAACGCTCCATCCGGTGAAAATACAGGATGAGAGACGCCGTAAGGAATATTCGTTAAAGTACGAATGCCGCCGCCATCGCTCTGAATGAGTGCGAGCTGAGGGACTTCCTTTGGCTTCTGCAAAATAAACGCAAGCTGCTTCCCATCATTTGACCACACTGGCTGATGATGCTTTCCATCATCGAATGTCCATTGTGACAGCTCCCCTGTCCCTTCATCTCGAACCCATAAATGAATATTGTAATCATCCTTTTTTTCATTCACCGATACTTTTGTAAAAACAGCCTTTTTTCCATCTGGTGAATAGACTGGATGAGAAACAGACACGATTTGTGTTAAATCCTCTGCTGTTATCAATTTCTTCATCAATAAATCTCCCCCTTTTATGTATCAAAAATAGTTCGCTTCTCTAAATAATAATCCCTGCTTTTGTTATGAAAAACAAGGATAAAAAAAGAACGTGCTTCTTCACAGCACGTTCTTCATTTGATTCACAGAATGATGCTCGACGACGACACCTTCTACCGGCACCGTCAGTACATCCACTTCACAATGCGGGAAATTTTGGGCAAGCTGCTTTTTCAGCGCTTCTCCCTTCCCTTTTTCCACTAAGGTCAAAATAGTCGGCCCAGCACCACTTAATGCTGTTCCATACGCGCCTTTTAATGAAGCAACGTGCTCCACCTTTGATAGCTCTGGGACAAGCATCGTGCGGTATGGCTGATGAAATAAATCTTTATTCATCATTTCCCCTACAAGCGGCCAGTTCTGCGTCATTAAGGCGGCAACAAGGACGTTACTCACTGCACTCGCACTCACGGCCTGTTTATAGGAAAAATCCTCTGGCAGGACATCACGGGCATCCTTTGTGAGCACTTCATAAAAAGGAATCACGACGACGACATCTACATCCACATGCTGCACTTTAACGGCATGTGTCTTGTCTTCTTCATGAAGACCGATGAGTAAACCACCGAATAAAGAGGCACCCGCATTATCTGGATGACCTTCTACCTCACTTGCAAAAAAGAGCTTCTGATCATCGGTCATCTTTAATTCAAGCAGCTGATTAGCGAGCTCAATAGCGGCGACAATGGCAGCAGCGCTGCTGCCCAGCCCCCTTGCTAATGGAATATCACTCCACACTTTGACATGAACAGGCGGGAGTGTTTTTCCAAAGTCATCTGCGACCTTTTTAGCTGTTTGGTAGATCAGATTATCGGTGCCTGATGGAATACCAGACACAACATCTGTTTCTGCTTCAAACAGCCAGCTATCATGGTCATAGACCGATAGCTTTAAATAGCGGCTGAGCGCCATTCCGACTGAGTCAAAGCCTGGTCCTAAGTTGGCAGTGCTTCCCGGTACTGTGATTGAAAAAAGCATGGAGGCGTTACTCATACGCGTGCGGCCTTTTCTAAATGTTCAAGAATTTGATCTTCATCTGCATCTAGTGTGACCGGTTTGATGTGCGAAATATCAATCGCCGTATTTGGATCTTTTAATCCGTTTCCTGTCAGTACAGCGACGACTTTACTGCCTGGCTTAATTTCTCCAGATTTCACTTGTTTGAGTACACCTGCAATTGATGCACAAGAGCCTGGCTCTGCAAACACACCTTCTTCACGTGCGATCAATTGATAGGCATGAAGAATTTCTTCATCTGTCACTTCATCAATTTTCCCGTTTGATTCATCTGCCGCTGCTACAGCTTGCTTCCAGCTTGCAGGGTTTCCGATGCGAATGGCTGTTGCGACTGTTTCTGGCTGCTCAATGACTTCATTTCGAACGATGGCTGCAGCACCTTCTGCTTCAAAACCACGCATGACTGGCAGTCCCGTGCCTTTTTTCTCATGATATTCTTTGAAGCCTTTCCAGTACGCTGTAATATTCCCCGCATTCCCAACAGGAATCGCCAGTACGTCCGGTGCGGAGCCTAGCTGCTCACAGATTTCAAATGCCGCTGTTTTTTGTCCCTCAATTCGGTATGGATTGACGGAGTTAACAAGTGCGATCGGTGCTTTTTCACAGATGCTGCGGACAATTTTAAGTGCGTCATCAAAGTTGCCGTCAATGGCAATGATCTCTGCTCCGTACATGACAGCCTGCGCCAGCTTACCGAAGGCAATTTTTCCATCTGGAATGATGACAATACATTTCATATCAGCGCGCGCCGCATAAGCTGCCGCTGCTGCAGATGTATTCCCTGTCGATGCACACATGATCGTATCATTGCCTTCTTCTTTTGCTTTTGCGACGGCCATGACCATCCCGCGATCCTTAAAAGAACCTGTAGGGTTGACGCCTTCTGTTTTCACATGAAGTTCAATCCCTAGCTTTTCAGATAGCTTTGCGAGATGAATCAGCGGTGTGTTTCCTTCATTTAATGTTAGTTTAGGTGTTTGTTCGTTTACTGGTAAGAATTCTTGAAATTCTTCAATGAGTCCATTCCACTTCATCAGCTTAAACCGTTCCCTTCTACTCGATACGTGCTCTTCACTTGAACCACCACGTCGAGATCGTTTAATGTTTGCAGGATATTTGAGAAATCTTCTTCTGATGTTTGATGTGTAATAATCACAATTTCAGCCAGCTCATCATGCCCTTTGACAGGAAGCTGAAGGATCTTTTCAAAGCTGATGCCTCTTTCAGAAAAAATCGATGTAATGCGGGAGAAAGCTCCGACTTGATCTCTCACATGTATTCTTAAAAATTGCTGTGCAAATACTTCGGATGATGATTTGATTTTCTTCTCAAATTGCGGTGCAATAAATCCACTGCCATTCACACCAAGACGCATGTTTTTCATAACAGCGACTAAATCAGAGACAACAGCAGTTGCCGTTGGCAGGCTGCCTGCTCCAGGTCCGTAAAACATCGTTTCTCCGACAGCACTTCCGTAAACATAGACAGCATTAAATTCATTGTTGACGGAAGATAACGGGTGATGATCAGGAAGTAAAGTTGGCTGTACGCTGACCTCCACTTTCTCTCCATCCCTTTGAGCAATTCCGATTAGCTTCATTGTATAGCCAAAACGTTTACTGAAATTAATGTCCTCATCCGAGATGTCAGAGATGCCTTTCACTTTCACATCCTCTAAGTCTACATTCATGGAAAAGCCGAGTCTTGCCAGGATGGCCATCTTTCTTGCCGCATCCAGTCCTTCTACATCCGCCGTCGGATCTGCTTCTGCAAAGCCAAGATCCTGCGCTTCTTTTAATACATCTTCATACGCACTTTTATCGACATTCATTTTTGTTAAAATAAAGTTCGTTGTCCCGTTCACGATTCCCATCATTTTTGTGATGCGGTCAGAGGCTAAACCTTCCTCTAGTGTACGCAAAATCGGAATCCCACCTGCGACACTCGCTTCATAGTAAAGGTCACAGCCGTTTTCTTTTGCTACATGTAAAAGCTCTGTGCCATATAGCGCCATTAAATCCTTATTAGCTGTAATGACATGCTTCTTCTCATTTAGTGCATCTATTAAATATTGTTTTGTCTCTTCAATGCCGCCCATCACTTCAATAATGACGTCGACCTCTGGATCTCGAATCACATCGTATACTTCAGTTGTGAAGACCTCTCTTGCCACATCCACATCTCTTTTTTTATCGGGATTGCTCACAAGCACTTTTTGTATTAATACCGGACAGCCGATCTGGTGCATTAATTTATCCTGATGATCTTGAATAATCTTAACGACACCGCTCCCCACTGTTCCTAATCCTAGTAGTCCAACTCGAATTGCCTTCACCTGAAATTCCACCTTTCTCCGTAAATGTCCTCTCTAAAAAGACATTTGTTAACCTAACACAGACATTCAATGTACACACATTATAAAGGGGTATCCTCATTTTGACAAGGTAATAAAATAAGAGAATATGAGAATGAAACCGCTTAACAGCTATTTATATCAAGATTCTATATTTTCAAAATATTTTTGTGAGAAAAGCTCCCGAAGCCGGGAAGCTTGAGATTACGCCTGAACTGGCGTTTTGGCTTGCTGATCTTGCAGGACAAGCGCAATATTTTCAGCACATAAATGCATCATGTTTTTTCTCGTTTCAACACTTGCACTTCCGATATGAGGAAGCACTGTTACATTTGGTAATGTCGTTAACGGGTGATCTGGGCTGACTGGTTCCTTGCTAAATACATCAAGACCTGCTCCTGCAATTTTCCCTGTCGTGACAGCATCATATAAAGCATCTTCGTCTACCGTCTGCCCTCTGGAAACGTTGATGAAGTAAGCCGTGTTCTTCATCTGCTCAAATGCTTTCTTATTAAACATTTCTTTCGTTTCAGGCGTTAAAGGCGTCAAACAAACGATGAAATCAGACTGCGTAAGCAGCTCATCAAATGCGGCATAGGTCACACCTAGCTGCGCTTCTGCTTCTGGCTTTCTTGAACGATTATGATACAGAACATTCATATCAAAACCTTTTGCCCGCTTGGCCAGTGCGGTTCCAATACTGCCCATTCCGACAATCCCTAACGTTTTATGATGCACATCAGCACCAGCTAGAAGAAGCGGTCCCCAGCCTGTCCAGTTCCCATCCTTAATCCAATCACTCGCTTCGACAATTCGTCTTGCTGACGCCATCAAAAGCGCAAAGGCTAAATCAGCCGTCGATTCTGTTAAGACGTCCGGTGTATGACATACCGTGATCCCGTGCTTTTTAGCTGCCTTTAGATCAATATTGTCATAGCCGACCGCGAGATTCGCGACCACTTTTAGATTTGGAGCATTTGATAAAAGTGCCTCATCTACTTGATCTGACAGCATCGTGAGCAGCCCATCTGCTTGAGCCGCTTGTTTTTCTAACTCTTCTCTTGGACACGGCTCATCCTCGCTCGTCCACATGTCAATATGAGCGACTTCTTTTAATGGTGTAAGTGTTGTTTCATCAAGCTTTCTTGTGATATAGACATAAGGTTTCGTCAAGAAGAACACTCCTTTGGTTGCTTTCTTTAAGCATAACGAAAAACGCCTCAAGAGAAAAGAGACGTTTCGTCTGTTCACTGAAACTTCAAATCAGCGGATTGATGAATCCATCCAACAGGAGGAATGAGATGCCCACCGCTGCGCATGGCACTCAATTCTTGAAACACCTTGAGAAAATATTCGTAGCGGTTCGCATCATTTAAAACGTAATCTAATCGTTCTTCATAATAAGATTTTTCATTTTCTCCTGACATATAATACCCTTCGACAATTTCAAAATAATGAAGCGGAAACAGAAGACGGCTGTACAGCAGTCGCTTTGAAAACGATGAAAGAGGCGTAACCTGCTCATATTGCTGCAAAAAGGAGAATCCCTCTTCAATTAAATCCTCCTTATGCTGGACAAAGGTTTCTCTTAAATATTCCGCGATATCTCTTGTTGGGTGGTCAAATACCCAGTCAACAGGTAAACGAAGCGGCTGCTCGTGTGGCCAGGTCATACGTGAAAAGCGCTGATGACAAACAGTTCCTGAATCACATTCTTTTGGTTCATCATCAAGCTCTGTATCCACTAAATATTGAATGGCATTTTCCGTTAATCCGAGATAATACGGAAAGGATTCAATGAATTTCTTTTCAAATCGTTCAAGTGGTTTTTGATGCATTTGCTGCATCCAAAAGCCTTCCAGCTGGTCTAACCGTTTTGCCCATAATTCCTTCCAAGCTCCGACACGTTTTGTTTCAGACACCTCATATGGAAACCCTCTCCCCCTGACATGAAAGGCCGCCAGCTCTGATGCGTGCTGAAATGAGCGGCTTGTAACCCGCGGTGCTGCCTTTAATAGAGCGTACAGTTCTTTTCCATGGGTAAAAGTCGGTTTCTCTTCGTTTGTTAATTCAAACACGGCAACGTATGGGTCACCGTCATTCAGTAAATACTGACTGATATGATAAAGCTCTGTGAGTTCTTCTTCTCGCAAATGAGACACGGGAACAATGATAAAGAGAGCTTTCGCCGTTTGAAAGCTCTGATAACTGCCATATGGCATAAATTGACGCACATCAATACCAAATGTGTGATAAATGGTTTCTTTCATGATTTCACCTGCGTTCATAAAATCAGTCTCTTATCATATCGTAGTCGCAGGTTGAGGGATTTATGAATACTATTTACTATCCGAAGCTTTTTCACACGTTGTGGACAAATTACGAGGATTGGGTGAGGAACATGCCGCATCATCATGAGATGAACGAAGTAGAAAAAACAGCAAGACGCCGTTTACAGGAACGAGGCGTAACCATTCAAGATATAGCAGACCTTGTCTTCTTTTTACAGGAAAAATATCATCCTGGCTTAGACATGACAGAGTGCATCCACAATGTGGAACGTGTCATCGCAAAACGTGAAGTCCAAAATGCCATCTTAACAGGCGTTGAACTAGATGTTCTCGCTGAGCAAAAAAAGCTGACAGAACCGCTGCAATCCATTCTTGAAACAGATGAAAGTCTATATGGGGTTGATGAAATTTTATCCTTTGCCATCGTTAATATTTATGGCTCCATCGGCTTTACGAATTACGGATATATCGATAAAGAAAAACCAGGGATTCTTGGGAAACTCAACGATAAATCCTCAGGCGAATGCCACACCTTTTTAGATGACATTGTCGGTGCTATTGCTGCGGCAGCATCAAGTAGACTGGCACATAGTGCGAGAAATGCAGAATAAAGAAAAAGAGGACGCGCGCGTAACGCTTGTCCTCTTTTTTATAGTGAAATTAATGTTATTCAAAATTCCCCCTTTTTAAGCTCTAACATCTAATAGTTTTTAACGTTTTGTATGTTTCTTAGAATAATCTTTTTAAAATTGAAAACAATTCAAAAACGCACAATAGACTACAAACAGTATTAGTCAACTGTCAAGCTATTACAACATTAAAGAATATTTCTACCTGATATTCTTTAATAATTTATTTTCTTCTGTAAGCCTCTCTATCACAAAGTTATTATATTTTTCTGGATACTTATTTCTACCTGTAGTTAAGATAATTTGAAAAGTCGAGAATTTACCTTCATTAACATTTGCAACTTCATCAATTAATGACATACATTTAATTAAGTTTTCTTCATCTATCCCTAAATTTTCTGGTGTATCAATTAGTAAGAACTTTGGAAATGGAACATTTATAGATTCAAGAGACAATTTTATTAATGTTAAATAGTATAAAAATCTCCGTGGAACATAGGAACTTGCTTGTCTATATGTGCCTCCATTAATAATTGGCATATAATTCTCATCTAACTCCACTCTGTTTACTTGATTATCAGCTTTTTTCATAAGATTACTATAGATAGCTTCGAATTCAGTTTTTTGCTTGCCTATCAGTTCACTTGCAATTTTTTCCATCTTTTTCAACTTCAAATCTAACTTTTCTAGTTTCCCTCTACCCTTAGTATATTCTTTTTTTATTTCGTAATATTGTTTTATTATATTAAGTCTTTGCTCACTAATTTGTAGATTGTTTTTAACTTCTAACAACCTATCATTTACAGTATTTAACTCGATATCATTTGAGGTATTTTTAATATCATCTTTAACCTCTAATAGTTTATCTTTGAGTTTGTCTCTATCTATTTCTAAATTTATTAATTTCTCTTTTGAATATTTAAGCTCTTCTTCACAAGATTTAATCGCTGCTTCAATTGTCTCTACCGATTTTTGCTTTGATTTGAGAATTGCTAGGTATTCATCAGCACTATAAAAAAATTTTTCATATTCACTCTCATCAATTGGATGTCCACAAATACAGTGATTTTCCCTTCTTTGTACATTACTCAGACAACTTGGACAAGTATTAGGAGAGAAAATATTTAGCTCTTCATGTGCTAGAATAATTTTTTTAATTTGTGTAACTTCCAGTACTAAATCACTTCTTAACTTTTGAAGATTGTTTAGTTCTATTGTAGTCGCCTTAATACTTGATTCCAATTCAGTTATTGAGTTATCTCTATTAAACTTCTTTATTCGGAGCTTTTCAATAAAGCTATCAAATTGAACAAGGTTATATTCTGATTGTTTTAAATTTCTCCTAAATAAATCTAATTTTTCAATTTGTGTTTTTAGTTGAGCAACTTCATTTATAGCATCTTCTAGATTTATCTCTCTAACTCTATACTTCATCCGAGCTGCCATTTCTTCATAATTCTCTAACGTAGTTTTCAAAGTATTTGTCTCACGTTCTGTATGGTTATACTCGCCAATTAAAGCATAATAATCAGAAAACTGATACCCCACTAATAATTCAAATATTACTTTTCTAACAGCAATTGAATCAGATATAAAATTGCTCTCATTCCTATGTTCTTTATAAATCTTTTGGTCACTCGTATCTTGGTCATAATGAATAAGACGAAACAAATCGGAAAAACTAATCTTAAATTTCCTAGTCCCTTGATAAATCTCGCATACCTTAATTCCAAGTTGCTCAAGTATCCAATCAGAGAAAGTTAAATCATCCTTTTTAGAAATCGCTTTCCTATTTAAAACAAAACTTGATTCTGTTCCATTGCCTTTGACAAAAATAATATTATTATTGGATGGATTAAAATACCTTGTGACTTCATAATCAACACCATTTAGAGTAATTATTAGTAAAACATAATTATTTGTGTCGTTGTATATTTCAATATGATTTTCTTTATTGTTCTTAAAATCAAATTGCTTAACGTACATTCCTAACCCATAACTAACCAAAGAACTAAAAGTTGTTTTACCTGCTCCATTTTCTGCTTCTACTATTTGAAGCCCTCTTTTCAACTCTCTAGATGAATAATGATATTTATCTCCTTTATAAATAATCCTCTTTAAAGCTAACTCTCCCATACTCTCACTCCATTTTCCTCGTATAACCTTTCTAATAATGTTAAAGTTTTAAGCATTTTCAGTCGTGGAATTGCTTCCTTAATTTTATTAATGTTAGAAATTTCAACGCTAAAAAGATCAGACCTTAAAAATTTTCTCGAGATATTTTTTTTATTAATCCAAATATCAACCGTACGTCTTTTCTCATTTTTGGACATATTTACATATCCATTAGCTTCAAGAGTAAATAAAATTGAAGCAACAAGTTTCAAGTTTAATCTACTCTTAATATATGTGATTCTCAAAATCTCCAAATCATCTCTTTTTAAGTGTTGTTGACTATTATGATATTTTAAAAAAATCTCTAATATTGAATTATTTGAAATAAAAGGTAACAAATAATTTAGTTTTCGATAGTCAGTCCACTTAGATTTACTATTATTACAATCATATGTATCTAATAGAATTAATATATTATAAGTAATGAAATTATAATCTTCGTCTTTAGCAAACATTATTCTTTTTTTTACGTCCAAATTTTGTTTTTCATAAACATAATTGTTATTTTTGTCTTTTTTCATATTCACATCACCTATCAAAAGAAAGATAACAGCTATCAAAAAGTTCTAAGATAGTGTTTTTTAAAGTATCTTTATTCTTAAAAGGGTAAGCAAAATCTTTTGATTTTTCATCTATATGACCGCTTGCGAAAATAGAAATCTCTTCCATCCAAATATCAACTTGTTCGGGGCTAACAACTTCTGTATCAATTGATTCTAGTATTTCTAATAATTTTTCTTCACAAGCCTCAAATATCCGATACTGATAAGCACTTTTCTCCCTACTATCTATTTTCTCTAACTCAAGTTTTACAGCACCAATTTTCCTTGCATACATATCTAGTTTTTTCGGGTTATATTTTGGAGCGACACCTTCAATTTTTTCTTTCAAATTTCTGTTATCAGAAGGTTCTATTTTTTCCCACTGTGCATACACTGGGTCATTTCTTTTATAATTATGTGTGGCAACTTCAAGTAGAACTCTTCTAACTTCAGAATCAGTAATTAATCGACCTAATAAATCTTTAACATTTTGTCTTTTCTCAAAGAGATCCAATAATGCAGAAATAACATATGATTCCTTTCCATTTAAGTTTGCAGTATTATAAAATCTTTGAGTAGATATATCTTTGATCAGTGTTTTCTCTAACTCTGCTTCATTTTCTTGTTCGAATTTCCAGTCAATTTTATCTAGAAACGCTATCCATAATTCATCTGACATTTCCTTTAATTGAGTTAAAAAACCGCTCTCTTTTTTACCCTCATATTGAATTTTATATTCATGTAATAATACAATTTTCACAATGTTTAATAAATTATCCTCATAATAATTCTTTTCAATAAGCAATTCAATAATCGGCTTTTTAGGCATTTCTAAATTTAATTTCTTAGTATATTGTGAATTATTTTCTTTACCTATTTTTACATTTGTATAAAAACATAAAGTTAATCCTTCTGATTCATATTGAAACCAACAATCTAAAAAGCTTATCATACTATTTTTCACTTCATTTGACATAAAACTAAAAGAGTTTTTAGAATCATAGTTCTTATCTCCTTCTGATATCTCTTCTACAACACCATCATTAATAAACTTCAAATAAACATCATCCAGATACTCTGTTGCAGAATATACTACTGCTTTTTCTGAAACATTCATTTTGTCAAGTAATAATTTTATTGCCCTTAATCGCTGTAGTCTAAACCCTTTCCCTTGAGCACCAACTTCTCTTTTTATAACATTCATCCATTTACACCCTTTAGCGTTAGTTCTTTTTACACTTCGACATTATACACCAATTACCTCCAATTTTTTCAAAAAATGAAAAATAAAAACACACAGCTACTTTGATTCAGTATAACTGTGTGTTTTTTATTGAAAAAGTATGAGTAATGTAAGGGGATTTCCAAATTATTTCAATATTAGTGTGAATTTCACTCCACTCTTTACGCTTGTCCTCTTTTCATTAAGATAATCGTTCAATCCACTCAGATAATGAATCAATGACATAGGTTGGCTGTTTGTCATATTTCTGAAGCAGCTCTTTTGTCGTGACGCCTGTATGGACAAGCAGTGTATCCATCCCTGCATTCATCCCTGCCATAATATCGGTATCATAATTATCGCCCACCATGAGCGTCTCTGACACATCTGTCCCGAGCACCCGCATGGCCTGTTCCATAATGATAGACTCTGGCTTTCCGATAAATGTTGGCTGCACTGTTGTTGTAACCGTCAGCACAGATGTTAACGATCCATTTCCAGGTAACAGCCCTCTTTCTGTCGGAATGGCAATATCTCCATTTGTTGAAACAAATTGTGCACCTTGACGGATCGCAATGGCTCCTACTGCTAGTTTTTCATATGTAATACCGCGGTCTATTCCAACGACAACGAAATCAGCGTCTTCTTGACCAAACGACAAGCCTTTTTCTTCGATGGCCTGCTGAATGCCTTCTTCTCCGATCACATACACCGAGGCATCTTTCTTTTGTTCTGCGATATAGTTTGCCGTCGCCATACTTGTTGTAAAGACTTGTTCTTCCGTTGCTGGAATATCGAATGAAACCAGTTTCTCTGCTACTTGCTTCGGCGTGCGTGAAGAGTTATTCGTGACAAACAAATAAGGGATGTTCAACTCATTTAACTTGTGAACAAATTGCCCCGCCTCTTCAATCTTTTCTGTTCCTTTATACATCGTCCCGTCTAAATCAATTAAATAGCCTTTGTATTTCATGCTGCATACAACTCCAATGGTTTATTTAAACGCTGATACTGGTCCAAGCTCCTGCTCCAAGTAAGTGCGAATTCGATTCGGGAAGACTTGCAGCGCCTGTTCTACCTCACTGATGACCTGCAACAAATCGTGATGAACCACTTCTTGGTATTGCTGAACAAGTGTTTTACGGCACGAGACCAGTTTTTTCAGGTGAGTGCCTTCTTCTGTTGGTACAACCTTTTCGTCCACAAGAATATCCATGATGTCGTCATAGCTTCCCGGGTCCCGCATGATAAAGCCGTCAATCATATCATTTCCTGTATCAAGAATACATTCGACGAGCAAATGAACAATTCGTTCCAGCGCTTTTTTTTCTAAAGGGCTTGACCATGTTTGATGACTGCGCATCAAATCATATTGCTCCTCAAAAAAACGTAATGTCTCTTCAATCTTCTTTCTGTCTACGAAATACATCATGACGCTCCCCTTTGCGTTATTTTCTAATCCGCTTTAAGACAAAATAGGCACAGCCAAAATTACAGTATTCATAAATGTATTCATCGAGTGTACTGATTTTTGTATCGAATGTGGCCTTTTGGTTTTGGTCATCAAAAAACCCCTTCAGCCTAAGCTGGTTGTAGCCCCAATCCCCCACAATATAATCATACTTATTTAAAATATCTGAGTACCTTGCTTTAAACGCTTCCTCATCAAAGCCGTCTTTGATTTCTCTGACAAGATCAAAGGTAGCATTCTGAATGACGATCATCTTCTCACCTCTTTTTAAACGATCCATCTTTAATGATAATTCATTGGAACAACTCCATCAATTGCTAAAGCATGTTTTTTCCGATTTAGCCGAAGCTAAAGAAAAAAGGAGGTCACATTTATGATGAAACAACTCACAGCCACTATTCTCCTATGCATGCTTTTAGGCGGGTGCGGCTTTCAATCAGGCATGAACCGGCAAGTGGATGAAGATTCTTCCAGCAAGACAATCCGCCTGTCTGATCGTCATGAAGGAAATAATTCCAACATGCCAGAAGCAGATACGAATCGAGCAGGCTATGTTCGTTATCAGCGCCAGCAAGTAACCGATCAAAAGGAAAGAACCCCTGCTTTAAATCGTGAGCACCTTGCCCACGTGATTACAAGTTTAGCCATCCAGCTGCCAAATATAAAGGATGCAGCAACACTTGTCACAGACGAGGATGCCCTCATTGTGTATCGAACAGGCAACAAAAACCGAGATGAATCAGCCGATCAAGTGAAAAAAACAGCGGTTTCTGTTCTCCCTCGTTATTATCATGTGTACGTCTCTGATAACCCAGAGCACTTTCAATCCATTGCCAATTTTTCACGTCTTCAAACCAATTCACGTGATTTTGATCAAATTTTAACAAAAACGATTCAACAAATGAAATACTCTCCTCAAGGCGGAGATATTTCAACGAAAGAAGATGCCAATGGCATGACGAATTCCGATCGGACCATGAGACGAAACGCACCTTACGGCCAAAATTAATACGAGAAAAAACGCCAGAGAGCTCTGGCGTTTTCTTTGTTATGCTTGCGCCTGACGCTTCTTAGACGCTTCGTTTACTTGTTCGTCTGCATGATAAGAAGAACGGACAAGCGGTCCAGCTTCACAGTGGCTAAAGCCTTTTGACATGGCAATTTCCTTCAGCTCTGCAAACTCATCTGGATGGTAGTATTTTTGCACTTTCAAATGCTTTTTCGAAGGCTGTAAATACTGACCAATTGCCATGATGTCGACGTTATTAGCAAGAAGATCATCCATAACTTCAATGATTTCTTCCTTCGTTTCACCAAGTCCAATCATAATGCTTGATTTCGTTGGAATGTCAGGCTGCATTTCTTTTGCACGACGCAAGAATTCCAATGAACGATCGTATGTAGCCCGTGCACGAACTCTTGGTGTTAACCTGCGTACTGTTTCAATATTGTGATTTAAAATATCAGGGCGTGTATCCATTAACGTTTTCAAATTATCATAATTGCCACCCATGTCTGAAGGGAGAACTTCAATTGTTGTGAATGGACTTTTTCTTCTAATGGCACGAACAGTTTCAGCAAACACGCCTGCTCCGCCATCTTTTTGGTCATCCCTTGCAACCGCTGTTATAACAGCGTGCTTTAAATTCATCAAAGCCACTGAATCTGCCACGCGTTCTGGCTCTTGCAAGTCTAATTCAGTAGGAAGTCCGGTTTTCACCGCACAGAAACGGCATGCGCGCGTACAAACAGATCCGAGGATCATAAATGTAGCAGTTCTTCTCACTGCCCAGCATTCGTGAATATTCGGACATTTCGCTTCCTCACAAACGGTATGCAGGTTGTTTTCCCGCATCATTTTTTTCAAACCGGTATAGTTTTCATTCGTATTCAGCTTAATTTTAAGCCAGTCCGGTTTTCTTACGTGCTCTTCCTTCTTTGCCAATTCCATCATCTCCATATGAATTCGTTAAAGGTGCATATACAATCATCTTCCTGCTATATACGATGGATGCAGCTGTTGCCGCAAAAAATTGAATCTTCGGCCTAAGGCCTTTTCTTTAGACACTTTAACATAGTACAGATTGAACAACAAGGGAATGAGCTGCAAAAATACCCAAAAGACTCCTAAAATAACAGAAGAAAATTACTAACATTTTCTTCTTATGAAATAACGTGATCAAACCACACTAAACGGTAGAAGAGATGTTCGAAGAAAGGAGATGGACGTTTGTGAAAGTGGTTTTAGCGATCATCATCGCTCTTTCAATGATTCCCGCATCAGTCCATGCACAAGGGGCAAACAAACAGCCTGATGAATTAAAACAGCGAATGGCACTGTATGAAAAGATCGCCATCACCACACAGGTCCCGTGGTATGTACTTGCTGCGGTTGATCAGTATGAACACAATATACGCAAAAGCAGAAGAGATTTACCCAAACAAACAGGTGTGATTGGCATCTACATTCCCCGGGAAATGTGGATAGGACCAGAAAATCCAAATAAGCAAGATACCTCACCATTAAGCATTAAAGTGTTCGACGGTATTGGGCTTGATGGAAATGGGGATGGAAAAGCGGAAATCGATAACGATGAAGATGTCCTGTTCACGTTTGCTCAATACTTGCTTCATTACGGCAGCAGCATCGATCAATTAAAAATCGCGCTGTGGGATTATTACGGACGTGATCAAACCGTTGGAATCATTTCATCTTTTATGAAGCTCTATAAGCATTACGGCCATCTTGACCTTGGTAAGCATGCGTTTCCTCTTCCGGTTGGCGCTGACTACAGCTACAGGAGTACATGGGGTGATGCGAGAGGCTTTGGAGGCAGAAGAATTCATGAGGGCACTGATCTTTTTGCTCATTACGGTCTTCCTGTTCGTGCGACATCGTACGGAGTGATTGAAATGAAAGGCTGGAATCGCTTTGGCGGCTGGCGGATCGGCATTCGAGATATTCATAATCATTATCATTATTTTGCCCACTTAAATGGCTTTGCTAAAGGACTCAAAGCTGGGCAGATTGTAGAACCTGGCCAAGTCATCGGATCAGTCGGAAGCTCCGGTTACGGTCCACCTGGCACAGCAGGAAAATTCCCGCCACACCTTCATTACGGCATGTATAAAGACAATGGACGAACTGAATGGTCGTTTGATCCTTACCCTCATTTAAGGGCATGGGAAAGAGCCGAGCGGAAACGTCGATAAATAAAAGGAGAAGTTTAGCGATACCGCTGGCTTCTCCTTTTAATATGTATCAACATTTTCCCGGTCATCACTTGTCTACTGTTACTGCTTATGCTTTTCTTTCAATCCTAAAACTAAAAAAAGAATACCCATGATGAAAAAAAGGAGATACACAACTGTTACTTCAAGTGGAATCATGTCAAACATCCCTCTAAATAAGTCGACACTCAAACTGTCACTCCCAGCTAATAATATCGATGCTGACATATATTTAGCACTAAATACAATGGCAAATACTAAAAAACAAAATCCGCTTACATGAATTTTCTTCATATCAATCAAATCCTCCTCTCACTTTCATAACTGACGATCGTGAAAAATCAGCCTTCAGGATAGCTACACTATTCAAAAAGGAAAACAATGAACATTTATCATGGCACGCGATTCGTATGGAATCAAGTGGTTAATTAGGATAAGATGAACAGATCACATAAATAAGTCTAAGCATCGCAGCCAATGAAAGATTACTTCACAAAGAGTAGTTAGGGGGTTGTTTTTTGAAAAGAGGACTGACCTTTACCATTCCAAATGAATACGGAGGCTTCCTTGGAGAAGTGCTAAAACCGATCGACATCACTAAATTCAGCTGGCGAATCGATACCGAAGACTCGAATATACTAGTTGATGGCGAAAAAGATGAAGAACTTTTTCCTGAAGGTAAAACAGAAATGGACGGTATAGAACTCAAACACCTCATTGAAAACAAGACGTATTATATGATTTTCGCCGATTTACAAGCATATCCAAAAGGGACATTGACTCATATTAAGACCTATGAAGAATTTATTGAAAGCCAATGCGAGCTTGTTCTTTTAGTAGCCGATTGCTCCTATGTCACGATCTATTGCAAAAATAAGGGAACACTCGAATGGCTATACAAGAATGCAGTTGAATGTGGATTTGAAGACGTGACCTATATCACCGATGAAAATGATGCAAGGACAAGACTGTCTGTTTCGTAACAATAAAACGTGCATCACAAAAACACTATATGCAATCACAGCGTATGAAAAAAACAGCCCAATTCGTCCATTGGGCTGTTATTCTTTCTTATCCTTTTTCTCTGGCAGAACAATCGATGGTGCGCCTGAATTTGTTCCGCTGCCATTATAATAATCTGGGACGTCTCCTTGAACGGCTTGAATGGAGACAGGCACGGAGTTTTTGACGACGATGGTTTCTGAGGCGAATGGGATGATGACTCTCACCTTCACCTCAATGAGCACACTAATATCAATCAAGGCATTGTTAATGCCATATGGCTTGATGTTTTTTTCAACGTCTGTATGCGGGTCACCAATGACACTAAATCGTACAGGTACTTTTGGTCCTAGGTTGGCGATAAGTGCATTTCCGGACGCTTGCCCAAGCGGAATGTTATATATAATGCCGTCATGTCCATCTGTTTGATCCTTTAATGCTTCTTTTGCCTCTTTTTGAAAATTCCCCTTTTCAATGTCCTCTAGATTTTTTTGAAGGTGACGTGACAGGTCAGCCATTGCTTTCGATGTTGCTTGCGCATTGAAGTCGATAGTTGTTACTTTGCCGTTCTCACTTGTATTCATCACAACCATATCCTTCATATTCTCCTGATCATCTGCAAAATCCTGAACAGAATATTGGATGAGATGATTGGCAATTCGTTCTGTTTCTAGTTCAGCAATGTGAATCAACGTTGGTTTAATGGAACGATTGATGAAGAATAGGCTAATGACAGTTGAGAGCACAAAAAATAATATGGCAAGCAGCATGACATAACGAAATGGCAGAGGGCCCTTTTTATAGGGGCGATAACGGCGGTTTAATCTCAATAAAAAATCCCCCCTTCTCCATTACAAGTGTATGCAGACAGGCGGGGGGATAGGAATCATCTGTTCATTTTATTTCACCATTTTTAATAATGCATCTCTTCCAATTGTGCCAGCATGAATGCCGAGCGACTCAGCGGCATATGTCACAGATTCTAAAGGTGCATCCAGCAATTGCTCGATGGTTCTTACACCGACTGCTCTTCCTGCGATGATTCCTCTATCTGCAAGCTTTTCATTTAGGAGCCCGACATCAAGTGCACCGCACATAATATAACCATGCTCATTTGTCACTGCCATGAAATTGGTCTTTGGCAGTTTGACGGTGACGGCTGTAAAGGAATGGCCATCAATTGTAATAGGTGTTAAATTCACCATATCCCTTCACTCCCTTCAACACAATCTATGTGAAGGGAGGGCAAGTGTTGTTAGGCTGGAGCGGATTTCACTTTGCGTCCTTCAATCGCCAGCTCAGGACATCACGTAAAAATTCCGGCATGAAATATTCAATGTGTTCATGGTCACGTATATGAGGAAAAAGAGAGCCAAGTGTATACATATCCACTGTGCCAACCGTATAGGAATCATCTTCTTTGACGAGTTGATCGTTTACATAGACCTCTTTTACTCGTTTGGCTTCGCCCTCTTCTAATGAATAAGTCAAACCGCTGTATAGCATTTTCCCCATCAGTTCGCCTCTAAAGCCAAAGCCTTTGATGCGTAGCTGTTCCATTTTTTCTTCACAGCCACGAGACACTGTTTCGATCAATTGCTTCCCAGTAAGTGTCACCCTGATTGGATTAATGGGATGCGGGCATATCCGGTGAATGTCTTCTCTTGTGACGATGCCAGCCTCTAATGAATCAAGCACCATCCCAGCATTCATCATGCCGATATCTGCCTCGCACCATTCTTTAATGGCATCTGTTAAAAGCTGTGGAAGCTGGGAGTCATCAAACCACTTTGTTTCGAGCTTAGATTTAATGGATGTCACTTTTTCCTGCATGAGTGACTTCGCTCTTCTTTCTGCTTTCTGTAAAGTCGTGATCGCTTCATCGGATTCACTGATCAGCTGGTCCACTGATTGCACCGTCGCTTTTTTCTCGATGAGCTCGCTACTCGCTGTGTCAATGGTCAGCTCGACACAGCCAATATAATGCCCATACTTTTCAGCACATGCAAGAAGAACGCCATTATCCATCTCGCCCTGTTCTAAAAGATGATGCGTATGTGAGCCTAAGATGATGTCGATTTCCGGGAAGTCATGGGCTACCTCTCGATCATGGATAATGCCTAGATGGGAAAGAAGAACAATGACATCGACTTGTCCTTTCACTTCTTGTAGCATCTCCCGTATGCTCTCAAATGGGTCTGTAATGTCCCAGCCCAGCTTTTCATAGACAGGTGTATACGCAATGGTCACCCCTAAGACGGCGATCTTCAGTCCATTTTTCAACGTGATCACTTCATAAGGCTTTGCCCACGATGGTCTTTTGCCTTTTTCAAATAAATTAGATAAAATCACCGGGAATTGCGCGTCTTTGTACAATTGGTCGAGCTGCTCATGAGGCAACGTAATGCCTTCATTATTACCAATTGTGACGCCATCATAGCCAAGCTGATTGAGAAGTTTGACATTCACTTTTCCATAATCAGCTTCTGATACAAGGTTTACTCGATCCATATGATCGCCAATATCAAATAAGAGCATCTGATCGTGAACTTGACGCTTTTCTTCAATATAAGCTGCGATTTTTGGCCAGTTTTCAAAGTGGCTGTGCAAGTCGTTTGTATGATATAACCATAGCTTTTGCAGCATGTTGATCTCTCCCTCAAGTTGTCACTGAACCGTCTCGTTCAAGTTGAAAGCCGCAGCTCTCGTTTAACTAAATAAATCTAACTGCTTCGGGGATAAGCTTGAATACGTCAAATCCAGCAAATCAATCATTTGCTGGCCATTCGTCGCCGCATCTCCGCCTGAGTTATTATTAAATACGACATATACATCTTTCGATTGTTGATGCAGGATGTCGAGGTTCTTTTTCCATTCCTTTAGTTCAGCTTCATTATATAAATATAAGTAACGAACTTCACGCCAGTTCTCATGATCTGCCGGGTGAAGCCAGCCTTGTTTATTTCTTCCGTGGAAACGGACCAATGTTTTGTCACGGTGTGTGGCTTTTATGACTGGCGGTATAGATCCTTCTCCGACTTGCGGTTCATCACAGACGGAATGAATCCACTCTTCTTTCTCCATAAAGGATAAGGTTTGTTCATAAAACTCGTCTGAAAACCAAGTTCGGTTTCGGAATTCGAGTGCACAAGGAATGTCCCCCATCTTCTCCTTACACCATCTTAAATAGTGGACGTGCTCCTTTTTGCAATCAAACCATGGTGGAAATTGAAACAGAACCATCGCCAGTTTCCCTGCTCGAATGAGAGGAGTCAGTGAAAGAATAAAGGCATCAAACATTTCTTCCTTTGAAGCAAACGGGATCTCGCCTCTTTGATGCCCGGTCATTCCTTGATATGCTTTCACAACAAATTGAAAGGCGTCTGGCGTATCTTTTATCCATTTTTCATGGTTCCGCTCAGGCTGAACAGCATAAAAGCTTGCATCCAGTTCCACAATGGGAAACGTTGATGCGTAGTGAAACAGCTTTTGAGAGCTGCCGATTCTCGGCGGGTACAGACTGTCATGATCGCCCCAGCCAGTTAATCCGATATAAATCATCTATCTCACCTCTTGCCACTTGCTTGTCTAAACGGATTTTCCCATTGAAAGTCTTTGTTTCTTGGGATACCCATCTTTCTGAAAGAAATTCTTCTGTCTACAACATATCATATTTACCCATTTTTCTGAATGAAGATGACTGATGTGATGTTGCCCTGCCATCTTTTTTGTGATATTACATCACAACTTTCTATCTAAATTGAATGGAGCTGATAACATAATATTGATATCAGAGACTTTGACAGCGATTGTCCATTTTTTTATTCATCTTCACCAAAGGCTTCAGCTCTAAAAAAGGAGAATGAGTGGATATGAACATTGTCGATCATCATGTTGAAGCATTGCAAAAAGTGGCCCAAAGAATTCATCAGCCTGTCTATTTGATCAATCAGTATGGACGTATTCTTTTCACCTCACCCCAAGGTATGACAAATCCAGATTGGATACAAATGCTCCGCTTGCTTCACAGTACGCAGCAGCAATATTTTTCTATGGTTCATTCAAAAGAAAGCCTTTCTGTTTTTCCTATCTATATAAACGAACAAGCTTATGATTATTTAGTCGTTCCCGCCTTCATTCATCCTCAAGACGACATGGGGCTGCATTTGATAATTGAACAAGCTGTAAATGCCATGTCCATTTCACGCATCAAACAACATGCTATCAAGCAATCGACAGAGCGAGCCAAAAATGAATGGTTTCGCAAATGGATGGAGGGCACGATTTCCTCAGAGCAAGATGTCACCCGCCTAGCACGCATGTTTGGATTAAACACAACGATTCCCTATTTATGTATCGTCTGTCAACTTGATCAGAGCAGTCATTTCACTTGTTTCCTTAAGCAGCAAACCCTTGTAGATGATGTGTTTGCTTTACTTGAAAGCACCCTTTCGCACTGTCCATATCCCGCCTTTCTTTTTGTCAAAGGAGATATCGGCATCTTCCTTATAGAAGAGACTGGCGGGTGGCAGGCAATGAACAAATCGATCTGCTCTTTTTTAAAACAAATGCAGATCCTTATTAAACAGCATGTGAATGCCACCATTTCCTTTGGTGTGAGCTTAAGCGGTTATCTCATCACCGATCTGCCAAAAGGATTCAGTGAAGCTGCCCATGCTCTGCAATCAGGCCAGCTCTCATTACGAGCTGAATATATTCAGTTCTATCAAGCAAAAGATGTGTCAGATTTACTGAGGCTCATCCCAGCAAAAGATTTAACAACATTCTATGAGCGGTACCTCCACCCATTATATGAACAACCACAAGTCGATCCAAATCTTCTCCACACCTTATCTGTTTATGTCGAAACACATTGCCATATTTCAGAAACAGCCAAGCGTTTATCTGTTCATCGCAACACCGTGATATATCGACTGGAGAAATGTGAAGAACTGCTCCAGATCAGCCTAAAAGATCCTGACGCAACATTGCGCTTGCGATTAGCTTTGCGTATTCAAAAGCACCTTTCATCCGATTCCAATTGAATCTTTTTTTCTTACGCCTCATATATTTTGGAGGAGAAATGTGAATGACAAGGAGTGGTATCAAATGGATGAGGAGATTCGTCACATCCCGCAACCGATTCGAGACGATGGGGCCGGCGCAACCGATTTAGGCCCGCGAGACGTTCTGCGCGATATGGAGAACCCAGATATGTTCGTTCCCCCTAAAACGGATGCGGGGACGATTCCTAATTTAAAATTTTCATATTCTGATACACATATGCACTTGAATCATGGCGGCTGGTCGAGAGAAATTACCGAGCGAGAGCTGCCTGTTTCAACAACGATTGCTGGTGTAAACATGCGGCTTACGCGCGGAGGTGTTCGTGAGCTTCATTGGCATAAGCAGGCGGAATGGGCATATATGATTTTAGGCAAAGCCCGGATCACATCTGTAGATGCAGAAGGACGGAATATGATCGCTGATGTAGAAGAAGGAGACTTGTGGTATTTCCCGCCCGGTATTCCGCACTCCATTCAAGGTCTTGAGGATGGCTGTGAGTTTCTCCTTGTGTTTGATGATGGTGCTTTTTCTGAATTTGATACGTTCACCATCACAGACTGGTTTGCTCATACACCAAAAGACATTCTTTCTGCTAATTTCGGCGTGCCAATCAAGCTGTTTGACCGCATTCCACATAAACAGCGCTATATGTTTCAAGGCTCTTCACCGGCATCTATTGAAAGCCAAACAGTCTCTGATCCATACGGCGGCATCAAACCGCCATTTACCCACCAGCTCCTTCGTCAAAAACCAATCGTGACCTCTGGTGGAACCGTGCGAATCGTCGACTCACGCAATTTTCCAGTATCTAAAACCATTGCTGCTGCACTTGTGGAGGTAAAACCTGGCGGGATGAGAGAAATGCACTGGCACCCGAATAATGATGAGTGGCAATACTATTTAACCGGTACAGCCAAAATGACGGTTTTTGGGGCAGGCGGGACAGCTCGCACTTTTAATTACAGAGCAGGTGATGTTGGTTATGTTCCTTTCGGGATGGGGCATTACATACAAAATATCGGGCAAACGAGCCTTTGGTTTCTAGAAATGTTTAAAAGCGATCGATTTGCTGATATTTCATTGAACCAATGGATGGCCTTAACCCCTCCTCAATTAGTGAAGGAGCATTTGCATGTAGACGATGCATTGATTCATGCGTTGCATAAAGAAAAATCACCAGTTGTGAAGTATGAGCGATGACGAAAAAAACCGATCCATTTGTGCTGATCGGTTTTTTCTATGCTGTCATTACGATACGGCATGGGAATGTTGCTGCGCTTTTTTCGCCCATAAAATAGAAGCAATGAAACTCATACAAAGCACCAGCGTTCCAAACATAAATGGCAGCTCAATATTCACATCAAATAAAATACCCGCAAGACTTGGCCCGACGATATTCGCAAGGCTCATAAAGGAGGTATTGAGGCCGCCTGCTACCCCCTGCTGATTCCCTGCCATTTTAGAAAGTAATGTATTAAGAGCTGGACGAACAAACGAGGTGGCTGATAAAAATAAAATGGAGCCCGTAAAAATGAGCCAAAAGGAAGGAGCAAAGCGGCAGGCGATCAGCATAAACGCCGCAGCTAAAAGGGCATAACGGACGACACGCATTTCGCCAAATCGTTTCACAAAGGTATTTACTAAAGCACCTTGAACGATGACACCCGCAAGTCCAGCTACTGTAATGACAAATGCAATATCCTTCGGTGTAAAGCCATGTTTTTGGTCCACATATAAGCCAAAGATCGATTCAAAATGAATGATTCCGAAATTCAAAACAAAGGCCAAGATAAACAAAAAACCGTATGGTGTTTTTAAAGCCTGAATCATCTGCGTAAAAGGATTGAAATGAAGCTCTTTATTCAATCGTGCTTCTTCCTGCTTTTCCTTTGTTAAAGTTTCAGGTAAGAACAAGAAAGACAACAGCGTCGACAGGGCTGCAAAGGAACCAGCGATGAGGAAAGGAAAAGCAATCCCAAACTCAACCAAATAACCCCCAACACCCGGTCCAATGACAAAGCCTAACGTCATTGCTGCACTAAATAGCCCCATTCCTTTCCCTCGATCCTTTTCACTTGTGATATCAGCAATGTAGGCAAACATGGCGGGCATCAGCAGCGCACCAGCAGCTCCGCCTAAAAACCGAGACACAAACAGCATCCAAAGCTGATCGGCAAATGCAAAAATAAATTGAGCTACCGTAAAGCCGGCAATCCCGGCAATAATCAATTTTCTGCGTCCAAATCGATCAGTCAGCGCTCCGGCGACGGGTGATAAAGCAAATTGTGTGAGGCCAGTTGCAGCAACGAGGAAACCAAGTGTTTTCCCAGTTGCGCCAAAGGCTTCAATATAACTTGGCATGACAGGAACGATCAGACCAAATCCAAGCATGGCAATAAAAATATTGAGCATCAAAATGTACAATCTGCCCATTTTTTTCATATTAAAACCTCTTTCTTCAAAATAAATGAAAATGATGACAAAAATGATAAGAACTTCTTCAGTATAGCGATATCGCTCTCTATAAGTCTAGTTTTTCAAAAAACAGCGTTTTTTCCCAAATAAAAAATACCCGCTGGTGGCGAGTATTTTGAGTATCCCTTTTTTATTCAGCTTGTTCATAGATGGAAAGAGCCGCCTGTAACCCGGCGCCACAATTGATGGCTGCTCCGTACTTCATCAAGATGGCTTCAAGGCCTGCTAAAACAAATAGAATATTTTCCTTTCGGCAGCTATAGCCCATTGAGCCAATTCTCCATATCCGTCCTGCAAGCGGCCCAAATGAACTCGCAATTTCAATTCCAAAATGATGAAGAAGATCAGCCCGGACCGCTTCTCCGTCGATATCACTTGGAATGACGATACACGTCACGACCGGCATTTTGCAGTCTGGATCACCAAATAATTCAAGCCCCATCGCTTCAAGTCCTGCCATTAAAGCCTTTTCATGAAACAAGTGGCGCTGAAAACGTTCCTCCAGACCTTCCTCTAGCACAAGTCGAACCCCTTCTCTCAGTGCATAAAGCATCGTTGTCGCTTCTGTATGATGATTTAACCGCCTCGGGCTCCAATAATCTTGCAGCTGGCTTAGATCAAAGTAATTGCTTTTGATTGGAGAAATGTCTACCTGTTTTTGCAGTTCGTCCTGTGTTGCAATCCCTTTTTCGACTTTCTTTCTCAATTGTACGACGTCTGCCACTCGTTCATTATATGTGATCGGTGACATCCCTGATGGAACAGACAAGCATTTCTGCGAGCCCCCAATTGCCGCATCGATTTTCCATTCGTCTACCTTGACCTCGACTCCACCAATTGTCGCCACAGCGTCTACAATAAAAAGCGCATCAAGCGCTCGGCATGCTTCACCAATTTTCTCAAGCGGCTGTAATCTTCCGGTAGAGGTTTCACCATGAACCATCGCAACAATTTTCGGCTTGACTTGATGCATCTCTACGATGATGTCGTCTTGCTTAAAAACCGTTCCCCATTCACATTCCATTGTATGTACCTCAGCACCATAGCGCTGTCCAATTTCAATCAGCAAATGACCGAAGCGTCCAAAGACCGGAACGAGCATCACATCTCCGGGCTCGATCACACTGGCAAGCACAGCTTCAAGCCCTGAGCGGGACGTCCCATCAATTGGATAAGCCCATTCATTTTCTGTTTGAAAAAGTGATCGTAATAAGGTCATCGTTTCATTCATGATCTCTGTAAATGCAGGATCAAATTGACCAAGAATTGGTGTACTCATCACCCGAAGGACTCTTGGATCTACTTCGACAGGTCCTGGTGTCATAATGGTTCTAGTAGGTGTGTGTAGTTCTTTCATGTTATCCATCCTCTCCCTTGCTGTGTCCATCCTTATATGCCCACTTATACAGCAATGCTGATAAAATAGCAATCTCTTTTCTTACGAATTGATTACATAAAATTTACGATAAATCCATTTATTTCTTTATGGCAATATGATAGAAATAAAGAGTATACATTCCCTATGAAGGAGGAAATAGAATGAAAAGATCTTTATTTGGAACTGTGGCCGCCGGAATCATGATTTTCGGTACATTTGCCGCTCCGCTGCCTCCCGCTGCAAGTGCTCAAGGCTTTACTCTGAATGAACCGAGTCAAACCATCACCTTTTCCCCGTTACAGCTTCAAACCGAAACATCTGCTCAACATGCGAAAACAACCGCTTCAAGTCAAATTGATTCCTATTACCAATCTGCTGCTGGCAAATCTGGGCCTGCTCTTAAGAAAGCATTACACGATATTATTGATGATCATACGCAGCTATCCTACAGCCAGGTTTGGGATGCATTAAAGAAAACGGATGAAGATCCAAAAAATCCAAGCAATGTGCTTCTGCTCTATAGCGGTATCTCCAGGTCAAAGCAAGCAAATGGAGGAAACGTGGGACAGTGGAACCGGGAGCATGTGTGGGCTAAATCTCACGGCAATTTTGGGACGAGCCAAGGACCTGGTACAGATCTCCATCACCTTCGGGCAACAGACGTACAAACGAATAGCACACGAGGTAATTTAGATTTTGATATAGGCGGAAATGAATACAAGGGAGCGCCGGGCAACTTCTACGACAGCGACTCATTTGAACCTCATAGCCGGGTGAAAGGAGATGTAGCAAGAATGCTCTTTTATATGGCCGTCCGATATGAAGGCGATGACCGCTTCCCAGATTTAGAATTAAACAACAAAGTGAATAATGGAAGCGCCCCTCTTCACGGCAAAATGTCTGTCCTATTGAAATGGCACAAGCAAGATCCAGTCGATCAAATCGAACGGAATCGTAACGAAATCATCTATCAAACGTACCAGCACAATCGCAATCCTTTCATTGATCACCCTGAATGGGTAAGCGATATTTGGGAATAAAAAAGAGAGACACTGCTATGAGCAAGCAGTGTCTCTTTCCAATTAATATCTCTAAAAAAGATGATCATACAACATCAAACACACTTCTCATCTTATAAAGATTCTGATCATTATGTTATGTTTATTCCCCCAATTTACTAATAATAATTCTTTCTATATTGCGATCTAAACAGAAAAATTCTATTTTGATATCATGCTTTGAATCCTTATAGCCTAAAATCTCATATCCTTGATCGTCATTTCTACGATAATAATTTTCACCTAAATAATCATAGATATCTTTTTTAGTTGAATGAATATTTATTGTGTTGTTTATATTACTTTGATTATTTTCTAAAGAGATTGCCACTATTTCTTTTCTATTATTCACTTTAAAATAATTTGAATTTGAAGTTTTAATCCACTCGTTTTCACTATAGTTTCTCTTTATTAATCCCAACTTCAATTCTCCCACCTTTAATTCAGTAAGATTTGTACTTTTTACTTTAAGAAAAGAGATGTGGTTTTTAAGTGGTTGAATGAAGAACAAGCCAATGATGATGATGAAAATAAAGATGATATATAAGATAATTTTTTTCATATCAGTTCCTTCCATAAATGATGATATAATGAAACAATATAACATAAATATCATATTTAAATTTACTGTATAAATATTTAAGAAAAATCTAATCTAATAAAAAAACACCTTGCATAAGGTGTTTTTTACTTTAGCGGACAGACGAGACAATAATCAAGGCTCTCTGATTTTTTCTCAAGCTTATAATACATACAGCAAGTCTTTCGATTTGATGTGTCTAGCAAACTTTCATCTAAATTTAAGCTGTGCTGAAAAGGATTTTGCTTCGCTCCGAAAAGATCACCCGATGCCTTCTTCAGAAACAAATAATCCTCCCGTACGCGCTCTTTCATTTTAGGCTCTTCCGTTTCTCGCATCATGCTACGGTAAAGAGAATTGATACGTACCGCTACATTTTCCCATAAAATTGAATACGGAAGTCTTGAAGTACGTTTCAATACATCTAAAAGAGGTGTGACACACTGCGTAAATAGCATGCGGACGACCTGCTCTCTCCACTCATGACGATCTCCTTCTGACTGAACAAATGAACAGAGCGTTTCATCTAGCTCAATTTTACGATCTTCTCTAAAGACACACGCCTCTGGTGAAAACCGGTAGACAGCATCATACATCGTCATCAAGTACAAAGTAGAACTAACAGCTAAATAGGCATAGCGTTTTGAAAACATGGACGCCGCCACTGCTATATTCGGTGCATGCATCGCTTCCTTTTCAGCTTCTAATAAACGTCTGATAGATGCTTCTGAAAAAAGCGCAGCAAGTGTGCGATCAGATGTCATTGGTCCATTTGTGATGTGTACCCCGAAATCAAGTAATTCTCTCTCAACCCACTCTGGCTTCATATCAAAACCCCCATCTTTCGTTTAACGATTTCGCTGTTGATATAACAAATAAATAAAGAACGGTGCGCCGATTGCAGCCGTAAACACACCTGCCGGGACATCTAACGGGAGAAAAGCCGTTCTCGCAACTAAGTCTGCCAGCATCACGAGAATACTTCCAACAAGCGCAGATGCTGGAACAAGCGCAATAAAGGAACGACCGATGATCATCCTTGCAACATGCGGCGCCATCAGTCCGACAAATTCAATACCGCCTGCGAAGGCAACGGCAATACCGGCTAATGTCACACTCATCAGTAGAAAGAATAACCGCTTCGCCTGAACCTTGACCCCGAGACCTGTTGCAAGATCATCTCCAAGCTCCTTCACATTCATCGTTCTTGCCAGCACCATGACAATCGGTAAAATCATCAATACCCAAGGAAGCATTGCGATGACGTCCTTCATTGTAGAACCATATAAACTGCCCGTCAGCCAGATGTATGACTTGGTCGTGGTCATCGTATCGCTGAGCACAAGAGTAAACGTCACACACGCCTTCATAATGGCGGAAATCCCAATCCCCATCAAGACGAGCGTGATCGGCTTGACGCCTTTTTTCCATGAAAGCAAATAAATCAGGCATGATACCGCAAAAGCGCCTGCAATGGCCCACAACGACTGATAAGCAATAGGCACAGTGCCCATCCAAAAGACGATGAACATAATGGCGCCAAACGACGCACCGCTCGTAATTCCTATGATGTCAGGCGATGCAAGCGGATTTCGAATGAGACCTTGTAAAATAAGCCCCGATACCGCAAGTGCCGCTCCCACTAAAACCGCAAGCAGGGTCCTTGGAATCCTCAACGTATTTAATACAAACGTATTTCCCTCGCCTTGTCCGAAGATATGTAGCAGCACATCAGCAGGCGGAATAAACCGGCTGCCCATACAAAGGCTCAGAATAAATAAACCAAAGGCAATGCCTGTCAATAATAGTAAAATTAAAAACGTCCGCTTTGAAAATTGAAATGAAATGCGTCCGCCCTTTGAACGCACTGTGTATGTTTTAGCCACCTGTCTTCAACCCCTTGCGCACGAGATAAACAAATAGAGGCGCTCCTGCTACCGCCGTCATGACACCAATCGGTACTTCCTGCGGCATGATCAGAAAACGAGCGGCAAGGTCTGCGACAAGTAAAAGCGACGCCCCTACAACGGCACAATACGGCAGTACCCAGCGGTGGTCAGGTCCAACGAGCTTTTTCACAATATGCGGCACAAGAAAACCAACAAATCCAATGGATCCTGCAACAGCGACGGAACCTCCTGCTAAAAAGACGACAAGTACCCCCATCGTCATCTTCAAAAGAAGCGTACGCTGGCCAAGCCCTTTCGCAATATCATCACCCGATAAAAGGACATTGATCGAGCGACCAAGAAGCAGCGCCACCACAGTCGCCCCAAGAATATAAGGCAGCACTGGCAGCAGCATATCTATACTTCTTCCTGACACTGAACCAGCCATCCAGAACAGGATGCTTTGAATGGACTGTTCATTGACGATTAAAAGTCCTTGAGTAAAGGACGCAAACAGAGCAGATATCGCAGCACCTGCGAGTACAATTTTGACCGGTGTCAGTCCGTCTCTTCCAATGGAGCCTAGAAGAAAGACGAGCATACCTGCAATGGCAGCGCCTAAAAAGGCCGTCCACATATAACCTGTTAACGAATCGGTAGAAAAGAAAACAATCGAAATCACAATAAAAAAGAGTCCACCTGCATTAATACCTAAAAGATCTGGTGCAGCCAGCGGATTCCTCGTCAATGCCTGCATGAGTGCACCTGAAATCGCTAGACTTGATCCAACAACCGTCGCAATTAAAGCTCTTGATAATCTGGATGTCATGACAATGACACTGTTTGGATCTGACTCATCAAACTGAAGAAACGCATGGATGGTGGCTTTGAGGGAAATTGAGGTTTGCCCAAGAGAAATACTGAGCATAAAAAAGACCAACATCAATACGATGAATCCAGCAAATAGCAGTGCCTTGCTCGAATCCTTTTTTAATAAACTTCTCATCTGATTCCCGCTTTCAATCTGTTATGGAAAAAGGAGAAAATGGTTTTTCACATTTTCTCCTCTGCTACACTTATTTATCAAGCCCTAGACGATCATAAATATCATCAAGCATCATGTTTGCAGCGGTGATACCGCCAGCCATGTTCCAAGTGATTTCATCGACTTTATGCACTTGTTTCGCTTTCACTGCGTCAAGCTGCTTCCATAAAGGATGACTTGTCCACTCTTTATATGCTTTTTCAACTGCTTTATCCTGATCATCCATGAAGTAATAGATCACATCTGCATCCATTTGTGGAATGCTCTCTTTGTCTGTAAGTGTAATGATATCTTGCTTTTTATCTTTGACATTTTTAGGACCTTCAAAGCCTAGCTCTGTTAAAATTGAACCTGCAAACCCAGTTTGATAGATTCTTGCATGATCTGCACGGAAGTTCACCACAGACACACTCATTGGCCAGTTTTTAATGTCTTTCTTTGCTTTTTCTTTGAAGTCAGCGACACGGTCATCCCACTTCGTCAGCAATTCTTTTGATTTGTCTTGCTTGTTTAACGCTTCACCCATTAAATTCACTGTGTCTTTAAAAGTGAACACTGTTTCTGTTGCAACAGTTGGAGCGATTTCTTTCAGCTGATCAAAAATTTGCTCGTGACGGATTTTTGATGCAATGATCAAATCTGGCTTCAGCTTTTCAATTTCTTCTAAGTTTGGTTGTGTTTCCTGCCCAACAATTTTGACACCCTTTAAATCATCTCTTAAATATTTATACGTAGGTGCTTCAAGCCAAGATTCTACAACACCCACTGGTTTAATGCCCATAGCGACGGCTGCATCCGTTGCTCCTTGATACAACGTCACCACACGTTTAGGCGATCCTTTAATTTCAGTTGAACCGATAGCGCTTTCAACGGTTCTTGTTTTCTCATTACTATCTGACTTGCCTTCACTGCTATTACTGCCACAAGCCGCAAGTAATACGATGGAGAGCACAACTAATAGCGACCAAAAAGATTTTTTGAACATGTACCTCACCTATCCATTCTATATGTAGTCATATCGTTTGATAACGATTCTCATTATCACACTATGATTTTATCATAGAAAAGGATGGTGTCAATGTAAATTTTTAAGAAAAAGGTAGAGTGTTGACTAGTTGTTCAGGTTAATTGGAACTTTTCCACATTTGGATGGTACGCCCAATCTTTTTTCCCGATTCTAGTAAAATGGACAAATGAGTATGGTTTTCTATCACTTGGTAAACAGATTGATTTTTCACCTGCTGATTTGGAAGCGCCAGATACGGATGAAATTTGTCTACGTCGTATAACTCATCCTCGCTTCCAACAAACATGCCATAAGGCTGGTCCAGCCTTGCAAATTGTTTTTGAGGTGCAGATGGCGTTAAGGCAAGAGACATATTGATGGTAATGCCTGTTAAAAGAAGTGGATCTTGTGCAATCACCCATGCTGGGTAGTGAAATCGTACAGCTTCTGAATGCCCCATCAGCCTTCCTTTTGTCATCGCAGATAGCACGAATTTCCAAACTTGAACTGTGGCAAAAGGGACTTGATTAGACTTCGCTGTGTCAGATTTGTAGCCAAATTCAGGAGCAATAAAAAAGTAACCGTCTACTTTTCTTTTTTCATCCCAAGATAGATATTGAAGCAGCAATCCAGCTCCAGAGGAATGACCACAAAGATAAAGTGCTCCTTCGTGCTGCTGTTTGATGACATCCACAACTTGCGAAATATCTTGCCACACGTCAGTGACTTTGGGTGTATCCCCCTTCTTTCCTTCAGAATATCCGTGGCCTCTCAAATCCAGCAAAAACACATTCACGTGAAAATCATGTTGCAATGTATAGGCAATATGCTCATAACCAGCCAAGCTGTGAGCGCCTCCGCCATGAATGATGATCACATTGGTCTGCGTGTTTGTTTCTGATAAAAACGGATAATAAGCAAGACGTATGCCGTCATGTGATTGAATGAACTGTCTTTCTGGAATAGCTACAGGAGCTACTTCCTGCATACTTGTAAATGAGAACGGTTCTGTTTCGTTCATAATTAACTTTTGATCCTCCAATTAGAAACGAGAATGGCTAGAGCATTGCTGGCCATCCTCATGTTCGCATCCTATTTTGTCATATCCCTCAAAGGGAACGTCTTACTCTCAATAATGGCGACAATTTGTTTTAACGCTTGGTTCGCTTCGGGAATAGGGAAGACAGGAAAGACGTGATTCATTTTTGGGTATTCGATATAGTTGATGGGAACACCCTGCTTGTCTGCCATCTCTTTGAATTTCCGGGCATCTGGGAGAAAGAATTCATGAGTGCCAATAAAAACAGAAATTCGTCCTAACGATTTGATTTCTCCATAGATCGGGCTGATCAAATGATGTGTTTCATCTGTATTACCTGCATAGGCTTTGCCCGATTCGATCAGTAAATCTAGGTTGAGCATTGGCTCTTTTGGAACCATTTTAGCGATATCAGGATGACTTAATGTCACATCAAGCCATGGTGATAATAGAATCATGTTTCCAGGTTGCGGGAGACCTTTTTTTGCTAAGTATTGAGCAAAGGCGAGCGATAAACCGCCGCCAGCAGAATCACCCATGATGACGATTTTTTCTGGTGTTCCTTTTTCTAAAAGAGCTTGGTAAACTGGGAGAACACTCTCGATTGCATCCATATACTGATGATTTGGTGCTTTTGGATAAACTGGCACATACACCGTACTATTTAATTGCTTCGTCAATCGATCCAAGAAACGCCAATGCCATACGAGCGGCTGCTCAATATAGCCTCCTCCATGTAAAAATAGCACCTGATGATCATCTGGCTGCACATCTGATTTCAACATGTACGTATCGACTGAAAACGTGCTGCTTTTGGTGATGTGATATTTCTTTTTCAACTTCTCAGGCAGCACATAAGGTAATTGATTCGCCATTCTTCGTTCTTCTAAATACCCCTCAACATTCAGTTTCTTCTTTGTAAGTACAAGTAACCATTCAACAAACAAACTTTGAATACTTCGCATACGATCGACCCCTATAGATAGAATGATGACAATCAATGTCTAGGAAAAGAATGGTTTCTCTTTTTCTAAAGCATAACATAAGAACTTGTGAATCCGTTAACTGCTTTGGACCTTTTTCTATACATATATTCATTTATGAACACCTGTCTATTTATATTATATTTTCTAGATACATCATCATCAATTGTCAATCTTTCAATCATTGTTCATTAATCAACACATATTCAAAAACTGTTCATTTAAACACAAAAAAGACGAGTGTTGACCACTCGTCCCAGATTGTTGACAAAGGGCTAAAATGAACTTGATTTTAGCCCTTTGTCTTCTTTTCAGCGTGATAGAAAACCTTTGCAGCCCTAGGAAGGACGAGCATCGGCGTGGAGCGAATTTAACATTCGTGAGCACCGAAGCGCAGGACTGACACCGAATGCGAGGGTTTGTCTACATGCTGAGACGAGTGTTGACCACTCGTCCTTCTTCTTCCTTACTTCACTTCCTCATGCTCATGAGCAGTATCTCTTTTGCTCGCGATAAAGAGCGCACAGGTCATCGCAAGAATGGCCAGTGCCCACCAGAATGTCGATACGGCTTGTTCATGATCAATGATAATCAAACGGATGACAGCTGTGATGCCAATATAAATAAAATAGCGCAGCGGAAAATGAAAGTTGGATTTAAAGTATTTAATAATTAAGGCGATAAATTCAAAATACATAAAGAAGATCAGCAGCTCGCCAAGCATTCCATAATAGCTTTCTCCTTTGTTAAACAATGTTTTATAGACGAATTGCACGATGTACCATGTTTCACTAATTAAGAGTACGCTTAGAGCAATCGCTAGAAAGAACAGGCAGATATTCAGAAGGGCTTGCAGAAGATCAGGTAGCTTTTGGAAATTGTTGAATCGTTTCATCAGATTGTTTCCCCATTCCATGATGTTGTTTTTGCTCTCTACATTTTGGTATTCCAAAATCGCAGTACGATGTAGTAGGTATCGTGTTTTTCTACACTTTCAAACTGTCCATGCATTCGGGACATCATCCGCTTGATGCTTCGTTCCCCGAGTCCATTGCTTTCCGGTATGATGTCTGTCTTTTTTATCGCATTGCTCACATGGATTTCAAAGACATCTTGGTCGGATAAAAAAGTGATCTGAATGTCCTTTTCAGGATCTGCGTATTTACGTAAGTTAGACATCACATTATCAAATACTCTGCCAAGCTCCTCGACATTCACATTAATATAGCTATCCGGCATTTCGCCTACAATATGGACCGTGAAATTCTCCTGATGCAGCAGGGCGACCTGATCTGATAGAAGATCATAAATCACTTCTTTCACTGCAACGGTTTCAAGCTCTGACTCGTGCTCTTTATCTAGCAGGAAATAGGCAAATAGATTGTCAGACAGATTCTTTAATTGCAGGGCTTTTCCATACGCACTCGCTATATACTTCTCCTTGCGGGTATCCGCTAGAGCCTCCTCTTTTTTGGCAAATTCCAGATTCATGATGAGTGATGTCAGCGGGGTCCTCATATCATGCGACATTTCGGTCACCAAGCTGCGGCTCTCTTCCTGCAGATCATCAATAGCCTGAAGCTTGTCCAAAAAGGCTGTTCTTAAATCCTCAATGCTCTTTGCAATCATGGCCAATTCATCATGCCCCTTCACTGTCATCTCATAATCGAGCTCACCGCCTTCAAGAATATGAATCTCTTCACGGATCGTTTGCAAGTAACGTAGGCTTCGGCGAATGCCAACAAGCACAATCAGGAGAAAAATGAGTGTTGCACCAAGCAGTTCTAGTGTAAAGGCGAGATCGTGATATCGAGAGGAGTAAAACCCGTCTACCATAACCCTACCTTCTCCGTCGCTAAATTGAACCGGGTAAGAATGACGCTTTGCGTAGTCGGTCACCTTTTCTTTCCCATAGGCCGATTCGTCAGCGACAGAGTAAATCGAGTCATATTGAAGCACTTCATCCTTGTAAACAGTGAGATTAATATAATCTTCTTTTTTCACCCACTCACCGAATGCTTTTCGATCCGTTGAAGTCAGCTCATGTTCTGAAACGTAGCGGCTGAATGTTTGAATGTATCTAGCAGATTCTTCCTTATAGTACTCATCCGAACTTAAATATCCTTCAATCAGGTGATCAGTGATCTTTTGCAGTGTCAAAAAGACAACACCACTTACGATAGCAGCGACCAAAATGAGCAGTGACAGCTTTTTGGTCAGCGTATATTTACGATGTGCCAAACCGGTATCCTCTCCCCCATTCTGTTTTGATATACACGGGACGAGCCGGGTCATCTTCAATTTTGGCACGCAGCTTTCGGATATGCACCATAACCGTATTGTTTGAACAATAAAAATAAGGCTGGCCCCACACGCTTTCATAAATATTTTGAGCAGAAAATATTTTGTTTCGTTTGTTCATGAGCAGTTTTAATATCCGATATTCTAAATCAGATAACTTGATTTGCTGCCCACTTTTCCACACTTCATTAAATTCCTCACTCACCCTCAGGCTACCACCAACTAAATAGGTTTCTTCCTGTTCCTTTTTTTCCTGATAGATGGTATATCTGCGCAATTGCGCCATGACCCTAGCGTGAAGCTCCTCTTCTGAAAAAGGTTTTGTCATATAATCATCTCCGCCAGCGAGTAATCCTTCTGTTTTATCCAATGTACTTGATCTGGCTGTCAGAAATAAAATGGGAACGTTTGAGGAGGCTCTTATTTGCTGGCACGTTTCTATACCGGAGATACCTGGCATCATGACATCCAAAATCACCAAATCCAGCGAATCATCTATAACATGCAATGCCTGCTTGCCATTCATGGCTCTCAACACCTCATACCCTGTACGTGTCAGAGATTCCTGCAACAGGTCACCAATATCCTGATCATCCTCTACAACTAATATTCGATGGGTCATATCTCTCTCACCTCATCCTCCATGACTTCATTCTTATATATTATTACTATATATCATCTAGCTATGTGAAAAGATACACCATAAATCTTAAGTGTTTATGAATATGATCAATTGCCATCAAGTTGTCACATTTATTTTCAAAAAATTGGATCTTCATAAATGATTAAGAATTGGCCTGTATATTGATTCATTGAAGGATCTATCTTTAGATCCAATACATGAAAAGGAGCATTAATATGAATGTAAGCAAGGTAGAACACGGACAACCAATGAGTCTTAAAGAACGGGTGCATTTCTTGGACATCGTACGAGGATTCGCCTTAATGGGGATTATTTTGGTCAACTATTTTTTGATTGTGGATTCGGTCAAGGGATTTGAGATGGAGTCTAATGATGTATTTCACCACATTGTGAATTGGTTTGCCTCGGGGAAATTCATTACGTTATTTTCTTTTCTATTCGGGGTTGGTTTTATGATATTTATGGATCGAGCTACTCAGAAGGTGGATAGTCCGAACAAGCTGTTTGCTCGCAGATTAACCATTCTCTTAGGGATTGGTCTTCTGCATGTCACGTTTGTATGGATTGGTGATATTTTGACCTATTATGCTGTCGCGGGCTTTTTATTGCTTTTCTTTTACAAACGCACAGCCAGAACCATCCTGTACTGGCTGATCACACTCTTTGTGATTCAATTGCTCACGCCTCTTTTCACAATGCTGCTCAATACCATCAGTACAGGATCATCAGGCAAGCCGGATTTTGCTGATTTCGAGCTGACTAGCCACAACAGTCTGGCTTATTTAGCATCTATTGGTGACCGGTGGGCCGATATGGTCACGATGGCTTCCAGCTCATTTTCCACTGTCTATTCGATGTTCTTCATGTTTTTACTTGGTGTGTATTTTGTGAAAATGTCGTTTTTCAAAAACATGGAGACGAAAAAAGCGATTTGGAATCGTATTTGGATGATTTGTACAATCGCTTTTCTTATCACACAAGGCAGTACGATTATGACAGCGGTCACCCCTTTTGAACATTCGCCATGGATGAACATTATCTCTGCACTTGAGCAAAACGGAGGATTAACTGGCAGTATGTTCTATATGAGTTCACTTGCGATGCTGTTTTTGCACGTTCCTCAGCTGCGAGGTGCTTTGATGGTTTTTACCAAGGTCGGACGGATGTCCCTGACCTGCTATTTGCTTCACTCGATCATTGGAACAGTGCTGTTTCTGAAATATGGAGCCGGACTTGCAGATCATCTTCAACCCGCTGGTACGTTCTTCATTGGCATTGGCGTGTATGCCTTCCTTGTCCTTTTCAGTACGTTATGGTTAAAGCGATTTAAGTCTGGACCGATGGAATTTATCTGGCGTCAGCTGACGTATGGAAAGGTCAATGACAAATCGAAAACAAATACATTTCAGGCGGCGAAGTAATAGAAAAAAGGCGAATTACGACAGTTCGCCTTTTTTTAATGTGTTAAGTTTTTTATGATTCAGATACAATCCGTTCATTTTTAATATTGATCCATCATTTCTTGCAATTGAGTCAAATAACTCTCTTTTAATTCATCGGGGTATTCAATTTTCACATGTTTCCCAAATGAGATCAAATAGTGAGTCATATACGATAATTCTTCTTGGTTGTATCCCCCTACAATATAAGGCGTATCTTCAATGATCTCCAATCTCATATTCGGATAATGATTCTTCAAAAACTTCTCTTTCCCTTGTTCCGTTAATCGACATTTAAAAGAGATATCATGATAGGTTTTTTCGTACTCGAGCTGCAGTGCTTTTAATTCTTCCTTCGTAAAAGTGTCTTTCGTTTCTTCTTCGATCATCATGTCCGTCATACAATCACATCTGTAGATGCCCCACTTTTTATTCTGAACATCATATGCTTCGGTGAACCAAATCCCATTTCGATAAAACAACTCAAGAAATTGTAGCCTGATCCTTTTATGTTCATATTGAGTGTATGTCATCTTCACGATTTGATCTTCCATCATTGCCTGCAATATCAAATCCAAATGATGTTGTTCACTCACTGGTGCGACATGATAGTAATGAATCACATCCAAAATCTCCGTGATCCGATGTTTTCTCTCATCAGACATTGTAGCAAACAGTTTTTGGCGAATCTGTGAGTAAGACTTTTTAAATGGTGTTGCTGACAACAGATCTAAGGCTTTAAGAGCGAAAAAAATGGCTTGAACTTCATCTATTTGAAAATAGATCGGAACCAATGGAGATTGATTCACGAGCCGATATCCTCCATGTCTGCCATTTTCAACATAAAAAGCTAAGCCCATGGACTCTAGCTCTTCCATATCTCTTAAAGCCGTACGTTTAGAAATGCCAAATTCAGTTTCTAAATCTTTTAATTGAAATGAATATTTATCACTTAAAAAAATAAGCTCTTGGTTTAAGCGTTCTGATTTTTTCATTTGATTTTCCTTCTGAAAAAGGTGACATGTTTTGTCATCTTTATATTTTATACTCAGTTTATCAAAAGAAAAGGAGCATGTATATGCAAACACTAATCATTAACGCGCACCCTGATTTCACTCATCAAGAAAGTTATTCAAACAAACTGCAAGCACTATTTTTAAAGCAGTTTAAAGAAAGATTTCCTTATGAGGAGCCTACCATTTTACATTTATATGGAACTGAAATTCCTCGTATCGAAAAAGACCAGCTGCTAGGAATTTGGGATAAGCAAGCATCTGAACAATCATTAACAGCTGCGGAGAAAAAAATCGCCGCTTCTTCTGCTGCTTTATTGGCTCAATTCAAAGCACATCATCGAATCGTGATTGTATCACCTGTTCATAATTTCAATGTGACGTCACGTATGAAAGATTATATAGATAATATCTTCATTGCTAGAGAAACGTTCAAATATACAGAAAATGGTTCAGTTGGTCTGATGACTGATGATTATCGTGTACTTTTGCTTCAAGCAAGCGGCTCAATTTTCACAAATAACGATCGCTACACACCTCTGGAATTCTCACATTACTACCTAAAGGAAATATTCCAAAACTTGATGGGTTTTCATCAATTTCATATTGTCCGGGCACAAGGGACAGCGATTTTAGAGCAAGATGTGATCTTACAATCTGCATCTGATGATATGACGAAAACCTTAGATGCGTTTTATGCACCTCGTTAACCTCTATTTTTTCAAGACCCAGAACGAAAAATTTTGCTCACT
Organism: Bacillus sp. 005/A4HT-01/001; assembly: GCF_004634445.1. Classification (NCBI taxonomy): domain Bacteria; kingdom Bacillati; phylum Bacillota; class Bacilli; order Caryophanales; family Bacillaceae; genus Bacillus; species Bacillus sp. 005/A4HT-01/001. Next base: position 193,374 of record NZ_SEIZ01000001.1, read on the forward strand.
TGTCATCAATCTTATTTTTTCGTTTTGGGGTGACTCCTATCTGCTAGTACAAATATTATTGATGACTAATGCTGCCGTTTCACTCGGATGGCTAAGAGGGAAATGATGGCCATACGGAACAAAATCAACCTTCCCAAGATGCGATGGCGCAGAATAGCCTCTGTCATACTCCCCCCAAATCATGTGAAGATGATCCTTTGTAACTTCTTTAAAGTCACCTTGATCGGTTTCCAGTAATAAATGGTTAAGCTGAACCGTCGTATTTAAAATTCTAGGAGAAGTAAAGCTGTTTTTGATTTTTTCAATATAATGTTCAGGGATGCTCTCCGTGCTTTCAAACAAACCATTTCTTAATACATAACGCTCTATCAAATGAGTCGTTGCCAATCTTAATGTCCATTTGTTCAGAAATTGAGGAACATATAGTGATTTTGCCTTTTGTTTAGCAACAGGCGGCTGCAGTAAAGTGATTGAATACTTCTTATCGATGTATTCTTGTCCCAATGCTTCCAAAAGAATATACGCACCGAATGAATGGCCGATCAGATGTGCACCATTCGTCGCTTTCTCTATTACTTTTTTCACTACATTTAAATAGATATCTAGAAGATGTTTCTCTCGTTTAAAAGGAGAACGCCCCAAACCAGGAAGATCCAAGATCCATACAGGTTGACCTGTTTTCTCATGAAGCTCTTGTGCTAAAGGAAATAAATCTTCTCCATCACTCAATAAACCATGTAATAAAATAAACGGCTTCCCCTCTCCTTGTAATTGGTAAAGGGTGTTATTATCGCATAATGTTCGTTTAAATAAATGATGCTGCTCACCATGTTGATCCATCATTCGATAATCTAGATCGGCTACTACAGCAGGAAAAAATGTCATGACACTCGTCTTCTTAAACCAATCTTCTCCCATTATTTTTTTCGCTGAAACATTTGAAAACGTTCGTTTTGTCATAAAATTCAGTCCGTCAGAAGGAATGTTTGTGAGTTTACTTACGCCACTCTTCATGATAGCTTTCATCAGTGGCATTGGGACAGAGATGCTAGGGGCCTTCATATTCATACTTTCTGACATAATACTTAATAGTCCAGCAACGTTCTGATCGTGCTCTTTGTCTTCAACAAGTGTATATGTTTGAATAGCCGGCTGCTCCAACTTGAAAACCTGTACAATAAACTTCGCAAACTCATCGTTTGAAATAAGTGGTAACCGATAGTCCTTACCTCCAGGAATCACCGGCATGAGCCCTCTTCGCATACTCTTTACAAGCAAACCCAATCCTGCAATTTGCTCTGTACTCCCTGTTTGACTACTACCGACGACAGTTGGCGGATTAATGACAGAAAGCGGATAACCTACTGCTGATGCCTGTTGACGGATATAAAGATCTGCTAAAAATTTTGTTCTCTCATAAGGATTTTTTATTTTCAAGTAATTGTTTCCTTCTTCAAATACGTCAATTGCAATCTTGCTATTTTGATCATCAAAGGGGCTCATATAACCGACAACATGAATAAATTGCTGCAAGCCCTTCAATTGATGAATACTTTTAGCTAATTCACCAATATATTTGGCGCCATTTAAAAAGACGGAAGCTGCCTCTTTACTTGTCGCTTGAATATCCATCGGGCCTCCTGCGTGAATGATCACATCCGTTTTCAATACCCTCTCCTGATCTTCAGGACTTAGACCCAAATCGACTCTCGTCAAATCACCTTCAACAAAGTGCATCACTGACTCTTTTAAAATACCTCTTTCTTGAAAAATGCGTGTTGCTTTACTTTTTGACCTTACTAAAAGAAGAATGTTCACATCCTCTTTCGCTAATTCTTCGACTAATTGCTTTCCGATAAACCCTGTTCCACCCGTTAAAAATACTGTTTTCATGTGAAATCTCCTTTTTAGTACTATTCAGTACTAATTTGATGTAAAAAAAATGCTTCTTTATCGAAGCAAGTTAAATAAATGATCTGCTGTTTTTGTGATGACAGTGACATCCTTCAATGTTTCTGAAATAAATAACGCTCCTTCAAGATTTGTCATAAAAAGTGATGCCACTTCATCAATATGAATCGTCTTTCTGAATTCTCCATTCTCTACCCCTTGTTTTAGTAACAGAGAAACTTTCTTTTGTAATCCTGTAAAAAAAAGACCTATTTTTTCTTTTATTTGTGTGGCCTGTGCAGGACTTTGAATATAAAGAGTAATAAATGGACAGCCGCCCTTATACTCTCTCGACTGAACGCCTTGTGATAATTGCTTTAAAAACATTTGGGTACGATCTTCAACTGAAAATTGAGTCTGAGACATTACGTCGTCTATTGCAGCTTGATACATATCAATCCAATAATCAACGACCCCTTCTAATAATTCTTCCTTATTAGAAAAGTGATAGTACACATTAGACTTTGACACTTTGCTTACACGAACTAATTCATCCATACTTGTATAAGCAAACCCTTTTTCTAAAAATAAAGTTGCAGCTACTTCAAGTACACGTTTTTGATTCATTAATTTTAACTTTGTCATGATTAGAACTATACAGTACTAAATTATATATTGCAAGTATTTATGATCATTTAGAAAAGAGTTTGATGAAAAAGTTTTCTCAATGCGGTCAAACGCAAATGAGGAAACTAACAATAAGAGAGTTTCTTTTAATTATAATCTTCTCCTACCAGTAAAGTACTATACTTTGTTTTAAATTTTTCATGCTTTCTCTCATCTTTAAATAATAAGAATGCCCCTCTGTCATCATAAATATGATAAATAAAATCTTTATTTATAAAGAATATTTCAGGATAACTACTATATTTGTCATTGAACCTCGGAGCCATACTTTTAAAATCTTGATTACATATTGCCTTGATTATTTTCTTGTACTCTATATGCTGTTTTTTTGTTTCTAAAGAATATTGAATGACTTTTCCATTCTCATCTTTAGAATTTTTTACATTGAGTCTATATTTATTAATTTTTTTTGAATACTTACTATATACTCCTATCGGCCTCTGTAATGAATGCTCGCTTCGAACAATTGTGACGACGAACAATAAATCGTTCTCCCCAAAAAGTTCATCAAATATACTTATTGCAACATTATAAACCTTATTAAAATATTGAGGATTTAAATTGCCTTGATCATTAAACTGATACATGTCTTTTTCGAGTTGAATATGAAGGCTTAGAGGTAACTCGTCAAAAGAATCATTAATTAAATCAATATTGAATTCACTTTGTAAATAATCTAGGTGAACCATATCTCATTCTCCTTTCATTCTTTTATGTACAATTCTTATTTTATAATTACTCGACCACTTTTATTTAGTGTAGCTATACGCTCTCCGAATTTATTCATTAATTTGTAGTAACCTCCTCCATGAGAATTCCCTTTCCCAAAATCTCTTGAAATGGACAAACCAGATGCAGGATCTTTCCACTCTTGTTACCTTTAACCTTCTTAGTGAAAAGAGAAATCTTAACCCCAGTATCATTCAATAAAGTTTTTTTATTCATTGTCAACTTAGATGTAAACAATGAAATAGAAAAAGACGAACTTAAAAAGTTCGTCTCCTACACTAAAAGGTCTCTTGACCGGCACAAATTCGGCACGCTTCATCAACCTCTTATATCAATCATTTTCAACCCTCTGTATTAACCAATAGAACCTTCCATCTCAAACTTAATCAAGCGGTTCATTTCAACCGCATATTCCATTGGTAGTTCTTTTGTGAATGGTTCGATGAAGCCCATGACGATCATTTCTGTTGCTTCTTCTTCAGAAATTCCGCGGCTCATCAAGTAGAATAGCTGCTCTTCTGATACTTTTGATACCTTCGCTTCGTGCTCTAATGAAATGTTGTCGTTTAAGATTTCATTGTAAGGGATCGTATCAGATGTTGATTTGTTATCCATGATGAGTGTGTCACACTCGATGTTTGAGCGTGCACCCTCTGCTTTGCGTCCGAAGTGTACGATTCCACGGTATGTGACTTTACCGCCTTGTTTGGAAATCGATTTCGATACGATCGTTGAAGATGTGTTTGGTGCAAGGTGAATCATTTTTGCACCTGCATCTTGGTGCTGACCTTTACCTGCTAGGGCAATACTTAATGTCATACCACGAGCGCCTTCACCTTTTAAGATGACAGCTGGGTATTTCATCGTCAGCTTAGAACCGATGTTTCCATCAATCCATTCCATTGTTGCATTCTCTTCACATACTGTACGTTTTGTCACAAGGTTGAAGACGTTGTTTGCCCAGTTTTGAATCGTCGTATAACGGCAGTAGCCGCCTTTTTTCACGATAATTTCAACAACCGCACTATGAAGTGAGTTTGTTGTGTAAACTGGAGCTGTACAACCTTCTACGTAATGCACGTGTGCGCCTTCATCAACGATGATCAGTGTACGTTCGAACTGACCCATGTTCTCAGAGTTGATTCGGAAGTATGCTTGCAGTGGTGTATCTACTTTTACGCCTTTTGGTACGTAGATGAATGAACCACCAGACCATACAGCCGAGTTAAGCGCAGCAAATTTGTTGTCAGTCGGAGGAATGACTTTTGCCCAGTGCTCACGGAAGATGTCTTCGTTCTCTTTTAATGCACTGTCTGTATCTTTAAACACAATGCCTAGATCTTCAAGATCTTGCTTCATGTTGTGATACACAACTTCAGATTCATACTGAGCAGATACACCTGCTAAGTACTTTTGCTCTGCTTCAGGGATTCCAAGCTTGTCAAAGGTTTGTTTGATTTCTTCTGGTACTTCATCCCAAGAACGCTCTGAGCGTTCTGATGGTTTTACGTAGTACGTAATTTCATCAAAGTTTAATGCATTTAAATCTCCGCCCCATTGTGGCATCGGCATGTTGTAAAAGTGCTCAAGAGATTTCAAACGGAAGTCGAGCATCCACTGAGGCTCTTCTTTCATACGAGAAATTTCTTCAACGATCTCTTTTGTCAGTCCGCGCTCTGAACGGAAAATGGAAACGTCTTTATCAGAAAAGCCGTATTTATATTCACCAACATCTGGCATTTTTTTAGCCATCCATTTTCACTCCAATCTTATGATTTGCCGTTATCTTCGGCAGATGCGCCTTTTTCAAGCGCCTTCCAGGATAATGTTGCACATTTGATGCGCGCTGGGAATTTTGCGACTCCCTGCAGCGCCTCAATATCACCAAGATCAATGGAATCGTCGTATTCTTTTCCTAGCATCATATCGGAGAAAATCTGAGACATTTTCAAAGCTGTTTCAATATCTTTCCCTTTAATCGCCTGCGTCATCATAGAGGCAGATGCCATCGAAATCGAGCATCCTTCTCCTTCAAATTTCGCATCGATGACTTTTTCGTCTTCGATTTTCATCGTGAGACGAATGCGGTCACCACACGTAGGGTTGTTCATATCGACGACAATGCTGTCGTTTAACACACCTTTGTTTCTCGGATTTTTATAATGATCCATAATCACTTGTCTGTACAGTGTGTCTAAGTTTACATTAAAAGACATTCGTAAAATACTCCTTTGTCTTACGGAGCGCTGCCATGAGCTCGTCAATCTCCTCTTCTGTATTGTACAGATAGAAGCTTGCTCTTGCAGTCGCTGATACACCAAGCCATTTCATGAGCGGCTGTGCACAGTGATGTCCAGCACGAATGGCGACACCTTCCGTATCTAGAACAGTTGAGGCATCATGAGGATGGACGTCGTCTAAGTTAAACGTCACAAGTCCAGCTCGGTGCTGCGGTCCGTAAACCGTGGCACCTTCAAGCTCCTTAAAGCGCTCAAGTGCATAAGTCGCAAGCTGATGCTCGTAACGACTGACTTCCTCCATTCCGATGTCATTTAAGAAATCAATCGCTTTTCCGAGCCCAATTGCTCCTGCAATAATCGGTGTTCCCGCTTCAAATTTCCACGGCAGTTCTTTCCATGTAGAATCATATAGATCCACAAAGTCGATCATTTCACCGCCAAACTCAGCAGGCTCCATATTATTCAAAAGGTCCTTCTTCCCGTAAAGAACACCAATGCCAGTCGGTCCACACATTTTATGCCCAGAGAAGGCGAAAAAGTCGCAATCCAAGTCCTGAACATCAATTTGCATGTGAGGGGTGCTCTGGGCACCATCGACGACGATAATTGCACCGTGATCGTGAGCAATCTTTGCGATGTCTTTAATTGGGTTGATGGTTCCTAATACGTTTGAGACATGTGTGACAGCAACGATTTTCGTTTGATGTGTGATGGTTTGCTTCACATCTTCAAGCGACAGCGTGCCGTCTTCCTGTAACGGAATATATTTCAATGTGGCGCCAGTTGCTTTTGCTGCCTGCTGCCAAGGGATGATATTCGCATGATGTTCCATATGCGTAATGACGATCTCATCGCCTTCTTTAAGGTTTGCTCTAGCATAGCTGATTGCCACTGTGTTCAGTGCGGTTGTTGTACCTCTAGTAAAAATAATCTCCTGGACAGAAGAAGCGCCAATGAATGCACGAACTTTTTCTCTTGCACCCTCGTATGCGTCCGTTGCTTTTGTGCCAAGGGTATGAACACCCCGGTGGACGTTCGAGTTGTAAGACCGGTAATACTCATTCATTGCATCAATGACAACTCGTGGTTTTTGAGATGTCGCTGCACTGTCCAAATACACCAAATCATGTCCGTTCACTTGCTGATGAAGGATTGGAAACTGCTCACGAACGTCTTTGATATTCATTATTTTACTTTCCTTTCAATCACAGAAACGAGCTGCTTTTTAACTCCTTCAATCGGCAGTTCTTTGACGACTGGATTTAAGAAGCCATAAATGACAAGTCTTTCTGCATCTTCTTTGGAAATCCCACGGCTCATGAGGTAATAAAGTTGAATTGGATCAACACGCCCAACAGAAGCAGCGTGCCCCGCTGTTACATCATCTTCATCGATTAAAAGAATTGGGTTAGCGTCACCGCGTGCTTTCTCACTCAGCATGAGAACACGAGATTCTTGCTCTGCATTTGACTTCGTTGCGCCATGCTCGATTTTACCAATCCCGTTAAAGATAGAAGATGCTTGATCCTTCATGACACCATGCTTCAAGATATACCCTTCAGAGTTTTTACCGAAGTGGATGATGCTTGTTGTGAAGTTTTCCGTTTGATTCCCGCGGCCAACAACAACTGATTTCGTATCTCCGAATGTACCGTCGCCCATAAGCTTTGTGATGTTTTCAGACACAACGTCTCCATCATTCATCAGACCAAGCGCCCATTCGATTTTACTGTCACGACCATTTGCCATACCACGTCTATTCACATAGACTGTCACACCTTCTGCAAGGTTATCCACTGCACCGTAAGTGACGCGGGCATTTGCACCTGTGAAGACTTCAGACACGATATTGAAGATCGCTTCTTCTGGTGTTGCCGTACTGATGTAGTTTTCGACATATGTCACAGCACTATGATCGTCTGCTACAACGATGACATGGTTGAACAACGTTGTTTCGTCATTTTCATGAAGATAAACGGCTTGAATTGGTGCTTCAAGCTCTACGTTTTTCGGTACATAGAGGAAAGCTCCGCCATTCACTAAAGCAGCATGTAGAGCTGTTAGTTTGTGCTCATCCACTTTCACTGCATCAGTCATGAAATATTTCTTCACTAGGTCTCCATGTTCGCGAATCGCAGTATGGATATCAGTGAAGATCACGCCTTTGTCTTTTGCTTCATTAGAAAGAGACAAGTATGCTGGCGTTTGATCACGCTGAATATAGACTGTCTTATCTGTGTCCTCTAAATCAATAAGAGATTTCACTTCTTCAGGAAGCTCTTCTAAAGATCCAAATGGCGCACTTTCAACTGTATGCTGTTTGAAATTGGTTAAATTCCATTTTGAAATATTCGTTTTGTCAGGCTTTGGCATTGGAAGGTCTTCTGCTTTTTCAAGAGCCTGTAAGCGAAGGGAACTCATCCATGCCGGTTCCTGATGCTTCTCGGAGAAGCTTTTGACATAATCTTGATCTACTGATAATTTCGTTTCTAATGTCATCAATAATCCTCCTAACGCTTACGCTTCTTGACCAACAGTTTCGTCTTCAATTCCTAACTCTTTTTTAATCCAGTCATAACCTTCTGCTTCTAGACGCTGCGCGAGTTCTGGTCCGCCAGATTTCACAATACGTCCTTGCATCATAACATGAACGTGATCTGGTGTGATGTAGTTCAATAGGCGCTGATAGTGAGTGATCATTAAGCAGCCGAAGCTTTCGCCTCGCATTTTATTAATCCCTTTAGAAACAACTTTCAGTGCATCGATATCAAGACCAGAATCGATTTCGTCAAGGATGGCGATTTTTGGTTCAATCATCATTAATTGAAGAATTTCGTTACGTTTTTTCTCCCCGCCTGAGAAACCTTCGTTTAGGTAGCGCTGTGCCATATCTGGGTCCATTTCAAGGAATTCCATGTTTTCGTCCATTTTGCGGATGAATTTCATGAGAGAGATTTCATCGCCTTCTTCTCTGCGTGCGTTAATAGCCGAACGAAGGAAGTCTGCATTTGTTACACCACTAATTTCAGATGGATATTGCATTGCAAGGAAAAGACCCGCTTGAGCGCGCTCATCTACTTCCATTTCAAGAACATCTTCGCCATCAAGCAAAATGCTGCCTTTTGTCACTTCATACTTAGGGTGGCCCATGATTGCAGCAGATAAAGTAGATTTACCTGTACCGTTTGGTCCCATTACTGCGTGGAATTCTCCACCTTTTATTTCTAGGTTTACACCTTTTAAGATTTCTTTCCCTTCAATCTCAACGTGCAAGTCCTTAATTGTTAATGTCGAAGCAGTCATATATCGATACCTCCAAAATAATCATTATTCTCAATTTATTCTCATTCTAATTTTATAACAAATTAAAAGTGAATACAACACATTCACGACAAGCGTGAGAGGATGCTCTCAAAATTCTAACAAAAAATACAGGTAGATAAAAGGATTTATGTCGAAAAGACTGTTTTCATAAAGAAAGGACGGGAAACTATTCTCCCCGCCCCTTAGCTATTAATAGCCTCGTATATTCATTTTTGCGAGCTGTCTTTTCTCATCTCGATAGGACTGCTCTCGTTTAAGTTCTACTTTCATTCGTAAGTCATGGTCTCTTTCGTACTCTGCATAACTCATGCCATGAGATTGATGCATGGCCTTTTCCATCTCGGCGGTATAATCCAATCCCAGTGTACTCTGGTCCGAACAAATAATAAACCATTCCCTTCTTTGAGTGTAGCTTCATTGTATCAAAGGCATGCTGCTTCACTCAAAAGGGATATAACACGCTATGCTGGCATATTTTCTCACACAACCGGCTGAGAACGACTCAACTCCCTGATTTGGAAAAATACCATCTTATCCTTCCCTTAATGCGTCTGTCCTCCAAATTCATCAATACATTGCTGAACAACTGTGATGCCTTGACTTAGCGCAGCACCGCCGCCAAACGCTGCCGCCACACTGACGACCTCCAGCAAATTCTCTTCTGTTGCGCCTTGGTCGAGCGCTCCCTTTGTATGATAGATCATGCAATATTCATCTTGTGCATGAATGCTGATGCCAAGGGCAATCATTTGTTTTTCTTTTTGTGTTAAGGAATCGCTCTGAAAGCACTGCTCCGTAAATTCATTAAATTTCTTGCCAAACACCGGCATTTTCTTCTGAAATTCACCCATTGCCGTTTTATAATCCGTCAGTGATTGTTGCATCGATCCGCTCATATGTTGTTCATTCATCTTCATTCCATCCCTTCAGGTCATTTGTTCGTTTTTATTATGAGCGAGATTTGAAAAAATACACAAAAAAACCTCGCTTTCATGAAAGCGAGGTTTACAAGTTGTTATTCAGATACAGGCAATACTGCACCATCATACTTTTTGTCGATGAATTCTTTGATTTTATCAGAGTGAAGAACTTCCATTAATACCTTGATCTTCTCTGATTTTTCGTCACCTTTGCGAACAGCGACGATGTTTGCATACGGGTTGTTTTTCGTTTGCTCAAGTTCGATTGAATCTTTTTTCGGATTCAATTTATTTTGGATCGCATAGTTAACGTTGATAAATACTGCATCGCCTTCACTGTTTTCATAAGCTTTCGCTGTTAGTTCAGGAGCGATTTTTTTGAATTTTAGGTTCTTCGGGTTTTCTTTGATGTTTTTGACTGTTGCGTTGATTGTATCTACTTTTGGATCAAGCTTGATCACACCAGCATTTTGTAATAGGGCAAGCATACGTCCTTGCTCAGCTACGTTGTTTGTCATGATGATCGTGCCGCCGTTTGGAATATCTTTTACTGATTTGTATTTCTTAGAGTAGATACCGAAAGGCTCAAGGTGAACGGCACCAGCACTCACTAAGTTGTAATCTTTGTTTGATTTATTTTCTTCGTTTAAGTAAGGGATATGTTGGAAAAAGTTCGCATCCACTTCTTTTTCAGCTAATGCTTTGTTGTACATTTTATAATCGCTCAGTACTTTCACTTTTAGATCGTAGCCTTTTTCTTTTAGAAGTGGTTTTGCTTCTTCAAGAATCTCGGCATGTGGTGTTTTTGAAGCGGCAACCGTGATGGTTTTGTTATCGCTTGCGTTATTTGATGAACCGCAAGCAGCTAAAATGCCTGCAAATGCTAGAAATAGTGCACTTAAAATCAATTTCTTCATGAATAATTCCTCCCTTAACGTTTATCAATTTTATTTGTAATCAAATCACCGATTATTTGAATGATAAAGACGATGATCAGAATAAACACAGTGGCTACAAGTGTGACATCTGTATTACCAGATTGGTATCCTTCTACATAAGCAAGGTCACCCAGTCCGCCTGCTCCAATTGCTCCTGCAATCGCAGTAGAGCCAATCAGAGCAATCGCTGTTACAGTAATTCCTGAAATAAGGGCTGGCAGTGATTCTGGCAGCAATACTTTGAAAATAATGGTCGACGTTTTTGCTCCCATAGATCTTGCTGCTTCAATGACTCCTTTGTCTACTTCACGCAGTGCAATTTCAACAAGACGTGCGTAGAAAGGGGCTGAGCCAATGACAAGGGCTGGTAATGCTGCATTTGGACCTAATATCGTGCCCATAATTAGTTTAGTAAATCCTAATAATAGAATGATTAATATGATAAAGGGAATCGATCTGAAAATGTTGACGACTGCGCCGATGACAGCATTAATTGGTTTGTTTTCCCACAAACCGCCTTTACTTGTCAAAAAGAGCAACAGCCCAAGGATGATGCCGATAGCAAAAGCAAACGCTAATGCAATGAGTGTCATATAGACCGTTTCACCCGTCGCGTTCCAAATAACCTCTAGATCAACGTTCGGAAACCATTTCTCAAACATGTGTCATCACCTCGATTTCAACCTGTTTGCTTTGGATATAGGCGATGGCTTTTTCAACTTCGTTCTCGTCTCCATTAATATGGATAAAGAGTGTTCCAAACGCGCCTTCCTGCGTTTGAGAAATCTTTCCTTGCAGGATGTTCACATCGACCTTGAAGGATCGAATAATTTCCGTGATCAGCGGCTGTTCGGCAGAATCTCCAATAAAGGACAACCTGACGACCTGACCTTCTTTTACTCTCTCTAGGACGTGCTCGATCGTTTCTTTTGCTTCTTCTGGTTCAGCAAGCTGTTTCACGAATCGCTTCGTCATTTCTTCTTTCGGCTGTCTGAAGACACGTAATACTTCGCCTTCTTCGACAATACGGCCATTCTCCATCACTGCCACACGGTGACAAATTTTGCGAATGACGTGCATTTCATGTGTGATCAATACAATGGTGAGTCCTAGTCGTTTATTAATATCGGCTAAAAGCTCAAGGATGGAATCCGTTGTTTGTGGATCAAGCGCAGAAGTGGCTTCGTCACATAGCAGAACTTTTGGATCATTCGCTAATGCTCTCGCAATCCCTACACGCTGCTTTTGCCCGCCGCTGAGCTGAGAAGGATATGCATTTTCTTTTCCTTCTAAACCGACCAATTTAATCAGTTCGTTTGCACGAGCTCTCCGTTTTGACGTTGGTACACCTGCGATCTCGAGCGGGAACATAATATTTTGTCTCACTGTTCTTGACCAGAGCAAGTTAAAGTGCTGGAAAATCATGCTGATTTCTTGTCTTGCTTTCCGAAGTTTCGCATTCGATACTTCATTGATTCGGTTGCCTGCCACTTCAACGATTCCTTCTGTTGGCAGCTCCAGACCGTTTAATAGGCGAATCAGGGAGCTTTTCCCTGCGCCGCTATACCCGATAATTCCGAATATTTCACCTTTATCGATATCCAAGTTGACGTCTTTCACAGCATCAACATTTCCGCTTTTTGAATGATACGTTTTTGATACATTCTGTAAATGGATCACAGTCTGTTCACCTGCTTTCTTGCTGAATCTATAGGTTGCCATCACATACGTTCATTTATTCTTCCGACTGTTATGACGCTAGCCTGACGCAAGGTCAGTAAAAAAGACCTAACTGCAACGCAAGCAGAAAGGCCTTTTATATCAAATACGCCTTTCTCTCATCTTTCAAAGCGTTGCGGCTTTGAGTGAATTGGCACCAATTTCAGCTATGCTGACGGTTGCCGGGTTTCATAGGGCACGTCCCTCCACCTCTCTTAATAAGAGAAAATATGTTGTTTTATGTGATGTTCATGTTTTTACTAACGTAGAATATCATGCTATCTGAGATATGTCAACGCTGTAAATCGCTAATTTCCAAGTAAACGACTACGTTATCATTTTTCGAAAAAAACCGTTCGTCAACCAAAGTACTGCTTCTAGTCGAAGAAGCGCTCGAAATGAGCCTTTCACTTTCACTTGTCCTCTGCTGATCAGCTGCTGTAAGGACATGTCTCCATCTAATAATTGCAAAATCTCTTTTCGCTCACCATAAAAGATGAGATCTGATAACTCAATTGCAGGTAGTTTCTTCACCTCACCACGTTCATCCACAATCAATGTACAAGAGTCCGTTTCCGCCTCAAATGTAATCTTCAAGGATGATGATGAGAGCAGCGGCTTTAACAATAATCGCTGCCCTGCACTTCCATGGGCTTTCACATTTTCCACATGTATAACCTCCCTGTCATTTGGTTATACATAACATTTCTCTACAAACATCGGCTTGTCCTTTATAAATAGCTCGACAAATTTTCAAATGAATTGCTTGAAATATGACAAAAAACCGCTTTATTTAGCGGTTTCAATCATTTCGTGAAGATATGGAACGGAGTGAAAGGCATAGCCTTTTTGCACGATTTCACCCTTTTTAAACAGGAGAAAGCAAGGGACACTTTCGATCTCAAATGCTTTCGCAAAACTTGGCGAGTAATTTAAGTTATTCTCATAAAAAGGAACTTCCGGCTGCATGGCATCAACCACTGCCAGCATCTTCTTTGCCAGCTGGCATGTTCCGCAAAATGGTGTATATAAGTACAAAAGAAATAAATCGTCCTCTATCTCCTTGAATTCATGTTCTTCAATCTCTTTCATATACGTCACCCTTATAAATATTTCGAATGAACATCAATGTTTGCAGCTAATAGAATAGATGCAATATGGGCTGACGGTGAAGCGGCCACTTCGCGGTACGTTCTGTCGACAAAAAGATGCAGTGCTTCAGGGAATTCTTTTCGAAATTGCTTCCGCAGTTTGTCGCCAGCATCGTCACTGTCTGCTAATATGTAAACGTCTTTCCCGAATAAATCGTCCACAAGCTGATCAAGCTTCGATGTACTGATCGTGCCATTGGTGCAAATGATGGTAACAGGTTCACTTATGACTTCTTTTAGCTTCTGTTTATCTGATTTACCTTCTACAATGATGACCTTTTCTATCTCGACATTCATCACGATCACCCGGCCCTTTTGACGTTGATTCACTTCTTCCTTAGATTACAATCTTTCATTCAGGTTGTAAAGATTGGGCAATTGATCAACAAAAAGGCTGCAGCACTCACTGCAGCCTTATCTGTGATCAGCACCAGCCATTTTCATCGTCACAGTCTACATATTTTTCAGTCCCATGGGTCAATGTATCTGACAGACGATAAAAACGGTTTTGATCATAGGAATAACCTGATTTTAATTCATATTGATTTTCACTAATCATCGTACCAATCTCTTCGTTTTGATGGTAAAGCACCATGCCGCTCTCTTTGAATCGTCCAGTGACATGCTCTGTTATATCCACCTGTTCTTTTTGAAAAGACAAATTGGACACCCCCCATAAAGGTAGAGTGTCCAATTTCACATGAATTAGTCTTCTTTTGTCATTTCTTCATATTGCTCAGCAGTCATTAAGTTCTCGATTTCAGATGTATCCGCTGGCTCTACTACGATCATCCAAGCTTTTTCGTATGGAGAGTCGTTGACGAACTCTGGGCTGTCATCAAGCTCATCGTTTACTTCAACGATTGTGCCGTTAATCGGTGCGTATAGTTCAGAAACTGTTTTGACTGATTCTACACTTCCGAAAGGCTCGTCCGCTGTAATTTTGTCTCCTACTTCAGGAAGCTCAACGAACACGATATCGCCTAGCTCAGATTGAGCAAAATGCGTAATACCGATACGCACCTTATCTCCTTCTACTTTGACCCATTCGTGTTCTTCTGAATAACGTAAATCTTTTGGTGTGCTCATTTCATACCCCTCCAGTCTTTTCTTACAATCTATATTGAAGATACCACAATCTGAATGAAAGTTACATCATTTCCAGACGCTTTTAAATGTATCTTCATTAAATCCAACTGTCACTCGTTTGCCGTCTGTTGTAATTGGACGCTTGATCAGCATTCCGTTAGACGCTAGTAATTCAAGCTGCTCGTCCTCTGACATTGCAGGAAGTTTATCTTTCAGCTGCAGCTCTCTGTATTTCTGACCGCTCGTATTAAAAAATTTCTTCAGCTCTAAACCGCTTTTTTCGTAAAGGGCTTTTAATGTTTCTTTATCAGGCGTCTCTTCGACGATATGTATGCTGTTGATGTCTTTATTGTGTTCTTCCAGCCATTTCTTTGCTTTTCGGCATGTACCGCAAGATGGGTATTCGTAAAAATCTAAAGCCACCATTTTCACCTCCTGCAAATAGTGACAACATTTTATCACAAAACATATGAAAAACCTAAATGTATGCTTACAAAAAGGTGCGACATGATATCCGCACCTTTTAAGCCGTCTTATACGATATATTTCTCTGCTTCAAAGATTCGTTTCGCCACTTCGCGCTTTTTGGCGATGACATTCATTGGCGTGAATCTTGTCAGCTTGCGAAGGGCTGACAGACTCATACGGAGTGAATCTCCTTCTTCCATGGCAATCAATGATTCTTTCGCATGAGCTTCAATCTTTAAAAAGGCTTCCTGTGTGAAAATTTGTGTATACGCAAGCTTTTGTGCATTTTTTTCTGCGCCTGATGCTGCGATTGCTTTTTCTGTACGCAAGACCGCCGACTCAGCAGCAAAGAGTTCATTGACGATATCTGCTATATTCACAAGGATTTCTTGCTCTTTGTCTAATGCTTTCCCATATTTCATGGCGGCCATACCTGCCACCATCAAGGCGATCTTTTTCGCATGGGCAAGTAAGTATTTCTCTTGATCAAGCGGCTGATCACCCGGCTCTTCCGGCATCATCATCATCAGCTCTTCCTGAAGGGTTTGCGCTTTTTGAAGAAGCGGAAGCTCTCCTTTCATCGCTTTCTTCAAGAAGGTGCCTGGCACAAGCAATCGGTTAATTTCGTTCGTTCCTTCAAAAATACGGTTAATTCGTGAGTCGCGATAGGCTCTTTCGACTTCGTATTCTTGCATGAAACCATATCCGCCGTGAATCTGCACACCTTCATCCACAATATAATCGAGCGTTTCAGAGCCAAGCACTTTACAAAGAGAGCATTCAATCGCATATTCTGCAATGGATTGCGCAATTTGTTTCCCATCCTTTTGCTCCTCGTCACTTAACAGACCCATTCTTTGTTCAAATAACCCGACTGTGCGGTATACAGCACTTTCCATGGCATAAAGCTTTGCCGACATGTTGGCTGCTTTTTCGCCAATTAAGCTAAATTGAGAAATTGGTGTTTTAAACTGCTTGCGCTGATTGGCATACTCTGCCGATAATTGAATGACTCGTTTTGATGCACCGATTGTCCCTACAGCCAGTTTATAGCGTCCAATGTTCAAAATGTTAAAGGCAATGACATGACCTCTGCCTGCTTCACCAAGCAAATTCTCCTTTGGCACTTCGGCATCTTCAAGGATTAACGTTCTCGTCGAGGACCCTTTAATGCCCATCTTTTTCTCTTCAGGTCCTGTTTTGACTCCAGGAAAATCCTTTTCTACGATGAAAGCAGAGAAGTGTTCACCATCAATCTTCGCATACACGACAAACACATCGGCAAATGCGGAGTTTGTGATCCATTGTTTTTCCCCATTGAGGACATAATGTGTTCCAGCTTCATTCAGAACTGCCGTTGTTTTCGCACCTAGCGCATCAGAACCTGACCCTGGCTCTGTTAGGGCATAGGCCGCAATTGTTTCTCCAGAGGCGAGTCCTGGCAGGTACTTTTCCTTTTGCGCTTGATTGCCAAACAGCACGATCGGCAAAGAACCGATCCCGACATGGGCGCCGTAAGAAAGAGAGAAGCTGCCTGCTCTTGCAAATTTTTCAGTAATGATGGCTGAGCTGATTTTATCTAGCCCAAGCCCGCCAAATTCCTCAGGAACATCCGCACCAAGCAGGCCAAGCTCTCCAGCCTTTTTCAAGAGACGAACAGAATGCTCGAATTCATGATTCTCAATTTGATCGATGTGCGGAACGACATCTTGTAAAATGTAATCTTCTGTTGTTTTCCCGATCATTTGATGTTCATCAGAGAAATCCTCTGGTGTAAAGATATGCTCATAATTCGTCTCATCAATTAAGAAACTGCCACCCTTTTTTACTTCTTCCATTGCTTTCATCCTGTTTTCCCCCTTTAGATCAGTTCAAAAATGCCTGCTGCTCCCATGCCCCCGCCGATACACATCGTCACAATACCAAATTGTTCATTTCGCCGTTTCATTTCATGAATGAGGGACAGCGTGAGTTTCGTTCCTGTACAGCCTAGCGGATGTCCTAATGCAATGGCGCCGCCGTTGACATTTACCTTCTCTTCATCGATCCCTAAATGACGAATGACTTGAATCGCCTGAGAAGCAAATGCTTCATTTAATTCAAACAGCCCGATGTCCTTCAGCTCTAGACCAGCGATTTTCAGCGCACGCGGAATGGCTTCAACCGGCCCAATTCCCATGACTTCAGGTGGTACACCACCAACAGCAAACGCTCTGAACTTGGCGAGCGGCTGAAGAGAAAGAGAAGATGCTTTTTCGCGATCCATCATCATGACACATGCCGCTCCATCACTCGTCTGCGAAGAGTTTCCTGCAGTCACTGTGCCTTTTGTTGAGAAGGCAGGTCGTAACGTTGAGAGAACCTCCTCTGTTGTGCCCGCTCTGACACCTTCATCTTGTGAGAACGTAAATTGGCGTTCTTCTAGTTGATTCTGCTCTCCTACCCGTCTTTCTGTCACATCAACGGGAACAATTTCATCTGAAAATTTCCCTTCTTGAAGTGCCTTTGCTGCCTTTTGATGGCTCCTCACCGCAAAAGCATCTTGATCTTGCCTTGTGACCTGATACTTTTGCGCCACTTGCTCCGCTGTGTGGCCCATGCTCATATAGTATTCAGGCGCTTGCTCTGTCAAAAGAGCGTTTGGACGAATGGAGTGACCCATCATTGGGACTTGCGACATCGATTCGACGCCTCCGGCCAAAATGGTTTCTGCCTGCCCAAGCATAATTCGTTCACCCGCATAAGCAATTGACTGCAGACCAGAAGAGCAATAGCGGTTAATGGTAATAGCAGGTACTGTATATGGCAAACCTGCTAATGCCCCAATATTCCGGGCCACATTCAGCCCTTGCTCTGCTTCTGGTGTCGCACATCCGATGATTAAATCATCGATTGTTCCATCATAATCACCGGCACGCTTTAGCGTTTCTTTTACACACAATGCGCCCATATCATCAGGTCTGACATGTTTTAATGATCCTTTTTTGGCTTTCCCTACTGGTGTTCTTGCGCCAGCTACAATCACTGCTTCTCTCATTTTGACTCCCCCCTAGTTACGTAAAGGTTTTCCTTTAACGAGCATGTGCTGCATGCGTGCCTGAGATTTGACTTCCCCTACAAGACTTAAAAAGGCTTCTCTTTCAAGCTCTAATAAGTATTGTTCATCCACCTCTGTACCAAATGGCAATTTGCCGCCAGAAATGACATGCGCTAGTTTTTTCGCAATGGTCATGTCATGGTCTGAAATGTATCCAGACAATCTCATGTTTTCAGCAGCCAGCACCATTGCTGCGTAGCCTGTTTCCCCCATCACGGGCACCTTTCGCTTCAGCGGTGCACGATAACCCGCTTCATCAAGAGAAAGAACGAGTTGTTTCGCATCATGGATTAAATGATCACCATTCATGCTGATCCGGTCATTCACTCGGAGCATCTTCATATCACGCGCTTCCTCTGCTGATGTAGATACCTTTGCCATCGCAATGGCTTCAAAGGTTTGTAGCGTAGCATCTTGGATCGCAGTTGCTGATGGCTTTTCCGCTCCTTGCAGATGGCGAATATAGAGTTCCTTGTTTCCGCCTCCACCCGGTATGAGTCCGACCCCCGCTTCGACAAGCCCCATATACGTTTCACTGGACGCTTGGATAGCGGCTGCTGGTAGACAAAGCTCCGTCCCTCCGCCAAGTGTCATACCAAATGGTGCAGCCACAACTGGACGGTCACTATACTTCACCTTCATCATCGCCTGCTGGAACCTGCGAATGACAAAATCAATTTCAAAGAAGTTGTCGTCCTGTGCTTCCATTAAAATTAAGGCGAGATTCGCACCAACACAGAAGTTCTTTCCTTGGTTACCGATGACCAGCCCTTTATAATTCTTTTCCGTTTCATCTACAGCACGATTGATCATATCAATGACATCAAGCCCAATGGCATTACTTTTCGAATGAAATTCAAGCAAGGCAACATCATCCCCGATATCGATCAAGCTTGCACCTGTATTTTTAAAAATGACATCGTGTTTCTTTTTCAATCTAGCTAACGACATATTCTTGTCGTTTCCCTTTTCCTGTTCATAAGCACCATTCTGATAAAATGCACGGTCTCCTTCGGCATTTTCTTGATAGAATGTGTCATGTCCTTCTGAAAGCATATCTTGCACCCAGGTCGGGATGCTGTGCCCTTCCGCTTCCATTCGACTGACGGCTTTTTTCACGCCAATCGCATCCCACAGCTCGAACGGGCCATGCTGCCAGCCAAATCCCCATTTCATGGCGTTATCGATGGACTGAATATCATCCGCAATGTCGCCTTTTAGTTGAGCTGAATAAAGAAGAACAGGTGCGGTCATATTCCAAAGCAATTGCCCAGCACGGCCGTCTTGATAAATAAGCGCTTTCAATTTCGCTTTTGTCCCCTTTTGCTGCTTGGCAATGTCAATGCCAGGATCCTTCAGCTTTGTCCGTTCTCCGTATGTGAGTGTGACAGGATCAAGCTCTAAAATGGTCTTTCCGTTTTTTTGATAAAATCCTTGCCCTGCTTTGCTGCCGATCCACCCTTTTTCGAGCATTCTTTCCATAAACTCAGGCAGCTGAAAAATATCTTTTTCCTTTCCTTCTACCTGTTCATACACATTGCGGGCTACATGAGAAAATGTGTCGAGTCCCACCACATCAAGTGTACGGAAGGTCGCACTTTTCGGTCTGCCAATGAGTGGACCTGTAACAGAATCGACCTCTCCGATCGTGTATTTGTTCTCAAGCATTTCACGCACTGTGACAAGAAGCCCATAAGTGCCAATTCGGTTGGCAATAAAGTTCGGTGTATCTTTTGCTTCGACCACACCCTTGCCAAGTACATCTTCACCAAATGTTTTCATATATGAGAGTACTTCTGGATCTGTTTCTTGAATAGGAATTACTTCTAACAGCTTTAAATAACGAGCTGGGTTAAAAAAGTGAGTGCCTAAAAAGTGGTGTTTAAAATCAGCTGATCGGCCTTCTGCCATTTTTTCAACAGAAATACCGGATGTATTGCTGGATACGATGCTGCCTTCTTTGCGGTGTTCGTCGATGAGAGAGAATACGTGTTGTTTAATGCTGAGCTTTTCAGTGACGACTTCAATGATCCAGTCAGCATCGTGTAATAAGGAAAGGTGATCTGTGAGATTTCCGGGTGTGATGTATGATAGGTTTTTGGCTGAAGTAAGAGGTGCTGGCTTTTGCTTTAACAATTTTTTCATTGCGTCTTGGCTTAATCTATTCCGAACACTAGGGTGATCAAGCGTTAGCTTTTTTGCCGTTTCTTCCTTTGTCAGTTCATGTGGCACAATATCTAGCAATGTTACTGGTATCCCGATATTGGCTAGATGTGCAGCAATGCCTGAGCCCATGACACCTGAACCAATGACAGCCGCCTTGCGAATATGTTTGCCCATAAATATCCCCCTAAACATTTTGAATGAACAGTCATTCATTTTTTGTCCAAAAAAAAGCAATGCCTCTTTCTTTATCTTAAAAGATTTTCCGAAACAGTTCAATAGCAGATTTCAAAAATTTACACATTCTCATGCGTCTTTCTTTACAGCGTATGAATTAAAGACGAGGGGGAATTGTAAGAATGGAGGTGATGTCCACATGTCTCGTTTGCAAAAGAACCCATCAAAAGCAGGCGTAAGTGCTGCAAGTGTGAAAGGAAACGCAGGTCCATCACAAGAAGCAGACCTAGGCGGTAAAAAGACCAGTCAAAATCAGCAATATAAAAAGAAATCGTAAGGAGGAACACATCTTGAACAACCAGCAAATGAATATGCCCCCAAAGGTAATTTCAGTAAAGGATTCCTTGTACCTAGAGGATATGCTGAACTGGAATTTGATCGCGATGAAAAAGGCCCACTTTATGGCCGAGCATTGTCAGGATCAAACATTGAAACAAGAACTCAATCAAGTTGGTCAAATGCACCATCAGCATTACACACAAATACTTCAACATTTAGGCAGCTCAGGGCAAGGCCAGTCTTCTGGCTTTATGCAATAGGAGGTAACAGACATGGAACAGCAAAACCAACAAAAAATCGGGAATCCACAAACGCCGGTTCCAACAACGACAAACATGAACGATCGCGACTTTGTCACAGACCTTTTGTCGACTGAAAAATATATGACAAGCGGATATAACACAGCGCTCAATGAATTCAGCCATGAATCTCTTTACCAAGATATTCAGCGAATTGCGCTCGAAACACAAAAAGCGCAAAGACATTTATATGATGTCATGTTCAAATATGGCTGGTACTCTGTCGAAGCTGCTGACCAGCAGAAGCTTCAGCAAGCACATCAGAAGTTCCAGCAAACACTGACAGATCAATCACCGTACGGATCATCACCCATGTCATAAAGAAAAACTGCCAGCTCGTACTGGCAGTTTTTTAACGGTCTTTATTGGCACGATGAGCTTCATTTAATTGCTTGATCCGCTGAATCGTTTCTTTGATGTCTTCTTTTGCCTCTGGATACGTGTCATTAAAATGCTTGGCTAAAGGCGGTATGCTTTTGGCAATATGAGAATAGATGATCCACTGCGAGACATCTCTTTTCAGTTCCTCATTCGTTTCACCAAGCAGCAGCTCTGTATATTTATCAAGCAGGCCTTCGAGCTTTTCATCTAATTCATTTCCCATTTGTATTCCGCTCCTTTTTTCAGAAAAAAGCCTGACTCTGCGTGTAACAGATGTCAGGCTTTTCACATACGATTATCTTGCAGCAAGAAATGTCTCAGCTTGTGCCTGTTGGACAATACAGCGTCCTCTGCCGTGCGGAATACATAACGGTGTTCCGAATAAAGGATCTGTTGTTACTTGGCAGTTCATATCAAAGACATTTTTCACAAGATCACAGTTAATGACAGTTTCCGGTCTTCCTTCTGCATAAATTGACTTGTCTTTAATGGCCACAAGGTGATGCGCATATCTGCAAGCGAGATTGAGGTCATGCAGAACCATGACAATCGTGCGCTGCTCTTTTTCATTTAAATCAAAAAGAAGATCAAGGATTTCAATTTGGTGCGTCATGTCTAAATACGTTGTTGGCTCATCTAATAGAATAATATCCGTCTCCTGTGCCAATGTCATCGCAATCCATGCACGCTGCCTTTGTCCACCTGATAATGAATCAACCGTTCGATCAGCAAGGTCTTCCATCTTCGTTGATTTCAGTGCGCGATTTACCGCTTCTTCATCTTGCTTTGACCATTGCTTCAGCCAATTTTGATAAGGATATCGCCCTTGCTTGACGAGTTGATGTACCGTTAATCCTTCTGGCGCTTCCGGTCCTTGCGGAAGAATGGCGAGCTGTTTCGCCACTTCCTTTGTTGGTAATTTGGCAATGGAATGACCTTCAAGCAGGACAGAACCACCCATTGGCTTCATGAGACGGGCCAAAGAGCGAAGTAGCGTGGATTTACCGCATCCATTACTGCCAATAAATACTGTGATTTCACCCTTAGGGATTGACACATTTAGTTCGTCTATGATCATTGTTTCTCCGTAACCTAAGCTTAAACCTTCAGTAGAAATGGCACTCATTCCGCTCAAACGCTCCTTTTCTCATCCAAATTTTTTATATTGAATATCGTCTATGTAGACGTCAAAGATCACTTATCTCAATTTAGTGTATCAGATTTAAGTGATCTTGAAAATCATTTTCAATTAAAAAATGAGAAAGTCTCGTTTACTTTGTCTTTTCGAACGCGCGTTTCGTCCCATCTTCGAGCTTCATATCGACTCGTATTCGCTGATAATCATCATCTAAATTAAAAGCAGATAATAATTCATTGACATATGTTTCATTCAGCTTTGCACTAGGAATCGACATATCATTGAGCTTCATCTTCATTTCACGTAAAGCTTCTTCCCCTTCATAGCGGACACCATTCATATGATCTCGAATCAGTGCTTCTTCTCTTCCACCAGCTTGACGATAGGTAGCTTCATATAATTCGCTTTTTTGTCCATATTGTACATGCAATTGCAAATGCTGAAATGGCAGTTCCTTCATTTGAACAGCGGACAGACTTTCAGCTTCTGCTTCATGTGGATGTTGTATTGGTTCGATTGAACGACAGCCAGACAGCATAAAGAACAGCACTCCTAGCAGTCCCGCCTTCTTCCAGCACATCATGTATTTCCTCCTATTTTATAGCATCGTTTTTTATTCTTCTCCAAGCCCCTTTTCGTTATTCAATAAAACAGCAGACTATGGTAGATTAAAACAAAAAGGAGAACCGGATGATGAATAAAACAGCCATTGTGACTGGTGCCAACAGCGGTTTTGGAAAGCTCATCACACTGCGTCTTGCTCAGCAAGGGTACACTGTGATTGCTGGCGTAAGACAGGAAACCAATGCGAAAAAGCTTGCCGAAGAAGTAAAGAACGCCGCTTTATCCGAATCGATACATATTGAAGCATTAGATGTGACAGATACACAGTCCATTCAAGCATTTCAAAAAAGGCTTAATGCCTATGCTCCCATTCACCTGCTTGTGAACAATGCGGGAACGGCCTATGCTGGTTTTGCTGAAGAGGTGCCTGTTGATCAGTACCGAGAGCAATTCGAAGTGAATGTCTTTGGTGTGATGGAAATGACACAAGCAGTCCTTCCGTTGATGACGAGCGGTGCAAAAATATTGAATATGAGCAGTATCAGCGGACTCATGGGAATGCCCGCACTCTCTCCATATGTATCGTCAAAGTTTGCGCTAGAGGGCTATACAGAGAGTTTGCGAATTGAGCTGGCTGCGTTTGGCATTCAAGCCGCTTTGATTGAGCCGGGTTCTTTCCAAACGAACATTTGGAACACCTCCATGAATGAGCAAATGACACCGCCCGCAGCAGGTTCTAAATACACAACTATTTATGAAAACATGATGGCCTATATAGAGGCGCAAAAAAACAACTATGGAGATCCAGACGAAGTTGCAGAGCTTGTGGTTTCGCTTGCAGAGAAGAAGCGGCTAAAGAAGCTAAGGTATCTTGTTGGGAAAGGTGTTCGGCTTTCATTCATAGCAAAGCAGCTCCTGCCTTGGAATGTATGGGAAAACATTATTTTACGGACACTATCTTCAAAAAAATAGACACAAAAAAACAGGTGGATCGATTATCCACCTGTTTTCTTTTATTCGTTATCAGACTGCCCAAGGGTAATATCCAGATTTTTGTTCTTTCCATCACGGATGACAGTCATTGTCGTTTTATCGCCAATTTTTGTTTCTTTATAAAGGATTTCTTTCAGTTGTGAGCTGTTCGCTACATCTTTTCCTTTGAACTTGATGATGACATCTCCAGACTTCAAGCCTGCTTTTTGTGCAGGAGATCCTTTTGAAACATCTTTTACATAGATGCCTTTACCGATTTGTTTATCAAATAGGCCAAGTGTATTTTCCTGATACGTTTCAGGCACTTGCTCAAGGTCAATCATTTGTACGCCAAGGTAAGGACGTTCGACTTTTCCATTTTTCAACAGCTGATCTACGATCGGTTTTACATCGTTACTTGGGATCGCAAATCCGAGTGATTCTACTCCGCTTTCGCTAATTTTCAAACTGTTGATGCCGATGACTTGACCGTCTGTATTGATCAGCGGACCGCCACTGTTTCCAGGGTTAATGGCTGCATCTGTTTGAAGCACATTCATCTCAACGGTTCCAGATGATGTATTGGCTTCAACGGTACGATCGAGACCACTAATAATCCCTTCTGTTACTGTACCAGAGAACTGCGCACCAAGCGGGTTCCCGATTGCAATGACTTTGTCTCCAGCACGAAGTTTAGAAGAATCTCCAAAGCTTGCAACTTTATCAATGCCGTCAGCATTTATTTCCACGACAGCTAAATCTGTCATTACGTCACTGCCGACAAGCTTGGCATCTTTTGTTTTCCCATCGTATAGTGTGACCTTTAATTTATTGGCACCCTCGACTACATGGTTATTTGTGATAATGTATGCTTTTTTGCCATCTTTTTTGAAGATGACACCAGAACCCGTTCCAGCTTCTGCTTCAGTTGAATCACCGCTAAGACCGAACGAGTTTTGTGTAGATTGATAGTTTGAGACCCCTACAATCGTCGGCTCTAAATCTTCTACCATATCAGCAACATTCGTCGCATTGGTGATTTGTTTTGTTGAGAAATTTTCAGATGAAGCCGGTTCGCTTGATGCTGTTTGGGTTTGAGTGTTTGCCGCTGTATCTTGTGACTGCGGTAAAAGCGGTGTAATGCCAAGCACAAGACCGCCGCCAATAATCCCTCCAAGAATCGGACTTAGCCATGCAGCCTTTCGTTTTTTCTCCTTTTTAGACGAACGGTCATCAATCACTTGAGGAGACCCATTTGTCACCCTCTCCTGAGAGGCAGATGCTTCGTTTTCATGGTGGTGAAAAACGAGTTCTTTCTCTTTTTCTGGTTCTTCTATTTGTTTCTCATTCTCTTGATGTGTGTGTTCTTGATCATTCATCTTTTTCTCTTCATCTTCTCTTCGGAAATCCATCGCTTGCACTCCTTTGCATCATTTTCATGAAATGCTTCATTCATATGTCTAGACAGGACTCATGTCCTCTTAATGGCAATATCATTGAAAAATTCTTTATGACAATATGTCAAATTATATAATACTTATTCATAGAAAAAAAGCAAGGTGTGCACATTGGTGAAAAGCACCTATTCATTAGCCTTTTGTCTATGCCCTTTTTTCCCTTGAGCTTATCATAAACAAACATTATGGGATAATAATGAGAAGAATATGTGAAATTGTGAAAAAAGCGTGTGATTGTTGACATGCCGCCTTTGTATCCCGTTATAATGACGTTGAGAGGATGTGGAAGACTTTGTCGTACACCATTTATTTAGTTGAAGATGAGCAGAATTTAAATGAACTGTTAACCAAATATTTAGAGAGTGAAAATTGGAATGTGTCCTCTTTTTTAACCGGAGAAGCGGCACGCGCGGCCATGAACAAGCCACCGCATCTATGGATTTTAGATATTATGCTGCCTGATACAGACGGCTACACACTCATTAAAGAAATCAAAGCAGCCTCGCCTGACGTACCGGTCATTTTTATTTCGGCACGTGATGCCGATATTGATCGTGTGCTTGGCTTAGAACTCGGGAGCAGTGATTATATTGCGAAACCCTTTCTTCCGCGCGAGCTGATCATCCGCGTGCAAAAACTGCTGGAGCTTGTATATAAAAACAGTGACACACCTCAGCAAAGCGTCACACCCGTTTCTTCCTATATCATTCATGAGGACGTAAGAGAGGTGTATGAAGGAGATCAGCTGATTAATTTAACGTCTAAGGAATTTGATTTGCTGCTCTTATTTACCCATCATCAAGGACATGCCTTTTCCCGGGAAGATATCCTCGTCAAGATCTGGGGGCACGATTACTTCGGGACAGATCGTGTGGTCGATGATCTTGTCAGACGGCTGCGCAAAAAAATGCCTGACTTAAAAGTCGAGACCATTTATGGATTTGGCTATAGGATGCTAAAAGGATGAAGAACAAACCGCTCGCTTTTCAAATCTGGGTTGTCATCTCTGGCATTTTACTCACCATTTCGATTGTCCTGATCATTTTATTTTCAAATACATTACGCAGCTTCTTTACGAATGAAATTTATAAAAACATCGAAAACGAGCAGCAGGTGTTAACAGAATACCCTCTGAATCGAGACGGCTCACCAAAGTCGACACCAGAAAACCGCTCGGTTCAGCACATTCTGATTCCGTCAGATGAATTAAATCAAATGGCTCAGTTTTTCCCGCATGCCTTTATTGAAAAAGTGCAGTCCTTTGTTAAAAAACAAAAAAGCGCAACAAAACGCTATTCTGAAGAAGTGAATGGTCAGCATATCTTTTTTGTGATCAAAAAAGTCTCAACAGGCAATACACAATATATTCTCTTGTCATATGCACCCGATTCTTATCGAGATGACTTGTCCTTTACACTGTTTAAACAGCTGATTTTCATCTTAGGAACGGTTATTTTACTAAGCTGGATTCCATCGATTTGGCTCGCCCGCTACTTATCACGTCCAATCGTCGCGTTTGAAAAGCACGTTAAGCGCATTGCACAAGAAGACTGGGACGATCCTGTGATTGTTGACCGGCAAGATGAAATTGGCAAACTGGGGCATACGATTGAAGAAATGAGACAAAAGCTCATTCAAAAGGATGAAACAGAACGAACGCTTTTGCAAAATATATCACACGACTTAAAAACACCTGTGATGGTCATCCGCGGTTATACGCAGTCTATTAAAGATGGAATTTTCCCTAAAGGAGATCTTGAACAAACGGTGGAAGTGATTGAAGGCGAAGCGGAAAAGCTTGAGAAGAAAATCAAAGATTTGCTGTATTTAACAAAGCTTGATTATTTATCAAAACAACATCCGGCGCATTCTCCCTTCCTTGTGAGTAATACAATGCTGGAAGTGGTTGACCGTTTACGCTGGTCGAAAAATGAATTGCAGTGGAACGTGGACTTAGATGATGAGGCTGCACTTGAAGGCGATCCAGAACAATGGAGCAAATTATTTGAAAATGTATTAGAAAATCAACTTCGCTACGCAAAAAATAAAATTGATATTCATATGAAGCAGGAAGAGGATCAAATTCGCATCATCATTCGTAATGATGGCCCTCCAATTGAAGAACACATGCTATCCAGCCTATACGAACCTTTTAGTAAGGGAAAAAAGGGCGAATTCGGCATTGGATTAAGCATTGTCAAACGAATTCTTTCAATGCATCAAGCGTCCATATCAATTGAAAATGATGAACTAGGTGTACGCTATACGATCACTGTTCCAAAGAAGAGGCTGTAGGTTTTACACCGCAGTCTTTTTTAGATGAATGAATACCCATTGAAATCACGGTATGTGGCTTTGATTTTCTTGCCAGCTTGATACATCCATTTCTTTTCAATGGTTGTCTCTTTCGGCATTTTGACTTTTTCTACTTGAATTCCTTTTGTTTTCAAGCGTCTAATCATATCATCAATTTCTCTCATGGAATATCATCCTTTCACATTTTTTGACCGGTTGGTCACCTTACTTTATAATATAAAGAATTACACTGTAAAAAACAAGTTACAATCTGATTAATTTTTGAAAAGTTTTGTCGTTTATGACCGATAAGTCACATCTCTTTGCGCACGTTTCCTAAGACATTTGTCTCTCGGTAAGAAAGGATGACATTCATATTGAAAAAGAAAGAAAAAATGATTATTGAGGCTGGTATGAAGTTATTTGCCAGCAAAGGCTATAATACAACGTCTGTTCAGGAAATTGCAGATGAATGCCACATGTCAAAGGGTGCGTTTTACCTTTATTTCAAATCGAAAGAAGCACTGCTTATTTCGATCTTGCATTACTATTACGATAAGGTATTTACCCGGATTCACGAGGTTCAAACAGAGGGCGGCACACCAAAAGAGGCCTACCGGAAACAGCTCACTGTCTATTACGATAATATTTTACAGCAAAAAGATTTTATTAAAATGCAGCTAAGCGACAGGGCGCTCCCATTGAACGAAGAAACGCAGCAGCTCGCAAAGCAAATTCGACTTGCGACGATTCAGTTGCACATTGATAACATTAAGCAAGTGTATGGAGATGCAGCCATTCCTTATATGGCTGATCTATGTTTAACGATTGAGGGCATGAGTCACGTTTACTTTGAGCTTGCCATTTTATATGATTTTCAGCTCGAAGCAGAGGAGCTTGCCGCAACAATGATTCACCGTATCGATGATCTAATGGGCGGTATGATGAAGCGAAATGACCATCCGCTCATTTCTGTGGACCAAGCAAGCGACTGGTTCGGCCCGATTTATGAACGATCATTTGACCCGCTCACAGAATCTCTATTAAAAGAATTAAGAGAGCTGGCAGAAGCACATTATGAAGTGAAAGACGAGCCAGATTTATTTGAAGCGCTTGGCATTTTAGAAAACGAGTTAAACAAACAAAAACCAAGACAAGTCATCGTCAAAGGCATGCTTTACCAATTGAAATTATACACACCACTTCAGCCGGTCTCAGGCTCCTTATTACGCATTCTAAAAGAAGATCATTTATAAAACCCAGGGCTTGGTTGCCCTGGGTTTATGATTGTGACAAACAATCAAACTTCTTTTCTGTGATTTCAGGGAGTTTCCATTAAAAAACCAGAGGCACAGAGGCCTCTGGTGTCTTATTTTGCTTTCGGTGTCACCATTTCTTCTGGTTTCACAAACTCTTCAAACTGCTCTTCTGTTAATAGTTCTAATTGAAGGGCAGCTTCTTTTAGTGTTAATCCTTCTTTGTGCGCAAGCTTCGCAATTTTCGCTGCATTTTCATATCCGATGTGTGGGTTGAGTGCCGTCACAAGCATCAATGAATTGTTTAGGTTTTTCTCGATCGTTTCTAGGTTTGGTTCAATTCCAACGGCACACTTGTCATGGAATGAGTTCATACCGTCAGCAAGCAATTCAACTGACTGCAGGAAGTTATAGATGATGACCGGCTTAAATACGTTCAGCTCGAAGTTTCCTTGGCTTGCGGCAAAACCGATCGTTGCATCATTCCCCATGATTTGTGCGGCAATCATTGTTAAAGCTTCACTTTGAGTTGGGTTGACCTTTCCTGGCATAATGGAGCTGCCTGGCTCATTTTCAGGAATGATCAATTCACCAATTCCGCAGCGAGGACCACTTGCAAGCCATCTCACATCATTGGCAATTTTCATTAAGTCAGCTGCAAGTGCTTTAAGCGCACCGTGTGCATATGTGATTTCATCATGGCTTGTCAGCGCATGGAATTTGTTTGGTGAAGAATTGAACGTTTGACCAGTTAACTGGCTGATTTCTTCTGCCACGTATTTACCAAACTCAGGATGTGCGTTAATTCCCGTACCAACAGCTGTTCCGCCAATGGCAAGTTCTCTCATTTTTTCAGTAGATTCTAAAATCATTTCTTTTGAACGATCAAGCATGTACACCCAGCCGCTAATCTCTTGGCCCACTGTAAGAGGTGTTGCATCTTGCAAATGCGTACGGCCAATTTTCACGATCTCTTGGTATGCTTTTGCTTTCTCATCAAGCGTCGCTCTTAACTGGTCAATCGCAGGCAATAGCTTTTTGTACACAGCTAAAACAGCTGCCACGTGCATAGCCGTTGGGAATGTATCATTTGAGCTTTGGCTGCGGTTGACATCGTCATTCGGGTGAATGCTGAATTCACTATTTTTATCTTTCAAGTAAGCAGTTGCTCTATTTGCAACGACTTCGTTCATGTTCATGTTACTTTGTGTTCCACTTCCTGTTTGCCATACAACAAGCGGGAAATGCTCGTCATATTTTCCACTGATAATGTCATCACATACAGCAGCAATCGCTTCTGCTTTTTCACTTTCTAAGTTGCCTAGACGTTCGTTCGCAATCGCTGTGCTACGTTTCAAAATTGCAAACGCATTCACAACTTCCTTTGGCATTTTCTCAGAACCGATTTTGAAATTTTCTTTGCTTCGTTGTGTTTGTGCACCCCAGAACTTGTCCTGTGGCACCTTGATTTCGCCCATTGTATCTTTTTCGATTCTAAATTCTGTCATTATGTATCCCTCCATAGCTTCATCACTCAACTCTATTCTATACAAAAAACGAAAATCCTTTAAGCGTTTTCAATTAAAATTTTATCTTTATTTTAATTTTAGTTCAATATAAACACGAACATCTTTGGAATATTTGTATTTTGGATTTGTTTTTCCGTAATCTTTTGACGTATAAGTCACCTCATAATGCTTGTCAAACGACTGTAGAATAAGGTCGATCTCCTCTTTTGTTCCTGCTAAACGAATTTGCGCCATCTTCTTTCCTCCAACACCGTGATTCTTTCATATACCACAAAATAATGTAACACAGAATATTGTTTTTTCAAGCAGGTAATGCTAAGAAAAAGAAATTGAGGTGGGTGATCCATTTGAATCAAACTCCATTGAAAGAGCACTTATACGATAATCTCTCTGTCATTCTCCCTCAGTTAAAGGACATGGATGATTTGATCCATGAGAAAAAAACATTGCCTCATGGACAGGTTGTCTACTATTTATACATTAAAGAAATGAACGAAGCGATGCAGATTCAAACCTTCTTAAAGCTGCTATTGCAAGATCATGCCTCTCTAACAAAAGAGAAGCTAGAATCCAATTTATCGATGATGACTACCCGTACGGTAAAAACCTCTGAAGAACTAGTAGATGCTATTTTTCAAGGACATTGTGTCGTACTGATTAATGGATTTCAGCACGCTTATATTTTAGAAACGCACGGAACGAAGAAACGCAGTTTAGGAGATGCTACGTCTGAAACCGTCGCAAGGGGGCCAAAAATTGGCTTCATTGAAGATATCAACACGAACTTAGCTCTCGTCAGACAACGTTTGAAAAACCCTGATCTCAAAACAGTTGACATGAAGATCGGCGAAAAGAAATACACCCAAGTATCGATCATGTACATTGACGGGATCGTTGAGCCCTCTGTTTTAAAAGAGGTAAAAAAGCGTCTCAAACAAGTCACCATTGATGATATTCAAGACTCAGGCGTTCTTGAGGAGCTCATTGAAGACAATGTGTATTCTCCTTTTCCGCAAATTCAAAACACAGAACGGCCTGATAAAGTCGCATCTGCTTTAAACAATGGGCGCGTCGCCATCTTTGTCGATCATTCGCCTTTTATCTTAATTGTGCCTGCTTCCCTCGCGACGATTATGCAGTCACCTGATGATTATTATGAAAGATGGATCGCCGCTTCTCTTATTCGTTTGCTACGTTTTACGTCCATCTTTCTCACATTGTTTTTATCAGCCATTTATATTGCCCTTGTGTCCTTCCATCAAGGTCTTTTGCCCACAACTTTAGCTATTTCCATCTCAAGCACACGAGAGAATGTCCCATTTCCTCCTATTGTGGAAGCACTCATCATGGAAATGACCATTGAGCTGCTGCGAGAGGCTGGGTTAAGGCTGCCTAATCCACTTGGACAAACAATCGGACTTGTGGGCGGAGTTGTCATTGGACAGGCAGCCGTACAAGCACATATTGTCAGCTCCATTATGGTCATTATTGTCAGCGTCATTGCACTTGCATCCTTTACCTTTCCTCAATATGGGATGGGGATGTCATTTCGTGTCCTTCGCTTTGTGTCCATGTTTACTGCAGCTACATTCGGTTTATATGGACTTGTCCTGTTTATGCTCGTCTTACTCACTCATTTGACAAGACAAAAAAGCTTTGGCACCCCATATTTTTCACCAGATTTTGTGTTCAGTTATAAAAATGAGGACAATTCCATCATCAGATTGCCTTTGAAAAATCAAAAGAAAGGGGAACGACATGGTCAATCATAAAGAGTCGATCACAAGCTATCAGGCAAGTGCCATTATCGCCAATACCACGCTAGGCGCAAGTATGATGATTCTGCCAAGATCAATGGCTCAAGCTGCGCCTACACCTGACGGCTGGATTGCACTCTTACTCATGAGTGTGATATACATTGTGTTCATTTTTGTCAATGTGCTCATGATGAAAAAGGTCTCCTTTTCTTCCTACTATGACTATACAAAAGAAGGACTTGGGAAATGGATTGGCTCACTTGCCAACCTGTTGATTATTATTTACTTTCTCGGCGTTGCCAGCTATGAAGTGCGAGCCATGTCTGAGATGGTGAAATTCTTTCTACTTCAAAACACACCTGTAGCCGTGACGATGATCAGCTTTATTTTGGTTGGTTTTTACCTTGTGATTGGGGGGATTGGTGATTTTGCCCGGCTGTGCCCTTTTTTTCTGATTGTCACACTCATCATCTTATTTGTAGCCTACGGACTTAGTGTACAAGAGTTTAAGCTCGATAACCTACGGCCAGTTTTAGGAGAGGGCATTTCCCCTGTTTTCAATTCCTTTAATGCTTCGGCCATTTCGTTTGTCGGTATTGAAATGATGCTCTTTATGCCTGCCTATATGAAGACGCAAAAACACACCTTTGCATACGGAACCATCGGCTTTTTGATTCCTGCGATCATCTATATTTTCACCTATATTCTTGTAGTTGGTGCGCTCACGGTGAAAGAAACGGCGACTCTGACGTGGCCGACCATTGCCTTATTTCAATCATTTGATATTCAGGGGATTTTTATTGAACGGATTGAATCCTTTTTGCTGATTGTTTGGCTTGTCCAGCTTTATACGAGCTTTGTAGGATATACGTTTTTTGCTACGATAGGAGTCATCAAATTGACTAAATTCCCTAAAAAAATCGCGCTCGCCTTGATGGGCATTGTGATCTTCTTTGCCGCTCTTTTCCCAAAAGATGTTGATACGGTCCGAGACTATTTAACCTACGTAAACAACTTGTTCTTTCTTCTATTTGGTATACTCCCGTTTCTTTTATTTATCATCGTATTTTTCAAAAGGAGGCGGAAAACAGCATGAAAAAGAAAGCGGTTCTTGCGCTCTTCTCACTGATTCTATTATGCGGGTGCTGGGATAGTACAAATATCGAGGAGCTCAACATGGCAATTGGATTTGCTGTAGATAAAGGAGATGGCGGACATAAATTGAAGCTGTCTATGCAGGTGCTCGTTCCTCAAAAAATTGAGCAAGAATCGAGCGTGAAAGATCCGACGAAGATTATTGAAACAAGCGGTGATTCCATACACCAAATTTTTCGTACAACGGCCCTAAAAACACACCGCATTTTTGCTCAGCAGCTGAGGGTTTATTTGTTTTCTCAAGACCTTATCAATGAAAATAATTTCGATTTGGTCATCAATCAATTCATTCGGGACAATGAAACACGAAGAGGAAGCCTTGTCTTTATGGCCTCTGAGAAGCCTGGAGATATGCTGAAAATCAATGACGACGGCCAGCCTGCCGCTTCCACCTTATACGATATTTCTTCGAATACAAAAACGACCATTCGTATGTTCAAGCCCGTTTCCTTAGGAGATATTTCTTCTGCCATGCAAAACAACGTATCCTTTGCCATTCCGAAAGTCAGTGTTAGTCAGGGCAAATTAATGCTGGATGGTGCCTCGATTATTCAGAACAAACGATTTCTCACCAACATCTCTCCTTTAGCGGTGCAGTCCTACAACCTGCTGACTGGAGATGCAACAGGCGGAGTGATTGAATTCCAATATGAACATAGCATTTATTCTTTTGAGATCTTTAAAATCAAACACAACATTGACACCCATAAAACAGCCAGTGGCAAATATGAATTTGATGTGTCAGTGGAGCTTGATGGAAGATTGTCTGAGGATTGGAATGAACGGGAAAATTCATTTAATGAAAAATACCTCCAAGAAATTGAGAAAGTCGTGGCACATCGACTTGAGGAAAATGTAAAAGATTTTATCGGGGAATTACAGCATGAGATCAAAGCAGATATTTGTGGATTTTATCAAAAAGCGAGTATTGCCTATCCGAAGGAATTCCGAAAAGAAGCAAAACATTGGGATGACATTTTTAGTGAATCGGATATTCGTTACAAGGTAAATGTGAAAATCCGTGACTTCGGGACTAAGGGCGCAACACAATCCTTATAGAGTATGTTAAAATGGTAAGAAAAAAAGGGTGTCAATCATGAAACGAGCTTTACTTTCGGCCGGCATTCTATTTTTGATTCTAGGAATACTTCTGTTAGTCGTGGTATTCATGCAATCAAAAGAAGATTTCTTCATTGAAGCCGACAGCTTTTCAAGCACATTTTTGATCGTGATTTATTATGGACAAACCCCTGCGCTCCTTCTGATTGGAGGCGGTTTATTTGTTGGACTTTCACAGATCATTGATTTGCAAGAGAAAAAAGCGGCAGTGGCAAAGGAAAGCGTCAAACTGCTTTCCGAGTTGAAGAAAACCCTAGAAGACAAATCGGCCGAGGAGCAGGAGGCTTTTCCAGTTCCTGAGCTCCATCAACTATCCGAACGTCCAATCACAGGACAGAAGGACTAATTTTGCGCATGTTCCAGCAGCTTTCATTTGAAAGCTGTTTTTTTATTGAATCAGCTTATGGCGATGTGCATACACGGCTGCTTGTGTGCGGTCTTCTACATCAAGCTTGGAAAGAATGTTGGTAATATGCGTCTTGACTGTTTTGATGGTAATAAACAATTCCTCAGCAATGACCTTATTCGATTTCCCATCGGCAATCAGCTTTAATATTTCCATCTCTCTTGCGGTTAACGAATCGTGCAGAATGGACCCATTTGATGAATGGCGGAGTTTGTTCATGACCTTTCCAGCTACTTTTGATTCAAGTCTTGGTTCGCCGATACTCGCAGACCTGATGGCATCAGCAATTTCTCCTGCTTTCGATGTTTTTAAAAGATAGCTTAATGCACCAGCCTCAATCACTGGATACACTTTATCATCATCAATAAAGCTCGTCAGTACAATAATCCGAGCATCCTCTATTTCTTGACAAATTCTTTTCGTTGCTTCGATGCCATCCATGCCTTCCATAACAAGGTCCATTAAAATCACGTCTGGCTTTAATTCAACCGCTAGTTCTACACCTTTTTGTCCATCTGACGCTTCACCGATGACTTCAATATCCGCCTGTGCCTCTAAAAAAGCAGCAAGACCCATTCTCACCATTTCGTGATCGTCAATTAAAAGCACTCGAATCATCGAACGTTCTCTCCTTTTCCTTCATCAAAAATGGGAACCTTCACATCAATTTGTGTGCCTTTTCCCTCAAATGACATAATCTCTGCGACACCGCCTACTTCACTTGTTCTTTCTCGTATCGATTCAAGTCCGTAGGAAGCAGTCTTCACATGATCTGTTTGAAAACCAATCCCGTTGTCGATAATTTTCAACTGAACTTGACGGTTCCGAATAAGCAGACGTACTGTCACCTTTGTCGCCTTTGCATGCCTAAACACATTGGAAAGGGCTTCTTGCACAATTCGGAACAGATGGTCCTCCACCCCTTTAGACAGCGGAGCATCATCTTCTATTTCCCAATCAATATCAATTGGCTGCTTTGCCTGAAATTCATTGAGTAGCTCAATCAAGCCTTTTTTCAAGTCTTTTCCTTCAAGGGTGATCGGTCTTAAATGCAGAAGGAGTGCACGCATCTCATTTTGTGCATCGCCAGCCATTCGTTCCACAAGACGCATTTGCTTTAAAATCTTTTCATCCTTTTCCTTCATCCCTTCAAGAATCGCAGACGTCATCATCGAAATGGCGAATAGCTGCTGGCTGACTGCATCATGCAGCTCACGCGCTAGACGCTGACGCTCTTCTGAGACAACCGATTTTTTCATTTGAACCTGCCATTCAGCTCGCTCATTTGAGAGCTTTTGTAAGGAGGCTACTTGCCCTTCCACTCGTTTCGCCATTTCATTTAATTGATCTGCCGCCAAACCAATTTCATCATCACCTAGAGAAGGCAGTCTATAGGCAAAATTCCCATTTTCAAACTTCAAAATCGACTCTACAAGCTGATCCAGCCGCTTCTTATGCTGATAGCCAAACACATGCCCCGCTGATACACCAATGGCGAGACTAATAATGAGTAAAATACAAAAAAACGGGATGCCGAACCACCGCGTAGACAGCAAAATCATAGGATCAAGCTGGTAATAAAAAAACATTGGGAGTGTCGTCATGATGACAACACCAAGCGAGATACCGACTGCAAGACGAACAGATTGCCACTGGATGCCTAAATGCAGTTTCCTCATAAGTACCTCACATCCACATCCCCAATCAGGAGAGAAATGGAGATTTTCACTTTTCGCTTGCTCTCATCATAATCATTTGTCATGACATACACTTTACTGCCGAACCCGCTTCTTTTTTCATCAATGATTTTCATATCACCAATTGCAGCCGAAGCACTCACACACACTTCAATATCCTGCGGTACGTAAATATCGACATCTCCGATGAGCCCACTAATGACGATCGTGCTCTCTTCCTCTGCAATGATCGCCTTTGATAAGTCGATTTTGACATCGCCAATAAAACCTGAAATGGTCAAATCGCTTAATTGAAATGGTTTTTTCATCAGCCTGACTTCACCGATGAAGAAATCATGTTCTTTGCGCGGCTTTGTCTGGCTTTTTGTTTTCTTCTGATCGCCCTCTTTTTCAAGATTGACTTTCAGTGAAGGCTTCCCATCGTCTGATGATTCCTTTTTATCGACATCAAAAACAGGTTTGTTTTTCAATAAACGATAGCCCGCATAGATCAAAAAGGCAGCAAATAAATACCCAGTCAAACTAAACGTGATATTTAGTAGAAACTTCAAGAAGAGAAAGCCTGCAAAAATATAGGAAACCGAACCGAGCCAACGTTTAGATCGAGAGTGCAGCCAATAACCAGCTAGAGCAAAAAACACTGGCCAAAATAAGTCTGCCCCAATCCCAATAATTTTGAGAAAAAGATTAATACCAAAAATTACCACAATGATGCCTAAAATTTGATTTCTAGAAAAACGCAGTTGACTCGCCTCCTTCCTTTTTACGTTTGTTTACCGCAATTTTAAGTTTCCGCTTGTCATCTCAATATCGACTAAGTGTGTCCCTTTCCCATGCGTGCCGGTAAAACCTCGGCCTTCACTGTCCGCTTGGTCAAAATCATACGAATGATCAATACGTCCACTCGTTTTTTTCACTTGGACTTTGAAATCTCCCTCATCTGGCAAGTTAAATTTTGCACTGCCTGATGTCATGTGAAAGTCGACTGGTGAATCAATTGTATCAAAGCTTGCTGTCAGCCTGCCGCTTGTCATGCCTAATTGCAGCTTTCCTTTTACATCTTGAATATCAGCACGACCAGAAGTGGCACCAATATCACTTTCCTTCGCATCAATATGAGACACTGAAAGTCTGCCAGAAGTCGCTTTGATTTCCACACGATTTGCTGAGAAGTTCTCAGCTGTGAGGTTTCCGCTCGTTGATTTGAGCGTCACATCTTGAAGAGACAGCTTTCCTTCGCCATTTACTTCGCTCACGCCGATTCCACCTGTTATTTTCACATCTTTATGATAATCTGTTGGAATTTTGACTAAGAGTTCTCCTTTTTCAAATGCAGAGAAAAACAAAAATCCTTTATTTTCAGCACGGACTTTGAATGTTCCGCCTGTTTGTTCCGCATACATTTTCCCTTTTCCATTCACAACCATCACAGAAATATCCGAACGATCTTCCGGCTCCACCTTGATGCGAAATCCAGAAAGAGAGATATCTAATTGTTCAACCTCATCCTTTTTCGCTGAAGCTGTTGTGACCGCTTTATCACGAGAAAAGCTCAAATGAAAGAGATCTCCATTTTTGAAAAGCATCCCAATCATCAAAAAAACACCAACAAGTATACAAATTAGACCAATGAACCGTTTCATTTATATCATCCCTTTATCCTTTGACCTTTTTATTATAAGGAAAAGCGAAACAGAAAGAAATCAAATAACGGAAGAAAAATCCTGTTTTTCTTCCGTTTTGACACATTTCCATTAGTTTGCCGGCTGTTTCTCAAGCTGCTTTGATCGCTTAAGCTTTTGCCATTCCTTTTCAACCTCATCAGCGTAATCAAGATGAGCATATGCACCCTGATCGGCAAATTGTGCATAGCTGCCCGCTTTTGTCTCCATTTCCTCTATACGGTTCTCCATGCGTAGAAATTCTTTATAAGCACTTTCACTATCAACCTTATTCATAGATTCATTCATATGCTGCTTTGCCTGTGCGGCATTGGCTCTTGCAATCAGCGCTTGCTTCTTGTCTTTAACATCACGCAGCTTTGTTTCTAGATGCTGCAACTGTTCTTTCAGCTCTTTCAGCTGTTTAACAGATTGCTGATAGGCTTCTTGATATTCGTTGTGCTTTTCTTCAAAATACTTCATTTCAGTCAGTGCTTTCCGTGCAAGTTCTTCTTCTCCTGCATGAAACGCCAGCTCCGCCTGTTTCTTTCGCTTATCAGCAAATTCTTCTGTTTCTTCTGCTTTTCTCAAGAAACCTTGCTGAATGGTTTGCTGTTTAATGATCGCATGCTTCGCTTTAGCAATATCGTCCTCCATATCACGAACATATTGATTCAGCATGACACGCGGATTCTCCAATTTATCTAAACCTTCATTGACTGTTGCAACAAACATATCACGTACTCTTCTTAATACCATTTCATATTCCTCCCTTTATTTTTTCTTTAAAAAGTCTTCCCATTCTTGATCAAATGTCGTGTGCATCGGTTCTTCCATGTTCGGTGCCGTGTTTGGCTCCATATATGTTGTTCTGCCGGATGATTCCTTAGCAGATTCACCATTGATCATCTTCCAGCCAAAGTAGAGAAGTACTCCAGCAAATGCGATTCCGAGTAAAAATGGCAGCGACTGTGCGACGAGCAATACACCGATAATAGTGAGTATGACCCCTGTTGTTTTACTGCCTTTATCATATTTTTTGACACCTACATAAATGAGCCACGCCCCAATCAAAGTCGGGATCAGCCCGCCCAATGAACCACCAAAGAAGATGGATAAACCGATAAACATCAGGATTGAACCGATGATGGTTTTACTTGTGATTTTCATCTTCATGCCTCCTTTCTTGCTCCTTGCTTTCACTATAGTCAAAAAAGGAAGCTGGCAAAACGTGTCGTAGATTGATCTTTGATTGCGACCAGAGTCGTAACATGGCTCAGACTGAGCGGTTGAATCTATAGAAAAAGCACTCTTCGACTAGAAGAGTGCTCAGATTATTGACAAAGCGCTAAAATGAACTTTATTTTAGCTCTTTGTCTTCTTTTCAGTGTGATAGAAAACCTTTGCAGTCTAGGAAGAACAGTTACTTTTGCGGAGCGAATTGGACATTCGTGAGCACCGGCACGCAGGACTGACAAAGAATGCGAGGGTTTGCCTACACGCTGAACACTCTTCGACTAGAAGAGTGCTTTTCCTCATTTAGAACGAAACACGTCTGCACTTCGTTCATATTCAACATCCGCTTCACCGAGCCGATGATTCACAATACGGGCGACAGCAAAAAAATAGTCGGATAGACGGTTCACATATGTGAGCGTAACTGCTGGAATTTCCTCCTGCTTTGCGAGTGTCACAATATGCCGCTCGGCTCTCCTGACAACTGTTCGAGCCACATGTAAGAGGGCAGCGCCTTCCTGGCCGCCAGGTAAAATAAATTTAGTCAGCGGTGC
Organism: Bacillus sp. 005/A4HT-01/001; assembly: GCF_004634445.1. Lineage (NCBI taxonomy): Bacteria > Bacillati > Bacillota > Bacilli > Caryophanales > Bacillaceae > Bacillus > Bacillus sp. 005/A4HT-01/001. The sequence continues at coordinate 233,781 of NZ_SEIZ01000001.1, forward strand.
GGCTTCTTCTACATACACGTCCATTCGCTTTTCAAGGACTGTCACAGATTCTTCTGTTAACTTGCCTTCTTTCGGTGGTTTCACCGCTGCCAAATCACCACCGCAGTCAAACAGTTCATGCTGAATGACCATCAGCTCTGACAGAACATCTTGAAACAATTCGCCATGCTGCCTTAAGTTTGCCTGGGCAAGTCCAATCAAACTATTCGCCTCATCTAATGTACCGTACGCTTCTACTCTTGCGTCATCTTTATCAGCCCGCCCGCCAATCAAACCTGTTTGACCTTGATCTCCGGTTTTTGTATAAAGTTTCATTGAGGTTCCCCCTTATCCATTGCTTGTTCCTTTTAGTATACCCTGAAGTGGAAAAGATGTATTTGTTTTATTATGAAACACTTTTATTCAAAACCTCTTCATTTCCACTTTATATGTTGAATGATGAAATATCACATTTTATAATAAATGAAAGCGCTTTTTAATTATGACAGATGGGTGGGATGATAGATGACTTTACAAAACAAAGTAGCCATCATTACAGGTGCAAGCAGAGGGATTGGCCGCGCCATTGCGGAGGCATTTGTCTCTGAAGGAGCTAAAGTGGTGCTGAACGGAACGAATGAAGTGCTATTGCAAGACGTTTGCTCCTCTCTGAATAAAAAAGAGACACGCGCTGTTTCTGTCGCTGGTGATGCTAGTTTACCAGCGACAGCTGCCTCCCTCGTTGAGAAGGCAAAAAACCATTTTGGACAGATTGATATATTGGTCAACAATGCTGGGATCAATTTGCGGAAATCAACAGTCGATACATCTGTTGATGAATGGAAAAGACTAATTGATATTAATTTGACGGGTACGTTTCTCATGTGTCAAGCAGTCATTCCTGACATGATCAAACAGCAAGGCGGGAAGATTGTCAACATGAGTTCAACTACTGGCAAAACCCCTCATCACAATGCATCACCCGCTTACGGCGTTTCAAAGGCAGGTATCAATTACTTAACGATGCATCTTGCCAAAGAATTAGCAGCACACCACATTCATGTAAATGCTGTCTGTCCTGGGCCAATTGAGACAGACATGAGCAAACAGTGGAGTGATGAATACCGTAGATCTGTTTTAGAAAGAATTCCTCTGAAAACAATTGGAACACCGCAGCAAGTCGCAAACGCCGTTACCTTTTTAGCCTCTGATCAGTCAGATTTCATCACAGGGGAAACCATCAACATGAATGGCGGAACGTATATGAACTAAAGAAAGAGCCTCCATTGGAAGGCTCTCAGATTGTTGACAAAGGGTTAAAATGAACTTTATTTTAACCCTTTGTCTTCTTTTCAGCGTGATAGAAAACCTTTGCAGCCCTAGGAAGGACGAGCATCGGCGCGGAGCGAATTTGACATTCGTGAGCACCGAAGCGCAGGACTGACACCGAATGCGAGGGTTTGTCTACACGCTGAGAGCCTCCATTGGAAGGCTCTTTCTCTTTTACTATCGGTTCTCTCTCGTACCAGAAAGCATGATTGCCTGCCGAATGGCTTCTTCCATACTCGCAGAATCAGCCTTTCCTGTTCCTGCAATATCAAATGCCGTCCCATGATCGACACTTGTACGGATTATAGGCAATCCAACTGTAATGTTCACGCCTGATTCTAAGCCAAGCACCTTGATTGGTCCATGCCCTTGATCATGATACATCGCCACAACGATATCAAAGTCGCCTCTTGTCGCCCTAAAGAACAGTGTATCAGCTGGTAGCGGGCCAAATACTTGAACCCCTTCATCCTGTGCTCGTTCTACCGCTGGAATGATCTTCTCCTCTTCTTCTCCGTTTCCAAACAGACCATTCTCCCCGGCATGCGGATTAATCCCGCACACAGCAATTTTAGGTGCAGGGATACCAGATCGAACGAGGGTATCATGAGCCAGTTTAATCGTTGTGTATACACGCTCAGGATTGATTTTTAAGATGGCATCCATTAATCCGATATGTGTCGTCACATGCACCACTTTTAAATTAGGAGCTGCCAGCATCATGGCATAATCGTCCGTACCTGTCAGGTCAGCTAAAATCTCTGTATGCCCTGGATACATATGACCAGCCTTATGAAGTGCTTCCTTGTTTAACGGTGCTGTACAAATGCCGTCAATTCTACGGTCATTCGCAAGTGTAATGGCTTTTTCAAGATATCGAAAAGCAGCATTCCCTGCTTCTTTTGAAATCTCTCCTACTGGAATATCGCTTGTTAATAGATGAAGATCAAGACAAGGAACGGCACCAGATTTTACTTGTTCCGCTTCCTCCGGTTCTTTAATACTGACAATCTCCACATCTGTATTCACAAAATCTTTCGCCCTATTTAATATATGGGTGTCTCCAATGACAAATAGAACGGCTTCTTCATGTAAACGGCTTTGCTGGAAGGCTTTTAAAATAATTTCAGGACCAACCCCAGAAGCATCTCCCATTGTTACAGCAATGATTGGTTTTGCCATTCGTCTACCCCCTCTATGTTTTTCAACACTTCAACCGCATGGAGCACAGAATCTTTTTGACCATATGCCCCTGCTTTTGTGACCGCATATACACTCGTATCAACGAGCCGCCCAAGCGGGATGCCGGGTTCAATTTCTTTCAACAGCTGAATCCCGCCTGCTCCAAGCTCATGGCATATCGCACGCGCCGTATCTCCACCAGTTAAAAAAAGGCGTTTTATCCCTGTTAATTCAACAATGTCTTTTGTGATCTTACCAAGACAGACAGATAAGGTACTTCCTACTTCTTGTCTTGTCATACCATTCGCTTCACCGTATGCCAACATCTGTTCAACCATTTCTGGCCTTGCGTCTGTATAAAGGAGAATATCTTCATCCTGACGCATGAGCAGCTGATCCATGACTGATTTCCTTTCCCATGCTTCACGGCCGTTTAATACATTCAACGGGTTCACTTTCACCTCGAGACAATCGTGTTTTTCTCTTAAAAAAGCAAACTGCTCATTTGTTTTTTGAGAAGCACTTCCTGAAACGATGAGAACAGATTCATGCTTTTTTGCATGAGAAAGATTGCGGTATTTCGCGATATAGGATGATAATGCGCCAGCGAGTCCGGCTGACCCGACCCAAAGCACTCTTTGATTGATCTTCATAAACAAATCAACGATCTGTGTTAAATCATGGTTCGTTTCTGCATCACACACAAACCATTGATGACCATGTTTTAATAAAGATGAAACGTCATGACTCGTTTCGTTTAGCTCTGAATAGACCGCTTGCTGCGAAAGATGTTTTGGCTTGATGTTTGTCTGCTCGTCAATTAAGTCTGAAATACTGGATGTCAGGACAGGCGTTTTTGGGTCCTTCGCTGCTTCTGATAGATGAACAGGCATACCCTCCACATAATGAATCCCATAGGCCGTAGATCTATTCGCATCGGGGTAAGCGGGGGCAATGACTGCCGCATCAAACCGGCCAAGATCCATTAGTGCCTGAAGCTCTACTCCTATATTTCCTCTTAACGTTGAATCTATTTTTTTAAAGAAAAGGTGCGAATCCCCTTGTAGAAACGGCTGAATCACTTGACTGACCTCATTATACGCTCTTTCAGAAGACATACTTCGTGAGTCTGTATCGACAATCAGTACATCTTCCTCCTTGTACCGGCTCATATCCTCAAGTGACGGCTGGAACAGCACAGAGGCTTTTAAACCGGCCTTCACAAATTGAACACCTGTATCACTTGCGCCTGTTAAATCATCAGCCACAATGATCACCTTTTGCTCTAAGTTCGCTCCTTTTTTTAATAGATCGTTTGTCATTTAGACACCTCGGTCTCATTGCATATTATTCCTTTAGCTTTCTCCACAGCGTCGTGCGGTTAATATTTAGCCGCTTTGCTGCTTTTGATTGATTCATATTTTCTTCTTCCAGCACCGTCCGAATGATTCGTCTTTCAATCTCGTCAAGCGTGCCATGTAAATAGCTGGACAGCTGTTTTTCTTCATTCTCAGAAGCAAGTTGCTCAATTGCCGGCTTTGCTTTACTCAACGTGATATATCCACTTTTTGTTGTCAGCACCAGTTCTTCCATAATCCGCTTGAACTGCCGGACATTTTCTCTAAATCGCTCGTTTTGAAAGGCGGCAATCACTTCTGCTGACAGCCCAACAACCTGCGTCCCATAAAGAGAATTTAATTCAGCTATAAATAACCGGCTCATATCCTCAATATCTTCTGCCCGTTCAGATAACGGCGGGACATGAATGACGAGCTCCTGCAAACACGTATATAGGTCTTCATGAAACGCCCCAGATTGCATCAATTTGAACAAATCAACTGTAGATGCAGCCATCCAGCGAATGTTCTGCTGATGATGAATAAGCTGCTCGGCCATGATGGACTGCATAGCCATTGGGACACGATCAATATCCTTCAGAAAGATCGTCCCTTTTTGATGCACCGGAATTATGTTTACATCATCTAATTCAGTCAAACGGCTGCAATGCACCGTCATAAAGCTCTCATTTTTCCTCTCGCTCATTTGGTGAATAGCAAAAGCAAGGCTTGATTTACCAGTTCCTTGTTCACCATAGAGACAAATCGATCGTTCTGTTTGGCTGAACGCCTTTGCCCTTTTAATCACATCTTTCATATTTGAACTCTGCTCAGTAAAAAGAGCAAATGGATGTGCTGAATGAACAGGTGCAGCCAGCGTCCATATACGCTGCCCCTCCCTATTAATCACAGCAGAAGGCTTCTCAATCGTCAAAAGCAGCTCCCCTTTAGATAATAAGCTTCCTTTGACATGCCACACTTGCTGCTGAAAGGAGATTTGAGAATATCCATTTTGTTTTCCTTCTCGAACCGCTTTTACTGCTGGTTCAAGCGCCGGGCACCAAGCCATCACATCAACATGAGACGTAAACGGTGCAAATAACCCTTTTTCTGTCCATTCTTTCATTTGTTGATTGATAAAATAAAGCTGATTGTGCTGATCAATGATCAGCATCCCTTTTGACTCCTGGTCAATCATTTCACGAAAGAGGCGCTGCTCAGCTGTCGCCTCTTTATATAAACGGTACATTTGTTTTGCTTGATGAAACGCTTCTTTGACAGATTCACGTCCTGAGGTAATGAGCATGCTTTGCATCCCCAGCTCCTTGGCCGCTTTATCTGTAATCACATCACCCAGTACAACCTGTGTCCCTTGCTCCTGTAACTGCTGTAAAAGATCCCACACTTCTTCCTCTTGCTGTATCGTATAAATATCAATTTTGATCCCGTATAACTCTCCGATGGTGCGTACACCTTGTGTAATATTTTCAAATCCAACTACTGCTTTTTTCCCTTGGTAATCTTTAATCAGCGTGAGGGCACGAAGCAAGTCGTAGCCTGACACAGGGATATCCACCACTGGAATGTTGACGTGTTTTTGAATAAGCGCAGCTGTCCCCCCGCGGCTCATAATAATATCCATTCCTTGAGCCTCGGCCTGTTCTGCCAGTGCAACACCTGACCTAAGATCTCCGACTTCAAGCTGGAATGTGATGCTTTTTTCGTCTTTGGCAAGGTCGATTAATACATCGCCTAATCCTTTATACGGCGCAATACCTAATACTTTTATATTCATGAAAAGGACCCCCCATTTTTTATCTCTTCATCGTGAGACATGCGTTGAGGGAGTCCAAATGTTAGCAAATTGAGACAACCCTCCAAACATCAATTATAAATGAAGAAAATGAGGGTTACAATTCACGGAAACACTGATCCCTTGCGGTTAAGACGTGTGATGAGTCCATTCTTCTTTCACACACACATACTTGATGACCTGCCGGTAAAAAGTAAACGCAATGTGCAGACTACCATCTTTTCCTTCTGTGATGGATGGATAGGAATACTCTCGATTCAATTTGTCCTTTGAGTTGTTTGTCATGGCATATCCATCGCCAATTTCAAGGTTACGTCTGACGGGCCATGTCGCACCGTCATCCGTCGAGATGGCAAGTGTCATTGGCGCACGCGGTGTTCCCCAAAAGGCTGGACGCGCCTCTGTATCAACAGCCGTTCGTGTATCGCCTTCATCCTCAATCTCATCATACAAGGACGCTCTTCTTTCTGTTTGATCATCCGCATTGATATGGTTATAAACGAGGGCAAGATGACCATTATGGAGCACCGTAAATTGAATGGATGAGTTATTGTTTGGCAGCTCTGTTGCTCTTGGCTCAGACCATGTCCGTCCATGATCCACTGAACGGCTCATATAAATCGAATCAGCAAACCGGCTTCTAAAGAGGGCAAGCAGGGAACCATCCGCACATTTTCCGATATTCATATGAACACAGCCAGTACTGTTGGGCACAGTGACCTCTTCCCAGGTCTTCCCTTGATCTGAGGAAATCTTCACAGCACTGACATCACGGTTTCCTGTCCATTTTACGCCAGGAATCGTTTTACAATAGAACACCGGAAGGAGCCAATCATCATTATCCAATACAACAATAGGCTGTCGTATAAACGTCCCCGGCTGATCAAATAAAGTACCAATCTCTCCCCAAGTCTCTCCTCTATCCTCCGATAAACGATATCTCACAAGAGCTGTATCTTGATTGCCAGAAAGTTGTGCTGTATAAAGCAGCCACAGCCTGCCATCTTTCTCTTGAAAAAGAACTGGATTTTGTTCAGATCGTGTAGAATCATCAGACAGCTTCACAGCCTTCGTCCATTGATTACTTCCTTGCTTGAGCCTTGACATATAGATAGAGATATCAGGAATTCCTTCTTGCGTACCGCCAAACCATACACACAGCAAATCTCCATTATCCAGTTCGATGAGATTAGCCGCATGGTTTTGCACGCAATCTGTTGGTAAAAAGGCTTCTTTTCTAGCTGCGTCTTGTTCATTTTGTCGCAATTTTCCATCTATTTTGATCATAATGTCTTCATTTGTCATCATAATTCTCCTTTCAGTGATTGATCCTTTTTAGCGGGCGGGCTGATCCATCGATCCATCACCAGAACTAGGAAAGGAATGATAATGGCCACATACATATTATCGATTCCAAATGGATTATCGAGTAAATACCACACCGTCGTGGCGATGCCTGAAGCGGCAAGACCAATGGTTGCTCCTCTATTTGAATTAAAGTATGGCAAGTAAAATCCCATTGCTGCTACAACAGCAATCGATGTTCGAAGTGCTCGTGTAAAAAAGGAAAGTGACAGCAACTCTGGTGCAAGTGCGACCCCCACAAGCGGCACAATCCCAACCATGACAGCTACATACCGAGTCACCTTCATACGCTGCTCTGGTGATGGTTTCTTTTTCGGTACATAAAAGTCATCAATAATCAACGTGGTTGTAGCAAGTGCAACCGTCGAGACACCAACAAAAATGGATGCGACAAGCGATGTTGCCACAATAGCGCTCAAAATCGGATTCATATGCTGTAAAAAGACAGGGAAAGCATAAATAGGGTCAATGTCTGGATACAAATAACGGGCTGCGACACCGATGATCCCGATCGCAATGGCAAGCGGCAAACAAAGGAGTGCTGCATACAGGGTCGATTTTTTCGCTTCTCGCTCACTTTTCGACGAGGTGATCGCTTGAATGATAAACTGCGTCGCAAAAATGGCCCCCATGTTTCCTATAAACCAAGCTCCAATCGTTCCCCAACCGATGGTCCCATCCCATGTAAAGAAATGGTCGGGTAATGTTTGTTTCATTGGCTCAAAGCCTTTTGTTAAATAAAGGGCTACCCCTAGTGTAATTAAAATCCCCGCATACTTCACAATTGAATGAAGGATCGTGACCCATGCAACCCCCTTCATTCCTCCGAAAGTAAAATAAAATGTACTCACAACCGCCGTGATGATGGCACAGGTCATTAAAGGAAGGCCAAGAATGGATGCAATGGCAGCTGAACCACTTAAATAGTTTCCTAGATTCACTAAGAGCAGGGCTGCAATCATAATGACAGAGACAACAAGCTTTGTTGATTTTCCAAATTTTTGATCAATAATACCTGAAATCGTGTATTGTCCTGTTCGATAAAACTTTCCCACTAAGAAAAAGGAAAAAATAAAAAAGGCAATAGCAACTGTGATAACAGACCATGAAGCGGAAAGCCCGTGTGTAAAAGCAGATTCAGCTGTTCCGACAGTTGACTTCGTCCCAATGAATTCACTCATTAACAAAATACCGACCACAATAGCTGGAAGTGACTTAGCGGCATTGTTAAATTCTGAGTTAGACTTACTACGGAAACGCATCGTCAGCCAGGTCGTAAACAGAATATAGAGAATAATGACGATTAAAATAAATGTGATGACAGAACTGCTTAAGACATTCACTTAAAATCCCCCTTTGTGTGCAAGCCGTATGAAGCAACTTCTTATGTCCCATCCCAGTGACGTATGAAGTGTTAAACGTGGAGCAGTTTCATGTAGACCTGTTCAATATCAGAGACAGACATCGGCTTCGGGTTGTTATCCATTAATCTCTTCACCTCTGAAGCAGCTTCAGCAAGTGCCGGCACATCTTCTTTTGACACGCCGAAGGCTTTGAGTTGTTGAGGAATGTGTAAATCCGCTGTCCACTCTTCAACTTGACGAATTACTTGCTCTGCAAGCGTATGCTTTGAGCCTTTCTCTTCGATCCCTATCACTCTAGCAATAACTTCAAGACGATCTTTGATATGGTCTGCATTAAACGCCGTGACATGAGGAAGCAGCATGGAATTAGCGACACCGTGTGAAATTTTGAATTTCCCCCCTAACGGATAAGCCATTGCATGAACAGCAGCGGTTCCAGCACTTGTGAGCGCCATCCCGCCATACATGGCACCAACCAGCATATCTTCCCTTGCTGTCATATTATCCCCGTGATGATAGGCCTCCTGAATACTTGCTGAAATGAGCCTCATCGATTCGAGTGCAAACATATCACTAAATGGATTGGCTTTATTTGAAATATACGATTCAAGCGCATGCGTAAACGCATCCATCCCTGTAGCTGCGGTAATGGCTTTTGGCAATTTGAGTGTCAGTGCGGGATCTAAGATCACAAGATCAGGCAAAAGGTATGGGCTGACCATGCCAATTTTTAATTCTTTTTCCGGAAAGGTAACAATCGCGTTTGGTGTCACTTCTGATCCCGTACCTGAGGTTGTTGGAATGAGAATCGTTGGAACTCCTCTTTTTTTAACAAGGTTCGTGCCAACGAGATCAGAAATTGGCTGATCATTCGTCTTTAGAACAGCTAATATTTTGGCCGCATCCAGCACACTCCCGCCACCAATCCCAATAATGGCTTCATGCTCCCCTTTTAAAAATATCTGGAATACGTCCTCGATATTTTCTTCCGTTGGTTCAGGCTTAATCTCTGTGCTGATCTCACTCGCAACCCCTTTTTTTGCAAGTTCTGTTTTGATTTGATCTGCGTAACCAAGAGATACGATGGATGGCTGCGTTAAAATAAAGATCGATCTCAACTTGCTAAGTCCTAATAGCTCTAGTTTCTCCCCAAGGAGCTCTAGAGAGTGGGCGCCAGAAACAATGTGTGATGCCGTTTGAAAGTGATAATGTGATATCGTCATCTCTTCACGACTCCTTTGCTGCTTTTGCTTGTATCCGATAATTCTCCATCATGTTCGCCACAGCTTCTAAAGATTCGCCGGATAATGCTTTGACCGGGCTTTTTGGCGGACCTACAGGAATCCCTGAAAGTTCAGCTGCTTTTTTCAAAGGTGCTGGTAACGTTCCTAATGTGAATGTCGCTCTTAACGGCTGCAGCTGCTGCTGACATTGCTCACTTTGGTCAAGATTTCCTTGCTGAAACGATTCATAAATGCCAACGACGGTTTTGGGAAGCACATTTGCCGTTGCCGCCACTGCACCTGTTCCGCCTAGCTTCAATGTCTCTAAAATGAGGGAATCCGTTCCTGCAAGCACGACAAACTCTTCATCCTTTGTGACATCGAGATACGCTTTGATATTGGCAATATCTCCACTACTGTCTTTAATACCTAACACATTCGGTAGGACGCTGAGCCTTGCAACCGTCTCTGGCGCAAGTGACACACCTGTTCTTGATGGAATGTTATAAAGTAAAATAGGGATGGTCACATTCTCTGAAATATGACGAAAATGCTCATACAGCTCCTCTTGTGATGGCGCAACAAAATAAGGGGTGATAACCGACAAGACATCTACGCCTAAATCTGCGAACTTGTTTGACAGCTTAATGGTTGCATCAGTGCTATTCTCACCTGCTCCCATGTATACAGGCACCCTGCCGCCCGCAGCCTTTACAACAGTTTCAGCAATTTGAAGCTTTTCTTCCTCTGAAAACAAATGAAATTCGCCGTTTGTCCCTAAAGCAAAGATGCCGTGCACACCTGAGTCGATTAAATGATCAATAAGTTGCTTTGTCACTTCTGGATGAAAATGCTCTTCTTCTGTAAGCGGTGTCAAAATAGCTGGAATGATTCCCTGAATGTTCAAATGATCCTCCCCTTTCGGTTGTTGCATTTTTAAACAACTAATTATTAAAACGCTTTCATGATTCTTATTATAAAAGCAATATGATTTATTTAGCAACATCTTTTTCGTTTTTTTCAAATATTCAGTGGGTGACATAAGTAGATGTTGATGTTTTCAACAAAAAAAGTGAACCAGCCGGTTCACTTTTTCATGGCATTCAATGTATGAAGAAGATGCTTCACTTTCAGTCTGACTCTTTCATGTAAATGAGCAGTATGCTCCTTTTCTTCTGCATTGGCAGCAGCGATACAAAGGTGATGTACCTGGATACTTGTCTCTTGTTTAATGAAGTGCATCAGCTCGCCCATTATCTGGACAGACGCACCATCTGATATCGTTCCTTTCAGCACAAGCCAAACGGACAGCTCTCCTTCTTGATGCATTCCATAAAGAAGGACATCTTCATCATCATCTTCAGCGGCGTATTGCTTCGGCCCATCAGATTGACCAAGAAATAAATACCCTTCCTCATCATCCAGCATGTCTTGGAGTGCTTCAGTTCCCGTTCCAAGGGACCGTGTCCAAAAGAAACCCCCGCTTTTCTCATGTGATGAAAGGATGCGCAATGGCTGATGAGTAGAAAATGTCATTCCGTTTGCGCCATATGTTTTCCACCCATCCGCTAAGTTCAGCCTTGAATGTTCAGAGATGGACGCAGGTTCAATTACCAGCTGAGGGTTTGCCCGCAGTGGATGTTGGAGAGGTGTTACATTTGTTTCATACACCCGGTTCACCCGTTCGGTGGTCAACACATGATGCGGTTCTCCCAGCATGTCCGTCTTTCCTTCATTCAGCAAAAGCAGACTGTCACAATACAAACTGGCAATGTTCACATCATGAAACACACCGATCACCGTTAAGTTAGAGGAAACCGTCTCTTGTTTAATCAAATCGAGTAACTCTTTTTGATAAGCTAAATCAAGAAAACTCGTTGGTTCATCCAGCAATAAATAGTCAGGGCACTGAGCCAGCGCTTGAGCTAAGTAAACCCGCTGCTGTTCTCCACCGCTTAACTCATGAATGGATTGATCTTTAAATTGAGCAATATCTGTTTGGTCCATCACCTTGCTGACAATCTCGATATCTGCTTTCGTAACAGATTGCAGCCAACCTTTCTGATAAGGATAACGCCCAAACTGGACCGTTTCTTCCACTGTAAATGAAAAGGCTTGATCGGTCTTCTGGGGAAGAACCGCCAATTTTTGCGCAAGTGCCTTTGGCCGGTAGGATTGAACTGGATGGCCATCTAGTGTTACTTGGCCGCTCTCAGGTGCTAAAATACCTGCGATCATTTTAAGCAGTGTCGTCTTACCGCTCCCATTTGGACCAAGGATGCCGAGGAATTCCCCTCGCTCCACTTCAAAACTCACGCCGTGAATGACCTCTTTTTCTCCATATCCTCCTCTAACTTCCTTCACTTGAATCATAGATGCGTCCCTCCTCTATATCTGCGAATGAGGATGATGCCAAAGACAGGTGCACCAATTAACGCTGTAATGATGCCAATAGGCAATTCAGTCGGTTCAATGATCGTACGGGAGAGCACATCTGCTAAAACGAGAAAGGAAGCACCATTCAGCATCGACAAAGGCAGCAAATGACGATGATCCGTAATGGATAAAAGACGGATAAAATGCGGAATCACCAGTCCTACAAATCCGATCGTTCCTGACACAGCCACCGCACTTCCAGTCAGAATCGAACCAGCAAGCAGCACCACATATTTGCTCCTTTTTACATGAACCCCTAACAGTTTTGCCTTTTCTTCGCCATACGTCATCACATTTAAATCTCTTCCCATCAAGATCAATGCAAATGTACCAATGAGGAAAAAAGGAAGAAAAAGAGCAATATATCGCCAGCCTCTCATAGACACACTGCCTAGAAGCCAATGAATAATCTCTTTTAAATCATCACCTGTTAACGCAATCATTAATGAAATGAGGGCTCCTAAAAAAGAGCTAAAGATGACCCCCGTCAAAATTAAAGAAGAAATGCTCATTCCTCGGTGAACCAGACGGGCAAAAAAGAGGACGAGACATAGTGTGACAAGCGCTGTTGTCATACTCAAAAAAGGCAGTGTAAAACTGCCGAGCAAAGGAAACTGCAAACTGAAAAACAGTGTGGCTACAGCCCCCACAGATGCCCCTTGAGATACCCCAAGTGTATAAGGGTCAGCGAGAGGATTTTTTAATAAACCTTGAAAGGCTGCACCAGATAACGCCAGAGCTGCTCCGACTAACGCCGCTAATATCACTCTCGGCAGCCGGATATTCATCATAATATTGCGGTCAATTGCATCAATGGTTCCGGCCTCGATTCCAAATACTTCATGAACAAAGATCCGAAGTATAGAAGGAATGGGAATCCCTAAGCTGCCAAATGAGATTCCCATTCCAATGCTCACCACAAGAAGTAAAGCACTTGCTGTGTATGCGATGATGATTTTATTTGAACGTGTCAGGATAGATGCTTTTCGCAAGAGCCTCCACTCCTTCAACCAATCGCGGTCCCGGTCGTGATGCCAGATCCGTATTCAATTGAAAGACTTGTTTTTCTTTGACTGCTTTGATCGCCTTCCAGCCGTCTCTTTTTTTCAGATCAGCTAAACTTGCGCCATCAATCGTAACGATGGCATCAGGATTTCGTTTAATAATTGATTCTTCCGTCATTTGCACCCAGCCTGTTTGGTCGCCAGCAGCATTTTTTGCATGAATGACAGACAACATTTCGTCCATAAACGTTTGTTTACCTGTTGTATAAATTTCAGGCGCACCTGATACTTCGACAAAAACTGTTTTTTGTTTGTCTTTGGAGATGGATTCTGCTTGTTTTTTGATGTCATTCAGTTTTGATTTCATCTCATCTACAAGCTTCGTTGATGCCTCTTTTACGCCGGTTGCTTCACCAATCATATGGATAGACTTATAAACATCTTTGAAGGAAGCCGCATCATTGACAGTCAGCACTTGAATACCTGCATCTTCAAGCTGTTTAAATCCGTCTTTTGAGCTCATTTGTGATGCATGTGCTAAGACAAGATCAGGCTTTAAGGAAATAACCTTCTCTACATTGAAATCAAGACCGCCAATCTTCTCCACCTTTTCTACTTCCTTTGGATAGTTGTCAAAGTCTGATCGACCAACGATTTTATCTCCAAGACCAAGGGCATAGGCAACCTCTGTATTACTTGGAATTAACGAAACAATTCGTTTAGGCTGTTCTTTGATTTCAACTGTTTTACCAGCTGCATCTTTGATGGATACAGGAAATGCGGCAGCCGCTGTCTCTTTAGGCTTTGAACTGTTTGTTTTTTGGTCCGTTTCCGCACCTGCACACCCTGCTAAAACACCGATCACAAGTAACAATGATAGCCAAATACCAGTTAACTTCTTCATCAATAAACCCCCTGCTTTATGTACTGCTTGACGTCATCTCTTTCGTCAATTCTTTTCTAATTTCGGGAATATTATACTACAGAGCAGATAGGTTGTATATGTGACGGCCAATACGTTTTTTTGCCCTTATAAAAGAAAAACAGCCTTTGACGTGGCTGTTTTCACTTCCGCTATTGGTTGATATCTTCACCATTAATGACAACTTTCTGAAATGAAGGAGATACTGCATGTTCCAATGAAAGAGGGTACGTGACATCGTCAATGACACAGTCTTTCATTTTAAAGTGTGTGACCGGGGAATGTGAGTATGCGGCGATCTTCACGCCATATCGCCCTCCGCTACTTTTTAACCCTTCTACTTCAATATGACGGACTACAGGTCTATGCGGACCGGCATCCCCTTCCTCATACATCATGTCGATACAGACCACCTCATGCTTTAAGCTTTTCACTAGATTGTTTTTAAAATAGATGTGTTCAATGGTACCGCCCCTGACAGAGTTGGTCTTAATGCGCAATGCCCTGTCGAGGTTCGGACTGTCCATGACATTATCCTCTGCATATACATACTTGACGCCTCCAGAGATTTCACTCCCGATCGTTACTCCGCCATGACCATCACGCATCGTATTTCTACGAATGACGATGTTTTCAGATGGAACACCGATTCTCCGGCCGTCCTCATTTCTGCCCGATTTAATGGCAATACAATCATCGCCATTATCAAAATAACAATCTTCAATGAGCACATGTCGGCACGACTCTGGATTCACACCATCTGTATTTGGGCCATGACCGATGATATTCACCCCACGGACGATGACGTTTTCACTTAACACCGGATGGACTTGCCACATCGGTGAATCCTTTACTGTTACTCCTTCAATGAGAATGTTTTGGCAATTGTATGGCTGGATAAAGCTTGATCTTAAATAATGTCCTTCGCCAAACACCCTTTCTTCCACTGGTATTCTTTTTTCAGCCATTTCAAAAAGAAGCTGTCGATCCCGATCTTGAGAGGGTTGACCATTTGTTCCATACTTCCAAGGCCACCAGTGGTGTTCATCCCCTCTCCCGTCCAGCGTGCCTGCTCCTGTAATCGCGATGTTTTCTGCATGATGGGCATAAATAAGTGGTGAATAATTATAGAGCTCAATGCCTTCATATCTTGTTAGAACAAGTGGGAGATAATCACGTGTATCTTGGCTAAAGGCCACATAGGCGTTTTCATGAAGATGAAGCTCTACATTGCTTTTCAATTCTAAAGCGCCTGTCAAAAATGTCCCTTCAGGAATCAGCACACGCCCTCCTTTCAAACGATGTGCATCATCGATGGCAGACTGAATAGCATTTGTCGAAAGCTCTATCCCTTTGTTATCTGCACCATAATGAATGACATTGAATTCACGATCTGGGAACTTTGGTGCTTTTATCTGCTTTAACACCTGATCTATGCCATTTGTTTCTTTGTCTTTTTTCCCTTGCTTTGCTAAACGTGCGAGTCCAATTCCTGTTAGTACTGTTCCTGCTGTCACATACATCAAATTCCGTTTTTTAGACATTTCCTTATCCCCCAGACGCCTTAAAGTGTCACACCTGTTTTAAAAATAGCCAACTCTCTAAAATTGTTTTTTTCATGATTTAACAGCTTTCCACTCGCCACATCAATCACCGTGGCAATGAACTTCTCTAGCACCACATCTTCTGATACATCCTCAAGCAATTCCCCCGCATTAAAGTCAATCCAATGTTTTTTTGTTTCATATAACGCAGTATTGGTCGATACCTTCATCGTTGGAACAAATGTGCCAAACGGTGTGCCTCTGCCTGTTGTAAAGAGGACGAGCTGACAGCCAGACGCTGCGAGAGCAGATGAAGCAACCAAATCATTCCCAGGCGCACTTAATAAATTCAATCCTTTTCGTTTTAGCAGCTCACCGTATGTTAAAACATCCTTTATAACGGAAGTACCCGCTTTTTGTGTACAGCCGAGAGATTTATCTTCTAATGTCGAAATTCCTCCTGCTTTATTTCCCGGGGAAGGATTTTCATATACTGGCTGTCGATGATCCATAAAGTATTGTTTAAAATCATTGATCATCTGCACAATATTGTCGAATGTCGCTTTTGATTCCGCTCTCTCCATTAAGATTGTTTCAGCCCCGAACATTTCCGGTACTTCTGTTAAGACGGTGGTTCCGCCTTGAGCCACAATGAAATCGGACAGTCTGCCTAAAAGTGGATTTGCGGTAATGCCTGAAAATCCATCTGATCCTCCGCATTTCAAGCCAATTTTCAGCTCAGATAACGGAATGTCTTCACGCTGATCTTCTTTCGCTGCGTCATAAATTTCCTTGAGCAAAGCGACACCCGTCTCAATCTCATCCCCTACTTCTTGGCTTCTTAAAAATTTCACCCTCGCCTGGTCATACTCCCCTAATGTTGCCTGAAAATCCTCAATGTCATTGTTTTCACAGCCAAGACCTAGAACGAGAACCCCTCCAGCATTTGGGTGCTTTACGGCATTTTGAAGAATGGTTTTTGTGTTTTCATGATCATCCCCAAGCTGTGAGCACCCATAATTGTGCTTTAATACGAGAGCCGTTTCAAAAGGATGGATGTCTCCCCCCATTTCAGCGGTAAATATTTGAATGATTTGATCGGCAATGCCATTGACACACCCAACTGTTGGGACAATCCAAAGCTCATTTCGTATACCACTTGCGCCATTTTTCCGTTTATACCCTTTAAATGTAAGATTCGTTTTTTCATAGGGGTTTTCTGTTAAAGAAGGACGGTATTCGTAATCGAGCTTACCTGATAGATTCGTTTTGATATTGTGCGTATGCACCCATTCTCCAGCAGAAATCTTAGTGGCTGCATGACCAATGGGGTAGCCATATTTGATGATATTCTCTTTTTCTTTGATCTCAGCCAATGCAAATTTATGACCTTTAGGAACGGTTTCTTTTAAAATGATTGTATGACCTTGGTGCTGAAGCTCTTCGCCTTGCTCAAGCACTTTTAAAGCGATACCAACATTATCTGAAGGATGAATCACAACAAAGTCCCTCATGCCTTCTCCCCCTGACTTTCATATTGAAGTATTTGGTGAACAGCAGCTCTCATGCCATTTTCATGTATGAAGGTGAGCTGCTCGGCTACTGCATCCTTCAGCCCTGCGATCTTCGTCAAATCCATCCCCCATAAAACTTCGTTTGAAAGAAGTTGATCGACCATTAATTCATAGGAATGTTCCACTTCCTCCCATGCTTCCTTCATGAATGTCATCACAGACTCATCATCCTTTATTTGCTCTGCTTGGATTTGATAAAAATAAATCAAACTGCTCAGTGAGAACATAAGTTTCGTAGGCAACTGTTTTTTTAGCTCTATATAATCTAGAAGAGACGGGAGAATACGTGCCCGAAATTTAGATACACCATTTAAGGCAATATCGAGTAATTGATGTTTGACAAAAGGGTTGCAGAATCGATCCCAAACGGATTGTGTATAAAGCAGCAGCTCTTCTTCAGGAAGTGGCAAACCTGGCAGCACTTCCTCCTCAAGCATGCGGCGAATGAACACACCAACATGCTCATCATCCACCGCTTTTTTGACAGTATCCAAGCCACATGAATATGCAATCGGCACCATCGCTGTATGCGCACCGTTTAAAATGCGAACCTTGCTCATACGATAGGGAGCGATATCTTCCACAAAAAGTACGTTTAACCCTGCTTCTTGAAAAGGAAGCTCTTTTTGAACAAACGGAGGTGCTTCAATGACAAACAGGTGATAATATTCTGCCGTGACAAGCAATTCATCAATATACCCCTCTTCTTTTTGAACAGTCTCCGCTGCTTTCTGAGAAAATCCTGGGACAATCCGATCAACTAACGTATTACAGAACGTGTTGGCTTCCTTGACCCAAGCCACAAAATCAGGCGGAAGATTCCACTCAGCTGCCATTGTGATCACATATTCTCTTAATCGATCACCGTTTTGTTCAATCAATTCACAAGGTAAAATGATCAAGCCCTTTTTCTCATCTCCAGAAAAAGCTTTGAAGCGGTGATACAAGAAGGCTGTCAGCTTTCCTGGAAAACTTGCTTGCGGCCGATCTTCTAATCGGTCCTCTTTTCTTAACACAAGTCCTGCCTCTGTTGTATTAGAAAAGACAAAGCGCACATCAGGACTTTCCGCTACATGTAAAAAGGCTTCATAATCTGTATATGTGCTGATTCCCCTGCTGATGGATTGAATGACGATCCGTTCGTTCATTTCTTTTTGGTCATGAAACCCTTGAATACATAAAGTGTACAAACCATCTTGTTCATTTAGAGCGGTCACTGATCCTTTTCGAGGAGGAACGACCACTGCTCTTCCTTTAAAATCTGTACAGTCGTTTAGCTTCTGGATCTGCCAATTCATAAATCCCCGCATAAAGTTTCCTTCGCCAATTTGTAGAATGGTTTCAGGATATTCAGCCACTGGGTACACATCTTTGGATAATCGTCTCAAACGCTTTTCCTCCCTGCATTTTTTGCACACGTGAACATTTTCATTTAAAAGATGCTGATTACTGCACCTTTTTTACTGAATCTCTAATCATCAGCTCTGTGTGGACATACACTTTTTCCAGATGATCGTCTTCTTGCTTTTCACCGTTGATGACTGAAAGGATGGCTTCTGCTCCAAGCGCACACATTTTTTCAATTGGCTTTTTGACTGTTGTGAGGGCAGGCGTTGTATAAGATGAAAATGAAATATCATCAAAACCAATAATAGAAAGATCATCAGGACACCTTTTACCTTTTGCAAACAATGCATTCATCGCACCAATCGCCATGTCATCGTTGGAGCAAAAAAGGGCAGTTGGCGGATCATCAAGAGTGAGTAAGGCTTCCATTGATTCATAGCCGCTCTTCATATGATAGTCGCCTGTGATCATGTATTCCTTCTTCATGGGTACATGATGGTCAATGAGTGCTTGCAGAAAACCAGCTTTTCTTTCCTGTGTGGATTTAAACCCTTCTTTCCCTTCAATAATGGCAATTTGTTTATGCCCCTGCTGAATGAAATAGTGTGCAGCTTGGTATGCCCCTTCACCATCATCCGCTAATATATTCATCACTTGATTACTTTCTACACGGCGATTCAGTACAATAATGGGAATGCCCTGCTTTTTCACATGATGGATAAACGCTTCATCATGCTCGCTTTGGCTCATGAGCAAAATACCATCATACCGCTGTTTATGAATGGTTGTGTAATCGTGAAAATCGTCAATTCCTCTTACAACCAAATGATAGTTTTCTGTTATCACACTGTTGACGCCTTTTAATGCATCAACAAAGAAACTTGAGGATGTGCCTTCTGTTAAACTCGTAAAAAACAGACCAATTGTAAATGATTTTTGCGAGACAAGGCCTCTGGCATGGACATTCGGTGAGTAATTCAGCTGTTTTGCAATCGACAAGATGTTTTGTTTTGTTTTCTCTTTAATAAAAGGGCTATTATTTAAAGCCCTTGATACTGTGGTATGAGAAACGTTTGCCAATTTTGCTATATCTTTGATTGTGACTGTCATGCTATTCCGCCTTTTATGATTTTTTATCATCTTATCATAAAAACGCTTTCATAATCTTGCTTTTTGTTCATATCATCTTGCTTTTATGCGGTAGCTCATTTGCCCGTTCAAATTGAAAATACTGCTTTGCATTTTCATAGCTGATTCCTTTTACCATTCCCCCTAGCAAATTGAGATCATTAGGCGCTTCACCTTTTTCCACCCAATTTCCAATGATGTCACATAACAGTCTACGGAAATATTCATGTCTTGTGTAAGACAGGAAGCTTCGTGAATCTGTCAGCATCCCAATAAATCGGCTGATCAGTCCGATACTGGAAAGTGCCATCATCTGCTCTGTCATTCCCTGCTTTGTATCATTAAACCACCAGGCTGTTCCATGCTGCATTTTCCCAGGAGTCTTTCCATCTTGAAAACTTCCAGCGATCGTTGAAATCACCACATTGTCCCTTGGATTCAAGGAATAGAGGATGGTTTTTGGCAATGCATATGCTTGTTCTAACCGATCTAATACGCGGCAAAGAGGTTTTGCAATGTCTTCATCATTCATTGCATCATATCCGGTATCTGGTCCAAGCCGCTCAAACATTTTTGAATTGTTGTTTCTGAGCGCATTGATATGAAGCTGCATCGCCCATCCCCGCTGAGCATATGCCTGACCTAGTTCAATGAATGTGTGCGTTTTAAATTGAACCTTCTCCTTTTCCGTCAATGGATGTCCAGACATTCTTTTATGAAAAATGATCGTAGCTTCTTCTTCCGTCGTGTCTTCGTAAGTCATTTCATTGATGGCATGATCTGAAATCAAACAGCCCTGTTCATGAAAGAAATCGATTCGCATATGAAGTGCTTTTATGAAGTCTTGATAGGATTCGATCTTGATAGATGAAACCTCCGCCAGCTGATGAACATACTCGATAAACAAGTCATTTGTGATATCTAATGCCTTATCTGGCCGAAACCCTGGCAGTACTTGCACAGAAAAGCCTTCTTCCCGCAGTTGTTGGTGATAAATCAACGAATCAACCGGATCGTCTGTCGTCACAACCGTTTCAACATTTGATTTCACAATGAAATCTCTCGCACCAAATCCATCTCCTTGCAACTTTTCATTTACTTTTTTCCAGATGATGTCTGCGCTTTCTTCATTCAAAAGTTCTTCAACATCAAAATATCGTCTTAGCTCTAGATGGGTCCAGTGATAGAGAGGATTTCCAATCGTCATCGGAACAGTTTTCGCCCATGCTAAAAATTTCTCATCATCTGAGGCATCTCCTGTGATATGTGTTTCAGGTATCCCATTTGCTCTCATGGCGCGCCATTTGTAATGATCCCCGTAAAGCCATGCTTCGGTTATATTTCGGAACGTTTTATTTTCATAGATTTCTTTTGGACTTAAATGACAATGGTAATCAATAATCGGAAGGTTCTTTGCAAACTCATGGTATAGCTTTTCCGCCGTTTGACTGTTTAATAAAAACTGCTCATCTAAAAAAGCTTTCATCAAACTCCCCCATCTCTTATAATGATGAAAATCAATTTGTTCACGTTAACAATTTTATTGTAATCGTTTACAAAATCGATTTCAATCCTAAAACAAGAAAAAACGATCTCCTTTAGAAAAGAAAATCGTTTTTTGGCTATTTTACAGATGGTGTTTTCTTTAGGATAATCGCAATAGTTGTTCCTTGACCTAATTCACTTTCTACTTGAATATCGCCATCGTGCAGTAAGACAAGCTCTTTTGCAATCGCCAGTCCTAGTCCTGTTCCATTTGTTGGATCATTCGTATTTGTCCCTCTATAGTAACGATTAAATAAATGATCCACCGTTTCTTGCGCCATTCCGCGTCCGTTATCTTTCATTTCGATCCGAACTTCATCATTTGTTTCAGATAGAACAGCTTGAATAAGAGTACCTTTCTGGTTATGCTTCACTGCGTTTGCCAGCAGGTTCTCAATGACTCGTCTAAACCAGGCTTTATCGATCTCAAACATGACACCCTCTGTTTGATCTTCAAAGGATGACAAATAATCTTCTGAAAGCGTGCTTCTTGAAAACTCGTCCATAATGGAGGCTAAAAATTCACCAAGCTCAACAGGTTTTCGATTAATAGGCAATGCACCATTTTTCAATCGATACGTGAGGTTTAAATCCTCAATCAACGTCGACATGTATTCTGATTTCTCACGAATGACTTGTCCCATTTCCATGACTTCTTCCTTGGACCATTGGTATTGATCTGATTCTAGCATTAATCCATAGCCGTAAATCGTGCTAAGAGGCGTTTTTAGATCATGAGACAGCCCTGCGATCCATTCTTCCCTCGTGGTTTGAATTTTTCTTCGGTTTGCTTCATTCTCTTTTAACGTATTGGTGAGCTGATCCATTGTTTTGAGAATATCCTCAAACAGCCGATACTCCCGCTTAATACGGCCCTTTTTATTTTTACTTACTGGAATACCTTTTCTATTTGTTGGCTCCTGCAATTTATTTCTTGATAAGAAAATCAGCCAGCGGATAATGTGATAGATCGGTAGCCCATAGCGATACGAGTACCATAATGTCATAACGATAATAATCGTAAGCGCAAGACCTGCAATCAAAAGCGTTGTATATTGGTTTAAAGCCTCTGTCTCTTTATCATAAAGCTCGTCTGGGCTGTATACTTTGTTTGGCACCGAAACAATCATATACAAATCCTTATTCACTTTGATATACGACAGGTCGCTTCTAAACTCCCAAGGCTTCGATTGATACTTGAGCAGTTCAACATCCGTTACGTTATTTTTCAAATTATTTTTGGCTCGGATACCTTTTAAGTATTTTCCTTCTTCATTAAACAGATGCACCGATCCATTCATTCTTTTCAAAAATTCTTTTGTTTCAACTGAATATTGAGACAATGCAGCCAGATTTTTTTCATGCTGCTTGAGATAATTGGCTACCTTTGTGCTGTTCGTTTTAAATCCATATAAGACGATAAAGCTTTCTTGATCAATCTCAATTGGCCAGAAGTACATCTTGTAATCTTTAAATTGTCTTTTTTCAAAGATCTTGATCATTTCATCCTTTTGATAGGATGTTGGAATGTTTTTAGGGAGTTGATAGCTATAGACGTTGCGTTTTTTGGAATCAATCACTTGTAGCCAGCCATCACGTTTTTCCACTGCTTGTTTGAGCTGATCATCGGCTTCCATTTTTCCATCCTCGTTAAAATAAAGCCAGCTCATGAGTGTATCTCCATCTGCCTTCGTTAAACCAGTTTCAGTCATATTCTCATAGCGCTTTTGAAAATAAAGATTTTCAGAGAATGTTTGCCCGATCGTTAGAATGACGATGACAATAAACATTTGTCCGACAAAGTGAAAGAAAAGTTTTGTTCGTAAATTCATAAACTATTGAAGAACCTTCACAGGTTGGGGAATGAACTTATAGCCCATACCACGGATCGTCACAATATATTCAGGCTGACTTGGATCTAACTCTATTTTTTCTCTCAGCTTTCGGATATGAACCATGACGGTGTTGTTGTCACCATATGACGGAACACCCCATACTTTCTCATAGATTTGATCTTTTGAAAGTACTACATTCGGATGGTCACAAAAATACTTCAGCAAGGACAAAAGCTGCGCTGAGCAAGCCGTCACCTTTCCCCTTACTTTCAATTCGGCTGCATGAGGATGGTACGAGAAATGAGCATATTCATATTGACTGTGAGCTTCTTCCTGCTCCTCCTGTAAGGAGATATAAGTTCGGTTTAAGTGCGCCTTAATTCTAGCTACTAGCTCTAACGGATTAAATGGCTTTGTGATGTAATCGTCTGCACCTTGTGCAAATCCAGTCAATTTGTCTACATCAGACGTTCTTGCTGTTAAATAGAAAATCGGTGCCTTCGTCATTTTCCTGATGTCAGGCAGAACATCAAAGCCAGACTTACCGGGCATCATCACATCTAGAAGTAAGAGGTGGATGTCCTCGTTTTTGACAATATCTAATGCTTCATCTGCATGATAGGCTTTATAAATATGTTGAAACCCTTCTTTTTTTAATACGCGTTCAACCATTTTTACAATTGCTTCTTCGTCATCTGCAATCAATATTTTTGCTGTTTCCACGCATCTCTTTCCTTTCTAGCTATGATCTCTAACCGTATATTACCATTGTCCAAAGTAAAAAAGTACCTCTTTTCTACATAAAAGCGAAAAAAGATCGACTGGAGAAAATGGCATAACAAGGTAATATCAAAAAATGCAAAAAAAAACCCGGTCATACATACCGAGTTTTTGTCCATCTATTATCCGTTCACAGCTTCAAGCTTTCTTTCATGATTCATTAAGTCATATGTTAAACAGATCGGCTTATTCGTTCTCGGATCAAGCACAATTTCTGCATCGATGTGGAACACCTGACTGAGCACCTCTTTTGTCATGACTTCATGAGGCGTACCATCTTTAATGACTTTCCCTTGATTGAGGGCAATCATGTAATGTGAAAAGCGTGCAGCATGATTGAGGTCATGAATCACCATCAGCACCGTTCTGCCCTGCTCTCTGTTTAAGCGTTCTAATAGCTGAAGGATCTCCAGCTGATGAGCAAGATCTAAATACGTCGTTGGTTCGTCTAATAAAAGCAGCTCTGTTTCCTGAGCGAGTGCCATCGCAATCCATACCCGCTGACGCTGTCCACCGGAGAGTGCTTCAATTGGCCGGTCATGAAATGCAATCATTCCCGTCTCCTCAAGTGCCCATCTGATGATTCGTTTGTCCTCATTTGATAAGCGGCCAAATCCATTTTGATGTGGGAAACGTCCATATGACACAAGCTCATAAACGGTCAGACCACTTGGGGCTTCAGGCGTCTGCGGTAAGATAGCCATTTGTTTTGAAATTTCTTTTGTTGGTGTTTGATGGATCGCCTGGCCATTTAAATAAACAGCACCTTGATGGGACTTCATAATACGAGACATTGTTTTTAAAATCGTTGACTTCCCGCACCCATTCGGCCCAATTAATGTGGTCACCTTGCCTTTTGGGATGCTGATATTTAAATCGTCTACAATCAAACGGTCATGATAGCCAATACAAAGCTTTTCTGTTTCAAGTGATTTCATCTGTTGTACTCTCCTTCCTCATTAGTTCGTTTTCATCAATAAGTAAATGAAGTAAGGTGCGCCTAAAGCAGAAACGACAAGTCCAACGGGCACCTCTGATGGAGCAAGTATGACACGCCCAAGTGTATCTGCAAGTAATAACAGCAGTGCACCAATCATAGCGGACGCCGGTATCATTCCTTGATGTTTCGGCCCAACTAGCTTTCTTGCGAGGTGTGGTGCCGCTAACCCTAGGAACGATATACTCCCTGCAACTGCGACACTTGCACCGGCTAATGCAACTGCAATCAGCATGAGAAAACTTCTTTCTTTATGAACTGAAATCCCTAAGCCATAAGATATCTGATCACCCAAATTCATGATATTTAAGTAGTGTGCCCTCACCATCGCTAATACAAGAAAAATCAGCATCCATGGCACGACTGATAAGACATATGTCCAGCTTGAGCCCCAAATACTTCCTGACAGCCACACAATGGCTTGGTTAAAATCATTTGGGCTCATCTTTAATTGAATGACTACAATTGCTGCCGAAAATGCAGCATTGATCCCAATACCAGTTAAAATCAATCGAACAGGCGTAATGCCCTTTTTCCACGCTAGCACATAAATGAGAAATGCAGCAAAGGCTGCACCTGCGAAAGCGAAAAGCGGCAGTACAAATATCGTAAAATCACCTAAGTTCGACATCGAGCCCTGAAAGGCAAAGATAAACAAAACAACCGCAAAACCTGCACCCGCATTTACACCTAGAATGCCGGGATCAGCTAAACCATTTTGAGAAACACCTTGCCAAATGGCACCTGATACAGCGATAGAAGCGCCAACAAGTAAAGCGATGACCATCCTTGGAAGTCTGAACTCGAATAATACAAGCTCATCCATTTCACTTCCGAGTCCAAAAAATGTTTTGAATGTATCCATCGGAGAAATCCTTATCTCTCCGGTATTTAAACTAATCAGGAACACAGCCACGATGGCTAAAAAGATCATGACCATCGTTCGTTTGTATTTCTTTTTCTTTGCCTGCTGCACCATTTCCATTTAAATTCCGCTCCTTTCACGTCTCGCTAAATATAAGAAGAAAGGAACGCCTATAATGGCTGTAATGGCACCAACTGGCGTTTCAAACGGCGCATTGACAAGCCTTGCCGCAATGTCTGCATAAATGAGCAAAATAGCCCCTAAAATAGCTGAGCAAGGTATAATCCAGCGATAGTCAACGCCGACCAAGAAACGCGTAACATGAGGAATCACAAGCCCGATAAAGCCAATAGAACCTGCAACTGACACGGCTGCACCTGTTAAAAGGATCACGACCAATATGCCAAGTACCTTGACTGTTCGTGTATATTGTCCAAGCCCTTTTGCTAATTCATCACCTAAGCTTAAAACCGTGATGGAGCGGGCAAGAATCATTGCGATGATCAGTCCTACAGCCGCAACTGGAATGATGATCTTAATATTGCTCCAATTCACACCAGCCACACCGCCTGCGTACCAAAAACTCATATCTTGCGCGACGTCAAATCGAATGGCAATCGCTGAGGAAATTGAGCTTAAAAGTGCGCCAACAGCCGTACCGGCTAATGCGAGCTTCACAGGAGTAAGTCCCCCTTTTGAAAGGGTTCCAACCCCAAATACAATAGAGGCGCCAAGTGCTGCACCCAAAAATGACCAAAGAATTAATGTAAAAGAAGATTGGCCTGGGAAAAAAGCAAACGCAATGGCAATCGCAAATGCAGAGCCATTTGTCACACCCATGATTTCAGGAGACGCAAGCGCATTTCTTGTCATGCCTTGCATGATGGCACCCGATACTGCTAAAAAGGCACCGACAAGTGCGGCACCAACTGTACGCGGCAGCCTTAGTTCCCTAATGATTTGATGTGAGGTTTGTTGTGAATCAAAATGAAAGACGGCTTCCCATACCGTGTGTAAATGAATGTTTGCCGCTCCTAGCGATACTGATAAAAAAAGACCGAATGCTAAAGCAATGATTCCTATGATGACAACAGCTGCTGTACCAAAAGGCTTTGTCACAATATCTATCGCATCATCTTTAGCTGACAGCTGTTTATTCGATTGTGAGCCCAAAACCAGTCTCTTCCTTTCCGTTCATATCTATTCGTTATTAGTGATAATGATTATCAATCTCGGAGTCTAGTATATCACTTTCTTCACGTTTTGAAATCCTTGTTCTAATAAATTTCTTTATTTTCATCAAAAAACCGGGAGAATTTCACCATTTTCATTTTGGTCATAAAATAGCCGATGCATTTTTTCTTCTATCATGTTAAGATATAATCGCGAATGAGAATCATTATCATAAACAATTGAATAGGAGCGAACTTTAGTGAAAAAACGAACTGGACTTCTTTTGATTTCCTTCATGACCCTTATGATTTTTACTGCTGCTTGCGGCAGCACTTCCAATAAAGAATCGGGAGCCAAAAAAAATGACACGATCACCTATCAAGATGTAAAGGGTGAAGTGAAACTGCCTCAAAACCCACAACGTATTGTGCTTCTGGCGGAAAGCTATTACGGGGATCTCGTCACACTCGGCAAAACCCCAATTGCTGCCACTGCGCCCATCTTTAAAAACCCTTTCTATAAAGGAAAAACAGATGGAGTGAAAAATATTGGAAAATCTCCCTCTGTTGAGAAAGTAGCCTCTTTGAAGCCGGATATGATCATTGCTTGGGGAGAAGATGAGAAATTTGATCAATACAAAAAAATTGCACCTACAGTTGCCATTCAATACAATCAATATTCGTTTAAAGACCAGCTAAAAGAATTCGGTAAAATGACAGGCACATCAAAAAAAGCAACGGATTGGATCACAAAATGGGATGCCAAAATTGCTGAAGTGAAACCAAAAGTAACAAAAGCTGTAGGAAACAAAACCGTTTCGATCGTATCACCATTCGATAAGGGCATTTACATTTTCGGTAACACTTTTGCACGCGGTGGTGAAATCATTTATGACGAGCTGAAATTAAAAGCCCCGAAGGCCGTCCAAAAAGAAGCCATCGACAGTGGTGTCGGTTATGCAAACATTTCTCTTGAAAAGCTTCCAGAATTTGCAGGTGATTATATTTTCACAAGCCCATGGAGCGGTTCAAAAAGTAATGGCGATCAAGTGTATAAAAGCAGCATCTGGGCATCACTTCCTGCTGTCCAAAACAAACGCGTATTTGAAACAGATACAGTCGGTTACTTCTTTAATGACCCTGTGTCACTAGAAGGTCAGCTCGAATTTATTGTGGATCAATTAACATCTGCCTCATAAAAAAATACGTTTCTCCAATGCTGGAGAAACGTATTTCTTATACTGTACCTTTGGCAAATTTTTTGGACATGAATGGGTAAAGTAAAATGCCAACTAAAAACAATCCAATACCAAGACCAAATGTTTTTAAATCAGCTGTGCCTGAAATAATGACCCAAGCGGAATACCCCATGGCCACAAGCGCAATGATCCCGTCTCTTGTCCGATTTCCTTTTTGGAGCTCATATGTGTCACCTTGCATGATGACCTTAAAGCTGTAGATCGACGACACGATATACGGAATGAGATACGCAAGTGTCGCTGATGTTGTTAAGAAAGTAAAGGCTTCATTAATCGTACGTGACATGACTGAGAAAATAAACAGCTGTGACATGATATTTGTGACAGTCAAAGCAAAAACAGGACTGCCTTTTTTGTTTGTTTTTGCAAACACTGCTGGGAAATCGCCAGCCTTTGCTGCTTGATAAGGGACTTCAGAACCAAGCAAAATCCAGCCGAGCATCGAACCAAATAAACAAATGATCGCAAGAAGTGCCATGACAATGCCGCCAGCCGGTCCGATAATGAGCTGAAGCACGTCTACGAATGGTTTATCAGAGCCTTGCAATTGATCATGCGGCAGAACGCCCATTGTAATCAAGGTAATAATCATATAAATAGACAGTGCAATTAAAAGTCCTGTAATCGTCGCACGTTTGACATCACGCTGCGAGGAAGCTCTTCCTGATAAAATGACAGCAGATTCGATGCCGATAAATGCCCATAGTGTGGAAATGGCCGCATGATGAATTTGGCCTCCAAGTCCGAGCACTCCTTCACCACTTGCTGCTTCAACAGGGAAGTAATAATGTTCAAATAATGCGGTTTGGAATGCAAATAAGCCTGCGACAATAAAAAGGACGAATCCAAGCACCTTTGAAAAGGTCGTAATAAAGTTTAACTTACTTGCTGCGCTTAAGCTTGTAATTAAAATCGTATGAGTCCCCCATAGAAGGATTGTACATACGATAAACGTTGTGAGCTGACCAAGTGTGATCGCTTCTTTTCCAAAAGTAAAGACCTCCGTTTTCACGGTTAAAATTGGGAAAAAGGTTGTTAAATAACCAGCTAGGCTTGTGATAATGGCGACATTACTAATCCAGCTTGCCACCCAATATCCCCAAACCATTGTAAAACCGGCTGCTTTTCCTTTTTTCGGATCTTTAAAAAGCGCTCTTGCATAGCTTTGTGGTCCAGCTGTTAGCTGCGGTTTATGAATGGACAAATGTCCAAACACAAAGGCAATCATCAGTACGCCGCCACCTGTGACAAGCCATGCCATCGTCACACCTAAAGGACTTGCATGCTGGGCAAGTGTACTAGGCAGCATAAAGATGCCTGAACCTACCATATTTCCGACGACAAAAGCCGTCAATAACCAAAAACCCCATTTTTTTGTCTGTTCCATTTTCGTACCTCCGTTATATTCACTTTGGACCAGACCCGGCAGTATCTTCATTGATATATTTGTGAAGCAATGACTTGCATTCTTTATGTTCATGTTGGGTCACTTTCTTACCAGCATACCCTTTTCTTAGGCAATCAGAACATAAAAAAAAGCCTGAACAAAAGTCCATGCTTTTCAAAACATACACCTTGATCTCCGGATAGCCCTCCACGCTTCAAAGACGTGGCAGTCCTGCATTTGTTCAATGCAGACCCAGCATAAAGAAAGTTGGAGCTCTCTCTACACTTCGGCGCTGATGCCTTTTTTCTCATGATCAACGATTCCATCTCTCCCATGAGTGACTCATCATCCGCGCAACCTCTACCTCACTGAGACATAGCGTGAGGATTTCTATTCATTTTTACTACACGAAGGTTATCAAACATTCTCATATCTGTCAAAGGGAAAAACATAGAAAAAAGGCAGAGAAATGATTCTCCGCCTTTTTGTCAGCTTATTGATGGTTGTTTTTCTTCTTTTGGACAGCTTCCTGAAGCGGATCGCCTGCTAGTTCTTTACTTGCTTCTTCTAACAGCTGATCGACCTGCTGATGGTCTTTCTCGCTTTTCGCCTTTTTATCCTTTTGGAAAAATGACATCGCTATTTCCCCCCTTTTCATAAAATGCCTTTGCCTGTTTAATTTGTGCTACAGCGCTCAGCATTATACAAAGAGGAGCGGTTCATTCATCGTGAAAGGTCTGTCTCATTTTTTGCAAATACGTTAGAAAGGTCTTTAAGTCTTCCTCTGTGAAGTCTGACATCATATGCTGAATCACCTTTCCAAAAAGACGTGTATGCTTTTCGTAAATAGCCAGCCCTTTTTCCGTGGCTTCTAGCCGAACAAGGGAATGATCGTCCTTGTCCCTCTCTCTCTGAATGTAGCCTTGCTCACATAATTTATTGAGGGCAATGGAAGCGGCACCTGGGTTGAGAGAGAGTCTTTGTTTGAGCTCTTCAGCATGTGATACTTTTCCTTGTATCAATATAGAAAGAGCATATATCTGTGGAGGCGTGATGTCTTTTTCTAACTCAAGTAACTTGCGGTTTAATTTACGGCTGACTTCATAATGTACAAGAACAATTTCTTTTAAAATGTCTGCATTACTCATCCGAATCGCATCCTTATCGTTAGTGTCAACATGACTTCCTTCTTATTATAGAATGTTTTTCCAAACAGCCAACTATTTTATCCCATTTTTCTTTAGAAATAAGCCTTGCTGAATGGATTCACCCTTGATATAGTGAGTACTTGAACAAAAAACAGAACAGGAGTACGCATCATGACAGGAAAAACACATATTATGGGCGGAATTGCCGCCTCCACAGCCGTCGCCTATTATTACGGATTCGAACCAGTGACGATGGCTGCTGCAGGATCAGTAGGTGCCCTCATCCCAGATCTATGTCATACAAAAAGCAAAATCGGCAGGAAATTCCCGCTGCTTTCCACACTGATCAGTAGTGTGTTCGGGCACCGCACCTTTACACATAGTTTATTATTTCTGCTGATCATTTATTTTATTGCGACAACATACATTCCAAATGACAGCCTCAGTACCGGGTTACTAGTTGGGATGGCAAGCCACCTCATCCTTGATGCAGGCACAGTGAACGGTATTAAATTTTTGTTCCCTGCGACCATAAAAGTACGTCTCCCCTTTTATGTCAAAACAGGCAGCACAGGAGAGCAAGTCGTACTAGCTGCTCTGACCATTGTCACCTGCTATTACATGGCTGTCATTTGCGGAATATCCATCCCATTGCCGTTTTAGAAAAAGAAAAAAGAGTTTTGCAAAAAAGCAGGATATGAATTGATCATTCCTCATTTTTTTAGTAGTTTTAAGATAAGTGTTTTTGCCTTGCAGCTGAATACAGAATGGTGAGGAGTTACATAAATGAAAGCGTTTTTCAAAAATCACTGGTTTTTAGTGTACTCCATCCTCTTTATGTGGATGAAAACATACATCATTTATCAATTCGGATTTCATATACGAACGGCCAATCTGTTTCACGAATGGCTGCTTTTGATCAATCCACTTAGCTTTTTGCTCCCTTTGTTTGGGATTGCTCTTTTCTTAAATGAAACGAAACAAAAGGTCTTTTTATTGACCACAAATTTTATTTTGACAGCTATTTTGATATCGAATACGATCTTTTACGGTTTTTATATTGATTTCATTACCATTCCTGTCTTATTTCAAGCAAAGAACATGGGAGATATGGGCAGCAGTATGACTGAATTGTTTCACCCGCTATTTATACTCATGCTGATTGATTTTGTAGTGCTGGCATGGCTCTTAAAACGGAAACCGCTATCACCAAAAGCGTCTTTTAAGACGATCAAAACATACTATGTGGTTTGCTGCAGCTTGCTATTGTTCCATGTCAGCTCAGCTTTGATGGACCACCCTCGTTTTTTGACAAGCTCGTATGATCGAGAAGTCATTGTACGAAACCTTGGGCTGTTTCAATTCCATTTGTATGACGGTGCCGCTCAAACAGCACGAATTGGACAAAAAGCCTTTGCTGACGAAGATACACTTTCAACAGTGGCAAACTACACAAAAGCTGATTACAGTGCACCAAATGAAGACTACTTTGGACTTGCTAAAGGCAAAAATGTCGTGTTCATTTCACTTGAATCAACGCAGCAATTTGTCATGAATCAAAAGGTGAATGGACAATACATCACACCATTTTTAAATCAACTTGCCAAAAAAAGCTTCTATTTCGATGAATTTTATCAGCAGACAGAGCAAGGCAAAACGTCGGACTCAGAGTTTATCGTCGCAAACTCCCTCTATCCATCTAGCAGTGGCGCTGTCTTTTTCACAGCGAGTGACAACGAATATGACACACTGTACAAGCAATTGAAAAAAGAGAATTATCAATCCGTCCAATTTCATGCGAATAATAAAACGTTCTGGAATCGTGATGTGATGTATGAATCTCTTGGGATTGACCGCTTTTATGATGTCGATTCATTTGATGTCAATGAACAGAATTCGACTGGATGGGGCTTAAAGGATATCGACTTTTTTGACCAATCCATCGATTATTTAAAAAAGCTGAAGACGCCTTATTACAGCACGTTTATTACCTTAACCAATCACTTCCCATTTGAAATTGATCCAAAGGATCAGTTCATTGATGAATACGATTCGACTAGCACCATTTTAAACCGCTATGTGACCACCGTCCGCTATCAAGATGAAGCCATCAAAAGGTTCTTTGAACGAATGAAAGAAGAAGGACTATATGA
The DNA here is from genome assembly GCF_004634445.1 of Bacillus sp. 005/A4HT-01/001. NCBI lineage: Bacteria > Bacillati > Bacillota > Bacilli > Caryophanales > Bacillaceae > Bacillus > Bacillus sp. 005/A4HT-01/001. The sequence goes on from NZ_SEIZ01000001.1 coordinate 266,469, forward strand.
AAATACAATGTTTGTCCTCATGGGAGACCACTATGGCATTTCAGAAGCACATCATGAGGCAATGGCAGAGCTGCTGAAGCAGGATGAAATCACACCGTTTGATGCGGTTAAACTGCAGCGGGTCCCTTTTTTGATTTACATTCCTGGGGTGACAGACGAGGCCCCTCAAACCATTTCTGAAACAGCCGGTCAAATGGATGTCAAACCGACACTTCTTCATTTACTCGGCATTGAATCAAAAGATGCCATTCAATTTGGAAATGACCTTTTCTCCAATGAGCGTACACCGTTCGCTGTGCTGAGAAATGGAAACTTTATTACGGATGATTATCTTTATACGAAAAACACGTGCTATGATCAAAAAACAAAACAGCCTGTTGAACAAGACGAAATATGCCAGCCTTATATAGAAAAAGCCAATAAAGAGCTGTCTCTATCAGATAAAGTGATCAACGGGAACTTACTACGTTTTTATCAGCACTAAAAGCTGCCCTCTGGCGGCTTTTTCTTTTCTCTTTTCCTGAAAACCTATGAATGGTCAAATAAGTTTGATTATAATAAAGGATACACATGATGTTGAATGATAAAGAGGTGTGATCATGAAATATTTATTCTTAACCTTCGTCACCATCTGTTTGCTCCTGACTGGGTGTCAAACGGAGTCGACGTCACCAGATCAAAGCAAAAAGACAGAACTTGTGATTTCAGCGGCGGCAAGCCTGCAGGATGCTTTGAAAGAGATTGAATCTGCCTATGAAGATGATCACCCAAACGTGACACTCACGAATAATTTCGGGTCATCCGGCGCATTGAAGCAGCAAATCGCTCAAGGAGCAAAAGCGGATCTCTTCTTCTCAGCAGCTGAAGAGCCTTTTGATGATCTTGTTCAATCTGGCGACATCGATCAGGATCATACAAAGGATGCCATACAAAATGAGCTTGTCCTCATCGTGCCAAAAGAAAGTTCCTCTTCTATCAAAACCTTTCGCGATGTTGATCACATAAAAGGAAAGATAGCGCTTGGCACACCTGAATCTGTTCCTGCTGGTACATATGCAAAAGAGATTTTCACAAAACTGAATATATGGGACCAAGTGAAACAGAATGCTGTCTATGGCAAGGATGTTCGTCAAGTATTAAACTATGTCGAAACAGGAAATGTGGAAGCTGGTGTCGTGTATAAGACGGACGCGCTCGTTTCTCGCAAAGTAAAGATAGTAGATGAGGCAAATCAAGACATGCATTCCCCCATCATTTATCCTGTTGGCATTGTCAAACAGACCGATCACATGAAAGAGGCGAAAGCATTTTTTCAATATCTCCAATCAGATCCAGCCGCAGCGATTTTTAAAAAGTACGGCTTTCAAGTGAAATAATGCCGATGCTGACCGAAGATTTTCTTTCACCTATCTGGCTGTCCGTACAAGTGGCTGCTTTCAGCGGATTATTGGCTGTCGTTTTAGGAACGTCCATTGGTTTTTGGATGGCCCGTACATCTTTCAAAGGGAAAATGATCGTGGAAACGCTCCTCATGATGCCACTTGTCCTGCCGCCAACGGTCGTAGGATTTCTGCTGCTCGTTGCGTTCGGGAAGCACAGTGTGATTGGACAAGCCATTGAATGGATCTTCCATCAGCCTGTCATCTTCACTTATTGGGCAGCGGTCATTGCATCGACGGTTGTCGCATTCCCGCTCATGTATCAATCAGCGAAAGCTGGTTTTTCTACGATTGAGTCAGACATTGAAGGTGCTGCAAAAGTTGATGGTGCGCATTCTTTCCAGGTCTTTGCCTATATTACCGTCCCACTCGCACTGCCATCTCTTCTCTCTGGTGCGGTTCTAAGTTTTGCAAGGGCCTTAGGAGAATTTGGAGCGACTTTAATGTTCGCCGGCAACATTCCTGGGAAAACGCAAACCCTCCCAACAGCCATCTATGTGGCGATTGATTCTGGACGAATGGAACTTGCGTGGGCTTGGACCATTTGTATTGTGATCCTGTCTTTCCTGATGCTGTTGGCTGTTCGCCGAAGCAGGAATTAAAAAATCCCCTTCTCAAAAAGAGAAAGGGATTCAGATTGTTGACAAAGGGCTAAAATGAACTTGATTTTAGCCCTTTGTCTTCTTTTCAGCGTGATAGAAAACCTTTGCTAGTCTAGGAAGCACCAGTACTCACTGACAAAATATGCGAGGGTTTGTCTACACGCTGAGGGGATAATTTTATTTATTCAAACCCAACCGTCATCGTTTCTGGATTAGACCCGACACGTTCGTTATTATTAAGTGCATTGATTTTTTCCATGTCTTCTTGTGAAAGCTCGAAGTCAAAAATGTCGGCATTTTGTTTAATTCGTTCTTCATTGATTGATTTTGGAATAGTGACAACGCCGCTTTGCAGATCCCAACGCAAGATCACTTGAGCCACAGATTTGTTGTATTGTGCTGCAATTTCCTTTAATACGTCATGATCCAAAAGCTTTCCTTGCATCAGCGGAGACCATGCTTCAATTTGAATGCCTTTTTCTTTCGCATATTGTCGTAATTCGACAAGTGTCAGTTTTGGATGAAACTCTACTTGGTTCACCGCTGGAACAACCTCTGCATCTTTTAACAGCTCTTCTAAATGCTGCACGTAGAAGTTGCTGACACCAATCGCTCTTACTTTTCCATCTTTATAAAGCTTCTCAAGCGCACGCCATGTCTCTTTAAATGTATCTGCATTTGGTCCAGGCCAATGAATCAAATAGAGGTCTAAGTAATCAAGACCGAGCCGGTTTAAGCTTGCATCGAATGCAGCGAGTGCTTTGTCATATCCTTGATCTGTGTTCCATACTTTTGACGTAATGAACAATTCTTCTCTTTTGACGCCAGATTCTTTAATGGCTTTCCCTACGCCTGTCTCGTTTTTATAAACGGCAGCCGTATCAATGCTGCGATAACCGTTTCGTATGGCTGCTTTGACGGCATCAACCACTTGGTTGCCGTCCTCCACTTTGAATACACCTAAACCAAACCATGGCATTTCTACTCCGTTATTTAGTGTTACGGTATCATTCAAGCTTTTGACCATGTTAACAACCACCTTTTCATAGATTCCATCTTTTTCATTATCTCATGTTGCGTTTGAAAACTCTATTATCAGGCGTTTCTCTTCGCTTCAATCGCTAGTAGCAAAGCACCTGTCATACCTGCCTTGTCCTCAAGTCCAGGAGAGACAATGTATGTATCAAGCGGCGGCATGTCGACATAATCATTGACATACGCAGCCAGCTTCTCTCGAATGAGCGGAAATAGCTGTTTTTGCTTCATGACGCCTCCACCCATTATAATGCGTTCTGGGCTTAATATCAGCGTGTATTGCATTAATGCCTGTGCTAAATAATCTGCTTCAAGAGACCAAACTGCTTCTTCTTCGGTAAGCTCTTTAGCCGGCTTTCCCCACCTTGCCTCAATAGCTGGACCTGCCGCCAGTCCTTCTAAGCAAGTACCATGCGCTGGGCAGACACCTGCGAACTGATCTGATTCATGCTGCCTGACCAGGATGTGTCCCATTTCTGGATGTGAGTGACCGTGGAGAAGCTCATTTTTCACAACAGCCCCGGCACCAATCCCCGTACCGACCGTGATATACAGACAGCTGCTTAGCCCTTTGGCGGCCCCTTTTGTCAGTTCACCTAATGCTGCGGCATTGACATCTGTCGTAAAGGACACCGGTACGCCTAATTGTTTCTCCAGCTCAGGTATCAACGGGTAATGCTTCCATTCCACTTTCGGCGTATTCATGATGTAACCGTAAGAAGGATCGTCTTTCTGGACACAAATTGGTCCAAAGGAACCGACCCCTAATGCTGCAATTTCATGTTGCTGAAAAAATGGAATAAGTGATTGGATGGTTTTTTCCGGGTGCTCTGTTGGAATGGTTAATTCCTCTATGATATCCCCATGCTCATTGCCAATGGCACAGCAGAACTTTGTCCCCCCAGCTTCAATCGCTCCGTAATATGTCATCCTGCCTCTCCCCCTGCTCGTCTCTTTTTTTCATCATAAAACATAGGGGAGAAGATGACAACATCATGTATTGGTCAGTAAGACTGCTTCCATGTCATTGATATATTCCCTTAAATGATGGGCAATATCACGATTGATTTCGCCATTTTCATATAAGGTTTGAATTTCATTACGAATCGTCTGTACGGCTTGGAAGTTAAGCTCTTTCTTCTTCCGGTCAAACGTACGATCCTTTTGCTGGAAGAAAGAAGGACCATGTTCACAGCGGAAAATCACTTGATTGTAAAACCCAATGACTTGATGACACGTTTGTTGATTGTCTTCGGTCATATGGTGCTTAATAGAATCCACCGCAGCTTCAGCCGTTTTCTTACGGATTTGTTTATACGATTCCTCGTTTTCTAATATGCCGCTCGAAATACGCTGATGCGGACGCCACAATTGAAGCCATTGTAGTAAGCGCAGAAACTTCACTTTTGAGAAACGAATTTTAAAGGAGTTGGAATAGAGCATTTCCAGCTCATGAAATCTCTCCTGCAGCTCATATGCTTCTTCTTTGTCGATTTTCTCTTCCTCAATCAACTGCTGAAGTTTCATCTGTTCTGCTTTAATGCCGTGCAGTCTGATTTTTCTCTCTTGTTTTCTCATCCCAAACTGGTACGGTTCCCGCTGAATATTTCGTAGCTTCATTCGGTAATCATTGATGAGTGCAAGGGAGACTTCTCGATTGTCTTCATTCATTCCTTCTTTTAGGGTTTTAATGGCACTTCTCAGCAGCTTCCGTTTCGCGTGCTGAATCTTTGTATCTAAGTCCACATCCACTTGCTTATCTTTTTTCTCCGATAAAATAGGCAGCAAGACACTCGCTAAAATGAGTGTACATAAAATGACGCCTGCTGCGAGGAAAATAATTAAATGGCGCTCAGGAAATGGTGACCCGTCTGCAAGCGTAAACGGAATGGAGAAAGCACCCGCTAATGTAACAGCACCACGAACACCAGAGAATGTCATCAGCATAGAAGCACGCAGCTTCGGTTTTTTCGCGTTCTTCTTTTTCGATACACTCCAGTTTCCTGCCCAGAACAGCCATACCCATAGGAATCTGAGAATCATTAGACAGAATGTAATGATTAAAATGTAACTGATCACCTGCATATTATTAAAGGCTTCATCTTGGAAAATGACGGTCGATACATCAGGAATTTGTAACCCAAGTAAAACGAAAACAAGGCCATTTAAAATAAATAAAATAATATTCCACGTGTTTGAAGAAGCAATTTGCAGTTTTGCTAAATTCGCTTCCATTCGGTCTTGCTCGATGGCATGTGTCACACCACCGGCAACAACGGCTAAAATGCCGGATACGCCAATTTCTTCCGCTGCTAAATAAATCACAAACGGCGTGAGGATTTGCAGGATGATGTGCATTGTGACATCGTCCATGCCTAAACGGCGGAGAAAGTAGCGAAAACGAATGATAAAAAACGACAGAATAAATCCAGTCAATAATCCGCCAGCAGCAATAAGAACAAAGCTAAAGGATGCCTCTGCAATGGAAAATGCCCCTGTAACCGTCGCTGCAATAGCAAATTTAAAGGCAACAAGTCCTGACGCATCGTTCATCAGCCCTTCGCCTTCCAGCAGTCTCATGATCCCCTTTGGCATATTCACACGGCTGGAAAGGGCACTTACAGCAACGACATCTGTCGGTGATAAAATCGCTGCAAGCGCAAATGCAGCTGGAAGTGGTATGCTTGGAATCATCCAATGGATGGTATATCCTGCGACAATGACTGTCGCAAATACGAGCCCTAAAGCTAATAGAAGAATGGGCGCTCTTAATTTCCACAGCTCGTCCCTTGGGGTACGCTTCCCATCATTAAATAACAGCGGTGCAATGAATAAAACGAAGAATAGCTCAGGATTTAAAGAAATATGTAAACCTGAAGGAAAAGCTGCGACCAATATCCCTAAACCCACTTGGATTAATGGAACTGGAATAAAGGGCAGAAAACGATTGATAATATTAGATGATGCAATGAGTGCTAGTAGTACGAGCACTGCCAAAAAAATCTCCAAGTACATGTCCCTCCCATTTCATTTTTTCCGTCATGTTTTGCTTACATGCAAAGATGTGTTCATTTCTTTCAGATCCATCCGTTCGGTCATGAGCGTTTCTTTAGTATCCCGCAAAAAGCGAAACCAACACATAACAATCCATCTAGGCAAAAAAAGACTGAATCTACATATTCAGTCAAATGACAACATTTTCATCTCGTGTATTGTTCCAATGATGAATAAAGAACCTACTTTTATTTTACACGAAAACAGCTTGACCTGCTGACATCAAGCTCGAATAACACATAAAAAAAGAGCGACACATCGCCCTCTTTTCGTTTTACCCTTTATTTAAAAAATAAGACCTAGCGGGAAGCCGCCATTTGAATAAGTAGGAACAAACCCTGCATATAACGAGGATGACAAACAGCAGATATAAAGCAAGCTCTCCTTGCGCTAAGCCGAGTCCCACGAGTAAGCCGCCAAGGGCTGCCCATACCGCGTAAATCTCTGCTTTTAGCACAAGTGGCTTTCGTCCTGCTAATAAATCACGCACAATGCCGCCGCCGCTTCCAGTCAAAATGGCTGCCACAATGACCGCACTGAGCGGGAGCTCTCTTTGTACAGCAAATAATGCACCTTGAATCGCAAACGCTGCTAAACCGATCGCATCCGAGAAATTCCCCCACGTGCTCCAGTGCTTGAGCAAAAGCTTTGGAAACAGGAACACGATCGTAATGGATACAAGGGCAATGGTAAACATTTTGCCCTGCGACCATAAAGCAGACACCGGAAGACCAATTAATAGATTCCGAATCGCTCCACCGCCAAATGCTGTGACAATCCCTAAAATGTACACACCAAGAATATCGTACTCTTCTTCCATTGCGACAATCGCACCACTAATGGCGAATGCCACAATGCCAATAATACTTAACACTTCCCATGCCATTTTCCGCTTATCTCCTTACCTTTGTCTGATCATCTAACACTCTCCCCTTAATGTATATCTGACACAAATGAAAAGCAATACAAATTTTCTTTAAATTTTATCTTTTTGCAAAAATAAAAAATAGCCTACTTTTAAGCAGGCTATCTCCTCAATCTTCTTTTGCATTTAAAAGCAGCATACTAATGATGATCAGAATAAATGCAATGAGAGCTAAGAGTGGAATGGTGATAAAACCAAACCAGTTCAGATAATCAACGGAACAAGGAATACCGCTTAGACAAGGACGAATCGATGCAAAGCCTGGAATCTTTTGTTCCATATAATGATAGATGGAAAAGCAAGCACCAATCCCGGCCAAAGGGAGAACGTAGTACTTCACTTTGACATCGCCACGGAATGTAGCAATTCCAAGTAAAAGCACAAGCGGATACATGAAAATGCGCTGAAACCAGCACATATCACATGGAATAAACTTCTTTACTTCGCTTAAATACAGGCTGCTCATCGTCGCCACAATCGAGACGATCCAAGCGCTGTATAAGTAAATCAGTTTATTCTTCATGATTTTTTCCCTTTCAGCTCTTGATCAATTAATTCTTTGATTTCATCATAGTCATAAAAGTTTTGGACTTGTTTATTGTTAATGAAAATAGTTGGTGTTGCATTTACTTTGTATTGATTCACCAGCTGATCATCTGTGTTAAGCTGTGGCTGATATGTTTTCTTTGATAGGTTATCTTTCAGCTTGTCCGTATCAATTTTCGTTGTCTTCTTCGCCAATTCGGTGAGCTTTGCTGGCGTTACCCATTCTGCTTCACTATCTGGCTGTGCGTTGTAGACCGCTTCATGAAATGCCCAGAAGTTTTTCGGATCTTCTTTCCACACTTCTTCAGAAGCCAGTGCTGCTAATACCGCACCGTCCCCATGAACAGGCAGTGGTAAGTTAATAAATGAGAAGGATACATCGCCATTATCTATGTAGTCTGCTTTCAATTTTGGGAAAATGTCAGTCTCAAATGATTTACATGATGGACATTTGTAATCCCCAAACTCGACAACTTGCACTTTTGCCTTTTGATCTCCCATGACAGGCTGTCCTTTAATAGACGGCTTACTGTCGACCGTTTGTGCTTCTTGGCTGTTGTTGTTACCGATCACAACGAAAATACCGATGAGAAGAGCTGCAATGATGGTTAATATAACTGCAAACTTGATGGATGAAGATTGATTATTTTTTTTACTCACAAAAGCACCTACCTTATCTTTTTCATTCATTCCTTCACAAAGAAAAAGGATAACAGCTCAGGAAAATGCCATTATCCAACTTCTTCTATTTTAACAAGAGGGGGTCTATTATGAAAGACGCTATTCATGAATTTTTCCTTACAATTTTATTTCATGACCCTCATCGCATTTAAAACAGCCAGTACAGTGACACCAACATCCGAGAAGACGGCTTCCCACATCGTTGCAATACCGAATGCACCAAGTATGAGGAAGACGGCCTTCACCCCAAGAGCAAACGCAATATTCTGCCATACGATGGCTCTCGTTCTTTTAGCAACAGCAATGGCTTCCGCTACCTTCGATGGCTGATCTGTCATAATCACAATATCAGCCGCTTCAACTGCTGCATCTGAACCAAGTCCACCCATGGCAATACCTATATCCGCTCTTGCCAAAACCGGCGTATCGTTTATGCCATCACCAACAAACAATAATTTGTCTTGAGATGCTTTTTTCTCATACATGTCTTCGATTTTGGCGACTTTATCCTGTGGCAATAATTCAGTGTGAACTTCGTCAATGCCGATCTGCTGTGCGACTGCATTTCCTACTTGCGAAGCATCCCCTGTAAGCATCACGGTTTGAATGCCCGCAGCTTTTAGAGAAGATATCGCTTCAACTGCATCGTCTTTTACTTCATCTGCAATCAAGATAGATCCCGCAAACTCACCGTCTATTGCTAAATACACAACCGTTCCGCTTCGTTTTTCTTTTTCAAAAGCAATGCCCTCTCGTTCCATAAGGCGATGGTTACCTGCCAATACACGGGCTCCGCGAATTGTCGCTTTGATCCCATGACCCGCAATATCCTCGTAAGATTCGATCTGGCTCTCATCAAGAGACGCTCCGTAAGCCGCCTTAATCGATTCTGCAATCGGATGCGAAGAATGCGCTTCTGCCAGTGCCGCAAAAGAAAGCAATTCCTCTTCTGACCATTTCTCATTTGCTGCTTCGATATGAGTGACTGTAAAGTTCCCTTTTGTCAAAGTACCTGTTTTATCAAACACCGCATAGCGGACAGAGTTCAAAGCTTCTAAGTAGTTACTGCCTTTCACTAAAATACCTCGTTTTGATGCGGCACCAATCCCGCCAAAGAAACCTAATGGAATGGATACAACGAGAGCACATGGACACGAAATGACAAGGAAGACAAGTGCCCTGTACACCCAATCAGACAATTGAGCTGATGGGATGAGAAGCGGTGGTACAAAGGCAAGCAATAAAGCTAGCACGACCACAGCAGGTGTATAATATTTAGCGAACTTTGTGATAAAGTTTTCTGTCTGCGCTTTACGGCTGCTTGCATTTTCCACTAAATCCAAAATCTTCGTAACCGCTGACTCACTGAGCTCTTTTTGCACTTCAATTTCAAGAATGCCGTTTTGGTTCACAAATCCAGCAAGCACATCTTTTCCTGCTTCCACATCTCTTGGAACAGACTCCCCAGTTAGTGCAGAGGTATCCACAAGAGAATAACCGTCTATCACGCGTCCATCTAAAGGAATTTTTTCACCTGGTTTGACGACAATACGGTCACCAGCTTTGACTTCTTCCGGCTTTACCTTTTTTGTTTCTTGCCCCACTTTGAGGTTTGCGTATTCTGGACGGATATTCATTAATTCGCTAATTGATTTTCTAGAGCGATTCACAGCTGCCCCTTGGAACAGTTCTCCAATTTGGTAAAACAGCATGACTGCCAGTGCCTCAGGATACTGCTGAATCACAAAAGCACCAACTGTAGCTATGGTCATTAAGAAGTTCTCATCAAATACTTGACCGCGCACAATATTTTTCAGTGCTTTCAAGACAACATCTCCGCCAACTAGTAAATACGCGGCGAAAAACATGATGAACTTCAGTAAGCCATTGTCAGGTATAAAATAAGCCGCCGTTCCAATGACTGCACCACCAATTAATTTCAGTACAATCGTTTTTAAATTCTTTGTTCCATGATCGTGATCGTGGTGATGTCCTTCTTCTTTTGGTGATACACTCACATGAGGTTCAATGGACTGAACGGTTTTTTCAATACGCTTTGACATCGTTTCTTGTGCATCAGCATGTGTCACAGTTAATGTACCCGTCGCAAAATTAATTGAGCAAGCTTCCACTCCTTCGAGTTTGCTGACACCTGTTTCAATTTTACGTGCACAGTTTCCACAATCGAGACCGCTTAATACGTATTCATCCTTCATCTTTTTCATGTTCTCACCTTTTTCTATATAAGTAGCCTTCCCTGATTCAATCAAACCTATCAGCTGCTGTAGATATTATATATGAGCACATATTCATATATTGAATTACCCTTATTATATGAGGAGTTCTTACAAACTGTCAATCATTTATAAGCAAATGTTTGAGATTTTTGTATTCAAGGATGTCACGTGAATTTTCAATAATCCATGCTCATGTCCCCTCTTCGTTGCATAACATAAAAACGATCGCTTGATGGGAATATTTCAGCATTTCTCTTTACAAAAGAAGGACATACGATTAGAATAAGATAAAAGTTTCCTTAAGGAAACAAATTAGCGTTAGAGAATCATTTCATCCTTTAGTCAAAATTATTAAATGTATGCATATATTTTTAGGAAACGCAATTGATGATCGAAAGGGGCCGCAAGAGATGTCAAATGCTTTAACAATCGACCGCCTGTATGTCTCATACCACGGACAGGATGCACTAGAAAACGTCTCTCTTTCCATACAGGAAGGAACAATGACTGGAATCATTGGTCCAAATGGTGCTGGTAAATCGACTTTATTGAAAGCATGTTTGGATTTAATTGAAAAGGATCAAGGCGACATTCGTTTTTTTGAACAACCCTTTAAACAAGTGAGAAAACAGATCGCCTATGTACCGCAAAGAAATGATCTAGACTGGACGTTTCCTATCCATGTACTGGATACCGTACTGCTTGGCACATACCCAAAGCTCGGATTGATCAAACGACCGAAAAAAGAGGACCGTGCCTATGCGTACCATTGCTTAGAAAAGGTCGGGATGCAGGACTTTGCCAAAAGACAGATTGGGGAATTATCCGGCGGTCAGCAGCAGCGTGTCTTCCTTGCGCGAGCACTCGCTCAAAACGCACAGCTCTTTTGTTTAGATGAACCATTTGTCGGAATTGATATGGCAAGTGAAGAAACGATGATCGGCATTTTGAAGGAATTACGAGATGAAGGAAAAACCATTCTGGTCGTCCACCATGACTTAAGTAAAGCCGATGATTACTTCAGCCATCTCGTTCTTCTAAATAAGAAGCTGGTCAAAGCAGGGCCTGTCCATGATATTCTTCGTCCTGAGGTCATGCTCCAAGCATATGAAACACAGCTGCCATTTTTAAAATCAGCAGGAGGAGACGCGTAATGGAATTCTTAACCGGACTTTTTGAATATGCGTTTTTACAAAAAGCGTTATTTACATCCGTGATGGTAGGGATCATCTGCGGCGTCATTGGCTGCTTTATCATATTACGGGGAATGGCTTTGATGGGAGATGCGATTTCACACGCTGTACTTCCAGGTGTCGCCATCTCTTATATGCTCGGCATTAACTTTTTCTTTGGTGCGGTTCTAACTGGTATACTGACAGCCATCGGCATCGGATATGTCAGTCAAAATAGCCGTATTAAAAATGATTCTGCCATCGGGATCGTATTCACTGCTTTTTTTTCCATTGGGATCATTTTGATTACATTTTTGAAAAGTTCTAGCGATTTATATCATATCTTGTTTGGAAACGTACTAGCCGTTCGTTCATCTGATATGTGGATCACGCTTGGCATCGGCATTTTCATTTTGCTAGCTGTTATTGTTTTCTACAAAGAACTGCTCATTAGTTCATTTGATCCAGTGATTTCTTCGGTTTACGGTTTACCGAATCGCATGATCCATTATTTCCTCATGACCTTATTGACCTTAGTGACCGTGGCATCCCTGCAAACTGTAGGTATTATTCTTGTTGTTGCAATGCTTATTACACCAGCTGCCACCGCTTATTTACTGACAGACCGGCTATGGATCATGATTTATTTATCTGCTTTTTTTGGAGCAGTTTCAGCCGTCGTAGGACTTGGGCTCAGCTTTACGTATAACTTGTCGTCTGGTGCTTCCATTGTGCTGGTCGCGACCATATTATTCGGCAGTGCCTTTATCTTTTCACCGAAACAAGGGATATTGTGGAGATCCTTAAAATCGAAGCGAAAACGAACACAGTTAAAAAAGGAAGCGTCTATGTAAAAGGAGGACATATATGAAGAAGGTATTAGCAATCCGTTTGGCCGCAGTATGTATTGCCCTTTTGGTCATCGCAGGCTGTTCTACTCAGCAAAAGAGTTCTGGAAAAGATGACGGTACATTAAAAGTTGTCACAACCTACTCCATTCTTTATGACATTGTGAAGGAAGTAGGAGGACAGCATGTCTCTATTCACAGCATTGTTCCCATTGGTACAGACCCACATGAATTTGACCCACTGCCAAAGGATGTTCAGTATACGACGGATGCAGACCTTGTTCTATCTAATGGCTTGAACCTTGAAACAGGAAATGGCTGGTTTCAAAAACTGCTTGAATCGAGCGGAAAGGACGGGGATGATGCACCTGTAGTCGAGCTAAGTAAAGGCGTCAAAGTGAAGCATTTGTCCTCAAAAGGGCTTGAAAGCCAGCAGGACCCACACGCATGGCTGAATGTCGAGAATGGGATTCTTTATGCGCAAAATGCCAGAGATGCGCTCATTCAAGCAGATCCTGAGCATAAAGAGGATTACGAGAAAAATGCTGAAACCTATATCAAAAAGCTTCAAACGCTTCACGATGAAGCAAAAGACAAGTTTGGTCAACTGCCAAAAGACAAAAAACTCCTTGTCACAAGCGAAGGGGCATTCAAATATTTTGCGGACGCGTATGGACTGAAAGCCGGCTACATTTGGGAGATCAACACAGAAAGTGAAGGAACACCTGGACAAATGAAGCGCATCATTCATTTTGTCAAAGACCATCAAGTTCCTGCCCTTTTTCTTGAAACAAGTGTAGATAAGCGCAGCCTTGAAAGCCTATCTGAGGAAACCGGAGTTCCGATTAAGGGGAAAGTATTTACGGATTCTATTGGCAAAGAAGGTGAAGATGGGGACAGCTACTATAAGATGATGAAATGGAATATTGACACCATTTATAAAGGACTGTCATCATAAGAAAAGACAGGTGGAGTAAATCCGCCTGTCTTTTTTGTCAACCTGCTATATTTTCTGGGTGTTTTTTCGGCCAAATGACGTAGCTGATGCTAATGATGAAATCAATGGTTAAGACCATCCCCCACACACTGACAAGCTGCATCAGAGATTCCGTTCGTTCTGGTGCTTGGATGAGATAGGTCAATCCATATAATAGCCCCGCTCCGATGACATAAGAGATGAAATGACGCGTCCAGCCCACCATTTCATACAAAGACCGCTCCTTCCCGTACTTTGGTTTCCCCTTCGGCTTAGGACCACCTGCAAAACGATAAGCAAACCGGGCATCCGCCCATTTCACCATTTGATGTCCAAAGGCCAGACTCACACCAATATAGACAGCCGCAAGCCCGTGAATGACGCTCGCCACAGCCCCTTGCTTTAAATCTATATAAGTAGCCGCAAGAAGGATGAGATCTAAAACCGGCGTACAGACAAGAAAGAAAGCACCCCATTTTTTCTGTTTAAACACATAACGCAGTGTTAAGCCCATAAGAATAAACAACCAAAAACCAATTTCACAGGCCACAATCAATAAACCGACCAATTTTCCCACATCCTTTTTAACACGATTGTATTAAATAAAAAATAACACAACTGTGTTAAAAAAACAATAGCTGTGCTAAAATCAAGGTATGCCAAAAATCGTCGATCACCATAAACAAAAACAAAAGGTCGCTCAAGCTGCTATGAGAGTGATTAAACAAGAGGGATTGGAAAGCGCTTCTGTACGAAAAATAGCCGTAGAAGCTGGCATTTCAGCCGGCTCTATGCGTCATTATTTTTCCACACAGCAAGAATTATTTCTATTCTCCATGAATTTAATTCAGGAAAGAGTGAAGGAGCGAATTGCTAAGCTTCCATTAAACGGTTCAACAGAGGAAAATGTATTCACATTATTGGAGCAGGTTCTTCCACTAGACGAAGAACGAATATTTGAAATGGAGGTGTGGCAGGCTTTTACAGTCAAGGCACTGACTGAACCAGATTTACAGCCGCTCAATGCAAAGATGTATGACGAGCTTTTTCAAACCGTTCAATTTTGCTTAATGAAATTGAAAGAGGATGAGCTACTGCTAGATCATCTCGATCTTTTATTAGAAACTGAGCGGCTTTATGCGGTCATCAATGGGCTTGCATTGAATGGAATCGTACAGCCCCATCGTTTACCGCCACAGCTCATGCGCTCCGTGCTACAGATGCATCTTCAATCCATCACAAAAAAAGACATGCCCTCCTTATAGTGAGCATGTCTTCAGATTGTTGACAAAGGGCTAAAATGAACTTTATTTTAGCCCTTTGTCTTCTTTTCAGCGTGATAGAAAACCTTTGCAGTCTAGGAAGGACGAGCATCGGCGCGGAGCGAATTTGACATTCGTGAGCACCGAAGCGCAGGACTGACAACGAATGCGAGGGTTTGTCTACACGCTGAGACATGCCCTCCTTATAGAGAGCATGTCTTTTTTAATCTTCCATGAAAATACGTTTCGCCTCGTAATAAAGCACCTGCACAAATTTCTTCACATTGATACGTGTGTGCTCTTCTCTTCCACTTGTCTCTTTTGTGAGTTCACTCATTTTCTTACGCACAATGGTAAAATCGAAAAATTTTGATGCATAGTTTTCAAAGGTTGGGTGAGAAAAATCGGTTAACCCGAGCGAGGCGATGTGTTTCAATGATTGGTTGATCGCACGTCTTACCCGCTGTTCCGCTGCTTTTGCTTCTCTTGCGATGTCTGCTGATGTAAAAGGTTCGTTTAATTTATCCTCTGTGATGCCAGTGAAAATCACTTTTAATGAAGGGAAAGAGTCATGCTGATCGGCATGTAACGCTAAATACTGATCTGTGAAAAGAATCATATCTAGTAAATCCTTAGACCCCTTTTCGCCGACAATCCCAAGCTCCGCGAGCAAAAACTGACCTGCCTCTGCAAGACTTTTCCCCCTCTGCTTCGTTTTCGTCTGTCCGCGCTGCTGGAACTGCATGACCGATTTGAGCGAATGCTGAATATTTTCAATTGAGTGCTCTAAATGCAGACGTTCAATCATGAGGTGGAGCACACTTAAGACCTCTACCCGATTGATCGGCTTTGTCACATAATACTCGACACCGAGCGTATATGCCTGGCCGATGAGTTCCTTTGTTTCTACCTGTGACAGCATTAAATATTTCCCATGAAATTCATCCTTGATCGCTCGAATCGTCTCAAGACCGTCCCTTTCCGGCATCAATAGATCAATACACAAAATATCAATGTGCAAATCATTTAAGTAGCTCGCTGTTACTTCAGCACCATCCTCTGCTTCCCCGGCCACAAAGCCAAGCTCTTCATCTTCAATGAGCTGTGCGAGTGAAGAACGAACGGCTTCATCATCATCGACAATAAAAAATCTCATCTCCCATTTCCCTCTTTTCTGCTGACTTGATCAATTGGTATCGTTAAAGTGAACTTCGTTTGTTGATTTGGGATACTCTTCATTTCAACACTTCCGCCAAGCTTCTCGGCTGTGTCTTTCACATAGGAAAGACCGATGCCGCTTGATGGGTTCCCGGCCTGGTCGTATTTTAAAGTGAAGCCCGGTTTAAAGATCACATGATGGTTACGCTCTTTAATGCCTGGCCCGTTGTCACTGACTTGAAAGATCACATCATTCTCTTTCCGTGAAATGGATAGTGATACCTCTCCATTCACCGGAATGGCTTCAATGGCATTGGATACAATGTTATTTAATAAAGATAGAATGGTATACACATGATAAGCAGGGTGCTGTCCTTCTTCATCATAATGAAAAACGATGTGTTTTTTAAGAGATTCCGCGTAATTTTCATGGATACGGATCACAAGTCCAGCAATATGAGCAGGACTTGCATACTCCTGAAAGTTTTCCTCATGAATCAGTTTTGATAAGGCAGAAAAAATCCGCTGATTATCCTTTTTGATTTCGTGTACCTCACCTGCAATTTGCAGGGCTGTTTTTCCGAGTTTTTTCAAATCTAATGATTCCGTATCCTTTGCATGATGCAGAGATTGATACAATTGATATGAAGTAGCTGTAATGTGCTCAGCATGTGCAAGGGTTTTATAAAAATATGTAGATTCCGTATAAAGATTTGACAGCAGCATCAGCAGGTGTTCCTTTTCCTTCTTCATTTGGCGCTCTCTCGCCTGTTCTTCGTATAATCGAATCATCGTATAACAAGCCAATACGAAAAAGCTTCTGAAAATCGCCAATACAAATAGTTGAAACAGCGTTCTCACTGTTAAAATTTCATCAATGGCTCCCCTGAGTGCAATCATTTCAACTACACTTGCGCATAGTTCCATGATAATCCCTGTCGCCCCAATGAGCCAAGGCTTATCACGGAAACGTCTGACCTGTAATACATAAAAAAGCGTACCATAGACGACGTAATACAGCAGGGAAGGAAATCTTAAAGAAACGGCCTCTTCCAGCGCTAGGTGGCCTGACACAGCGGTATCAAGAAGCACCCGGAATGCAAACACGGATCCCCCCGCAATGATGCCGCTTGCCCATGCCGGGAATTTTTTCATTTGAAGCAGGATAAAGAAAAAGACAACGGTTCCAAAGCTGACACGAAAGCTATCCTCAAATGGATAAAATTTCAGCTCTCCCCCAATCGGAGTCAGAACAATGAGCATGATAATTAAATAAGGCTCTGTATTCAACCATTTTTTCAGTAGATTCAAACGCAGTCACATCCCTAATAATTGACGATAGTATACTATGTGCGCTTCAGAAAAACAAACAGTCCATGAAAAAACGCACACCGGATATTTGTCGGTGTGCGCTTCTCATGATGCCGCTTAATCTTCTAAACGATCCTTTTCTAAAAGTGATGCGCCAGCAATACCTGGTTTCGTCATTTCAAAAGGATTTAAGATGATATCAAGCTCTTCCTCTGATAACACATCATTTTGCAGACAAAGCTCACGTACAGATACGCCTGTAAGTATCGCTTCTCTCGCAATTCGTGCAGCAGCTTCATAACCAATGTGCGGGTTGACCGCCGTCATGACACCAGCACTCTTTTCTACATATTCTTTTAATCTCGATTCATCTGCTTTTAGGTCACGCAAGCAGTTATCGACAAAGGATTCAAATACATTTTTCATCATACTGAGAGACTGTAGTAAGTTGAATATTAAAACTGGCTCCATGACGTTCAGTTCAAGCTGACCAGCCTCTGATGCAAGGCAGATCGTGTGGTCATTTCCGATGACTTGGAATGCCACTTGGTTCATGACCTCAGGCATCACTGGGTTGACTTTCCCTGGCATGATGGATGAACCTGGCTGTCTTGGCGGCAAGTGCAACTCACCAAATCCTGCTCTAGGACCTGAAGCCATCAAACGAATATCGTTTGCCATTTTGGACATATTCATCATACATACTTTCAGTGCAGCTGATACTTCTGTATAAGCATCTGTATTTTGCGTAGCATCGACCAAATCTTCTGCTCCAACTAACGGCAATCCGCTAATGTCAGCTAGATAACCAACTACCTGGCGAATATATTTAGGATCAGCATTCAGTCCTGTTCCAACTGCGGTTGCGCCCATATTGACTTCATATAAATGCTGTCTAGACTGCTTGATTCGTTTAATATCACGAGCAAGAACCTTTGCATATGCACTAAACTCTTGACCAAGTCTAATTGGAACAGCGTCCTGAAGATGCGTACGTCCCATTTTGATGACATGATCGAATTCTTGCGCTTTTTCTGTCATGACTTGATGCATGTTTTCCATCGTATAAAGTAGTTTTTCAATCATATTCAATGTTGAAATATGAATCGCTGTTGGGAAAACGTCGTTTGTTGACTGCGACATGTTCACATGCGTGTTTGGACTTAGCTCAGTATAAGCGCCTTTTTCCTTTCCTAGTAGTTCAAGCGCTCTGTTTGCAATGACTTCATTGGCATTCATATTCATTGAAGTGCCAGCCCCGCCTTGAATTGGATCGACAATAAATTGATTGTTCCATTTTCCTTCAATCACTTCATCTGCGGCTTGAACAATTTTTTCTCCAAGACCAGCATATAGTCGCTTTGTATCCATATTTGCAAGTGCGGCTGCTTTTTTGACAATCCCTAATGCTTTGATGAGTTCCTCATGAACATGGTAGCCAGTAATTGGAAAGTTCTCTACTGCACGTAATGTTTGAATTCCATAATACGCTTGAGTGTCTACTTCCTTTTCACCTAGAAAGTCTCGTTCGATTCGAACTTGCTTGTCCTGTAGCTTCGTCATTTGAAAAGATCTCCTTTTACGCTGCTTTTGTTTGTTGTTTTAATTCCTCAATATACTTCTTCGATTTCTCTTGATCAAACACTTTTTCCCACTTAGACATGACAATGGCTGCAAGTGAGTTACCAAATACGTTAACAGTTGTACGAACCATGTCAAGGATACGGTCGATCCCAACGATGAAGGCAAGTCCTTCAAGTGGAAGTCCCATTGCTCCAAGTGTTGTGATGACAACAACGATCGATGCACCTGGTACACCAGCCATTCCTTTTGATGTGAGCATTAAGATTAATAGTAACGTAATTTGCTCATAGATGGAAAGAGGCATGCCGTACATTTGTGCAACAAATATGGCAGCAATGGATTGATAAATGGCACTTCCATCTAAGTTAAAGGTATAGCCTGTTGGGATAACGAACGACGTGATCGCTTTCGGGCATCCGAACTTCTCCATTTTGTCCATTAATCTAGGCAATACAGCTTCTGAACTTGCTGTTGAGAATGCAAGAATGATTTCTTCTTTTAACACTCTAAATAGTGTAAAGACGCTTGTTCCAGCTAATTTTGCGATAATGCCAAGTACGACAATAACGAAGAATGCCATTGTGCCGTAAACGACAAGTACCAGTTTACCTAGCGGGAGAAGCGCTCCGACCCCGAATTTGATCACCGTCACACTGATGAGCGCGAATACACCAAATGGTGCAAACTTCATCACTTTATTGGTCACCCAGAACATCGCTTCGAGGATGCCCTCAAAAAATCCTAACACTGGTTTTCCTTTGTCTCCAACTGCTGCAATTCCTAATCCGAATAACACTGTAAAGAAGATTGTTGGTAATAGATCACCTTCTGCAATGGATTGGAACACGTTTGTTGGCACAAGATGCACAATCGTTTCAGAGAAACTAGCTTTTTCGGCAGAAGACTTAGATGTCTCTTCATATTTAGAGATATCGCCTTTCTCCATGTTGCTCATATCAATTCCTGTACCAGGATGGAAAACGTTTGCTGCAAGCAGTCCAACTGCTAATGCAATCGTTGTCACAATTTCGAAGTAAAGAATCGTTTTCCCACCGAGTCTTCCGATGGTTTTCATATCGCCTACACCTGCAACAGCTACAATCAATGCAGCAATAACAATTGGAAGAACGATCATTTTAATTAAGTGGATGAATATATCGCCAATTGGCGTTAACACATTAATAACGGTTTCATTTTGATAAAACAGCGCTCCTACGACAACACCCAAGACAAGTGCGATGAGTATTTGAGAAGCTAACCCTAACTTTTTCATACGTGGACCCCCTTTTTTTGATAACGCTTTCTTTGTTGCTTAATCGCATCTTAACGATGAACCTACAAAAAACGACAAAAAGGAACAAAAAGAAGTGAATTTTTTATGAAAAATCTTTTAAAAGGTGGGTTTTTCCACAAAATTGTTAAAAAAAGACTTCGCTTTTGGCGAAGTCTCAGATTATTGACAAAGGGCTAAAATGAACTTTATTTTAGCCCTTTGTCTTCTTTTCAGTGTGATAGAAAACCTTTGAAGTCTAGAAAGGACGAGCACCGAAGTGCAGGACTGACACCGAATGCGAGGACTTCGCTTCTGATGAAGTCTCATGTTACATATGATCAGCTGGCGGCTCTTGAAGAGGAGAAAGTTCGACATAAACCGCATAGCCTATCAGTACAATGGCTACATAAATCACAGCACTCAACGTCCACACCCATTTGACATTCAGCTTCATTCTGCCACACCCTCTCTGACAGGTTTCAACCGCTGTAATCTTAGTGCGTTCAGTACAACCGATACAGAACTAAAGGCCATTGCGGCTCCTGCAAGCCATGGCGCCAGGAACCCAAATGCAGCGATCGGTATACCAATACAATTGTAAGCAAGCGCCCAAAATAGATTCTGTTTAATGTTTCTCATCGTTTTTCTGCTAAATTCAAGTGCATCTGCAATGGCATGGAGATCTCCTGTCATGAGCGTAATATCTGCCGCTTCCATGGCAACATCTGTACCTGTTCCGACGGCCATCCCGATATTTGCTGTTGCAAGGGCAGGGGCATCATTGATGCCGTCTCCAACCATCGCCACTTTTTTTCCTTGTTTCTGAAGCGCTGCAATATGAGCCGCTTTTTCCTCAGGAAGAACTTCAGCGATCACATGATCTATGCCTGCCTCACTCGCAATCGCTTCTGCTGTTCGTTTGTTATCTCCTGTCATCATCACGACGTGAATCCCTTGCTCTTTGAGACGAGCGACCGCTTGAGAAGAAGACGATTTGATCGTATCTGCAACGGCAACAATACCTGCTGGCTCGCGGTCAATGGCAATGAGCATCGCCGTTTTTCCTTGTTCTTCAAGCTCAGTCACAACTGCTTCTAGTGCTTCGCAGCTGATATGATGTTTCTTTAGGAGCTTCCGTGTGCCAATCAAAAGCTCATGTCCTGCAGCTCTTGCTTCAATTCCATGACCAGGATCTGCTTGAAAAGCTTCTACCTCTACCGCTTGGAGACCCCGGTTCTTCATGCCTTCTGTAATCGCTCTGGCAAGTGGATGCTCTGACTGCTGTTCTGCCGATCCTGCTAACTGAAGCAGCGTATCTTCTGTCCAATTGGCAGACGCGATCACATCTGTAAGACTCGGCTCCCCTTTTGTCACAGTCCCTGTTTTATCTAGCACTACTGTATCTAGTGATTGGGTTACCTCTAAGTGTTCTCCGCCTTTAAACAAAATCCCTGATTCAGCTGCCCGGCCGCTGCCTGCCATAATAGAGGTCGGTGTAGCAAGGCCAAGAGCACAAGGACATGCAATCACGATCACAGCAATAAACGTCTCAAGTGCCGATGTCACATTTCCTGGATCAACAAAGATATACCAAGTCAGAAAAGTGAGCACAGCCAATCCTACAACAATGGGGACAAATATCCCTGAAATTTGATCTGCCATTCTTTGAATTGGTGCTTTTGAGCCTTGCGCTTGTTCGACGACTCGAATGATTTGTGAAAGAGCCGTTTCTTTTCCTACTTTTGTTGCTTTCACTTTCACAAATCCATTTTTATTGATGGTTGCCCCGATGACTGTATCTCCTATGGTTTTATCAACCGGCAGACTTTCTCCTGTAATCATCGATTCGTCGATCGCTGTTGTTCCTTCGATGATTTCTCCGTCTACCGGAACTTTTTCACCCGGCTTGACGAACACAAGATCATTCACTTTCACTTCAGAAATAGGAACGGTCATTTCTTTCCCATCTCGCTCTATCACAGCTTCTTTCGCTTGTAAGCCCATCAGTTTTTGAATCGCTTCTGATGATCTCCCTTTCGCTCTTGCTTCCATTAACTTTCCGAGCACAATTAGCGTAATGAGCACGGCACTCGTTTCATAATAGAGGCCCGCCTCATGTGTGCCTTGAACCGCTGACTGAATACTTTCATATAAACTATAGAAAAAAGCAGCTGATGTCCCTAATGCCACAAGGACATCCATATTGGCACTTTTATTTTTCAACGCTTTATAAGCACCTACATAAAAAGGCCATCCGACAATGAACTGGACGGGCGCTGCTAATGCGAGCTGAACCCATGGATTCATAAACGCTTCTGGCAGCCAAATAAACGATGTGAAAGAAAAATGACTGACCATTGCCCAAAGAAGAGGCAATGACAAAATCATCGAGAACAAAAAGCGTGCCGTTTGTTTCTCAATCGCTACTTGGCGATGGTCTTTTTTTCCTTCCTCCGCATGCTCTTCGGCTGGTTCGGTTAATGAATATCCAATGGATTTCACAGCCTCTTTTATGTCACTTGGAGATATTTTCCCTGGATGATATGTCACCTGAAGTGACTCAAGCGCAAAGTTCACTGATCCTTGATCAATACCGTCCATTCGGTTGACTTTTTTCTCAATTCGGTTTGCACAAGCCGCACATGTCATTCCCTCTATATCAAATTCAGCTTGCTCCATCACCACATCATAGCCAAGAGATTGAATTTTTTGTTTTAGATCCTCTGCTGTGAGTTGTTCTGTTTCATACACAATGTGGGATGTTTCAAGCGCAAAGTTCACACTGGCGTCGTCCACACCTTCCAACCTGTTCAAGCCCTTTTCAATGCGGCCTGCACAGGCGGCGCAAGTCATTCCCGTAATTTGAAAATCAATTTCTTTTTTCATTTATCTCACCTCTCCACATACTCCATGGGGGTATTTTTATTTTTAAAAAAATACGTGCTGTCTTATGCAGCACGTATGCTCATTTTATACGACATCATATCCCTGTTCTTCAATGACATCAGAGATCTGGTGTAACGTGATTTGATCTGGGTGAAAGGAAACCTCCACCTGACCCTTATCTAAATGGACTTTCACAGATTCAACACCTGCTAATTCTCCTACATTTCCTTCGACTGCTTTCACACAATGTCCGCAAGACATGCCTTGCACTTGTAGTGTTGCTTGTTCCACTTCTCATCGCCTCCATCAATCATTTTCTATTTTTACTATACCCTAGTAGGGTATCATTGTAAACATAAATGATCCGCTTTTTGCTACGATTTTGTCAGCTTCGTGAAGACATTCATTAACTCCTCAATGGCTTCATCCCCATTACCGCTCTTAATGGCATCCGCTACGCAGTGGTGTGTATGCTTTTCCATTAATTGAAGACTCACTTTTTTTAAAGCTGCATTGACAGCAGAAATTTGATTCACGACATCTATGCAGTAGCGATCGTTTTCAATCATTTGCTGAATCCCTCGCACTTGACCTTCCACTCGTTTTAAGCGATTGATTAATTGCTCTTTTTCCTTCTCAGCTCTAGGCGAAGCGATATGTCTTTCTTCATGTTCTGTCATCTGATCACCTTTTTTCTATCATACTTGTCTTACATTCAATTAAAGCATATCTTCACCTGAAAAGGCAAAGATATGCTGTGATCACCGTTTGTTTATCCTAGTTTGTCAACTGTTCAATATCTTGCAAAAGGTTGACAGATTGCTGAAGCTGCTTCATGAGGCCTTGCTGATCCTCTAAAATAGCTGCAGCATCGAAGTTGTCCATTTTCAATTGCTGTAAATAGGTTTGAATCTCCTCTGACAGCACTTTATTTTTCTCTATGATTTGTGCATGCAGGTCTTCTGCTATTGATGGGGCTGTGAGTTCATTAAATTCTTGAATGTCTGCTTTCAATGATTCCAGCTGCTGCGTCAAATCTGCTCTTTTGGCAACATCTTGTACAGCTTCTTCCGCAAGCTGTGGAAAATCCTCTGTGAATTGCTGAATATCTGTCACATACTCATTTGCCTCTGTGACATATGTCGTTGTATCGTTTACTTGGTCTAGCAGTCCAGAACATCCACTTAACAAAAACGTACCGGTAAATAGAAACGCCATCACATATTGTTTCAAGATCCATCATCCTTTCATCTGCTATGTTGAAACCCCTCATTTGTCCAGCTCCCAACCACACAGATGCAAAAAGACCTTAAAAAAAGCCAGACCTTTGCCTCAAGTGTGATAGGCAAAGGTCTGGCTAACATGTTCATGCCGGAATGGCCGAGAAACAACGGATGTTTCTGTAATGACGACCAAACCGTAAAAGCTACTCCCCTTTAGGAAACCGTTCAAATGTTATGTTTATCATATCTAAATGAAGGACAACAGTCAATGAGAAGCAGGCGGAAGATCCTGCTTTTGGTACAGCATATAGTCCGAACCAGTTGATGCATAAATCCGATTACGTCCCTGGCGTTTTGACATATACAAGGCTTGATCTGCCTCAAATAGAAGCGTTTCTAATATAGAGGGATCATTCGCTGTATGGGCGACGCCAAAACTTGCTGTCACTCTTACTTTTTTCTCATCTGTCTGAAAGAAACTCACTTCAAATGAATGTCTCATTTGTTCCGCAATATGACATGCCTCTTCAAATGAATGATGCGGCAGACAAATGGCGAACTCTTCTCCGCCATATCGCCCAAATAAATCATCCATCTTCAAATGTTGCTGACAAATGGACACAACATGACGCAATGCCTCGTCTCCAATGTGATGTCCGTGCGTATCATTGATTTGTTTAAAGAAATCAATATCAAATAGCAATATCGCAGTATCCTGCGCATCCTCTTCCAATAACATCTGCGTTCGTTCAATAAAGGAAGACCGATTGAAGATATTCGTCAAACCATCAATATATGCTCGGCGCTCCAGCTCTTCCTGCAATAGTCGCTGCTCAGTAACATCGCTGATCACAATTTGCCTGCCTTCGACTTCGCCTCTTCTATTAAAAAGAGAAGAAGCAGTGAGATGATAATAGAAGGGCTGCTCTTTTTCCCACATTAAATCATACTGTGAATGATCCTGCGGAGAACGCAGCCACTGGATAAACGCCGGCTCTTTGATGATCCCTGAGAATATATCATCGATTTTATAGCCGATTCCCTTTTTAGCGAGCACAGGAATGATCAATGCAGCCGCAGGGTTATAATCAATCAGTGTTCGGTATCGATCCAATATAAGAACACCTTCTGACATATGTTCAAACACACGCTCCATCGCAATGGGAGAGAGCTTAAAGAGATGAAAAGACATAATCGCCCATAAGTAGAGTGCGTTGGTTAAAAACATCACCACTGGTACTGGGTCAATGTGAAAGGGCGTGACACCTAATAAATAGATAAAAGAAGTCGTGATCGGTAATAATATTCCAACGAGCAAGATCAGAACCTGTTTCAAATAATCTTTCTTCACACGTAAAAACCAAAGCAGCATAAAAATAGCGAGCATGGAACAACCAAATGTATAGACCCCATGAATGATATACCAATAACCAATGGTAAAATCAGCTAATAAAAACCCGTCTACTGTATTCATCGTGATGCTTCGGTAAAAGAGTGAATGAAAAGAGTTGGTGAACACCAGAATGGTGGTTAAAATTGGAATCAGCAAGAAGAGAAGCACGCGGCGCTTTGTTACATATTGATGGAAACCAGTAAACTGCAGCACAATCATCAGGCTGAACGGTGCAATAAACGGAAGACCTATGTATTGAAAACTAACCCAGAATGTAATTTCTTGAGGGGTGCGCGCCAATAATTCAAATGTATGTCCAAAAATATAAATCGCAGTTGCTCCAGACATATACATAAACAATTGACAGCCAATATACCGATGGCGATTTGCATGAGCAATGATTGATAATATTACGGACAGAATGCCAGAAACACTCATGATCACAATAAAATGTAAAACAATCGAATCCATGTAAACGCCCCAATTTCAGTTATTTAGAACTAGTCTAATCTTACTATATATGAGGACGTCTCAAATGGGAAGATGTGATTTTGAATTGGTTGGCGGTTTTTTGGAAAGCGTTCGTCATTTTACTAGTCGTGGTGCCTCATCTGTTCATTACTTTTTACTTAATTTAAGGATAAAGCATATTGTAGCAAGTGAAATATCTGTACAATGTGGAGATGAATGAAAAGGAGGCTTGAAAGGAGATGACTTTTTTGATCATCATGGCAGGTTTGTTTATGCTGATTCTTTTAGAGAAGCCATTTCAAAAGAAACGATCTGGGCTGTTATTTTTAATGAGTTATTTGCTGCTGATTGCAGTTTATGTGATTCAGACAACATTTGTGGAGATTATGCCTGATGGGCTTTTGATGATGATGGCGGTGATTGTGGTTTGCCCTTTGTTTGTTCGGTTGGTCCGGTTTTCCTCGAGGAACTTACATGAAAAGTAAGAAGGATGACAGTATGTAGCATCCTTCTTATGTTGTGAACTAAACTCGTTATTCTTAAGACCCACTGAGCTTTGTAAAGCAGACGTCTTTTTCTTTACTTAATTATGAATTTGATTTATCTTTTTGTTTTTCATTTGATTTATTGTCTTTCATTTTACTCATCTCTTTTTTAGCATTATCCACTTCTTCTAAAGCTTTTTTCATTCTAGAATTCATGAAACTTAAATCATCATCACTGACTTTATCTCGCTTGATTACTTTTAAGATATCTTTGAAAAGTGATTCAAATTTGTCATCCGCTTTCACCAAGTACTCGTTTACTTTTTTATACGTATCAGGAACTTTAACTTCTTTGTCTTTGGCTTCGCTGAGTAATTCTCTCATGCTATCAATCTTTGTCTCAACATCACTAGCCCATTCTTTATCGTAAACCTCGTCTAAAGGAACCAACGATAAAACAAAAGACATAATTCTTTCTTCAAACCGTTTTAGATATCCCTTATACCATGATGCATATTCGCTATCAGTCATTTTTTCTATTTTTTCTTGTTTTGCTGCTGCTTTGTTTGATGAACCGTTTGCTGATTCATTTTTACCGCATGCTGTACCCATCATCAATGTAAATACTAAAAGAAATACTGAAATGATTGTCTTTTTGTTTGTTTTCATTTTTATGAATTACTCCTTATCCTTTGAGACTTTTTCTAATTCGTCAACTACTTTAGCAGTTTCATCATATGCTTTGTAGGGTCTATTCGAACTTTTTTCTTTTAACTAAATTGTCCCCCTGTCATTATCTGGTGATATTTCCCTACAAATTATCATCGGTTAAAAAATAGGTATATTTAGGTATTCTCCCTAACTTTCTAATAAAAAATTCTATAAGAAACAACCTAAGCATCTATCTTCCAGACACTAGATACGACGGCTTCTGAAAGTTTAGAAACAAGCTACATTGCCGAATCGCTTCTTAATTTTTGAATTTTAAGTGTGAAATGAATTAGATGAAGTATATTAAAGTATAATAAAGAGGTTATAAAATGAAGTTAGATAATCTTCTAATAAATAAAGGAGAACTTACGAATGACTTTTGATGAATTAATAGAACTTTCAGAAGAAGAATTTATAAATTATGATTTCAAAAGAGAGGTTTTTGATTTAAGAAATTTAATATATGATGAAAAAAACCCTATTGCAAATATTATTCTATATAAAGGTAATATTTATGGTTCCCAATCTGATTGTGATAGATTACCTTTGACCCTCGAAATATACAAACGCTTATGGGGAAATCAATTTGAATTCTGGAATACTAAACAAACAGATTTTGTTGAGGCAAATGGAGAAACAATGAATTCATTTGTAACTCCTTACAAAGCCTTTTATAAGGAGACATATGATTTATCTAATCCTATATTTAAAGATTATGCAAAATTAACACACACAGTAGGTAATTTTATACCTGTATACGCCATCAAAAATAATAAAAATTGGTTTTCTCCTTTTAATAGCAAACGTTATAAATCTACCTATGATTATTGGGATCTAACTTTGAACCATATTAAAGTCATTTTAAATGATTTTATGAATAGTAATGATTCTATTGAGATTTTTTTAGAAAACACAATGAACAATAACACTTTTAAGTATAAAAAATATATTATTGAATCCGCTAAGTGGATTTTAAGTTTTAAAACTTGGCCTAATTTTGTGGAGAAGAATTTTTTGCAGAGCTTTTTAGAAAACCCAAAAGATTTAACCAGTGAACCAAAAGAATTTTGGCGCAATCACTTTAAAGAAACAGTTAGTACCAAAGATGAAAATAATCTGAGTGAATTTTTAACTTTTGTTAATCAAGCTATTCTTGAACGAAGTTCACTTATATATAAACAACTGAAACTAAATTATGAATTCCTATAATATTTGTAACAGCAACATATAGCAAAAGTTCATTGCAACTATAAAATTTCACGTATTTAAAAAGTGTCAAAACCCTTATCTAACATGGGTTTTGACACTTTTTTAAAATCATATGGAGACGGTGGGAGTCGAACCCACGTCCAGAGACATCGATTACTTAAGCGTCTACGAGCGTAGTCAACATATTTACGTGTTCACTCATCCTCATGCCTGCTGACGGGCGCTTGGAGAGCTAGTCTGATGGATCTCTTCTTACGTCCTCAGACGAAAACGTAAGCGTAGCCTACTTCATTGGGCTCCTCACAGACACATAGGCGATGTCAGGAAGAGCTCGCTGCGCTTATTAGGCAGCTAGTGCTAAGTTTTGGTTAAAACTTTTAGTTTTGCCAGTTACATTTAGGTGCGTGTTAACGAGATCGCCTCTCGGCTCGCAGCCTAAGCTCGAACCATCCCTGTCGAATCCGTAACGTCCCCTTGTAAAAGGGATATACGGGATGGAAACGTTCTTTCGCTTAACTGCTTCCGTATATGACTATTATAACAATCTCATCGCTCGAAACAACTGGTGGTTTCTGTAAAAAAAACGACGGTGATTGTTTACTGCATAACATATTGTAGCATAATGCTTCCGCTCTCAGCAAGCCATCTGCATGCGTCTAGAATTGCTTTTGCCGGTCACGGAAAGCTCGCTCGATTTCACGTTTCGCATCTTTTTTCTTCAGATCTTCACGTTTATCATATTTCTTCTTCCCTTTACCGACTCCAATTAGCACTTTGGCAAAGCCATTTTTCAAATAGAGTTTAATGGGAACAAGTGAGTAGCCCTCTTCCTTTGTCGCACCAATCAATTTACTGATTTGTTTGCGGTGGAGCAGCAGCTTTCTCGTTCTGAGCGGATCATGGTTATAACGGTTCCCCTGCTCGTATGGGCTCACGTGCATATTGTGAAGAAACACTTCTCCTCGTTCGATTTTGGCAAAGGAATCTTTTAAATTCACTTTTCCTGCTCGAATGGATTTGATTTCAGTTCCTTGTAATACAAGGCCGGCTTCGTATGTTTCTTCTATAAAATAATCATGGTTGGCTTTTTTGTTTTGGGAAACAACCTTTCCCTCTCCCTTTGGCATTGGCGTACACCCTCCTTTTGACACAGACACGGTCCAAATCGTACGGATTATTTTATCAAACAATCCAGCTTTCGACAATGCTGCTGCCACGTGGTCAAAAAGCAAATAGAGCGTGATGCCCTATTTGCTTTTTGTCACGTTACTTTTTCTTTTTGCGCTTTTGTTTCGGTGCGTTATCAAATACGCGTTTTTTCTTTTTCTTCTTTTTACGACCTGTAAACCAGTCGCCGCCTTTATCCTCTTTGCCTTTTTCCGCAGAGGCCTTTTGACCTCCGCGTCCTTTTTTGGCTGGTGGATCTGTCCGTTTTTTGAACTTGAAGTCTTTTGGTGATTTACGGCGAGTGCCTTTCATCCCGACGATTTCAAAATCAATGGAATGCTCATCTTTATTCACACTCACCACTTTGACAGTAATTTCGTCACCGATACGGTAGACATTCCCTGTACGTTCACCAATCATGGCAAAGTGCTGTTCATCAAAACGATAGTAGTCGTCAGTCATGTAGCTCACATGGACAAGACCTTCTATCGTATTCGGCAGTTCAACGAATAGTCCGAAATTCGTGACAGAACTAATCATTCCATCAAACTCTTCACCGATTTTATCAAGCATAAACTCTGCCTTTTTCAGGTCATCTGTTTCGCGCTCAGCATCAACAGAGCGGCGCTCCATTGTAGATGCATGATCTGCGATTTCTGGCAGCAGTTGACCCCACTTTTCAAGGGTCGCTTCGTCTGTCTTTTTCTCTATTAAATAGGTTCTGATCAGCCTATGCACGATTAAGTCAGGGTAACGGCGGATTGGCGATGTGAAGTGTGTATAAAATTCGGTAGATAATCCAAAATGTCCAATGCTTTCTGGATCATACTTCGCCTGTTTCATTGAGCGAAGCATCACAGTTTGAATCACAACTTCTTCCGGCTGATCACGGACGGCATCAAGTACACTTTGAAGTGCGCGCGGGTGAATGTTCGTTGACGTCCCTTTCACAATGTAACCAAACGTCGTCACGAACTCTAAAAAGCGCTGAAGTTTCTCAGGATTTGGTTCTTCGTGAATTCGGTAAATGAACGGAACATTCATCCAGTGGAAATGCTCGGCAACTGTTTCGTTTGCCACCAGCATGAATTCTTCAATTAATTTTTCGGCAACAGAACGCTCACGAATAACTACGTCTTTCGCTGCGCCTTCATCATCTACAAGCACTTTTGCTTCCTTGAAGTCAAAGTCGACTGCTCCACGCTCCATTCGCTTGTCACGCAGAATTTCTGCAAGCTTCTCCATCTCTTGGAACATTGGTACTAACGGCTCGTATTTGTCTAAAAGCTCTTCATCTTGGTCAACTAAAATCTTATTCACATCGGAATAGGTCATTCTTTCCGTCGTCTTGATCACACTTTGGAAAATTTCGTGTTTGACGACTTTCCCACTTCGATCAATGATCATTTCACAAGAGAGTGTGAGACGATCTACCTTCGGATTCAATGAGCAAATGCCATTTGACAGGCGATGAGGAATCATTGGAATGACGCGGTCGACAAGATACACACTCGTTCCGCGCTCATAGGCTTCCTGATCAATCGGAGAGTTTTCCGTTACATAGTGAGAGACATCCGCAATATGCACACCCAGTTTGTATTTACCATCATCCAACTTTTGCACAGTAACCGCATCGTCCAAGTCCTTTGCATCTGCACCGTCAATCGTCACGATCGTTTCATTGCGCAGATCACGTCTACCTTCAAGGTCCTTTTCATCGATCGTTTCAGGTGTGTCTGCTGCCTGCTGGAGCGCTTCTTCCGGAAACTCACCTGGTAGACCGTGTTTATGAATAATCGACAAAATATCGATGCCAGGGTCATTTTTGTGACCAAGGATTTCCGTCACTTCACCCTCTGCGCTCATTCTTCCTTCTGGATAGCTTGTCAGCGTGACAACGACTTTATGACCTTCAACCGCTCCGTTTTTAGCGGATTTTGGAATAAAGATATCGTTTGTGATTTTTTTATCATCAGGGATGACAAAACCAAAACTTTTCGTTTCTGTATAGGTACCGACAACCGTCTGAGTATTACGCTCCAGAATACGGATGACCGTTCCTTCTTTTTTGGTGCCATTTGATTTGTGGCTGACACGAACCATGACGGTGTCGCCATTCATTGCTGTGCCTAGCTCATTTGGCGGAATGAAAATATCATCCTGTCCAAACTCTTCTGGTGTCACAAATGCAAATCCTTTTGCATGAGCAGACAGCTTCCCTTTGACCAAGTTCATTTTTTCCGGTACACCATAGCGGTCGCTGCGGGTACGGACGATAAGTCCCTGATCCTCTAATATCACAAGTGCTTTGACGAGCTCTTTATAATCATCTGGATTGGTAATTTCCATCATGACTTCTAATTCCTGTACCGTTAATGGTTTGTACGCCTCTTCTTGCATAAACGCAAGTAATTCATCCATAAATTCTTCTTTTTGCACACTCTAACCCCCTATATATTTAAATTGACCAATCGAGTGATTCTAAGAATGCATATACATCCTGATGAACCTTCTCTCGCTCTTTATCAAGCGTGATAACATGGCCCGATTCTTCATACCACTTTAAATGTTTTTCATCTGTCTCTACTTCGTTATAAATAATGTTTGCACTGTCTGTATTAATCATATGATCATGACGTGCCTGAACAACAAAAGTAGGTGAATAAATCATGTCAACATTGTTTCTGACATCTGCAATGAGTTCTTGCAGGCCTTTGAGCGTGCCCATTGGTGTTTTTTTGAACTCTTCCATCTCTTGCTCAATTTGATCCTCAGACTTACCCTCGAATTTTTTATAGTTACGGGCATAATCTAGTACACCCTGATACATGACTTCCTCACTTTTTATGTACATAGGTGCACACATAGGTACAATTCCCTTTACAGGTACAGTGTAACCTAATTTCAATGAAAAAACTCCTCCGAGGGATAGTCCGCAGACCGCAATTTCCTCATAACCTTCGTCTTTTAAAAATTGATAGCCTTCTTCTACATCTTTCCACCAATCTGTAGGACCTGTATGAACAAGCTCCTCTGGCGGTACACCGTGTCCTTTGTATTGAGGTGCATGGCATGTATAGCCTCTTTCATTCAAATAACGCCCAAGCATGCGAACATCGGCTGTATTCCCAGTAAAACCGTGAAGAAGAAGCACCGCCTTTTCTCCACCTTTAAACGTAAATGGTTTTGGTGTAACAACTTTCATGATGTGACTTCCTTTCCTTCTGATATGGTTTATATTTTCCACTTGTATGTATGAAACAAACACAAAAGAGTGCTGATAATAAAAAAAGGTCTGAAAAAAGATCAGACCTTCTGTTACTCGCGCCTACACGCCTAAATATGCCAATGCAAGTGTTAAGATGAAGAAAAGCACTGACAAAATGACAGTTAATCGGTGAAGAATCAAGTCAAGACCTCTCGCTTTTTGCTTACCGAAAAGCTGCTCAGCTCCACCTGAAATAGCGCCTGACAGTCCTGCACTTTTACTTGATTGTAATAATACAACGATGATAAGTGCGATACTGACAATTACGAGTAATGTGATAACAAATGCGTGCATGAAAACACCTCCAGACAAACTGGTACACATAACTTTATTTTACATGAAAACAAGGTGCATGTCACGAAACATCAAAATAAAGATTTCCTATATATTGTCGACTTTATTTATCATTTTGATTCAATTTCGCTCCAATGGATTGTATGCAGCATTTTTTATATGCAATTTTTGAGGTTAAAAAGCGTTTTTAGCGAGTTGCTTCTTCTTTTAAGAGCTGTTTTAATTCTACTAACAGCCTTTCAGCTCCTTCAGGACTCAGCACGACGTTACCATTTCCATAGCTTTTGTTGTATTTCGTTATTTGACCAGTTAATAAGCAGCTCTTATCTGCATCATATTTTTTCAGCATAATGGTTTGATCTTCGATGAAAATTTCTAACAGCTGCTCTTCTTTTATATTGAGTACCTTTCGCATTTCTGAAGGCAGAACAATTCTGCCAAGCGAATCAATGTGTCTTACCATTCCAGTTCTTTTCAATGAAGCCGCCTCCTTAATGATCATACGATGATTTCATTTATTGACTTTTGTCAACATCTTCATAGTAAAATAAATCTTCAAATTTTTTATCAAAGTAATGAATCATTTTGCCAATGACAAGCTGTCCTGGCTTCCGGTGACCATTCAATACCCTGCTGAGTGTGGCAGGAGAGATGCCAATTTCATCTGCGAGCTGATTTAAAGACATATCGTTTTCGATCATATACTGCATCACAAACGCCCGCCTGATCTGAATCTTTTCGACCATCATTACAACCTCCTATAGGATCAATATGTACAACATGTAGGACTCTCATATCTCCCGGATTCATTAACTTATGTCAACACTTTTACGCCCTTTCTATTTCCTTTGGTCAATGATCATACTAAAATAAGTCATATACTGAAATGTGAGGTTCGATGACATGAATCACTTTGGTGAACAATTACGCATTTTAAGAGAGAATAGAAAGATGTCTGTCAATCAACTCGCCATGTATTCAGGCGTAAGCGCTGCCGGTATTTCTCGGATTGAGAATGGAAAGCGTGGTGTGCCAAAGCCTTTAACCATAAAAAAATTAGCACGCGCTTTGAAGGTGCCTTATGAGGATTTAATGCTGCTTGCCGGTTATATTGAACAGGAAAAAGTGCATGAAATGAAACCGAAATATGAATCCATATTAAAAATCTATCAAACGGCGCTTCAAAAGGATGTAGAACATCTCCCTATTTTCGATGGAGACCAATGGGAAACACTCACCGCACAAGACATCAGCCAGCTGAATCAATACTTTCTCACGCTCATTAACCAAAAAAAGGCGAACAAATAGCGGGGCATAAACATAAGATACATCCACTATTAACTAATGTCAATATTTTCATGGTGCACTTATTGCCAATAGTCAACAAATCGAGTACACTAGAGATAACTAATCTTTAACCATGTGAGGTTTTGAGTTGATGAACTTCGGTGCATATTTAAGAGCATTACGTGAGAAAAGGAAACTATCGGTGAACCAATTAGCGATGTATTCAGAGGTCAGCGCTGCTGGTATTTCTCGGATTGAAAACGGGAAACGCGGCATTCCGAAACCTCCTACAATTAAAAAACTAGCAGGTGCATTAAAAGTACCTTATGAGGACATGATGCAGGCTGCAGGGTATATTGAAGAAGCTTCTTCTGCCTATGTCATAAAGGAAGAAGAAACGGCTTTTACCCAAATAAAAGAAGCAGCAGAGCAATATGAACTTGATGATCTTGAAATATTTAATGGGGACATATGGTCCACCCTTTCTAAACATGAAATAGAGGATTTAAACCGCTATTTATTATTTCTACTAAACAGCCGTTCGTCATCGTAAAATGTTTTGATCATTGACAAGCTTTTTGCGCCGATTTTTGACAGAATTACGGTATAATGGGTTCAGATTGGAGTGAAGAAAGATGAATCAATCTGATATGTGCCCGCGGTTTGAAAAAGCAGTTGAGTTATTAAGTAAACGCTGGGTGGCACTGATTGTTTTTCAGCTTCTCTCAGGTTCACAGCGCTTTAGTGAAATCGAAGCAGCTCTGACCAATTTAAGCGGAAGGGTTTTATCTGAGAGATTAAAAGAGCTGGAAGCAGCAGGCATTGTAAAACGGGAGGTTTTTGCTGAAACACCCGTGCGTATTGAGTATTCATTAACTGATATGGGGCGTTCACTTGCACCCGTTTTTGAGGAAATTGCGAAGTGGTCCTCTGAATGGATCACACTTGAATCATAAATGTCTCCTGATGTGAGCCGCCTAATCATAATAAAAAAACCTCCCCTACAGATGTAGAGGAGGTTTTGTCTTTTCAAGCATTTATGCGGATGTCATGTTTTTTTCAGCTAACGCCTTGCTTTCTTTTTTCTTGTTGGTTGGGCTTAAATAGCGTTCAAGCCAGCCCATGACAAGGTCGGCAATAATGGCCATGAGCGCAGTTGGAATAGCACCTGCTAAAATAATGGCTGTTCCGTTTGTCGCGTTTGATCCTCTGATGATGATATCACCAAGTCCTCCAGCACCAACAAATGTCCCAATCGCTGTAATACCGATTGCGATCACAAGTGCGGTTCTTAAACCAGCCATAATGACAGATAAAGCAAGCGGTAATTCAACCATTCTCAGCACTTGCCATTTCGTCATACCCATCGCTTTCCCCGATTCTAAATAGGCATGCTCAATGCTGACAATACCTGTGTACGTGTTACGGATAATCGGCAGAAGCGAATACAAAAAGAGTGATAAGATGACTGTATTTGCGCCAAGTCCTAATACAAGCATCAACACAGAAAGCATCGCTAACGCTGGAATGGTTTGAATGACATTGGTTATTGCGAACACCCAATTGCTCAGTTTGCGGTAATGCGCCACAAAGATGCCGACTGGTATTCCGACAATTGCCGCAAATAATACCCCATACGCTGACATGAGGAAATGCCGGTAAAATTCTTCTAACACATATGAACCGTTCTGTTGATAATACGCCCATAATTGCTGCAGTGTGTCCATCAGCTCTGACACCTCCCAATCTTACTCAAAGTAATTGTGTTTCTTTAAAAAATCTCTCGCAACAGTCGCTGGTTCTTTTAGTTCTCCATCGACTTGATAATTGAGCTCTTGCATTTGTTCGGTATCGATTTTTCCAATCAACCTATTGATCACCTTGTCCAGTCCTGGATTATCTTTTAATACCTTCTCAGGGACAACTGGTGATGCATCGTATGGTGGGAAGAATCGTTTATCATCTTTTAAGATTTTGAGATTATACGCTTTGATCCGGCCATCTGTTGAATAGGCAAGCACAATATCCATTTTTTCATTTTTCAATGCGTCATAGACTAGACCGATCTGCATCGGAAAAGTGCTTCCAAATTCAATTCCGTATGTTTTCACAAACCCTTCGTAACCGTCACCTTTCTTTTTCAGCCAAATATTATCCACACCGAAGCGATAATTTTTGGCATTCTTTTTTAAATCAGAGACTGTTTCTAGGTTGTTTTCCTTTGCCATCTTCTGCGTCACAGCAAAGGCATACGTATTATCAAACCCATAGGAATCAAACCATTTATAATCATAGCGCTTTTTGAATTCTTTCTGGACGATTTCCATTGCACGCTTTGGATCTTTTTCTGCATCCATTCCTAGCGTACTTGTTAAATCCGTGCCTGTATATCGTGTTGCCGAAATGTCGACATCCCCGTTTTCCATTGCTTTCTGCTGCACCGTATTTGAGCCTAAATTCTTCACAATGGTTGTCTTTTTATCTGTGTAATGCTCAATGATGTCTCCCACCATATAGGCCATAATTTCTGATTCTGTAAAGTTTTGTGCACCGATTCGCAGCGTGCTCCCTGAAGAGCCGGCTAGTCCAGGAAGTGAACAGCCACTTATGAATAGCAAGCATCCGGCAAGCAGTGCACTGATCCATTTTGTTTTTCGATTCTTCACATGAGCCAACTCCTTATGAAACTTCCTTCAATCCTTTTAAGCCTTCTGGTGTTACTTTTTTCTCAAGCTTCATCAATGTAAGGTCAATGATGACGGCTAAAATAGTGACAGGGATCGCACCCGCAATAATGTATTCCGGCTGGTAAAGCTGAAGCCCAATTAAAATGTAGTCACCAAGACCGCCTCCACCGATAAAAGCAGCAAGTGTTGTCCATCCAATTAAATAAATCGTTGAGGTTCTGACCCCTGCCATAATGACCGGAACAGCAAGCGGCAGTTCCACAAGACGAATTTGTTCCCATGTCGTCATGCCAATCCCTTTACCAGATTCAAGCAAGTTTTTGTTCACACCTTGAACACCGGCATACGTATTTCTTAAAATAGGCAAAACGGAATAGAAAAATAGCGCAACGATCGCAGGTATTTTTCCAACTCCCAAAATAGGAATAAAAAATGCAAGAATCGCTAAACTAGGGAGTGTTTGAAAGATATTCACGACGCCGATGACAAAACCGGCGCCTCTTTTCATTCGTGTAAGAATGACGCCTAAAGGAACGGCCACGATAATGCCTAACACAACGGCAATTAAAGAAATGTATAAATGCTCCCACATTTTTGTGAGGAGTTCCCCACCATTTTTCTCAAGAAAATCGATGATTTGATCCATGTGTACACCTCCCTTAGTTCATTTCAGTGACAGCCTCCGGGGTATCTTCTCCCCAAATAGAGTCATATACGACATCTACAAGACTTGCACGTGTGACGATACCTTTTAAGTGCCCTTTTGCATCGACAACCGGTACATATTTAATGCCGCGTATTAAGATCTTTCGGACAGTATCTCTAAGAAGCGCACCTTCTTGTACTGTATAAAATTCTGTATTTAAAATATCGCCAACGAAGGCTGCTTTTCTGCGGTTTGCATCGATGGTTTCAATATCGATATAGCCTTTCAGCACATGATTTTCATCAACGACAAGCAGGGAATCAACCCGCTTTTCTCTCATAATAAAGATGGCATCTGTCAATGTTTTTTCGACGGTAATTGTGACTGGAGACGTGTTCATCATTTGTTCCACACGTTCCATATTCGGGTTTGACTGAAGTAGACGTTCTTTCCCGATGAATTCTTCTACGAATTCGTTCACAGGGTTACGTAAAATGTCATCTGGTGTGCCCACTTGGACAATCTCTCCATCTTTTAAAATGACAATGCGGTCTGCAAGTTTGATCGCTTCATCCATGTCATGTGTGACGAATACGATTGTTTTATTTAACGTTTTTTGCAGTTTCTTAAATTCTTCCTGCAATGAATCTCTTGTGATCGGGTCAAGTGCTCCAAATGGTTCATCCATCAGGATTAAAGGGGGTTCTGCTGCGAGTGCGCGAAGAACGCCGATACGCTGCTGCTGTCCTCCACTGAGTTCATGCGGGTAACGCTCTAAGTATTCCGGCCCCATATCGACGAGTTTGAGCAATTCACGCGCTCGTTCTTTTCGTTTTTCTTCCGGCCACTTCAGCAGCTTCGGCACAAGGGAAATGTTTTGTGCGATGGTCATATGAGGGAAAAGTCCAATTTGCTGAATCACATAACCAATTTCTCTTCTTAATTGGACTGGATCTTTTTTCATAATGTTTTCTCCCTCGATCAATATGTTTCCTGAGGAAGGTTCAATCAGTCGGTTAATCATCTTCATGGTTGTCGTTTTACCACAGCCACTCGGTCCAATAAAACAAATAAATTCTCCTTTTGCTATTTCTAAATCAATATTTTTGACAGCTTTTTTTCCGCCTTTATACGTCTTAGATACATTCTCTAGTTTCAGCAAATGAGACACCTCCAATTAGTCGGATATATATTTTCAGAAAATTTACACCTTATTTATTATAGTGCAAACTTTATAAAATAAAAAGTTTACGATGTGTTTGTATTGCATAAGATTTATTTAAAATTTTCAGTTAACGGCCTGATATGTACCGATCCCTCCTTTTTTCTCCAACTTACGAGCAAATACTCAATATTTATTGTTTTCATGAACAAACAGGTATATGATATATTGTGTTACAAATTGTCAGTCGTGAAGGGATGAAGCGGGGAATGGACAAGCAAGCGTTAGGCGCCATTCAAAAAGCACAGGATCATTATATTGAAAAAGCTGCCGAGAACATGAATGCCTTTGGTCTTTCTGCCACAGTGGGTAGAGTGCTTGGTATCATTCATATGAACCGTAAACCAATGACGCTCGGTGAGCTCTCAGAGGCGACCGGCATGAGCAAAACAAGAATGAGTCAAGTCGTTCGAGAAATGCTTGATCTGAATATTGCTGAAAAGGTTTATGAAAAAGGAATACGCAAAGATTTATATGACGTTGAGCAAGATCAATATCAAACCTTTATTTCATTGTTTGCAGCCAATTGGTCACGTGTTGTCAGCAAAAATCGCAAGGCACATAAGAAGACATGCAAGGAATTGCTGGAGCTGCTTGAACAAGATGACCTGCCAGAAGAAACAGTAGATAAAATCAATCTTCTTCTTTCAGAAATCAAGGAAAGTCTCGATTATTATGACTGGATTAGCCGGTTAATTGAGTTCTTTGAAAGTGAAGAAGTATTTCAACATGTGCCAAAACCTTAAAAAAAGCTGTTTTATTTTACAATTTTGTAGAAAAAAACAGCTTTTTTATATACACTTATGACATTAGCATTGGGAACATCCCTTTGATCCCTGCGCCAATCATCTCTACTGCCACAACAGCTAGAATCAATCCCATTAATCGTGTCACGACATTCATCTCTGTTTTCCCCATTTTTCGCATAATGAAACTTGAATAATGAAATGCATAATAGGTCATGGCAAGTACAACCACAATGCCAATAAGAATCGCAAGCAGATGAAGCGTTACTTGGTGGCTTCCTGGCGTTAAGCTCATGACAGTCGCAATTGTACCAGGTCCGGCAATGATCGGAATGGCGAGCGGGGTCACCGAAACATCGGCCTTCTCTTTGCTCTCTGCCTTTTCATCCGAATGAGGGTTTTGAACATGTGATTCTTTTGCATTCAGCAAATTGTAAGCGATACCAAAAATAAAAATACCTCCGGCGATACGGAGTGCATGGATATCAATGCCAAACAATTTGAAAATGAGCCTGCCTGCCAAAAGAAAGGCAATCAAAATCATAAAAGACACAACAATCGCTTTTTTGGCCGTCTGGGCGCGTTCTTTTTCTGAGTAGCCTTCTGTTAAAGTGATGAAAAGAGGCACGTTTCCAATGGGATTTGAGACAGCAAATAATGACACAATGACATGAATCATAAAGGAAATCAACAGACACCCTCCTTTTTTCATAGTGTCTGCTAATCTGATGCGAATATTCCCTTGTTCTGTTAAAACCTGGTTTGTTTTAACCGATGATAATAGAGGTTTAACGAAAGGGGAATAGAACATGAAAAAAAACATCACGATCATTGTCCTGTCTGTGATCATCCTAGGTGCAACTGGCTGGATTGTGTGGCAGCAGCAGTCGCTCACCGCGGCAGAGAAAAAACACCAGCAAGAAATGAGAAAGAATGATGAGCAGCTGACACAATTAAAGTCAGAAGGAACGGATATGAAAGATGAAATGGATGGTCAAAAAAAGGAATTGTCCACCGTCACAAACAAGCTGAAGAAAGAAAAGAAGGCGCATCAAAAAGAAACCAAACAGCGTAAAGCGCTTGAGTTAAAAATAGATCAGCTTCAAAAAGAACTGGCATCAGCGAAAGCAACGGCTCAAGCGAATAAGCAGGCAGCACAAACGACTAGGAAAACAACTGTTAAGAAAGCCCCAAATGTCACCCATCATCCTCCTTCTCAATGGGTGCAGGATCAATATGATTGGGGTGTTAAACAAGGGTATATCAAAGAATAGAGAGGATGAAATGATTTGATACAGATTCGGCCATTGTCTCATGATCAATCTGTTCCTATGGATCTTTTACTATTAGCTGACCCTTCAACTGAAAAAGTCATTGCCTATGTACAATCTGGTTCTTGTTATGTTGCTTTTCATAAACAGGACATGATTGGTGTGTATGTTCTGACGCCTCTGTCTCAGCAGACAGTGGAAATCATGAATGTCGCCGTGAAAGAGTCATGGCAAGGTAGAGGAATTGGGAAGCAGCTGATCCGCCATGCTATTTCAGAAGCCAAGGCAGCTGGCTTTCATACAATTGAAATTGGCACAGGCAACTCTAGTATTCAGCAGCTCGCCCTTTATCAAAAATGCGGTTTTCGCATGGCGTCTATCGATCACGATTTCTTTCTGAAGCACTATGATGAACCGATTTATGAGAACGGTATTCAGTGTATGGATATGGTGCGGTTGTCACTCGTTCTTCAAGCAGACTGACTTCATTCAGCCTGCTTTTTTTTATGTTCTGCTCTTTTTCACTGCATGAATCACATATTGAATCAAGAAGTAGAGAGCGGCACCCGCTAAAAAACAGACCACGCACCCAAAGAGCGTTGCCTCTGAGCTGAATTGATACTGTTCAATTTTCATGATATAAAATGGCATACCAAATAGAGTTGGACTTGATTCAACATGATGAATCTCTAGCAGCATTAAAAATACTGGTGTCATAAACACAGCAAACACATAAAGCATCGCAAGCGTTAAGCCGCTAGAAAACGAATGAAATACTTTAACCATTTAGTTCTCTCCTTTCATCTCTTTTAAACTGGCGATGATATTTTTCCCGTCTGGGCAAGCTGGATGCAGCATTACTGTATTTAATAAAGAAAATAGCAGCAATGGATGCGTCAATGGATGCCTCCACATGAAGAAAAGCACACCCGAGCAGATCACTGGAAACACAGGACCTGCAAGTGCCACCATCACATTAAAACCCGGCCGTGAAAATTTCTCATGGACAATCGACACGTGCTTCCAATCGATCATTACCACATAATCAAAGATGGGTTTTTTTTCGATTTTGTTGCACACCATCACCATCAGGATATGTCCGAGTTCATGAATGAGCACAACGGCTATTAAGCAAAATAAAAGCGTCATCATCGCACAATCGGCCTCTTTAGCATGGCAGCATATATGAAGATGAAGAATGCGGCTGAACAAGCCATATAGGCAGTTGAGAGCAGCTGGGTATTTGCAGAAAGCCACTGGACTAAAAGCATATCCAACATACTAAACACAGCAATCATCATCACGATCACAAACAGTTTATTAAAATCACTAATCTTCACGACAAACCCGACACATGCTGCCATGACAGTGATCAATAAAATGGACAAACTCGCCAAACCGTGCCCTTCACTTTCAACCCCAATCATGAAATAAGCAAGCCCGATATAGACAAAATAAATCAATATATTCATTGTGTAATAAAATAAAATTCTTGATAATAAATAGGCACCCTTTGATGTATTTAACATAAAAATGGCTCGCTGATTGAGATGATATTCCCTGCCAATCATGAGCGGTAGCATAATAAGGATCTCCTTTAAGGCAAACTGCACAATAAAAGCAAACAGCCAGCCAGTCTCTGCCGGAGTAAAGATGAATGGGAGACCTATCGTGAAACAGACAAGAAACAGGAACAAAATACCTTGTTCTTTAAACACAGCTGATCGGCTAAAATAAACAAGCTCCTGCCGCAGATGTG
Source organism: Bacillus sp. 005/A4HT-01/001 (assembly GCF_004634445.1). Taxonomy (NCBI): domain Bacteria; kingdom Bacillati; phylum Bacillota; class Bacilli; order Caryophanales; family Bacillaceae; genus Bacillus; species Bacillus sp. 005/A4HT-01/001. The sequence goes on from NZ_SEIZ01000001.1 coordinate 309,297, forward strand.
TGAAAAATGAAGAATCCGATCTGATTTTTTGGTAAGAAAACGACTTCACCTCTACCTTTAGCTGCAAAAACATCCGATTGACATAACAAGCCGCCAAGCCTTTCAGCCAAAACCACCCTGCACATAGAAAGATCATCAGAAATACAAGATAGATAGACGGCCATACGTGAATCATCTCAACCGCTTTTTGAAAAAGGAGAAACACGAAAGCACCGAGCGTCACAAATCCAATCGTTTGCAGCAGTAAATGCTCTTTTGTTTTTGATATAAAATGGCTCACACCAATTCGTATCAGCATCCAAGAAGCAAGCGTATAGAGCGCCAATCCACAGCAAGTGATCCCTACCACAATGATCCAATACAAAGATAGTGTAACGCCGCTAATGATCAGTCCTAATAGGATGGGTAAAAAAAGCAGACCAAGCATGATGAAACAAAACAGCACTGGAAAGAAATACACACAAAGGACAAATGAGACACTTTGCATCGCACTATTCAAAAAGAAGAACTGATACTCTTGACGCTTCATTTTATGACGGGAAAAGACAATACCTGCTCCCAAAAGCAGCAGGGTCATTTTCACAAATTGAAGGTATAAAGCAACTGGTTCGCTCTCCCCTACTTGCATAAAAAAACGCAGGCTCATGACAACGTATATGGCGTAGATCAGCAATAAAAAAACGGCTGCGGCGAGAAGCTGCAAAGGATATTTTTTGCCGAGCTGCTTGATTTTCGTTGTGAGCATGCCCCATTCTATTTTATGAAGAACGTGTCGTGTCCAAGTCATTGAGCAACCTCTCCACCTGCATATAGTAATCTTGATTCACTTCTTTATAAATATCCTCAAGTGCTTGATGAGGGAATGTTTTGTTTGTTTCTTGACGTGACATATCCAGCTTGATATCACCGTTTCTTAAGATCATAAGGTGGTCATACAATGTCTCACCAAAGCCCAAATGATGGGTAGAAATGAGAATGCCTGCACCTTGATTTCTCAGCTTCATGAGCACCTTTTTTAAGATGATCATCATATCTGGATCAAGTCCATTTGTAGGCTCGTCGAATACATAATAATCACAAGACCTAAGGAGCTGTGAAATGATTTGGGTTTTCTTTTGATTGCCATGAGACAGCTGGGCAATTGGCTGATCCATATAAGGTCTCAGCTCAAACAGATCGACGAAGGCCTCTTCTCGAGGTCCATTTCGTTTGTCTGGAAGCTGGAGTAAATGAAAATATTCTCTCGGCGTTAAATAATCAAACAAAGCATGATCATCAGGAATATAGGAAACATGTTCTTTCAAAAAGGAGATATGTGCTGAGGATTGAAAATTCAGCTGTTTACCATCTAAAGAGACAACACCCGTAAATGGTGTCAGGCCAAACATAGACTGAATCATCGTGGTTTTTCCTGCCCCATTATGCCCCAAAAGCAGAAGCATACGTCCTTTCTCTACATTTAACTGAATATCGCGGAGAGAAAAGGTGCGGCTATACGTTTTTTCTGTTAAGTGTAATGTCAGCATCATGTCCCTCCATTTATTTCAGATAGAACAGATGACCTCGCATCTGTTCTCACCATTTGTTAGAAGCCGCATTTGATTTTAATATACAGGCCTAAAAACTTGAACTCTCCTAAAAATTTCGAGCCTTTTCCAAATGTTTTGCATGCCCAAATCAAAGCTGCAGCTGTCACAATGCCTAAGATAGCGGCAAGGACATAAATCCAAAATGCATTTTTCTGTACGTTCTTAGAAGTTAGAATTCGTTGCTTCCTTTCATCATATGCCGCCAGTAGGTGAAGGACATACATGTACACGCCTACTGGAAAACGAAGGCTAAAAGGATTCAGCATCTCATCACCCCCTAATATATGTAAAATGATACCACCCCCATGCAAATAGCATAAGTTCAATTCAGATCATATTTTTAGAAGAGTTTTCATGATTTATTGCTTATAAATCGTCAAGCTCATCGTTTCACCTCTGACTGAAGGATGATTTTTTACAAAAATAGGATATGACAAAGGAAGCAGAGCCTATTCGCTTGAGCCAGCTTTGCGTCTTTATTTCAACATAAAAAAAGCGCTGCGATACGCTCTTTTCAAAAGAGCGCACGCAGCGCGTTGCTTTACATTACTTATTCAAGTTGTAGAATGTAGCAATGCCGTGGTATTGAGCTGTTTCAGCCAATTGATCTTCGATGCGAAGTAATTGGTTGTATTTCGCCACACGGTCCGTACGAGATGGAGCACCTGTTTTGATTTGTCCAGCGTTAGTTGCAACTGCAATGTCTGCAATTGTGCTGTCTTCTGTTTCACCAGAACGGTGAGAGATAACAGCTGTATAGCCTGCACGTTTCGCCATTTCGATTGCATCAAATGTTTCAGTTAATGTACCGATTTGGTTTACTTTGATGAGGATTGAGTTACCAACGCCGTTTTTGATTCCTTCAGAAAGCTTCTTCGTATTTGTTACGAACAAGTCGTCTCCTACTAGCTGAACCTTGCTGCCAAGACGCTCAGTTAATAGTTTGTGACCTTCCCAGTCGTTTTCATCAAGGCCGTCTTCGATTGAGATGATTGGGTATTTCGATACCATATCTTCATACCAGTCAACCATTTCAGCAGATGTTTTCACAACACCTTCGCCTGATAAATGATATTTACCGTCTTCTTTGTTATAGAACTCAGAAGATGCAGCATCCATCGCAAGTTTCACTTCTTCACCTGGTTTGAAACCAGCTTTTTCAATCGCTTCTACGATTGTTTGAAGTGCTTCTTCGTTAGAACCAAGGTTTGGAGCGAATCCACCTTCGTCACCTACAGCTGTGTTTAAGCCTTTTGCGCTTAATACAGATTTCAGGCTATGGAAGATTTGAGCGCCCATGCGAAGTGCTTCACGGAAGTTCGGTGCACCTACAGGCATAATCATGAATTCTTGAATGTCTACGTTGTTATCCGCATGCTCTCCACCGTTGACGATGTTCATCATCGGTACTGGAAGCGTTTTGGAGTTGAATCCACCAAGGTATTGATAAAGTGGAATTTGTAAGAAATCAGCAGCCGCACGTGCTACAGCGATAGATACGCCAAGGATTGCGTTTGCACCTAATTTCCCTTTGTTTTCAGTTCCGTCAAGCTCGATTAACATTTTGTCAATTGCTACTTGTTCAGTGACATCAAAGCCTAAAAGCTCTGGTGCAATGATTTCGTTTACGTTGTTTACAGCTGTCAAAACACCTTTTCCAAGGTAACGGTCTTTGTCTCCGTCACGTAGTTCTACTGCTTCATATTCACCAGTAGAAGCACCACTTGGTACTAGTGCACGGCCAAAGCCGCCAGATTCTGTGTAAACTTCTACTTCAACTGTTGGATTACCGCGAGAGTCTAATACTTCGCGTGCATATACGTCAACAATGTATGGCATCGTTATTTCTCTCCTTTTGAATCAATTTGTTATTTTTGAATCAATGATGTTCCTGTCATCTCTTTTGGTTTTTCAAGACCAAGTAAGTCTAAAAGCGTTGGAGATAGATCAGCTAAAATGCCGCCTTCTCTAAGCTTCGCATCTTTTTTCGTTACGATGACTGGCACAGGATTCGTTGTATGTGCAGTATGCGGCTTTCCTTCTTCGGTAATGAGCACGTCTGCGTTACCGTGGTCTGCCGTGATGATGGCATGTCCGCCTTTTGCTAGGATTGCGTCGACTACAGCTCCTAAGCACTCATCTACTGCTTCAATGGCTTTGATTGTTGGCTCAAGCATTCCTGAATGCCCCACCATATCTGGGTTAGCAAAGTTCAGAATGATCGCATCATGCTTGTCCGCATTGATGTCTGCAACAAGTGCATCCTTTACCTCATAAGCGCTCATTTCTGGCTTGAGGTCATAGGTTGCGACATCTGGTGAATTGATTAAGATGCGGTCTTCTCCAGGAAATTCTTCTTCACGTCCACCACTCATAAAGAACGTCACGTGAGGATATTTCTCTGTTTCAGCAATCCGCAGCTGCTTCAATCCATTTTGAGAAAGTACTTCTCCTACTGTGTTATCCAAATTCACTGGTTTGAAAGCCACATAGCCATCTACCGTTTCACTGAAGTGTGTGAAGCAGACGAAGTGTAAATCCTTCGGATGTGCTTCCCCGCGGTCAAACGAGCGGAAATCTTCATTTGTGAATGTGTTTGAAATTTGAATCGCACGGTCTGGACGGAAGTTATAGAAAATCACAGAGTCGCCGTCGTTTACTTTTGCAACCGGCTCACCATTTTCTCTCGTAATGACAGATGGAATAACGAACTCATCGTAGATTCCATTTTCATAGGAGTCATCAACGACATCATAGATGTTTTGATAACTTGGGCCTTCACCATACGCCATCGCGCGATATGCTTTCTCCACACGATCCCAGCGCTTGTCACGGTCCATTGAGTAATAGCGTCCAGAAAGTGTTGCGACTTCTCCGACACCGATTTCTTTGATTTGTTCTTCAAGCTGTTTTAAGTACACTTTCGCTGTCTTCTGACCAACATCACGTCCGTCTAAGAAACCGTGAATGTATACTTTTGTTAAGCCTTCTTTTTTCGCTAGTTTCAGCAAGGCAAAAAGATGCTGGATGTGGCTGTGCACACCGCCGTCTGACAAGAGGCCGAATAAATGAAGCGCCTTGTCATTTTCTTTTGCATAAGTCATTGCATCTAGGAACGTTTCGTTTTTCTCAAATTCCCCATCACGAATGGCCACATTCACTCTTGTTAAGCTTTGGTACACGATGCGTCCTGCACCGATGTTCAAATGCCCAACTTCAGAGTTCCCCATTTGACCTTCTGGGAGGCCCACTGCCTCACCTGAAGCCGTTAAGGTTTGATGCGGGAATTCGTTCCAGTAGCGGTCGAAGTTCGGTTTCTTTGCTTGGGCAACAGCGTTACCGACTGTTTCGCCTCTTAAACCGAATCCATCTAAGATGATTAATGCAGCTGGTTTCTTACTCATATTGACCTTCCTCCAATAATTGAACGAAAGACTGAGGTTCTAAGCTTGCGCCGCCTACCAAAGCACCGTCAATATCGGATTCTGCCATATATTCTTTAATATTCGCAGGTTTCACGCTTCCGCCATATTGAATGCGAAGGCTGTCTGCCGCTTCTTGACCATATTCACTTGCAACTGTTTGGCGAATGTGCGCACAAACATCGTTTGCATCTTTCGCTGTAGAAGATTTACCTGTACCGATCGCCCAGATTGGCTCATAGGCAATCACAGATTCAGCGACTTGCTGCTTCGTTAAACCAGCTAGTGCTTTCTTCACTTGATCAGCGACAAGTTCGTTTGTTTTGCCTGCTTCACGTTCTTCAAGCGTTTCACCTACACAGATGATTGGAACGATGCCATGCTTGAATGCAGCATGTGCTTTTTTGTTCACTGTTTCATCTGTTTCAGCGAAGAATTCGCGGCGCTCTGAATGACCGATCACTGAGTATCCGATGCCAAGATCTTTAAGCGCAGCAGGGCTGATTTCACCAGTGAATGCACCGTTTTCTTCAAAGTGCATGTTTTGCGCACCAATTTTAAGGTCTGTTCCGTTAGAAAGGCTGTTCAGCTTTTCAAGGAAAAGGGCTGGTGCACAGACAATAGATTCCACTTTGTCAGGAGATGGAATAGATGATTTGACTTCTTCAACGAAACTTACAGCTTCACCAAGTGTTTTGTTCATCTTCCAGTTCCCAGCTATAATTGGTTTTCTCATGATTGACACTTCCTTATAGCAGTTTTGGTCTTATTTATCGTTTAATGCAGTCACACCTGGAAGTTCTTTGCCTTCCATAAATTCAAGTGAAGCGCCGCCGCCTGTAGAAATATGGCTCATCTGATCGGCAAGACCAAATTTCTCAACAGCTGCTGCTGAATCTCCACCACCAATGACAGAATATGTATCTTTTGCTTCTGCCAGTGCTTCTGCGATTGCTTTTGTTCCTTTAGCGAATGCATCGATTTCAAATACACCCATTGGTCCGTTCCAGACAACAAGTTTGCTGTTTTTAATGACATCAGCATACTTCTCTCTTGTCTCTGTTCCAATATCAAGTGCTTCTAAATCACTTGGAATTTCAGAGATTGGCACAATGCTTGTATTCGCATCATTTGAAAAGTCGTCGGCTACCAGAACATCTGTTGGAATCAGGAAGTTCACGCCTTTTTCTTTTGCACGGTCCATAAAGGATTTCGCTAAATCTACTTTGTCTTCTTCTAATAGAGATTTCCCTACTTCGTGGCCAAGTGCTTTGACAAATGTATAAGCAAGTCCGCCGCCGATGATCAGGTTGTCCACTTTATCAAGAAGACTTTCAATTACACCGATTTTATCCTTTACTTTTGCGCCACCTATAATCGCTGTAAATGGGCGATCAGGGTTTGAAATGGCTTTCCCTAGAACCTCAAGCTCTTTTTGCATGAGGAAGCCTGAAACAGCCGGAAGATACGCTGCAATACCAGCTGTGGATGCATGTGCACGGTGTGCAGCACCGAACGCATCATTGACATACACATCGGCTAAATCAGCAAACGCTTTTGATAATTCAGGATCGTTCTTTTCTTCACCAGGATAGAAACGAACGTTTTCAAGCACTAGCACATCTCCTTCTTTTAAGTTAGAGATTTGCTTTTTCACGTTGTCGCCGTAAGCTTCATCTGCTTTTTTCACTTCTTGTCCAAGAAGCTCTTGCAGACGTTTTGCTACAGGTGTCAGACGCAGTTCTTCAGTAACTTGACCTTTCGGACGACCCAAATGACTAGCTAGTAGTACCTTTGCGCCTTGTCCTGTTAAATACTCAATCGTTGGTAATGCTGCGCGAATACGAGTATCATCCGTCACTTTTCCGTCCTTCATTGGAACGTTAAAATCTACGCGGCAGAACACAACTTTACCTTTTACGTCAATGTCTTTTACTGATTTCTTATTCATGCTCGTCAGGAGATCCTCCTTTATTCTGGTTTCCTTACGCATTGGACAAGTCTCTCTTTATCCTTTTCCCATTTTGCCCTCATCAAAACGAGAAATCGTGCAGAACGGATAAATACAGAGAAAAAGGGAAAGGGATGCTTCCCCTTCCCTTGTCCGTCTTCATTATATCGTGTCTCTAGGAAAGAACCAAGTGAGTTCCTTCAGTGTGAGAAATTAAAGACCTTGTTTTGCAATGTAAGCTGCAAGGTCAACAACGCGGTGAGAATATCCACTCTCGTTATCGTACCAAGAAATGACTTTCACCATGCTGCCTTCCATTACCATTGTAGAAAGAGCATCGATTGTTGAAGAGTTTGCATTACCATTGTAGTCACCAGATACTAATGGCTCTTCGCTGTAGCCAAGGATTCCTTTAAGTTCTCCTTCAGCTGCTTCTTTAAGTGCCGCATTTACGTCTTCAGCTGTCACATCTTGATTTAATTCAGCAACAAGATCAACTAAAGAAACGTTAGGTGTTGGAACACGCATAGCGCCACCGTTTAATTTACCTTTAAGTTCAGGCAATACAAGTGAAACAGCTTTCGCAGCACCTGTAGAAGTTGGGATGATGTTTTCCGCAGCTGCACGAGCACGACGGTAGTCTTTGTGCGGAAGATCAAGAATTTGTTGGTCATTTGTGTATGAGTGAACAGTTGTCATCATACCGCGTTTGATACCAAATTTATCGTTAAGTACTTTTGCAAATGGAGCTAAGCAGTTTGTTGTACAAGATGCATTAGAGATGACATCGTGGCTAGCTGCATCGTATTTGTCTTCGTTTACACCCATAACGATTGTAATATCTTCTTCGTTAGCAGGAGCAGAGATGATGACTTTTTTAGCGCCAGCTTCTAAGTGTTTAGCAGCGTCTGCACGTTTAGTGAAGAATCCAGTAGATTCAACAACGATTTCTACGCCTTGTTTACCCCAGCTTAATTTCGCAGGGTCACGCTCAGCTGATACTTCGATTGTTTTACCGTTCACTACTAAGTTCGTACCGTCTACAGAAACCTCTGCATCTAGTTTTCCGTGAACAGAGTCATATTGTAAAAGGTGTGCAAGCATGTTAGCGTCTGTTAGATCGTTAACCGCTACTACCTCAACTTCAGGATTGTTTAATGCTGCACGAAATACGTTACGTCCAATACGTCCAAATCCGTTAATACCGACTTTTACTGCCATGATGTTTCCTCCTTTTATAGGTCACAATGTTTTATATTGAGGGATCAATTGACTCCCTTAATAACTCTTTTGCGGCTCCTTCGTCTGTGACGAGAACCGTTCGGCGGGGTTTTTTGAAATAAGCTTCAATGGCCCCTGCCTTTGATGATCCACCAGCAACAGCAATGATGTGTGGAATGCTTTCTAAATCATCTAGCTGCATGCCGACGGAGTGCACTTTGTGGACGACCTCGCCATCACGATTAAAGTAATAGCCAAAAGCCTCTGTCACTGCGTCATGCTCATCAATTTTTTTTAAATCTTCAGCGGGTGTGTTTCGTCTCATCGCCATTGTTTTTGCTTCACCGATTCCATGAATGAGCATCGTGGATGATTTAATTGTTTGAAGCACTTCTTTGACGGACGGCTCTTCAATAATGGAAGAGTAAGCACCTTCTGACAGCTGTCCTGGAACAAACAGCAGTTTGTAAGTACCGGAAGCTTTTTCAGCCATGTGGGCACAAATGGTGTTTGCCTGATTTTTTACATTCTCCCCAAGACCGCCTCTCGCAGGGACAAACATCATGTCTCTGTTTTTGGCATCAGGGGTCATCATTTCGGCAACGGCTTCCATCGTCGTTCCGCCAGTGACGGCGACGATATTATTTCCAGTAAACCTTTTTTTCATACACTGGACAGCAGCTCTTCCCATTTCTTGCTTCACCCACGGGGATTCATCGCTGTCACCAGAAACAATGATGACTTCTTCCAGGCCTAATTTCCTCTTTAATGTATTTTCCAAAAAGGTTAAACCTAAAACGTCCTTCATCATTCCTTCAAGCATTTCAAGCAAAGCATGACCTTCAGTCGTCAGCATCATACCGCTCGTTTTGACATCCAGCAGATTTTGTTCCTTTAAGAACTGAACTTCAGCTCTTAAAATACGTTCACTCAGACCAAGACTTGTCGCAAGACTTCTGCGACCAATTGGTTCAGCTAATCTGATGTACTGCAAAATGTCGTAGCGTTTTTGCATAACTGTGAGAAGATCTGGTAATAATTTTTTTTGAGCTTCCAATAAACGATTCATGGCTAACGACCCTTTCTTTTCACGTTGGACTAAAAACGTCCCACTGTGACAAAAAACGTCCCGCCACAGCCAAAAAAAATCAATCCCTGCTTTCTTTAATTATTTTAACAGGATAATCTTGCATTTTCAACTCTTACAAACACATTTAGACAAAAAATAGACACATTTTGACCGATAACCTGCTTGTCATCTAGCTTTCCGCTATTTTATTTTTTTCAAACTATTTATTTTCTTCTATATTGAATGCATTTGTCTTTGAAAAGGTGCAGGCGGTCAAAAGCCGCCTGCTTATGTTTTCGGTATCGTTTCTTTCTCTTCATTAAACCGTTTCGCATCTTCCTTCGGTTTAATCTTGAGGTAGTAAATGATGTAGCAGGCGGCCATAAATGGAACTCCGCAATAAAGACCAATCCGCTGATCCTCAATAAAGAATAAACTGATAAGAACAATGCCAAATGCGATAAAACCTGCTAATGGCACAAATGGATAGAAAGGCGTTCGGAAGACCAGATCCTTTACATCTCCGCCCTCTTTTATGAATTGTCTCCTAAAGAAGTATTGGGATAAACAAATAGACATCCAAACAACGACAAGCACCATACCCGAAATGGATATGAGCCAGACATATACCGTTTTTGGTGCTACAACACTCGTGAGCAGTGATAGAGCGGATACACCCATTGTCACCAATAAGGCATTGATCGGGATTTTACGTTTGGATAATTTTTTCGTGAAAACAGGTCCTTTCCCGTCTTTTGAAAGCGCCCATAGCATACGTGATGATGCATATAATCCAGAGTTCGCTACAGATAAGACGGCTGTAATGATGATAAAATTCATGATATCTGCGGCGTATGGTATGCCGACCTTGTCCAATACCACAACAAACGGACTATCCACTGCGCCGGCGGTCTGCCATGGAAGAAGGGCTGCAAGAACCGCAATGGATAAAACAAAAAAGACCATCGTCCGCCAAATAATATTCCGAATAGAACGCGGGAGTGTTTTTTCCGGACTTTCACTTTCACCTGCTGCAATCCCTACAAGCTCTGTTCCTTGAAAGGAGAAATTGACTGTGACCATGGTTAATAAAATCGCCAAAAGACCATTAGGAAAAAGGCCGCCATGATCCGTCAAATGACGAAATAGTGGGGCAGGTTCCCCGCCTTTTAAGTGAATCATTCCGAAAATTGCGCCAATTCCAATGATAATAAACAATAAGATCGCAGCAACCTTGATGGCTGAAAACCAGAACTCTGTTTCAGCGAAACTGCGTGCCGAGATGGCATTGATGGAAAATAAGATGACGCTAAAGGCAAGACACCAAAGCCAAACAGGGATATCTGGGAACCACCTTTGGAGTAGAATACCTGCTGATGTAAACTCAAGTCCAATCGTACACGCCCAGCTAAACCAATAGAGCCAGCCGATCATAAAGCCCGTCGATGGACCAATATACTTCGTGGCATACTCCTGAAAAGAACCAGCTGTCGGCATCGCCACTGCTAATTCACCAAGACAGAGCATCACCAAATACATGAGCAATCCGCCAATGATAAACGAAAGAATGGCTCCCCCTGGGCCTGCCTGATGAATAATGAGTCCTGACCCAAGGAAAAGGCCTGTTCCAATGACCCCACCTAAGGCAATCATAAAGAGATGTCTACTTTTCATGGAACGCTCTAGTTCATTATGCTGTTCTGGCTTCAAATCCGCTTCCCCACTTTCACTCTTCTATTCATCAACCTTTGACAAAATTCGCCGTTCATTGAAAGAGAAAGGGAGAATTTGAAGTCTTCTCCCTTGATCATTTATGCTTGAAATAACGCTTCGATATGAGCGATTGCCCAATCCAAGTCTTCTTTTGAAATGGTGAGCGGCGGTGCAAATCGAATTACTGTCTCATGGGTTTCTTTGCATAACAGCCCGGCTTGCTTGAGCTTCTCGCAATAGGGTCTAGCTGCCTCAGTCAGTTCCATTCCAATAAATAGTCCACGCCCGCGCACTTCCTTAATGACAGGACTTTGAATGTGTGACAGTTTGTCTTTGAAATATTCCCCAAGCTCCAATGAGCGCTCGGCAAGCTTCTCGTCGATTAAAACATCTAGTGCAGCTAGCGATACTGCGCACGCAAGAGGATTCCCGCCAAAGGTAGACCCGTGAGATCCTGGGTTAAACACACCTAAAATATCACGATTTGCTACAACACATGAGATCGGGAATACCCCGCCGCCAAGTGCTTTACCAAGAATCAGCATATCCGGCTCAATGCCTTCCCAGTCGCATGCAAACATCTTGCCAGTCCGCGCTAATCCCACTTGAATTTCATCTGCGATCAATAACACATGTTCCTTCTCACAGATCGCTTTTGCCTCTTTTATAAAGCCCTCGGGCGGCATGACAATGCCCGCTTCCCCTTGAATCGGTTCAAAGAGAAAAGCTGCTGTTTGCGGAGTGATCGCTTCGCGTAACGCCTCAATATCTCCATAAGGGATGAGCTTTATGCCCGGAAGCATCGGACCGAAACCTCTTTGATATTCTGCTTCCGAAGAAAGTGACACAGCCGTCATTGTACGACCATGAAAATTCCCGGTACATGCAATGATTTCTGCCCGATTCTCTTCGATACCCTTGACATCATAGCCCCATCGTCTCGCTGCCTTTATCGCCGTTTCCACAGCCTCTGCTCCTGTATTCATCGGCAATGCCATCTCTTTATTCGTTAATTTGCAAATCTTCTCATACCATGGGCCAAGCTGATCATTATGGAAGGCCCTTGATGTGAGTGTCACGCGGTCAGCTTGTGTTTTAAGCGCTTCAATAATGCGGGGATGGCGATGTCCTTGGTTCACTGCAGAATATGCACTGAGCATATCCATGTAGCGGTTGCCCTCAGGATCAGTCACCCACACTCCCTCAGCCTCTGAAATCACAATTGGCAACGGATGATAGTTCGCCGCACCGTATTGTTCTGTTTGATGAATCAATGCTTTTGTCTGTGTCATCGTGTATTCCTCCTTCTATAAGCTTGCCTCTTTTGATTGGGTTTATCTTCACTCTTATGTTATGCAAGGATCATGCCAACTTAGTGATCGCTCTGTGCCTAGGATTGTGCTCATCTTTAAAGCAAAATAATTTTGCATATGCAAAATTATTTAAAGGAAACCGCAAAATTTTTCATGTAAAATAGAGGTAATGTCTGGAGGTGGCGCAAGTGAAAAAAGATCAGCATACCGCAAAGCTCGAAAATGAGATTGATCTATATAAACAAATGCTCGATTTAATTGATGTTGGGGTTCACGCCATTGACGAAAATGGCAATACCATTGTTTATAACAAAAAAATGATGGAGATCGAATCTTTAAAACGTTCTGATGTCCTTTATAAAAATGTCTTAGACCTCTTTGTTTTTCAGGATGAGATGCACAGTACACTTGTCCAAGCGCTGCGAACCGGGAAACAAACGGTTCATGCAAAGCAGACGTATCACAACTACAATGGAAAAGAAATCACAACGATTAACCATACATACCCGCTCGTTCGAGACGGTTTGATTCAAGGGGCAGTTGAAATTTCGAATGATGTCACGAAACTGGAACGGCTCATTCACCACAATATGAAGAAAAAAGGAAACACACGCTTTACATTTGATTCAATCATTGGGGAAAGTCCTGCCTTTTTAGAAGTAATTGAACATGCGAAACGAGCCACACGTACCTCTTCTTATGTGCTGATTGTTGGTGAGACAGGGACGGGGAAAGAGCTATTTGCACAAAGCATTCATAATGGCAGTAGCCGTTCATCTGGACCATTTATTACGCAGAATTGTGCAGCGCTACCTGATAACCTGATTGAAAGTCTGCTTTTTGGAACACAAAAAGGGGCTTTTACAGGGGCAACAGATCAGCCCGGTCTATTCGAACAAGCACAAGGTGGTACACTGCTTTTAGATGAGATCAACTCATTACACCCGGCTCTTCAAGCAAAACTATTGCGCGTCTTGCAGGAGAAACGTGTGAGAAGGTTAGGCAGTACAAAAGAAATCGCCATTGATGTGAGAGTGATTGCTAATATGAATGAGGACCCTGTAGATGCGATCGCAGGTGGACGGATGCGAAAGGATTTATTTTACCGGCTTGGCATTGTCACCTTGTTTATCCCGCCACTCTCTGAGCGAAAAGAAGACATCCCCACATTTGTCATGCATTTTATTCAAAAATATAATGAACTGTTTCAAATGAATGTGAAGGCGGCTGATGAAGAGGTACTTGCCCTGTTCCAAACGTATCATTGGCCGGGCAATGTAAGAGAACTGGAGCATGTGATTGAGGCTGGAATGAATATGATGATGGACGAAACATCCTTAAGCTTGCATCACCTTCCTTACCATTTCCGATTCAAGCAAGGAGAAGGTCATCCTAGTGAACACATGCAGATGAGTCCGGTGCAGCCTACAGCTGCAGCTGATACCTTCGTCTACACGAGCTCAGAACATACGACTGATTTCCAAACCCAAATGGAACGATTTGAAAAACAATACATCGTCCATTACTTAAATAAAATGGACGACAATATTTCACAGACTGCAAAGATATTGGGCATGAGCAGGCAAAGTCTGCAATATCGAATGAAAAAGCTGCATATTTCTCTTCAATAATAGAGCTGTGCCGTTATGCGGCACAGCTTAGATTGTTGACAAAGGGCTAAAATGAACTTTATTTTAGCCCTTTGTCTTCTTTTCAGCGTGATAGAAAACCTTTGCAGTCTAGGAAGGACGAGCACTGGCACGGAGCGAATTTGACATCCGTGAGTACCAGCGCGCAGGACTGACAAAGAATGCGAGGGTTTGTCTACACGCTGAGCTGTGCCGCTTTTCGGCACAGCTTATTGTATATCTGGCTTTCCTTCCTGTTCTTGCAGCACATCACCAAGAAGTTGTTCTACTTTTTCCAAATGTGTGAGCATCGCCCGCTCTGCTTCTTCTGGCTGCTTGTCCATGATAGCTTGATAAATACGTTCATGGTCTTTGTAAAGCTGACGTATGGACGCTTTTCTTGAAAATAACACGATTTTTCTTGTTTCTCGCATCGTTTCCATTAACAAGGTTGAGACCTGATTCATTAACGCCGCTAGTAAATGATTCTTTGAGGCTTTAGCGATGGCAAGATGAAATGTGAGGTCTGCCTCTTCACCAATTTCTTTATGCGCTTCTGCACGCTTCATTTGTTCTAGTGCCTCCTGCAGTCGATGGAGGTCATCGTCTGTCCGCAGCAATGCTGCCTTTTTGACAGCACCTGATTCAATGATTGATCTCACTTCAAGAAGCTGTACGATATCCTGCTGCTTCATCAAAAAAGCAGGAGATAAACAAAATGTGAGCTGCTCAGGATCGAACTGCTTCACATATGTGCCTTCTCCTTGCTTCATCTCTATTAATCCGATCGCTTTCAAAGCGGACAGCGCCTCTCTCACAGCGGAACGGCTGACTTGAAAGTTTTCAGAAAGTGCTTGAACCGAGTCTAATTTTTCGCCCGGAAGAAGCTCCCCTGTTCGAATGGATTCGACTAATGCGTCCGCAATTTCTTCATATATTTTTTTCGTTTTGATTTGTTTATATTTCAATTGGTCTCACCTCATCACTGTTGTCTACCCTATCGCCTCATGCCCTATCTTATACTTTACCCCAAAATTCAGATCACACGTCTTCCCTTTTTCAATTCTCAAGAAATCTTCTATCACTCTTCCACTCATCAAAAAAGAAGCACATGCCATTGTTTCTGGCATGTGCTTCTTTTTAATCATATCTCTTCCGCAGCGTGGAAGACGGAAGGTTCATTTGTTCACGATATTTGGCAATGGTTCTGCGAGAGACGCGGATACCAAAGGTTTGCTGAAGCTGCGTCATGATTTGCTGATCCGAATACGGTTTTTTCTTATTTTCTGATTGAATCAGCTCTGCAATGTGGGTCTTCACTGTGTAGCTGGATGCTTCTTCAAGCGAATGCCCTTCTAGTTTCGCTTGGAAAAACTGTTTCATTTCCATTAACCCATAAGGAGTCTGCACCATTTTCCCTTTGACTGTTCGACTCACTGTCGACTCATGCACTTGTAATATATCTGCAACCCGCTTCATCGTAAGCGGTTTCATTTTATGCTTCCCTGTCAGGAAAAAATCAGTCTGTTGTAAGATAATCTCACGAACGACATTTGTCATCGTTTGTTTTCTCTGCTTAAGCGCTTGAACAAGCCAATTGTACTGCTGATGCTTTTCCTTTAAATATGCATATGCTTCATGCCGCTTTTGATCTTGAATCATGGCGAAATACCCTTCATTCATTTCAATGTCCGGAAAAGCACGCTGGTTCAGCTCGAATGTGATGTGACCTCCCGCAGCTGTAATCAACACATCTGGTTCTATATACACATCCTGGTCTTCATAAGAGAAATGAAGGCCTGGTCTTGGTTCGAGAAGCGACACCTCATCTTGTATGGCTTGCAGGGTTTTCAACGGCATACCTGTTTTAGCTGCGATTTCCTTCCAAGCCTTCCTTGCGAAAAGAAAGAAATGCCCTTCGATGATCAGCTCTGCTTCATACCAGCGATCCTTTTTTCGTCTAAGCTGGAGCAGGATACATTCTTGCAATGATCTAGCGCCAATACCGGCAGGCTCTAATGATTGAAGCTGATGAAGAACGGCCTCTACTTCTTCTGCCGAAGCCTGTAAAACAGTGGCCATTTGGTCAACCGGTTCATTTAAATAGCCATTGGAATCAATGGACTCAATCATGAAGTGAAAAATCCTTTGATTCTTTTCACTTAAATTCAAATCAATGGCCTGTCTCTTTAAATACATTTGCAGGCTTTCTTTTTGATGCGTACGATACGGCTCTGTCATTCGATCTTGCGTTCTTTTATGATAAACTGGTTGATAGCTGTCCGTGTCTTTCCGCTCAATCAGAGGGTTCTCAAGCGCTAACTGATCAAGATACTCACCCAGCTCTGCACAATTCAATTGCAGCAGCGTAATCGCCTGCCTGAGTTCTTGCGTGAGTACCTGCTTTAATACTAGTTCTTGTTGCAGTTTAAGGCTCATTGTCTCCCCTCCCTCTCATCATTTTACATGAAGATTGACGGACCGTATATACGAAATAGGAGTGATTTCCATGTCTGAACTTTTTTCCGTTCCATACTTTATCGACAATTTAAAACAGCACATTGCCATGAATCAACATGAAGACAAGATTCATGCCATGAACGCTTATTATCGTTCGGTGGTTTCTACACTTGTGCAGGACCAATTGACGAAAAATGCTGTTGTCTTGAAGCGAATTCAGCATCTCGATGAAGCGTACCAAAAGGTGAAAAAAGAAAGCGAATAAATGGACGAAAAACAACACCCTTTCTCATGATTGCAAAGGGTGTTTTTCATGCAGGAAAAGCTTTTGATCCAGCTTCGATTTGTACATCATCAAAAAGCCGGACCGCCCTACAGTAAGCCATAGGTCATGATGATTCCATAAAATAAGGGATTGATAAAAAGAGAGGCAGGCTGCTGATGAACGAGCAGCCTATGTGGAGGATAATGCTTTCTTTTGCAGGGCGCTGTGCAATGTATCAATGACAAGCTCCTGTTCTGCGTCTGTCATGCTTGTACCAGATGGCAGGCAAAGACCTGTCTCAAATAACAACTCAGATGCAGGGACTTCATCGGCTGTTGTATAAAAAGGACAACCATGAAAGAGCGGCTGCTGATGCAGCGGCTTCCATACACGCCTTGCTTCGATCTGCTTTTGTTCTAAAGCATCTATCATCTCTACTGGAGACATCTGTACATGATGATCAATGGTGAATGTGGTCAGCCAGCGGTTCGATGTGGTTTCTTGATATTCTGGCATAAATTGAAGGCCTTCAATATCGGCTAAAGCATCTTGATAACGCTCGAAAATGCGGCGTTTTTGCTGAACACGCTCCTCTAACACTTCCATTTGTGCGATTCCTACACCTGCGAGCAGGTTGCTCATCCGATAGTTATATCCCTCCTCTTGATGTTCATAGTGCAAGGCATGTTCTCTTGCCTGTGACGCGAGAAATCGGCAGCGGTCGATGGCTGCTTCATCATCACTGACAAGCATTCCGCCTCCTGATGTTGTAATGATTTTATTTCCGTTAAAAGAGTAAACACCGAACCTGCCCATTGAACCGCTTTTTCTTCCTTTATATATACTGCCTAACGATTCAGCCGCATCTTCAATGATTGGCACATCATATGCCTCACACACCGCTATGATTTCATCCATTTTCGCACTTTGTCCGTATAAATGAACGACAATAACCGCACGGGGTCTTTTCCCAAGTCGTTTTGTTTCAGCGAGGGCTTTCTCTAACGCCAGCGGACACATATTCCATGTCTCTTTTTCTGAATCAATAAAAACAGGCGTCGCTTGTTCATATAAAATAGGATTTGCACTGGCAACAAATGTGAGAGTGGAACAAAAGACCATATCCCCCTTTTGAACGCCAATGAGTTTTAAGGCAAGGTGAATGGCTGCTGTTCCTGAAGACAATGCCGCTCCACTCTTCACGCCTGCATAATCCGCGACGACTTGCTCAAATTCATTTACAAGCGGTCCTAATGGTGCAATCCAATTGCTTTTAAATGCCTCCTCTATTTTCTTCTGTTCTTTTCCACTCATATGAGGAGGAGATAAGTAGATTCGTTTCCTGTCTCTCATGATTTCCCACCTTCTCTTCGATCTTTGATCTCAATTGCAGGAACGCCTACGGCGACTTTCTGATCATGTATATCTCGGGTCACTGCCGCTCCTGCGCCGATCACTGCCCAGCTTCCAATGGTTCTGCCAGGTATGACAGCAGCCCCAGCTCCAATATGAGCACCCTCTCGCACAGAGACACAGCCGGTGAGCACGGCTCCCGGAGAAAGGTGCGTAAAGGATTCGAGAAAGCAGTCATGCTCCACGATAGAACCGGTGTTGATAATGGCATGCTCACCAATTACTGCATCTGCTTGCACAACTGCCCTTGCCATCACAACCGTTCCTCGGCCAACCTTCGTTGACGAGCTCACAACTGCCTCTGGATGAATCAGTGTGGCAAATGCCCTCTCTTCAAATGCGAGACGTTCTTTGATCCTCTGTCTGATTTCGTTTTGTCCAATGGCAATCAGCCATTGCATATCAGGTTTTTCCTCTCTTACCTTTTGACTCATAGAAATCGGACCATACAGAATGCCGGTTCGAGTGTCAGCCTCCTCAAATCGATCGTCTAATACAGCACACAATGAGTAATCAGGATGCAAAAAAATCAACTCCTGAATGACCTTGCTGTGTCCACCAGCCCCTATTAAGCCAATGGGCTGCTCTTTACGTATCGGTTCCTTTGAATTTTTCAGCTGTTGCATGATTTGGCTGCTGCACCCCTTCTGTTTTGATGACTTTCAGCAAGGTCATCCATAAGATTTTCATATCGAGCCAAAACGATTGGTGCTCTACATACCAGAGGTCATAGGTGAATTTCTCCTCCCAAGAGAGAGTATTTCTTCCATTCACCTGGGCCCATCCAGTGATACCAGGCTTTACAAGATGACGCTTCGCTTGCTCCTCTGTGTACATTTGTAAATACTCCATTAAAAGCGGTCTTGGTCCAACGAGACTGATTTCCCCTTTGAGTACATTGACAAGCTGCGGCAATTCATCAAGACTGAGCTTGCGAATAAAGGCGCCGGTTTTTGTTAATCGAAGATGGTCTGGAAGCAGTACGCCATGTTCATCGCGTTCCTCGGTCATCGTCCGAAATTTATAAAGCATAAACGGCTGTCCGTACAGACCAGGCCGTTCTTGTCGAAACACCACAGGCGCTCCGATTTTCCACCGAATGAGTCCATAGATGAGAAGGAAAAGAGGACTCCCTGCGATGAGCAGTGTCAGTGCCACGACCACATCTATTATTCTTTTCATCATTGCTTCTCCTTTCCACACTAGCGGGAGACAGCTCGTTCAATAGCAGCTTGTTTCACCTTACGCATGAGCTGTATCCGCTCTTGTTTTGTTCCTGCAAATTGATACAAATAACCTAAGTAGAGAACGAAACATATTCCGCCAATACAAAATAGCTCCCACCATCTCGTCACATCATACACAGCCTGAATGCCGGCACAGATCCCCCATATGAATAGAGCCCCAAACAGCGGAACGACTGTATGTTTGTAAAAGATGGTACTTTTCTGTTTCGTGATCTTGGCTGTATACAATGGGAGAAAGACGATATTTTTCATCAATAAAACAACGGCCCCTGCTGATGCAATGCCATATAACCCAAGCTGAAGTAGGTGAGTCAGTCCATAGGCGAACAGGACATTGGAACCGCCTAATATGAGTGTCACAACCGCCGGCACTTTAAATCGGTTAAAGGCAGTCGGTACATAGGTCAGCGGTAAAAACATCAACGTGAAACACAAATAAGCCGCATGAATCATCAGCAGCCATTTTAGCTCCTCAAAGGCTGGTCCAAGCCATAACAGCATGAGCGGACCGGCAAGACCTCCTAACAGAGCCGCGGGGAATGCCACAAATAAACCGCTCCATTTCATGGCATTGGCGGCGTATTGAATGAGCCCCTGCTCGTCTTGATTTGAATATAATTTTGTGATTGTTGGCGCAAACACAACCGCAAGTGTCCCTGCAAGGGTGCGCAATAATAATGGAAATTGTAAAATGGCGGCATACTGTCCAGTCGCTTCTGCCCCAATCAGTAAGTTGGTCATCAATAAATCGATTTGTAAAAACAACAAAATGCCCATTTGCTCAAATGAATGCCACACCCCTGATCGAACCAGCGTGAGACTTGAAGATAAAGAAACGTACCGCCACTTAAACGAAAACCAAGGAATGAGTTTCTTAAAATAATAGAGACCCATTCCCAAAGCGGCGAAACTCCCCATAACGGCTGCAAGCGGAATATGCCAGATGGCTGGTGTCGTCACAGTAAATAACAGTACAATCACAAGCGCCCTGCCAAACATCTGAATGGCCTGTCCAACACTCGATACATATAATTTGTTCGCATAAAACGGTGCCGCCCCAATACCAGACATGACGAAATTGAGCATAAATAAAAGACCCCCTAACACAAAGGCGATCTGTGTATCTTTTGCAAGATGAGCAGGCACATGAAGCCAGTCAACCAGCTGCTGAGACATGAATAGACAAAGTAAAAAAAGACAGATGGATAAAAAAAGAGAACTGACAAAATAGGAAGCGAGATAGCGCTGCGCTTGTTCCATCTCTCCTTTATGAGCCGCAACAGAAAAAAAACGCACCACCACAGCACTTAATGAAGCCGTAATGACCGATAAATAATTGATCATATTTTGCGTCAGATGAATCAGACCAAACGCTTCCACTCCAAGTGTATGAACAATGTAAGGCGTTAAACAAACAGACATCAGCATCATCAAGAAAAACGTCATCACATTTGCACTGACATTGTAAAGAAACGCACGGTTCATGGTGATTTCACGCAGTGTTTAAGGGCCTTCATCCAGCTTCCTCTCCCTTTTGTCCGCTTGTTTTCATATGCTGATGAACGGCCTTTTTCACCGCTTCCTCCGTTGGTTCCTTCAAAAGGGTCATAAACGGCAAGTGCGCTACCCATTCATATCCTTCCATGACTTTATGATCAAACGACCTGATAACAACACACGGTGTATGTGTGATCGCACAAAAGATCATGCCATGCAGTCGATCTGTCACGACGACTTGTGCCTGACTCAACTGCGTCCATAACGTGGATAATTCCTCTAAACGAGTCGTTCGATTCACTCGCTTACCAATGGTCGTTGTGATAAAACCAACTTGATCATACGTTTCTTTGATATGCTCCTGCAGTTGTTCTCGTTTCTCTTTCGTGAGATACGCCTCCTTATCCTCACGCAGACAAAGTAGCACACCTTTACGGGTTTGACTCTTTGATGTTTCGTCTAATGTCAGGACCATATCAGGCTGTTTCCACACCTCTTTATTAGGAAAATGCTGCTTCATCCATTGATAGGTGGTTTGATCTCTTGCCATCAAGAGAAGCCTCGGGTGTTGCTGATATGCTTGAATAGCGCGGCGTTCTTCTCTTTTCCCTCTCTTTGTTTCTGTAAAATGAGCAGTAGCGGGCAGCTGAATGACGGGATAGGACTTAAAGGCGTTCATGATAAATTGTCTTGTCCATTCTTCATATCGATATAAATCGCCCATGTTGCCCCCACCGATGATACAGACAATGTCCTCTGGGTGCCGCGCGTGCTTCAGTGGACGTGCTAGACGATACATCTCCTGCATGTCTACTTCTATGATTTGATAGTCTGGAAAGTGCTTTTGTAAAAAGCAGTAGCTGGCATAGGCAATCGCGTGATCACCTAAGTTGTCATGTGCCGGCAGCAGCGTGAGAATGATTTTCTTCTGATGACGCAGCTCTGGCAGTCTTTGGCGGCTCAACCTATATTGAAGTGGATACTTGACCTTTAAGAGCAGCCACTCTGCGGCATGTGCTTTTAATTGCTGCAATGTCACACTCATCACCCCGATTTTCTCGTTTGATATTCAATCCATTTTTGATAGCTTGAAGCTGCGGCAGAGAGCGGATACACCCACTGCATCCTAGCAAGGAATAAGATCATTCGCTTTCGCACAGTCAGCTTCGATGGTTCCACTTGTTTCACAGCCTTCTGAAAAGCTTCATGTGTCACCATTTCACGCATATGACCAAGCTTTTTTTGAAAGGAAAGGGAATTTTGGCTCTTCCATTCATTGAGCATACAATGCAGCGTATGATTCACGATAAAAAAGTAAAAAGCCTTCTCATATGGTGTCAGCTCATCATGCTCTTTTAAAAACAAACGCTGCGCGTCATAAAACGCCAGTCCATGCTGAAAATACTGCTTTTGATATCGCTGGACAATGGATGACAAATGAACCCGGTAATAATAAAGCGGCTCATGAACAAAGGCAATGACACGTGATAAAGAAAAACAGCGCAGCGTGACATATTGATCTTCAATATTCTCAAGCTCACCTCTCAATGGAAAACGGATATGATGCTTTTCGATAAATGCCCGCCGATACAGCTTATTCCATGAGAATCCCGTGATCTCACCATGTAATAACGATTCTATTAAACTTGTCTTATCGGCTTCCTGCTGAGCTAACAGCGTCGTCGGTATGATCCGTTTTGACTGTTCAAACTGAATCCAATATTCACTGACAACAAGATCGGCACCGGTGTTTTCGGCTTCTTGATATAAAGCCTCACAGTATTGAGGAGCGAGAACATCGTCTGAATCAACAAAGGCAAGATACGTTCCTGTTGCTTCTTCTATGCCCCTGTTCCTCACCGCTCCCAGCCCTTGATTGGTTTGGTGAATCACCCGAAATCGCTCATCACGCGCAGCAAACGCTTCAAGAATGTCTCCACTGTGATCGGTAGATCCATCGTTAATGAGGATGACCTCTATATCTGAAAAGCTTTGGTCTGCAATCGATTGAAGACACTGCTCCACATATTGACTAGTGTTATAGACTGCGACCAATAGACTGATAGCTGGCATGACAGCAAGCCCCACCTTTCTTCAAATCTACTTTGTAAAAATCGTTCGGTACGGTAAAACAGACGAATCAAACGGCATCAGCATGATGCTGTACAAAATATAGCAAACCCCAATTCCGATATACATAAAAAAATTGGTTCGCTGATCAAAAATCCGTGTGAAATAAGGCAGTAAAATGAGCTGATACAGACCAAAGTAAATATGAAATCTTGCATAAATGACATCCTTCGTTGCAAGGATGCCAAACAAAAATCCAAGCAAGCAAAAATTCACAATATAATCACTCTCTGGCGTCAGCTCACGAAGTCGTTTTCGATAAAAGAACGCAAGCAATAACGGCAAAATCAAGACACCAATTTTCGTCACATTCATTCCATTCGTATTCGTTGTCAGCCACTCCTCGTAATGACCATAAGAACTCCCTTGCAGCATCACCACAAACACGGAGACAAAGCGGTCATACAGAGCGGTTAAGCCTAGAAAAATCATACATAACACAAGCATCATCCAAGACCACGCCTTTGTTCTGACGATGAAATAGACTGGAATCATAATGAGTGCCGAGGAATGAAATAGCGCGCATACAAGTACGAGCGGAAAATACCATTTCCACTGACCTTTGATGACAAACTGGATGGCATAAAAAAGAATCGCTGCCACCATATACTGCCGCATGCCATTAAACGAAGCGTAATAATGAAATGTGCCGAGAAATAGTAGCATACTAAGCTCAAATGGCCGTCCATATCGCACAAGTGTTTTGATAATAAAAAAATAGGTGATGATCCCAACTGTGATATACATGATTTGCGGCTCATGTGATAGTTGATTGAGCATCCATAAGATCAATGTAAAGCCCGGATCAGTGGCGGCCTTGTCTACACCGAATCCGAAAATATGCCAAGGCTTGTCATAGTTGACGGAGAACTCATACATTTGTCCATAGGTTACAAAATCAGTTCCTACTTTGTAGCGTATGCCCGCCACAATACAAAGAAATAAAAATGGAAAAAACACCAGAAGCTTGTTCGGCCGCCAGCCGCTTTGTATGGTATCATCACGTCTGCCATAAAATGCAGCAAAGCTCGACCATAAATAGACCATGATCATGTTCACCAAATAAACCGCCATCTGCCAATCCTTCCTTACAATCCATACACATTCATCACACGGGTGATGTTCTGTTTTACATCAAATCCTCTAAGACCAAGCTGAGAAATAATCGTCTCCTGAAGAGGAGGATCTGCATGGTAGGCTTCTAGTATGGCTTTCATCCACTCATGTGCTGAATCTTGCAAAGATTTCCGTTTCACAAGCCCACAACCTAAATCGACTTCCTTTGTGATATGATCTGAAATCACACATGGGAGTCCAGATGCCTGCGCTTCCACTAATACGAGAGGAAGACCTTCAAACAAAGACGGCATCACAAACACATCAAATGCTTTCATATACTGCGGAACCTCTGAGACAACGCCCGTAAACACAATGTCTTCCATTAATCCTGCTTTCTCTGCATATGATTCAACCACTGGCCGGAGCGGCCCATCTCCTATGAGAACTAGCTGAAAGGAGACCCCTTGTTTTTTCAGTGTCTGCGCTAATTCGATGAAAAAAACATGATTTTTCTGCTCATGAAATCGGCCAATATGCCCAATGATCAGTTTTCTCTCATGAAGATGGAGGTCTTTTTTCATCTTCACCTTCGCTTCTGGCTCCAACTGAAAAAAAAGGTCCAAATCAATCCCATTTGGCAAAATGTCCACTCGTCCATCGTGTATTCTTTTTTGCCCAAATAAAAAGACACCGGCATCTTCACCGCATGCAACAAGCTGCGTAGAAAAGGCAAAGATCAGCTGACGAAACCCTTTGAGCATCAAATGATCAACCCGGCTAGGAGACTGTTTCCAAGCGGTATTATGTGAATGGCAAATGCGTATCTTCACACCTGCCAGTTTCGCAGCAAGGGCAGAAAAGCCCGTTTGAAAATCTGTATGTGCATGCACCGCCTGATAAGGTCCCGTTTGCTTGATCGTCTTCGTCAACGTTTTGACAAACGTCCATGGAGAGGACGCTCCAATACTTGGGACATAAAAAATCCGCCCGCCAAGCTGACGAATTTCCTCATCGTAATCACAGACATCCTCCCGGTGGGTAATGAAATCAAATTGAAGAACATTTCGGTCGATTGCACGATAGATGTTCATGATCATCGTTTCTGCTCCGCCTCTGTTCATTCCGCCCACAACATGAAGTACACGCTTTGGCTCACTCATCCCGAATCGTCCTCCTTTTCACCATAGATCCTCCAAGTTTCCGCTGATGATAAAACCTCATGATCTTTGGTGACATACAGGCACGGATGACAGGCTTAAGCGCAAAGAAATAATCAAATGGCGACAATTTTAATTGCTTGCATGCTTTTAACACAAGCCAGGCATTGTCCATTGAATATCGGAATTTCCGGCGCTGAAAGGCCGCTTCATCCTCCCTTACAAGGTATAAGGGCTCTTGCAAATTAAAGCCTTTTCTCCCCGCAGCAAAAAAACGAATCCAAAGATCGATATCTTCCATCCGTCTGGTTGTTTTTACAGAACGATAGCCATTTAAAGCTTTGTAGGCAGACGCTCTCATCATAATCGTCCCATGACAAAAAGGCGTTCCTCTTGCTAGCACCCTTCGATCAGGCTCTGAGACAAGTGCTCGAACGCCCTTCGCCCCTGACTCATCAAACACCGTCATCGCCGTCCCAACCACATCATATTCTGGATGTGCTTCGAGGAAATGAACCTGTTTTTCTAATCGTGTAGACACTGATATATCGTCGCCATCCTGTCTTGCAATCAGTTCTCCATTCGCTTCAGTGAGACAACGATTTAAACTGGCGGCAAGTCTTTGATTGTGTTCGTTTTGAATGAGGCGAATTCTATCTGGATCACGCATGGTATAGTGCAGCACTTTTTCATAGGTGCCATCTGTTGATGCATCATCACATATGATGAGCTCCCAGTTTTCATAGGTTTGACGGAG
Source organism: Bacillus sp. 005/A4HT-01/001 (assembly GCF_004634445.1). NCBI lineage: Bacteria > Bacillati > Bacillota > Bacilli > Caryophanales > Bacillaceae > Bacillus > Bacillus sp. 005/A4HT-01/001. The sequence continues at coordinate 335,188 of NZ_SEIZ01000001.1, forward strand.
AATCGATTCAATGCTTTCTTCTACTGTCTCTTGGCAATTGTAAACACCCATGATAATCGATACTTTCGGCTGACGCATGCTCACATCACCTTCTCTTTTTGGTCCATATACGTTGTGTAAATTTCCTCCATTGCACTTACCGTCTGCTCCTGTGCAAATGCGTGAGCCATAGAACGTCCCGCTTTCCCCATTAGGTGAAGCTGCTCCTTTTTATGATAGAGCTGTTGTAAATAAACGGCTAAACCATTCACATCATGCGGTTTGACTAAAAAGCCGTTCACTCCATGTTTGACGAGCTCACAATGCCCTCTATTTTCTGTTGCAATCACCGGCTTTTCAGCAGACATCGCTTCAAGAAGATTCATCCCAAGTCCTTCTCTCAAGCTGGTTGATACACATACATCGCTCAGATGCATCCAATCTTCGATGTGTTTGCAAAATCCCGCAAACTGTACATGTTCCTCAAGATTCAGCTGACAGACCAGCTTTTCATAGGACGACCGACTTGTCCCTTCTCCAGCAAATACTATTTTCACATGTGGTATATTCCGATACACCTGCGCGCAAGCTTTGATGAGCATTCCTTGATTTTTATTGTCATTTAATTCACCAGCACACAGCACGATAAAATCTTGCGTGGTAAAACCATATGCTTTACGAAGGCGGTCTTTTTCTTTGTCACCAACTGGTGCAAATCGCTTCATATCGACACCCATACCGGGGACATAATGCACAGCCGCCTTCTCTTTTGACAGACGATCGGCTCTTTCATAGTCTTCTCCATTAATGGTGATGAGTGCATCCGTATATTGAACGAGCCACCTCTCAACTGGATAATAAAGCAGCCAATTTTGAAGCGGTGCCCCCTTCCAAAAGTGAAACCCATGCGCCGTGTAAAAAACTTTCGTCCCTTTTTTGCGCGTCCCTTTGGCCGCTAGCCTGCCAATGACACTCCCCATCGGTGTGTGACAATGGATGAACTGATAATGCTCTTTTTCTAAAAGCTTTTTCAACTCCACATAAGCAAGCCGGTTGTGCAAATGAAAAGGAGAACGCTGAATCGGAATGGAATGCGCTTGATCCACATACGGCAGCTCCAACTGGCCATTTGCCGCTGTATGCACTTCCCATCCTTGTTCCTGAAACCACCTGAAATACGGGAGATGGAACGCCTTAAAATGATAATCAACCGTTGCGCAAAACAAGACTTTTTTCTTCATTGGCAAGTGGCTCCTCCTCTCGTTGCATCGGTTCAGGCAATACATCATGCGACTCAATGGCGGCAAACAAGGCCTGTCTTAATTGATCGTCACTCATCATATTAAATTCGTGAATAAAGCGGTTCAGCACATACGGATCACCATCCAAGGCATGCCCAATATGGATTTTCGGAAAAATTTGCTCCTGTGCTTTTTCATGCTGGTTGAGTAACTCCTCGTACATTTTCTCTCCGGGACGAATACCCGTAAATGTGATTGGAATCTGGTCTGTGGTGTAGCCTGAGAGGTGAATGAGGTTTTCTGCGAGGTCGACAATTTTGACTGGCTCCCCCATATCTAAAACAAAAATCTGTCTTCCTTCTGCTAGTGCACCAGCTTGAATAACAAGCCTTGATGCTTCTGGTATCGTCATAAAATATCTTGTCATGGCTGGGTGCGTGACAGTCACTGGCCCGCCTTTTTCAATTTGTTTTTTAAAGATCGGAATGACGCTCCCCCTGCTTCCGAGTACATTCCCAAACCGGACGGCGACAAATTTCGTTTCACTGCTTGCCCCCATTTGCATAATCACCATTTCAGCAAACCGCTTTGTCGCTCCCATCACATTGGCAGGGTTGACCGCTTTGTCAGATGAGATGAGGACAAATGTTTCAACTCCGTGCTCATGTGCAGCTTCTGCCACATTTTTTGTCCCGATAATATTGTTTTTCACCGCTTCTTTCGGGCTGATTTCCATGAGCGGGACATGTTTATGCGCGGCGGCATGATAAATCATATCCGGCTGAAAATGACCAACGATTTCACTCATTTTTTGTTTATCTTGAATATCCGCAATTTGTGGATATAGGCTAATGCTGTCTCCATACAATTCTTTCAGCTCTAGTAAAATAGAATGAATGCTAAATTCTCCATGTCCCACAAGCACAATCGCCCGAGGGGAAAATACACAAATTTGACGACAGATTTCTGACCCGATAGACCCGCCAGCTCCTGTCACCATAATTGTTTTTCCTTTTAGGTGAACGGATAGACGGCTTGTATCTAATTGAATCGGCTCTCTTCCAAGCAAATCCTCTGGCTGTACATCCCGCAATTGATTCAGCGCATGGGTTCCTTTTAAAATCTGTTCCATTTCCGGCATAATCTGTGTTTTGATTCCAGTCGCTACACATTCCTTATATAGTCCTTTTAATGTGTGACTGCTTTTGGATGGAATAGCGATAATGATTTTTTGAATATCCATCATCGCAACAGCCGTTTGAATATGTTCTTTTCCCCCAAGAACAGGCAGCCCCATAATTTCAAGCTTATGCTTTGTTTTGTCATCATCAATGAAAGCGACCGGCTCAATATGTACATCACTCGACTGCTGAAGCTGACGAACAATAATGGTCCCGGCTGATCCAGCGCCAATGATTAGTGCCCGCTCCTTTTCAACTTGAAACCGCTTGGCACCATCATGAAACAGCCTGGATGCCATTCGTGATGCACCGATGAATAACACATGGAAAAGCCAGACAATAAATAAAAAGCGAAATGGCCATGTCTGCACAAAAATGTACAGCATCGTCATAGAAAATAAAAATGAACACGCAAAGGTCTTCATTAAAGAAAATAGCTCTCTAACCCCTGTATAAGCCCATACTTGCTTGTACACGTGAAAAATATACGAAAACAAATGGTGCCCGATAAGCAGACTGAGCGAAGAAATGACGAGCATTTCAAATGTATATACGGTTAACGCTGCCTCTTGGACAAATTGAAAGCCAAAAAAGACGGCAACTAAGATGAGATATGAATCTAGTGCCACGATGATTGATAATCTTTGGGCGTAAGTCAACGCTCCTCCCCCTTTTTAAAACATCACTATTCTTACGTAAAATGGGCATCAAACCCGTCCTCACATCCCACTACCGATGACGAGCATCTAAGGCATATGTCATGCCCACAGCAGGATCGAGTGCCTCCGTTGTTAAAGATTAGGAGACATCACCTATCAATCTCTTTAATACATATAGTGCCTTCCCTTTTTCACTTTCTTGCCATTTAGCATCGCCCCAAGCAGTTTCCCTGTCGTACCCTCTAATACTTCTTTTGATTTCTTCACAGCGGCAATCTTCGTTTTACCGCTTAAAACCACAAGAATGCTTCCATCCGTCCGGTTCGCTAATATTTTGGCATCGGCTACAGGCAGAAGCGGTGTGGAATCAACAATCACCATGTCATACTGCTGCTCAATCTCGTAAAATAGCTGCTTCATCACAGAGGAGGAAAGCAGCTCAGCGGGATTTGGCGGAATGGTCCCACTCGGAAGCAGCTCTAAATGCTCAATCGGTGTAGGCAAAATGGCTTCTTCCAAACTGCAATTATTTAATAGCACATTGGTCAATCCGGTGTGCGGGCTTAGATCAAAATATTCATGAATGGCAGGTTTACGTAAATCAGCATCCATGAGCAAAACCCGTTTTTTCTGCTGTGCAAAAACAGCTGCCAAATTTGCAGCCGTAAATGATTTTCCTTCCTTCGGCAAGGAGGATGTGACCAATATCGACTTCAGCCTCGTTTGAATCGACGTGAATTCGATGTTCGTTCGGATCGTTCGGAATTGTTCCGCAATGACAGAGTGAGGATTTAATACAGAAATACAGGATAAATCTCTTTTTTCTCGTTTTTTCCTCTTAAAAATCAATGTTCTGTCCTCCCGTTATGACGGACTGCTTGTCTTTTTTTGCCCTCCTGTCTGCCTGCATCTGATAGACACTGCCGAGCGACGGCAATCCGATCTCTTCTCTTATTTGATGTGTTCGTTTCACCGTATCATCGAGTAAATTCATTAAGAAAATGAGTGTCATTCCCCCTAATACAGAGGCGCCTAGTGCCAGAACGATGTGAACGAATTTACGTGAGTTCATCAGTATCGTGTTGGACAGCTTGGCTTCAGACAAAACATTAATGCGATCCATATTCATGGTTTTTTTGATTTCTTCTTGCAGCACCTCTGTGGCTGTATTCGCAATGGCTACTGCCTTCGCTCGGTCCTCATCTTGTACAGAAATATTTATGACCTCTGACTCATTTTCTGTACTTGTGGCAATTTTGTGTTTTAATCCTTCCGCCGATTCTGTAAGATTGAGTGTTTCTTTTACTTTTTCAATAACGATTGGACTTTTTAATAGGACTTGAAAGGTACGTGTATATTGAAGGTTCATCTGAATATCGTTTAAATTCGCTTGTGCATCACTGCTTCGTTTATGAACAAGAATTTGAGTGGTTGCCTGATATACAGGAGTCGAGACATAGAACTGATAGTAGGCTGAAATGCCCGTTACGATCAGGACAATCAGGATCAGAAGGGCCATTTTCTCTTTTATGACAGAAAACAGCTGCTTAAAACCTATATTCTCATTCATAGATACCTCCCGATTTCATCATAAAAAGGTTATATATGGTTTCTTTTTGTTAATGATTGGATTATAAAAGATAATACCCGCAAAGAAAAATGTCATAATAGGTCTTATAGTTCTTTTTAAAGAACGAAATCGTTCGTTTTCTTTTGTTTACTTCCTGTTTCTTACGTTTTTGAATTTTATAAAGAACAATTTATTTCTTATAATGAACGAAAAGGTCGCAGAACGATTCGCCGGGGAGAAGGGAGATCATATATCGAATGATAGGAAAGGTGATACGCATTTACCGAAAGAGGAAAGGATACTCAATCCAGCAGCTGGCTGAAGATGCCCATGTCTCTAAATCGTATTTGAGTAAAATTGAGCGTGGTGTCCATCGTAATCCATCTGTCCAGTTTTTAAAAAAGGTATCCTCATCACTAGACATTGATTTACAAGAGCTGTTTGATGCAGAAACGATGATGTTTCATTACGCTGAGGGCGGTGAACAGGAGTGGCGGGATCATATCGTTCATGCCGTCCAATCCGGCATGCCTAAAGAAGAACTGTATCAGCTGCTTCAAACCTACAGAAAGGAGCAGGAAGGAAAGACGTTACATGTCCATCAGAGAAAGCTAACCGACTCAAATATGTCAGAATGGAAGCGTCTCATGAGTGAAGCAAAGGCCATTGGCTTAACCATCGAGGAAGTGAAAGCGTTTCTTACCAATATGGGAGAACACCGGGCGTAAGCCACTGAGATCAAACCAATTTGCGGGGAGAGGCGCTTGTCGCTTCGATGAAATAGAGCCTTTTTATATGAAAAGGCTCTTTTCAGTTTATGGACAAAGGGCTAAAATGAACTTATTTTAGCCCTTTGTCTTCTTTTCAGCGTGATAGAAAACCTTTGCAGTCTAGTAAGGACGAGCACCCGAGCGCAGGACTGACACCGAATGCGAGGGTTTGTCTACATGCTGAGAGCCTTTTTGCATGAAAAGGCTCTGTTTTCTGTTATTCTTCTTTTTTGGTTCGTGCTTTTTTCGTAATATCATTGTTCTTCCAATAGGCCCATAGTGATGTGATGCCAAGAAAGGCTAACGTAATGAATTGCTGCACACCTTCTTCATCAATTGGAATTGGGCTTTTTCCTGCAGCAGTGAGAGCGCTGTTCACAAGTGCCAATAAAAGCAGCACAAGCCTCGCAATAGTGCCTGCACTAATTTTTTGAACCTTCAACTGTAACCCCTCCCCTTATCCTTTCATACGGGCGATACTGCTCGTTCCCTCTCATATGTATGCAAAAAGCGAATGAATAGAAGAACGAATCAAAAAAAGAGACATCATTCCTAGATGCGGAATGATGCCTTGATTTATGTGCTGTTTATTTAGAGAACATCTTTTTTGCCTCATCCATTGCCATTTTGTTGCCTAGAGCTGAATAATCTAACCATGGCTGATCGGCAATCGGATACACTTGGTTTTTCTTTACGGCTTTTAGGCCTTTCCAAATCGGCGTCTGCTCTAACTGTTTGAATGCCTGCTGCGCCTTATCATCACGGTTCACGACGACAAAAATAGCATCTGCATCAAAGTCAGGAAGCACTTCTTGAGAAATGACTTCAAATGGACGTTTGCTGTCCAGTTTTTTCACACCATCTACAGGTGTCAGTCCTAAATCATCGTATAAAATTGGACCCATCGGACGTTTCATACTAAATACTCGAAGCTCTTTTGCTGTTACACGAATTGCCATCACTTTTCCATTTCCAATCTTTTTCTGGATGAGTGATTTGACTTCTTTTGCTTCTTGATTGTAGTCCTTAATATATTGATCGGCTTCTTTTTCTTTATTGACGAGCTTGCCGATTTTTTTCAAATGATCACGCCAAGTGCCATCATTTAAATTAAACACTTCGGTTTTGGCAATTTTTTTGTATTTTGATAAGTCTTGTCCAGCCAGTTCTTCATCGACGTAAATGACATCTGGTTTTAAAGCAAGCAATGACTCCATATCAGGATCTGCTGCAATGCCTAGCTTTTTCGTCTGGCTAAGCTGCTTTTTCGCATGTGGAAGGAAATCTTTTAAGTCTCCCCCTACAACAGAACCAGCAGGTTTTATCCCGAGTGCTAATAAATCATTTGTTAAATGAATCGACAAGGATGCAATCTTAGGTGTTCCGTTTTCATCTTGATTTGTTGTCTTCTTTGTTTCCTGTTGACCACAAGCGGCCAGAATCAAAAAACAGAGCGTTAAACCAAACACAAGTACTTTTTTCATGATGAGTTCCTCTTTCTTATTTTGTTTTTGTTAGTAAATAGAGAAAATAAGGTGCTCCGATAAAAGCCACAACCACACCCGCTGGGATGGCATTTGGGGCAAATATGGAACGTCCGAGTGTATCAGCACTGACCAAAATCAACAATCCAAGCAAAGCGCTCACTGGTAAAAAATATTGGTGCAGTGAGCCGACAAGACGCCTCGCCAAATGAGGTGCAACAAGGCCAATAAAACCAATTCCGCCTGTCATCGATACACTTGCACTTGCTAGACCAACAGCTAAGGTGAGAAGAAAAAGTCGTTTGCGCTCTACACGTACTCCGACACTTGAGGCGACGGCATCACCTAATGTTAACGCATTGAGTGTGCTGGACTGCATGAGCGTAAGCGGGACAAGACATACGATCCAAGGTAGGAGCGCAAGTACATGAATCCAGTCTCTTCCCCATACATTTCCCACAAGCCACCTTGAAGCGAAGGTGTATGTATCTTCATCCAGTTTCAATGACAAATATAACGTCAATGCACTAAACCCCGCAGCTACGGCAATTCCAACAAGGATCAGCCGGATAGGCACAAGCCCTTCATGCCTGTCGTACGCAAGAAGAACGATGACTGCCGCCGCAAGTAGGCCTCCACCAAATGTAAAGAGCGGAATGAGTAAAGATGGATTTCCTTCTAGTACGTGAAAATACGTCACAAAGATGATTAAGCCGAATGCGGCTCCTGCATTCAGACCGATAATCCCAGGATCGGCCAGTGGATTGCGGGATAAACTCTGCAAAATGCCACCTGCGATGCCTAGACCTATTCCAGCTAGTATCGTCACGACGATTCGAGGCAGACGATAATCAAACAGCACCGTCTCACTTTGGAAATCTCCAAAGCCAAATAACGTTTTGACGACAACGAGAGGACTGAGTTTCAGCGTGCCGGTATTTAAACTATACAGCACGACAGCCGCACTCAGACAAAGCAAAACGGCTGTCACGACAAGAGCACGCCGTTTCTCTTTCATGACAGGTTCCTCCCTTCTTTTCTGGCAATATATAAGAAGAAAGGAACACCAACAAGTGCCACCATGACGCCAATGGCAAGCTCTCTTGGCGGATTTACTGTCCGGCTGGCAAGATCAGCGAAGACGAGAAGCATTGCGCCTAAAATCGCTGACATCGGAATGACGAAACGATAATTGACCCCAACCAGCTTTCGTGCAATATGCGGAATGACAAGCCCGACAAACCCAATAGACCCAACCGCCGATACAGAAACGCCTGCCAGCAGAACCGCAGCTGCCATACCTAGTATTCGCACTTGCCGGGTTTTCACCCCTAAATTCGCAGCTACATCTTCACCAAGTGATAATAACGAGAGGGATCGTCCTAATAACATCGCCCAAACGATGACAATGAGAATGACTGGAGCAAGGATCATCAGCTGCGGCCATTTGACACCTGCCACACCCCCTGCATACCAAAAAGCCAGATCCTGACTGAGATCAAAGTAAATGGCGATACCCGAGCTTAGCGCATGCAGCAATGCGGCAACAACAGCTCCAGCTACAGTGAGCCGAAGTGGGGTCAGCACGCCGCCAGCCGCCCCAATGGCAAAGATCAGCAGTGTACTGAGAACGGCACCAAAAAAAGAAAATAACATCAATGCCGAATAAGGCATTCCTGGAAAAAAAGCAAAACAGAGAGCGACTACAAACATCGCACCGCCGTTAATGCCCAATATCCCCGCATCTGCCAGCGGATTTCTTGTAATGCCTTGCATCAGCGCACCTGCCACAGCAAACGCCGCTCCAACAAGCGCAGCTCCTAGCACACGTGGAAGCCTTAATTCATGAATGATCTGCTGCTCTGTCACATGAGACTGATAGTCAAACACAGCTGTCCAGACCGTTTGCAAAGACAATGACTTTGCACCGTAGGAAACAGCCAAAAACATAGCCGCCAATAAACCAATGACAGCGAGAAAAAACAATAAAAAGAACAAAATAGGTGATGATCGTTTTTGTTGAGATGTTCGCTTATCCGGCAAAATCGGTGTCATCCTTTTCTTCATTAAAAGTCAGTTTGAAAATGAGAATCATAATCATCAAAATTATAGCCGTCAGCCTCTGAAAAATCAATGTACGGCTCATTTTTTTAATTATTGAAGGTATGTGTAGACGGCAAATAAGAGAATTCTTTTCTTCTGCTTTTTCTCGTTCTGAAAGACCTATCAATTTTTACAGTATTTTAATAGGAAAATAGTTGACATTCCGCATGAAAATCCCCTAAAATTACAAAAGTAAGTCAAATGTTATAAAAATATTACAAACAGATGTCAAAGGAATAAAGAATGACCCGTCATGAGAGGAGAATTGAAAGTTGTGTCAGTAAAGGGAAAATGGAGTATCATCCTATTTGCGCTTGCCATCGTCATTGGAGCAGTTGCATTCTTTCAAAATCAGCAAGCAAGCGGTACAGAGAAGAAAAATGTGAAGCAGGATACGAATTATAAAAATGTTGAAATTGTCACTCTTGTAAATGACGGGAAGTTTATGAGATATGCGGTGAACTATCCACTTTTTCATCAAAAAAAGCTAGATGACAAGATTCAAAGCTATGCGAATTCAGCATTAGAGCATTTCAAAAAGACATTTAGTGAAGCAAAGGACATTGATGAAAACAAACGGTTTGAACTGAATATTGACTATGACATGGTGCACTATGCAAAACAATCTGCGGCCATTTATTTTACGACCTACACATATACAGGTCAGCAAAATGGAACCACTCATCACGTCACAATCAATTTCGATTTTCAGAAAAAAGACTTTCTTGACACAAAAGATTTATTTCAACCCAAAAAGGACTATTTGAAAAAATTATCCTATATTACATACACGGAGCTTAAAAAAGATAAAACCTTGTCTAAGGATCTATCACTCCTTCAAAAAGGAACAGCCCCTACTGATCAAAACTTCAGTCAATTCGCCTTAAAAGAGAAATATATAGAGTTCTATTTCCCAGCTTCTCAAGTAGCCGCAAAGGACTTAGGTCCGCAAACGCTGGCGATCAAAAAGACGCTGCTAAAAGATATCTTGAAGCCGGAATATATGAATAAGACCAAAAATCAGAATGAAATCAAAGAACCGAATCCAAAAAGAAAAGCCGTCAAGCTGCCGCAAAAGCCAAAGCTTGATCCGAATAAAAAAGCCATCGCACTCACATTTGATGACGGTCCAAACCCAGCCACAACTTCAACCATTTTAGCAGCGCTGAAGGAAAATAAAGGACACGCCACCTTTTTTGTATTAGGAAGCAGGGTTCAGTATTATCCTGGAATGCTTGCCGACATTTTAAAGGGCGGAAATGAGATCGGAAACCATTCATATAACCATCCGTTATTAACGAGACTCCCTCTAAAAGAAGCGGTCAAACAAGTAAAAGACACGCAGAAACTGATTGAAAAGGCCAGCGGTTATACTCCTACGCACTTTAGACCGCCATATGGAGGAACAAATCCCGACATCAATCAAGCGGTTGGCATGAACGTTTCATTGTGGGATGTCGATCCTGAAGACTGGAAAATTCGCAACAGCCAGCAGATCACAAACCATGTTCTCTCACATGCAGCAGATGGCAAAACCGTACTCATGCACGATATTTATGACAGCTCCGCTCGAGCAGCAGTGAAGATCATACATGAACTCACCAAACAAGGCTACCAGCTTGTCACAGTCAGCGAACTTGAACAATTGAAAAAAGAACGAAACGAACAGACCCCTGTGCAGTAAACACAGGGGCTTTTTTTATGACTCTAACAACTTCTTTCTTTTTAACAACGCTTGAAACGTCTCTTCAAGCTCATGAGAAGGCTCGATGCTTAAACGACTGAGCACTTCAGACAGCTGCATATCAATCAGCAGGAGCTCTTCTTCTTTCTTTGTAGCAGCTGGCTTTTCTTCCTTTTGTTTATATTCTTCATAGGTGCCATCAAAGCGTTCAATGGTTCCCTCGTGCACATGAAGAATACGAGTAGCCACCTGCTCAATGAGCCTCCTGTCGTGGGAGACAAACACGACTGTGCCCGGGTAATCTTTTAAAAGCCCTTCAAGCGCTTCTACTGCCGCAAGGTCTAAAAAGTTCGTCGGTTCATCAAGCATCAGTACATTGGCATCACTGACGAGCAGCTTTGCAAGCATCGTCTTCACCCGTTCCCCGCCGCTTAATACGTTCGTCAGCTTATACACATCGTCTCCCCAAAACCCAAGTCTCGCTAAAACGGTGCGAACGACAGTCTCATCTTGAATCGCCTGTTCCAGTGCATTTTGTAAGATCGATTCATCTAGATTCAGTCCTGAAAGATCTTGGCTGAAATAACCGATCTTCACGGCTTCTGAACGAAAAATCCCAGGATGTCCGTTTACAAGCATTCGGAGAAATGTCGTTTTACCGCTCCCATTCTTCCCAATGATCGCGACTTTGTCTCCGCCTCTTACTTCTACATTCGCCTTTTTCCAAAGGACTTTATCGCCTGCCATACCATCTACATGTTCCACACGAAAAATGGTGCGGCTTGCCACTTCCTTCATGGTATGCTGCGTCATTTGAAGAGGCTGGGCTTCCTTTACCTTCTCCACCTTTTCTAATTTCTCCATTCTTGTTTCAATAGATTTGGCTGTTTTTTGAAGCTTTTTTTGCTTGTTTGCATAGTAAGGCTTTGCAATTTTAGGCCCCGAGGATTTCAGCTTTGGAGATGGCTTTGTCGCTTTGTCGGCCTTTTTCATTTTCTTTTGCATGGCATATTCTAACTGTTTTTTCTTTTGGGTATACGCCTCGTACGCCTCCACTTGCTGACGATGTTCGAGTTCTTTTTGTAGGGCAAAATCGCTGTAGTTGCCTTTGTATGGTTTGAGCTTCCCATCTTCCAATTCCCAAATGTCTGTACATAACGCATCTAAAAAAGCACGGTCATGCGAGACGACAATCAGAGCACCTTGATGATGACGAAGCTTTTCTTCTAGCCACTCAATATGCTCCGTATCTAAGTGAGTCGTGGGTTCATCGGCTAATAAAAGGGCAGAAGGCCGGCTTAAAGCTCTCTCAATATAAGCTTGAGTCATCTCTCCGCCACTTTGTCTGCCATCTCCTGTCTTTAGTTGAGGAAGTAGCGTACAAGTTGTAGTGTGTGCAAATGTGCCGCTGTCTGGTTTTTCCCTACCCGCCAGTACATGGAGCAATGTCGTTTTCCCACTGCCATTCGTTCCCACAAGGCCGATTCGGTCCCCTTGATGAATGGCCAGCTCCTCTATATCAAATAACAAGCGATCCTTTCTAAATACTTTTAATTGGTGGGCTCTCAGTAACATCCAACCCTCTCCTTTCGTATCAGGAGACATGAAAAAGCCTCCCATTCTCAGAATAGGAGGCAAAATGGTGTACAAAAATAAGCGGATCGATACAGAATGACATGCGGTTCATCAAATGAGCACACATATCCCCGTATCCATCACTTCAATCTTTGATTCCCAAGCTGTACCATCCTATTCCGAAGCTAAAAAATGAAAACGCAGCAAACATAGCAACACATATCGTTTGCTCACTGCCTTCGTTCTTTCATTTTGCTTACAGGTCATAGGATTAGTACTTCATTGCATTGGGTCACCCTTCCGTCGTTTGTTACGTATACGATAAAAGATTGGTTATTCTTTGTCAAGCTGAAAAGGCATGAGTGAGTCTATTAGCTTGAGCGTAAATGGATGAGTCGATTCTAACAGCTGGTCACTTTTACATTCTTCCACAAGTCTTCCCTCATGTAAAAAAAGAAGTCGATCACATAAAAAAACGGCTGCCTCTAGATCATGGGTAATCATGAGAATGGTCATATCTAACTCTTGCTTTAATGTTTCAAGAAGCTCCAATATTTGAACTTGGACAGAAACGTCAAGTGAGCTAAGGACTTCATCTAAGATGAGAATGGCTGGATTCGTCGATATGGCCCTTGCTATGCATACACGCTGGAGCTGACCGCCGCTTAGTTGGTGAGCATATTGATTTAGCAAAGACGATGGAAGTCTTACTTGCTTGAGCAGGGACAACACTTTTTGGTTCACATTCATGTTTCGCTTTATTATTTGCATGGGTTCTGCTATGATCTCTTTCACTGTAAAGGAAGGATGGACAGAAGATAGATAATCCTGAAAAACAACACTCATTTCCCCCCGGTTCATCTTACGCCATGTATGAGCTGGCCATCCATCTATCTTTATCTCTCCGCCGTCTAATGTTTCTAAACCAAGCAGCGTACGTGCTATTGTACTTTTACCACTACCGCTCTCACCGACTAACCCGACACATTCACCTTCTCCAACCTGAAATGAAACCTGAGCTATGCGTGCTATGGATTCCTCTTTATGAAAAAAGCGCCCTTTATCTTCTCCATGTTTAAGTAGTTGATTTGCTGTGATCAGCATGGGAATGCCCTCACTCTCTTCTGCTGCCTCAGTGCTTCAAGGGGTGCCGATAAGCGAAGCCTCGTTTCTAGTAAATGCCTCGTTTGAGGATGCTCAGGTGATGTAAATATCTCTTTTGCATGACGATGCTCAAGCATCTTCCCTTGGTGCATCACCAACAATTCATCAGCGATTGCCTGAACGACGCCTAAATCATGCGAAATGATGATCAAGGCAGCTCCTGTTTCTTCTTTCAGCGTCTGTAATTGCGTGATGACTTCACGCCGGTTATATGCATCTAATGATGCTGTAGGCTCATCGGCAATGATCACGTCAGGAGAAAGCATGATCGTAATGGCAATCATGACACGTTGAAGCATCCCTCCCGACAGCTCATGAGGATATTTTCCCATTAACATATGCGGATTGTTTAAATGGACACGTTCTAGCCCAGTGATCGCATGTGCTGTTCCTTCTTTGCCACGTAAGCCCAAATGCCGCTGGAACGTTTCAAGTATTTGATGACCAATTGTTTCAATTGGATTGAACGCATTCATGACATCTTGTGAAATGAAGCCAATTCGCTTTCCTCTCCAACGCTGTGCAGCCTGACTTGTCAATTTTTCACCGTCAAACAAAATGGTCCCAATCATCTCTAGCGAAGGAGGGATGAGGCCAATTAATGCTTTTGCAACGGTTGATTTTCCGCTTCCACTTTCTCCAATAACGCCTAAACAACGTTGTCTATGTAATGTAAACGTGATATTTGCCACTAAATCCTTTTGTTGAATCGGATCATGTACGGACAGGTTTTTTATCTCGATGAAAGGCAAACCGTCTCCTCCTTTTTTTGTTGCTAAGATGCATGGCAGGGTTCATGACCTGCTGAAGACTGTCTCCTAAAAAATTCAGTGCCATGACCACAAATAAGATCGCAAGTCCAGGCGGGAGCATGTGAGCCGGGTGCGTCACCATGACATTCTTCGCCTCGTTGAGCATCATGCCCCATTCCGGTGTAGGTGCACTCACACCTAATCCAAGAAAAGACAGAGCAGAAATATTTAAAATGACCCAGCCTGCGTCAAGTGTAGCAAAGACAGCTATCTCTCCTGAGATGCGAGGAAATAGATGTTTTCGAAGGATATAAAAAGGTGAACCTCCAGATACTTTCGCAAACTGAACAGATGGTTCATTCGTGTATTGCAGGACTGACGAACGAATCATCCTTGTATACCAAGCCCATTTTGCAAGGACATTGGCCAAAATAATATTGAAAAGCCCAGGTCCCATAATGCCCACAACGGCTAAAATCATCACCTCTGCTGGAAATGACAGCATGACATCACATATTCTCATTAGAGCTCCATCAACTTTCCCTCTAAAAAAGCCAGCCATGAGTCCAAGTATCGTGCCAATGAGCATCGTGATACACATTGTCAGCACGGCAGCAAGCATCGTTGTCCGAATACCATATAAGAGCCGCGATAATACGCATCTCCCCAGCTGATCGGTTCCGAGGGGATATGTTAGACTCACACCAGCATATTTTTGAAGAATGTTCGTGTCAGTTGGGTCATGCGGCGCTAGAAACGGTGCAAACAGCCCAGCTAATGTGACAAGTACCAAAAACCAAATAGACAGAATGGCTATGCGATCTTTTCTTAATCGATTCCATCCGGGCAAAGTTCTCAGACCTCCTTTCGCAACTGCGGATTCATGATCATTTGTATGACGTCCGCGATAAGGTTGCACACAACGAATAGAATTCCCATCACAAACAAATAGGCTTGAATCATAGGGAAATCGGCGTGAAAAATAGCTGTTACACACAAACGGCCAACCCCTGGCCAAGCAAAGAGATTTTCAATAATGACGGTTCCTGCAATGAGCTTTGGTATTGACATACCGAGTGCTGTTACCGCTAGTTGAAGGGCATGTCTCATCACCTTCAATTGAATGGTTCGTTCCTTTAAACCACGAGCTCTTGCATAAAAAACAAAGGGCTCGTGCTGAAACTTTAGGATTTGATTTCGAATGAGTCTCACATAGGTCGATAAGTAGCCAAGTGATAAAGTCATCGCTGGCAAAAGAATCGATTTAAATCCTTCCATTCCACTCGTGTTGACCCAGTTAAATTTGACTGAAAAAAGCCAGATAAACAAAATGCCCAACCAAAAACTAGGCATGGAAGCTGCAATAAACACAAATGCTCTCACGATTCGATCCAACCATGTATGTGCCGCATATGCACACACCATTCCGAATAACAAACTCAGCACAATAATAAACAAAAGGGACATCCCTGCAAGCTTTAAAGTCGCAGGAAGTGCCTCCATCATCAGGTCAAGTACAGGCTCATGTGTGACATAACTACTGCCAAAATCACCTGTTAATCCGTCTTTAAGCCATGTGACATAGCGTATGAAAAAAGGTTGATCTAAGCCTAGCTCTTGACGCATGGATTCAACCATTTCTTCGGTTGGGGTTACTTGGTTCACACGTAAAGCGACCTCAGCTGGATCACTTGAACGCATCGCAAGCAGCACAAACGCAAAGAAGGTAATGAATACAATGAGTGGTAAAAGAAACAATAATCTTTTTATGATATAGCGTGTCATGTCTCCGCCTCCGGTTATGACGAAAAATACATTCGGTCAAAAGGAATTTCATACTGAGATACATGAAAACCTATACCTTTGAGGCGCTTATTATAAACAGCCTTTGTCACGGAGTACGAGATAGGAATATAGACATTTTCATCATGAATATACATCAAAATATCTTGATACATTTGTTTTCGTTTTTGCTCATCCGGCTCCACCAATACTTTCGTAATGGTCTCATCCAGCCACTTTTTCTTTTTCAATCCTAATTGAGCTTGATAATCAGCATGGGATGCAACACGAAATGAAGAGACGTATGTTTGAGGGTCATAAGGAAGTCCCCACGATAGAGAGTACATAAGATCAAACTTTCCTGTTTTTTGACGATCTAAAAATGCCTGTTTTTCTTCACCTCTAATATCCAGCTTGATTCCAACCTGCTTGAAGTCCTGTTGTATCGATTCACTAATCGTTCTTTCACCTGCATTATCCGAATTGTAATAAATGGTCACGCTGAGCGGCTTGTCTTTTTGATAGCGATAGCCGTCTTCTTTTAACTTCCAGCCTGCCTCATCTAATAATGCCTCTGCTTTCTTTTTTTGATAGGTTTTCTTTTTAAGCGGAATGTCCGCGTAAGGGACAGACGGAGCAAGCAGTGTATGTGCCACCTGTTCAGTTCCATTTAAAATCCCTTCTGTAATCACCTCTTTTTGAATGGCATATTGAAATGCTTCTCTTACTTTTGGATCTTGTGTTATTGGTTGATTGGAGTTGATCACAATAGATCTTGAACCAACAGGAGGACTCACAGTCACACCATATTGACCAGCTTCTTTTAAAGCTTGGAATGAATCTCCATCAATCATGTCACCATCTGCTCCAAATAAGAGATCAACCTCCCCTTTTTGAAGAGCGAGTAAAATGGTTTGATGATCCGGCAAGACCTTCCATTTCACCGTTGAAATCTTTGGTTTCTTTCCCCAATAGCGATTGTTCACTTCAAAAATGGCATATTGATTTTTCTTATGTTCCTTTAACACATAAGGACCTGTACCTGCATAACCTTTGACGCCTTTTGATGTGGTGCCATCAATAAAGCTTTTGGGAGAAATAAAACGGAATGGACGTGTTAAACCAAGCTCTTCTAATGTTGGATAATAGGGCTCCTTCAATGTGAGAACAAATGTATGTTCATCTACAGCCTTCGTGGATTTAATTTCTGACACGAGATTGAGCCAAGCATTTTTTTCAATATTTTTGACAACTGCATCAATATTCATTTTGACAGCCTTCGCATTAAATGGCTCACCATCTGAAAAAGTCACGTTTTCTCGAAGATGAAATGTGTAGGTTTTTCCATCTTTAGAAATATCCCAGCTTTGGGCCAGGGCAGGTTGAATGCCTTTTTCCGTATTCACAACAAGCGATTCAAACACCATATTTTGAGCGGCCATCTCCCCGCCATATAGATGGGGATTAATGTCTCTTATATCTTTTGTACTTGCATACACCAGTTCATCATCTTCTCTTCCACTTAAACTGGAAGAGGTCTTATTTTCAGAACAAGATGCCAATAGAAAACAAGCCATGACTGAAAACAGCATCAAGGTATATGTCACAAAGGACTGCTTTTTCTCGTCCTTTTTCTTTATGTAAACAGGTTGATGATTCATATGTACTTCCCCCAAATGTTCATTTTATCGTAATCATTACGATTATCAATCGAAATGATTACGAATTGAATATTAGCATACAGATCTGGGAAATACAATGTCTTTTTTCACCGAAAAAACAGACTCATGATTGAGTCTGTCAGGTTGTTGACAAAGAGCTAAAATGATCTTTATTTTAGCTCTTTGTCTTCTTTTCAGCGTGAAAGAAAACCTTTGCAGTCTAGGAAGGGCGAGCACCAGCGCACAGACCTGCGGGCGAATTCGAGGGTTTGTCTACACGCTGAGAGACTCATGATTGAGTCTGTTTCGCTTGCATAAACTGATCAATGACACGTAATGCTTTTTCTGTTCCACCTGCTGTTTGGAAACTTTCTTCAATCTTTTCAATTCCAGCACGGTACGTGTCACTTCCCAGTACACTTTCTACAGTATCTCTCAACTGCTTTGCTGTCAGCTCGTCTTTATCGAGTGCACGAGCAGCAGAGAGATCCGTCAGTCTTTTTGCCACCATCGGCTGATCTTTGTCAACTGGGATGACAACCATTGGAACATGATAATGAATACCTTCATTGACACTATTCATCCCGCCGTGGGTCACAAACACATCTGTCAGTTCAAGGACTTCAAGCTGCGGCACATAAGGCTCGATGAGAAAATGAGATGGCGCTTCTTTTAGGAGAGACATGTCGATTTTTTCACCAGTTGCGAGAATCACTTTTCCATCAAAGTCGGCAAAGGCATCAATACACATATTAAAGAATGCTTCAGTATCTCCAAGAACCGTTCCCATTGAAATAAAGACGACCTTCTCTCGCTCAAGCGTTTCTAACGGAAAATCATGCTGGTCAGCACGTTTTAGAAAACTCGGTCCAATGAAAACAAACGAATCATCCAATGCATCAACAGACGGCTGAAAATATTCACTTGTATACACCATATTCAGCTCTCCACGGTTTTTCATGAATTGCATCAAATAATTTGGCTGAACGCCAAAACGTTCATGTATTTCTTCTAACAGATGAGCCGCCTTCTCATCCTTTCTGTATAAAGGTGTATCAAAATGCGCCTCCTGCAGCACAAAAGAAGGATTTGAACCAATGCCTGGAATCTGTAAGTAATCCCGCACAAGCTCACCTGCTCCAAACATATCAAAATAGACCAAATCAAATGAATGCTGTTGATAAAGAGTTTCCACCACTTCTAAAATGTCTAATGACGTTTGCAGCATGGCATGGAAAAATGGCTGCATGGATTCCAAATCGTCTTCTTCCACACTTAATGTCCGAATATAATCTGGATGTATATGTATGTGAGCGCCTAAGCGTTTGATCCGCTTTTGATAATGTTCAGTTGTGACCACATGCACTTCATCACCTCGATCAACAAATGCTCTTATCATTCCTAACATTGGGTTCACATGTCCTTCAGCTGGGAACGTAATCATTAAAACCTTCGCCACAAGAATCCTCTCCTTATTGTCAATTCCCTTCCATGTTAATCTTATACAGTGATCGGGCTCAACAAATACGCCTGAAAAGAGCAGAAATGAGTCTTATGGCTAGTATTTTAAGAGGATAGCAGAAAAAAAGACAAAGCCTCCTGTTTAAGTGCTTTGTCTTTTAGATCGGATCTGATATTTTGATATTTATTCAAAGCAGGCTGAATACACATTTCCTATATTGAAAAATTCAAGTAGTGCTCTTTTTGCTTCAGGACTAGCATTTTTCGCTGCTTTATTTACAGCTGTTTTTACAGCATTCGCCTTACTTTTTCCTGCCTCTCTAGCCGCTTTATACGCTGGAATCAATGTTTTAACAAATTTTGTAGCACCTCCTGCAGCTTTTAATGCGGACTTGACTTTTGCGATTTTTGCTATCGGTATAACATTGGTTATAATGGCAGTTCCAACCGCGGAAATACAACCAACTACCCCCATAGTAACAACCTCACCTTGTCGTTGAAGAGGGATATTAGAGTTCTCTTCCAACCATTTAACTACAGCTTCATCCCCTTTGGCAATAACGCTGTCAGGTAAAGCTTCAATCGCCAATAAAACCTCTAGCAACTCTTGATACTCTTCATCCACTTCTGAATTAGGACTAATTGCTGTTGCATTCGCAGTAAAAATCGTTGACAATAGCATGAAAAGAGCTGTTATGAAGCATATTACACTCTTTTTATGAAAAATAGTTTTCATCCAATATACCCCTTCCTTGTTTATTTTTTGAATACGAGGTAAAAATATCATATTATAATAATTGTTTCAATTTTATAGATTCATATTGGAGGGATATTTTGTGAAAGTCTTGGAGAAATACAGTTATTTAATCATCATTCTTTGTCTGGCGGCAATGATAGTGACAAACTTCACTGTGAATGACAATATAGTAAAAAATACTGTATCCGTGATTGGATTTATCATTGTTCTTTTTACAATTATACCTGCGGCTATTTACAGGAAAGGCCAAAAAGGCAGGTAACCCCTTTATAGCAATCAACCCCATTCTTATGTTAAGAGTGGGGTTGATTTTATTATACTCGGATAGATGTTGCTGGCTTGCAGCCAAACCATTTTATCACTTGCTTATCCTAACTTTATTAGAAGAAAACGATCAATTCGATTAAACATAAAAAACCCCTCTTCATATGAAGAGGGATTCATGAAAGACCTTTATCATCGTAAGCAAGGTCAAGTACGCGCTCGGAGGGATTCGAACCCCCGGCAGACGTGGTACCGGAAACCTATTGCGGAGTTATATACGATTCTTACTACGAAAGCCTTACGTACACTTATTTCGGATAACGGTCCGTACTATTTCGGACACGAATCCGGAATGTAATCAATGCGATTATACACCGGATATTGTAGGCGGTCAACGTTTCGAATGTTGGTCGCACCGTGCGACGATCAATCCGCTTCAATAAACGCCTCGAACGCCTCTAATTTACCACGCATTTTCCTACGTTTTGCCTCGCTCGCTGCTCGTTGGAACGAAATATACACGTAGTCATCAAAACGGCTAATTTCGTTCAATTTCGCTTTGAGTATCGTCTTGTGCCACGCATCTACGAATGGCTCCGGATCATGCTCGATCATTAGCGTAGGATCTACGGAAGCCTTAGCACGCAATAACAAGCCGTAATATTTATAGATTTCTGCTGCGTCAAAGTAGCGACTCATAGCGTTGTAGATTTCCGTTGGTAACGAGTTTTTCATCGCTTCAGCCGGCACCACAGCCGTATCTTTAACGTGCTTTTGGTTTAAGTGATTAATAGAATCCGATGGTTCATTTTCGATTTTGACCGGCTCAACCGTTGGTGCATCGGCGTTTTCCGGCGTCGGGCGAGTGGTCACTGTCGACTGGTCATTCGCAGCTAACGGTAAGATGACGATGATGTTTGCGCCCTTGCCACCGTTTATTTTACGAGTCGTTGCGACCTTCTTGACGATGTTCAGCGCAGCCAATTGATTAAGAACGCGGCGCGCCGTCTTAACGGATTTACCGATTAGGTCGGCGAGCGTTTCCGCTTTGAGATGCGCTGCGCCTGCGAACTTAACCGCATAACGTGCGATCTGCTTAAGAGCGGCCCGCGCCGTATCTGATAAGTCGTATGAATTTCGTTTGATGTGTTCGTAGACGGCCGTATTTAGAGCCTGCGTTGATGAGAACGTTTGGTGTTCCGCTAAGTAATGCATATCGATTCCGCCTTTCGTAATTTACTGTTAACGTAATTATAGTTACGGAAAGCAGAATTGTCAATTACGTATTGCGTAATAAAATAAAAAAGATTATACTTAGCGTATTGAATATCGGAGGTGGCTTACATTGAGGCTTCGCATTAACGAGTTATTGCAAAAGCACGGATACACCCAGCAGAAGGATTTCGCGGAAAAGACCGGACTATCAACACGTACTGTAAGCGAAATGTGTTCCGGAAAGATGAAAAGATACCCGAAGGATGTTCTCGAGAAGGTAATAAAAGAGTTCGAACTAACTGACGCTAATGATTTGTTTGATATTTCCGATTGATAAACGAACACACATTCGGTTATAATTTAACCGGAGGTGTCGCCGATGTGGGACGAACGAAAGGATCAGAGCCGCTGGAAAATGAAGTTTATATTGCCCGAGCACAACGAAGCTTTGCGTCAATTACATCTCGCGAAGCATAAGATAGAACGGCCGGTGTTAAGCGAAGAACAAGTCGGAGAATTTGAGTACGTTATTTCTTCGGCCGTCAGCGAAGACTTGCCGCTGGATTTTGAGTTATACGATAACGGTTTTATTCGCGAAGTAAATGGGCGCGTTGTGTACGTGGATCATATACGGAAGGAATTTCGTGTGAAGGACAGTCGAGGCGATACTAATTTCGTTAAGTTTGCGGATATATTGAACGTAAAAAACGCCCCATCCGGTTAGGGACGGGGCTTTTCGTTATTGATTAAGCGTATATTTTCGTGAGAATGTAGCTGCGTCGAGTACATCATCTCCGTTTGTTTTGAAGATCCTCCACGAGAAACTCACGCTTGTCACTTCGCTAGGAGACGTATTAGACATCGGCCATGCGTAAAAGAAGTCGAGCCTATCGCCTTTGTTCTTCATCACAGCCGACCCTTCCTCCGATACCGTTATCACTTCTTCCGGACCTAATTCTTCTCCTGTATTCAAAGTAATCGGATTCGTTGCCGGATAGGCTTCAAAGGACGAATGGCTGATATTAGCCATCGAACCTTTAATCGCTATATGAGCGCTCGACGGAGAGATGAGTACTTTATCAATTTTAATATCTAAACCATCGTAATTCTCCTCGTCATCCATTTCCGCACTATATAACCAAATGCCGCTATCTTCACTTAAGTCCTCATTCGCAGCAGTCTCTTTCGCCTGAACTTCTTCGTCTTTGCTATTCGGTTGAGTATTCGACGAGCAACCCGCAATTATCAGCAAGGCTATTACTATAGAAAAAAGTAGTCTGACACGCTTCATTTAACCACGACCTTTTTCTTCTAATTATACGTCATTGTTATGTAGGACGGCTACCTACGTTTTATACGTAAGCAACCGCCGAAAGTTCCGCTTATTTCTTGCCGACTTCATCCAAGGCTTTTCGTTCGCGCGCCTTCTTAGACACATCGTTATCTTTCCAGTACGCTAATAGCGAAGTTGCCCCGAGGAAAAGCAGCGCAATAAAATCGGACACTGCCGCTTCATCTACCGGAATCGTCTGCACGCCAAACATCGTCAGCCCGCTGTTTACGAGAGCCAACGCAAGCAAAATAAATCGAGTCACCGTTCCTGCGCTAATATTCGTCTTCATACGCTATACCCCGCTTTCTTTAATGCCGCCACCAGTTTGGCGCGTGTTGCCGGTCCGTAGATGCCGTCGTTTGCAATGCCGGATTGCGTCGACTGGAATCGCTTGACTGCGTTGGCCGTTTTCGGACCGTAGGCGCCGTCGATTCCGTTGTTCTTGGCGCCTTTGTCCGGATAGAAATAAACGGCTGCTAGTGCGTTTTGAAGTTGCGTGACGGCCGCCCCTTTCGCGCCCTGACGGATGACGCCGGTAGGTACCGTTAGTTTTTTGGACGACGTCTTCGGCGCGCTAGTTTTAACCGGCTTAGTCGCTGTGCCCGTTTTAGCTGGCGTTTTGTTCCCGTTTAATGCGTCGAGTTCTTTCGCAATAGCCGCTTTCACCTCACCCCAACGACCCTCAGCGAGCACACGATGTGGACATTTCTTTCCACTCCAATCTTCGTGCTTTTTGACGCGATCAACGCCCCATCCGC
This sequence comes from Bacillus sp. 005/A4HT-01/001, assembly GCF_004634445.1. Lineage (NCBI taxonomy): Bacteria > Bacillati > Bacillota > Bacilli > Caryophanales > Bacillaceae > Bacillus > Bacillus sp. 005/A4HT-01/001. Next base: position 358,581 of record NZ_SEIZ01000001.1, read on the forward strand.
GTTCTTTAAGGAGCTGCGCAATAAATTTAATCGCCAGTGCTTCCGCCTTTTTGTATCGCTCGCCGCCGGATTTTGAATAACAAACCTCGACGCCAATTGACGTTCTGTTTCCGCTACTTACGGCAGCGCCATCTCCGCAATGCCAAGCGTTTCTATTCGTTTCAATCCCCTGAATAACTTCCTTATCGTCAACTGCGAAGTGGTACGAAACGGTTGCGTTGTTGTTCCGCATGTACGTAATTTCATTTTCCGCAGACGCATCATTTGCCGTATTGTGAAACGTAATGTATTTCGCGCTCATGGAATACGGGCATTTAATTGAAGTTTTCGCAGAAGATACGAGCATTTTTCGTACTTTAATCGTCATATAATCGTCTCCCTTTTCGTTTTATTTAGAAGTAATAACGGAACAGGACCGGCACCAACGCCAGCATTACCGGAACTGCAATCCCGATAAGCCAACGTCGATCACCTTTAACCTGGTCGCGGTATTCTCGTAGATCGTCGCGGGCCGTTTTGGCAATACGCAGGGCTTCGCTCGCCTTGTCGTCGGCTGTGTCCGCCCTAGATAGCGCCGTTGCCGCCATTTCTCGGAACTCTTCGAAGATGCGCGTCTGATGTTGTTGTGTTGCGATGATGGTGGCGATGTCGACCTGTATCTTCGCGATCTTTTCATTAAGTTCGTGCGTAGTCGGTTGAGTCACCGCAAATCCTCCTTAAGTGCAAAATAAAAAGCCTACGCTTCTGCGTAAGGCTCACCCGTAATTTCTTCATATTGTTCCGGCGTAATTTTCCCCTTGACGACCGCCGCAGCGACTTGTTCCTTCGTCCAATCTCCGTCTGCATAAAACTTCTTGATGATCGCGAACCAATCCATTAAATCACCCCTCCCATCATTAGCGTAAAAACCAACTCGGCATGCTGCTGTCGTAGAACTTCGATTTCGGACGGCGCTGCTTCCGGAAATAGACTGTCGATGTAGTCTTGCGTAGCACCCTCGAACCACTCTTCTTTCTCCGGATCAAACGTCGCAATAAATAAGCCGCCTTGCGGTTTAACTGGCGTGTATCCTTCGGGAATTTCTTCGCCGTTTTCTAGGTCTATTAGGATATCCGCCGATGGAAGATAAATGAAATCATCATCGTATTTATAAACCCATATCATCTAAACACCTCCTATATCTTCGCTCTGAAACGGAAGCCAAATGTGATGAATTCGTTTGGATTTGCCGTATTAGAGCATGATTGAACACAAACTCTTCCATCCGTGCTAATGTAAGTTCGGTGATATTGCGGTACACCAGGCGTTCCGACACTAGAAGCAACACCAATAAAATGCATTGATTGGGCCGGAAAGTATTCAGGAAGCAGTGTAAATGCGGTAACGTTAGCGCCAATAGCACCTCCGGATATAGACCCCAGAATTTCAACGACACCTCCCGCATCTTTTGTATACCTTAGTGTGTGGGTAGACCCGTCCGTCGAGGCATACTGAACCCAACCGTTTCCAGGAGACGGGTATTTCCACGTAACGTTAGCATCCGCATCTGTTATGACGCGTCGCCAACCGCTCCACGCACTGTTATTGAGATAATTCGTGTAGACGTTGTTTTGAAAATCAGAGGCGTATACCCATCCGTATGTCGCTTTACCGTTAGCAGCGTCAGTCATATGATACATGCCTCTAAAGGATCGAGTGTTTGGTAAATCGCGAGAATTAGCAATTGCGTAGAACGTTCCCTGCCCTAATCCGTTATTGATGATCGATTCTAGGATGCTTCCGGAAGTGTCTTTTAGAGAAATCAATGGGAGGCCCGTATCTTCAGTGATTCTTCTTTTTTGATAGTTACTTACGTAATCTTTCGCCGCCTGCAATGCCGCATCTGATTTTAACTGCGCCCCTGACGTAGTCTCCTTCGAGTTCCATGCCGACCGTTCTTCGTTAGTCACGTGTTTTACTGAATCGTTTGCGTGGGTGGTTACTTTCGCTTGGGCGCCGGTCGTCGTCTCCTTCGCATCCCATTCCGCTTTCTTCTGAGGCGTGACATGAACATCCGCATTATTTGCGTGTGCGTCCACCTTCTCTTGCGCCCCAGCCTTCGTCTCTACATTATCTAAGTCCTCGAACTTCGCTTCGATTTCCGCAACGGTCGCAACAACGTCGTCGTAAAGATCGTTAATTTGGCCGCGAAGCGTTTCAAAGTCGTCGATATAGTATTCCGCTACAGGGACGATGTCTTGATCGATGAGTGACTGCACGATGTTGAAGCCGAATTTATGAATCGAAAGCGCCTGCCCGTTCGTGTAGTATAGAACCAACTCGGATTTTACTGCGCCATAATGACGGATCTCGTCCGCAGCCAAAACATATTCGGCGAGACCTTCCGGCTTATTTACTAACGTGATTGCGCGTATAAAACGACTTCCGTCAGCCATCGCAAGGACTAATTTACCCACGACCGCAGACAACGGCAATGGTACGCCGTCTTTCGTGAGCTTAAAGGACAGGCGCGCCGTGTTTATATCTTGCGTGCTAAATTGTATGGCGGCATTGATAGGCCGCTTTGTTTGCGCATTGACGTCGAATGACAAAGCTCCATCTTTTGCTAACATCCGTTTTCCTCCCTTTAAATTACGTTCTCAGTCGAAGTGATCGGGTCGATGCTGTTATCGTTGTAGCTGTCGTCAGAGCCCGCTCCCTTTACGTAGTTTCCATACGAGGATATCTGTGAGCATGTATTCGTTAAATAAATTCCGTGGCGCATGGCCGTCCCTGTAATGTCATTAAATGCGCACATCGACCGTGCAATGCCGGTCAAAAAGATGATTCCGTCATATCCGTCGCTTTCAGTCGTCCGTGTACCGACATCTACGAGCGTATTAAAAAAGACGCGCACTCTTCGCGATTCTCCTGACACAGAGATACCGGAAAAGCCGACGTCTTTCAAAATATTATTTGCGACTGTTACGTTATTGCATAGACCTTCTTCGATACGAATTCCGTTTCCTTTGACACCGCGCAATGTATTAGCTGTAGCCGATCCGTAGGTGCTGCGCGTTATAAGAATGCCGTGGTGACCAACGTTATCGACTATGTTATTTGCGATCGTATAGTTGTAAACGTCGGAAATGTGGATACCGTGGCGATCAACTACACCATCGATTACGTTTCCCGAGATAACAACGTCGTCGATCGTTTGATACCCTTTCCGTCCGTATACCTGAATTGCATGGTTCTTCGTAATGTTCGTGATTGTATTTTCGGTGATAATGTGGTGCTTCGTTTTGTTCACGCGTCCAGTCGGATTTCCGTTTGCATCCTGCGTATACTGCGACGTGACTCGCGGCAGTAGGATTCGGATTCCTGACGCGCAGTTGTTTAGTTTATTACCGCTGATACGCGTGTCGTGCCACTTGTTTCCGCTGATTGCGTATTCCGTCGTGTCCTCAATCACGTTGTCTAAGATACGGATAACCGAATACCAAACGCCGTCCGTACTCGTATGGGAATCGACCGCACGCGCCCAACCGCCGAGGTTGTTTGATTTTCCGAAATAGTTTCCGCGAATGATAATGTTTCGCGTGACGGTTTGATCGTACGAACCGAATGCGCCGAAGTTTGCAGAAGAACGCATTAGGTCGATCTGAATCGCAGCCGAGAACCAACGGTCGCCTACGTAGTCCGCATAGCCTTTAAATTTAACGTTCTCGATCAGGACGTTTTGGTTGCCTGCGCAGTCAAATGCGTGCCCGCCTACGACGTCCAATACGGTAATATCGCGAATGATAATTCCGTCTGCATGTGCAAAGCCGAAGACCGAGCACTGCTGCTTGATGACGGTTCCGTTACTATCAAAGGTCCCGCCGCCCTCAATTACGATGTTTCCGTGGCCGTTATAGCCGCTGAAATTATCCGTTTCCAGTCCGTTGACTAGCATTGACCCGACGAAGTTCCGTTTGATAACTGCGCCGCCCTGAACGATAAGCCGCGTGTTTCTGAAAATGCGAAGCGTTCGTGTCTGCGTATAGTTGCCAGGCGGAACGACAAGTGTGATAGGCGTTGACTTCGATAGGTCAAGCGCCGCTTGCATTGCGTCGTCAAAGTTTCCGTATTTCTCTAAGTACGGACGCAACGAAATAAATACGGCCATGTCTTCGATCTTCTTCATTAGTTTAGCGAAGTCATAATCGAAGCGATCTTTAGCCGTCGGATGCGTAGATGCGTCGAGCGCTACCCGCAAGTCAACGACTTCTTTGACGTCTTCGCCATCGTGATTAACGACGAGGTTCGCAAAACGCGCGTTTAAGTTATCCAAGCGATTGGCAGCAGTAAAAAGCCCGTGCTGAATTTGCTCGGACTTGTGTGCGGGCGATGCGTTTTTATGGGCGTTTAACTCAGCCGTGACCTTCGTAAAACCTTGCTCGATGTTCGAAAAGTTATCGTTTAAGTTATTACGAGCGATTCGATCCCACGCCGACGCTATTCGCTTTAAAAATACGTTAGCCATTTAGTGCCTCCTTTATTTTGATTCTAGCGCGGCCACTCTCGCAGTTAGCGCCGTTAGATCCGATATGAGTTTGTTAAGATCAACGTTAGCTCCGGAAGAACTGACGATGACCTTCGATAGTTTTATGAAATCTGCCGACGACATTAGGCCGGCTTTTGATGCGCTAGCCATATCTACTTGCGGCTTACCATCCGGACCAACTACGATGCTTTGTAGCTTCTGAAAATCGCTCGACGTCATTAAGCCATCAGAAACCGCGGTCGCTGGGCCATATTTCGGAATAGTTGTCGGGTCGTAGCCGTCGTCAAAGTTGGCGTCGCTCCCGATACGTATTCCTGATCCGATAGTCGTTCCTTTTACCTTTCCCGCCGCGTCAAACAGTTTAGATACACGCTTCTCTGTTTGTCGAAATCCTTTAATGATCGTCTTACTATCGCGCTTCAGCTTTCCGAAAGTATAAACCGGAGACTTATTCGGATCGGAATACCGCTCGACTCCAACAACTTTAATCCGTTTGTTGATTCCGAATGGATCGATCATGCACCATACGTAGTCACCTTTGCGGATGTCTTGAACGCCGAAATGACGAAGCTCCGTATATGTCAGCGTTAGTGATAATTCGATCGTATCCGTTAGCTCTTCTTGCAAACGGATTTCTAACTCGTCAGCATTAGCCGAAGTATACGCATCGTCACGAATAGGGGCAGCATGCTTAATTCCGTAGATTTCGGCCAGCGGACTCGTGTATTCAAGTTCGACCGCATATGCTTTCGTTTTGTCGTTCTGTTTACCGAAGCCGCGGATATACGTCTTTAAGGAACTCGTATCGATCTCAACCGACTCGTCTCGGGAATTGAATTTATATCGAATCTGATAGTCGGTATCGCGAGCCAATTCCTTCGCAATGACGACCGTTTTGCCTTCGTAGGTGTATTCCGCTTTGTATTTATCGAGAATATCTCGCAATAAATCGTTAGAGAAACCGTCGCCGAAATCTTCGAGCTCGAATGTAGCGTCAAGGCCTTCCGGTGATATGTCGTATGAATAGCCGGACCCTTCGAGGGCAATCGCAACCATGTCGTCAATGGTCATCTTCTTTTTCTTGCCGGACTTGCTGTAAACATAGTTGTCTGCGAGGTCGATTAACGGCTTATAGACGCCGGAAGCCTCGATCTTTATCGTTTCATTTACCGTGACTGGACGCGTCTTTTTGATGACGTATTCTTCGCCGTCGCAGATGAGTATGTTTTCGTTCTCGATCAATCCGAAAGAATGATCGTTATTCCTCGTGCTTAAAACCGACACATCGAGCGACTTTTCATTCTCGGACGTCTCCCGAACCGTACAATCGTAGTCGGTAAGCGCCTCGACTTCGCCTCTTACCGTTTTTATAAGTAGCTCCATCGCGCCACCTCCTAGAAATAATAGAATCGGAAATCGAATTTGATTTCGAAGGACCCACTAGTTCCCGACAACACAAATTCGTTCCAGCCCGGCTCAAGCCGAATCGTCTGCCTGTTTGTATCTCCGAAAATGCTCACGCCCTCTTTGCGTGCCTTGACTCCGTCCAATACGATCGTCTCTTTAGCCGCCGAATCTCCTGTATATTGCCACGCGTCACCCGTCGTTTTGTTCGTAATCTTAAGTTTTGACGAAGCGCCTTTATACGAAATGACGAACGGTAACTCTAACGGATCAATACGAATAGCCCCCGCATTGTAAATACGGAAGCTCTTTGACGTATGTTTATAGACCGGAATAGTATCTTCTAGATTTTCGCCGAACTGCCAAAGACTCGCGTCAAAAGTGAACGGATCTTGCGTCGTTCCGACCGATTCGCAATAAGGAGATGCGCTTTCGAACGTCAGTGTAAAATCGGCCACGCTTCCGCTTCTTTCCGGATCAAAAGAATCGCTCAATTCGACTCGCCATCGTTTTTTCGGATTGCCTTCCGCGACTAGATAAAACTCGGATTCCTGATAAAGCGCGTTATATATTTCGTCGCGCAGCAAGTAGAAGTCGGCTGCGTCTTCGGCGTACATCGTACATTCGGCTGTGATGCGCCGATTTCCGAAATCTTTGCCTGTTCGATAAGAACCGTTTTTCCCTGGTATGTTCTCGTAGGTAATGTTTGGGGCCGGCGCCGATACAACCAAGCTACGTACTAAAACCGATAGATCCCTCGCCATATCAATGATCGTACCATTGCGATACTGAATACGGAAGTTTGCATCCGAACGCGGGATCGCTGAAGATCGCCCGAAAACAATATCCGGCGAGAACGCATCTTCATTAAAGTTTTCGTCAATATCAACAACGGACGGTTCCGGCTTCGGCTGCGCTGGCTTATCAACGTCGGTGCTCGTATCCGTTGTCTTTTTCGTGTCATACTTCGTTAAGTTATGCGTCGCGATAATGTTGTTCAGTTTCGTCGCGTATGCTGGGTCCGTCGCATACCCGGCCTTAACGAGAGCCGCCGTCGCTTTGCGATAGTTCGTCTGACCGACGACGGCTTTATAGTGATTCGGGTCCCAGCTCGTTCCGTTAATGTATAGTTTCGCGAGGTCCTGCATGGATTCGTACCAAGACGGATACTTACGGAAGTCGGCGTAAACTTGCACGTTTCTTCCGTTATACACTTCCCAAGTCAACATTCGAATAGATGCGCCTTTGTACGAGCCTTTAACACCGAATAGGTTTTTCCCTTTCGTAGCCAAGCCCGAATTTCCGTAGCCTGACTCCAAGCAACCTTGCGCAATGACAAGCGACGCGAGTATGTTGTAATTCCGATAAATTTTCTGCGCGTCCGGCGCTATCGCTTTAATAAAACTAGCGTTGCTCAACCGCTCACCTCCTCCCTAATAACTACTTCGATCTATTTCGTCCATCTGCCGTCTGCTCACGTGCGGCTCGACAATACGTCCGACCACTTCGCCCTCCATAACCACCGATAATCCCTTAAGCGACTCGATAGCAGATGCGAGGTTTGTCAAATTCGCCTGCATTTGCGGACTGTGGCCGCCTGCCGACGCAACACGAGCCGTATGACCAGCGTCTAGCATCCGAAATAAATTCGATTGCTGCGCTTCCGTCAAGACCATTTCATTTCGTAGAGCGCGAATATCAACTTCGTGACTCATCGGACGGTCGATAAACTTCGATGCCATGCCGCCTGAGTGTAGCTTGCCGGCCGGTTTACCGACGATGCCTCCGACATGGTACGTACCTTCGTTTCCGCGCCCGCGGCTGACAGCTCGTTCCGTTTTACGAGTGACGTCCGTTGTGAATACCGTGATATATTTACTCAGGTCTTTTCCGAGTTCGTTATTCATCACTTTCGCTTGGCCGGTAATATCGATTACTTTGTTCTTCGTCTGCTCTAACTGAGCAAGTTCGCTTTCAATAGCTGCCAACGACTCTCGATACTCGGCCGTCTTTTTGTCCGCTTCAGTGGTATTGTTAATTAAGTTAGACCGCGCATCTCTCAATTTCATAATCTCTTGATTAAGTACGGCTACGCCTTGGCCCTTTTTCGCGTTGAGACCAACTTGACGGAGTTCTAGTTCTATTTGCTTTTGTTTCACTTGATCAAGTTTTCCGATTTCTTTTTGAGTTTCCGCTAGACTCTCTCGCTTTTTCTGTAGGATTTCTGTACTCTTAATTAACTCCGATCGTTTAGCTTCGAGTAGTCTTTTTTCTTGCTCTAGATTAACTTGAAGAGATTGGGCGGTAGCTTTATCTCCTTTATCTTTTGCTTCTGCTATGCTTTTTTCGATACCTTCGACTCTCTTAAGTTGATCAGATACTGCCTTTTCTTTTGAAGCTCTCTCTGATCTGACATTGTTGATCTCTTGTTGTATCTGCTTTTCTTTTTTTAGTTGACCTTCCATGTTCCTTTCGGCGATTAAGTGCTGCTTCTCTAACTCTAAGCGCACTTCTTCCGCCTTCTCTTTACTCAACGCCTTCATCGCCTCGGTGTTCTTCGCAATCGTATTACCCTGCGCCGAGAAAGCCGCTTCAGTCTCCGGTGACTTCTTGATGATCTGATCGTTCAACTGCAAAAATCGGTCGAATTCTTCATTCGTAAGGCCCGAACTTTTACGCAAGCCGTCTTGTTCTGCGTTTAGCTTTTTAATCGCAGCCGAGTCTTTCTCGTTAGCCAGCGCGTCCTTGTTGTCTAAGTAGCGTAGAAGCTCATCGTTCGTAAGTTTCATCTTCGCCTGCAAACCGTCGTACTCTTTAATCGTCTTGTTGATTCCGTCGACTTCCTTTTGCTTCGCGTTTGCCGCTTCGAGGCTGACGGTGTTCATCGCTTTATAGCCGGCACTGACCCCGACTAATAAGCCGCCAAGTACCGAAAGGCCCGTTATGATCCATCCGGCCGGACCCATCGCTGCAAATAAGCCGCGCAATGCAAAGCCGAGCTTAATCGCCGAAGAAGCCGTCAAAGCGATCGCCGCCGACGTCCCTACCATCGCAAGACCTGTCGCTACGACGCTAGGGTTGACTTTACTGAATACTCCGACCAACTTCGTGCCTTGATCGACGATTGACCGTATATGCGGTAAGAATTCGTTTCCGAGCTTAATGCCAACGCCTTCTAGTGCCGATTTAAGTTCTTCGAACGATCCCTTAAGGTTATCCATCTGCGTCTTTGCTACACGATCCGCCGTTCCGCCCGATTCTTCGAGTGCCTTCGTATATCTTCGAATCTCATCCGATCCAACCGCAAGCAACGAAACGAACCCTGACGCCGCTTCCGTTCCGACTAACGACGCGATAGCCGCCGTCTTTTCCGCTTGACCAAGATCGCCAAACTTCGAGTTTAAGTGATCGATAATGTCCGGCAACGACTTCATCTTACCATCGGCCGTTTCGACTTCGATTCCGTACCTCTGCATTACTTTGGCTGCGCGCCCTACCGGATTGGCAAGTCGCAACATACCCGCTCGTAATGCCGTACCGGCCATCGATCCTTGAATACCTGCGTCGGACATTTTCGCAACGGCTGCCGCTGTTTCTTCGAAGCTAAAGCCGAGCGCAGTAGATACCGGTGCTACGTATTTCATCGCATCGCCAAGCTGTAATAGGTCCGTGTTGGCCGTCGTCATCGTTTTAACTAACACGTCAACTGCGTACGTTGAATCTTCCGACGCAATCCCAAAGCCGGTCATGATATTTGATACGATGTCTGCCGATGTTCCCATATCAACCGAAGCCGCAGCCGCCATGTTTAGTACGGCCGGCAGCGAGCCGACTTGGTCTTTAACGCTGAATCCCGCCATCGCTAAGTATTGAAGACCTTGCGCCGCTTCTGTCGCCGTGAATTTCGTCGTTTCGCCGAGTTTCATCGCAATGTTCTGAAGGTCTTGGAAGTCCTGTCCGGTAGCGCCCGAAATTGACTGAACCTTCGACATTGCTTGCTCGAAGTCGGCTGCGGTCTTGACCGATACGCCGATGCCTGCGACTACTGCGCCGCCTACCGCTAGGGCTGCCGTTTGGATAAGACCCATTTGTTTACTAAGCGACTGCGCCGAATTGCCCATCTGCTGCATTTGGTTCTCTGCCTGAGAGACGCCGGCGCTGAACTGACTCGACTCCAACGTTAACCGAGCGACGATTTCTCCTACTGTGGTACCCGACATTCGTTTTCCTCCTTTCTTCCGTTATTTAAAAGAAGTTCCGCAATTGCTCGAACTTATCTCGGTCGAATTCGTTACGTTCTACATAACCGGCTTGTTTGCGAAGGTCTGTTAACATGCGTTGATAATCCACGTCTTCCATAGCGCGTCCTTCAGTGCCGACGAGTGTTGATATCATAGTTAGTCGTTCAATTGCGTTAGACTTCGTCTTTGAACGTAGGAACTTCGGAATGTCGACCATGAAATAATCGTTCTCAATCTGCCGTTGAGTAACGCCAAGTAAGACCGCCGCATCTATCAAATAATCATCGATTGTGTACTCGCCTTCATCCGTTATTCGGTCGGTACTTTCGGAAGAAGGCTTTTTAGGTTTTTTGCTACGGATTGCAGGCGGTTCTTTTCAACTACCGCAATTAGAAAATCGATGATTTCGTCAGTTCCGACATTTTCGAGAATGTAATCTTCATCAAGTCCGGAAAGAACTGCGACAATTTTAGCGACCTCATCCATCGCCAACTTAGCCGCAGCAACTAGCGTAGACGCGAAATCTTCCTGTCCGCTAGTGCTTAAAACCGTGATAAATAAGTGTGGCAGACGATCGACAACCTCGAATAGTGCCTTCCATTTGACCGGCGTCAGCTTCGGTACTTGAACCGTTTTATCGCCGAGTGTAAGTTCGCTTGATACCTTTTTCGTTCCGATACCAAATAAGCTCATTGCGTAACCTCCTTTCAAAATAAAAAGACACCGCCGCCAAGCGATGCCTTCCGTTGTTATTCCGCAGTTTCGTCGCCCATGATGAATAGGTCGCCGTCGTTATCCGTGTCCGGGTACGCTTTAAACGTCAGATTGGCGATACGCTCGTCGTCTGAGTTATACGTATATTCCGGATCTGACATAGCGCCCGCAAGTGGAATCGTGATGTAATCGTTTGGTGTCGTCCCTTCAGCCGTCGGTTTAATGACGAGCTTTTTGGCCGCTGCCAACATATCGAAACCGGCTTTACCGGAAACAACTAACTTCATCTTCCCCGGGTCCGTGCTGTCTTTTACGAGCCGACTATTGGGCATTGCTGCGGCCAGTCGTTCCAAGTCATGAAGCGCGAACGGCACCGTCACTTCTGCATTACGGCCTTTCATCGTTGACTTTACTGGCGTGTCGCCATATTGATCAACCGTGGTATCTTGAATCGACGTTTCTGCCTTAAAGACGATGCCGCCTTTCGTGATATCAAACGTAACTAGCTCGGAACCTTCGCCAAACTCGACGATTGCCGGACCGATAGGAACGTTAATTCCTCTAATTCCTGCCGCCATCTATTTTCCTCCTTTTATATTTGCGCAAAATAAAAAGCGCCCCTAAGGACGCTCTACGCAATCGAAATTTAATGAATATATCGGACGATCAGATTCGTCGTCTCCTAAATACAAAGGTGCCGAGTTATTGCAGCGCATTTGTACGATCGAGCTTCCACCGACCTGCACTTCGGTTAGATTCGTAAGCGCATCGTATAACTCAAACGCTTTGTCTTCCGTACCTGCGCCGTCTCTAGCCTCGCCTCGTACTAATACTTGAAAGGACGGCCGCTTTAGTCCGGTGTATTTAGACGTCGGAAATCCTCCCGTCAACTTGACCGAGATTGCAGCGCCTTTACTGTCTACCGGAAATTTATTTACGTAATACTTTCCGTCAACTTTCGACTCAATGAAATCGATAAGTTCGCCTACACGCATTAACTCAGCCCCCTATGAACGCCTTCAGCGATCCAGCGTACATACTTCTCGGCGTTTCCTTTTAATGGGCGTTCGAGGTATTTGTTTCCGACTTCGTAGCCATCGATTCCGCCCGCCGCTTGCGATGCTGGTCCGAGGTTATAATCCATTTCGTGAGTCCATATCGCATAGTTGAATCCGCCTTCTACCGCACGGAACGAAACGTCTACGACCGCTTTGCCTTTTGCGAGTTTGTAGTTCTTTTTAATACTCGCGCGTAAGGTTCCTTTATCGATCGGTGCGATATTCTGCGCAATCCTACCGAGATCATCGCCGGAGTCACCTAGTGCCTGTGCCGCGCTTTCAAGTGCGCTTCGGTTAGCGTTGGTTATGCCCGCTATGAAACTACTTGCATCTATCGTAAAACTCATAAATACACCTCCGTCAATAACGCCTTACCGTCGATGTGTCTCTTAACGTTGATTTCTTTCGGTCTCTTTTCCATCGTTTCTCCGAGTTCATTCGTATAAGAGATTACGTCGGTATAACGCACGTCTGCAAGTCGATCTAATAGGATACGAGCCGATGCGACAGCTTCTTCGGATTTAACGACGCCGTTGTTGCGCGCCTTGACTGCGGTAGACCCTTCGTCGATGCGACACTTAAGCGTAAATTCGGCGCCTTCTGTAGTCGGATTTCCCCACCGGTCTAGCTCGTCAGACGGACGTTTTACCGTAATAGTTTGACGCATTGGAAAGATCGCCATCTACAACACCGTCCTTCTGATTCGCTTGCCTCCGATTTGAACGCCGTTTTCGTCTTCGATAGCGCTGATTGATTCGCGCGGTATAAGGTCCTCGTCTTCACTCCGAAGCGTATCCTTATAGTTAAACGCAGCGACGCCGGTGATAGAATACGAGGATATTCCGTGCTTGTTAAGCCGGTTCGTATCGTTGTACGCGATCGCCAGTACGTTAACAAACTCGTAGACTGCTTTATCCGGAATGACGTATTTAGGAAAAACACGCGTCAAAGTCGAAGAGGCTCGATTTAATAGCCGTGCCTTCTTCTCGTCATCTGCACCGGTCCAATCCTCGATATCTACTAACATCGTATTGATATAATCGTTTGCGCCCTCTACTGTAGCAGCCAATCGCCCCACCTCCTGTTATTTTGCGGAGGATTTCTTGGCGGGCTTTTTAGCTGGCGCCGGCTTCGGTTTATCCTCCGTTTTTGGTTCGTCTTTAGCCGTGCAAACAGCATCGACAAGTGCGGTTAGTACCTCGATCTCTTCCGGATCTGTAGTCGTATAGATGCCGTCTGAGAACTTCCGAGGCGCACCACCTACATAAAACGTTAATTCTTTATAGCGTGATTCAAACGTTGCCAAGTCCGCATTACCTCCGTTCTGTCAAAAAAGTAAAGCCCGCGAGTGCGGGCCGTTATTACTTAGCGCCTTTGATGCGTGCATGAGCAGGTTCTTGAAGGAATTCAAGCGTATACTCACCGACAAGCATACCTTGGAAGTAGTCGCCTTTTTTGCCGAGGTACTCGTGGCTCATATCGCGAGTCTGTAAAGGACGGATTGCGATACGGTTTTTATCAACGATAAGAACTTCGTCAGCCGCCAAGTTGTCGTTAATAGATACTGGGAACTCGCCGAAATCAGTCGTTAAGAAGTTAACAACAGTGCCGCGGCTTGCTTCGCCTTGGTTAAGTCTAACTAACGTCTTATCGAATTTAGAGATGATGCGTTTTTGCTTCGCAGGTACGATGATCTCGTACTGACCACCGGACTTGAAGCCGCCTTTAGAGTAGATCGCCTGTACAGCGTCGTTGATCGCTTCTAGCGAAAGCTCTTGACCCGCAAGATCAGTAACGTTAGTTTTAATGAAGCTACGGATACCGTCCATCTGACGTACTAAGCCGTTCTCATAACGAATACCGCCGATGAACGCTTTTTCCATTTGAAGTGCTAGTTCAAGCTGTTTCTTTTGCTTTTCGTACTCGTACATATCCGCGATCCCGTAATTGGCAACAGCCGCAGCAGTACCGGAAATTTCTACAGTTTCGTCAAAGATTTGCGTAATGTTCGATACGCGCTTACGTGGCTTGTAGCGACCTTGTCTAGCGTCAGCGCCTTCCGAACCTTCTACGAACTGAACCTCAACTTTCTCATTCGCAGTAATTGCAGCCGCAGTAGTATTGGCGTAGCCACGGACTACTGTCAGTTCCTTCGCTGACTTATTAACCGCAGTAACAAGCGCTAGTTCTTCGCCAAGTTTAATGACATGCCCGTTACGGAAAGGTTCTACAGAAGATACTTTTAGAACAGTTGCGTCAGCAGCAGCCGCGTCAGTAACGTTGCCTTCATACGCAAACATTTCGTCCTCGAACCATTGGTGCTCGGTTTGTGTTACTGGATTAGAAAAACCAAGCATCGCAAGCAACGGAGTTTGGTGCGGATTTAAAAGTAGTAATTCGTCTTGTACCGATTCTGTTTTACCAATCAAATCATTAGAGAAAATCTGTGACATAAAAATATGTCCCCCTTTTTTGTTTGTATTAAAAAAGACCCCTAATTAAAGGAGTCTCATTTTCTTAACTGTCTTTTTAATTGAGCAACCGCAGCGCGATCTTCTGTACGACCGCTCTTACGTGCTTTTTCCTCGGCTTCTTTAATAAGTTGATCCGGCGTTTTATCGATCTTATCCGTCCCCGAATTCGTACTTTGACCGATAGCCTTCTGCTTCTGCGCGATAAGGAACGGCTTTTCTTCTACCAACGCCTTTACTACGCTCTCGACTCCGACAACTTTTCCGTCTTCTACCGAAACGCCGCTTAAATCAGCCAAGCGTAATGCATCGTCAATATACGCGATACTTTCTGACGTTGCCGCCTTGATGAATGCGTTCGTAATCTTTTCTTGTTCGCTCGCCTTTTTAAGCTCATCGATCTGTTGCGTAAGTGATAATTCAACCTCCGACTTTGCTTCGAGCTCCTTTTTGATGCGGTCGAGTTCCGTTAGCTCTGCGTCTGCCTTTTCTTGCTCCGCTTTCTCATACGCCGCCAGCTTCTCTTTTACCTCGCTATAATCAGCGTACTTAGATTCCGTACGGCTAACGCGTTTGGTAATAATCGAGTCTAGTTCTTCCTGCGTGAGTTCGAGCTTCTTCGGCTGATCATCGGTTGATTGCTGCGTTGTTGGCTCCTCCACTTGACCTCCGCCTGCTTGATCATCTGCGTCAAATAACGGCATAAATCGTTTTACAAACATATCGTCCTCCAACCGTTTTAAGGCCGTCGCCTATTAGATAAAACAGCCGTTTAGTTTAACGTCTTAACGTTCGGACAATAAACCGACATCTCTAATAGGTGAATATACGTGCTTGCATCGCGGATGAAATATCTCACCCGTCGCCTGCAATTCGTCGTAAGTTAAATAAGGGCCCGGCGCATCTAGCGTAAGTTTCATGATTTCGCCCTCGTGAAATCGGCAATAATCGGAAGCCC
This sequence comes from Bacillus sp. 005/A4HT-01/001, assembly GCF_004634445.1. Classification (NCBI taxonomy): domain Bacteria; kingdom Bacillati; phylum Bacillota; class Bacilli; order Caryophanales; family Bacillaceae; genus Bacillus; species Bacillus sp. 005/A4HT-01/001. The sequence continues at coordinate 373,955 of NZ_SEIZ01000001.1, forward strand.
CATGCGATGATATTTGCGCATACAAAACGCCACGATCGACGGCTTCATTAGTCGTTGCTTCGCGGTATGTCTGCATCATTTTCGTTCGGGTCACCATATCGGCGTATACTTCCGGTTTCCACCGCCGTCCTTTTGCGTCGACGATTCCGGTCATGACCGATTCTTTGAGACGCTTTTTGATATCGTCTCTGATCGTTCGTCGTCCGTTTGTGCCCGACGCCATGTTGTACTTAATGGAATCGGAAACGGCTCGCCTGACTGCGGCTTTTGTTTTCCGATCTACGTTCTGCGTGACCGCTAGAAGATCGGCTTGTGTATCCGCAATAGCAGCCGCGACCATTGCTTCGTTTAACTCGTTGAACTTTACGATAAGAGCCGCTTGTTCAACTGATTCCGCAATCTTAAGCGAAACGAGCGTATTGATTACGCCTTCTCGCGCCGCAATAGGTACGTTTTCACTAACCCACCGTGCCGACTTAGTATCGAGATCCGCTAGAATATCGCTGATTGATTGCAGCGTAGCAAGCGCATTGGCTCGTCGGAAATCCGTAATATCAACTCGATCAAGCTCGTCAAGAATGTCTTTGATGGCGGATTGATAATATCCGGCAAGCTGCTTCGTCTGATAGTCGTAGTTAGGTGCCGGTACTTTCGCCATTACTTATCGTCCTCAGGTTCCGGCGGCACTTCCGGTTCATTAAAGATCGATGCATCTACAAAGCCATTTGCGGATGTTTCGTCTTCTTCAATGCGTCGCATGATCTCGTCCGCCTTTTCGTCATCGACGTCATCCATCGCCTTGATTGCGCCTCTAACGTCAATAGTCGGCTTGCCTGCCGTTCTAATCTCCATAATTTCCGCAAGTTCTTTTTCATTCTGCGGGATACCGTCGTTCCAAATTGCGCGCGGATAAACGGCTTCGTCAATCTTGATTCGTTTGACCGCTTTCTCTAGAAGCATGCACGTCCATAGCGCATCTCGGATCGCTTTATCATAGTGCGCACGAATTCGCTTCACTTTCGAGAGAATCGGCATGAAACGGGCTTTAATCGCTGCGCCGTCTGTGTGTGACGTACCTGTTCCGCCTGAATTGTCGCCTGACATCGTAGTTCCAAAAAGCCACTGCGGCGTTTCCGACATCATAAATACGTTACTAAACAACACGTCGAGTTCCTTAAAGGCTGCGTCTAACTGCGCTTGCCAAACCATATAACCCGGCGTTACATCTTCTTTTCCGACCGGTATATAAGCGCCGCCGAACTGAACGGTGTTCCCATCGTCTTGAATCTCCGGCCCATACGCTGTAGGGTCGCTGTGTTTCCATAGAATGTAGTCGATCTGTACTAGCCGGTCGTTAATCGCAGCAAACACCGTCTCTAACTTCTCTAATCCGCCGATGCCGAAGAATTCGTCGTCAATTGATTTGTATGGTACGTGAAAGACCGGTATATGCGGTAAATGCGTCTCCTCGATATCTTCTTCGCGACCTGTCGGTAATTGTTTACCGATTTTGTATACGGATACCGGTGTGCCCGTTGACGTATCAACTCCGTTTTCGTACATCTGATATCGCGAATAAATGATGTAGCCTGGTACATGACGCTCAACGTTTAAAAACGGAATCTCCGTCTTCTCGGTTTCGACCCATTCGACCTGCGCAATATTGACCGCTTTTAGTTTCTTGACATTTCCGACGCTGAACTCCGGAAAGACTGCGCCTGCGCTTACGTGTTCAATGATCGCTTCCATTTCTGCATCTGCCGGTACTGGTAAGCCGAGTTTCTCCACTTCCGAAAAGTCTTGACGGTAGCCGTAGCGCACCTTAAACCACGAATCGCCGCGGAATCCATTAGCCGTTGCGCTTTCGTGAAGAAGCTGATTAATATCGTTTTCCTCTACGTAGCGATTGAGTGCTTTTTGCTCTTCGCTGTCATCAGGCAATCCACTTTCGAATTGAACCGGTTCGCCTACTAGGAGGTCAGCCGGCTTTGTGGTGAGTATGTCGGCAAGATTGACCGCGATATACAGCTTTTTTAACTGCTCGGCCTGCGGCGAATCTTTAAGAATGTCGGTCGCACGTTCATAGACGTCTCGGTGTCGCCCTTCAAACAACTTTTTCATGCGTCGATATTTCGCTAGCCGTTCAATTGAGTCAGCCGGAGGAAACTGTGCGCCGGGTCGGATGATACTGTACGTCTTAGTATGCGATCCGTCGTCGGGTTCGTGGTTGCGGTGCTTAAAAAAGTCCGTAAAACCCATCGCTTATTCCTCCTTCAAATATCTGTCTAAATCGTCGGCTTCTTTTTGAATATCCTCGCTTGATTCGTCAGCTGTAGTGTTGTCCGTAATAATTTGCTTTTCGGTTAATAGTCCGTATCGTTTCATGAATAAGTCAATCGCTTTAACGGACGGCTGTGGTCCGTCGATAAGCGTCATTAATTTACCGTAGACTTTCGCTCTGTGACTGGAAAGCATGTCATCCGCAAGTAGATTCATATATTCAATAAATGCGGAATCTTGCGTCCGCCAACGATACAACCCCATCCGCGACATTCCTAGTTCTTCTGCGAGTTGCTCCTGCGTTTTCTTCTCGCCGCCTTCCGGCATAATTTCATTCAAAGCGCAAGCCTGCGCGGCTTTTCGCTTCTCAAACGACAGTTGCGCCTCTAGCTGTTTAATTCTCGACATTTAACGTCCTCCTTTCGTTACATATACTTTGGCTTCGACTGCAGCACCGTTTTAGCTCGTTTACTGACGCTCACCGCCATCTCGAGCGCATCCGGTAGGTCATCGTGCCAATTTGATCCATACCGCTCAAACTGTTCGAGTAAAAGCGTTTGGCTGCGATGAAATTCGATCTCACCTTTTTCAATCTGCGGCATAAGGGCCTCAATACGAAGTTCTTTCCGCGAACGCTGATTTATTTTTGTGACGCGTGAACCTGCCGGATACCCTTGTACGACTAACTCACGTTTGAGTGTATCTACGAAAAATTCTTGGGCCATCTGCGATTCAGCAGCTATTCGATCAGGCTGATACTCCACGACCTTCTCGACAATTTTTCGCAAGAACTTATCAGGATGGATTCGTTCACCGTAAGTGTCAATGACGTATATCTTTCCGGTCTTTTTATGTTTTGCAATCGTGACGATCGCCGAAAAGTCCCCACGTTCTTTACCCATCGCAAAATCGACACCCATATAAATCGCGTATTCTTTGTGATTTAGCTTAAAGTCGGTCCAATACGAAAAAGTCTCGGGCTTGAATAACTGTGATTCTTCATCGATTGGATTATTCATAAACTCCGTGTTAAACGCTTTTACTTTGATATTGGCCTTTTCTATTAATAAGGCGGGTAGAGGGAAACGCTCTGGCCACAAAACCTCCGCACCCTCATCCATTTCCGCTTTATTATCCTCATAAAAACGCATAGCAGCCCGGGCATTTGGGGTAGCCATCGTATCTTCCGATTCCGACTGCATCAATTCTTCAACTTCTTCGTCGCTAGGGACATACTCCTCATATATGCGCTCAAATTCCGCCCACAAGTCGCTCCGTTTAGGTGGCTTGAGGATCGCTGGGAAACTGTTCTTAATAAAATCACGACGCTCATTCAATACGTAGTTCAGCAAAGAGTCGAAGTGTACAAGTGTTCCCATGAAAATAAACGCCGTTTTCGTAGGATCACCCGCTGGCATAAGGTCTTGGTTGAGCCAATCCTTCGCCTTCTGACGCAATTCAGGCGTATTGTTCGAATCGATCGACTCTAAGTCGTCAAGTAGAATTAAATCCGGACGCTGTGAGCCATTACGAAAACCGCGGATTTGTGTTCCAAGGGACGTCGCTTCCATTTTGATTCCTGTCGTTGTAATAAAGGCTGTTTCGGAATCCTTTTCATTGCGTGTTTTCTGCTCGTATAGGACTTCACCAAAGTCTTCGCGTAGCTTTTGGTTGTACTTTAGCTGACCCGCGACCCACTTAATGAACTTTATCGAGCCGTCCCTTGTTTCCGAGATAATCAAGATCATGCGGCGCTTTTTATAAACGATTTCATGCACCGGAAACCCATTCGATAAGTACGCCGACTTTGCGTGACCCCTCGAAGCCGCCCATGCGATACGCGCTGTCTTATTCCGGTTAGATACTGAGTCGAGGATAGACGATAGTTTCCGGTGAAAGTCCGGTGCGTCGTCCATGTCTACCGCAGTCGTCGGTACGAGATTATCCGGATTGCCCGGGTTCCGTGCCTCCGAAAAGTATTCGTAAAAGAAATACAGCATATCGGTCTCGGCGCGATGGACACGTTTAAGCTTGATTAATTCGTCGCGATCCTTCCGCATAAGATCGACGTGATATTCGGTGTGTTTGCCGGCTTGGATAATGTCGCGCAGTTTCTTCAGCCGTTCCGTTACGGCCTCTATGCGCGCCTGCCTTTCTTCACGTTCCAAAAACTTGCCGTTAATAAACGCCAAATCACCGCCTCCTTTCCGTCTATTTTCCGTTGACTTACCGAATTCGTTATCGTATAATGAATGTAACTTAAAAATAATTAAAGTACATTGGAGTGAAGACGTATGGCTAACGAAGTGAACCCGATCAAAAGTAAACGCGATTTCAACAAACTAAAAAACGCCCTCAAACCGGGGCGCGACCGTCTGTTATTGCAGCTAGGGACGGCTTTTGGGCTTCGTATTTCCGACTTACTTTCGCTTAAGATCGGCGATCTTCGCGGCCAAACGTCTCTTAAAATAACCGAAGCCAAGCGCAGCAAAACGCGTGTCATTACGTTCTCAGCATCCGTCATAAGGCTCGTCAATGAACTCGAAGGCGCTGATGATGACCACGTATTTGCCAGCCGCAAGGGCGCCAAGCCAATCAGTCGCGTTCAAGCCTATCGCATTCTAAACGAAGCCGCCGAGCGCGCTGATATCGCTAAAAAGATAGGCAATATCGGTACGCATACGCTTAGAAAAACGTTCGGCTACCGTTTGTATGAAATGGATATCGCAGTCGATCGGATTATGGCGATTCTCGGTCATTCATCCGAAAAAGATACGCTGAAATATATCGGAATCACAGCCGACGAGATTTCGGTCGCATACGAGAGCATCGCGATTTAGGTCGTGGTGCTTTTTTATTGCGGCGGATCTTTGTAGACTCTGTCGATCGCATACGGTTCCGATACAATTCCATAGCCGCCTTTTCTGCGATTATTATTATTATGGGCTTTCTCATACTCCTTCATCGCTTCACTCAGTTCAGCCAACGCCTTTGCCGCCTCTTTCGCTGCGCGCTGCACCGCTTTGAGGCCTTTGATAGCCTCCGAAACATCTACGTCTACCTTTACGTTTAATCCACCGACTGATTCGCGTTTGTTTTCCGCCATTCACGTCATCCCCTTTGTCCGTTTTAGAGACAGAGCTTCACGATGAATCTCTGACTTACAGAGGCGACAGGAATCGAACCTGCCCACGCGGTTTTGGAGACCGTATCGCCACCTTGGAACATGCGCCCCTATGTTGTCACACCGGCCGTCCGCTTCTTTGAGAGGCGTGCCGGTGAATGTACGTACGTCAACCGAATGCCTTTACGGCTCTAATGCTAGACGCAAGCACAAAAAGACCTCCGGCGCTGGCCGGAAGCCTCGTTCTGATTGCGTGTTATTCGTTAACCTTTTCGTATGTCTCTTCGAAAATCTCCTTTTCAACCGGATAACGCTCGCCCCGAATCCCTGTGACGATGTAATGCTTACCGACTTCAACCTCGTACCAACCTTCGAGCGTTTTGATCGCCGGTTTGTTATTCGCTTTAGGTATCGATCCGCCTTTCGGAAAATACCCGATTAATTTGTCCGAAAACACCTGATAACTGGCGTAACCATCTTCCATCCCGCTCTCAAAAAGAACCGCTTCGACTACAACCGGCTTTTTGCGATACTTCGACATTTATTCGTCCTCCTTAAAAATCAAACGAAATTAGCGCTTTCCACCGACCACCCTTACGAATACCCTAGTCGGCTACCAAAACGTCTAATTTCGTGCATTTTACGTGTTAAAATCGTTATGCTAATCCGTACCGTTCCCGCAATACTTTCATATCGGCGGTTATTTCCGCTTTGAGCGCGTCGATTGCTGCCGGTTCTGCGCCGTCCGTAAGCCGTAGTTGTTTCAGCGTCTCAATTTTCGTTCGTAGCGCGCTGTTCGTGATCGCGGTCGGATAATGCGTACCACAGACGATACAGTCAAAGTATGTTTCGACGACGCCTTTTCGTACGGCGCGTTCTTTTAGTACGACGGCTGTCCGCTGTTTGCATGCGTCGCAAGTGACGAACGTAGGTAGCGTGGTCATGGGCGATCGCCTCCAACGTATCTGAAAAAGAAGACGCCTTCTGCATCCGGCAGCAACGGTATTTCTTGCGGAGTACTGTCGGAGCTTTTCGCGACTAAACGATAATTAGCAAGAGATGACGTCGCACCGAACGGAATAGTCCCGAAAGGAGTAGTGTACGGATCTCTTACAAGTATGTAATCGGTCAGCTCCGTTAGATCGTCCGGATTTTCAATACCGAGTAGTTCTCGAACTCTATCGCTCGTCTCTTTCGTCAAATAGCCGTCTTCAATAAACTTAATACAGCCGTTGATTTCTTCGTTCATCCTAGCGCCCTCCTTGTCGTTTTTTTTTCGTCGTCCACTACTCGGCAGGACCTCTCCGTTTTGTAATGCGCCTAACACCCCGAGTTTAAAAAATTGTGCGCAAGTTTTGTTCGTCAGATCCGGCGGTTTTGGCCGGGGCGCTTGGGGGCGGGCGGCTTTCGTTTATTTTTCGCGATTATTATTGAATAACGCATTCATAACGTTGCATAACGAAAGTAACAAAAAGACTTTCTGTTACATTCGCGTTAAGCACAAACGTTGGTGTGTCGCAGTTGGTAGCCGTTCGACCAGCGCAACGAAACGAATGAACTTTATGCATCGTACCAGCCCCGCCATGCCGCCATTCGTGCGGGCTACCTATGCCGGCCGTCATGCATACGATCGTGCATAAACGGATTGGCTTCGGCTTTCAACCCCTTGAGTTTTCGGAGGCCACGTCCGCCGGCGCCGTCTGCTTGGTTACGGATGTCTTCGCCTGTCTCTATCCGTCACCCTACCGACCGCCTTCGTACTATATTATATAGACCGTATGTGCCTACCGTTACATAGCGTCTGTATGTCGGTAGCCTAAACGCTGGTTCAACCGACGCTTATCGTGTGCCAATACGGATGCCCTACCGTTAGTTAGTATGTTACGTTCATTTACGTCCTCATAAGACATAGATAACTAAGCGTATGTTTCACAAGTAAATTAACGTTGCTTAGGCGTTTATTTATCGTTTATATGTACGCTGTATTAACGCTATCCATTCCGTATGTATTTAAGTACAGCGACCTCGGCTCCGCCTCGTCCGCAAATATACATTCATTATACATGTTGCGTATATGTGAGACGTAGCGTAGCGGAGGATCACTAGGTTTTAGATTTAGAAGATAAGAAGTAATTTCCGACCTCAAAACGCTGTATCCCACGTGGCTCTAAGCGCCAAGGCGGTTTTCACTTGTACGAATAAAGTCGTACTTTTGGCGATTTTGTACGAATGAAGTCGTATTGATTATCAGTTAAAACGACGTAATTGAGAATAGGCGCATGCCAACACGTATTGCCTACGAATCACATTCGTATCTTTATACGAAATAACGCATATTAATACGTTTCAGTGTGGCGAAAACAGAACACGAAAGAGAGACGCTCGCCCTGAACGTCCCTACTCACCGCCATCTTCGTCCTCTATTTCGAACAGGTCTTCGTACTTCCATCCGCCTGCTTTCATTAGCGCGACGACTTGCCAATCTTCGTGCCGCCCATTCGAATCGAACCGCGAGATAGAACCCTGCGGAACACCCGACGCTTCCGACAGCCTTGTTTGCGTCCAGCCGTCCGCCTTCATAAGTTCCTTCAGACGCGGCCTTACGTTTATGCGCTTGCCCATCCGCATCACCTCCGTATTTATATAAGTAATTATACGATATCGGATATTATTTCGCAATATCCGTTGACATACGTTATACGATATCGTATAATAAAGGTACAGAAAGGAGGTGCACGAATTGATTGAACTGGCTACAAAGATATCCGTCTTGCTTGCGTCGTGGTTGGCGATCATCAAAACCGCGATGGAAATCAAGGCAATGAAAAAGCGACGGTCTCCCTCCAAGAAGAAACGTCGCAAGTAAACGGACGGGGCGCTAAGCCCCGGTTCAATCAATTATACCACACATGCGCAAAATTAATACGCTTGATACGTTGCTCATTATCGTATTAGTCGCCTGGATAGCGTTCACGGATTACGCTAAATGGCAGCCGATAGACTGCGCAGCCGTTGCAACGCTAATCATTTTCGGCTTTACGGTCGCCTTAAAATCGCTAATGAAATAAGACGTCAAGCAGCCGTCCCTACCTACGCCCTAAGACGCTAATTAGACGGCGCTGACGTACTAAAAACGAGGAGGAATCGTTGAATATGATCGAGTATAACTGCCCGGACTGTTCATTTGCCCGGCTAGACGTAGAAATCGAAACGGCCGCTAAATGTCCGAATTGCGGTGGCCTTCTAAATATCGAGGAGGAGATCGCCTAGTGGACGTAAAATTGACGGCCTTAGACGGAATCCAAGAGGCAGCCGATCCGCTACAGCGCGCCGCCGAACTATTTAAAAGAGAACGCGACGATGCACCTGCCGGCTTTGACTTCGGCTTTAGACTCGCCCTGATCGCGTTCGGATACGATATAAAACTCGAAGGAGATGTTGAATAATGAAACGTTTTATTACGATAACAATCGCGGTGGTACTTATGACACTCGGACTTACAACGCCAGCCAATGCGGCATCGATTACGGTAAAGGTTGACGCACCATACTACACGCCCAAGGCGACGTCAGTGGACGTTGTGGCATCGAAAAGCAGCGGTAGCCGCGTATATTACACGATGACTTTGCAGCAACAATACACGGACGGATGGAAGTCGAAGCAATCGTTGAGCGGCGATTTCGTTAAAAGCACACCGACCAAACGCTTCTATACTTCGACTATGACTAACGGTCAATACCGAATCAAATTAACGGCTTATAGCAAAGCAGCCAAGACGAAGAAAATCGGTACTTACTACTCGAAGGACTTCGCAGTGACGAGATGGTAGGCGCCTAAAATACGAGGAGGACGACGATATGAAATTCCGCAGATTCTTGTACGGATGGGCTAGGTTTTTGGGAGACGTTAACGCGGTGAAAAAGAACGACGTAGGCGGCCGTATCATGCGACGCAGTGTCGGAAGAGCATTCGGAAGATTGTTTAAATAAGCGCATAGATACGTTATAATACGAAGGTTGTGAGGTGAAAGACGTGAATAGACCGCAGCCAGGAGATTATGAAGTATCTGTCGTTTATGATGTTCGCGAGATGCCCGACGTTAAGAGCGGCCGGTGTGACAATTGCGATACGTCGAAGTTTAACAGTTCGATTAAAGGCGGAGTTTTCCTCCGTAAGTGTTCGAAGTGCGGAATGACCAAACGAATATAACGCAAAAAATAAAGACGCCCTCAAAGGCGTCCTTTTTCGTTTATTTAGTGTACCTTCTCAACGTTAAATAACGCAATCAACGTTTTGTCAGGCGCTTTAGATTGACGATAGAAAACGTTTGGATTAAACGTGTAGCGCTCCGGCTCACTGCCAACTTTAACGCGTGCTATAACGTATTCGCTTCCGAATTTCATCGCTTTAAGACGGCGGCCAAGCGTATCCGGTACGACACCTATCGCGGCAGCTAGACCGGCTCGGCTGAACCAACGGATGGCCCTCGGATTTGATTCGTTAGGATTTTCGCATAGAGCGTTAGTATCGAAATGAATGTACGGAAGCATTCGATAAATGAGGCCGATGTCGGTCGCTTTTACTTCGCTATAAACCCGTTTAATTTTAGCGCTATATATCTTAACAACGTGCGGACTGCGGAAATTCCCCTTAAAATGATAACGTTCATTTACCGAGTAGCCATCGTCACTTTTTCGTATAATGTCGTTTTCAATAGTCGCCGCAATGAAATCGTAGAACGTCTGTCGCTTTTTCGTAAGCTGAAGAACGTCCATCATGTCCGAAGTATTCATCGGCGTTTTATCGCGACTGGACTTGATTAACAGACCACCGTAATCAACGTAGCATTGCAGAAGCATTAAATAGCCGCACTGAGCCGTTGTGAGGACGTCATATACTTCGTTTATATTCGGCATCTCCGCATTGGTAAATTCGCGCCTGTCCTCCGTTTTATTTAATTGCTGACGGAAGGCCGCGTCTTGATTACGATGCCTCAACGAATAGATACCGGATAAGTCTTCGCCTGTAGTAACGTCAATGATGCGTGGTTTATTTTGAATCATGCATACGCCCCTTTTCGTATTTATCGCAAAACAAAAGACGCCTATTGAGCGTCTGACCTTACCGTTTTGATGCCGGTTTCTATATTTACGGTGAATTGTCCGCTAGATTTTCCGCTGACGAAATCATTATATCGTTTACGAATTCCCTTGTTTCTAGACACGGCAACCTCATCGATCGCCATATCCTCACGAAGACTACGCTCTCTTCTCGCAGGATAAGCATAATCTCTCCCATCTATCCCGACATTTTCCGCAAGAACTAGAGGAACCTCAATTCTGTAATTAGCTTCTTTCTTTCGGTGTTTTCCCTCTTTACGTCGACTTAGCTGCGTCTCACTCATTATTGGATATTCTTCACGCGACATTTTATCAGGATGAGTATCAGTAAGCTCTTCATATATTACGAGATTAGTCAAACGATCTAACGCGGCAGCATGAGGCTTATCCCCGACTAAATTATAATATGTCTCAGAAAGCGCAGTAATTTCCTCGATACGTTCTTCGCGCTCCAAGGCGCCGGATTTTGTGCGTTCGTATATATCCGTAATGGCTTCGTGTAGTTCTTCCTTCGTCAATTAGGCACCCTCCTCCGCGTATGCGTTCAGTAAAATCGACAATACTCTCGGCGAAATTCTCGGATGGTTCATAGTGTCGTAGCACCAACGCAAGTAATCTCGTAATTGTTCGATCTCTTCCTTCGTTAATTCGTCCGCCATCAAACCGCCCCTTTCGTCGTTCCGTATCCCTCGCCGTGTGACGCCCAATAATAGTAGATGTCGACGAGCTTATTTACCGCAGCATTAATCGCATAGTCAACGGCTTGCTGCGTAATGCCGAGCGCCGCGCCCGCCTGTGTTTGCGATAGATCATCGAAATAGACCAGGCGCAGTGCTTCGTATTGCTTTCCGGTCAGTGCCGCTAGTTCAATAGCGCGCTTCAGATCGATCAGAATATCGCACGCAGCCATGTCGCCTAAGAAGCGCCGCTGTCTGAGCGTTGTATAATCGGCTAGTAGCGCCTTGACGCCGTCGGCTCCGTCGAGTTTGTATTGCGTTTCATAGCGTAGATGCTGGTCGGGCTTGTTCGTCGATGCGCCCAATAATACCGCCTCCTTCGTTTGCTTTCCGTTGGTATATCGTCTATAATCGTCTTATAAAATAAGCGAGGTGTATCCGTATGGCTTTAGAATGGATTTCCGCGGTCAGCAATACCGCATACATAACGTTGGATAGTCAGAAGAGAATATACGTTAACGCTGCGGCTAAAGCGTTAATCGGAATACCACCAAACACGCCGTTTCAACTTACGATCGGCTACGATAAAGAAGAATCGTGCCTAGTCGTTGCGAAGCCGGAAACGGTCAAAGCAGACGTCCAACCGTTCCTTTTCAATAAAGATGCGTATAGCAAGCGTGCTCGTCACGTTCTAGAAGGCGCCGGTCTTGAAGATCGCGAACTGCCGCTGCGCTTCTATTTGATCGGTGATGGCGAGGCGTCTAAGCAGCCGCATCTAGCCTATCCAAAAGGCACCTACGCGTTCTCCTTGAGCTGATCGGCGAGTGCGACTCCAATATACCATGCGACCCGTGAAGCGATACCGTTACCGACGATTCTGTATTGCGCCGATAAAGAGATATCGTCCGGCAGTACGTAGGTGTCCGGTACGGATTGTATTCGGAGGCACTCACGGACGGTGAAACGTCGAGGCTCGTTTTTTGGGTGGGTGTAACTGCACCTATGATGAGCCGTCACGGTCGCACCCGGCCTGTCGAAGCTTTCTAACCTGTTTGCCATTTCGTAGTTGGTCGCGTAGTTATTAGAAAGGTGCCCGCCATTAGATTGCCGAATAGGTTCCGGTAAATCCCCAATAACATCCCGCAAAACTAGCGACCTATAATCGCCTTCTAACGGCTTCGGAAATTCGAACTTGAATCCGAGGTCTTTTCGGGTTCCTACGATAAACACTCGCTCACGCTTCTGGGCTACGCCGTAATCCCACGCATTAATCAGCTGCCAAGAAACTTCGTAGCCAATTTCGCTGAACTTCGCCAGTAAGCCGTCAAATGTAGAACGATGGCGCTTCGAAATCAACCCCTTGACGTTTTCAAATACGAAGGCTTTCGGTTTCTTTGCCGCAATAATATCGAGGTAACGCCAAACTAATTTACCGCGATCTCCGTCAACGCCTGCGCCTTTGCCTGCGACCGAAAAGTCTTGACACGGAGGCCCTCCGAAGATGACGTCGGTACTCGGTAAAGATTCGATATTAATCGTGCTGATATCTGCCTGTTCTACGTGGTCGCCGAAGTTATGTCGGTAAGCCTTTACGGCATTTTTATCGAAGTCGAGTGCCTTTACGATATCGAAGCCGGCCGCCTTGAAGCCGACTGCGCCAAGACCCCCTCCGCAGAAAAGTTCTAATACCGTCAAGCCGTTCGCCGGTTGTTGCGGTGTTAAGTTGAATGCCGTCATTTAACGCCCTCCTCCGTCATAATTTCGTCCAGCCGCGCATATAGGTCGTCTAGCGTACCGTCATTTACAATCTCATAGTCGACCTCGAATCCGTCAAGTGCCGTTTCTGTCGGATGGTTTAAGTCGGCAGCCTTGAATTTGTCGCCTCGTCTTTTGGCGCGATCAAAACGTGTTTCGTACGGTGCAATAATGCGGAGTACCTTAAAACCCTCCGCCTTGGCTCGTTCATATTCGGCCGGCATTCTCATATCCGTGATTAGTAGGTTACTAGGATGGCAACAACGCAACTTTTCGTGTTCCTGAATGCGCCGGAATACAACGTTGATCCACACGTACTCAGCGCCAGGGATCGGCAGCTTTTTAATTCCCTCAATGAAATCACGCATAGGCTGGCGCTGTTTTGCGTCGCCGTCCAATTCCGGAAACAGCTCGCCAAAAACCGACTTACCTTTTGCGGAAAACGTAAACGGAAAGAATTCGTACATTGCGACGAGATAATCGACGGCTACGTCTTTGCCGGCGCCTAGTTTACCTGTGATTGCGAGTTTCATAGGCCGGCCCTCGATAGACTTACGATTATCTGCGCAAGTTCATCCGTAGTAATCGCCAAGGATTTCGGGTCGTTTGCCACCACTTTTGCGAGTTGTTCGCCGAGACGGACTTTGTCTTCGTGGAGGGCGTTGATTTCCGCTTGATGGCGCGCTACGGCTCGTTTTAATTCCGCTACCTCTGCGCCTAAATTGGCAAGGACGGTGATGACGTCGGATTCTTGCGCCTCGGTAGCGTCTTGAATCGGAGTGAGGACGCGATAAGCCCCGTGAGAAAATCCGCACACAGTTTCCCCTTCGAAGTCTTCATATTCGATTACATCCACGCCTGACGATGCCACCGAGCTCACTACCGACACTATACCGTCCGATTCTCCGCTTTCTTTATGAACGTAAATCACTTCATCGCCTACTTCCGCCTTACGATCTTCTAAACGATAGCGCTCACCGTCAATGTGGACGATGTCGGTCGGTTCAAGTACGTGGTATTCTTTTCGATAAATAGTCCCATTTCCGCTGTAATCTGAAATAGCTTCATCGCTAAACACATCGCCGCTGTTGCCTTCCCGAATATAGTCCACCTTAAAAAAATCGCCTACATTATACGGATCACGCCTGTAACTCTTCTCGACAATTACGATTGTCTCGCCAACTTCTGCGTTTCTATTCACCGCAACATATTCGCGATCAACGCCGAGCTTTTCGTCTTTTAATACGTGCATCATGTACAACCGCCTCCCTATTTCGTTATGATTTCCGCCTTTAGCCGCTGCCGTCCGAATGACCGCGCCTCAGAAACGCCCGCAACGTACAGATCGATGTGTCCTTCCGTGATTGCGCCGCCTCGATCCTCGCATGTCCTGACGCCGATGCCCTCGATGTTCAGCCGTGTGCCAAACGCCATTGACGGCGGGCAGGCGATCGTATGGCCGGTCTTGGTGCGTGCGCCGCTTGCCGTTACGCCGTATTCGGGATCGCCGGCTGACTTGCCCGTAGACTCGGCACCGTTTGTGTACGCAGTCACTTCGTATGTTTGAATCGGATTTGAGTGCGTTATCTGCTTACGCTTGACTACGTGCTTAGGCGGTTTCTTAAGCGCCTTCACTTCGCCCTCTAACGTCTTGATTCGTTGATTGGCTCGCTGTAAAGCCGCTTGATCAGCCGTTAAAATGGGCGTGGGCGTTTCCTTCGCCGGTTGCTGAGTACATAATAAGCCACACGCGAGCGTCATGGTCGTCATTATACCGATGCAGACACCCCCTCGAAGAATTGCGCAGTCCACGGCTCGACTTCGACCACTTCTCGACGCAAGGCTTCGGCTAGGTCGGCGATTTCCGCCTGGGCACCGTTGCCACGCCGTCTCTTAGCGTAGAAGTCTAATAAAGCACGTAGGTTAACGGTCATTACGAGATTAGTAGCTGCGGCTTGCGGTAAGACGGCGCGGGCATCTTCGGCCGGAACGCCTGCTTCACGCAATTTATCGTATGCCTGTTGGGCGTTGGACATCGCTTCCGAGAAGATATCCGATGCTCTCCGTTCGATTTCAAGACCGTCGCAATGATCGAATTCTTCAGTAACCGTCTTTGTCGAGGTATCCACCTTTTCCGGCACGACGTAATCGAATCCGCCCGATTTATTTCCGCTGCCCATCCGCACATATCGCTGTGATTGGACGCTGAAGCTAAAACCGACACGGTGTCTCGTTAACTGCGCTAATAGGGCGCGGCTTACGCCCTCGATCGCGAAATTGAACGTAATTCCTTCTAAAGTAGACGTATGTTTCGACGCAACAATCTGCCGAATAAGCCTATCCGCGTCTGAGCCGGAGTCGCCATCCGATGCGGCTGATCCGAAATACTTGGCGCCCTCTTTAATCGCAATTTCAGACGGCTTGTTTGCGCTATAACAAGTACGGATGGCGGTCAGCGCGAGAATCTTTCCGTCATGTGCATCGGCAAGTTGTTCGGATGCCTTCCGTAATTTCTCTTTGAATTTCGCGCTCAATTGCGTGTGAAACATTAATTCGACGTTCATTTTGGTTTCCGCCATTTATCCGCCCCTCCTTGCGTTCTGTTCGATTTCTTCGTAGTCAAATTCACTCGGCGCTCCCAAGAAGTAACATTCGAATGCTAACGCTTCTACTTGGGTGCCGCCAGCTCCTCGTAATTTGAGCGTTTGGTACATTTCTTCATTCGTCGAATATCCTTCGAAAAACCACAGCTTTCTATCGTGTACAAATAACGACCCATATTCGAATCCCATAAATTACGCCTCCTTTACAATTTCGCGCATTTTCTCAACCGTCGTCACTCGGAATGTCACGTCATCTCTTCCGTACATCTCGCAATCGACGACCCAATCACGAAATAAGTCGTTCATATAGGCAAGATCGCCTTTTCCGTAAAGTTTTCCGTTTAAGAAGCACGCATATATCTGCGTCATTTATTGGGCGCCTCCTTGAGCGTCTTCGCAATCCTTCTATACTTCCGCTTTGCTTCGTTTCTACTAACGTTTTCGTAGTATACGATCATTTCGGCGACGGCTCGTTCTAATGAATCGTATTCCTCTTCGTTTATCCATCCGAGGTTTACCCATAATCCGCTAACGTTTTTATTAGCCCAACGTAAGGTCGTCTTGATCGGCGTTCTATAAACGATTGCACGTAACGCAATGAAATCAACTGCGTATTCCGAAATCAGTTCGAAACGTTCGGTATGAACAAACGTCTTCCCGCTTTTTCTCGGTGGCAACTTCGTCATTTCCCGACCCCGCTACTCCCGAAGCCGCCCGAACCTCGCTCCGTCTCTTCCAACGCATCTACAACCGTAAAGGTCGCTCGCTCTACCGGTTTGATGACCGCCTGGGCAAGACGATCTCCTTTGCGAACGATGTACGTTCTGTTCGGATAATCACCGTAATAATCCCACTCGTTCACCGGCAGCCCATCAACAACTTTTGGCACACTACTCGTGATATATTCGATAGATTGACTGTTAAGGTCAAGTCCGGATACTTCCCTGTGCGCAATATTATCCACGATCACCCCGACCTCGCCCGCATACCCACTATCTACCGTCCCTAATTGAACGCGTAGGTTCGTTTTTAACGTAATACCCGAACGTGGCCTGATCTGCATTTCGTAGCCTGAAGGAATCTCGAACGCGAGGCCCGTCGGTACTAATGCCGTCTCTCCCGGCTCGATAATGACGTCGGCCGCCGCGTATAGATCGAAACAGGCGTCCGTCGAATGTGCGTATGTTGGCGTAGTTGCGTCGGCTGATAGCCGTTTAATATTTACGTTCATTGCGTTTCCTCCTCGATTTTTCCGTAAGAATAGGCCGAAATTTCACTCCGCTTAAAAACGAGGGTTCTTTTTGTTTTGGCGCACTTTACTTCTGCGTAGTCACGTTCGTAGTACGTTACGTCGTCTTTAAACTCGTCTAGTTCGGAATCAGTTGCGTGCACCCAATATTTAATACCGTTCTTAGTTTCGATATTTAACGCGTTCATCTATTCGCCCCTTCCTTAGATCATCCGAGAACTCCCGTTAACGGAAATAAACGTGTATATCCTTTGCGAATAAGATTTCGTACAAGTTCGCTCATCTACTCGCCCTCCTTTTAACCGCGCCCGTAAGTAATGCCGCCGCAATAGTAACGAAGTAAATCACGGTCTCTACGTTAGACGGTCTAAAACATTCCAGCCACGTCGCGGTACTGACTACCACTATTCCCGCTAGAATATAACGCATCTACTCGACCTCCTTCGTGGGCTTACCGTCCTCAAACGGTAGCGTCATTACGTATAGTAAGAACGGCGCTCCCGCCGCTACGAACCACCAAAAGCCCGCTGCATGTGTGTACCAAAAGGCTGGTACAATTGACGCCGCAATTAAAGCGCCTCGGTTAATCGTCTCTCGCATACGATCAGCTCCTTATTTTCGCTTTCACTTATACAGTCGCATGCGGGCGGCGGAAATCGGGACATTAATCGGCAGGAAAATAAAAATCTTCGTCTTTAAGCGCTTCGACCGTCGCTTTTTTATATCCGTTCCCCTGCATGCTGAAGAAGTCGTGTGCCTTCGTCTTCGTACTCAGCCCGTTTATCACAATCGGATTGACCGGCTCATCTGGAAAATGCGCATCAAAGCCGAGGTTCATAAGCGCCTTATTTGCGTTGTATCTAACGAAAGCCTTAACATCGTGCGCCAAGCCGACCGCGCCGTACACATCGTCCGTATATGCGACCTCATTTTCGTATAGAGCCGCTAGTAACCCGACCGCCCATTCGTGTAGATCCGCCTTCGTAGCGTCCGTCTGCCGATTATAAATTTCCTGCGCGAGCAAACCGACGTAAACGCCGTGGATCGCTTCATCACGAATAATTAAATTAATTATCTCGCCGCTCTGCATCATGCGACCTTGACCGTAGAAATACAACGGATAATAAAAGCCGCTGTAGAATAGGAAACTTTCGAGGTATACCGAAGCCACCATCGCTTTATATAGCGAAATGTCGTCGCCTTCCTTAATACCGCGATAAAGGTCGGTGATCAACTTCGCTTTGCGCTGCAAGTACCGGTTTTCTTTAACCCATTCGAAGACGGCCGTAATAGTTTCCGAGGGCGCCAGCGTTAGAAAGATATTCGAATAGGACTTCGCGTGCACCGCGTTCTCCATCATCGCCATGAAATTCAAGACGGCCTTGCGTTGGTGACCGTCTACGTGCGCCATAATCGCAGGAATGCCGGTGTTACCCTGTTCCGTATCTAGCAGCGTTAGGCCGGCGAGCACTTTCATATACGTATCGCGTTCGGCTGGTTTTAGTTCGTGCCACGCAAGGAGGTCGCCATTTAGCGATATCTCCTCCGGTAGCCAAAACTGCTTGACGTTCTGATCGTAGAACATGGCCGTGAAATTATCGTCTGATTGCGACCAGTTGGCCGCTGTGAATGTCGTCAATTATTCGTCCTCCCCTGATCTCCAAGCGTCTTTGTATTGTGGGATAGTCTAAACGACTTCTCTCCGCTCTCATAAGTCTTTGTGTTATGCGAAAGTCTAACCGCTTTATCTTCGTTTGAATATTCCGTCGTATTTCTAGCTAAACTGCGCATGACAAGCATCCTTCCTGCGTCGTATCTTTAGTCCGAGCATAATACAGCGTCTTGATTCCTTTGTGGTGCGCGTATAGGTCAATCCGATTCAGATCACGCGTCGTCATCGTATCTTTTAAGAACAGCGTAAATGAGATACCTTGGTCGACGTGCTGCTGAATCGTAGCGATCATATCCACGACCTTGAACATATCCATATCGTACGCCTCCTTGTAGAAGAACCAGTTTTGCGGCGATAACCCCGGCATTGGGTAGTACGTCTTCGAGTTTCCGTAAGTCCGCTCCTCAATACGCTCCATAATCGGCATGACCGAAGCCGTCGCCGACTGCACATACGAAATAGACCCGTTAGGCGCAATCGCAAGTCTATAGGCGTGGTAGAGTCCGTGCAGACTTACGTTATCGCGTAAGACTTCCCATTCGAGAGGCGTCGGAATTACGATGTCTTTAAACAACGCTCGCACTTTATCCGTTTTTGGTCGGTAATCCCCTTCGAAATACTTCTCGAAATACTCTCCGCTCGCATACGTTGAACCCTCGTAGCCTTCAAACGTCGTCCCCGTTTCCTGCGCCAATTCATTCGAGCGCACCAACGTCCAGTAATTGACCGTCGCGAAGAATACGTTAGCAAAATCACGCGCTTCTTCCGATTCGTAGGCGATTCCGTTCTGCGCTAGATAGCCGTGTAGATTCATCGCGCCCAGTCCGATAGAACGCATCTCGCGGTTAGCCTTTGCGACGGCTGGCGCGTTTTTAATATTCGTAGATTCTGAGACAACCGTAAGCGCATCGACGGCTAATTTTACGGCGTTTCCGATCGAGCCACCCGCCATTACATTCGCGATATTAAGAGAGCCGAGGTTGCACGAAATATCTAGTCCGATATCGTCCGGTTCGCCATAGTCGGTGTATTCCGAGACGGTTGACGCTTGAAGCACTTCTGACCTTTTATTCGACGAATGACGCAACTCACTCGCCCGTTCTCTTATGAACTGCTTACGATTACTCGCAAGAGTAGACTATATCATCGACCATTAAGGCCGCCCGCCGTTTCCACCACCATACGCTTGCGGTGTACTCTACTCCCTTCCGCATTGCGCGTGGTTTCGATAGTCGTTCGGCATTTACTTCGTCGCAGGTTTTTGACTTACTTATCCAGTTCGTTTATAATTCGGGTAGTTAGGTGAGTTTAGGCGGTATAAAACCGTCGTAACTCCTATGCCGAATAGTTTGCCATACTCAGTAGAGCTTCTATAGATTTCGCCGTCTATCTCTACCGGCTTACTATTCGCTTTTTTCGTTGCCTCAATCATTGCTTCCGTTTTAGGAACGCCAAACATAGGATTTCTGCTGCCGCTTGAGTTTCGGCTCTTTAATTTTCTTATTCTCTCTTTTTCTGGATGCCCAGTGAAGGTATCTCCGCCGATCGAAGTTCCTTTTAAGTTATAAAACTCTTTACTACTAACCGCGTCAAACATATCAATGTAGTATTCTTCAATTTCACGTAATTCTTCTTCTGAATCAGCTTCGTCTATAATAATGCGATAGAAATTATCTCTACCGTATTTCCTTATTGCCCTCTTTAAATAGACACCGCTGCCGAGATACTTTTCCCACGAATTTATCCTTGTATAAACACACTTACCTACATATCTCATGTTGTTCTTTTTATTAACCGTTATATAAATGAATCCATAACGTATGTCCTTCCGCTCCCTCTCTCCTGCGACGAAGATTTAGCACGGTATTGTCTTATAAAAGAGTTTCACCGTTTAGGCGGGTTTGCTACGACCATTACTGGTCGAAGGTGCTACAGTTAACACAAGTTAGAAAATTTAACGCGGCTGATATGGTTCAGCGCATGCTCTCTGTTAACGTTATCTTGAAACATCATGTACGGATACCCCGACTCGGATCGCAGTACGGCCATCTTTTCAAGTAGCTGGCGCGGGTTAATCCGTTCTTTACGCACCGCCGGATTATTCACGAGTTCATCGTACATTGCGCCGATATCCATTTCGTCAAGATGCGTGCCGTACGCCTTGTAGACCGTGTGCGGGTAGAAAACGTAAGCCGGACGATCTTCTCGTGCTAGTTCGATGAACTTATCGGGCACAACGACGCCGATTGACAGCGTTTTGACTCGGACGTCTTCATCTGCCGAGATTTTCTTCGTATCTAAGAAGTCGTTTATGTCCGCGTGGAATACGTTTAGATACGCCGCACCCGCGCCCTGCCTCTGGCCCATCTGATCCGCATATCGGAACGCATTATCGAGCAGTTTCATTACGCCGACTACGCCTTTTGTCGCTCCGGCAACGTCCTTAATCGCCTCACCTTTTGCGCGAATCTTCGAGAGGTTAAGCGATACACCTCCGCCTGCCTTCGATAGTTGCATCGAAATGTCGATCGCGCGCGAGATATCGTTTAGTGAATCGCCTACCTCGAGAAGAAAGCACGACACCATCTCGCCTCTGCGTTTGCGTCCGGCGTTCAAAAACGTAGGCGTCGCCGGCTGGTACTCTTGGCGGATCATTAGTTTCGCAAACTCGATCGCCTTGGCCCCGTCACCTTTTCCGAAGTACAGCGCACAGCAAGCGATGCGATCTTCGTAGCGTTCGAGGATCTTTTTGCGGTCGTTCGTCTTCAACGCGTAATCGTTGTAAAACTTGAATGCGCTCATGAACGAAGGGAATCGGAACTTGGCGGCATAAGCCGTTTTGTAGACCGCCTTGATTTCATCGAATGTATAAGCGTCTAGGAAATCCGTCTCGTAGTAATCGTTATCGCGTAGGTAGTCGAGCTTTTCTTTTAAGTCGTGGAAAAATACGGTGTTTTGATTTACGTAGTCTATAAAATAAGCACGGACGGCTTCTCCGTCTTTCTCGAATTGAAACCGCCCGTCTTTTTGAATCATAATTTCGTTATTTAACTCGATGTAGCTTGCGCTGTTATTCGTCATGCGGCTCCTCCTTCTTTATCAATCGTCTTTTTAATTACAAATGGATTATTTTCATAGGCAGTTAGAAAGCAGCACGTCTCTCTGGAATATAGTTTCTTTTCTTTAGATAATAGATCTTTATCGAGCTGTAACTTCCCCCGATCAAACATCTCTTTATCCCAACCGGGAAGAGTTGGTATATCTTTCAAAAAATTCTCAAACGATAACCACTCTGCACTCACGGTCACCCCAGCCCCTCCGTACCGCGAATAATCTTTACGTCTCTTGTCATAACACCTCCTAAGGATGCCTCTCCAAATATGATAAAGTTTTTCGTTGTTTTTCTGAGTAGCCATTCCTAAATAACCAACTCCTGCAACATTCGGATCATATGGATATTTAATTTTTTTGAGTTTTATATTATGGTAATAGCAGGTTTGCCTATATCCACAGGAGAATTCTACTATATAGACTGTCTTATTCCGTTTGTCTTTATCGAACCCGACGATTTTGAATGGGGTACCAAATCTTGTACTGAATTTATCGCCGATATCATACATCCCCTAACCACCTTTTGAATGCATTTACATCTCTATCAGACCCTGCTAATTCGAACTTAGTAATAACGGGCACATTATATTCGCTAGCTATTTGATCAGCTGCTCTCGCGAAATTATCCGCCCACACAAGATTTCCCGAAGCAGCCACTCCGACCATCCAATCTCCGTTATCCTTAAGCCATTCGCTTACCGTTGCGGGAGGCTGACCGAAGTCGTAAGTCGGCGTTACCAGCACGAACGGTTCCTCAACGACCTCGCCCGTCTTGACTTCGCGTGCCTGCCCGCCTAGTCCGGTCTTAGCGATGAACCTCCGCACGTTTCCCGTCAGCGAGTAGAAATATACGATCACGGCTGAACTCCGGTCGCGTACGCTAAAAGCACCGCAGTTGGAATAATCAGCAAAACGAGGCCGGCGATTTTCGTCGTGATTTCTTCGAACGTCTTCGCTTTTGTGCCGCCTACAAAAATGATGAGGATTGCGAGACTGAAAAGCGCAACGTAAGTGATCGTCTGCATCATCCGCGCCCACCTCTCCGTTCAATTTCCGCATCTAATTCCGCGATCCTAGCCGCCGTCCGGTCACGCTCGATTTCCGTTTCGACGCGTTTTAGTTCAAGTCGGCTTAAAGCGTATTCATGATCGCCTAAATCCGATTCGAGCCGCCGCTTCATGTCGAGTAAATTTGCGATTGGCGCAACGAAAATATCTCCGTAATCCATCGTTATTTACCTCCGATCGTGTCGAGGATTTCTTTGATTGCGTAGTATTCCGGGTTGATAACCGCTTTGATCCCGCTCGCCATTACGAAATACGAAACTACCAACGGAGCTACTACAAGAACTATCGCCGCGACAACTACAGCGGCCCATTCTTCATCCCAATAATCCGTATCACTACGCTTTATGGTGCGCATAATTATTACCGAAGCTACTATCGCAATAATAAGAAGAAGAGAGCCCGCCACGATTTTAGTAGCGCCGTTAATCATCGCTTGTTTGATTAATACCCCGTAAACATGTTCCGCCGCCACTCCAAGCTTTGCGGCTAAGTTGTCGATGTAAGCCATCGCTTTATCCATTTGCGCCCGCCTCCTATATTTTCATTTCTAACGTAATGTCGTGTCCGCGTTTCTTTAACTCGCGATTCAAATTCCGCACATGACTCCGTAATTGTCTCTGCGCAATCTTCCATGCGATCTTATGCGGAAGCACTCGTTGCCACGAAAAGTACGTGTGGTCATAGAAACCGATCGAAGCAGCCTCGCCTTTCCTCCACGCGGAGAAGTTGAGCGTAGTGGTCCACTTCGTTGTAGGGCACGACATATCAACGTAATGTTGATCGTCAATCCACTTGCGGCCATTTCTGAACGTTATATTAACTTCAAGGCGTACCATCTACTTCGCCCCTTTCGGTTTCTCAATTACGCCCGCATCGATCAGCCACGCAAGCCCAATCGCAGCCGCATCCGATTCATCGAAGTTAGTGAAGGTTCCTTCGTAGCCTGTTAGCCGTCTTACGCCCGCCTCAACTTCGTCCTTTTCTGCGTTGCCCGATCCGGCGACCAATGACTTAACGCGCGTCGCTGATATTCCGAGGTCTTCCGTCTTCTTGCCCGGCTTCTTGTATTTATCGAACGTTAACCCGAAGCGCGACGTCGCTCTTTCGCACGCATTCCAAGCGCTTAGTACCGGATAGTTCGACCGTGATGTCTTGCCGGCAAAGTCTTCGCGCACTACGTAATCAAAGCCGGCGGTTCCGACGTGTTTATCGAGAAACAGCATCGCCCATCCTTCGATAACCTCGGCTCGGTGCGCATGCGATCGGCTCGTATTCGGCTTGACGTGACTTAGCGCCTTGATGGTCGGCTTGCCTTTGCGTACCTCTATGATCGCGACGCCTGGACAGGTCATCGACGTGTCAAACGCAAGGCATCGGATAGGCTTGGCACTAGTCATTCTTTTTATCTTCTCGGTTAATATTCAAAAGCTCCATTTTCCATGGAATTTGAGTCAGCCTCTCTCTAAGATCAGTAAACGAAGCGTCTATTGTCTTAGAAAAAATAGCCTCTAAATCAACGAACGCCTCATTGTCTATTTTTGGTATTTGCTTAATTTTCTGATCGATTTGAGGGAATACCTCTTTCATAGCCTTCGCGTGCTTATTGTTTAGGTCGTCAAAAATTTCATTTAATTTCTCGTTATAATTCATCATCAAACCGCCTCCCCTTCTCGTACTCTCTCGATAAATGCGAGCGCCTCTGCGTATTGTTGCTTCGTGCTTGCGTACATACCCGACCTACGTACCTGCGCTACTTTCTCGCGAATGGTTTGTAGTTCCTCGTCCGTCAGCGACTTAGCAATCGTAGTTTTATAGTTGTTGAACGTCCATGCTCCGAGATCAAGCGCCGGCGGCGTGCCCGCATCGACCGCATTTCGGATATCTACGAATCTATCAAGAATCGCGTCAATGTCATGCGGCTTGATTTCGATACCGAACGCTCGGATGTCCGGCGATTTCTCGAACTCTCCCTCCGGATAGACCCACGACTTTTTAGACGCATTGACGTAGAGAATGACGTAGTAATCGACGCCGTACATCGGTCCGTAAGTCACGCACTGCGCTACGTGTTTTGCTTCCGGTTCACGCATCGAATGTAGCGATGTCTTGGCGGCGGTCGTTTGCTTCGACTTGATTTCGAGGCCGACCCGTAAGATTTCGCCGTCTGCCGTCACATATCGTAGAATGCCGTCGCAAGTTCCGTATAAGTAGAACGTCTGCCCGCCTCGCTCGATCTTGTGATTGCGTTTGGCGAAGTCCTCGAATACAGGCGTTCCGTCTTCGTTGCGTTCGAAGTCAAACGGACACACGCGGCCTGTCTTTTTACCGAAGTGCTTCGCCATGAACAAAATATCGCGCTGGATCATGTCGCCGATTGCCGTTCCTAGACGCGTCCATCGTCCTTGGTATGGCGGCTTGGCCTCGACGTCCTTTTTCGCGTTCAGCGCCTTGTGGTATAGTTCGC
This sequence comes from Bacillus sp. 005/A4HT-01/001, assembly GCF_004634445.1. Taxonomy (NCBI): domain Bacteria; kingdom Bacillati; phylum Bacillota; class Bacilli; order Caryophanales; family Bacillaceae; genus Bacillus; species Bacillus sp. 005/A4HT-01/001. The sequence goes on from NZ_SEIZ01000001.1 coordinate 399,077, forward strand.
GCGGACATGCGTTTGATGCCGATGGCGAGAAATACGGACGCTTCGGAAATACGTTTGGCGCATTCGCGTACCATCGGTGAATATCTGCGTCTAGTTGGTTATCCCATGTCTCAGGCAGCGAGTGCCATTCGTTAAGATACGATACAAGTTCATCCGCGATTGATTGTGCAAATGATGGCTCAGAAGAACCGTCGTTACTAAGTAATTGAGCCGCTAATTTTCGTTTGTCTGCCGTCAATTAATCTCCTCCTTGTTTTTAAACCACTTATCGACAGGGACGCCTTCACCCCACCGCGTCATAACTTCTATATCCGTTCCGTTTGGCACTTCGCCCCAAGTATACGAATCAATCATTACGCTTCTAATATCCTCGATGTCCTCTCGAGTAAAATCGATTGGAGCCTCGAAAAGCAATTCGTCGTGGACCGACCCCCACAACCTCCAACCGCTTCCTTTTCGCGAACACATTTCCGCTGCTTTTATCATCGTTACTTTCGTTTGAATAGAGGACGATCCTTGTACGCGGGCATTCGGACCTTGTCGTTTAGCCCGATTTACCTTACGCCAAGTATCTCTATCGCCCCATTTCGCTTTCAATTTAGCGTCAGGCAATCGGCGCTTTCGTTGCTGGTTATCCATCCATACAAATCCGTATCTAGCCGCGAACTCTTGCGTCTCCTCAATCCAACTGGCTAAGTCCGGCATAGTTGCGAACATGTCGTCGAGGAATTTTTGTGCTTCGTCCGGTGTCGTATCTAACTGTTCCGCGAGAGTCCATTTGGAGGTACCGTATATAGCCGCCAGCATTCCGACTTTCATTTGCTTCCTTTCGGGGGTATCGTCTCCATTAGAAAGCTTATATACTTCCTCGTACGGTCTCTGATGAAACTTCGCTGCCAGTGTCGCATATGGATCGCGATTATTTAAAAAGGCGTCAATCAGTACTCGTTCTCCGGATAAACGCGCCACGCATCTTATTTCCTGCGCCTTGAAATCCGCACCAATAATGACTTTTCCACGAGGAGCAACGAACATTTTACGTGCATCTTTCGGCTGATTTTGTACGTTGAATCCTTGTTCCGTTTTAGCTTCTTCGTCCTTTCCCGAGCTAAATCTACCGGTTACCGTACCCATTGGATTAAATCGCGAATGCCATCGTTTAGTTGTCGGGTTTTGCTTTAACGGTAGAGTTTCAATGTAGGTACCCGATAGCTTTGTGATTTTTTTATACTCCAGTAATTTAGCGATTACCTCATGCTCGCCTTTCAACGGCTTTAACGTCTTTTTTGCGTCCATGTTCGGAAGCTCTTTGCCGATTTTCTTCGAAAGAACAGGCCGCATCTGTTGGGTCGAGTTTAAATTTAACGGTCCGTCGCCTTCGTGGAATGACGTTAACTCCGAAATTAATTCCTTGCGTAACTCTTCCGCACGCTTACGTAACTTTTCTCCGTATTCCTTAGCAAAGTCTAAGTCGAGTACATATCCGTTGGCTTCTAAGGTTACGATTACATATAGTAATGGCACTTCTACGGTTTCGTAGTACTCTAAGACCGTCGGCATTTGAGCCATATGTTTTCGCTGAAATTCGTAAAGTCTCCAAGTTAACTCCGTATCCTTGGCAGCATAAACTAGCGCGATATCTACAGGTACTTCTCTAAATTGCGCATTCTTTCCGAATAGACTGTCGTAGGTGTCCGACGGCGTTTTTAAATATTTAGGCGCCAAATCTTTTAATTTAAACGAACCAGCGCCACCGGTACTTCGATCACTTTCGTTCTCATTAAGAATATGCATCGCAGTCATCGTATCCCACACGACGCCTTCGAGGTCATGCCCGTGTCTCCGTAGCATTGCGATATCGAATATGGCATTATGCAAAACCTTTCCGATCTTATCGTCGTTAAATACGACCGCTAATTCGCTAAGTACGTACTCTCGGCTAAGCTGCTCACAGTCAACGTGATCAACCGGTATATATACGTGTCGATCAGATCGCGGCAATGTCAACGAGATGCCCACGATGACGTCCGTATACACATCTACGCCAGTGGTCTCCGTATCAACTGCGATTATTTCTTCGTTCCTAAGATCGTCGAGTAAATTCGCAAGTTCGTGTTCAGTCGTAATAAGTTCGTAGTTGGCGGGCGTTTCCTCGACCATCTTACGCAGTTTATCTTCTCGGACCTGCGCTTGCACCGTTTTCCAAAGACGCAGCGCTTCCGCCTTGCTAAATTTCTTCGGTTTGCCGGCCTTATTAACGCAGTCAGAAGGATCGCGCGCCAAGTGTCCGTCCTCCATGGCCGCCTTGACTTCGTCTAATTTCTGCCGATCCGAATCGCTAAGTTTGCTTGCGTAGATGCGACGCCATGCATCCTCGATTGGCTCGACTGCGTTGGCCGCTTGCTTACGCTTAGCAACTTCGGTCGCCGGCGCTGAGGCCTTGCCCGCATTTACGTTTAGTTTTAACGGCTTGATTTCCACGTCGCGTCCTCCCTCCCGTTTAAAATTCGATGGTGTCCGTCCACTTCCGTCTATGAGCCGTCTCATTATCCGAATAAAACTCCGACCAGCAGTCGCCGTCGCAACAATACACTTCGTAAAGTGAGTCGTAAACGGCGGACTGGCCTTCGTTAATGTGCGCTTGGCAGGCGGCGCATTTAGCTGCGGTCAAATCGTGCCTCGACCGGAGTGATTAGCGATAGTCTCGATCTAGGTAAGTAGTATTCTTCTAGAGCACCTCCGTCGTCTATCGCGCCGATTTTCGGGCCTCTAGAACACTCTGAATCTACGATAACTTCTCCGATACCCTCATTCATAAATAAAACTGGATCATCATACGCAACAATATCGCCGACTTTATACTCGTCAACTTTGCGCCCGATCTCCGCCCATTTCGCTTCGATAGAGCGTTTTTCTTCCGCTTCTTTGGCGGCTGCTACTTCGTCTTCGGTTGCGAGAACTAGGTCGGATTCACGCAGCCAAGTAAGATGACCGCCAAACGCTCCTCTTAGAATATCGCAGTGAAACGGTCGAGTCGATTTGTCATCATCCGAAACCTTAACGAGGTCTCCCTTAGAAACATTCCAACGGCCGTCGTCTTCGGCCACCTTCGCATAATCGCCGACTTTTAGGCGTACGTGCTTCTTGCGGAATAGCTCATACAACCCCTCCGTCCAACGATGATGGTTTCCACAGTTCTCCATAACAATTACACCTCTATCAATAACCGAGATTACGGCGTAGAATCCGCCGGGAATTGCATGTTTATACGAATTACCTGGTAGACGAATAATATCGCCAACCTTTGCGTCTCCCTCAACGCGTTCATACTCCGCACCTTCATACACAACTTTCGTAATTTCTCCGCCCGTCATATCGATCGTCTTTACGCCTTTTAATGCCGCCATCATTTCGTCCTCCTTTTATTGACCGTCCGACCCGGTAAGATCAAACCGCCTCCGCTTCGTTTTCTACTGCCGCCAAGAATGCGCGGTCTAAGTTAAGTTTGAGTTCGTGCCATGCTCGGACGCCTTCGTTCTTACGCGGCATCCAATAATCCGTAATATTGCGACATTCGAACATATACGCTTTTGTCTCGTTGTCTTCGATCAGCACTCCGATAAAATAATCCGTATCAGATTTCGTATAAGCCTGGCCGGTGTTCTTGCGTCCGCTGACTGTTAAGCAACCTCGGCTGTCCCGACGGTCACGAATCGTCTTGACCTGGATACGTTTGATTGCGCCAGTGACCGGTTCGGCCGCGAGAATATCATACGGCTCTTCGGTTTCCGGCTTACTGACGCCTGACCAGCCGGCCGCCATTAAGGCAGCGCGTGCGATCAGTTCGGCGAATTTGCCGATCGTTTCCTCTTTGTGCGCCATCTATTCGTCCTCCTTAAAATTCGAAGTCATCTTCGGTTGGTAGTTCGTCGTCTGCTGCGCTGCCGTCAAGCGATTCGCCGATCAGCGCCAAATTAAAGCCGGCCGCGACAAGGTTTTCGAGCATTTCCTTTTCGTCAGCTTCGTAAATTAAGCCGTCAAATAAAGACATATCGAATTCTTTACCGTCTTGGTCCGCAAAATGCTTACGTTCCGCTTCCGTCAAGTCTTCTTCCATATCGATAAGAGGCGTTAATGAAACGACTGTGTTCGTACCTGAACCGGACTTCTCCAATTCAAACGCGATGCGACCGAGTTTCTTTTCCTGCTTTTTAATAACTGCGTGAACCGTCGTAGCCTGCGTTTTAGAAAGGTCGACGATGATCGGTTGGCCTGTTTCAAGGTTAATAAAACCGAGCGCATATCGTTCTTTGACGCGATACTTGGCCGCCTCTTGCTTAGCTGCCTCTTCCGCTTTGGCGTCGCCTCGATCAGCAGCCGCTTTCTTTTGGTCTTGGTAATACTTCCACGCGCGATCCCATGACGTAAGATTCGACTCAGGAAAGCCGTTTTTGTTTAGCGTGCTCGGATTAGCCGCCGAGAACGAATTTACTTTCTTATAGATTCCGTATGAAAAGAAGCGAATTAGATCGAAAGCACTCATAACGCGTACCTTATAAACCGTTCCCGTCTTAAAGCTCGCAAACTCGGCGCTATTACCTCCGCCGCCTCCTTCATTTGTTGCGTTCAATGCGTTTAGAGCGTCAGCTCCGCTAGTGTACTTTGTCATCCGATTACCTCCGTTAATTTGTTTTAGGGTTTGACCCTCGCAAAACACCGGTATCTGCGCCCGAGACGCCGCCAGCGCACGGCATAGCGACGCGACAGTTTTACTTAACGAACGCCCCGGTATTCTCCGAGCGTCGGCGGTCACTCGCCGCCTTTATTCCGTCTTTCTTCTCGCAAAAGTGACCAGTACATGCCGCCGATAATGATAGTCGCGATGCTGCCGACGAATGCGAAGTACATTAGGAAGTCGTCAAACATACGCAGCCACTCCTTTCGCATAACGCGTTACCCTGCGCTTAATTTCGTGCGATTCGGCCGGTAATTCATCAACGCGCATTTGAACGGCATTAATTCGGGCTTGTAGCGCCATTCTTTTGGCTTTCGAACGTGTGCGTTTGAGTTCTTCGGATAACCAACGAAGTTCTTCGTCTAATTCAGCCGAGAACGTTTCTGTTTTACTAAGTGCCTCGTTTGCGTTCTTTTGTACGATATTATAGGCGTCAATAAGTAAATGCTTGGCTTTTGATCCGGCATTATCTTTTTCCTTATAAACGGTAATAACGACGTTTGAATCTACCGCAAAATGAAAAACTACGCCTTTACTCGCGTACATACGAGCCTCTTTTCCGGATTCATCTACGGTGATTCCAAGATACCGAGCGTGTTCCATCTTCTGCGCGATCCAATTGCATGCGACGTGTTGGTTATCGATACCAAACCGTTCTCTAAATCGCTTCTTTGCGTGGTGGGTTATGGTTATTTCGGAAGGTTTCATCCGACGCGCACCGCCTTAATGGTCGCAGGACGATAAAAGTCAGCCGGATCGTCTTCGCGGTAAAGCGCGCCTTCGTAGAGTAGTTCCGTTAATTTTTGGATATTGATTGCGGGTGGGAAATCGTTTGTAGGTTGTTTCATAGTACGTTAGCCTCCTTAAATTTTAGGTATAACGTACTAGACGGAGGGTTGTTCGTATCGCGTTCGCTTGAAATTCGATTCTCAATCGATTATCATTAAAATACGTAGCGAAGCCCTCGTGCCTAGATACGTGATTATGCTGTTAATTCGCGTTGACAGTGTAGTTGAAACCGACGGATAAACTTTCGATGTGTTTCGGAATTTCCACCAAAGCGTTGCGCCAACAACGCGGAAATCTCTGTCGTATTCGTAAAGCCATCGGTCCAACATTCGAGTATTACCTTTTTACGAAGGTCGTTCTGCGCCAACAGAGCGATCTTTTCTTTTGCCAATAAACCGTCATCGATAGTCGCCAAACTGTCGTGAGGTTCCCACGAGATATTGCCATCGTCTCGCATTCCTTCTATAGATAAAGCCGCTTCTTTTCGTGAAGCCTTCAGATACTTGTTTCGTTCCCTTACGATAATACGTTGGATCAACGCTTTCTTATCGCGTCCGTTGTCTTCGTACCTTTCGAGCCAGTAGCCTATCGAGTTAAAGCACCGCTGCTCGAACGATGTTTGGTCGGGAACTAAGTGTGCGATTCGTTGCGATTCTCTTTGTACATACGGAATCGCTCCGGAATCTGCGGCTAATTGAAGTCTATTAAATTTTTGTTTATTCAAGTGTTTTTCTCCTCCCGTCCCTTACACTTATACAGTCGCATATGGTCTGTTAGAATCGGGACATTTGATTTAAAGTTTTTTATAATTTTTCTTCCATGTCCATATAGTACCAAAAGCAACTATGTAATATTTGAAAGTTGAAAAACTAAAAAAAGATTTTGATTTTAAACTAGATTCTATTTTTAGACAAAAAAAAAGAAGCCTAATGGCCTCGTTATCCTCCTGGACGAATGTCTGCTGTTTTGTATGGTTGCTCTGCTTCTAGCGCCCCGTCCGTTCCTTTGTTAAGCTGTACAGTTGATACCGCGATTGCTGAAATCAATAAAACACTCAATAAAATCTTCTTCAAAATAAAGCATCCCCTTTTTCGTGTAGTTGTAGTTTGAAAATGTATCAATTAGGTACTTAGGCACCCCAGCGTCTTTAAAATCTCTCATTACCAACGCTGAAAAGAAAAAGTCTGAATTGAATAGAAATTGACGATGGCATTCGAATAGCCCTTCGACACTACCTTTTTTATATTTTTCGAGGTATATGTAAAAGTCGTCCGTTCTCTCTTCGTATATCACCTCCTTTAATTGATCTAGTAATGCTGACAGTTTATCGGGGTCTTTTCTATTAACATACGCTTCTGCAAGTAGGAAGTTGTTTTTTGCGTTTGTAATAACGAAATCAACACCTGTTTTATAAGCGTATTTATAACTCTCTTCAAATATGGCCATCGCATCTCTTTTACCTTTTGACATCGCAATCATGCCTAAAATATAGTTCGCGTCAGAAACGGATTTATTCGAGATGTTTCCGTTCTTAATTATGGTTGCGTAGTGTTTGGCTGCGCCGAGATTATTTAAACGTAAGTACACAGGCGACATCAACTCAGCGAATCGATGCACGTAGCACTCTTTTATGAATAGCTTCTTCTTATCGCCTAATGACTTGATGCTGTCTCCGATTGAAGGCGCCAGCTCTAGGATCGAGTGAATCTGACCCTTTCCATAATAACCATAACACATATAGATCGAAGATAATATTCGTAATTCTTTGTGCTTACTCTTTGAAAAAAGGCTCATTGTTTCGATCATATCATCAATACTAATTTCCGCATTAATGTAATTCAAGATAGTTTTGTAAATTTGAACATGGTCTTCTAAACCGAATGTCTTTTTGTGAACATTGATTAACGAGTTTAATAAATTTGTGTTTCTCGTAACTGCTGCGTACTCCATCATTTGTTTTAAGTAATCATTGTTATCAGTCTTTTGAATCGACAAACACCATTCGGAAATTTTTTTATTTGAGTTATTCGGAAAAAGGAAGTGTGCGAGGATTACAAGTGCTCTAAAGCTAATAGTTCCATTATTCCGGAAGTGCGTCATGGTTGATTTATCTGCTCGAATGATTTTTGCGATTTCGTTATACTTCAAATCATTGTCTTCAATCAAACTACATAATTCTCTTCTGATCGATTCCAAAAGCTCTGACCCCCTTCGTTTGTTCTTGTCTTTTTATATAGGTTGAGTATAATTGAAGTATACAATAAATGTTCGCGTACGTAAACATTTATTTTAAATATTTTTCCAATAAAATACGGAGGTGGTTGAATTGGTTGATTTCTCGCCGCTTTTTGACACTTTAAAAGAACAAGGCAAATCAAAAAGTTATTTGCGCAGTTTTATGTCGTCGTCTACTCAGGCTAAGATTACAAAGGAACCTGCGATGAACGGTGCTAATCTAGAGTTCCGCGTAATAGAACGTATTTGTCTCGAATTGGACGTGCCTATCGAAAAGGTTGTCCGTATTCTTCCAAATCCGCCCGAATGACGATGGAATCGGCGCGGTTATGTGGTATAATTTCCTTCGTAAAGCGCGTCATTTTGCTTTGCGGAGGTGTTTATCTCGCAGTATTCGGTCGTCAATTGCCGGATAAAGGAACTGTGTTATAAACGTGGTTATACGCTTATACAACTCGCAGAAATGGTCGGAATATCCAAAACGCAGCTTTCCGATTACATAGCGCTTAGAAACGTCCCTAACGTTGAAATGGCGTATTCTATTGCGCGCTGCCTCGACTGCCCGGTCGAAGCTCTTTATAATTGGCGTCCTTTATCCGGTAGCAACACGGAGGGTTAAGACAACCTCCGCCGACCGAAAGTTCGGATATTCCCGAACCTCACGTTAATACTTACCGCCTCCGCACGACTAACAACTCGCTTAAGAGCGTCCTCACCTTTCGCCATCAATAATTCATTCGCATCCTTAAACCCTTCCGTTATATAACCGTGCGCAAGCCTGACTTTGCCGCGCATCTTTAGTTCGACCTCCTTCCGAAGTTTCTCACCGGCTTCGTCGTTGTCAGATACTACTATTAAATATTCGATCGGAGACTGCGCAATTATGTCCGCCTTTCGGTCGGAAAATTTACTGCCGCCTGTCGCAATGCCGCAAAAGCCTGCCGTACGCCACGAAAGCGCATCGATTTCAGCCTCTACTAGTACCGCAACTTTGGCGCGCTCAGCATACACGGTTTCGATGCCGTAGATTAATTCACGGATCGGCAATCCGTCTTTTGCGTACCAAAAGACTTTATTACGGGTCGATCGGTATTTTACGTTTGCCAGGCGCTTATTAGGCAGCCGCCACGGTATCACTACCGTTTGTCCGGTTAGACCTACGCCTGCTTTGCGCTGGACTTCTTCGCTTATTCCGCGATTAGACAGATACTCATTTGGCCCAATTTTAACGTCGTCCAGTAAAGCCTCGTTTAACGGACGTCTAGGCTCAACGATTTTTAAACGAGGAACACGGAGTTTTAGGCGTTCTTCACCTTCGCCAGTACCATAAGTCTCGGCGAGGTACAAAACCGTTTCTTCTTCGGTTTCTTCGCGCAGAAACGCAAGTAATTTAATGAAGCCGCCTCGTTCGCCTGTGCCGCTGTCCCCGAAATAGCCGGCCTTTGCGGTCGGAGTGTCTTCGTAGTAAACGTAAAAACTAGGAGTCCGATCGTCGCGAAAAGGGCTTGCCGCCGTTAAACGGTCAGCGTGCCACGTTGGACGATCCCATTCGTATTGTTCTAATTCTTCTCGAATATCTACGTCCGTTGGGACGCCATTGATCGTAAGAATCGACATGTATATACGGCTCCTTTCGTTATATTACACTATTCTCATCGACATTGTAGTCGTAATTTGTCGAAAAGATTCAGAATTTTGCAGTGTAATTCATGGTAGGCATTCCATTTAAAACCATTATCCTAGAATCCGAACTCTTCTAGCGCAGTCTCTCCGGTCGCCACTTGCTTAATTAGGCCGACTTGCGGCAGATATACGATTTCTACGACTTCATCTTCGCCACCATCTCGCCCCTTGTTGACGCCGATCAAGCCGCGTCCTTCTCTTACGTTCGTATCGACCGGAATTAATACCGCGGCGTCTTCTAGTAAGGACGACGTTTTCTTTACGTCTTTTCGTTTCGGCAGCTTAATTTCACGATTTCCGCCCTCGTCCTCAGTCGCGTCATCTTCTCCGGCTTGTGTAATGGCGAAAATGACAACGTCCATCGTACCGGCTAAACGACGCATCTTTTTAGACGTATCGGCAGCCGCACCGCCTGTCGTTTTATTCGAGTTTGATTCGTAATCGAGGTAGTAGAACGGATCGATCATAACTACGTCTGCCTTCGTCTGCTCAATATCCGCTTTGAGATCACGCAGCGAACGAGAATCGAAGTCTTTGTCGTCCACAGCACGAACCGTAATAGAACCGGCTATTAGCGTATTCAGCGTCGCGATAAATTCCATAAAGCCCGCCTCGAACTCTTCCGATAACTTGCCTTGGCGGACGTCCCTCGAATCAAAGCCGGCTTCCATTTGTTGACCGTCGATTTCGGTTAAAGCAACGCCTTGATCACCTGAAAGTGATACGTAGATACGTACAAGCACCTCGAACCATCCCATCTCCATCGACCATATAAGTACGTTAGCGCCTTGAATTGCGCAATTAATCGATTCTTCAAGCGTAATCGCCGACTTACCGCGTCCTGACTTTCCATAGACAACGTACATGTTCGAACTGACGTATCCGCCGATCGCTTTGTTAAGCGCCGGAAACTTACTGTTCCAAATGCGGAAAGACTCGCCAGCCTTGCGTTTTTCGTATTCGGCTTTGAACTTATCGACGTCTGTCACGACGTTTGTCCCCACCGTTTTGCGAACGCTTGTTCTTGTTGTACTCTCTTCCGCTACGGTTTTCAACCAATCAAAAAATTCCTGCGGGTTTCCGTTTTCTTGGGCGCGATTAAACCGCTCGGATAATTCGGATTCAGCCGTCTTGGCGAAATCGTTAAAAGCTGCCGCTCCTTTTGTTTTCTGCGCCAAGTACTCAAACGGTGCTTCGATGCTGAATTCCGGTTGGAAAGTCGGAACTTCAGTCGCTACCATCTCGGCTGTCGGCGCTTGGTTGCCGTTCTTTTCCGCGTAGGAACTGATATACTCGAATGCTGCCCGCTCGCCATCCGTTTGAAAATCCTTTCGTGTCAAGCCGTAGCGCAATAAAGCCGACGGATCGTTTGCTTCGATTACTTTTGACAAAAGGCTCGTTCCGAAACTCATCGGCGATCAGCTCCTTTCTAAATATAGTAAACTTTCGACGTCTTCAAGAATTTTGTACAACGCTTCCTTCTCGCTAATCGTCGGGCTATCTTCTACCATTGCGTCCCACTTATCCCACGCCTCTGTCGCATCTTTCTCGAATGCTTCACGCTCGGCCATCTTAGTCACGCGAACATATTCCGGTGTACCGAATGTTAGATGACCAATTTTCACGACTGTTCAACGCCTTTCAGTTTCGCCATTACATCGTCCATCTTCGCCTTAAACGCTAAGTCACCCGTCTTGTCATACTGCGCCTTGTTCCAGTTGTAAATGTCGAGTAGGTTGTCGGTTTGTGTCGCCGCCTCTTTACGTTCCTGCTTACGCTTTTCCGCTTCAATCGCGCTTAACTGTCTCGGTGTCTTCGGCTGTTCTTTTGCCGCCACATTAGCCGCCTCCGTTTCGTAGTTTATTAGATAAACGGTACTCCTTGCCGGCGGATAGTCTTCGAGATTGAAGTCCGCCAAGAAATCCTCCGCAACTAGTGCGTCTGCAATTAACGCCATGTCTGCCTCGAACGCTTCGAGCCATTCGCCGTTAATCGCGTCGTACAGGTCGTATTCAATAAAGTTAAAGACGGCCTCTTTCGACGTTTCCTCGATGTACCTAGCGCAGTCAATGTAGAAGACGCGTCCTTTATAGCCTTCGACGGAAACTAGGTCGCCAGTTTTATAGACTGGCGTATGATCCGCAAATTCAAGCGCATCTAGTTTATCGAAAATGGCGTATTTAGCCGTGCCATCTCCGTTAGCTAACGAATCCGCAACGAGTAGGTCGCGTAGGTACTGAATTTCCGTCAATGATAATCCGCTCATTTACAACCGCCTCCTTTTTGATCCGCCTGCGAAGACGATTTCTTTGCACTGATCGGCGATACGGTCTGCTAGCCGCGCCTCTCCGAATACTTCCGGCAAGTCTTCCAATCTAATATTTGACGTATAAACGGTTGGCATACGGTTAGTCACGCGGTGGTTAATTACGGTGTGTAAATCGCCGCGAAATCCGTCCGTTGCGTCTCGTACGCCTATGTCGTCCAGGACGGCGAATGGCGCCCGTTTGGCTGCTTCTAGCGCGGCATAATAACGTTTTGCTGCCGGCTCTGCGATCGCGTCGGGTACTCGCGGTCTATTAAACTCGTTGTATTCGTTTTGCCATTCGTTGACGTCGAGGAAATAAGCCGGACGCTGGTCGGGTTGTACGCCTCGTTTTAAGGCGCCGATGTAATGGACCGTTAAGTATTCGTTCAACAGAGCCGCCGCCGTCGTAGTTTTGCCGGTTCCTGGCGAATTACTGTAGAGATACAACGATTTAATGCGATCAGCTTCTGCGTTGAATTGGCGTTCGAATGTCTGCGCGTAAGAGTCGGCAGCTCGGTAGACTTCGTATTGATCTGCGCGTGCCGGCGAGTTTTGAAGCGTCACTAGACGATAATCTTCCGCCAAGCCAGCCGCCCCCGACCGTCCGCCTCCGCCGTCTAAGCCATGCAAGCCGAGGTATAGCTCGCAGTGTTTCGTACAATTAACACCGCCAGCTTGGGCGCATTTGCTTGCGAGTAGGCATCGTGATTCATTCGTCATTCATAGCCGCCTCCTTTCGGTCAATTCGTTTACGTAAAGTTCGTTCGTGTTTTGAGCGCATCTTTTTATCTTCGCCTTTCACACGCTGTTCATTGAAGTTCGCCTTCCATCCGCCACCGGTATAATACCAATCGACACCGCCATAGCTTTTTCTTCCGCCTGTTTTAAGCCATCGATGAAGCGTCAATTAAGCGCCTCCTTTGCGTTAAATTCCCGATAACAACCTTCGCAATTAATCTGCTTTGGTACGGACTCTTTCGGAAACCTTTCGCTAAATCCGCAATGAGGGCATCGCACTTTTACAGTCTCGCGGACATACTTCGCAAAGGTAGCCCACTTATCCGCGTCAATCATCCGTTTACCTCCGTCCTTGAATCGTCAATGATTACGAGGTCAGTTTCCTCTATATAATCGAACCCACCTGAGTCATACGTATATCTTCCACCTTCAATTTTCCTTAACGTTTCTTCATACGTCTCATTTCCACCCGTGTATATTCCTCGCACCACGTCACCCACACGCACTTCTGTCGGCTGCGGCACGTTCAGATACTCCGATGGCACTTCGAGACCTAGCGCACGTCTTAGCGCAATTGCCTTGCCGATGTGTGCGTTGAAGCAGTCGGTAGGGGCGCACTTGGCGATTCCATAAAATGCTTTACGACTGTTCGGCACTTTTGCCGTAGCTTCAACGGTTCTGCTTTTCGGTCTCTCGATGACTTGGATAGTAAACGCCTTAGATAATCGGTTGCGCATTTTCAGCGTTTCGACATCTTCCTTCGCTTTCGCTACGATCTCATCTCGTTTCTGCTGATCGGACTTTTCATACGTACCATGCGCCGACTCAATTTCCGCGTCAAAACGCCCTTGATCGTAGCCGTTCTTATATGAGCGTGTTCTTAGCGCCTTCATTGCGTCCTCAACCAGTGCAGCTAATTCGTCATAGCTCATTTCGTATAGGTTCGGGGTCGGCGTATGCTCTCCAACAATGACTTCGTATTCGTGGTCGTAGATAAGCCGACCTTCTTTATCGTGTACTATCCGCCCCTGAGAATCTACAACATCTAGTACCGCGCCATTCTCATATCGTTTTTCATTAACATCTACATTCGTAATCAAAATTCGCTCGCCTACACGTGCCTTACGTTTCTCCGTCTTATACTTCGTCATACTAAAACAACTCCCCGTAGTTTATTTGCGACTGCTGAGCCGCCCTTTGATCGTCTTCTTCCGACTGCTCAGCCGTCTTTTGCTTTACGAGCAACGGCGGCAGGTGCCGGTCTCGCATATACGAAAACATAAATCCGAAATTGCAGCCGGGCCATTGAGCCGTCGGTTTCTTAGCCGCAAAGCACGCGTCGATAAAATCCCGTACAATAGCCGCTCCATGTTCGCCGATCATCGTCTTTAGGTTCCGCGCTTCCATGCCGCGGTTGTTAGCGACGTATTTAATGCCGTAGAATTCGAGATGGCGTTCGTGTAGATAGACGATAAAGTCGCGTGCCGTCCATTTTTCGATAGGCTTTTCGTTCACATATTTCGCCTCCTATTCTTCGGTAGACTCAGTTTCTACGGTTATTCCGTTTATACGCTTCTCTTGGTAATCGTGATCAATACCCGCTATATCAACGCTCCCATTATACGTATAGTAACTGTACGCAATTGATTTTACGCGTTGTCCGAATTTCGCTAGATCATTATCGATAATGCGTCTTATGTCCGAGAGTTCGTATGTCATTTTCATTACGCATTCACACCTTCGATTTTGATTCCGAGCGTTTCGAGCGTATATCTAATGGCGTCTTGGATATCGTGTCCAGCCCTCTCGTCCCATGCCGTGTGGAATGCCTCAACGTAATACTCCTGTAGTACTTCTTCCGGTGTCATTACGATTTCATATCCGTTGATTAAAGCAGCCGCTAACGATACGAGACTTAATTTGTTTAGTACCGCGCAATTCATAATATATTCGCGATGGTTACGCAAAATATATTCGTCGTCCCTGCCGAGTCCTCTTAAATACGTTATAGCTTCCGCCTGCTCTTTCGTGATTTCCGGCTTCATTTTAACGCCTCCTCTGCGTGTAAGTTAATTTCGTATAGAACCGTTACCGGCACGTCATCGACGTTTTCTCGTATCGGTGTATCCGACTTTTCTTCGATTAGTCTTAAGGCGCGTACCATCCGCTCATTCTCCGCAATAAGCGCCGCCACAGCCTGACGTAATTCTGCGATTTCTTCATCCTTCGTCTTCTTCATACTTTGACAACTCCTCGAAGTGATTTTCGGCGGGTTGTTCCGGGAATCCCCTACGTAGATATGCAAATCCCCCGTCAACGAATACTTTTCCGCAGGAACATCTTCGGAAATCGTGCGTTGATTTTGATTCGATTATCTCGGCGCAGTGCTTGCATTTGATTGCGTTACGAAGTATCTTTTTAGTCATTTGACGTCCTCCCATCCCGGAAATAAGTCTTCCATAGTTATCTCGCGTTTTGATCCGTCACTGGACTTTACGAAAATACCGCCAACTTCTCCCTGCTCACATTTCCGAACAGTAAGTCCAAGATGACCGTATGTCTCTTCGAGTTTCTTAGCGTCAAACGTTTTAGCCACGATTTAACCGCCTCCTATTTCGGAATTTGTTTTTTACCGCTGCAACAGATCGGACACCTATTCGTAATGATCTCGCAATCATCGTATTCGTTTCCGCAATTACCGCACTGGATATTTCTAAACACGATTTAACCGCCTCCCAGCCGTTTTATTTGTCGGTAGTATTAGCGCCCTCGATCGTCAGTGCCGCCGCTAATTCCGTGCGAAATTCCCGTACCATTTGCGCAATCTCGGCTAAAGAAGACGCATCCGACGTTTTGATCTGACGGTTCATTACGTCCAAGACGGCGCGATCAATCGTAGGGTGATACGAGACCTCTCGCCAACGCTCGACGGGCGTTGGGTCGGCGTCAGGATTCTCGGCAAGTTTCTTCGGCCAGCCCGGCGATTTGGTCGGATCGGTGAAATAGCGCTCGTTGACGATGATGTTGTGGGCGTCGGATGTAAGTTTGTAGTCGGGTGAGATCGGAATGTTAATCGTCATGATTATCGGACTCCTTTTCGTTTATTAGTCGCAATACTTTGTCGCTTAAGTCAGAAACCGCTACCTCTACGTCATCTTTAAATTGAGCGCGAGTAGTCGGATGGAGTGTGGCAAGTGCTTCGTATATAGTAACGAGTTCGTATTCCGTAAACATAACGCACCTCTTTTCGTTTTATTTAAAACCGTAGCAATTCGTTCGCATACGCTTACTCTTTGCAAATAACCTTTATCGCGATAAATATATCTTTTAAATAAGCATCTGCGCGAAAGGTTTTAATTGAGCGCTATTATTTAATTGAGTATAGATAATGAATATAGTAAATGAGTATAGTTCGTCTGTCGTTTGAGCAAGGGACGGCTTCACCTCATGAACCCCTGTCTGCATCGAATGAAGACGGTATCGGAAGCAATACATAGAGATTCGATAACTGCCCGCTTTCCTTACTTTTCCGTTCCCTAATATCGATCAAGCCGACGTCTTTCAGTTTTGTCAGCGCCTTCCGAACCGTATTTTCCGAGCATAAGCATTCCGCCGCCAAAGTTTTAACGGAAGGAAACGACTGCTTACTATGATTATCCGCGTGCATCGAAAGCATCGTGTATACGAGTTTCTGCGCGCTCTTATCGAGGATCTTACCGTCAGCCAGTACGCTACTTGCGACTTGAGTAAATTTATGTTCACGTAGATCTAAAACGCCTACCTGATCGTTCACATTCGAACACCTCCGAATACATAGTTTTCTGCAATTTCAAGTACGGCTTCTCTACTTGCGTGCAAAAGAATCGTATCCATTTTACGGTGAGGATATTTCCCGTTTTGTGCTTTAGGCGCATTAAGACGTTGTTTATGGAGTCTCGAAAACTGCACTCCGAGGGTCGACTCGACTTCCGTATAGAAAGGTCGAAGACGTACTGGATCTGACTTGCCTATTTTTTCATAAAGAATCGAAATGAGTTCACTCGCAGCCTTTTCGTCAGATAACCCTTTAAGACGGTTGTAAGATGCGCCTGTTTTCTGTGGAGCTGGAAGCGACCTTTCAATTCGTTTTCTAATTCCGCTCAATTCATTCCCTTTTGAAACTAACGGCTTCTCCTCTACGCCCAGTAATCGCTGCGCAAACTGAGGAAATAACGCCTTCGCAACCTCCACATATTCTGCTCCGAAAATATAAGCTACTCCGCCATCTTTTACGTTTTTAATACTGATCATTTTAATCGCCCCTTATCCGTTTATAATAATTGAATCTTCTTCGTCTATTGATCTATCAATCGAACGCATTAACGTTTGCATTGCGTGTATAGCCTTTTTGTACTCCTGCTTGCCTTCGATAATCATTCCGTTAAATTCTTGGACGAAATGCGTCAAATGACCGTACTTCTCAACGAATTTACGAACGTCCTCGGAGAACTCGTAAACCGTATAAGTTATTGCGTCGCCATTAGTCACGCGAGTCGTTCGCCCCTCATACATCGAGATATCTCCGAACAGCTCTTTATAGCGTTCATTCTCGGCTACTAACTTCGGATTAGTCGTTTCGACCTCGACATATTCCGTCACTGTTGTCGGCTCAACTTCCTCTACTCGCTCGAGTTTGTTTCGCAATAAGTCCGCTTCCTTTTCGGCGAGGTGTCGTTGAGATTCCGCCTCTTGCGCACGTTTCTCAGCCGCTTCTTTCTCCGCTAGAAGCTCGCGGTACTCCTTTAACGTCTTAACCTCTCCGTCAAGGACCGCTTGCTTCGCCTGCCGTTTCGGTTCGGTGGAGTCTGCGGATGGGCGGGCGATTTCATACGTTAGTGAAACGGGGAGGTCTTCGAGTAGATCGGCTTGATGATCGCACGCTGCGACAATCAACTCGTATCTCTGAATCAACCTATTAACCGTGTCTTTTTTTAGCCCGATTGAATCAGTCCATTCTCTGAAACATCCGTATCCATTTTTAGATAGTATGTCCTGCGCATGTTTAAGTTCCTTCCCTAGATCGGTGTAAGCCTTATTTATTATTTCCTTCATCACTATTTCTTTCTGTTTAAGAGTTGCAGCTATATCGCCGCTCAATTGTAGATAGTTAAAACCTGATAAGTTAGGTAAAGTCATTTTGTTCACCTCATTTTATTTCCTGATGACTGCTTTCATAAGTACAGTCGCATGCGGTCTGCTGAAATCGGGACATTTAAAATAAAAAAACCTCGCCTAATCAGGCGGGGTATTTTTTCACACTTCGAGTGTGTCGTTTTTATTCGCTTTATTGAACTGCTCCACGACGACATCGTCAACATAGTCGAGATATACTTGCGTAGATTCTAAATCAGCGTGGCCAAGTATCTTTTGTAATGAACGGATGTCTCCGCCATTTCGTAGATAGTTGATCGCAAACGTATGACGCAGGCTATGGATGCTTGCGCGGCACTCTCCTTTAAGGTTCGCCATTCCAGCGTACTTGGCCGCTCGCTTGCGTAAATGCTCTTTCGCCATTTCATCACCGTACTGATTTACGAATACCTTTTTCGCAACTCCGAAATAGTCTTCCGTTTCTAATAGAAGTTGATGGAGATTTTCGGCAACTTTATCGGTTATCGGAACCATACGATTTTTGCGGTTCTTGTTGATTGCGCCCGGTAACATCAATACTTTATTATCGAAATCAACGTCGGCCGGATCAAGTCCTTCTAATTCATTCGACCTTAATCCGCATTTCAACGAAAGATAAAACGCCACGTAGTCTCTGAAGCCGGCAAAAGTATCCTTATCAATGACGCTGAAGAATCTCCTTACCTGCGAATCAGTAAGACTTTTAACGATAGACTGATCGGTGCGCAGCTTCGTCACCCGCTCGCAGGGACTTTCGTTGATAAGCCCGCGTTCTACCATCTTACTGAATAACGATTTTATACCGCCTAGCCGAATGTTAATCGTCACCGGTGATAGTCCCCGCTTCTTTAACATTATCGTAATATAAGTATGAAAATGATCTTCGGTGACTGCCGTAATTGGCATCGCGGGCTCTAACGCGGTCTCGGCCAAAAATTCGCGGAAATAGGCGCAGTAGTCCCCGATGGTTCTTTCTCTAAAGTTTTGCGCGGTCATAACGGTAACTACCGCATCTGATGCGTCTTGTATTGTCGTGAATGAGGACCGCATTCGATCGTTACTTACCTCGCGCCTATTGCGCACGCCTTGCCGTCTTCTTGTAATCGCCATAATAAAAAGCCTCCCGGAAATTATTCCGCAAGGCTTCGTAGAGAATCGGTCTAGTTTGTCCGCTAAGACACGAAATCGGATAAAAACGACTGTCCGTTTCTTCCTATATCGCGTCCTTCCGTACACTTATCGCATTAACGGACCGTTGGAAAACGTTGATATAACGGCGTTAAAACGTTGTAACGCGCTCGGAGGGATTCGAACCCCCGGCAGACGTGGTACCGGAAACCACCGCTCTATCCAACTGAGCTACGAGCGCACGATTTGTTTTTTGAACGTCAGCATATCAAATTATAAGGGAAATGCTGCAAGAAAGCAATGATTAATCACTATCCCTGTCCATGCATTTTCTTCATTCCCATACATATACTCATATGATGGTTTGAAGTGGAAGAGTTTTGGGGAAAATGGATAGGGGTATTTGATTTTAGGTCAGCATTTTGTTTGACCTTTATTGACCAAAAATGTATCATTGAATTACATACTTACCTAAAAGGTGAAGGAGGAACATTATGAATTTAATACCTACAGTCATTGAGCAAACAAATCGTGGGGAAAGAGCTTACGACATTTATTCTCGTCTTTTAAAAGACCGTATTATCATGCTTGGTTCTGCGATCGATGACAATGTTGCCAACTCCATCGTATCACAGCTTCTCTTCTTAGAAGCCGAGGATCCAGAAAAAGATATCTCTATCTACATTAACAGCCCTGGCGGTTCGATCACAGCTGGTATGGCCATTTACGATACGATGCAATTTATTAAACCAAAGGTATCAACTATTTGTATTGGTATGGCTGCATCTATGGGTGCGTTCCTGCTTGCTGCTGGTGAAAAAGGTAAGCGTTATGCCCTTCCAAATAGTGAAGTGATGATTCACCAACCACTAGGTGGTGCGCAAGGTCAAGCAACAGAAATTGAAATTGCGGCAAAACGAATCCTTTCTTTACGCGATAAACTGAACCAAGTACTTGCTGAACGTACTGGTCAGCCAATTGAAGTCATTGAGCGCGATACAGATCGTGACAACTTTAAAACAGCGGAAGAAGCACTTCAATACGGACTCATTGACAAAGTCTTGACCCGTAATACAGAAGAACAAAAATAATCACAAAACAAACCGTCTGCTCTTTGAACAGACGGTTTTTTGTTATGCATCTATTTTAAGACAGCTCCGTCCATTTCTGTTGAAGAGTTGGTGTTTGATAGGAAGCCATCTGTGAAATCAATTCTTCCGGTTCTCCAGAGGCATGTAGCAATTGAAGGTGTGATTCATTCGAAAAACCTTCCTGTATACTAAACTTCACCATGTCTATGAGCGGATTGAAATAGTCATTCACTTGATACAATCCGATTGGCTTTTGATGGATGCCAATTTGCGCCCAACATAGCACCTCAAATAATTCTTCATATGTACCAAAACCACCTGGCATGGCAATAAACCCATCGGCCAGCTCGCTCATTTTCGCTTTTCGTTCATGCATCCCTTTGACTTCAATCAATTCGGTTAGCTCTTGATGCACAACCTCTCCTCTAAAAAGCCCTTTTGGCATGACTCCGATCACTTGCCCGCCGTTTTTCAATACCTCATCCGCTATAGCTCCCATTAAGCCAATTCGTGAGCCACCGTATACAAGGCGGATTCCTTGCTCTGCCATATAAGCCCCTAGCTCGACAGCTTTTTGTTTGTAGATGTCATTCACACCTGGATTCGAACCAGCAAACACACAAATCGTTTTCATCAAAACAGCTCCATCTCTCTCTATGATTTCTTCACCCACTCATTCTACTATAATTCATTGTAAAGAAACAGCCGCTCTATCTATATATAGTGTAAAATCAGAAGGTGAACACCATATAAGGAGCTGTATAAAGAGAATGCAAACAACTGAAATGGAAAAATGGATCAAAGATTTCTACAAAATGAGAAATTGGACAGAATACGGGCCGTTTATCAGGTTAGGTTTCCTGATGGAAGAAACAGGTGAACTCGCTCGCGCAGTCAGGGCGGTCGAAATTGGACGCGATCGACCTGATGAGAAAACACAGGAGGACGCTGCGTTAAGAAAGGACCTTATTGAAGAAATGGGAGATGTCTTAGGAAATCTACTTGTTCTAGCTGATCTCTATGATGTAACAGTAGAAGAGGTCTTCTCTTCCCATCAACAGAAACTCACACAACGGTTTTCTAGTGAAAAAGAGCAGGTAAAAAGCACGTGACCGACATGTCACGTGCTTTTTTTAGCCTTTTATAGCTGCTGTGGTGAAATATCATCCGTTCGTTCAAAGAAATGCTGCTTTCCAATGTGATGGAAAAGACCGGTACGATGCAAAAGCTCTTTTGGCTGTGATTGAAGCCCTACAATCATCAATTTTCCATTGTGATGCTTTAAACGATTAGAAATGTTCATCAGAACCGCTTCTGCTGAGGTGTCCATATAATTCACTTTGTTCATAAGCAAAATGAGTGTTTTCGGCTTTGTCTGAACATGATCCAAAATCGAATTTTCCAATGAATCGGTTGTACCGAAAAAGAGTGGCCCTTCAATCGAATACATACTAATCCCTTTCTGATCGGTCTCCCTTTCTAAGGCAGCTGCGGTTTCGATTTGAGGAACAGCAACATTTGAGGAAATATTCGTTGTCTGGCTCATTTTTTTGATAAAGGCGATAAACGCTAAAATGAGACCTGCAGTCACCCCTATAATCAAATCACCGATGACCGTTAGCAGGAAGGTCACGACAAGCACAAGGGAATCCGCATTTTTGACTTTGACAATATTGATAAACTCCTTTTTCTCACTCATATTCCACGCCACAAACATCAAAATCGGTGCCATGGCAGCAAGCGGAATCATCGATGCATATGGTGCAAATAACATTAAGATGAGCAAGACGACGACACCATGCACGACTCCTGAAATAGGGCTTACTCCACCATTTTTAATGTTTGTTGCCGTACGAGCAATCGCTCCAGTCGCTGGGATCCCTCCGAAAAGCGGTGCCACCATATTGGCAATTCCTTGTCCGACGAGTTCTTTATTGCTGTCATGTTTAGAACCTTTCATATTATCAGCTACCATCGCGGACAAGATCGACTCCACGCCGCCCAAAAGCGCAATGACAATAGCCGGCGGTAGCAGATACATCATTTTTTCAATCGTCAATTCAGGAAAAGCGAAAGTTGGCAGCTGACGAGGGATTTCGCCATATGCAGAGCCGATGGTTTCAACTTGTCCTTGAAAAAAGAGAACAGCTATAAATGTTGAAACGAGTAGACCTAATAGAGCACCAGGTATTTTGGGAATGTATTTTTGTGCCGCCAAAATCACGATGAGCCCAACAATCGCTGTGAGAATGGCGAGACTGTTTGCGGTACCGAGATGGACCACGATTTCTCTCATATTGAGGAAAAAGCTTTCATGCTTTTCAACACCCTTTAATCCGAGGAAGTTGGCAATCTGTCCTGAAAAAATAATGACAGCAATGCCGGCAGTAAAGCCGATGATAACCGGACGAGGAATAAATTTCATGAGCTTACCTAGTTTGAATATTCCGAATAAAACAAGCATACAGCCTGCCATAAAACCAGCAATGAGTAAGTTTTCAATACCGTACTGACTGACGATCCCGAATAAAATTGGAACAAATGCCCCGGTCGGTCCGCCGATTTGATACTTTGAACCACCAAACAATGAAATCAAAATGCCGGCAACGATGACTGTGTATAATCCGTATTCTGGTCCGACACCAGATGCAATGGCAAAAGCCATGCCTAAAGGAATTGCCACAACGCCCACGACAAGCCCAGCGATTAAATCGCGTCTAAACTTTGATGAATCATAACCTTCAAATCTTCCATAAAAACGCATGGTATGTGTTGGCCTCCTTCAAGTATGTGTAGATGATTTAGGTATACTGTGGGTCGATCTGTTTATCTTTTATAACGACATCCAGCTTTCCTGTTGCCGGATGAATCACTAGTCCATGAACAGCTACATCACTTGGCATGAGCGGGTGCTCTTTGACTAATTTCACACTTTGAGATACGCTCTCTTCCACTGAATCAAATCCTGTCAGCCAGCCCTTTAAATCGACACCTGCGCTTTTCACAATGCTCAAACACTTTTCCTCAATTCCCCGTGCTTTTGCCTTTTCAAGTAAAGGGTCTGCCGCAAGTCCTGCCATTCCGCATTCATGATGTCCGACAATGCATACTTCCTCTGCTTTCAGCTCATAAATGGCTAGTAAAATACTCCGCATGACACTGCCAAATGGATGTGTGACGATGGCTCCTGCATTTTTAATGATCTTCGCATCACCGTTACGAAGCCCCATGGATTGGGGTAATAATTCCAACAGGCGTGTATCCATACAAGTTAATATGACCAATTTCTTCTCAGGAAATTTCCCCGCCTTGAAAGGCTCATACTGTCTCTCTTTCACAAAATCTGCATTGTGCTGAAGAATCTGTTCTAATGTTGATCCCATCCTGTCATCTCCTATCTTTTTTAAGTGATTGTAACGCCTTACCTGGCCTCCTTTTCCCTTGTGTGTTCTCAAGCATAGAGAAGAAAAATGATAGAAAAAAAAGAAAAAAATGAGAAAACGATGAGAGAATATGTAAGCATTTTCTCTATTTTGCTCTTTGTTCCGCTTCAGCACAGGGGATATGCGGCTTTTGCTTTCAAACAATGGCTCTCATTTCACCAAAAGACGATGAAATGGTTTAGTAGAAAATGACCATCCCGTTTAATACACTGCAAATATAATAAATTTTCTATCAAAAAGTCTCGATCTATTTTCCAGTTTGTTAGATTATCTCTCGAAACATCTAGCATTTTTCTATGACTCATCTACTAATCACTCGTTTTTCTACATCGTAAAAAGACATCAGATGGCCATGTCATTTACTCTTTCACTATAAAAATCTCTCCTTTTCCGTTATTTCAGTATATTAAATATTGAGCAGCTCATATTCAAACGTGTACTGCCAAAATGGTTGCTTTATAATAAAAAGAGAAAGATGACCATGTGAAAGGAGCGAGTTGATGATGAAACCACATATTTTTGTCGCCAAACCCTTACCTGCCACTTTTGAAGACATGTTAAAAGAACATTGTACATACGAGGTATGGCAGTCAAAGGACCCGATCCCAAGAGATCTATTATTTGAGAAGCTGCAGAAGGCTGATGGCCTTTTAACATCAGGTACGAAAATTGATCAAGATTTATTAGATCATGCACCTCAACTCAAGGTGGTAAGCAATAATTCAGTCGGCTATGACAATTTTGATCTAGAAGCCATGAGACAAAGAGGCGTGATTGGTACGCACACGCCTTATACACTCGATCATACCGTTGCTGATCTTGCCTTTTCGCTCATTCTCTCTTCTGCGAGGAGAATTGCCGAGCTTGATCGTTTTATCCGCAAGGGAAAATGGACAAAATTTGTTCAAGAGGAAGATATATTCGGCATTGATGTCCATCATCAAACGCTTGGGATCATTGGGATGGGACGAATCGGTGAGCAAGTAGCCAAACGAGCCGCTCATGGTTTTGATATGAACGTCCTCTATCACAACCGGAGCCGAAACGAGAAAGCCGAATCGGCCTATGGCGCTGTATATTGTGCACTGGATGACTTGCTAAAGCAAGCTGATATCATTGTGTTAATCACACCGCTGACGGATGAGACGTACCATATGATAGGAGAGCGGGAATTGAAATTAATGAAGCCGACAGCTTTATTCGTGAACATCTCCCGAGGAAAAACCGTCGATGAGAAAAGCCTCATTCAAGCACTGCAGGAAGGGTGGATTAAAGGAGCTGGTCTGGATGTGTATGAGCAAGAACCGCTTCAGGAAGATCATCCTTTCAAAGAGATGGACAATGTCACGCTTGCCCCGCATATCGGTTCCGCTACTGAAACGACAAGAGATCTTATGCTGAAACGAGCCATTCATAATGTGATTCACGGAATTGACGGTAAAGCCCCTGTTGATATTGTGAAGGAGCTTGCCTCATCTTAATTGAAAAAAGGCGCAGGGAACTGCGTCTTTTTGTTTACGTCATCTAGAGACAGTAGGTCAAAAAGCCTCATTTTTTCCAATCTCCTGATTCTTTACATTCTCTTCATATGCCGGTGCTATAATATGAGGTAGACAAGCATCAAGAGGACGGCATCCCATTTCCTTTTGAGGAGGATCAAGATGAAAAAAATAAGTTCGATTTTTACTCTGTTCGCTCTGATTGCTGCCATTCTGTTTTCTGGATTTATCCCGCAGCAAGTCCATGCAGAAACATCACTTACACCCACAGCCACAAATGAGACTGCTTCCGTACAGCTTGCACCAGACCTTCGTACCCTTGCCGTCATTAATACCTTTGATGGTGTAGCAGATTACTTAATCCGCTATAAACGACTACCTGATAATTACATCACCAAATCACAAGCGAGCGCCCTCGGATGGGTGGCATCAAAAGGAAATTTAGCTGAAGTCGCGCCGGGCAAAAGCATCGGTGGAGACGTATTCTCTAATCGGGAGGGACGCCTTCCATCAGCTAGCGGCCGTACATGGCGTGAAGCCGACATCAACTACGTATCCGGTTTCCGTAATGCTGACCGCCTAGTATACTCAAGTGACTGGCTCATTTATAAAACAACCGATCACTATGCGACATTTACGAGGATTCGTTAATCATTGTAAAAAGACTGCCCTAAGTCAAAAGGGCTGTCTTTTTTCATATTGTTTACGGAAGCAGTTTTTGTACGTACTCCTCAAACGGTTGTGAGAGTGGTTTCTTCGATACTTCTTCCTGTTCATGTATCGTGACATGATCTTCTGTCACGATCACACGACCTGTTGGTGTCAGTTTGGATGCAAGCGGCCTTTTGTTAAAAGGAGAGGCTTCATTTTCATAAATCTCATGCCTCAATTGCACAAGTGTATCTTCACCGACTTCTTTCAATGTAAAAGCATAACCTGTTTCAGCACCCGCTCCCCTATCCAATTGGAGTAGATGGGTTCCTTTTTCTGTTTCCTCTGCGTTCACGCGAAAACGAAGGGACGGTGCTTCCACCCATTCACCTGTAAAAGGGACGGGCTGAAGGGGTAAATTTACACCAAATCCTGCATCAATGAGGTAGCGCTCATGGTGATGTTGAAGGACGATGGCTACATGCGTCCCATCCAGTGCCCACTTCTCCGCTTCTTTGTTATATACGGTCCCTTGAACGAGCTGTACAGCGAGACCTGCCTCTTTTAAGACATAATATAAGAGCGGATTGAGGTCATAGCAAAGCCCACCTCTGCTGCCTTCCAGAAGATGAAGCTTCAAACCTTCTTGATCCAAAGCATAGGCGTGTTTACCCACCACAGATCTATTTTCAAAAGGAAAGGTATAAGCCATCTTCCTTAGTAAATCAGGCAATTGATCAAAGGTAATGGACACGGCTTCGTATCCAATTTTCTGTAAAAAGGCTGATTGAATCACAACTTTCCCTCCTAAAAAAACTGAGCCCTTGAAAGAGACTCAGTTTTCTTGATTGATAAAATCCGTTAACGCATCGATGGCTTCTTGTTCATCTGCTCCATCAGCTATTAGTTTGACGGTGACCCCAGAGCTGATCGCAAGGCTCATCAGTCCCATAATACTCTTCGCATTGACTTTTTTCCCATCTTTCTCTAGAAAAATATCAGCACCAAAACGATTGGCTTCTTGAACGAACAAAGCAGCCGGACGTGCCTGCAAACCCGTTTTCAGCTGAATTGTGACCGTTTTTTCCACCATATGATCTGCCTCCCTTTTTTATTTCCCTATTTGAGTGTAACAGCTTGTCCGTTTCTTAATTGTTCTGCAATTTGATCTAGCTTTCTTAAACGGTGATTAATGCCTGATTTGCTGATCTTGCCGCTTTCCACCATTTCGCCAAGTTCCTTTAATGTGACTTCTTGGTAGTCAATACGCAGTTGCGCAATTTCACGCAGCTTATCTGGCAGAGCGTCTAGTCCAATCTTTTCGTCAATGAATTGAATATTTTCAACCTGGCGCAGTGAGGCACCGATCGTTTTATTCAAGTTTGCTGTTTCACAATTGACGAGCCGGTTCACTGAATTCCTCATATCTCGGACGATGCGCACATCTTCAAAACGAAGCAATGAGTTATGAGCACCCACAACACTTAAGAATTCCGTAATTTTCTCCGCTTCCTTCATGTATGTGATAAAGCCTTTTTTGCGTTCAAGTGTTTTACTATTAAGATGGAATTGATTCATGAGCTCACAAAGGGCATCATTATGTTCTTTGTATAGTGAAAAAATCTCAAGGTGATACGAAGAGGTTTCTGGATTATTCACAGAACCTCCTGCTAAAAAAGCACCTCTCATATAGGAACGCTTGCAGCATCTTTTCTTCACAAGTTCTTCTGAAATGTTGCGTTCAAATACAAATTGTTCACCTAATATCTTTAGGTCCTCTAAAATGGTTTTCGCTCGTTCTACCAGTCTGACAATATACACATTATTCTTTTTTAATCTCATTTTTTTACGAACGAGCAGCTCCACAGTCACATCGTATTTCTTTTTCAAAAGGGTATAAATACGTCTTGCAATGGCTGCGTTCTCTGTCTGTATATCTAAAATCAATTTTCGATTAGAAAAAGATAATGAACCGTTCATACGGATGAGGGCAGAAAGCTCTGCTTTTGTGCAGCAGTCCTTCACTTCCAGATTAGTCAGCTCTTTTTTTGTTTCGGATGCAAATGACATCCTTGCCACCCCCATTCCTATTTTTTCTGATGCAGCAAATCGACAAGCAGCGCAGCTACTTTCAGCGTATCATGACGAATCACATGCTGGTCATATGTAATGATTTCCCCAGGGATGACTTCTAGTCCCATGGCTTTGAGTACATCTGTGTCGAATTGTACAGGCTGCGCCTGTTCTTCTGCATATTTTGCTTTGATTTCTTCTGGAATTTCTTTATTGTTCACAAATATCGTATCGATAAATGGTCGGTCCATATGATCGTTTAGTGCCTGCACATGATCAGCTGCACTGTAGGAAAGCGTTTCCCCCGGCTGTGTCATGACATTGCAAATATAGACTTTTTTCGCCTTAGAACGAATCACTTCTTCGCCAATATGCGGTACAAGCAAGTTTGGCAAGATACTTGTATACAAGCTGCCAGGTCCGAGGACGATCAAGTCGGCTTCACGAATGACTTGAATCGATTCTGGGAGCGGTTCAATCGTATCGGGTGTGAGGAACACTCGTTTAATTCGCTCACCATAGGTTGGGATTTTTGATTCTCCTGTTACCACTTGCCCATTTTCTAATTCAGCATGAAGAACAACACTTGAATTCGCTGCTGGCAATACTTTTCCTCTCACATTTAAGACCTTGCTCATTTCTGTGACGGCATGAAAAAAATCACCGGTTATATTTGTCATGGCCGCAAGAATGAGGTTGCCAAGAGAGTGGCCTGTTAAGTCATTCCCTTTATTAAAACGGTGCTGAAATAAATCTTCTACAAGCGGTTCGACATCAGAGAGTGCCGCAAGTACATTTCGAATATCGCCTGGAGGCGGAATATTCAAATCATGCCGCAGTCTGCCTGAGCTGCCTCCATCATCAGCTACCGTCACAATGGCGGTAATGTCCACTGGCTTTGTCTTTAATCCTCTAAGTAAAACAGATAAGCCAGTGCCTCCGCCAAGAATGACCACCTTTGGAAGTGTCGTCATCTATTTTCTGCTTCTCTTTTCAATGTCCCGGTGAGTGACATGTGTATAGTAGTCATTTTTAAAATACTCCGATAAGTAGTTCGCTAGCGTCACTGATCGGTGCTGTCCGCCTGTACAGCCAATAGCGATCACCAGCTGACTTTTCCCTTCTCGTTTATAAGACGGAAGCATAAAGCTGAGAAGGTCAATTAGTTTCTCTGTGAATTTTTGTGTCTCGCTCCATTTCATGACATAGGAGCGTACTTCTTCATCGTTTCCGGTCTGTGGACGCATGCTCTCAATATAGTAAGGATTCGGCAGAAATCTCACATCAAATACAAGATCAGCATCAATCGGCAGACCGTATTTAAAACCGAAGGACATCACATTCACTGTAAACACCTGCCCTTGGCTCGTGGCAAAGTGTGCGACAATTTTTTCTCGAAGCTGTTTGGGTTTTAAATCCGATGTATCAAAAATCATTTGAGCCCGGCCTTTTAACTCTTCTAACAGATCGCGTTCCATCTCAATTCCTTCGAGCGGCAAACCTGTTGTCGCAAGGGGATGAGAACGTCTCGTTTCTTTATATCTTGAGACAAGCACCTTATCGTTTGCATCTAAAAATAGAATCCTTGGTGTGATCCAGCCGATATCACTCATCTCATCTAAGGCAGCAATTAAGCTATCAAAGAATTCGCGTCCACGCAAATCCATCACAAGGGCCACCTTGCTCATCTTTGAATTTGATTCCTTCATGAGCTCTAGAAACTTCGGTAAAAGTGATGGCGGTAAGTTATCCACACAAAAGTAACCTAAGTCTTCAAAGCTTTGGATGGCAACGGTTTTCCCCGCACCTGACATTCCTGTAATAATCACAAGCTGAATATCATCTTGTTTGTGCGTATTCATGCCTGCTCCCTCTCCTTCTTTATGAAAACGGTTCATTTATTAGTCTCCTTGAGGATCTAATCGATAAGCAATCAGCTCAAAATCTGGTGTATACGTAAAAGTGCCGTGGAGTAATCCTTTCCCTTTCAACATGAAGTCAAGAATGTGGGAATCTCCTGGAGCCATCGGCAAGCTGGGCACATCTTTTACATCATGCCATTTTAAAATGCCTTCCTCCGACTCTGATACGTTTTTTCCTGTAAAGGAATCTGCCATAAAGGTGAACATCATCCACTCTTGAACGATTTGATCGCCTTCTTTTATGATAAAGGTAAATACGCCTTTTAGCTGCGGATTTAAAATATAAATGCCTGTTTCTTCTCTAAATTCTCGAACGACTGAATCCTTGACCGATTCTCCGCTCTCCATTTTGCCGCCAGGTGCTACCCACCAGCCTCGTCTTGGCTTTTGCAGCAAGAGAACTTGATCTTCGTGATGCAGCACACAATTGGTTACTCGTTGCATCAGCTGTCACCTACTCTTTTATGTCTTTTTCTTATTATACAGGTTCATCATGACTCCCACAATGAACATGCCCGTTCTTCACTGAAAACAGACAGGTTTTCGTATGATTATGGTGACGGGCACTTTCTCTATTCTTTATTTTACAACATCTAACGGTTCTCCATGCGTCATTTGTGAACATCTCGTGAATTTCTGATTTTAAGCAAAAAAAAGGACACGGATTCACATCCGTGCCAAACATGTATTCCTTATAAAAGGGGGTCAATTACTAGTTTCATCATAACGGATAATTGTTTCACCCGTGTTACATTCCAGTTAAAAGCCCGTGACGCAATATTAAGGATTTACGACAGCTGTTTATTTCATTGCTTTTAGCTTTTCAGCAAGCTCTTCTACATAATGCTGTGCACTCTGTGCTGCAATACTTCCATCACCTGTTGCTGTGACGATTTGACGAAGTGTTTTCTCACGAATGTCTCCAGCTGCGAAGATTCCTTCAACTTTTGTTTCCATTCTTTCATTAGTCTCAATGTAGCCCTCTGCATTTGTAATCCCTAGATTTTCAAATGGTTTAGACAGCGGCAGCATACCGATGTAGATAAAGACGCCATCTGTTTTGAAGTCTTCTTCCTCACCTGTCACAGTATCAATTAATGTCACACTGCCGACTTTCCCGTTCTCTTCATTGATTTCTTTGACGGTTTTGTTCCACATAAAGTCGATTTTTTCATTATCAAATGCACGTGCTTGTAAGATGCTTTGGGCACGAAGTTTGTCGCGTCTATGGACAATTGTGACTTTAGACGCAAAGCGAGTGAGGTAAACACCCTCTTCTACTGCTGAGTCTCCTCCGCCAATCACGACAAGCTCTTTGTTTTTAAAGAAGGCACCGTCACATACAGCGCAGTATGATACGCCGCGGCCGCCAAGTTCTTTTTCGCCTGGTGCACCGATTTTTTTGTATTCAGCACCTGCCGCAATAATGACAGAGCGTCCTTTGTATTCTTTGGAACCAGCTTTGACGATTTTGTACTCTTCTCCATCTACAATTTCTTTAATATCGCCATACGCATACTCGGCACCGAATTTCTTTGCATGCTCAAACATTTTATTTGAAAGTTCCGGCCCTAAGATGCTTTCAAAGCCCGGATAGTTCTCGACATCTTCCGTATTCGCCATTTGGCCGCCTGGAATTCCTCTTTCAATCATCAGTGTTGAAAGATTTCCCCGTGATGTATAAACAGCGGCTGTCATTCCGGCAGGACCCGCTCCAATGATGATCGTATCGTAGATTTTTTCTTCTGACACAACTGTCACTCCCTCTTCAATTGCTGCTAGCATTTCTTATTAGAATGCCCTTGGGTGATGCTTCCATTCATGACAGAGAGCATCATTTCCACTCTTAGCTTTTATGCCTTACCCATATCCTATTAAATCTGCGGATAATAAGCGAATCATTTGCTCATATCTTCAAAAAAAGAAAAAGCTTCCTTAAACTGCTGTTTAAGGAAGCCTGTTTACGGTTATATAGTAAGTAATGATTTATTCAACGACTCTTCTTACAACGCCATTGAATGCTTTTTTCCAGTAAACGTTGCTCATAGAGTCAACTGAAACACCGCGAGAGCTGTTATCGTTCAAGAATGTACCGTTTCCTAAGTAAATACCAACGTGGCCATTTACTTTGTACGTATCAAAGAACACAAGGTCTCCACGTTTCATGTCAGATGCACTTACAGCTCTTCCTTTACCTACAAGCGTATCTGTTGTTGTACCGCCAACTGGTCCAAGGTTGATGCCTGCTGATGCAAATGCCCAGCGAACGAATGAAGAACAGTCAAAACGACGTGCGTTAATATCGGCTTGTGATCTGCCGCCGCCCCATTTATATGGAGATTGTCCTACAATCGTAGAACCTGTGCTGATTGCACCTTCGATTCCGCCTACGTTATTGCTGACAGGTGATCCACCGCCAGAAGATGGCTTTTTGCTTGGTGAACTGCTGTTGTTGTTATTATTTGAAGATCCACTGTTATTTGAAGAAGAACCGCTGTCGTTATTAGAGCTGTTGTCTTCTGCTTGAACATTAGCTTGACGTTGCTGTTGTCTTTGTGCTTTTTCTTCTTTTGCTTGTTGAGCAGCTTCTCTTGCTTCTTTTTCAGCTTGTTTTTGAGCAGCGATTGTTGCGTCTTTTTCAGATGCAATGCTGTTTGCCTCAGTGTTTAACTCGCTGATTTGAGAAGAGGCACTTCCTTTTTGCTTTTTCACTTGCTTGAATAGCTTGTCTTTCTCATCAAGCTGTTTATTTAAGTCTGTTTGAAGTGTTTCAAGCTTTGCAAGCGTCTTTTGAACATCTTCAAGCTTTGTGTTTAATTCGTTTTCAGACTTTTGTAATTCCGCTTTGTCTCTTTCTTGTTCTTTAATGATTTCGCTGTCTGCGTTGATTAATGTAGATACAGCACCTGCACGGCTGATGAAATCGCTAAAGCTTTTTGCTCCTAGTAATACATCTATGTATTTCGTAGAACCACCGCTTTCTTGAAGCGCACGTACACGCTTTTTCAAGAATTCGTTTCTTTCTTCGATACGTTTTTCTGTATCAGCAATTTCTTTTTTCAGTGCTTTGATTTCTTTTTTTGTTTTTTCGTTTTCTTTTTGTTTTTCTTCGATTTGATCACTTGTTTTTAAAGCTTTTTCGTCAATTTCTTTTAGCTTTAGCGCAAGTGCCTCTTGTTTTGCCTCAAGCTTTGAAAGCTCTTCTTTTTTCTTTTGAAGATTCTTGTTTACCTCTGACTGCTTGCTGTCTAGTTCTTGTTTCTTTTGTTCAAAGTTCTGTGCATTTGCTTCATGAGTAAATGGAATAAATAAACCGCTCGCTCCAATCACCGAAGCTAAACCGAAAGTAATAAACTTTTTCACGTATAGTTCCTCCTTTGACAATTTCCCAAGCGACATGAGAAAGCAGCAAATTCTCTGCGACCAATCTGTGCTTCCTGTGTCTTTCTTCCTGATGATTCAGTCAGATGTTGACCAGATTGTTTCTATCACTAGGTGTTGCATTATGTATAGTAAAATATTTAAATATATATCTTTGTTTTAATCCACGAGTTTCATTATACATGACACATCGACAAAATGAGCTAATATTTTTATTACATTTATGTTTCAAATAGATGTCGAGATTGTCATACTTCGCCAAATCCTAGCAAATCCCACCTTTTTATCCAAGAAAAAAGCATGACCTTTTCGGCCATGCTGCTGTTATCTGATTCTATTTACCTATTCAAACCATGAACGCACAAATAACATTCTCATATTTTGACAGCGTTTGAACGCTGATCTGAAAAGAAGCTGCGATCTCTTTTTTGCTGACAGCTGATTCTTCTTGTTCATTCATCCATAGATAATAAGAAGCTGCTGCCCATGCAATGGCATTTTTCTTCTCTACGCCTGAAGCGCGTGCTTGCTGAATAATATGGAATAACCAAAAATATGGCATGTGGCTATCAGGCTGCACCGCTTCTTCCAAAGCAGATGCCGCCTGTTTTGCGAAGACCGCATCTTCTGAAAACGATCGTTCTTCCATTTGATCTTCATATAAAAGTAACTCAATAAACTGCTGTTCAAAGGCCGTTTTCGCAGCGCGGGAATCAAGAACAGATTGCAAGACGTCACGTTCACCTTTTTGTTTGCTGACATAGTAGGCAGTGAGTCGTTCCTCAATTGAAACCATTGGCTCAGACTCCTCTGGTTTGTCTTGCCACGGCTTGATTTCATCTGCATCAATATCTTCTTCCACCATCTTATCCCAGACGGTTTGCGCCAGCGTTTTGTGGCCCGTATAATAGGCTGCACTTGCCAGCCAGTATAAAAACGTACTATCACCTTGGAAACCTGTTTTATACAAAGAATAAAGCCATTTAAATGCCCATTCAAATTCTCCAACAAGGGCAAATGTTGCGCCAAGCTTATAACGCTGTTCACTTAATATTGGATACACGTGCGTTAATTGCTTCGCTAACAGATTGACCTTTTCTTCTTCTTTTTCATAATGATAGAAAACAAGCTGATTACAAAGGGCATGCAGATTACCGGGATTTTCATGAAGGACCCGGTTCAACATTTCTTTTGCCTGATCGATTTGGCCAGAATAAAAATAGGCCAAAGCGAGATTATTATACGCTGACCAAAACTCTGGATACTCAACAATCATCTGTTCCAGCATCTCGATTGCTTCATCTAGCCTGCCGCTTTCTAGCAAATGGTTGGCTTGATCCTGCTTTACAATCAGATCATCCTGATCATAAGGAAAATCTTCATCAACATCGTCACTCATATCAAGCAGATCGAGGAGATCGTCATTTTCATCTGCAAATTCCCCGTCTTCTTCCAGCGCAGCATAAGCAGTGGCGCATCTATATGCCTCTTGAAACAAACCGAGATTCGCATAATTATTGGCTTTAAAGTAGTGACACTCTGACATGTTCTCATCCAAGTGTTCAAGGATAAAATCAAGCAGTTCATTAGATTGTTGGTAATGACCCATTTCAGTATAAATAATGGCAAGCTGCGACAGCATTTCTACATTTTCAGGCTCAAGTACGATGGCCCGCTGTATCAACTTACTTGCCCTAGACAGATTTCTTTCTCTATATGCTTTTAGACCTTTATGAAAAAAGTAATGCCCATCTTGGAATAGCTGGACGACTTGTGTGTGATTATTTTGAGAAGTGTATTTACTCACCGATACCCTCCATTTCGAACAGTGTACCGTGTGTAGTATAACATACTTCATGAGTCGTCACATAGAACAAAAGGAAAGGAAGGATTTGTTTTTCATTTAAAAGCAAAAAGCTGGGGGTACCCCCAGCTTTTCATTCCCCTTGATGGCGCTTTTTCAATACCTTTAATACATCATCAAGAGGCAGCTGCTGTTCACGTAATAACACAAGAAGGTGATACAGAAGATCTGCTGTTTCCCATTTCAATTCTTCTTGATCACGGTTCTTCGCTGCAATGATGACTTCAGAAGCTTCTTCCCCTACCTTTTTCAGGATTTTGTCGACTCCTTTTTCAAAGAGATAGGTTGTATAAGCTCCTTCTGGCATTTCCATCTGACGCTTCGCAATGACCTGTTCCAGTTCATTTAAAATGGCAAAGCGGTCTTGTTCTCCCCTTTGCTGTTTCACGCCCTCTTCCGAAAAACAGCTATAGCTGCCTGTATGGCAGGCTGGACCGCTTGGTGTCACTAGAACAAGCAGGGCATCTTGATCACAGTCATAGCGAATGGATGTGACACGCTGGGTGTGTCCAGATGTGGCTCCTTTGTGCCAAAGCTCATTTCTCGACCGGCTAAAAAACCATGTTTCCCCTGTCTCTAATGTTTTTTCATAGGATTCTTGATTCATATACGCCAAAGTAAGAACTTCCTTGCTTTGAGCATCCTGTACAATGGCAGGAATGAGACCTGCATCATTAAAGGTTAATTCGTTTGCCT
The DNA here is from genome assembly GCF_004634445.1 of Bacillus sp. 005/A4HT-01/001. Taxonomy (NCBI): domain Bacteria; kingdom Bacillati; phylum Bacillota; class Bacilli; order Caryophanales; family Bacillaceae; genus Bacillus; species Bacillus sp. 005/A4HT-01/001. The sequence continues at coordinate 434,482 of NZ_SEIZ01000001.1, forward strand.
GTTTCATCTTACCTTCACCCCGTGTTCTCTCAAAAATGTCTTCACCTCTTGAATGGAGGTTTCTTTATAATGGAAAATAGAGGCTGCGAGTGCGGCATCAGCTTCACCTTTTGTAAAAGCCTCCAGCATATGCTGCGCATTGCCAGCACCTCCTGAAGCAATAACTGGCACTGTGACTGTTTCTGATACAAGCTTCGTCAAACGATGCTCAAAGCCCGTTTTCTCACCATCGGCATCCATGCTAGTCAGCAAGATCTCGCCTGCTCCTCTTCGCACGGCTTCTTTCGCCCAGTCACTCACTTCTAAATCCGTTTGACGTCGTCCTCCGTGCGTATAGACCATGTATGCTTGTTTCTCTTCATCGTATTTCGCATCAATCGCAACAACTATGCACTGTGAACCAAAAAAGTCGGCTCCTTCTGTTATTAGCTCCGGTCTTAAAACAGCCGCTGTGTTCACAGACACCTTGTCTGCCCCCGCTCTTAAAATACGCTTCATGTCATCAAGGTGGTTAATCCCGCCGCCCACCGTGAACGGGATAGCGAGAGTGGATGCCACTTGTTTGACCACATCCACCATCGTTTTTCGGCCTTCATGAGAGGCAGATATATCAAGAAAGACGAGTTCATCCGCACCTTCCTCGTCATAGATCTGCGCTAATTCGACCGGATCACCAGCATCCTTCAACCCTAGAAATTGGATACCTTTGACCACACGCCCTTCCTTTACATCAAGACATGGAATGATTCGTTTTGTCATCATATGCTGTCAAGCCCTTCAAACGCTTCAGCTAAAGTAAATTGCTTTGTGTACAGCGCCTTGCCAATGATTGCACCAGACACACCTGTCTGCTTTTGTGCTGACAGCTTTTGCAGATCACTCACTGCACTGACACCACCTGAGGCAATGACTTGTTTGCCAGTTGCTTCTGCTAATCGAACCGTACTTTCCACATTTGGACCAGACAGCATGCCATCCATTTGAATATCCGTGAAAATGAAGACCTCTGCGCCTTCCTTTGCCAGTTCCTGACCAAGTTCCTCCGCCTTTACTTCCGACGTTTCAAGCCAGCCTTCAGTCGATACAAAACCATTTCGTGCATCAATGCCAATGGCGATTTTCTCCCCATATTGCGCCAGCATTTTTTTCACAAAAACCGGGTTCGACACCGCTGAACTGCCAAGAATGACTCTCGATACGCCATTGTTTAAATAAAATGCAACATCTTCTTCTGTCCGAATGCCGCCGCCAATTTGGACATTCACATCTAATGAGGAAGCAATCGATAGCACATGCTCGTGATTCACGCGTTTTCCTGCTTTTGCGCCATCTAAATCAACGAGATGTATCCATTTTGCTCCTTCATTTGCAAACAGTCTCGCCATGTCTAACGGTGAATCTCCATAAATGGTTTCTTGGTCATAGTCTCCTTGCACAAGTCGTACACATTTGCCATTTCTCATATCAATTGCTGGATATAATGTAAAATCACTCATTTGCTCACCCTCTGTTCGTTTGCTAATTGAATAAACTGTTTCAACAGTGCCATTCCTGTTGTACTGCTTTTTTCAGGGTGAAACTGCGTTCCAAACACATTCCCCTTCCCAACAACGGCAGGTACTTGCACACCATAGGGTGCACTTGCCAATAGGTCTTCTGGATTCATGCCACTCACATAATACGAGTGAACAAAGTATGCAAATCCTTCTGGCACACCTTTAAACAATGGAGAGGGCTGATGAAATGTGAGCTCATTCCAGCCCATATGAGGCACCTTCAGCCTTTGTCCATCCTGATCACGATCCTTCAAAAGAACGACACGTCCTTTTAAAAGGCCTAGCCCTTTTGTTTTTCCTGCTTCTTCACTTTCTTCAAACAACAACTGCATGCCAAGGCAAATGCCAAATAACAGCTTTCCTTCCTGCACGACTTGGTGGATAAACGCCTCAAGTCCTGTCTGTCTTAACAGCTGCATCGCATCACGAAATGAACCGACTCCTGGCAAAATATACGCATCTGCCTTTTTCAGCTCCTCTGCTTCAGAAGACACGATATAAGACGCTCCTGCTCGTTCCAGTGCTTTTGATACGCTAAACAAATTTCCCATTCCATAGTCAATGACGCCAATCATTAGAGCATCCCCTTTGTCGACGGAATCCCTTTCACACGCGGATCAATGGTTGTTGCTTCATCTAAGGCGCGTGCCATCGCTTTAAAAATGGCTTCAATCATATGGTGGGTATTGGTTCCATAGTGAACGATCACATGCAGATTGATTCGTGCTTCAAGGGCAAATTTCCAAAGAAACTCATGAACCAGCTCCGTATCAAAGGTGCCGACCTTCTGACTAGGGAAATCGGCTCTCATTTCCAAATGAGGACGATTGCTTAAATCCACGACTACTTGGGCGAGTGTTTCATCCATTGGAACAAAACTAGAGCCGTAGCGCTTGATTCCTTTTTTATCACCGAGCGCTTCTTTAAACATCTGCCCAAGCACAATGCCAATATCTTCTGTTGTGTGGTGATCATCGACATCTGTGTCTCCTTTTGCATCTACAGTTAAGTTAAAATGTCCATGCTTCGTGAATAAGTCGAGCATGTGCGTCATAAAAGGGACATCTGTCTGAATATCTGCTTTTCCTTCGCCATCAATCTCTAGCGCTAACGAAATGTTCGTTTCATTTGTCTGTCTCGCTGTTTCCGCCTGTCTCATTTTGATTCCTCCCGCTTTCTCGCTTCAATCGATCTGGCATGTGCTTCAAGCCCTTCTAATCTTGCAAAAGCCGCAATGCTTTCCCTATGTGTTTCAAAGGCTTCTTTGCTATATGAAATGATGCTCGTTTTCTTTTGGAAATCCGTGACGCCGAGCGGACTAGAAAATCTTGCCGTCCCGTTTGTTGGCAGCACATGGTTCGGTCCTGCGAAGTAATCCCCTACCGGCTCTGGGCTGTAACGCCCTAAGAAAATTGCTCCAGCATGCTTGATTTGACCAAGTAGTGATTCTGGATACGCCGTCAGCACTTCTAAATGCTCTGGGGCTAACTGGTTCACGATATCAACTGCACGATCCAAAGATTCTGTTACGTAAATATAACCATGGTCTTGAATAGATTGTGCTGCAATTGATTTCCTTGGCAAAGTATCAAGCTGCGCTTGCACCTCTGCTTGCACTCTTTCAGCCAGTACCTTAGATGGTGTCACCAAAATACTAGATGCCAATGCATCATGCTCTGCCTGTGAAAGCAAATCAGCTGCCACCTCATGTGCAGTTGCCGTTTCATCTGCTAAAACAGCAATTTCACTTGGACCCGCAATCATATCAATGTCTACTTGACCAAATACTTCCCGTTTGGCAAGTGCTACATAAATATTTCCTGGACCGGTGATTTTATCAACAGGCTGAATACTTTCCGTTCCATATGCAAGAGCGGCTATCGCCTGAGCACCGCCCATTTTGTACATTTCTGAAATGCCCAGCTCCTTCGCAGCTACTAGAACAGCGTCAGACAGACGGCCGTCTTTTCCTGGCGGTGTCACAAGGACAATTCGCTCAACGCCGGCAACAAGTGCCGGGATCACATTCATTAAAACAGATGATGGATAAGCGGCCGTTCCCCCTGGGACATATACACCGACCGCATCAAGCGGTGTTACTTTCTGACCTAGCATTGAGCCGTCCTTTTGGTGATAAAACCAAGAGGAGGTCAGCTGACGCTCGTGGTATGTTCGAATATTCCGGATCGCCGTTTGGATGATTTGGATCATCTCCGGGTCCAAACGTTCGTAGGCTTTTGTCTTTTCATCCTCCGTCACAAGTGACTGTTCAATAGAGACACCGTCAAATTGCTTCGTGAAAGACCGTACGGCTTCGTCACCATTTTTTCTCACTTCTTCGATAATTCGTTGAACAGCCAGTCGCTGCTCTTCCGTTCCTGTATCTAGAGAACGCTTGAGTGAGAGAGGGTCTGTCTCACCTTCTTGTATGTAGGTGATGTTCATGATGTTTCCTCCCCTTCTCCTTCGATGATTCTTGCCAGACGCTGCGCCATTTCATCGATTACCGCGTCCTTCATTCGATAGCTCACAGGATTGACAATAAAACGTGACGTAATGTCACAAATATGTTCCGTTTCGACAAGCCCATTTTCCTTAAGTGTTTGACCGGTGGAGACAATGTCAACAATTCGATCGGCAAGTCCGATGAGCGGTGCTAATTCAATGGAACCATTTAGCTTAATGATCTCCACCTGCTCACCTTGTTCTCTAAAATAAGAAGAAGCGACATTTGGGTACTTTGTGGCCACACGCGGCGCAACACCGCCCCAGCTGGCTCCCGGCAAGCCCGCTACAGCTAAATGACATTTGCTAATGTTTAAATCGAGCACTTCGTACACATCCCGTGCTTCTTCAAGCATGACGTCTTTCCCTGCAATGCCCACATCCGCTACACCGTGCTCTACATATGTCGTCACATCCATTGGCTTCGCTAAAATAAAGCGGAGATTTTCTTCCGGTACATCAATGATTAATTTTCTTGAATCTTCGAATTCCTCCGGCAGCTGATATCCAGCCTGTCTTAATAGCCCTGCTGCTTCTTCAAATATCCGCCCCTTTGGCATTGCCATTGTCAACACTTTACCCATTTTGCTCTTCCTTTCTAGCGCCGATAAAATAAGTCACTTGCTCAAATGCCTTGGTCATGGCATCGATATTTTCAATACCTGCTAAGTCTTGGAGAACAATCCTTTTGCCTTTTGTCCGCTCTTTTTCTGCAAAATCAAATGCTTCAAGCCGTTGTTCTTTACTAAAAATCACAGCCTCTTGGGGCTCATTTATTTCTTTTGCGTCGAGTGCCTCAAGAAGACGGTCTAATCGAAGTCCGAAGCCTGTAGCGGGTGCGGGTGCATCAAAGTGAGCAAGCAATTGATCATACCTTCCTCCACTTCCGATCACAGACCCAACATGATCTGCAAATACTTCAAACAAAATTCCCGTATAGTAGCTCATATGACTGACCATGCTTAAATCCAAACGGATATATTCTGTACAGCCGTAATCTTCAAGTGTCTCCCACAGCGCCTTTAACTCCGCCAGCACTTCTTTTCCCTCTTGTGAGACCACAATTTCTTCAGCCTGCTGGGTCACTTCTTGACCGCCGCGCAGCTCTAAAAGCTGGAGCAGCCTTGTTTTATCGATGGATGAGAGAGGCAATTGTTTGACATGCTGCCTGTAGCCCACATAATTCTTTTCATATAAAAATCGGCGCAATACGTTCGCCCGCTCTGTATTCCCTAGTACATCTAAAAACAAGGTCTCTGCCAAAGCCACATGCCCAATCGCAATTTTGAAGGATTGAAGTCCGGCATTTTTTAATGCAAACACAACAAGCGCTATGACTTCAGCATCTGCACTAATCGAACCATCACCGATCAATTCAATACCGACCTGTTCAAATTCAGAAGGTCTTCCGCCTTCTCTTTCCTGTGCCCGAAACACGTTGGCTGCATAACCGACTCGAAGCGGATACGCCTGTTCGTGAAGCTTTGAAGCCGCCACTCTCGCAATTGGTCCCGTCATATCAGGTCTAAGCACAAGGGTTTGACCATTTTGATCAAGAAGCTTAAACAGCTGCGTATCTGTAATCGCCGATTGAACACCGACTGTATCGTAAAATTCAAGCGTTGGCGTTTCCATTAAACGATAACCCCAACCATTCATGACCTCTGTTAAAGAATGCCTAACCCTTTTCTTCGTCTCATACAATCCTGGTAATGAATCTCGCATACCATATGGTTTTTCAAACATGAACATGTTCCGCACCTCCAACACATTAAAACAAAAAATTCCGAATCCTTTAGTTCGCTAATATGATAATATGCTAACAAAATAAAGTGATTAAATCAATCATTTTTATTTTCCCCTTTTTTTCCTTAATCATTTGTTCATATATTACATTAAAATGACACCTAATCCTTTTTGATCTCTTTGCTTTAGGAACATGCTATAATACTTAAAAATATTGAATAACACAGGAGATTACAGTGAAATTCATCCAGACATTAATCTTAACTTTGTTGTGCGCATGTCTTGTTTATTTCGGCTTTATTTTCATTTCACAATTCGACCAAGTCAAGAAAACAACGTCACCGCAAGAAGCCAAAGAAAAAGAAAATGATACCGCACTAGCAGCAGAAGAAACACGTTCTACGAAGAAAACAGAAACGACACATTCTAGTTTAAAAGGAAATAAAAAAGCCATGGACGTCATCCTCTTTAATCAAATGGATGCACCAAAGCTTTATAACGGATGCGAAGTCACGAGCTTAGCCATGCTTCTTCATTACAGCGGCTATGAGCATATAACGAAAAACGCATTGGCAAACGAGATGAAGCGTATCCCACTCAATTATGAGAATGGCTTAAAAGGAGACCCTCATGACGGGTTTGTAGGCGATATGGAGAATGGGCCAGGTCTTGGTGTGTACCACGAACCCATTTATCAGCTTGCGAAAAAATATGCAGGTAATCAAGCGGTGGACTTGACCGGCAAGCCAGTCAAAAAGGCCATCTATCAATCACTTGAAAAAGGTTATCCTGTCTGGGTCATTACAACTTCGACCTTTGCCAAAACAGATAACATTGAAACATGGAATACACCAAATGGAAAAATAGATATCAGCTTTAATATGCATAGCGTCGTCATCACTGGCTACGACAAGGATCACATCTACTTAAATAACCCATACGGAGAAAAAAATCAAAAAGTCGATCGTGAACAGTTTGAGGATTCTTGGAAACAGATGGGCAGCCAGGCGATTATCATTAAAGCATAAAACCCCGCTAAATAGCGGGGTTTTTATATTCTTATTCTGCTTCAGAAACCACAGTAAAACGTTCTCCAACATGAGCAGCTTGTTCTATCTCATCGACAAGCGCAACGGCGTAGTCAGCATAACTCACATAGCTGTCACCCTTCGAATTAACGATAAGATGGTCTTTGCCTTTCACATAAGCACCTGTCCGTTTGCCTGCTGGATCAAAGAATGCAGCTGGACTAAGAAATGTCCATTTTACTCCTTCGGTCTTTTGAAGATCTATTAAATTTTCTCCTTGCTGTGAAGCAGTAGCAAAGTATTCCTTTGGAAACTCCGGTGTGTCCATCAGTCTAGTTGTTTTGGCCTCATCTACAAATAAACTTCCAGCACCTCCCACGACGATTAAACGCGTTTCTGGTGTCTCTTTCAAGAGATGAATGAGTTTTTTCCCTGCTTCTACATGAAGGTGCTCTTGTCCTGCTGGCGCACCAAATGCGTTTACGATCACATCAAAGCCTTTGACGTCTCCTGCCTCTAAGTGAAAAACATCCTTTTCTAAAACAGCTGCTGATGAATTAGTCACTTTTTGTGCATCTCGAACGATTGCCGTTACTTCGTGCCCTCTCGATTGAGCTTCTTTTAAAATGTGTTGTCCTGCTTTACCTGTTGCGCCAATGATTCCAATGTTCATGTAAATTCCTCCTACAATATAAGGTTATTTTGATCACTTAAGATGTAACCAATATGGTTACAACAGAGGTAAAAAAAATTGAATAGATCATCCAATTTTTTTGATTAAAACCTGCGTTAGTTCACTTAATTTGATCTCAGCAAGCACTTGCTCCATCGCACTTTGAGCACGGCACAAAATTAATTCTAGTACAGCTTGAATATTTGCACCGATCGGACAGTCAGGGTTTGGGCTTTCATGAATTTGAAACAACTCTCCCTCATCCACCACTTCAACGGCTTTATACACATCGAGCAGTGTAATGTCATCCTCACTTCGGTTTAATTGAGAACCGCCTTTGCCAAGACTCGTTGAGATTAGGCCTGCTTTTTTGAGCTTACTCATGATACGGCGAATGACCACTGGATTTGTATTGACACTTCCTGCGATATCCTCCGATGTCTGTAATGATCCTTTTTCAAGTGATAGCAAGGCCAGAATATGGACAGCGACAGTAAATCTGCTGCTGATTTTCATGTTTTCTCACCTCTGTTGTAATCATTATAGTTACACCATGTTAGAATGTCAACAAAAAAGTCTGCCGAGCTACTCAGCAGACGTAGATTGACGTGCTTCCATTTCCTCTTTTGTATATATCATCCGCATTGGATTACCTCCAACAAAGGAGCCTGCCGGAACATCTTTGTTCACAAGAGTTCCTGCCGATACAATCGCACCATCACCAATTGTCACTCCAGGTAGAATCGTTGAATTTGCCCCAATTAAGACTTCATCACCAATATAGACTTCCCCAAGCCTATACTCTTTAATCAAATACTCATGGGACAAAATGGTCGTGTTATAACCAATCACACTATTTCGGCCGACAGTGATTTTCTCAGGAAACATGAGATCGACCATCACCATTAAAGCAAACGCCGTATCCTCCCCGACTTTCATTCGAAGGAAGGTGCGATAAATCCAATTTTTCATTCCCATAAAAGGCGTATACCTTGCCATTTGAATAAAGATAAAGTTTTTCACAACCTTGAGAAAGGGGACCGTTCGATAGACTTGTCTAAGCGAATTGACCCCTTTGACAGGATAACGATCTGTTTTTCTCAACTTAATCAGCTCCAACAATCGCCAAGAGATCACTCATTTTCTGCAGCATATAATCTGGGCGATGCTTTAACAGGGCTTCTTCTCCCTTAATAGACCAAGCAACACCTGCTGTTTTCGTCCCTGCCGCTTGACCAGATAAAATGTCGTGATAGTTATCGCCAACCATGATCGCCTCATGCGGATCACTGCCGAGTTTGGATAATGCCAGCTGGACTGGTTCTGGATGCGGCTTTTCATTTTGTACATCATCAAGTGTGACAATGACCTCAAAAAATGGCTCCAATCCAGTCAGCTTTAATCCCATTAAGACCGTATCACGTATTTTTGTTGTCACAATACCAAGCTTAAACCCTCGATCCTGGAGGATTTTCAACGTGTCTAACACCGTCTCGTACTCCGTCACAAGCAGGTCATGCTGTTCATGATTAAACGTTCGATACATCTGAATCATGTCATCTGTCAGATTCGGATCCATTGCAGAGAATGTATCAAATAATGATGGGCCAATGAAATGAAGGATATCCTCACGGCTGTATTGACCAGGGTAATAATGATCAAGCGTATGCTGAAATGAAGCAATAATTAATTCATTTGTATTGATTAATGTGCCATCTAAATCAAATAACACTGTGTTAATAGTTGATTGGTTCATATAGCTTCCTTTCTAACAGCTGCATGTTCCCGCCTCCGCCAAATATAGCTGATGGCAGCTGTCAATAAAATAGCTGAAATAAGGCGAATAAGAAGAAGCGGCCAGACTGGAATACCTAAAGGAATGAAAATGAGTGTATCTTCGACCACCGCATGACACGCCACAAGGAAAATGAAAGCAAGCGTTAAATCCTTTTTGCTGACACCGTCCTCTTCCACTGCTTTCATCATGACGCCTGCCCCGTAGGCAAGACCAATGGTCAAACCAGCCACCATCGTCATAGACGTATTTTCTTTCATTCCAAGCATTCTCGTAAAAGGAGACAGCCACTTAGACAGCGTATGGAGCCACCCTAAGTCTCTCATGAATTGAATGATGATCATGAGAGGAATGACAATACAAGCCAGCTGCAGCACACCAAGAACAGCTTTCTGTAAAGCAAGAAGTACGATCATATACCAGCTAGAAGGCACATCAGCCGACTGAGCAGCTGTCAGCAAACCATATTGCGCCGGCTCCTCGCCTCCCTGCCAAACGAGGTGAATGACAATTGCTGACACGACGGCAAGACTGATTCTCACCAGCAAAATGACAGACACCCGCAGCCCAACCTTCGCCGCCACTGTTGATTCGATGATCAAGTTGTGACAAAAGGAGAGCATGACCGCTAAAATGAACACTTCCTTCACAGGCAGCTCTAATGTCAAGATGGCTGCAATACCCGCATACAAGTTCAGCATATTTCCTAAAACAAGCGGAATGGCCGCTTCCCCTGAAAGACCAAACAGGCCCATAAATGGACGGATGAATTGTATCATCCAATCCATTACAGGTGTATGCTGCAAGATACTAACGAGAATGGTAACCGGAAAAATGACTTTTCCAAGTGTCCAAGTTGTCGATAACCCTGCTTTCAAGCCGTTTTTCCATGTCTCCCCCATCTCTTATCCCCCTTGCTCTTAATTTGATGAGTTGTTCTCTTTATACGGTATAGATGCATATCCCTTGATTCTTCTAAACACAATCAGCAGAACAGCCACTGCAAATATGGCAATTGAAATCATCTGTGCAATTCGAAGGTGCTCAGTCAGCATTAAGCTGTCTGTTCTCATTCCTTCAATGAAGAAACGACCGATTGAATACCAGATTAAATAAGACAAGAACATTTCGCCTCGACGCAATGATGTTCTACGTAATAAGATTAATATCAAAACGCCTGCGATATTCCATAATGATTCATATAAGAACGTAGGGTGATAGTAGGTCCCGTCAATGTACATCTGATTAATAATAAACTCAGGCAGGTGCAAATTTTCTAAAAAGGCTCTTGAAACAGCCTCACCATGCGCTTCTTGATTAATAAAGTTCCCCCAGCGCCCGATGGCTTGCCCTAGTAAAATACTAGGCGCTGCGACATCGGCGATTTTCCAAAAGGACACCTTCCTCACTTTAGTAAAGACAATCGCTGTCAGCACCGCCCCTATTAGTCCGCCATGTATGGCAATTCCACCATTCCAAATCTTGATGATTTCATTTGGGTGCTGCTGATAATAATCCCATTCAAAGGATACATAATAAATTCGTGCACAAATAATGGCGATAGGAATGGCAAATAAGATGAGATCAATAAACATATCTTTATTGATGCCTCTTTTTTCACACTCCCTTAATGCGAGCCAGAGTCCAAGCAGGGCTCCGACCCCAATAATCACACCATACCAATGAACCGAAATAGGTCCGAGCTGAAAAGCAATCGGATCAATTGGTTGAATTGCTTCATTCATATAGACAGCTCCTATTCATCCTGGCCATTGTCTTCAATGACATCGGCAAGTTTACTTGTAAATTGTTCCGCTGCATTATGTCCCATTCGTTTCAATCTGAAGTTCATAGCAGCTACCTCGATGATGACCGCTAAATTTCGTCCCGGACGTACAGGGATGGTCAGCTTTGGTACATCTGTATCGATGATCCGCATTTTTTCTTCCTCAAGTCCTAAACGGTCATACTGTTTGCCTTGTTCCCAAAGCTCAAGGTTCATAACAATCGTAATTCTCTTATAGCTTCTGACAGCGCCCGCTCCAAATAAGGTCATCACATTAATAATGCCTAATCCACGGATTTCTAGAAGGTGCTCAATCAGCTCTGGTGCGCTTCCAACTAACGTATCCTGATCCTCTTGCCTAATTTCCACGCAATCGTCTGCAACCAGCCTGTGTCCTCTCTTCACTAATTCTAAAGCCGTTTCACTTTTACCTACGCCACTTTTTCCAATTAACAGCACACCTACACCATATACATCTACGAGTACGCCATGAATCGCAGTCGTTGGTGCAAGCTTGCTTTCTAAGAAGTTCGTTAATCGACTCGAAAGTCTTGTCGTTTTTAAGCTTGAGCGTAAAACCGGCACTCCATTTTCGTTTGAAGCTTCGATCAATTCCTTTGGTACTTCACGATCTCGTGACAAAATGATGGCAGGGGTAATATCTGTACAAAGAGACATCATTCTCTGCTTTCGTTCGCGTTCTGGGAGCTGTTCAAAAAAAGAAAGCTCTGTCTTTCCTAAAAGTTGAACTCTTTCTTTTGGGTAATATGTAAAATATCCAGCCATTTCAATACCTGGTCTGGAAAGATCACTGATTGTAATGGGACGATTAATCCCTTCTTCCCCACTTACCAGTTCAAGATGAAATTGTTCCATTATGTCCTTCGTACGAACTTTCGGCACGCTTCTTCCTCCTTTTATCGCAGGCGTTTCAGAAATACAGCTCTATTTTATCACTTTCAATGATGAACCCAAAATAGTATTTTATCCTGATCCTCTTTCATCACATTTACTGGTATAGACAACTATACTTAAAAAAGGTAAACTGAATCTAACGACGAGAATAAGGGGGCACAATCATGAGCAGTTCTTTATTGCTCTCCAATATTCATATTGTGACAAAGACAGAAATCATTGAAAATGGTTTTGTCGGTTTACGCGATGGCAAGATCGACTATATTTCAACATCACCGCCGACAGGAAATTATGAAAAAGTATATATTTCCCGGGAAAACTTTTATTTACTCCCCGGAATGATTGATATTCACATCCATGGAGGATATGGTGCAGATATGATGGATGCGACACCAGAAGCCATGAATACACTTGCTGATCACTTACCCGCAGAAGGAACGACAAGCTTTTTAGCAACAACCATTACACAAAATCATCAAGAGATTGAGCAAGCACTTAAAAATGTCGCACAGTGGAGACCCTATAATAAAAAGCAGGCTGGAAGTCAGGCACAATGTTTAGGCATTCATCTAGAAGGTCCTTTTATTTCTAAAGATAAAGCTGGTGCGCAGCCAGCTCAATGGATTACACAGGCTAACCTTCCTCTTTTTGAGAAATGGCTGAGTGCATCTGATCAGCTGATTCGAATTGTCACTTTTGCACCTGAGGAAGATACTGATTTTGCATTTCTTTCCTTACTAAAAGAAAAAAATATCATTCCTTCTATTGGACATACAAATGCTCATCATGACATGATTGAACTAGCAGCAAAGCACGGTGCGCGTCATGTCACGCATCTTTATAATGCAATGAGTTCATTTCAGCATCGTGAGCCCAATGTTGCAGGAGCTGCACTTACAAACGAAAAGCTTTTGACTGAGCTGATTACAGATGGCATTCATTCACATCCTCTTTCCGTAAAGCTTGCGTATTTGGCAAAGGGAAGTGAACGTTTGATCATGATTACAGACTCAATGCGTGCAAAAGGACTTGGAGAGGGAACCTACGAATTTGGCGGGCAGACTGTGACAGTCGGCGGTGAAAAAGCATTGCTAGCAGATGGAACACTTGCAGGATCGATTTTACAAATGAAAGATGGGGTCAAACGTATGAGACAGATCACACAATGTGGATGGACAGAAATTGCTCAAATGACCTCAACAAATGCAGCCACTCAGCTCGGGATCGATCATCAGCTCGGTTCGATCGAAGTTGGAAAACTGGCAGACTTGGTCATTTGGGATGAAGCTGGCGAACTCATGATGACGATCTGCCATGGACAAATCGTTTATGAAAAAAAGGAGGCCACACACTGATGAACATCATCGAATTTGCAGATAAAGATCAATTAGGAAAAGCAGCAGCTGCTTTCATTGCACGTACCATTAAATCAAAAACAGATGCGGTTCTCGGTCTGGCAACTGGCGGTACACCAATTGATACTTATAAAGAGTTAATTCAGTTGCATCAAACAGAACAATTGTCTTTCAAACAAGCAAGAACAGTGAATCTGGATGAGTACGTGGGAATTGATCCAAATCATGAAAATAGTTATATGACTTACATGAAGCGTCATTTATTCGACCATATTGATCTCCCATCAGATCAATATTTCCTCCCCAATGGTGCTGCTGCTCACTTGGAAGAAGAGTGCTTAAGGTATGATCAGCTCATTGAAGATTTAGGGGATATTGATCTTCAGCTACTTGGTATCGGACAAAATGGACATATCGGGTTTAATGAACCTGGTACTCCTTTTGACTCAAAGACGCATGTCGTCCAATTAGATGAACACACTCGCCACGCCAATGCAAGGTACTTTTCTTCTATAGATGAGGTACCTACACATGCCATTACAATGGGAATTGCAAGCATTCTTTCAAGTAAAAAAATTCTCCTTCTCGCATCAGGAAAATCAAAAGCGGACGTGATACAATATTTAGAACGAACTGAAATTCACCCAGACTTCCCTGCATCTGCTCTGAAACTTCATGAAGATGTGACGATTTTTATTGATCGAGAAGCTGGTTCACTACGCTAAACACGAGAGGATTTTCACATGTTTATTGATAAGCAGTCACCTATCCCCATGTACCATCAGATTATGGAGAACTTGAAAAAGCAGATTGAGGATGGAACGTTAGCACCTGATACACTCATTCCTTCTGAAAGAGAATATGCCGAACGCTTTGGTATTAGCCGAATGACTGTCAGACAAGCCTTATCGAACCTTGTGAACGAAGGATATTTATACCGGCAAAAAGGAAAAGGAACATTTGTTAGCCGAAAGAAATTTGAACAACCGCTTCAGGGCTTAACAAGCTTTACAGAAGATATGCGTCAACGTGGGCTTAAAGCTTCAAGTCAGTTGATTGATTTCAAAAAAGTCGCATGCCCAGAGCACTTGCTGCAATCATTACAGCTGTCGAACAGTGAAGATGTCTATGAATTAAAACGAATCCGCCTTGCAAACGATGAACCAATGGCTATTGAAACGAGTTATATTCCTGAAAAATTTGCTGGCGAGCTCACAAAGGAACATTTAACTGGATCTTTATATGAATATATAGAAACGAACACAGGTCTAACCATTGCCCATGCCAAGCAGGAGCTTGAAGCCAATGTTGCTTCAAAAGACGAAGCTGACCTGCTGTCTATTTCATTAGGGGACCCTGTCCTCTCCATTGTAAGAACAACTTATTTTCAAAATGACATTCCATTCGAGTATGTCATGTCCATTTATAGAGGGGATCGATACAAACTCACTCACACAATGGAAAGATAAAACTGTGCTCCTGAAAGCACAGTTTTTTTATTTCCTAAGAAATGTTGATTGATCATCATTTTTTGTATGAATTTTCCATATAGGCGAAATCGCTTTCCCTTCGAAACGGTCTTTTGCTACAGTGTACCAATAATATTCTTGATTTGGCTTTAACCCTTTCCATTCAAAGCTTGCTTTTTTGCCACTTTTCACACCTTTGACTTCTCCAAGAAGAACGTTTGTGTAGACATTCAATTCAAAATAATTGGTTTTAACGGATTTCATTTTAGGTGTTAAATCCACATCAATTGAAAATTCATCTTGATCTCCATACGTTTTTGGATCATAGAAATGTTCTTGATTCAAGTAGGGTGAATATGTGGTGAAATGAAGTTTATTTTTTTCTTGATCCGCAGTGATCAGCCGCATAAAACCTTGACCGCCTTCAGGACCTGACTGGTAATCTGCAAGGATTTGATATACTTTTCTGTCCACTTTTCCATCATGATCATCGTCAATCTCATCTACTTTTCGACTGGCTCCGTGGTAGTGACCGCTAAATACTGCGACAATATTCGGGTGACGCTTTACCACTTGATGGAAGATCAAATCTCCAATTGGGCTTCGATTGCCGCTCACTAACAAATACTCATGGAAATTTAAAATGACAATTCGATCTGGATGTTCAGAAATGACTCGATTTAACCAGTCAATCTCATTTTGCTTGATCCCCCAGCCCATATACACCATCATATAATCATTGCCACCAGCAGAGATAAGATCATAATGACCTCGATTGTTTTGATAGGATTCACCGTAATACGGCTTGTCTTCAAAGCGTTTTGCTCCAAAGTATCTCCCATATTCCCTATAATGGCCGTCTTTGTGCCTGACATCATGATTACCAGCTAATACACCGTAAGGAATATGATGCTTATCTAACACACGCATAAATGTATCGGCACGATTCCACTGCTTATCCTTTGAATCATCCACAATATCACCTGTATGGAACACATATTGAATATTTAATGGGTCCCTTTGATCTCTGATCCACTCGACCATTTTTTTGAAGATGTGAGGATAACTTCTGGCATAATATTGAGTATCAGACATCCACACCATCTTATAAGGCTTTAACGTCTTACTGATCTCATCTTGTACAAGCAAATCAAACGTTTGATTTTTCATGTACTGTCTGACTGACAGCAGCCCTTTCAGGTAAAATTCCTTTTCATCCTTGGCAAAGTGATGAGTGATTTTATCCCACTTTTCTTGCTGATGATTCCAAGCGTACATCGTTACCTTTCTCCCTGATAATGAGCTTCCTTTCCATACAGCTTCGACAACATCCTTTTCACGTACATCGTGATGAACCTTGATTTGAAAGCGATGATAAGGAAAATGCTGTAGATCTTTCGTTTCCACTGATTTACCATCAGCAAATGCAATGCGATTTCTTTCTCGATCAGAAAAAATCATTTCCCCTGTTTCATTTAAATGTTTTGGTGGCTCTGTTTCCGCTGCAAATTTGAAAATCTTCATGGACGGATGCAGCGATGTATATTGATAGGCACGGTAAAAGGAGTAATCTAACTGATCATTAGTAGGATCATTGGTTAGCACTGTTTGCTTAGATGATTCCATTTTTGTCCTATCTGACACTCTCTCTGGCGTCTCAGGGTGTTCATGTACCGTCTTAAAAACCTTTTTCAAAGTTGATTTGTTTCCAGCGGCATCTTTTGCTTTTATCTTCAATGTGTGCTCCCCAGGGTTTAATTCGCTAGAGGACGTTTGATAAGGCAAAGAGATCGGTTTTCCATCTAAATATGCCTTCATCTCCGCTATATCACTCCAACGATCCGTCACCTTTGCCTTTAACGTAAAGACGCCTTTATATTGGTCATTTGCCTGTATATTACTCTTGATTTTCGGACCCGTGTTATCGACTTTCACACATACAGATTGAGATTCGTCTGCGGTTTTAGCCTGAACAACATGTACTCCTTCTTTCAGCCTTCTTGTATCCCACTGAATATAGCTTGAAGCATATGCTTGCTTCGGGATTTGAAACTGAAATGCTCTTACCTTCTTAGCGCTGCCACCGTCGCCCATTTTCCATTCCTCATGCTGGCTCGCATTTAGAGGCAGAATTTGAGTTCCATTCGATAAAATCATCTGGACATTTTTCAATTCAAAATCATCGTGATTTTCTCCAGGAAATCGGTCAAACGGCGATGACTTCGTCCCAGCATGGAATGATATTGTTTGTGGACCTGCCTTTTCTAAGTGTTTTTCTGGTATTGGTATCGTATAGGTGCGATACACTTTTGTCGAATCATCAAAAATGGAAAGTAAGTGCTTACCTATAGACACACCATTCTTAAAATATAAATTTGTCCCTTTGACATCAAATGCAAGATATGGATCTGCTTCAAGTGCAGGGAATACTTGTCGAATTGGTTTTCCATCTATCATTAATTTTATGCTTTTTTTCTGATCTGCTGTTGCTTTTAAGTGAAATACGCCTGAAACCGTATCTCCTTCTTCTACATTCAATCGAAGGCCGTGTGCTTTGCTTACTTGTTCCACATCAATTGTTTTTTTCATTGTCATTGCATGATTTTCGCCGTCAGACGCTTCAATCTGATATTCCAATCGATCTTTACCGATGAGCTCAGGTGAATAAATAATATAGTGAAACAGCCGATCATTATGATCCTTTTGAAGCAACACCTCTTTAAAATCTTCATGACGATTGGTTCGATATCGCAATTTGACCGTTTTGACGGACTGATCATCCTGCACATCTGCTCTCATTTCAATGCCTTCAGTTGGTTTTATCGGTTGATTGTCTGTCATGTCTTCGATCACAGGTTTATGAACATCTTGTGATATTTCTTTTTTTTCAGTTGGAATTTGTGCTTTTAACACTTTTCCGGGTGTCGGCTCTTCCTCCACTTTCGAGATCAGCTTCATTTGTGTCGTACCATCCATTGGATACTTGAACAGTAACGATCTGTGCTCGCTAAACAATGAAGGCTTTAAACGATAGGATGCCGACGATACCTCTTCTCCTATATTTGTTGTGATAGAAACAAGGCGGGATTTAGAATTGGACAATCCTTTACTCTCAATGACCGATAGTTGCTCGCCCTCTTTTAAATGACTTTTGTACATCGCATTAAAGTCCGCTACCGTTAAATGCTCCTGCCCTTTTTTTCTAAGCCAAAATACATACGGTTTTCCAGGAGAAATGGTGATAGGACTTGTGTGAAATGAATATATATCATCCATCTCCACGCCTTGCGCTGGATTGCGATAGCGAAGCTGGTAATGTCGAAGTGAAATGGGTGCATCTGTTGTGTTATACACCTCGATGAATTCAAAAGCATCCTTGCCTTTGCGGTTTTTTGAATTCACGACGATTTCTGTCATCAATAGCTCAGGAATCTGTGAGAGATCCTCTTCAAATCCATTTAAGTGAACTGCTTGTTCGGTTGTTTTGATGACAGACTTCTGCGTCAAGAATTCTGTATAGTAATGAACTGTTGGATTCCACAATTGATCTGTCGGAATTTTCGCTGTGAATTCTGGTTTCATCCCCGGCAATCGTTCCATTGGGATCAATCGATATCCTAGCTCATCACTCTGTTTATAGTACAGGTTTGCAGACAAAATTTGCTCTGACTGACTAATAGATGCCCGAAATTGAAGATCACGTTTTTTTCCTTGAACCGGACGGACATCTACTTGAAATTGATCAAAGATAAAAGGTGAAAAGGGCTTATTTCGTATATTCACTTGTGTTTGTGTCAAAGATCCTGCTGAAGCAGGCTGACTGAAACAAAAAAGAATGCTCAAAAAAAGCAAAAGAATGATTTGTCTGCTCACATTCACCATCGTGCACCGCCTCCCTTCGGATATTGTGTCTCCTGAAGACGGTTTTTATGACAGATGGAACGGGGAAACGATATAAATCCACACAAAAAAACCGTTAGCTTTTTTTCGCTAACGGTTCCACGATTCCTTTCTGTATGAGCAGATGGAAAATGGATAAAATGACAGCCATCCAAATGGCCGTTCCAAACCCATCAATGTTAAAACTATCTCCCATAAAGCTTGAGGTCATCATCAGTGTGATGGCATTAATGACAAAGAGGAACAATCCTAGTGAAAGTATTGTCACTGGCAGCGTTAAAATGATCAAAAACGGCTTCACTAAAATATTGAGCAAGGACAAAATAATACTTGCTACAATCGCTGCGCCAAAGCCTTCAATATACACACTACCAAGGCCTGGCAGAATGCCTGAATCAAAATATCCAGCAATGACGATTAAAAGTAATGCATTGACGAAAATACTAACGATCCATCTAAGCATTTAGTTAGTGCCTTCTTCCGGAACAACAAAATACCAGATGAAGTAGATCAAGAAGATCGGCATAAATGCTGTCATAAATCCGATGATCACCGTTAAAATACGAAGCAGGGATGCATCGACACTTAAGTATTCAGCAAGTCCACCAACAACACCCGCTATTTTTTTATCTGTCGCTGAACGATAAAGCTTCTTCATGTAGAATCACTCCTTGTCTGATTGGTGCTTTACTTGGATTGAGCCTGTTTTTGTTTCTGCAAAAATGGATATATTGTGCTCCGCCTGTTGATTGGCTTTGATCATTTTCTCTTTTTGCAATGTTTCATTTTTCTCTTTAATCATATTTGCATCAAGCAGTTCATGAGAGATCGATCCGAGATTGCTTTTCAGCTCCGCAGTCACTGCACAAGCACGCGGAATCTGAACGTCCACACTGCCTGTTGTCGTTTTTGCATAGATCGAACGGCATTTCTCATCTGACAGCTGAACAGCAATGTTCCCATTGAAGCTCTGTGCATCAATTGATTCACTTTTCCCGCGCAGGTCAATGAGCCCATTAATGGTTTCTACTTCAATCATACCACACTCGTAATCAGCCAGTTTGATTTGTCCATTTGCTGTTTCAATCCCGACTTTTTCTGCTTGTAAAGAGGCAAAAGAGACGACGCCATTTGTTGTTTTTGCAGCCAGTTCTTTTGTCTTTAGCTTTTCCCCGCGAATCGGTCCATTAAACAGTTTGACTTTGATCTTATCGTATTGGATACGTGGTACATACAGGGTGACATTGACCTTCATGGTCTTCTTTTCAGTTCGGATAAAAAATTTGTCCCCTTCAAGCCCGCAATCCAGATGTTGAAGAAATTGCTGTCTGGCCTGCTCTCCATCCTCTGCACGGTAGATTTTCGCATGACACTCTGCCCGAACATCCCCATCATCCCAAGGCATCAAATTGAGACTGCCGTTTGCCAATTGTATATCTAAATGGGACAGTGCAGCGTCTTTGAATTGAAAAATGTGTTCAACGTCAACGGACTGTCCAAAGTTCAAATCAAGATCTACATCTTTGACCTTTTTCACCGCCGAATCTAACCATCCAAACAGCTTTGCACCGAGGTTTTCAGTACCAGTTCCTTTATTCTCTGTGCCAGCTTTTTCTTCATGAAAGGTATGATCAGCCGTTGATTTTTCTAGTGAAATGGACTGATTTTCTTCTAGTTTTTCAAGCAGCGTAATCGCTTCTTTTGCAGATAATGTCCCGTCTTCTACTAATTTTAAAATGCGTTCTTTTTCATTCATACAAAGCCCTCCTACGATTTAATGGATTGAAGCACTTTAATACCTTGAATGATATTCCAAATGACAGAGATCAAAAAGCCAATGGCGACTAAAAAGGACAAGATGAGTACGGTGAACACTGGGATGAGTGAGTCGCTTGCCTGTGTCGTCAATAAAAAGGGGATAGATCCAAAAACCAGCAGCACACACGCTGCGACTGGCAAAACATGTGACCACAATGCACGCAGCGAATGCCGTTTCGTTTCCTTTTGATCCACTACAAAATATGCCACGATTGGTACAATAAACGGCATGAAAAATACACTAAAATAACAAATAGATGCAATGATCGACTGATCTCTGTTCATATATATTCGCTCCTTCATGATGAAAATTCCTTTCTAACTCATACGTTTATGGCGTATAAAAAGTTTCAAACTCATTCGATTTACATATGACCTTAGACACAAATTATTTCTTTTTGCACCTAAGTATAGATTCTTCATGGATTACCCTTTAAAATATGTTGAAAAGATGGTGATTATCATTATAGGGGGTAATTATTTTGACAGATCATCTTAATGCTAACCACACGGCACAAACGCTTTTAGACCTTATACAGAAACAGAAAAGCATGAACAGCGATATGATCAAGGAGCTAGAGGCCATTCATCCGTCTCATCCGAAGTATGGTGATATCCGTTATTTAAAAGTACTGCTCGATAGTAGCAGCACTCATATTTTAAAGGATTTAACGCACCTCAGTAACTTAATGCCAAAGGAAGATGTGCAATAAAAGGAAAACCCCTCTTTCGGAGGGGTTCAGATTGTTGACAAAGGGCTAAAATGAACTTGATTTTAGCCCTTTGTCTTCTTTTCAGCGTGATAGAAAACCTTTGCAGCCCTAGGAAGGACGAGTACTGGCGCGGAGCGAATTTGACATTCGTGAGCACCGGCACGCAGGACTGACAAAGAATGCGAGGGTTTGTCTACACGCTGAAACCCCTCTTTCGGAGGGGTTTTTCTTTATGAGGATGTCACACTTTCTGTTTCTTTGACTAACTGTTTCATTCGCTCACGGTCACGCTCTAAAATCGGTTTTAGGTATCGACCGGTGTAAGAAGCTTCTTCTTTAGCAATGTGTTCAGGTGTTCCTGAAGCAATAATCGTTCCTCCACCAGCACCGCCTTCTGGTCCTAGATCAACAAGGTAATCGGCTGCCTTAATAATATCAAGGTTGTGCTCAATGACCAATACCGTATCCCCGTTTTCGACCAAGCGTTGGAGCACTTTTAACAACCTAGCAATATCATCCACATGAAGACCGGTTGTCGGTTCGTCTAAAATATACAAGGATCTTCCGTTTGAACGGCGGTGAAGCTCAGATGCCAATTTCACACGCTGCGCCTCTCCACCAGACAATGTCGTGGCAGGCTGCCCAAGTGTAATGTATCCTAATCCAACATCAAAGATCGTTTGCAGCTTCCGCTTAATTTTCGGGATATTCTCGAAAAATTGAAGTGCGTCCTCTACCGTCATTTCAAGCACATCGGAAATATTTTTCCCTTTATACGTGACCTCTAGCGTCTCGCGGTTATAACGTTTCCCGTGACACACTTCACAAGGCACATATACATCAGGTAAAAAGTGCATTTCAATTTTAATAATGCCATCTCCACGACACGCTTCGCAGCGTCCACCTTTCACGTTAAAGCTGAATCGCCCCTTTTTATAGCCTCGTACCTTCGCTTCATTGGTTTGCGCAAAAACATCCCGCACGTCATCAAATACACCTGTATACGTAGCAGGATTGGATCTTGGTGTACGGCCAATTGGAGATTGATCAATATCAATGACTTTGTCTAAGTGATCCATTCCTTTGATTTCTTTGTGCTGTCCTGGCTTCGCTTTTGCTCTGTGCAGTTTTTGGGCAAGGGATTTCAATAAAATTTCATTCACAAGTGTACTTTTCCCTGATCCTGATACACCCGTCACAGCGGTAAAGACACCTAAAGGAAACTTCGCATTCACGTTTTTAAGATTGTTTTCTTTTGCCCCTTTAATTTCAATGAAGCGCCCGTCAGGCTTTCGTCTCTCAATCGGAAGCGGGATGAATTTCTCACCAGATAAATATTGTCCAGTCAACGATTTTGGGTCCTTCATGACTTCTTCTGGCGTTCCAGCTGAAATCACTTCTCCTCCATGAACCCCTGCTCCTGGTCCAATATCAATGAGATAATCAGCGGCAAGCATCGTATCTTCATCATGTTCTACGACAATCAGTGTGTTTCCGATATCACGCATGTTTTTCAATGTCCCAATCAACCGGTCATTATCCCGTTGATGCAGACCAATCGATGGTTCATCTAAAATATAAAGAACGCCTGTCAGTCTTGATCCGATTTGTGTCGCCAAACGAATCCGCTGCGCCTCCCCGCCTGATAATGTGCCAGCAGACCGGCTTAATGTCAGATAATCTAATCCGACATTATTTAAGAAGGATAAGCGCTCTTTGATTTCACGTAAAATGAGCTGGGCAATCTGCAAATCTTTCTCAGACAACTCAATTTTCTTATAGAAATCAAGGGCATCAGATACAGACAAATCGGTCATTTCTCCGATATGTTTGCCATTGATGAGAACCGCAAGCGTTTCTTTTTTCAGGCGATATCCTTTACAGGTCGGGCATGGCTGATTGGCCATATATTTTTCCATTTGCTCCCGAATATAATCGGAGCTCGTTTCCTTGTAACGCCGTTCAATGTTACGAAGCACACCTTCAAACTCGATTTCATTTTCACGGACCTGGCCAAAATCATTTTCATATTTAAAATAAATCAGCTCAGAGCCGCTGCCATATAAAATTTTATCAAATAAATGCGTCGGGATATCTTTTACTGGAATATCCATGTCAATTCCATAGTGTGTACATACCGCCTCAAGAAGCTGCGGGTAATATTGTGAGCTTTGAGGCTCCCATGGGGCAATGGCATGCTGCCGTAAAGTCAAATCCTTATTCGGAATCACAAGCTCTGGATCTACTTCTAGTTTAGAACCAAGCCCATCACAGCTTGGGCAGGCACCGAAAGGGCTATTAAACGAGAACATTCTTGGCTCAAGTTCCCCAATAGAGAATCCGCAGTGCGGACAAGCATGATGCTCACTAAATAACAGCTCCTCTTGTCCAATCACATCAATCATCACACGACCTTCACCAAGTCGGAGTGCCGTTTCAAGAGAATCAGACAACCGTGCCGCCACGCCTTCTTTCACGACAATTCGATCAATCACCACTTCAATGGAATGCTTTTTATTCTTTTCAAGCTCGATCTCTTCTGACAGGTCCTCCATCTCGCCATCAACTCTGACTCGAACGTAGCCCTGCTTCCGAATTTGATCAAGTACTTTCACGTGTGTTCCCTTACGTCCAGATACGATCGGAGCAAGCACTTGTAGTTTCGTTCGTTCTGGATACTCTAAAATGCGGTCTGTCATTTGCTCAATCGTCTGTGATGTAATTTCGATCCCATGAATAGGACAAATCGGTTTTCCGACTCGAGCATATAATAGACGCAAGTAATCATAAATTTCTGTAACAGTCCCAACGGTTGATCGAGGGTTCCTGCTTGTCGTTTTCTGGTCAATACTAATCGCTGGAGAAAGCCCTTCAATCGCATCTACATCTGGTTTGTCCATTTGACCGAGAAATTGACGTGCATAGGCTGACAGTGATTCAACATACCTGCGCTGACCTTCTGCATAAATGGTATCGAAGGCAAGCGACGATTTTCCCGAACCAGATAAACCCGTAATGACCACTAGCTGATCGCGCGGGATATTGACATCAATATTTTTAAGGTTGTGGGCTCTTGCCCCTTTCACCTCTATTCGTTCCATAGCCATCTGGCATTCATCCTTCCGCTTTTAGCTCTAGCAATAGATCTCTTAATTCTGCTGCTTTTTCAAAATCAAGCGCTTTTGCTGCATCTTTCATTTCCATCTCGATGTTTTCGATCACTTTTTCTCGTTCTTTTTTGCTCATTTTTGACAACTTTGGTGCTGCTTTTGTTTCGTATTCTTCTGAATCCTCATGTACTTTTGTTGCCTTGATCACATCTCGAATCTTCTTATGGATCGTTTGCGGAGTGATACCAAATTTCTCATTATACGCTTCTTGCTGCTCACGTCTCCGCTTTGTTTCTTGTATGGCAATGTCCATTGATTTCGTCATATTATCTGCATACATAATAACCCGGCCTTCTGCATTTCTTGCAGCACGGCCAATCGTCTGGATGAGGGATCTTTCTGAACGTAAAAAGCCTTCTTTATCCGCATCTAAAATCGCCACGAGCGACACCTCTGGAATATCCAAGCCTTCTCGAAGAAGGTTGATCCCTACAAGCACATCATATTTTCCGAGACGTAAATCACGAATAATCTCAATCCGTTCTAGTGTCTTAATTTCTGAGTGCAGATAATTGACCTTGATTCCGATTTCTTTCAGATAATCTGTCAGGTCCTCAGACATTTTCTTCGTTAAAGTCGTCACAAGCACACGCTCATTTTTCTCAACTCTTGCATGAATTTCCCCAATTAAGTCATCGATTTGTCCTTCAATCGGACGGACTTCAATGATTGGATCAAGCAAACCGGTTGGACGAATAATTTGTTCCACGACCTCTGGCGTTTTATCAAGCTCGTATGGGCCCGGTGTTGCGGATACATGCACAATATGGTTAATGTGCTTTTCAAACTCATCAAATGTGAGTGGTCTATTATCAAGTGCTGACGGCAGACGGAATCCATGATCAACAAGCACTTGTTTTCTTGCCTGGTCCCCATTGTACATGGCGCGAATTTGCGGGATGGTCACGTGTGACTCATCGACAACAATCATAAAATCATCCGGAAAATAATCAAGCAATGTGTAAGGTGTTGAACCAGGCGGACGTAAGGTGAGATGTCTTGAGTAGTTCTCAATCCCTGAACAAAAGCCCATCTCTCTCATCATCTCAAGGTCATACCTTGTCCGCTGCTCAAGACGCTGTGCTTCAAGCAATTTCCCGTTTTCACGAAGCTTTTCCAACTGTTCCTCAAGCTCTTTTTCAATATTAATAATCGCTTTTTCCATCTTTTCTTCTCTTGTGACGAAGTGAGATGCTGGGAAAATAGCAACGTGGTCACGATCACCGAGAATTTCTCCAGTGAGAGCATCTACTTCACGAATACGTTCAATTTCATCACCGAAAAACTCCACTCTGATACAATGCTCATCTCGTGAAGCAGGAAAAATTTCAACGACGTCTCCTCGAACTCTGAAGGTTCCGCGCTGAAAATCTATATCATTACGAGAATACTGAATATCCACAAGCTTACGCAGCAGCTGATTGCGTTCAATTTCCATTTCAGTTCGTAAAGACAGCACAAGCTCTCTGTATTCTTCAGGAGAACCTAAGCCATAAATACAGGACACACTGGCAATGATGATGACATCTCTCCGCTCAAATAATGAGGATGTGGCGGAGTGTCTTAGCTTATCGATCTCATCATTAATGCTGGCATCCTTTTCAATAAATGTATCAGTTTGAGGCACATACGCTTCAGGCTGGTAATAATCATAATAACTCACAAAATATTCAACAGCATTATTCGGAAAAAATTCCTTAAACTCGCTGTATAATTGTCCGGCAAGTGTCTTGTTATGCGCAATGACAAGTGTTGGTTTGTTCACTTCTTTGATCAGGTTGGATACAGTAAAGGTCTTTCCCGTACCTGTAGCACCTAACAGCGTTTGATGCTGTTTCCCCTGATGGATGCCCTCCACAAGCTTTTCAATGGCTTTTGGCTGATCTCCTTGGGGCTGATAGTTAGAAACTAATTCAAAGCGGTCACTCACATCAAAGCCTCCGTTTCGTTACGAAATCTATCTAATGAATATATTATCATAAAAGAACACAAAAATACGAACTAAAGTTCGTGTCTGACTTGATTTTTATTTCCAATACAACCATACCCTCTCTGCCGTGGCTCATAACCCTCTAAAGAAACCTTCCTTTCAGTATGGAACATTTTGGAGCGAGATATTCGATCAGCAGAAAAACCACAAAAAAGAAAGCTGCACTCACTAGAATCGTAAGCACAGCTCCTGCAATCAAAAACATTTTCTTTTCATCAAGAGAGATCACATCAATGATGTTTTTCAGCCTTCTCTCTTTTTTCGACTTCTTTCTTGGCCATAAACAATGCCCCGGCCACTAAAGAAATAATATCTAATCCTACGATAAAGTAGGTTTCTGTATAGCCTTTCATATACGAAGCAAATAAAAGCGCTGCTGTTAATGCAATGCCAACGTAATGATTATAAGTAACCTTTGAAAATAAAATAACGAGCAAGAAAGGAAAAACAAGTGCAAATATGGCTTTTGTAATCACAAAAACCCTCCCTCTTCATGGTCTACTTCCTTGATTATAGTAAAGATTGGCATATTGAACAATTCACAGTTTTCAATTTCAGCTTTTTTCTTCTCGGTTGAAGACTTTTGATATAGATGAGGAGGAAAATTAGTGAAAACGTCCCCTTTCTAAAGATAGGTCTTTACGTCTTTGACAGTTACATCCAATAAATTCTATGATGAAAATGATAGTGCGCACTATCATTCAAAAAAACAAAAAGAGACAAATGAAACCATTGGCTATTTGGATAAGGGGGCATTCCCATGTATTCAGTATTATTTCATGCGGCTGAAGAATCCGCATCACTCGCAGGGGCAAAAGGCGTGAATTTAATTAAATTAAACAATCACGGACTGCCAGTTCCAGATGGATTTATTATTAAAACGAACAGCTTTGCAAGCTTTCTTTCATATCACAATTTCCATCCAACTGATCAAAACCTTGCCCGAAAAATCACAGAAGCTTCGTTTCCTTCACAAATGGAGACAGAATTACTTTCATCCTTTCAATCATTGTTGAAAACATATCCATCCGTTGCAGTGCGATCCTCTTCTGTTGCGGAAGATCTCGAAGGCGCCTCCTTTGCAGGTCAATACGAGACCTATTTAAATATCAAAACAAATGAAGAATTCTTGCAAGCCGTCAAAGAATGTTGGTCGTCTTACTTCGCAGCAAGAGTCACAGAATATAAGGAAGAAATGATTGAGAACGAGGAAGAGATGCCGCTCATGGCTGTTGTTGTACAAGGATTGATCCATTCTGACATCTCTGGTGTCATCTTTAGTGAGAATCCTGTATCAGGAAAAACAAACGAAGTCATGATGACTGCAAGCTATGGACTAGGAGAAGCCATCGTCTCCGGCCTTGTGACGCCAGATACATTTATTGTAAACAAAGAAACGTACTCAATTGAAAAATCACTAGGAACAAAAGAAGTGCAAATTGTTCCCTGTCAAGAGGGCGTCATTGAACAACCCGTAAGTGAGGAGATGGCTGGCCAATTTTGTCTTCGAGATGATCAATTGATCCAAATCACGAAAATGACAAAACAAGTAGAAGAACTTTATGGACATGGAGTAGATATCGAATTCGGCATGTCAAACGGTACTTTTTATTTACTTCAAGCAAGACCGATTACTGCTTCTTTTTCCAATACAGCAAATGGCTCCTCAGGTGCAGCCTTTCAAATGAAACCTGAAGAGCTGCAAGACTTCTGGATCTCAATGGACGATCATATGCCTGGACCCACAAGTCCTCTTTTTTCAAGTTTGATCATACCTGCTTTAAAAAACGGGATGAAGAAAAACGGAGAGAAGTATCAAGTGCCAGACCTTAATATTAAAGATATCAAGCTTTATAGAGGACATCTGTATTCTTCACCGTCTATGCCAGAAGCGTCAGCTGAACCAGTTTTTGACGAGAGTCTATTCGAACTGTTTCCTCGTTTAAGCGAAAGAATGTATCGCATTTTAGAGCAAAACTTGTTCCCATTATACGAAAAACTTGATCGGCAAATCACTCAATCGCTGACAATTGATGAAGCCATTAATGGCTTTCAAGAATTAAAAGAGATTTATCTAAGAGCGTATGACGACCATTTTGACATTGTCATACCTCAAGTCATTCTATCAGGAATCATTGAAGACATGCTTGTCTCATATGCTGGCGATCAAACACAAGTCGTCCTGTTGCATGAAATGATGATAGGTGTGATGAACAAGTCTCTTGAAACAGATCAAAAGCTATCTCACTTGGCAAAAGACGTCCTTCAAGATTCGGAACTTCTTCAGGCATTTACCGATCATTCAGCGAATGCTGAACTATTATATGCACTCAATCATACAGAAAAAGGGAAAAACTTCATTTCCAAAGTAGAAGATTTTCTCCAAGTCTATGGTTGGCGGTCTGTTAAAAGCCATGATTTCACAGAGGAAACATGGGTGGAAAATCCTGAATTTGTCTTGGACATCATTAGAAACAACATTCGGTACCAATCTGATTTTGATGAAGAATTTGCACAAGCCGTGATCAAAAGGCAAGAAACGTATGAACAGTTTATCAGTCAAGTGACAGATGAAGCGTTTAAAACAAAATTTGAGGAACTTTATCATTTTGCACTCCATGCAGCCAATATTCGAGATGATCATCACTTTTACATTGATGCCATGTTAGATGCAAAAGCGAGACTCTATCTCTTAAAAATTGGTGAACTTCTTGTTCAAAAAGGAGCGATCCCTCATCAAGAAGACCTTTGGTATCTTTACGATGATGAAGTACTCAATGCGCTCACAACTTCGACCACATACGATTCGATCATTCAGCAAAGAAAAATTGAAATGAAGGAAAATGAATCCATCCAACCACCAGCTTATACAGGAACGCCTTCTGAAGCTGAATTACAGCAAGTAGAAAGAATGCTCGGTTCGCTAAGGGAAAATGAAAACAACACAGACGATGCAATCTATGGAATTGGTGCATCTAGCGGCATTACTTCTGGAAGAGTCAGAGTCATTACATCTGCTGATGAATTTTCACAATTTGAAAAAGATGACATTTTAGTTTGTAAAACAACGACACCTTTATGGACCAGCTTATTTAGAGACGCAAAAGCAGTCATCACCGATTCTGGCGGCATTTTGTCCCATTCCGCTATTATCGCTAGAGAATATATGATACCGGCTGTCCTAGGTACACGGATCGCAACTGAAAAACTAAAATCCGGTGACCTCGTGACAGTAGATGGAGCCAATGGGCGTATCCAGTTATTAAATCAGCATTCACGGGCATAGTCGTCACTGTTTGAATCATATTGGCGGTCACAGATTTTATCGGTATACTTACTTTGTTGCAAACACATTCATAACCTGAGGTGAGTATGCTTGTTAAAATCAACAAATCAACGGATCATTCGCGCAACAATGGAATTATTGTCTGAAAAGGGCTATCAAAAAACAACGACAAAAGAAATTGCGACAAAAGCGAATGTAAGTGAAGCGACAATTTTTCGTAACTTTAAAAACAAACGCGGCGTGATTGCTGCCATTATGAAAATGAAATCAACACCGACCAAAACCCTTGAAGCAGAATTTAAAGACGATTTATACACCGATTTAAAATTTCTCGGTAGCTATTTCCTTGAAGATTTGACTTCAAAAAAAGAATTTATCTATATCAGCATGAGAGAACCCGCTATGTTTAAAGATTTAACAGACCATGAAAAAATTTATCCTCAAGAATTGAGAGACATGCTGATTCATTATTTCAAAAAAATGAGTGCTCAGCATCGTGTATTAGAAGGAAAAGAAGACATCTATGCAGATATATTTATTAGTACGTATTTTGGCTTTTTCATTCAACAGCTAGAGCAAGACATTCAGCTTGTTTTAACACAAAAAGAAGACTTTATTGAGACATGCACACACATTTTCATGAGAGGAATTTCCCCCACTTAATTGGGTGAAATTCTTCTTTTTTACAAAGGTGGTAAACACATTGAATCTTAAAAAAGAGAACTTGATCATTTATTCTTTGCTGCTTGGAGCTATTTTAGTTCCAGTCAATTCAACCATGATCGCAGTCGCTCTATCATCCATATCAACTTATTACGATCAATCCATATCAAACATTACTTGGGTGGTCACGATTTATCTAATTGTCATGGCAGTCACCCAACCTATTGCGGGTAAGCTGGGAGATATATACGGCCACCGCAGCATGTATTTAGCTGGTGTGATACTCTTTTTGATTGGCTCCATTGGATGTGCTTTCGCACCTAATCTTGCTTTTCTTATTAGCTTCCGATCAATTCAAGCGGCAGGCGGAGCTATATTAACGCCGAACAGCATTGCTTTAATTCGTGCAACAGTATCACATGAAAAGCTTTCTAAAACTATGGGTTTTTTCGGTTTTGGAGCGGGAATTGGTGCCGCACTTGGACCTTTTATCGGCTCTATTCTCATTCAGAGCTTTGACTGGCATTCCATTTTCCTAGTGAATATACCATTTTTGATTCTCACACTTGTGACAGGCGTTTTTATGATTCCGAAGATGAAACATACACGTTTACAAGCCAATGTAGATATCATCGGTTCGTTATACTTAACAATCGGGATCGCCACACTCATTTTGTTTACTAAAAGCCAAGTATTAAACGAATACATGATCTATGGCGTTCTAGCGGTAATTTCCATTCCTTTATTTTTCAAACACGTACGGAAAGTTACAAATCCCATCATTGATTTGACACTATTTAAAAACAGTACTTTTACGAACGCTAACATTTCTATCATGCTTAGTAATTTTGTGATGTACGCGATTCTTCTCATCATGCCGCTGTTTATGGAGCAAAAACTCGCGCTTTCTCATACACAAAGCGGGATTTTCCTTTCGATCTTTTCACTCTGTATGTCTATTAGTGGATTACTCGGAGCAAAACTCCATCCAATAAAAGGTGCCAAAAAAATGATTCGATTTTCATTTCTATGCCTTACTTTATCCGGTGTTATGCTGATCACACTAAGCAGCTACCCAAATTTACCACTCCTTATCATCACATTAGTCGCTGGGGGGATCTCATCAGGTATTGGCATGACTAGCATGCAGATGGCTTCTTTAACATCTGTTGATCAGAGTTTATCCGGCTCTGCATCTGGGATTTTTTCTACCTTTCGATATTTCGGAAGTATCATTTCATCTACTTTAATTGGTATATTAAGTGGTTTTCAATCTTTATTTATCGTATTAATGGGCGCAGGTATTCTTGGTTTCCTCCTCTCTCATCGTCTAAAAACGAAACCCACTTCTCATTCATCTGAACACTCTGCTTAATGACTCCCTTCGCTCTATTTAGGGCGGGGGAGCTATGATTATTTGTTACTTTAACCGATTATGGATACAATGATCAAACTGTGAAAATGATCTTTTACTCATGAAAAAATGTCATATGAATAAACGAAAAAGAAATTTCAACTTTCATTCAACTCTACTTCCCCACCTAAAAACTTCTTTTCATATCTTCCAGCATTCATAACTTCGATTTTTTTTCACAATTTTTGTGTTATGCTTTTTGAAAATAGAGCACCAAAGGAGCAGAAGGATGAAACGAGTGAAATATTTTTTAA
The DNA here is from genome assembly GCF_004634445.1 of Bacillus sp. 005/A4HT-01/001. Lineage (NCBI taxonomy): Bacteria > Bacillati > Bacillota > Bacilli > Caryophanales > Bacillaceae > Bacillus > Bacillus sp. 005/A4HT-01/001. Next base: position 466,518 of record NZ_SEIZ01000001.1, read on the forward strand.
TATGCTTGTCAGCTCTACTATTTTTCCTAGCAGGCTGCGGAAAAGACCAGCAATTTACGCCACCTGGCAGCTCTCAATCAATTGCTGTCATTTCTCAACTAAAAAAAGCCTCCTTTTCAATCGTTGATTTACAAAAAAATAAAATTGTCTCTTCCGTTGATTTAAAACATCCTCTCACTGATCTTGTTCACATCAACAAAGATGTGATCATTGCATCAAGTAAGGAGGGACAATCTCTTATAGAAATCAATCTAAAAAAAGGAACAGCAGCGGACTATATGGATGTGAATAAAGGTCTGACTTCACTTGCGTATGATGCGGAGACCAACACTTTACTTGTGACCGATTCAGAGAAAAATGTCGTTTATTTTATCGATACAGTGCACAAGAAAATAAAAGCAACTGTGAAGACCGGGACATTACCCTCTTCTATGGCGTTGTCTTCTTCAGGAACGTTGTTTGTTTTAAATGCAAAAAGTCATTCTGTTTCAGTCATTGATATTGAAAAGAAAAAAAAGATACGAACGATTTCCGTCCTAGAACGGCCATCTGGCATTCATTTTGATGGGCATTCCATTTGGGTTGGAGGACACGGTAAACCGGGCACATTAAATAAGAGCATTTTTGCTTACGACCCTAAAACAGGTAAAAAACAGCGAGAAATCAAACTAGGTGTTATGCCAGTCGCATTTTTTTCAGAAAAAAACTCTTCTACTTTATATGTATTATGTCATGGAGACCATACACTATATAAAGTAAATACCGAGAAAAACAAACTGCTTTCCTCTGTTGAGACCGGTCAAAATCCGAATTATATCACTGCTGATTCCTCATCTATATATGTCAGTAACTTAGATGACAATTCAGTATCCGTCATCGACAAACATACATTCATGTTGAAGAACCGACTGAACATCCCAGCAGGACCTTATGCTATCATGTTGGAGGAAAAGAAATGAAAGAACAGATGAATATTTTAATAGTAGATGATGAATTAGATATGCTTGAGTTAATCGGATCCTTTTTGCAGAGACAAGGCTTTCACGTGATAACTGCAAATAATGGCACGGGCGCCTTACATCAGCTTGAAAAAGAGGCCATTGACCTTGTTGTATTGGATATTATGATGCCAGATATGGATGGATTCGAAGTCTGCCAGCGCATCAGGCAAACCTCCCAAATCCCCATTTTATTTTTAACAGCTAGAAGTTATGAAGAGGATCGCATTAAGGGGCTGGAAATTGGAGCAGACGACTACATCATGAAGCCTTTTAGTCTACGTGAGCTTGCAGCTAGAATTGAAACGACATTAAGACGAATTAGAGGTCTTTCTTTAAAGCGCAGTCGAATCATGATTGGTGACTTGGAGATCGATCAAGACGGCAGACAAGTCTATCTCAAGCAAGAGCCCATCAATTTAACAAGAAGAGAATTTGATTTACTTATGTTTCTTCTGCTCAATCAAGGCCAAGTCTTTTCCCGTGAACAGCTCTATCAAAAATTGTGGGAATCACACTCATCTAGTGGCTCTTTAAGAACAGTCGATACACATATTAAAACACTAAGACTGAAATTAAAGGAAGCGGAACGGTATATTAAAACCGTTTGGGGTGTCGGCTATAAGTTTGAGGAGGACAAATGAAGCCATTATCTATTAAAAGGAAAGTGCTTTTCTTAATCCTTTCCGTTATAGGCATCGTTGCTGCCTCAGCTCTTGCCCTGACTTATTACTTATACCAGCACTTATATATAGATAAACAGATTGACTCTTTAAGTTTACAAGGAAAGAAGCTGGCAGAAATCTATCACAAACACGGGAAAGACACGTATTTTACTGACAGAATGAAGTGGGCAAATGACTCAAGTCAGGCAAGTGTTATTTTTACTGATGATCCTATGGAGCTTTCAAGCGGTATTCCTTTCGATACGAATACAAATGATAACCTCATTACGTTTAAAGAACGCCAAAAGCTTCTTCAGGGGAAAACAGTTGTGTTAATTAGAGAACACCCCCAGTTTCATCAAGATATTCTCGGGATTGCCATCCCTGTGTTCTCAAACAAAAATGATTTATCAGGAACCATTTTCCTCTCTATGCCTTTATCTGATGTGTATGAACCGTTTGTTCAAATTCGATTAACGCTTGGCATCTCTATTTTAATTATCCTGCTTTTGATTTTCTTTATTGGATATAAAAGTTCTAATAAAGTCGTAAGGACGATCAATCAAATGAAAGAAATTGCAATGGAAATGGAATCTGGTGATTTTTCAAAACGCATGGCTGTGACCAAAAAAGGGGATGAGCTAAATCAGCTGAGCCGTTCCTTTAATAAACTGTCCTCTACGTTAGAAAAAGTTGAACAGCATCGCAGAGAGTTCCTTGCTAATGTCTCTCACGAACTGAGAACGCCTTTAAGTTATATGAAAGGCTATGCCGAAGGAATTGAAGAAGGCATTATTGATCAAAAGAAAGGCATGCAGATTATTCAAGACGAATCCACACGATTAAGCAGGCTCGTACATGATCTTCTTGATCTCGCGCAGTTAGAGGGGGAATCTTATCCACTAACGATGGAACCAATCGTCTTTGCGCAGCTTATTCATGATGTTCTTGATCAAATGACATTCATTACTAGTCAAAAGGGAATCTCGTTCAACCGAGAACTCGAAGAAGATTGTATTATTTATGGTGATAGCGATCGACTTGAGCAAGTCGTTCGTAATTTATTGGACAATGCCATCCATTACACGCCATCAGGAAAATCGATTTCGATTGAATTATTCGTTCACCAACAAACTGCTGAATTGAGAATCACAGATGAAGGCAGCGGAATTCCAAAAGGAGATCTCCCTCATGTTTCTGAGCGTTTTTATCGAGTGAATAAAGCCCGCACAAGAAAAGATGGCGGCTCTGGTCTTGGACTAGCCATTGTTTATCAAATTATAAAAAAACATCGTGGCACGTTCGTTCTTCAATCTGAACAAGGCCTAGGTACGACCGCTGTTATACAATTACCAAGTGCAGAGAGCACTGAAACTCCGCCTGTCTCCTCATAAAATAAGATGACATCTTAAACAAAACAGCTCTTTTCTAGAGCTGTTTTTATTCAACAGAAAAATAAAGAATTGGCCTTTTTTTATTAACAATTTATTCATATTTGCTTGTTACACTTTTTTCAAGTTAAGAAAAAGGAGTGACAAGCTTTTGATTAGACGCTTTCAGAAATTTGATCTTTATTTATTTTTCATATTGATTTTATCTGCCATTTTAAACATTTATAACATTTGGAACGACGATACGGTGAACGCTTATTATACAGCGGCGGTCACAAGTATGATGCAAAGCTGGCATAATTTCTTCTTTGCTTCGTTCGATCCCTCAGGTTATGTCACGGTGGATAAACCACCGCTCGCCTTCTGGCTGCAAACGATCAGTGCCAAAATTTTCGGCCTGCATGGCTGGAGTGTGATCTTACCCCAAGCTTTAGCTGGCATTGGATCTGTTTATTTAATCTACCGCCTAGTCAAACCTACATTTGGCCAGGCTGCAGCAAGACTGTCAGCACTCATTATGGCGTGTACACCAATCGCAGTTGCTGTATCTCGTACAAATAACATTGACAGCTTACTCGTCTTTATTCTTTTACTCGCAACAGCCATGATGTTCAAGGCTGTGAAACAGCAGAAAGTGCTTTGGGCGATTGCTTCTTTTGCAATGATCGGTGTCGGTTTTAATACAAAAATGCTACAAGCGTATATGATTGTACCGGCTCTCGTTCTGTTTTACATCATTGCCTATCGAACGACATGGAAGAAAAAGTTGTTATCGCTGATGATTTCAATGATTGTTCTTTTAGGTGTATCTGCTTCATGGTCTATAGCGGTTGATCTCACTTCCAAAGACAATCGTCCTTATATGGGATCAAGTCAATCGAACTCAGCACTAGAATTAGCCTTTGGTTACAATGGTCTGCAGCGGTTGACTGGTCAACAGTCTGGCGGAGGCGGCACAAATCAAGGTGAGGGACAGCCACCTTCACAGCAGGGTGATCAGCAAAATGACAATGATTCATCCACCATGCCTCAGCCGCCATCAAATGGAACTCAAAACAACTCAGACAATTCAAACCAATCATCCAGTCAGGAACAGCCTTCAATGCAAGGACCACCAAGCAATGCAAACGGCACAACACCACCTGATATGCCTTCAGGCGGTAATGGTGATGGACCGCCAAATGGCGGGGGCGGAAAAATGGGAAATGGTTCTGGCATGTTTGGAACAGGAACAAAAGGGCCATTACGTCTGTTCCAATCTGAACTGTCCGATCAAATCAGCTGGCTGCTTCCATTTGCGCTCTTCGGTGCGATTGGTATCTTCTTCTCGACAGCCTTTGAAAGAAGACGCCTCAATACAAAACAAAAAGAAACACTATTTTGGTTAGCTTGGCTTATACCTGTTGCTGCATTCTTCAGTGTAGCTGGATTTTTCCATCACTATTATTTAATCATGCTGGCACCGCCAATTGCTGTCTTAGCAGGAGCCGGATGGGTTTCTATGACTCAATTGTTTCAAACGGGAACTGGCTTTAAAAAATGGCTACTGCCAATTGCGATATTCGTCACAACCGCATTTGAAATCTTTATCCTATCCACTTTTACAAGCACGATCGGTCTTGGACTAAGCATTGCAGTCGGTATCATTGGTGTTGGAACCACCCTTTCTCTACTCTTGATAAAAGGGAAAGAAAAACTAAAACAATTCATGTCTCTCATTGCCATCCTTGGGATGCTGATCGCACCACTATACTGGGCAAGCACACCTCTTCTTTACGGAGGAAACAGTATGCTGCCAGAGGCTGGTCCTCAGCTTGCAACTTCAAGTGGCAGCATGAGTTCACAAGTCAATGAAAAGCTGATCAGCTATCTTGAGAAAAACAATACGGGAGAAGAATTCCTATTCGGGACAACAGATGCAACCACTGCTTCGCCTTACATTATTAAAACAGGAAAAGCTGTTATGGCATTAGGTGGATTTAGTGGATCTGATAACATTCTCACGCTTAATGAATTCAAACAGCTCGTTAAAGACGGCAAAATCAAATACTTCTATCTTTCTGGTATGAGAGGCGGCAGCTCTGACATTCTTACTTGGATTCAAAAAAATGGCAAAGAAGTAACTGCTTCTAAATGGCAGAATAGCTCTACATCCAAAACGAACCAGCAAACAGGCAGCCAACAATCCGAACAAAATGATCAGTCAAATGGACGAATGGGCGGAATGGAGAGCGGTACTCTTTATGAACTATCCGTTGATTAATTCATCTATTAAAAGGGAGGAACGATGACTGATGGAAAAGAACATACAATACTCTGTTGTAGTCCCAGTGTATAATGAAGAACTTGTGATCCATGAATCGTATCAGCGCCTCAAGACCGTCATGGATTCGACGGGAGAAGCATATGAGCTTCTCTTCGTCAATGACGGCAGTATGGATCGAACAGCTGAACTGATTAAAGGGTACTGCCAGACTGATCCGCATGTGAGACTTATTGATTTTTCTCGTAACTTTGGGCATCAAATTGCCATTACAGCGGGAATGGATTATGCAAAGGGAGAAGCTGTCGTAGTGATTGATGCGGATTTACAAGATCCACCTGAATTGATTTTAGACATGATTGAAAAATGGAAGGAAGGCTATGAGGTCGTATACGCGGTCCGCACGCAACGAAAAGGCGAAACAGCTTTCAAAAAGTACACGGCTTCCCTTTTCTACCGAGTGCTACGTCAAATCACCGAAGTAGATATTCCTATTGACACCGGCGACTTTAGATTGATGGATCGTAAAGTGTGTCATGAAATGAGAAAAATACGCGAGAAAAACCCATTTGTCCGCGGATTAGTGAGCTGGGTTGGCTTCAAACAGATTGCGGTAGAATATGTTCGGGATGAGCGGTTGGCAGGAGAAACAAAGTACCCTCTCAAAAAGATGCTCAAGCTCTCGATGGATGGGATCACATCTTTTTCTTACAAACCTTTAAAGCTAGCCAGCGTGGCAGGTATTACCCTTTCAGCTATTGGCTTCATTTCGATGTTTCTAGTTTTATATTTAAAGCTTTTTACAAACAGCACCATCACCGGCTGGAGTTCATTAATTGTCATTCAGCTATTCTTTAGCGGGATCACCCTCTTTATGTTAGGCATGATCGGAGAGTATATCGGCCGAATCTACGATGAAGCCAAGGACCGGCCGCTTTATATCGTCAGGGAGAGCTATGGCCTTCAGGCAAAGCCACATCCCGTTCAATCCCCTGTCCATTTCAAGCAATATAAACAGTATTAAAAAAAGCGTGCGAGACCCTTCAGAAGGTCCTGCACGCTTTTTAATAAATTAGACGGCTGTTTCAAACCGTTTTCTGTTAATAAAGAAAGAAAGTGTAATGATTAAATAAATGCCCATTGTGACCAGCGTTTGAACAATTGGTGTATTGAATACAACGCCGACAAAAATGGCCATGATCGCAATAACGGAAAACCACGTTGTGAAAGGATACAGCTTCACGCGATATCCGCCTGGCTGTGCGACGCTTCGAGATTTCAAATGACCGACGGCAATGATAAACCAGATGAATAGAACTGTGTAACTTAAAGAGCCCATCAAGTAATTAAACGTTTGACTTCCTACAAAAAGAGAAATCAATACAGCTGCATACAAAGTAGATGTACATACAAGGATGGCTCGAACAGGCACCTGCTGTTTTGACAGCTTGGAGAATCCTTTCCATACACGGCCATCCATTGCCTGTGTATAAAGCACCCGTGATGAAGCATACAAGCCAGAGTTCATAGAAGACAAAATCGCTAGTAAGATAATGCCGTTCATGATGTCACTGGCATACGGTACTCCGATCGTTGCAAACACTGTCACAAATGGACTTACTTGCTCATTGTTTACTTGATTCCAAGGGATTAAGCTGACAATGATAAAGAACGGCAGTACATAAAAACCGATGATGCGTACAAACGTACTTTGAATGGCCTTTGGTATGACTTTTTCAGGGTTTTTTGTTTCTGCTAAAGTGACCCCAATCATCTCCGTCCCACCATATGAATACACGACAACCAGCATTGCTGCAATTAATCCGCCAGTACCATTTGGGAAAAATCCACCGTGATCCGTTAAGTTAGACAATCCAGGTGCTGCATGCTGTCCGAATGAGACAAATAGCATGGTGAATCCAATGATAATAAATAAGATGATGACAGCAATTTTAATAGAAGCTAACCAATACTCTGTCTCAGCAAACATTTTGACTGAGCAAACATTAATGATTGTGACTACAAGTGAAATGATTAACACAAGCATCCAGATTGGCACTTGTGGGAACCAGTACTGAATAAAAATGGCCGACACAATCGCTTCTGCTGCAATGTTCAGCACCCACATCTTCCAATAGATCCAGTCTAAGAAATAGGCCGGATATTTTCCTAACACAGGTTCAATCAAGTCACGGAATGTTCTTGCTCCAGGTCGTGCAACGGTCATTTCGGCAAGTCCTTGCATAATAAATAATAAAATAAGACCACCAATCATGTATGCCAAAATGACAGCAGGACCCGCAATATCAATGGCAGAACTGCTTCCTTTAAACAGACCAGCACCGATGGCACCGCCAAGCGCAAGCATCATAATATGCCTTGATGTCATTGTTCGTTTTAACTGCACATGTTCCTTTTCCATTTTCTATAGCTCCTTTAAATTTGAATCTTCAGACAAATATGAGATAAAAGCATATAAAAAGGCCAGCCATCTCCTGGAAGAGACGACTGACCTTGCAACCGCGTTACCACTCTTATTGATTCAGCCATGGCTGAATCCAACTTAAAACCCGATAACGGAGGTCACACGTAAAGACTTACTATTCATTCAGTCTTACCGCTCTTTGAGCGAGTTCAATGATTCGTTTTACTGCGTTGCACCGACCCGCAACTCTCTTAAAAAACGGATGTTCATTTACTATTCTCAAGTCAAAGCGTTTATAGTCAAATTTGTATATTCGTCAAAGATTTTATTTTTTAAATATACTGACTAACCACGCAATTGTCAACAGCCTTTTTCAGACAAACAGCGATTAACGAATCCAAACAGCTACTTCATCCATCGGGCGACGTGTTTTGCCGCGTTTTGGCTCAGTGACACGATAACCAAAGGCTGCCATGACAGAGATGTCGTATTGACCATCCTCCAGTAACCCTTCTTCTTCTAAGATACGATGGATGTGATCGTAGCTAAATCCTTCAACTGGGCATGAATCAATGCCGATCTGTGCCGCAGCTGTCATCATGTTACCTAAGGCAATATACGTTTGTTTTGAAGCCCAATCAAATAATGTACGGTCATTTTCTAGTAGATGAAGATCGTTCTCTTGAAATTCTCTGTAGCGCCCCTTGACCATTTCAAACGTTTCGTCTGTCATTCCTTTGATTTGCTTGTTGATGTATTCTGCATATGCTGAATCATAGCGGGCATCTGTTCTTGCCAAGATGATCACAAAATGGCTGGCAGTTGGAAGCTGCTTTTGCGCCCCCCATGTATACTCTTTTAATTTTTCTCTAAATGCTTCATTTTGAACAACGAGGAACTTCCAAGGCTCAAACCCTACAGAGCTTGGAGAAAGTCTTCCTGTTTCTAAAATAAATGCAAAATCATCCTCTGGAATCTTTTTCGCTGGGTCAAACTCTTTTGTCGCATGACGGAATTCATACGCCTCAATGATTTCTTTTTTTAATAGCTCTTTGTCTCGCATGTTATTCATCCTTTCTAATGAACAGGTGTGTTCCCACAATCCAATTTCTTTCCATTCCCTCATAGAAATTGTTATGATAGGAAAACAAACAACCCGAATGTGTGATGTCTATCTCTATGGTAAAAGAAAAACTTCCATTGATTCAAGTACGCACATTTTTGTTCGTTAGGTACAAACATGTTCGTTTATGACCATTTTCGTTTAAGAAAGGAATGTTGAGATGAGTGCACCATCCAATCCAGTCAGTATTGTGAATCATGGCTGTCCCGTGTCTATCACTACAAATGTCATCGGAGGGAAATGGAAAGGCGTCATCCTTTATCATTTGACTTGCGGTCCAAAGCGTTACAACGAAATACACCGGCTTCTGCCAAGAATTTCGCAGCGTGTCCTGACGTTGCAATTACGAGAACTTGAACAAGACGGGATTGTTCACCGTGAAGTCTATGAGGAAGTTCCTCCTCGTGTCGAGTATTCACTGACTTCTCTTGGAAATACGTTAAAGCCCATTATCTTTGCCATGCGTGAATGGGGCGAATCCTATGGGAGAGAAACGCGCCCAAAAGAAAAAAGCTGCCATCTCTAGCAGCTTTTTTTAAGATGAAATCGCCGTTGGCTCTTGCTGTGGATCGTCCTTCACAAACAAGATACCAAGCTGGTGATGCTCCCCTTCGTAAGAGGCGCGTTTCTCAAATCTTGTCTGACCATTGAGACCAATGATCTCGAGCTTTGTCAGAGCACGATTGGTTTGTAGTGCTTCATAAAATTCTGAAACGGTTTTGATCTCGATTCCATTGACCTTTGTAATCATTTCTCCGATCTCAAGCTTTAAATCAGCCGCAGGGGTATTTGGAATGATACCAAGCACCATAAGCCCTTGATTCCGCTTAGAGAAAAAGAATGGTGCAGCGTTGTCATTCACCCTTTGCTTCCATGATAAAAAGGCTCTTCCTGCAATCGCTAGAACAACAGCTCCCCACGCAATCGGCTCAAACCAAATACTTGCCGCACCTACTGCAGCAACAGCTAGACCGAGCATCATAATACGGCGTGACGTAATTTGAATACTGACAATTGGCAGCGATCCTTGAATACGCTGGCCAAAGCCGATGATGTACGGGATCACAATAAATGAAAAGCTTTGATCGTGCACTTGAAGCACAGGCCACCATGGCAGAGAAGAAGTCCATTCACCTGCCGGCATCAGCAAAACAAGTGGTAGAAGCCACAGACGGTTTGCTCGCTGCTGGCCGATCAAAAGTCCTCTCGCACTCATCACCATTGCAGGCGATGTACGTAAATGCGCCGTTCGATAGGCTAAGATGCCTTCGGTCATTAACAGTAGCCCTAACAGGATCACAACGGCTGATGCATTCATCATTGAAAGCTGCGGCAGCCAAGAATGGCTCACTTGAACAGACATCAGTCCAAATGCCGCAATAAAACTGAAACCGAGTGTGTATGCAGACGAAAGCGCACTCGCCTTAAAGAATAAAGAGAAAACGATGGTCATCGCTGCAATCAGCACGATGAATCCAGGCGGAAGGGAAATCCCTAAGCCTACAGATATGATCGATAGACAAATTCCTGGAACCCATCCCTTTGAATATGTAAATTTCAGTTCATCGTAAACATCTTCTATTCTTGTTTGAAACGCTTTTCTCTCCCGCTTTACGCGGATGTAGCCATATAATAGGCTGATTAATATCATAAAATAAAAAAGAGGATGGATTAAAAACAGACCGACCGCTTTTAATCCGGCTCCCATCCACTCCGAGCTCATTATCGTTCACCGCCCAAGTCAAGCATTTTCTCTTATTCTATCAAATAAATCGATGCTTGACATCAGGTTTATTTCTCCTGATTCATCCAAAGTGTGACATTCGACAGTGAAAAATCTTTTAAATAGTGATTTACATCTACATCTAGTATGCCTCCGAGAAGCTGCATGGACCTCTTGATGTCGGTTAAGTTTATACCAAGTCTCTTATGATTATCCATTAAATAATTGAAGTATATCTCAGCACAGTCTTCATCGATCTCGTCGACTGATTCTACCGTTGTGTAATTGACCAAGTACCTGCTTAACAGCATGAGTAGACTTAATGCCTTTGTAGCCGAAAACGTCACATCTTTCGTACGACTCTTAAGCTCCTCTACCAACTCGTAATATTTTTTCTCTCTCACAATACTTGCCCTTTTCAATTGTGTACCCCCATTTACTAGTTCTTTTAAGAAAAGCGCAAACCTCGGTACAGCTCAATGCTTAAGCTGAATATCCGCAAAAAATAAAATATTTAAAATGAGTGCTACTTTTTATTGTAAGAATTATTTATGTAACATACAACTTTCAAAAGTTTCATTTTCATGACATGTTTAAATCAACAGAAAGTCTCTTATATAAATATGTTATCGGGTAAATTCGAAGGAATGTTATGTTTTTTGTAAAATAAATGAATATATTTATAGATATAATATATTTTTAAGAATAAATTATTACATGTTCGTAACACTTATGAACCAAAAAAAAGAGGCATTTATTCGCCTCTTTATTTTTTGAGATATAGTGCTTTTAGTGCAGTTTGTAGCTGAAGATCATTCTTTTCATAAGATTTCACTTCATCTACCATCTTGTTCATCATTTTCGCTGTCTTTAAATCAATCACACCTGATTTTTCGAGATTGTATGTGCTTTGAAATGCGAGTACAGCCTTTTTCGTTTCTTCGTCAAAATATCCATCTACTCTGCCAGGGTCAAATGATAACCCTTTTAACAATGTCTGTGCTTGTCTGACTTCTTCATTGTTCATATCAAGCTGAAGCGGTTCTTTCAGTTGGAGCGGGCCAACGGTGAAGTAATCTGGTTGATGAATCGCAATGGTCGGCACAACGCCTTTTTTGTGAATCCAATTCCCTTTCGGTGTCAGCCATTTATACAGCGTTAATTTAATGTTACTTCCATCTCCCATTGGTACCGCCTGCTGTACAGTTCCTTTACCAAAGGAAACGTCACCTACCACTTCATACTTCCCTGCTTCTTTCATGGCACCAGCCAGAATTTCAGAAGCGGATGCACTTCCTTTATCAATTAAGACATTGACCGGGTATGGTTTTTGTTCTTTTCGTTTTGAAAAATATCGTTTTCGATCGCCATTCCGTTCTGCAATTTGAATATATGGCTGATCCTTTGTGATAAAATGTTTCAAAATGTCTTCCACACTTTGTAGATAGCCGCCAGGATTTCCTCTCACGTCCAGCACAAGGCCTTCCATGCCCTTTTTCTCGAGCTTATTCAAGCTTGCCGTGAAATCCTTCGCCGTATCTTCAGAGAAGCTAGAGATCGCAATATAGCCTGTTTTATGACCATTGACCTCTTTCATTGAAGCCGTTACGGTTTCAAGCGGGATTTCTTCTCGTTTGATATGGAATGTTAGCTCTTTTTCAATTCCATTTCGTCTGATTTTCAAGGCGACAGACGTTCCTTTTTTTCCTCTTATTTTCAGTACAGCATCGTTTAGGCTTTTTTCTTTCATCGACTCACCGTCAATGCTGATGATTTCATCTTTCGGTTTCAGACCCGCCTTTGCCGCAGGGGATTTTTTAAAGGCAGAGACAATGATAATCTTTCCTTCATCCATTCCAACTTCTGCCCCAATTCCTTCAAATGAGGAATCAAGTGAATCCGAAAATTGCTTTGCGGTTTGCTTGTCCATGTATACTGAATACGGATCATTTAAGGTTGAAAGCATTCCTTGTATGGCACCTTCAAGCAGCTTTTGACGATCCACTTCCTCTACATATTCATTCGAAATGAGGTCATAGGCTTTCTCAATTTTCTCCATTCCGTTTTCCTTCGCTCGATCACTTGATTGAGCTTGTCCAGCCACTGCAGCAGCCGCTTTCGGTGACTCCGCCTGAGTCGCCTCTTTATGCGTCACAACCCCTGCACTGATGATGAGAATGACACTTGCCATGATGGATGCGATTTGTTTTTTCATATTTGGCCTCCTTCTTCAACTCTTCCTGATGACCTGAGTTATTATATGCCAGAAGAAGGGATTTCATGTAAAGACATTCTCCTAAGGAGGCTTGACTAATCATTTCATTAGGTGTAATTTTTATTTTGTTACGATCGAGAAGGAGTCTTCGCTATGTATATTATATTGACGATGCTTTTATTAGGAATTTTACTAGGGTTTGTAGGAGCTGGCGGGGCTGGTTTTGTCATCGCATTGCTGACGTTAATCTTTGATGTACCAATCCATACTGCACTTGGGACATCTTTAGCTGCTATGGCATTTACGACTTTATCTGGTGCATACAGCCACTACCGAGAAGGAAATATCCAGCTCAAATCAGGTTTGATTGTCGGTGCACTAGCTTGTATTGCTTCATTTGCCGGAGCAAAAGTGGCTCCTTTTATTCCAGAGGATAGCCTGCACTATTTAACAGCTGGTATGCTCTTTTTATCTGCTGTTTTTATGATGATCAAATTGTTTGTCCTAAAAGAAGATGCTGAACAGCAGCCGCTTTCTTCACGCCAATTGCTGATCAGGGGCATTATATTAGGCCTTGTATCAGGGATGCTTTCAGGGATGTTCGGTATCGGATCAGCACCATTTATTCAAGTGGGGCTTTTGATTTTGCTGAAGCTGTCTATTAGACAAGCTGTTGGCACAACGATGCTAGTGATTATTCCAATCTCTATTGGCGGTGGAATTGGTTATATTTCAGAAGGCTATGTTGACTTTATCCTGCTCGTTCAGATCTTAATCGGTACCGTATTAGGGGCTTTTATTGGGGCAAAATTTACACGCCTTGCGCCGAAACCTCTCTTAAAATCCGCTGTGCTTTTAACACCTATTATTGCCGGATTACTGCTGTTATTTTAATTTCATCTACATGAAAAAAGCCGATAACATGCTGTTATCGGCTTTTTGTTAGCGGATATATTGCGCTGGATTGACTGCATTTGATTTCGCGCCATTCCATAATCCTTTATGAATTTCAAAATGAAGATGCTGGCCATAAGACTGACCTGTGTTGCCCATATATCCAAGGAATTGACCTTGCTCGACTCTTTGACCTGTTGACACACTTCTTGTTGAAAGATGAGCGTATACCGTTTGATACGTTTGGCCATTGATGTTATGTGTAATGAACACCACGTTCCCATAACTCGACGAGTAGCTTGAGTTCGTGACTGTTCCAGATGCGGCTGCAACGACAGATACAGTGCCTTTTGCAGCGATATCTAATCCGTAATGCTGTCCGCCAGAACGTCCGCCAAAGCCTGATGAGAAACGGCCTGCAGCTGGTTTAATGAAACCTGAGCTACTTGCTGGTGTATCTGACACTTGATCAGATCCTCCACTTGGTGCAGGTGCACTTTTTTCAGCAGCTGCTTGTTCTGCTTTCTTCGCTTCTTCTTTTTGACGACGTGCCTCTTCAGACTTTACCGCCGCTTTTTGATTCGCTAGAATTTCTTGTTCATTTTCAAGCTTTCCTAGTTCATCATGTGCATGTTCTTTTTCTTCCGTTACATGACCAAGGACTTTTCCTTTTTCTTTTTGCTGTTTAGATAGGTCCTTTTTCAACGTTTCAAGCTCTTTCAAAGATGTTTCAAGTCCACTTAGCTGTTTATTTAGCTCTGCTTCTTTTTGCTCCACTAGCTCCAAATCATTTTCGTGTTCTGTAATCATGTCTTTATCTGCTTCGACAATGGTTGTAACAGCTCCCACACGACTGACAAAATCACTAAAGCTACGAGCACCTAGCAGCACATCTAAATAGTTGATTGTACCGCCACTTTTTTGCATAGAACGAATTCGATCTTTGAAAATCGCTTTTCTCTTTTCAATTCGCTCGTTGATGACTTCAATCTCTTTTTTTAGTTTTTTGATCTCTTGTTTCGTCTGTTTGACCTCTTTTTCTTTTTCAGCGACTTTTTCAGTTGCGGCACTTACTTTTTGGTCAATTTTTTCAATTTCTTGCTTTAGCTTTGATTCTTTCTTTTCAAGCTTTGCCAGTTCTGATTTCTTTTTCTTCAAGGTTGATTCAGTCTTCGATGTTTTCTCTTCAATTTGTTGACGTTTTTGATCTAGGTCTTCGTATGCGAATGCACGATTTTCGTTCCCTGGAATGTATAGCCACGTTGTTCCAATAAACGCTGCCATTCCAGCCATCATCAGCTTTCTTTTCAAAACGATATTCCCCTCCCATGACAACTGCCTGCATGAAGAGTCGACCGGATGATTTGGATCAACCGGTCACATCTTCTATAGAATCCTCGAGTGCTGCCATCAATATAAATAGATTTATACTTTCAAGAATTTACGGATGGACGTTAAACTTCCCCACACACCGATAATGGCACCGATCAATAGAAGGACCAGTGATACTTGATAGACAAACGGATTGTATGGAAGCATTGAAATAAATGAACCTTGTACCCTTGGCGCCACCCAGCCGACAGCATATTGATACGTGCCAAGCAATACAGCGATTGGTATAATCGAGCCAAATACACCAAGTAGTAATCCTTCGATGAAGAACGGCCAGCGGATAAACCAGTTCGTTGCACCTACTAGTTTCATAATCTCAATTTCTTTACGTCTAGCAAAAATCGTAATTTTGATCGTATTGGAAATCAAGAACATCGCTGTAAATAAAAGCCCAATAATAAGTGCGATGCCGACATTACGTGCCACTCCGACAACATTAAAGAGTCGGCTGACCTCTTCTTTTCCATAAGTGACTTTATACGTCCCTTTTAGGTTTTCTAATTTCTTCGCTACTTTTGGTGTATCGTGGGGATCTGTTGTTTTCACAATAAACGCATCATTTAATGGGTTTTCTTGATCAACCAGTCCCATAGATTGTCCATTTTCACCAAAGCTTTTAATCAGTGCTTTTAGTTCATCATCCTTGGATGAATATTTCACATCACTGATTTCAGGAATCTTCTCAATTTCTGCTTTTAATTCATCCTGCTGCTTTTGATTCGCAGTTAAATCAATGAGAACTTTTACTTCTACTTCTTTCTCAGCGTTCGATGCCATGTTATTCAAGTTGAGCATAATAACAAGAAAAACCCCAACTAAAATCAATGTGACAGTGACCGCACTAATTGATGCAAATGTCATCCACGTGTTTCTTCCAAGTGAACGGAAGCTCTCACGTAAATGCCGCGAGAGAGTTTTAATCATAAATTCCGTACTCCCCTCTTGCTTCGTCACGCACAATCATTCCATCTTCGATTGCGATGACGCGTTTCTTCATGCTGTTTACAATCTCTTTGTTGTGTGTCGCCATGACGACTGTTGTTCCGCGGTTATTAATCTCTTCGAGTGTCTTCATGATTTCCCATGAAGTATCTGGATCAAGGTTTCCTGTCGGTTCGTCTGCAATGACAACCTCAGGATGATTGACGATCGAACGAGCAATCGATACACGCTGCTGTTCACCGCCGGAAAGCTGATCTGGAAATTGACGAGCTTTGTGCTTTAATTGCACCAAATCAAGTACTTCAAGCACTTTTTTCTTAATAATACTTGGCTGTTCACCAATGACTTCAAGAGCAAATGCCACGTTCTCAAAGACCGTGAGACTTGGAAGCAGTTTGAAATCTTGGAATACTACGCCAATTTCTCTTCTCACATAAGGAATTTCTTTTTCCTTCATCGAGCCTAAATCTTTGTTATTAATTAAGATTTTCCCTTTGGTTGGCTTCTCTTCACGATACATCATTTTAATGAACGTGGATTTACCAGCGCCACTGGGACCAACAACATACACAAACTCTCCTGGATGGATAGAGACATTGATTCCATTGATCGCCTTTACACCATTAGGATAGATCTTATAGACTTCCTTCATTTCAATCATGTAATCACCTAATCTTTTCTTATTCGCTGTCAAACAGCTTATCATGATGTTCTGACACTTCTCGTCAAAAAACGTTATGTATGGTCACGCACATACCCTTCGATACGCACAAGCAATTTATGTCCTTTTCATCCAAAAAGATGAAAAAATTGAATCATCTAAATTTCAACAACTCCAATTATACGTCATGAATCGACGCAATGGTATTACATTTATATTTCAAAACTTATAAATAAAAGGTAAATAGAGCAACCAAAACCAAAAAACGTGTCTTTTTACCCTTATTTTTTAAATAAAATTTAATATAATACGTTTTCATACTATCTAAAAGTCTATTTCTACAAATAGAAAATAAAAAAACCTTGTCGATTAGACAAAGGTTTTATTTTTTCTCTGCAAGCCATTTGGCGACTTCTTTTGCTTGTTTTTCATCTACCATTCCGCTTGGCATAGATCCTTTACCGTTCTGGGCAATATCTGCAATTTGGCTTTCATTATATTTCTTCCCGACTTCTTTCAGGCTTGGGCCGCCTCCGCCAGATAAGTCTTTTCCATGACAGCCAATACAGTTTTGTTGATAAATCTCTTCACCACTGCTCACATTTGAAGCACTTTTACTGCCTTCTTTGTCACTGCTGCTTGAATTTCCTCCACAGGCCGCAAGTACAAAAAGCATAGCGACAAAAAGAAGCGTTAATCCGCTCTTTTTCATGTATTTCCCTCCCTTACAATCATTTGGTCAACGTTATTATATCCTTGTTTACGCCCTTTTAAAACCCTCACCAAGCACCTCTTTTGCATCCATGACGATGACAAACGCTGATGCATCGATCGCTTTTACCACTTGTTTCAACTTTGTGAATTGTGACTGCCCTACAACACACATTAAAATAGGCCGGTCATGGTCGGTGTACCCACCTACTGCTGAAATCTTCGTTACACCACGATCAATTTGATCAAACACCGCCTGTCTGACCTCATCCTCATGACCCGTAATAATCATGGCCATCTTCGAGTGACTAAAGCCAGCCTGCACGACATCAATCGTCTTACTAGAAATGAACACTCCGATCACAGCGTACAGTCCTTCTTCAATCCCAAAAACAGTCATGGCCGCCAAAACAATCAAACCGTCCATCATCGCTAAACAAGTACCTAACGTCAGCCCTGTATATTTATTGATGATTTTGGCCGCAAGTGCCGTTCCTCCCGTTGAACCATTGCCGAGGAAAACGAGCCCAATTCCGATCCCAATCACTACACCGCCAAATATTGCGGCAAGCAGTGCTTCATGGGTGACAGGAGCAATGTGTCTTGTTAAGAACACCATTAAAGGTAAAAAGACAGAACCAACGAGCGTTTTTACCCCAAATGTTCCACCTAATAAATAAAAGCCTGCGATAAAGAGCGGAATATTGAGGCCCCATTGTACATATGCAGCTTCAAAACCGAATGACTGCATAATGGTACTGATTCCACTCACACCGCCAGCAGCAATCTGATTTGGTAATAATAACGTATTAAAGCCAACCGCCACGATGGCTGATCCTATTAAAATGAGTACATAATTTTTCACTTCAATCCAAAGTTGAGAATGTTCCTGCTTCATGTCTTTCTTCCTCCGTTACTTCTGAATGCACACCTATTTTAAGCCCTCTCATTCAGATTGTAAATAACAGCCAAATGCAGTGCTAATGGATTAATACTTTATCACACAGCCGGATCAGCGTACTTGCCGTTTGGCAGAAGAGTAAATGATGGTATATTTAATATGTACATGAGAAAGAAGGGACATACGATGAAGAAAATATTGAAGATCACCGGTATTACATTACTTGCACTCATCATCTTAGCTTTTGGTGCTTTCTATACATGGAGCCGTTTTACATATGGACCATCGGAAGCGTTAAAAAAGCAGGTGAAGATTGAACAAGTCGATCATAAAAATGGGGTATATTCATTTGAAGCATCAAAAAGCGATACTGGCATCATTCTCTATCCTGGGGCAAAAGTTGAACCTCTTGCGTATGCCTATATTGGGAATGCGCTGATGAAGAAAGGCTATTCGGTCTTTATCCCAGACATGCCATTTTCTTTCGCGATTTTTAATACGAAGAAGGCAGAGGATATCCTCAAAAGTCATCCAGCCATCAAGCATTGGTACATTGGCGGACATTCGCTAGGCGGGACAGCTGCCGCTATGTATGCAGAGAAAAATCAAAGCAAGCTGGACGGCCTCTTTTTCCTTGCCTCCTATCCTGCATCAGATGACTTGAAACAGGCTTCCTTGCAAGTATTATCTATTTCAGGCGAAAAAGATGGTCTCGCAACACGAGAAAAAATCAAAAAATCGAAAAAGCAGCTGCCTTCTCAAACCGTGTATCATGAGATAAAAGGCGGTAATCATGCGCAATTTGGCATGTATGGCAAACAAAAAGGGGATCAGCCTGCAGACATTCCAGTCCTCACGCAACAAAAAGACATCGTTCAGACGATGCTGGAATGGGTAAAACCAGCAAAAAAGCTCCCGTAATGGGAGCTGCCAGATTGTTGACAAAGGGCTAAAATGAACTTGATTTTAGCCCTTTGTCTTCTTTTCAGCGTGATAGAAAACCTTTGCAGTCTAGGAAGGACGAGCATCGGCGCGGAGCGAATTTGACATTCGTGAGCACCGAAGCGCAGGACTGACAACGAATGCGAGGGTTTGTCTACACGCTGAAGCTCCCGTAATGGGAGCTTTTCATTTTTTATGCCTTCGTCGCTTCTAAAAACTCTTCAGCATCTGCCACAGCCAGTGAAATGGCCTCTTCCCAAAATGCTTTTTGAGTAAGGTCGACACCTAGGTGCTTATATGCCAAATCTTCTACAGTCATTGACGCTGTATCTTTTAATAGCGCAATATATTTCTCTTCAAATGATGTCCCAGCCTGCAATGCTTTCGCGTAAATACCTAGCGAGAACATGTACCCGAAGGTGTAAGGGAAGTTATAAAACGGGACACCTGTAATATGGAAATGCAGTTTAGACGCCCAGAAATGCGGATGGTATTCATCTAAAGAGTCGCCAAAGGCTTCCTTCTGTGCTTCTACCATCAACTCATTCAAGCGGTCAGCTGGCACTTCTCCTTGTTTGCGCTCTTCATAAAAACGTTGTTCAAATAAGAAGCGTGATTGAATATTCATAAAGAATGCCACACTGCGCTGCAGCTTATCCTCTAGCAAACTGAGACGCTCTTCTTCATTGGCCGCCTCTTTTAATGAAGCATCTGCCACAATCATTTCAGCGAATGTCGACGCAGTTTCAGCTACATTCATCGCATATTTACGATTCAACATCCGAACATCCTGCATGACTTCCTGATGGAACGAATGACCAAGCTCATGTGCTAGTGTCGCTACATTGGATGGAGTCCCTGAGAAGGTCATAAAAATACGTGATTCTCCGCTATCAGGGAAATTCGTACAGAAACCGCCCACTCGTTTGTTTGGGCGATTCTCAGCTTCTACCCAGCGTTCATTAAAAGCTTTTTCAGTAAAAGCAGCAAGCTCTTTTCCAAACCCTGCGAAATGCTTGATAATAAAAGCGGCTGCGTCTTGATAAGAATAGGTCTTTGTCTCACTTCCAATAGGCGCCCCCACATCAAACCAGCTCAGTTTATCAACCCCAAGCATGTCAGCTTTACGTTGTAAATATTCAATGAATGGCTGTTTATGTTCATCAATGACAGACCACATTGTATCGAGCGTCTCTTGTTTCATCCGGCAAATATCAAGAGGCTCTTTTAATATATGATCCCATCCTCTGGCTTCATATACTTGTAGACGAAAACCAGCGAGATGATTGAGTGTGCTTGCAAACAAATGTTCATCCTGTGTCCATGCATGTTCTAAATTATGATACACGGCTTTTCTCACTTCACGGTCTGAATCATCCATCGCATTTTCTGCTTGGCCTACAGAGATCATTTGTGTTTCACCATTTTGCTCAAATGGAATGGTAATTTTGTTCACCAAGCTAGAATAAAGTTCATCCCACGCATGATACCCATCTACTGCTAGTTTTTGAATGAGTGTTTCCTGTTCAACAGGCAGTTGATCTTTCACATGTTCTCTTCGTTCATTTAATATGTAACGAACAGCTGAGAAAGCGGCTGAATCCATTAATTCTTCCCACTGGCTAGTAGGTATCTCAGCAAGTGATTGATCAAACCCTGCTAGAATGGTTCCTAATTCAGCTTCCAGCTTGGCAATAGACCCTCGGAGACTGCCCGCCTTCATATCCTTTGTATTTTGAGATTGTAGACAGGATACAAATGAACCTGCTTGTGCTAATTTTTTATATGTGATTTCATACGTTTCAAGGACAGCTGTTAACTCTTTTTCAATTTGTGTATCTTCTTTTGAAAAGGCATCTACCTTTTGTCGTAACTCATCTAATAGCTGCTGTATGTGCTGTAAGTATGTGATAAATTCTGATGAAGAACTGCCTCCTTTAAAAAAGGCATCTAAATCCCACGTCTCTTGTAATGGTTTTAATCCCAAATTATTTCCCCCTTTAATTGCTAATTTCATCATACAAAGGATATAGAGTCAGTATGGCATATGTATTCCTTTATATTCATTATATTTTCTCACAATTAAAAAAACCCGGCAAGAAGCCGAGTTTTTATGATAATTTTGAACGTAAATACGCATCGATAAAGGAATCTAAATCTCCATCCATCACCGCTTGAACATTTCCCATCTCCGTGTTGGTACGATGGTCTTTCACAAGAGAATATGGGTGGAAAACATACGAGCGAATTTGGCTTCCCCAGCCAATTTCTTTCTGTTCTCCTCTGATTTCATCCAATTCCGCCTGTTGTTCTTCGATCCGTTTTTGATAAAGCTTAGATTTCAGCATTTTCATTGCACGTTCTCTGTTTTTGATTTGGGATCTTTCCGTTTGGCACGTCACGACGACATTTGTTGGGATGTGTGTGATACGAACCGCAGAGTCCGTCGTATTGACGTGCTGACCCCCTGCACCACTTGCACGATACGTATCCACCTTAATATCCTCTGTACGAATATCGATATCAATTTCTTCATTAAATTCTGGCATGACATCACAGGAAACGAAAGATGTGTGTCTACGGCCAGATGAATCAAATGGAGAAATACGGACTAAACGATGGACACCTTTTTCTGCTTTTAAGTAACCGTAAGCGTTATGTCCTTTAATCAGTAATGTCACAGACTTAATTCCCGCTTCATCCCCTGGAAGATAATCAAGGGTTTCAACCTTAAAGCCTCTGCGCTCTGCCCAGCGGGTATACATTCTGAGGAGCATCGATCCCCAGTCCTGTGATTCCGTTCCACCTGCACCCGGGTGAAGCTCAAGAATGGCATTGTTTTTGTCATACGGTTCACTTAAAAGAAGCTGCAATTCAAACTCGTTAAATTGTTTTGTTAAGTTCTTCAGCTCTTTTTCAAGCTCTGCATGAAGATCCTCATCGTAGTCTTCTTTTAATAAATCATGCGTCATTTGCAGCTCATCATGAGATTCACTGAGCTCATGATATGTATTCACATAATCCTTCAGTGCATTGGCTTCATTAATGACACCTTGCGCTTTTTGCTGGTCATTCCAAAAGTCAGCCTCTGACATCGTGGCCTCAAGCTCTGCAATTTTCGCTTCTTTTGTATCGAGGTCAAAGAGACCCCCTAAAATCAGCTAGCCTGCTAGCCATATTTTCAAGCTCTTGTCTAATTTCTACTAATTCCATATCCTTCACCTCATAGATGTATGGGGGCTGACATGAATAGAAAGAGGTTTTCACCTCTTTCCATTACTTATTCTGTCTTCCCATGACAATTTTTATATTTCTTGCCGCTTCCGCAGTGACATGGTGAGTTTCTTCCGATATCCACCACTTTACGCACCGGCTTTTTCTTCACTGTTTTCTCCTCATCGCCTTCTTGAGGCTGATGAGCAGTTGTTTGTCCTTGAACGACTTCTTCACGTTCTAGGTTGTTTTGGATTTCTGATTTTAGCACATATTTAGCGACGTCATCTTCAATTGAAGCGACCATATGCTCAAACATCGCAAATCCTTCCATTTGATACTCACGAAGCGGATTGGTTTGTGCATATGCACGTAAATGGATTCCTTGACGCAGCTGATCCATTGCATCGATATGATCCATCCACTTCGAATCTACTGCACGAAGAACGATGACTTTTTCAAATTCACGCATTTGTTCATCGCCAAATGTCTCTTCTTTTGCATCATATTTCTCTTTAATCCGCTCCATGATGAATTCGGTGATCTCATCTGCTTCTTTACCGAAGATATCTTTGACCGAAATGGCACCTTCATCTAAATAGTTCGTGTTGATTAATTCAACAAGACCATCTAATTTCCATTCTTCTGGAAGTTCTTCTTTCGGCGTGTAAGATCCAACAGCCCGCTCAATAGACGATTGAATCATATTGATCACAATCGATTTCAAGTTATCAGAATCGATGACTTCAAAACGCTGTTTGTAAATGACTTCACGCTGTTGACGAAGAACATCATCATATTGCAGAAGCTGCTTACGGGAATCAAAGTTATTCCCCTCAACACGTTTTTGAGAAGATTCAACAGCTTTTGAGACCATTTTACTTTGAATTGGAGTAGAGTCATCCATACCGAAGCGATCAAGCATCGCCATTGTCCGCTCTGCACCAAATCGGCGCATCAATTCATCTTCCATTGAGAGATAGAATTGAGTAATCCCTGGGTCTCCTTGACGACCAGAACGACCACGGAGCTGGTTATCAATACGGCGTGATTCATGACGCTCTGTCCCAATAACAGCAAGACCGCCTAGTTCTTTCACACCTTCGCCAAGCTTGATGTCTGTTCCACGTCCCGCCATGTTTGTCGCAATTGTGACGGCACCTTTTTGTCCAGCTTCCTCAATAATTTGTGCTTCACGCTCATGGTTTTTCGCGTTTAACACTTGATGAGGGATGCCTTTATTTTTAAGCAGTTTTGAAATCAATTCAGATGTCTCAACCGCAACAGTTCCGACAAGGACCGGCTGTCCTGTCATATAACGCTGTGCGACGTCTTCAGCTACTGCTTTAAATTTGCCATCCATTGTGCGGTAAATTAAATCAGGTCTGTCATCACGCACAACCGGTTTATTGGTTGGGATTGTGACAACCTGCATATTGTAAATGTTACGGAATTCCTCTTCTTCCGTTTTCGCTGTACCTGTCATACCAGATAGCTTTTCATACATACGGAAGTAGTTCTGGAACGTAATGGTTGCAAGTGTCATGCTTTCATTCTGCACTTCAAGACCTTCTTTTGCTTCAATGGCTTGGTGCAGACCTTCACTATAGCGGCGTCCTTTCATTAAACGTCCTGTGAAGGAGTCAACGATGACGACTTGGCCATCTTCCACAACATAATCAACGTCTTTTTGCATCGCAACATGCGCCTTAAGAGCCTGCGCGATATGGTGGTTAAGAGCGACATGTTTGACATCAAACAAGTTCTCGATGCCAAATGCTTTTTCCGCCTTCGTCATTCCGCTTTCAGTCAGCTGTACACTTTTTGTTTTAATATCATAAGTGAAATCGTCTTCTATTTTTAACGTACGAACAAAGGCATTTGCTTGTACGTAAAGTTTCGTCGACTTTGCAGCTTGTCCAGAAATAATAAGAGGTGTTCTCGCTTCATCAATTAAGATGGAGTCAACTTCATCGATGACGGCATAATGAAGTGGTCTTTGAACCATTTGCTCTTTGTACAGCACCATGTTATCTCGTAAATAATCAAAGCCAAGCTCATTGTTTGTTGAATATGTGATATCAGCAGCGTACGCTTCTCTTTTTTCATCTTTGTCTAAACTGTTTAAGTTCAAGCCAACTGTTAATCCTAGAAATTCAAAAATCTTGCCCATTTCCTGTGCATCACGGCTTGCCAAATATTCGTTGACTGTTACAATGTGGACGCCTTTCCCAGAAAGAGCATTCAAATAAACAGGCATCGTTGATGTCAACGTTTTACCTTCACCTGTTTTCATCTCAGAGATATTCCCTTCATGTAGGGCAATCCCCCCCATGAGCTGCACCTTAAATGGGAACATTCCTGTCACGCGGCGGGAAGCCTCACGAACCGTTGCAAATGCTTCAACCAAAAGGTCGTCTACAGATTGTCCTTTTTCAAGTTTTTCTTTAAATTCGATCGTTTTATTTCGTAAAGCCTCGTCAGATAATTTCTCGAAATCTTGAGCGAGAGCTTCGATTTCATTTGCCTTTTTTTCATATCGGCTGATCGTACGTTTCGTAGGATCAAACACTTTGTTTAAGATTCCAAGCATATAATAACGCTCCTCTATTTCATGCAATTTTTCGGCATGTTCAAAAGTTTGACAGGTCCATATTTACCTGCATTTATCATACCATACCTTCCTTGATTTCCAAAGAATTTGCAATGATTTAGCACAAAAAACCCGCCCCTAATGAAGGGAACGGGTTTACTTTTTTTAGGTCATTTTCGGATCAAAAGGAACGAATGATTAAGCGTTCGGCTCAATGAGTCCATATTTGCCGTCATTTCGGCGGTATACCACATTGGTCAAATTTGTCTCAGCATTTGTGAAGACAAAGAAACTGTGACCTAACATGTTCATTTGGAGAATGGCCTCTTCGCTATCCATTGGTTTTAAATTGAAGCGTTTTTGTCTGACGATTTCTGTTTCATCAATCTCTTCGTCATCTTGAACTGCTACTTCGGACGCACCGTTTCCTCCAGCAAATAAATGCTTTTTCGCACCTTGCTCACGGAATTTACGGTTCACTTTCGTTTTATGTTTTCTAATTTGACGTTCTAATTTACTGGTTGCTAGGTCTACTGCATTGTACATATCCTCATTATGCACCTCTGCTCGAAGTGCTAGATCAGTCATTGGAATGGTAACCTCAACTTTAGATTCTTGATCGTTGTAAAATTTCAAGTTCACGTTGACTGAAGCATCAACATCTGACTCAAAATAACGCTCCAACTTTCCAATTTTTTTCTCGACATGATCTCTTAGTGCAGGTGTTACTTCGATGTTTTCTCCTCGGACATTGTAATTCATGTAAAGAACGCCTCCTTTAAAATTAAGGATATGTAAACTTATTTCTACTTTTCCCTCCTTTTCTCCTGCTCAAACGTAAAAAAAATGTGAATTTTTATTGAAATTTGTCGAATCCTGCGGTGCTTCAGCTTTTACTTGATAGGTGATGAATATATATTCGATTGATTCTTGAAAAAGACCATGGCGCTGTTAAATCTTGAAAGATGAAATAGATGTTTTCAGTGATTGAGACAAAGTTTTTAAATCTTCCGCTGCTGCTTTCATTTCCTCATTCGCTGCTAGTGATTCTTCAACAGCCGCCGACATGTACTCTGTTTCCTCAGAATTTCGCTTGGCTCCTTCTTCTATCACACCAATTGTTTGAGAAATTTCTTCTGTACTAGCTGAGATTTGCTCCGTCGTAGCAGAAAGCTCCTCTGCTTTCATCGAGATATCACGAATGGCTGCCAGAATTTCTTGAAAGCTCTGTTCAGACAATTGCGATACTTTCACACCTTCTGCTACATCTCGTTCCACTTTCGTCATAGATTGAGACGATCTTTCAGTATCTTTGTTCACGTTGGCGAGTAACTGACTAATTTGATCAGTCAGCTGACTTGATTCTTCCGCCAGCTTTCTGACTTCATCTGCAACAACCGCAAAACCTCGTCCATGTTCCCCAGCCCTTGCTGCTTCAATGGCTGCGTTTAAAGCAAGTAAATTTGTCTGATCTGCAATGGCATGAATATTCCCCAGCAGGCCTTGAATGCCGGTAAACTGTACTTGTACATTGGCCATTGTAGAATGATGTTCATTCACAGATTCCTTAATAGAACTCATTTGTTTCACAAATTGTTGAATGAGGGATGCGCCCTCTTCAGCCTTTTCAGTCACTGAAATTGAGTGACCCGAAACATCAGACGTATGTTCAGCCGCATTATGCATACCAGTCGAAACTTCTTGAATTGAAGAAGCTACTTTTCCTACTGCATCCGATTGTTCACGTGAAGCTTCACTGACCTGTTCAATCGAGCTAGACGTCTGTTCACTTGCCGAAATGGTTTGACTGATGGTTTCTTCAAATTGCGCAGCAGAATCAGCTAATTGCCTTGATCCATTTTGCACCTGTAGGATGAGCTGACGCAAATGAGCTGTCATTTGGTTAAAAGCCGTACCGAGCTGGCCAATTTCATTTTTAGAGGTTACTTCAATCTCTTCAAGTGTGAGGTCACCATCTGCCATTCTTCTTGCTGCATGTGTGACAGAGACAATCGGTTTTGTCATACGATGAACAAACCTTGTGCCAATGACTAAAAAGCCGACTATAATCGCTGCGCTAACGAGAATAAGCGTCAGCAATAATTGGTTACTTTCTTCATTGAGCTGACTGATTTTTTGATCACGCTGTTTCAATTGTGTTTGGGCAAATTCTTTTGTAAAGGTATGTATTTCTTGTTCGATAGGTTGTAATTCTTGACTGAGGCGGGTGTTGAATTCTTTTTGATTTTGCATATTCAATGAATTAAATAATCGATTTGTTGAGGTGTAGTAAAGATAATTTTTTTCAGAAATTTGATCTAACAGATTTTTTGCTTGTTTAACGGTGCTCATTTTTGATGCTTCAGTTGTTTTCTTATTGATTTCTTCATATGTTTGCTCAATCTTCTGTAAATTTTCAGCATCTTGAACAACCACATACGTTTTAATTTGTGCTTCCTGCTTTTGTAGCAGTGCCTCTAATTCCAGTGAGGTCTGGTACAGCTTTACTTCTTTGGTGAGGAGTGCTTTATACGATTGATCTGTTTTGTAATAGATAAAGCTAGAAAATCCTAAAATACTGACAAACAATACACATATGACAATAAGCCCAAATAAAAATTGATTTTTTAGTCTCATAAATTCCTCCGAATGGTCTGAATTGAACAAAAATTAATGAATGACATACGGCCTCATACAGGCATGTATTTCATCCATCCACTTTCTATATTCAGGTATAAAATACGATGTAAGGAATGACTGGAAGTGATTTGAAGGGAATGTATAGAAAGCTAGTATATCGAAACTTAAAAAAATTTGGTCAAACGATCGAATCGTCTTGGCAAAGTGCTCATTTTCAATAATCGAAAGCAGAAGCGGATGTGTTGTCTCTAAATGAAAGAAGGCATGGATCAGATCATTAAAGATCCGATCCCCTTCTGTTTTAGCGAAATCCTTCTCAATTTCATCTAAATATTTTAGACTCTCTTCTATCGTATATAGAAGGTCATAATATGTGGTTAATAAAATATAGTCATCTGAACGATACGCCACAGGTCTCACCTATTTATTTCCGTTTATCGTAGTATACGCCGTCACTTGTCATGGGCTGATACGGATTTTGATAATTCAGCTGTTTTGTTTTCTTACGTTGAATGGCTTGAATATCTGCCTTGATCCCATTTTGAATCTCCGTTAACTGCTTGGCCATCAGTTGATCTGTTTGAATGATTTCTTTGATTTTCTCTTTTTCTTGAACGGAAAGCTCATGTTGAATGTCTCTCATTAGTTCGTCTCTCTCAACTAAAAAAGCATCAAAGTCTTCAACGAGTGTTTCGCTTTGCGGGTTGGCCTCTATTTCCGCTGCCATTTTTAACGTTTGGTCGTGCAGTTGGTCCACAATACTCATAGAGATCCCCCAATAGAGTGGTGACGCCCTTTTCGATCGGTTTGAATGACTTCCTTCCAAGCATCTCGGAAATCAGTCACATATTGCTCTACTTCATTCAGGATCTCTTCGTCATTTTGCAGATTGGCTTCAATCAGTCTTCGATAGATGTAGTCATACATACTTGCCATGCTCTTTGATACATCATACGTACGATTTAAGGTAACATTTAATTCTTGGATGATGTTTTGAGCCTTTTTCAGGTTCAAGTTTCTCATTTCAGCATCTTCTTTTTGAATGCCATGCTTTGCTAGTCTAATAAACTTTAAGCATCCTTCATAAAGCATAAGCGTTAACTCGGCCGGTGTTGCGGTCTCAATAGAATTTTTCTGATAGGCGGCATAAGGGTTCTGAATTGCCATATGTTATAAACCTCCAATTATTGTCCAAGCAGTTGAGAAAGATAGCCAGATTGGTTGTTTAGCTTTTGAATCGCACTATCCATGGCGTTAAACTTTTTGTAGTAACGAGCTTCCACTAATTTTAAACGATCTTGGAATGTATCCATTCGTTTTGTCAAAGAATCTAAATCTTTACCAAGTCCATATTCTTTTAGCTCCATTGTTGTACTACCAGCTTTTGTTTGAATACTCTTCGTGAAGGCTGATAAGGAATTTTTGACGCGATAGATGATTCCTTGTTCTTTATATTGCTGCTGTGCTTTGTCTTTGTCTTTAGAATCAACATTTAAAGAACCAGAGATAAACATTTGTCTTACCTTTTCTGGGTCTTCTTCAATGGCTTTTTTTAATTTCTCTACTCCATTAATATTAATTAATTCAAGCTTCCCGCCACCTTTATACGAGGATGAAGTAGAAATACCGATTTGTGTCATGTGAATTTTATTCCCATCACTTGTCGTAATATCAGCATAAAAATCACTTCTTATTTTAGAGGCACCAGCTCGTAAAATAGAATCACTTCTCAGTAAGCCAGACTTAGCGGTTGTTTCCCATAACTCAATTTCTTTTTCAGACATGGCTTTTTTCTCTTCAGCCGTTAATGGTTGATAGTCTCTATTTCGCTTTTCATTCACTTTACCATTGACCAGTTCAACGAGTTCGTTGTATTTATCAACAAATTGTTTAATTTTATCAAAGATGGCATCGACATCTGTTGAAACGTTCAAGCTGACAGGCTTATCTGTTGTTCCTTTCAGCTCATATGTGATACCAGCCTGCGTGAAGGTATTATTGTTATTTTCCATTTTGAGACCATTAATTTCGTATTGCGCTTTCTGCCCTTGAGTAGTCGCAACTAATTTATTATCTCCATCCACTTGGAAGCCTAATTGCGTTAAAAATGAAGCGGAATTGCCATCTGCTGCCTTAATACTGACACCTTCACCAGTCGTACGCGAAGTCAGAGCGATCGTATCTACGTAGTTGGTTCCATCAAAGATCTGGCCTTTATAAGCCGTGACACCTAGTTGAGCATTGTTCAATTTTGACACGATTGAATCAAGGGTATCTGTATCAGTTGTATTAATGGTCACTGTTTTAGGTGTTGTAGAATCTGGTGTCGTCACCTCAAACGTGAACGTACCGTTTGCAGCAGTAAATCCAGATGTGCCAGAAGATTTGAATACGGATGCTGTCGCTAGTTGGGTCACATTAATCGAGCCAGAGGTAGCATTTGTTGAGCCAGTTGCTGTGACAGCAGATTCATTGGAGCTTGTGACCTTTTTTGCGCCATAAGTACTCGGATATGTTAAATTTAGTTTGGCAATGAGATCATCTAATTCTTTGACCTTTGAATTGACCTCGCGGTAGCTGTCTCTTTGCCATTCAAGTGTTTGTTTCTGTCGTGTCATTTTATCAAGTGGTGCTTGCTCAGTTTTCATTAGCTTTGAGACGATTTCGTCAATATCAAATACATTTGAAAATCCAGTAATTCGATTAACCATTGTTTATGTTCTCCCTTCAATTACATTCTTTTATCGACAAATAAACCGACAATTTCTGTCATTGCCGCATAGAAATCAAGCCATTCCTTAGATGGAATTTCTCTAATGACTTCTTCTGTTTGGTTATCTACGACTTTGACATAATATTCATTGAGTTTTTCATGTAATTCAAATTGAAGATGAAATTGAGTAGGTTCAATCAGCTTATTTGCTCCTTGAAGCGTTTTTTCAATTTCTTCTTTTGAAACGACTTTTCCATTTGCTTGTAAATCGTTGTTTGCATTATCATTCTGATGATTCGTAACACGGGTTTGAAATGCATCAATCAGTGGCTCTATCGAAGTCAACTTACCAACAGACATAGTTATTCAGCTCCTGTGCTTTAATCTATCTTTTATATCGGCTTTGAATTTTTAAATTAAATATAGATGGACCGATTTGTTAAAGTTTCATATAGATGGTGTACTTCTACGGTTTCACACGGAGGAGGATCGACAAATAGGATAAAAAAATCCTCACTTTTTTTGTGAGGATAATTGAGAAAGTAGATCGAGGGACAAGCTAGCAGCACGGCTGTTTTCTTCTTGAATAGACAGGTATACTTCCTTCCTGTGAATATCAATATGCTTAGGAGCCTCAATTCCGACTTTTACTTGATCGCCTTCGATCGCAATAATTTTGACTTCAATATCGTCGCCTATTTGAATCGATTGATTTAATTTACGAGATAGAACTAACATGAGGAAGCCACCTCTAGCAAATGTTTTGTATGATAGGCTGAATCATGCAAAATGACCTGCTTGGCTTTCATGTTTTTCCGATTTACAATAATAGGCGCTCTTAAATTGGCTGTCGTTTTTTCAATAGAAGATCCCATTGTTAAAATAACCATGACTTCCACATCATTGGCATCTTCCACCCCAAGAATGTCTACAACCGATTCTTCTAAGTCAAATTCATATTGATTGAAGAACAAAAATGGGCTGCTGACAATAAAGCCTAGTTCCGCATTTTCCAAAGATTGGAGAACTAAAAATGGGGATTCCTCTGATAAAGGTAAAATGACAAATTGTTTTTGATCCAGAAATCCTGGTATCCCATTAGAGAAGTGAATGATTTGCTCCTCTTTAATCGTCACTTCACCATGGTATTTTGTTTGAATGATCATAATTCACGACCTTTTTCATTTTTCTTAACTATACCTTATCACCATTTTGACCTGTTTCGTCAACTTCTATTTTTAATTCTGGGTATTGTAACATATCAATATGAACTTTACCTGGCTGGTAGTTAACAATTGGTTTATGAGGTGTTGCCTCTATAATAGCTTTTTGCGGCTCCACATCAATTTTAAGTTCAGATGGCTGATAGTGAATTTTCACACTAAAAAATGAAGGAATCACACCGATGTTGAATTGTTTTGCTGGAGGACTGCCATTGATTTTCGCAAACTCAGCAATCGCATTCCCACCATTCTCGATCTTGATGAGTTCACTTCCTTCTTCCGCTCTACGCCCCATACCTTCTCCAATCGCACGTTTCCCCTCCGCAGCCCATTCCTCTGAACGTCTAAAAATCGACTTAATATCCATATCGGCAAATGCCTCGGTTTGATCTATGGTTAATTTCGACGGTGTCCTTGTGATATTCATGACAGCTCTTGGCTGCTGAATCTCAAGCTCAGCTCTTGGCTGCTCTACTTCTTGCCTGGAAGGGGTTGTCGACATTTGCAGCTTTGCATAACTTTGCTCTATTAACAATCTAGGGATTTGCATAGGTTCACCTCCATGATGCAAAAAAGCACCCAACGGATGCTTTTTCTTATCTTAAGAAATCGACAAGGGATGGCTGAATCACTTTAGCTGTCGTCGCTAAAGCAGCTCTATTCACAGTCTCTTGTTGAAGAAGATCAAGAATGGCTTTTTCACTTTCTACATCTTCGGCATCTGATTTAGCCTTTTTCAGCACTTCAAATTGCGAAGTCAAACGGCTTCCGACTAAGTCGATACGATTAGATCTAGCCCCAAGGTCTGAACGCTCAGCACTCATCACTTCTTTAAACTGATCGATATTTCCTAATGCATCATCAGAATTTGTAAACGTTCCATTTTTTAATGAGTTTTCTAAATCAGTCAGCATTTCAATGACATTTTGACCACTGGCAGATTGCCCACCAAAAGCTGAAAGAGGATTTGAATTCACATTTAATGTGATTCCATCAGAAATGTTCGATTGAACCACGTTTGCATCTGTATAGTTTTCAAAGTTAAATGTAAACGTACCATCTGCATTCTCTACAACTGGTTTAACATTTGTATTCGTCCCATTAAAAACAAACTTACCTAACATCTGCGTGTTCATTGCATCAATGATTTGATTCTTCATCTGACCAATTTCCACTCCGATAGCAGCTAAATCTTCTGGCTGTTTTGTTCCATTGGCCGCATCGAGTACTTTA
Source organism: Bacillus sp. 005/A4HT-01/001 (assembly GCF_004634445.1). Classification (NCBI taxonomy): domain Bacteria; kingdom Bacillati; phylum Bacillota; class Bacilli; order Caryophanales; family Bacillaceae; genus Bacillus; species Bacillus sp. 005/A4HT-01/001. The sequence goes on from NZ_SEIZ01000001.1 coordinate 499,379, forward strand.
TCTCGTATATTTGACATGATATCAATTATTTCAGTGACACTTGTTTCAGATGTATCAATCCAGTTTCGTGCCTCATTTAAATTAGTTTGGTATTGCTCATTTCGAAACATGGCTGTACTATACTGAAGACTTTTCACTGCTGCCACAGGATCATCAGACGTTTTTGTGAAACGTTTTCCAGACTGTGCCTGCTCATTAATTTTAGAGAGTTTTTCATAACTTTTACTAATATTCCGAAGTGAATTTTGAGAAATCATACCTTGCGTGACTCGCATCAGTTACCCTACCTTCCTACGACACCCATGCCGTTTATTATTTTATCTAATACTTCGTCTTGTAACGTCATAATTCTTGCAGCTGCATTATACGCATGCTGAAATTGGATCATGTTCGTCATTTCTTCATCAATAGATACAGAACTAGTTGACATCCTGCGTTCATTGGCTGAATTCACAAGAGCTGCTGAACTGCTTTCAAGGGTCATGTTCTTTTTAGCTTGTATCCCCATTTCGGCAATGACATTCTGATAGTAATCCTGAATCGTTGTGGTAGTTCCGCCGATTGGCAGCTTTAAGTTTTGAATATTAGCTAATTTCGTAGCATTCGAACCATCACCTTGCGTTTGATTAAGAGATGCAGCAATGTTATCTGTCGATGCTAAAATCACGTCACTCACTTTGATACGTGCTGCCAAGCCTTTATTCAAATCATTGTTATTCTCAATATCGAAAAAGTCTTGTCCACTTGTGCCATTTAACGTGTACCCTTGCTTATGGACATCGTTAAAAGTATCCATAAATACTTTTGCTACTTCATCCAGCTCAGCAAGCATATCTGGGTACATGCCTTTTTCAGCTCCATTAGACATGTAGCCATACGCCTCAACAAGTGCTTTTACTTTACCATTCACTTGTAATTGATCAGCTGCGATGGTTGTCGTTCCAAATTGGAGTGAGTTAACAAGTCCTGTCGTATTATCATAGGAAAGTTGTAATTCAGATTTTTCATTGGTAATGCCATTTAAAATTGTACCAGCAGATTGTCCATTAGCACCGATAATGTCGATGTTAACGGTTCCTTCAGCAATTTCCAGAGCATTTCCTCCAGAAGGGTTGTAGCTCACTTTAATATCAACAAGTGAGGAAAGCTGATCTATAAGAGCGTCTCGGGTATCATAAAGATCATTGGGAAGATAACCATTTGGCTCAACTGTTGCAATCTGTTTATTCACTTCATCAATTTGAGTTAATAGGGTGTTCACATTTTTTGCCGTTGAATCGAGTTCAGTTTTCAAATTCTTTTGTATCGTTGTTAAAGAAGAATTTAGCAGGCGGAATTGATCTACTAAAGCCTGAGCACTTGTCTTAACAACTGTACGGGCTGAAGCAGTATCAGCATTTTTCGATTCTGATAAGACTTGTAATGATTTCCAGAGATTATCAAAGGCTCTATTCAAGCCTTCATCTGTTAAATCATTCATCACTCCTTCCATTTGTGAAAGAGCATCAGACTTCGTCGCATAATAAGACAGGTTATTGTTATGATCTCTATACTGAAGATCTAAAAAGCTGTCTCGAATTCTTTCAACAGTTCCAACTTGGACACCTGTCCCCATTTGGCCGTATGTCTTGCCATCATAAACTGAAATCACTGGGTAAGGATTCTCTGCTTTAAAGGTAACTCTCTGTCTTGAGTAGCCATCAGTATTTGCATTGGATACGTTGTTTGATGTGACATAAAGCCCTGCACGCTGGGCTGTGATTCCTCGTTTTGCCGTTTCTAGTCCCATGAATGTAGAACCCATAGATATCCTCCTTGTTTACGCCTTTGAATCAAACAAAGCCCTATGCTGTTTAGGCTTTGAACTCTCAAGACCATTTTGTCCGTAATTCATATTTTCTTTGTTAGGATTCACAAGATCGAATGTCAGTGAAATAAATTGAAGTGACTGCTGAATAAGCTGTTTGTTCAGTTCGTTTACATCTTTCAGTTCCACCATGATGTCATTCAGCTTCTCATATAACGAAATAAGCTCTTCTTGATCCGTTCCTGTAGCTTTTTCGATACATGCGGTGATTGTCGGCGATTGATCACTTTGTAAAAATTGAACTGCTGCTTCAATCCGCTTTTCTTCTAATTGTGAAATGGCCTGAATATATTTTTGCTCAAGGTTCAGAACCTCTGAAAGAGCATCGATCTCGTTATTTTTCAGCATTTCTGTTTTATTCTTAGACAGCTTTAGAAGCTGTTCATGTAATCCGTAGAGACGGTGCAGTTCTTCAATCATTATTTTTACTGACATTCACGCTACTCCCTTTTGTTATTGTTGTTTATAAAAATTCAACATTTTATCTGCAATGCCTTTTGTATCTACTTGATATGTTCCGGCTTCAATGCTTTTTTTAATTTGGTCTATTTTATCTTGACGTTCTTTCATGATATTCGGCACCTTTTGCATTTCGATTGCCTTTTTAGAAATTTCGACTTTGTCAGTTGATTTTGCTTGATTCGATTGCAACGTTTGTTTCTCATATGTTTTCTTGTAAGGATTTACTGGTTGTGTTCCATATCGATTAATTTTCACGGGATTCCTCTCGCTTTCCGTTACAGTCTGTCTTGATTCTATCCATTTTATCGACCAAACTGCAACTTAGTTTAGGGAATCAGTCGTTTTTAGGATTAATGGCATAATAGGTGTCTTTTTTCCTAGATTCAATCTCCCTTTTACGCTCTTCTTCTTGGTCCATTTGGCTGATTTGCGTCTTTATATCCTTTTCACAATGGCTACACAGCTTGTTTTTCCTGATCGGTTGGCCGCATCTTTCACAAGGATAATTGATATTCGGGAATTGACTAATTTGAAGTCTTTTCAAACGGATAAATTTCAGGATTAATTCTTCATCAACTTCTGTTGCGTCTACTATTTCAGCAATGGTTGATTGTCTATTACTTTGCTTACGCAAGAATTTATAAACGATATCAAAAGAACGTTCTTCTTCTTCAAAGCATTTGTTACAAACCGTTTGGATGGTGGTTTTTAAAAATAACTGATTACATTGTGGACAGTTTGCCAATTGATTCATAACCAAAACCCCTTACGTTATTTTCTTTTCTTAATATCGGTTGATTGTCATGATTTTTAACTACGAATCAACGTAAAAGAGGAAACACTTTTGGCGCCTGCTCCTTTTAAAATTTTTGCTGCATGATAGACTGTCGCCCCAGTTGTATAAATGTCATCGATTAACACGACATCCTTTAGAACGATCGGGTTTGACTGCCTTAATTGGAACAAATTCTGTTGATGTAAACGTTCATTTTTTCTTTTCTTAGACTGCTTACTTTGATGTACTTTTATAAGTGGCTCCAATATAGGTCCGCCAATCATGGAAGCAAGCATCATTGACTGATTGAATCCTCTTTCCTTTAATCTCTCTTTACTCAAAGGAATTGGGACAAGGACCGGTTCTTTGATTGAAAAAGAACGTTTAAACGCTGACTGTACATCTTTTTTAAATAGATCAGCTAAAGCCGTATCACCTCGAAATTTAAATCGAGCTAGAATATCTTTCATAAAGTCGTTGTAAGCATAAACAGATCGATTCATCACAAGAATCTCAGCAAAATCCCGTCGTTTATTCCACCTTGAACAATCCTGACACAATTGATCATTTAATTGCGCTCTTCCGCATTTGGGACAAGTAGGACCTTGAATCTTCATCAGGTGGTCCTTACATGCTACACATAAACAATCTTCATTTAATAGTAGGAATGATTTCCATGTAAAAGCAGCCACAAAATGGCTCTCACAAATTGGACAAATCAACGATTTTCTTTGTTCAACGGCAAATGATTTTCGCACCTTGGATATGTTGTGACCGTTGAAGCAGCTTCTGTCAGAATGACGAGCATCGCCGTATTTTTCTGTTTATCCACCATCTCGGATTTACTGTAGGATATTTTATCGATATCTGTTATATATTGCGGTTTCACTTGATTTAGAGAAATGGCTAATACATCTTCTATACATTTTTCACAATGACAAATCATGTTTAATTGGTTGAGATATTGATAGAGAATTTCTTTAAGTAGTATTTCTTTTGCGTTGAGTAGCATATTTTGTCTCTCCTGCCATTTGTGTTTTGTGAATATAATGTACCATGATTTAGTTGAACCCACACTATTTTTCAGAAAACTCTTTTTCAGCTGTATTATTCATTTTTACGATATGTTTCTTTGCTTGTTTCATACTTCTCGTTAAACCAAAATGAAAAAAGTACACGTCTCCATTAAAAAAATCTGGATGTCTCCCTGCTCTACCAGAAATTTGGACAAGTGCACTTTCTGTAAAAATAGGAGATTCCGCACCTAATACGCCCACTTGAACATCTTGAATGGTAACGCCTCTTTCTAGAATAGTTGTTGTAACCAATACATCGTATCTATGATCTCTGAAATGCTGGACTTTTTGCTTCCTTTCTTGATCATCGGCAGAAACTCCCTGTACATTTACACATTGAACTTGAAGAATATGAGTTACCTTCTTCATAGTAGAAATAGAAGGAACAAAGAGTAGCACTCTTTTTTTCTTTGTGATATGTTCATGCAGCCAGTTCATTGTAGATGCTGGAAGCCGATTTCTTTTTAATTTCTTTTTCCAATCTCCAACCCATTGAAATGTTGGGACAGGCAGCGGTTTTTGGTGGAAGCGCAGAGGAATTTTGATCGCTTCTAATTGTCCACGAGCAACATCCTTTTGCATTTTTTTAGATGGTGTGGCACTTAAGTAAATTCTAACTCCTGTTTTTTTCATTGACTTTAAAACAGCAAACTGAAGCCGTTCATCCATTGAATAAGGAAAAGCATCGACTTCGTCTACAATGAGGACATCAAAAGCGTTTTTATATCTCATTAGCTGATGGGTTGTAGCGATCATAAGCGGTGCCATTTGAAATCTTTGAGAACTCCCGCCATAAAGTACAGCTATATTCACTCCTTGAAATGCCTTCCTCATTCGAGGTTCGAGCTCAAGTACAACATCGGTTCTAGGCGTCGCAATACAAACACTCATTCCGTTATTTAACGCATATTTTATTCCGTGAAAAAGCACCTCCGTTTTCCCCGCACCACAAACAGCCCAAACGAGCAGATCAAATTTGTTTTGGATTGCTTCTACTAGTCTATCGGACGCTCTCTTTTGCCCTTTAGAAAGCTCTCCCTGCCATGTTAATTCAACTTGTCTTGTTTCTTTCTTTTGTGGACCCGTCCATTCATAGAGAAAGCCACATTCACTTACTTTTCCCAGCATGATGCAGGACCTACAGTATACACAGTCTTTTTTACATGTTTCACACGGAGAGAGGGCAAAGTAGCGCTTGTTTGATACACCGCACCGGCAGCAGATCAAACCACCCGCCACCCTATCGACAGCAGGTGTTCTATGGATCAATCCTTGATTCTCCAGCCACTCCAATTCGGACTGTGTACATTGACATTCAATAGGAAGAAGATGCCTTGATTGTAGCTTGTGACTGAGTTCCATTGCTTTTTCCAGATTCAATTTCACGCACTACCTTTCCATTCATGTTGACCCATTATGTACAAAGAGAAGGCCTTTCGTCTAATTGTAAAAATAGAAAAACAAATCCCCTTTTCCATGAGAAAAGGGGATTTTGATATCTACCTGATGATCCAGCCAAGTGCTAAAGAGCCTTCGCCTAGATGAGTGCCAATCACGGCACCAAAGTAGCTTTTATAAAATTCAACATGAGGATACTTTTCTAATAAGTGCGCAATTAATTCATCTGCTTCTTCTTCTCTATTACCATGTATCAGAGTTGCTCTCATTGGAACACCACGTGATGCATCTTCATCAAATAATTCAAAAATACGTGAAATGGCTTTTTTGCGTGTACGAATCTTCTCAAAAGGGACAATTAGCTTGTTGTCAAAATGCAAGATAGGCTTTACCTTTAAGAGGCTTCCAATAAAAGCCTGAGCACCATTTAATCTGCCGCCACGTTGTAAATGAGTTAAATCGTCTACCATAAAATAAGCTCTTTGATTTTCTTTCAGATAATTGAGATGGGAAATCACTTCTTCTGGAGAAGCACCACCTTGGATTTTTTCAGCAGCTTCTAACACATAAAAACCTTGCGCCATACAGCTAGTCTCTGTATCAAACGGATAAATGTCGATTCCGTCAACTAGTTCATTCGCTGAGGCCGCACTATTGTATGTTCCACTAATTCCGCTTGACAGATGTATACTAATCACAGCATCATATGTTTCACTAAGTTTTTCATATAATTCTATAAGTTCACCGAAAGCAGGCTGAGAGGTTGTTGGAAGATCTTTATGTTTCTTGACTTCTTCATAATATGTCTTCCAATCCATTTCTACTTCTTCACGGTATGATTCAGTACCAAAGATGACATTCAGAGGGATCATATGAATATGATGTTTATCACGTAGTTCTTGTGGTATATAAGCAGTACTGTCTGTTACAACGGCTATTTTCATTCTTAAATACCTTCCTTATCCGTTAAGTTGCTTTTTAAAAAAGAATGATCATTGTTTTTCACTAGATTTATAATACTAATCAAAAAAGCTTGCCTAATCAATAGGCAAGCCCGCTATATCCGAAAAAGACTCCTTACCTGCCTATCATTGCTCTCTAACTTGAATGTGAGAGAACTAAAAACAGGCGAAAAAGGAGTACTTGTCCGGAACATTATCTCATTTCTACCCAGCCGTTTTTAATTGCTACAACAACAGCTTGAGTACGGTCATTTACATTCATTTTTTGCAAAATGTTACTCACGTGGTTTTTGACTGTTTTCTCACTAATAAAGAGCGACTCACCAATACCTCTGTTGCTCTTTCCGTCAGCTAACATTTGAAGAACTTCACATTCACGTCTTGTTAAGATATGAAGTGGTCTGCGAATTTCAGGATATACCTCGTGCTGTGGATGTGCTGAAACGCCGCTTGTTGCTAAGCGTCGGAATTCATTTACTAAGTTATGAGTGACTTTCGGATGTAAATAAGAGCCTCCGTCAGCTACTACTTTTACTGCTTCAATGAGAGTATCTGCATCCATTTCTTTTAACAAGTAGCCTCTTGCTCCTGTTTTTAATGCATGTGTCACATAGTTTTCATCGTCATGAATAGATAGGATAATGACTTTTGATTCGGGATAAAGCTCTACTAGCTGTTTTGTAGCCTCCACACCATTTACATTCGGCATATTAATGTCCATAATGACAACATCCGGATGATAGTGTTCTACGATACGTGCAGCTTCGTCACCGTCGTCTCCTTCTGCAACTACTTCAAAAGTAGGTTCAAAATCTAAAATCCGTTTGACACCTTCACGGAATAATTGGTGGTCATCGATAATTACAATATTTACTTTAGTCACAAGCTACGCCTCCCCATGTTTATTGTTCTACACCTGAACTTTATGGTCAATATGTCTTTTGTCTCTATTTTACAATTTTATTTTGTAATGTTAACGGTACTCTAATCATGATGAATGTCCCTAGACCTATTTTTGAGTCTATGGTCATTTTACCTTCTAGTAAGTCTACGCGCTCTTTCATACCAAGTAACCCAAAGGATTTGTTTTTATTTGTTTTAACATCCTTCATATCAAAGCCTTTTCCATCGTCTTTGATAATTAAGGTGACAAAGTCTTTCGTCACTTCAACCTTCACAGAGATTTCTTCAGCTTCAGAATGCTTTAAAGAATTTGTGACAGCTTCTTGAGCTAGTCTAAATAGTGCCACTTCAAATTGAGAAGCAATTCTTTCGCTTTCAGTATCACCTAAGCACTGGAACGTAATTTTGGTTTTTCCATCATATTCTTCAATTGTGTTTAAGTATTTTCGCAGTGTCGGAATGAGACCCAAATCATCTAAAGCCATCGGTCTTAAATCATAAATGATTCTTCTCACTTCGTACAGTGCATTTCGCACATTCTGTCTTAGACTTCTAATTTCTTTAAATCCTTCTTCTGTTCCACGGTCTCTAAAAATTCGTTCAATTAGTTCTGAACGCATCATCACGTTTGCCAGCATCTGAGCAGGTCCATCATGGATTTCTCGTGATACCCTTTTGCGCTCTTCTTCCTGGGCTTCAATAATTCTTAGTCCAAAATCTTGTTTTGCCTGAGCATCTTCAAGTAAAACACCGACCTGACGTAAATCTTGGTTCAAGTAGTTGAGGACGACCGTGATCTGGCTCACAAGCGTTTCTGAACGTTCAATGACATCTTGTAAGCTTAACAATCGTCTTTCGAGATCATCTCTTCTTTCCCTCAGCTGTTTTTCGCGCTGCTGGATCATGGTCAATTCTACTTGCAGGTTATGTGCTTTTTCATAGGCTTCTCGTATTTCTTCTTCGCTGAATTTGTTGAAGTTTCTGCTGACCTCAGATAATCGATTTCTAGCATGTCTCGTATGTACTTCTAGTTTATCCCCAAAATCAATTACTTCGTTGACTTGCTGTTTAATTTGCTTAAGCTCTTCTACTAGGCTTTCATATTGTTGACGGGACTGTTCGCCGATTCTAAATACTTCGTCCTTACTGCCATCAACTGTACTTAGCATTTTCATGATGATTGAATCCAATAACTTCGGATCCATTTTAGGTGTTGTCATGGCTTTTCCCTCCCGTAACAGTGATGTCATCTTTTTTTATTATAAATGTCATTGATCTGCATTTTATGTCGAATTATAATGAAAGAATGCGTATAAATCATGAAATTTTTATGACGACCCTTTTTCCGCTCCTATCATCATAACAAAATACGCTGTAAAATTCTAAAACCAATGCAAATTTTCTCTAGCCTTACAATTTGCTTGTCAGGAGGGTATGTCTTTTGCTGAACCGCTATCTCACAGTCAAAAGCCGTGGCGAGCATGAGATCGTCATTGAAAAATCACGTTTTATTTGTCATATACAACGTGCTGTCTCAGAAGAAGAAGCACAAGCCTTTATACAATCCATAAAAAAACAACATTGGAACGCCACTCATAATTGTTCCGCCTATTTGATCGGTGAACATGATCTGATTCAAAAAGCAAATGATGATGGTGAACCAAGCGGTACGGCAGGGGTACCCATGCTTGAAGTGCTTAAAAAACGCAAGCTGAAAGATACAGTTGTTGTCGTCACTCGTTATTTCGGCGGTATTAAGCTAGGTGCCGGTGGATTAATTCGCGCGTACGGAAAATCTGTGTCTGAAGCAATCAATCATGTTGGTATGGTAGAACGCTGTTTAATGCGTACGATGCACACAACAATAGATTATACATGGCTTGGAAAGGTAGAGAATGAGCTTAGAGCCTCATCTTTTCAGCTAAAAGACATCCATTATGCAGAAGATGTGATTTTTGAAACGTATGTAGAAGAAACACAAACAGAGCAGTTCATTGAATGGATGACTGAGTTAACGAATGGAAAGAGTGTTACTAAAGAAGGCGAATTGATTTATTTAGAAAAGGACGTTGGTCCGATAAAGGAGACAGATGAATGGCACAACGAGTAAAAGTGCGTGTACGAAAGAAAAAGAGTAAGAAGAAAAAGATTTTCAAACGGATTCTGGTCTTATTTTTGCTTCTCTTCATCTGCATGGGCGGATTTGCAGTTTATAAGATTGTGAATACACTCCAGGCTGCTGACAAAACTTATGATGAATTAGAGCGTGGGGAGAAATCGAAACTCCGTGATGCTGTCATTGATATAAAGAAAAAACCTTTCTCTGTCCTATTTGTTGGTATAGAGGATTACGCCACAAATGGTGATCACGGCCGTTCAGATTCACTCATCGTCGCAACGATTAATCCTCAGGATAAAACGATGAAAATGGTCAGTATCCCCCGTGACACACGAGTACAGCTTGCTAGTGACACAACGGGAAATAAAGTAAAGATCAATGCGGCATTTGCTAAAGGCGGTAAAGACGAAACGATTGAAACTGTCGAACAATTCTTGCATATCCCAATTGACAAATATGCAACAGTGGACTTTGACGGTTTTAAGGATGTCATTGATGAAGTTGGGGGAATCGATATAGACGTTCCATTTGACTTCAATGAAAAAAGTGACGTCAAAAAATCGAAAAAGATTTACTTTAAAAAAGGGAATATGCATTTAAACGGGGAAGAGGCACTTGCTTATGCGCGAATGAGAAAACAAGATCCACGTGGTGATTTCGGGCGTAACGATCGTCAGAAACAAATCTTACGTGCCATGATTGATCAAATGGCGAAACCTCATAACATTGCAAACGTGGATAATATCGCAAAAGAAGTAAGTGATCATATAACAACCAACTTCCGCATCACAGAAGGACTTGCTCTACAGCAAATTTACAGTGGTTTCAAAGGAGACGATACTGAAACATTATCTATTAAAGGATCAGACCTTTATTTAGGACCAAATCGAACATACTTCTTTGAGCCAGATCAAACCAACTTGGCTGAGGTGCAAAATGAGTTAAGGACGCATTTAAAGCTTCCTGCTGAGTCATCGTCTGAAACAGATTCACAAACCAATCCAGACTCTGGTGAAACAGGAACAACTGATACCACGACTCCTTCGAGCAATACAACAGGACAATAATAAAAACAGCCCGTCTTCCGAGGAACGGGCTGTTTTTTATTGTCTTTTGACCATACGTTTGTAGAATTTCGTAAATGGTTTAAACTCTTCGTTCACCAAACCAGTGACTTCAGCGATAACTTGCATAAACATGACCAGTAAAAAGATGATGATCAATGACAGCCAAATGGTGGCACTTGTCAGCAAAATCGCGCTTAAGCTGAAGACTAAACCAATCATGTAAATCACAATCACTGCCATTCGATGTGATAAGCCAAAGGCCATCAGTCGATGATGGATGTGTGATTTGTCAGGTGCTGAGATAGGCTGTTTATTCAATATTCGTCTTATGATCGCAAAGGTCGTATCAAAAATAGGCACACCTAAAATAATTACAGGGACAACAACACTAAACAAAGTAACACTTTTGTACAATCCTAAAAGTGACAGGACCGAGATCATATAGCCTAAAAATAACGACCCTGTATCACCCATAAATATTTTTGCTGGATGGAAGTTATAAAAAAGAAAACCGATGGTACTGCCAATGACGACAAGAGATAACGAAAGAATCAGGATCTTGTCCGCAGAAAATGCCATGACGGCAATCGTGGTTAAACCGATAACCGAAATTCCGGCAGCCAGTCCATCTAATCCGTCAATTAAATTGATCGCATTTGTAATCCCAACAATCCATAGTACAGTCAGGGGATATGCCATCCATCCTAACTCCAGTCGATCTGTTAAGAAAGGAACAGAGAAAAAGTCCATTTTTAAGCCCGTGCTCACGATTAAGCAAGCAACGAGGACTTGCACAAGAAATTTAAATTTTGCACTTAAATTATATTTATCATCAAATATACCTAAAATGACGATGAGTACAGCGCCAACTGATATAGCTGTAATTTTATTATGTAGAAACAGCCCGCCTGCTAGTGCTCCAGCCGCTACCCCAATAAAAATCGCCAAACCGCCCATTCGAGGCATTACTCTATCATGAACTTTTCGTTTATTCGGCTGGTCCACTGCACCAATCTTAATTGCAAACTTTTTGACGATTGGTGTCACAATTAAAACTGTAGCCAGAGAGACAAAAAACGCTAATAAGGCGCGTTCGTAATCCATAGGTCAGTCTCCTTCTAAATTGAAATCTGTATTTTGTATATTGGCCGCTCTTTCCATTATACAATTGAATATAGGATGATCACAAGCTCCCCCTAAGAAGAAGAAACAAATAAAAACGCACAATCCTGAATGAATTATGCGTTTTCTTTAATATTCGTTAATTCCACCATGTTTGTGAACAGTGCGTGCCAATCTTTTTTCATTGCCCGGCTTTGTCTTAGATGTCTGCATGTCATGTCATCTTTTTTACTGATCACTTTCTGGCAGGCTTCGACGAAGAGAGCTGGATCTTCGCCCTCTACATATTCATACACATCATTCTCTTTTAGCCTTTCCGTTGATGGAAGATTTAAACCAACAACAGGGATTCCGGCAGCTAAAAATTCATACAGCTTGAGCGGAAAAACCGCTTGATTGTAAGGAGACTGTTTGTATGGCATCATCCCTACATCAATTAATTTCATATAAGCAGGCACTTCTTCTGGTGCGACTGCTCCTGTCCATATGACATTGGGCAGTTTGAGTGCATGCTGAAAAGATGGATCTCCATTCGTTCCATCCGGACCGACAAATAAAAATGTCCAATCTGGCTGCATTCGAGCAGCTTGAGCGATCATGTCAAAATCGAGCTTCGGCTTGATCCCACCTATAAAGCCAAGAACCGTTCCCTCTCTTCCCTCTAGCACGTCTTCCCTGCTAGGGAGGTTGCTTTTTGCAAACACATCATACTCGACGCCATTTTCTACTGTAAAGACATCTTTCGGTTCACCCATGAGCCTTTTTTTGATTTGATCATGTAAGTATTGTGAAGAGCATGTAATGCTGTGTGCATATTTAATAATGCGGTTTTCAGCTTTTACAATGACTCGCTGTCTCATATAAGAGAGAATGTTGTTTTTTCCGCTGATGGGCTCTCCCCACAGGTCACTGCAATCATACACAATATGTTTCCATTCAAATAAAGAAGATAAGAGCGGAAATCCCGGAAACGTATACCATAAACAGACGGCTATGCCCTGCTTTTCTTCTTGACGCAAATGCTCAAGAAGAGGAGATAATTTATGAAAATAAAACATATCTTGATAACGGCCAAAGCGAAAAAACTTGCTCTTGAGCACATCAGGAATGGTCATTTGCTTCATTCGATCCGTTATAGGCTGAAAGGGAGTTGAATGACGAGTGGAAGATGGGCATACCCAGATGACCTCTTTCGTTTCTGGATCAGATGCAAGAAATTCCGCCAGTCGATGCCGTCTGTACCTTAAGCCATCGTGGCCCCATTCTCCCGTTGCGACAATCACATGTATGATCGAGTCTGCTTTCACCTTTATCACCTTTTTTCCCTTCTGTTTATAAACGCTTTTTGACAGCATTTGTGGCATAGTGCATAAAACACCAAGATGCTTTCACAAAATGAAGCTGCTCAATTTCTCTATAGACAAACCATGTTTTTTTCGCTGCTTTCCACTTGTTACTAGAAATCGAGTTTCCCACGATGCGATATTCACTGAGCGGCTCACTCATTCCATAGGCAGTAAATCCTTTTTTTAAAATAGAGAGCCATGTGGCTAAGTCCTGCCTTGTTCGAATGTTTGGCATTTCCACGTGTCCTACTTGTTGAAGATCGAGCATCACCGTCAAACAGCCGATAATCGTATTTTTTAAAGCTTCATTGTAGTTCAACTGAGCCGGCGCTGTGACGGTTTTTTGTAACGGCTCTCCATTTTCTGAAATGATGTCATATGCCGTGAAAGTAAAGGCATGATCATTTTCTAACATAAACTTGACCTGCTTTTCGAGCTTTGTCTGTTTCCAAATATCATCGCTATCTAAAAAAGCGATAAAGCGGCCTTTCGCCTGTTTGATGGCTGTGTTTCTAGCAATAGCGGCTCCCCCGTTTTCCTCTAAATAAATGACGTTGATTCTGTCGTCCGTCTGACTTAATTCCCCTAACAACTTCCTTGTGCCATCTGTTGAGCAATCATCTGCAATGATCAGCTCCCAGTTGGAATAGGTTTGGGCAAGGACGGAATGAACTGTATCCGTTAAATAACGTTCCGCATTATACGCCGGTGTAATAATTGATACTAACGGTTGATTGTTCACCTAAGACTCATCTCCAGTTCATCATTAAGATTCTTTGAACACTTCAGGTAACACCACAAACATAAGCGAGATGCTAAGGCCAATGACAAGTCCAAGCAGTGCTCGTTTTTTCGCTGACATCCCTTTGTTCCCTTCATCAAGTACTTGGGCAGGATCGACAATCTTTGCCTGCTTCATCCCGAGCTTTGTCGATTCCAATTCATATAAAAATCGTTCTTTATCGACTTTGGAGTCATTGCTGACAGATTCATCTTCAAGAGCGGATAGTCTTCTTTCAATGACTTGCTGTCTTTTCGTAAATAAGGCTTTGTCCTGCTTTAAAAATGTATCTGACACTTGTTTCACTACCGCCAAAGCTCGAGCTTGATCAGCATCTGTAAACGACAACTGCAATTGTGTATCGGACTGGTTAGTGAGAATCAAACGATTTTTCACATCCTGCCTTTCTTCTTCCTTTACATCCCGGAGCGCTTGATTCAGAAATGCATCGCTTTTTAATAGAGATGTCACTTCTGACAGATTGTTATACACACCGTCGTCATATTTCCCAAGCGTCAAGGTCACAGCAGCTGTGTAACTTGACTGTTCTACTGTCCCCTTGGCAAAAAAGAAACCAAAAGCAGCCAATACAACGGGCAGCAGCACAAGCCAGACGATATATTTTTTCATTCGCTTCCCTATTCTTAACATAAAACCAGACATGCTCATTCTCCCAACATTGACGTATTTGCTTTTTCACTAGTGTAGCCATACAAACTCAGCATCACACGTTTGCCCACGGCTTGAAACGCTGTTTATTTTTCATGATATTGACCGCTGCGATCACTAGACCTAGAAACACCCAGTGGAAATATAAATTTGAGACCGAACTCGGACTGATACTTGAGACGAGAAAGCTCAGCATGGCAGCAAATAGACCTTCAATGATCATCTTGGCTGATCTCGTGTCAGCCAATTGGTATTGTTTGTACAGTGAGAACATGAGATAGGCATACACTGAGATATAACCTAGCATGACGGCAAACCCAAAATTCGTCATCACCTCTAGCAGCCAATTGTGAACTTCAACGACCTGATCTGTATCAAAGATAGAAAAGTGAGCTAAGTAATAAGACACATTGCCCGCTCCAACCCCGAAGCCATATGAATTCGTAAAGAAATGCCAAGCGTTTTTGATTAAATTCGCCCGGGCAATGTTGGACGGAAGTGGTTCGCTAAAAGAATGAGCGACCTGAGAAGCGAGAAACAAGTCATAAAAGACAGAATAGATTTTGGCTGAAAAAATGGCGATACAGATGATAACAAGCCCGCCTGCTGCCATGATGGACCATTTTTTTAAAAAGCGAGGCATCAGCAGCCATACATAGATTGCCGCTCCGGCTAATATGCCAAGCAAGCTGGCGCGCGATTCTGTTAACAAAATAAGATACAGCGCTAAGATGGCTCCTAGTAATCCGAACGCTTTGATATAACCATTTTTCATTTGGCGCATGCACGCCACATATAAGAAAAAGCTAATAGATAAAAACGTCGCAAAGTCATTTTGGTTAAAGAAGACAGCCGTAGGATAGTGCTGTTTATACGCTGGTCCAAGATACAATGAGGTATTCGGTAAATGATTTAAGGTCAAGTGATTATAGAACCCGATTCCCATCACAAATACAGTCATGACTAACCAAATACTATAAAAAGTCACGATCTGATCCATTCGCTGAATGTACATGACCACAAGAAAGACAAAACCCATTCCCATCGCAAGAAGAGACATATATTTCAGGCCGTCTGTGACCGAATGAGCCCAAAGCAGTGAGATGAGCCCGTAAAGAAACCATGCAGCGAAAAAACCAAGAATGCCTTTAACACGAATTTGCTGCCACTGGGATATGTACGTTCCTTTGTCTCTCATCCGCCATATGAATAAAGCAAAGACAGCCAAGAGCATGATGCGGTAGAGAAAGAGACTAAAGAACCCGGCACTAATAGAGAAGAAAGCGTTATTGAGAAATGTTAGTGCAATTAAAAGGTAAATGGCTGACATGAATATGTGCTCACCATTCATGTAGAGCTTCATATATATAGCAGCCACCATGAGCACCACAATCAAAACCGGAATGACCACCATCTTCTTTAACCCGATAGGCTGTGCGGATGCCATTTGTACAAGCCCTATACCTGCTATTAATAAAATACATCCGATTATCATTTGCCATGCTGTTTGTTTCACACTCATACCTATTTTCCTCCTAAGCAACCCATCCGATTTGAGGGATTAAGCCTTTACTTCCTGTTCATAGTAGGAAATGGTACGAGCCAAACCTTCTTGTAAAGTCACAACAGGCTCCCATGCTAAGACTTGTTTCGTTTCCTCATTTTCCAATGTACTATGCACAATATCTCCTGCACGCTGAGGCTTATAAATCGGTTCAAGATCTGATCTTGTGACTCGCTTCATCGTTTGAAACAGCTCATTCACCGTGATGGAATGACCACATGAAATATTTAAACAAACGTTTGATTGAGCGGTTAAAGCTGCAACATTCGCTGCGGCTAGATCGCCTACATAGATGAAATCTCTTGTTTGTTCCCCGTTTCCGAAGATGAAAGGTGCCTCATGCTTTGCAAACTTATCAGAAAAAATTGAGACAACACCGCCTTCACCACGTGCGTCTTGGCGCGGACCATATACATTGCTGTACCGCATAATACAATAGTCCACATCATAGAGTGATTTTGCCATGTGTAAGTATCGTTCAACTGTCAGTTTCGACAAGCCATAAGGTGAACCAGGCTGCAGTGGATGAGCTGTGTCGACCGGCAGATAGACTGGGTCTCCATAAACTGCTGCCGATGAGGCAAACACCACTTTCTCTACCCCGGCTTCAGCCGCTGCTTTGATCACATGCAGCGAGCCTTTAATATTGACCTCTTCGTCGTAGACGAAATGTTGAACCGAAACGGCTACACTCACTTGCGCTGCAAGATGAATGATATAATCTGGTGAAATGTGTTTGATCAAATCGACCGTTTCTGATTTTGTGACATCTGCTTCAATGCATTGTACGGATAGATGAGCGATATTTTCCTTCGATCCAGTTGAAAAGTTATCAAGAACGATAGGCTCATATCCTTTCTCTAATAAAGCCTCTACCGTATGAGATCCTATAAATCCACTTCCCCCAGTGACCAATACTTTCTTCATCCAAGTTCCCCCTATTATTGTGCCTTCGATACCAATTCTGTTTCCCATACGCCTGGGCGGCCGATGGACTGGTAAATAAATCCTCTCTCTTTCATTTCTGCTGGATCAAACAAATTCCTTCCATCAATTAAAATGGGAGAACGAAGCAGCTGCTTGATCTGATCTTTATCCATCTTCTGTACGTCATCCCATTCCGTTAAGATGAGACAAGCATCTGTATCTTTCACTGTTTCATAGAGATCATTGCTGAAGACCGCCTGCGGGCCAAGCTCTCTTTCTGCTTCTATATAAGCAATTGGATCATAGGCTTTGACAAAAGCTCCGAGCTCTCTCAGCATTGGGATAATATCTAGTGCTGGTGCTGAACGCATATCGTTTGTATTTGGTTTAAATGCGAGCCCTAAAACGGAAATCGTTTTTCCTTTAATATCACCGAACACACTCATCAGTTTGCTGACAAGATGGGCTCTTTGGTGGTTGTTTGTTTCAATGACAGATTCGATCAGCTTGAACCGGTAGCCAGCTGTTTCGGCAATTTTGAGAAGAGCCATCGTATCTTTTGGGAAACAAGAACCACCAAATCCAATGCCTGCTTTTAAAAATTTATGCCCGATCCGGCTGTCTAACCCAACGCCTTCGCTGACTTTTTCCACATCAGCACCAACTCTCTCGCAAATGTTCGCAATGTCATTGATGAATGAGATTTTTGTGGCGAGCATGGCATTTGCCGCATACTTAATCATTTCTGCACTTTCTAGATTGGTCTCAACCACTTCTGTTTGAAACGGATCATGCAATTTTTTAATGATCGTGGATGCATGTGCACTTGTAGAGCCAATCACCGCTCTCTCCATATTCATCGTATCTTGAATAGCTGAACCTTCCCGCAGAAACTCTGGATTGGAGACGACGTCAAATGGATATTTACTGCGTGAAGCCTTTTGAACAATGGCTTGAACAAGACGTCCTGTTCCAACTGGCACTGTGCTCTTATTCACGATGATTTTGTAGCCATTCAGGTGTTCCCCAACCGTTTGAGCCACAGCTTTCACGAATGTTAAATCCGCTTCCCCCTGAGGTGTCATTGGTGTTCCTACCGCAATATAAATAATCTCTGATTCTCGAATTGCAGCCGGAATATTGGTTGTAAAACACAATCTTCCCTCTTCTGTATTCTTCTCAATCAATTCCTTTAAGCCCGGTTCATAAATTGGAACGAGACCGCTTTTTAAGCTGTTGATTTTTGATTCGTCGATGTCACAACATATGACGCGATTTCCGATATCAGCAAAACAAGTACCCGATACTAACCCGACATATCCTGTTCCAATCACAGCAATTTTCTTCAACATGTTTCATCCTCTCAGTAAAAGCATATTGGTCGTTCCAAACTGTTTATCTATCAGTCTTTGCACATTTCATCCTGTTTAAACGGTGGATGTTGATTGATTCAGCACCTTTTCATATTGCTGAATCAGGAGCGTAGCATTATGTGATGATGAATAATCTGTATGGACGATGTGGTGAAGATCGTTCTTCACTTGCTCGTTCCATCTGTTTTCATAAAGATAAGCGTGAATCGCTTCTTTTAGCTGACTCGTTGAACGCGGTTCAATGAGCAGATGTTGATAGGTAGAAAATAGTGATGGGAGACCACCAACCCGTGTTGCGATGACAGGCAGTTTTAAAGCGAGCGCCTCAAGGACGACAGTCGGCATTCCTTCACTGTAGGATGGAAGGGCAAACAGGTCAGCTGCCATTAAATAATGTTTGACTTGTTCATTCGGCACCTGCCCCGGGAGTATAATGGATTCTCCCGCCCGTTCGGCCAGCTCCTTTGCGAGGGGTCCTTTTCCGACAAAGACGGCTTTCACACCCTCCATCCCGCTGACAGCTTCCGCTAATTCAAGCAAACCTTTCTCTTTGACTAAACGGCCAACAAAAACGATGAGCTTGTCGTGAAGCGGTAAACCTACCTGCTTTCTGATGGCTGTTTGATCCCCTGGTGTTCTAGAAAATGACTTGAGCGGAATTCCAAGCGGGAGACATTGTGCATCCACCTCTGTCATGTCATGTGTTTTCTTTGCCAGCTCCTCACTCACTGTGAGAACAGCAGACGCCTGTTTTACTGCTGCTTCAAAGGCTGCAAACGCCCCTTTGCTATAGTTTGGATAGACGTTCACATCACTGCCGTGTAAGGTCAGAAGATAAGGGATGCTCGCTTCCTTTTGAATCACAGCTGCTGCGCCGCCAGACGGCATGGCAAAGTGCGCATGGATGAAATCCGGTGACAGATCATAACGCTCCATTGTGCGTAGGACAGAAGCTGCGATTCGTTTACTCGGCTGAGCCCATTTTAGCTGTCCAGGCAGTGCTGTATAAGGCGGTCTGTAAACCGGTACTCCGCACCTCACTTCCTGCTGGGGAAGATCTTTTCTCTGACGATAGGAAGCTTTAAGCATCCGTAAGATGGGCGGATTGACAGGGGTGGGACAAATCACGCTCACTTCTACGCCTTGTTTGACCAGCTCCTGCACTTGTGTTTCATGGAAGACGCCTTCACTTGGATGTTTTTCACTAGGATATACACTTGTCAGCCATAGCACCTTCATGACGAACGACCTCTTCTCCATAATTTCCCTGTCACCTGCGGATACATTTTGACAAGCAGCAAGCTATATAAAGCCGCACTTAAACAAATCGTCAGTAGTAATTGAAGCAGTATATCCGCTGATGTCAGCTTCATCCCTTGATGAACAGCTACTGCGCAGCCGGCCATTAACAGCGTCATGACAGCAGGCTTTACGAGTGATTTTATATACATCTTCATATCTAGCTGAATGACGTAAGCCATCAGCCACCTGCCGACAATGAAGTTCAGCAGGCTGACCCCTGAGTAGACCCAAGCTACAGTCAATAGACTGCCAGTATGGACTCCTGCATATAAGGCGCATCCATATACGATGAGCATGCCTGTATCCCAATAAAAAGCTAAGTCCGCTCTCCCTTTTGCAAGAAGGATGGAACCATTTGGATTCATCAGCACACGGAGTAGACCGACAATGCACAAAATATTCAAAACCGGGACCGCCACTAGCCATTTCTCTCCAAACACTACTTCTATAAAGCTATCTGATACGGCAGCAAGACCGATGAGTAGTGGAAAACTAATGAGTGCGAGCATATTCGTCATACTGAGGAAGCCCTCACGCAGCCTAGAGTGATCACGCTGACTTTTTGCGAAAACTGGGAAAGCCACTCTCGTCACAATCGGGTTAATTTTCAGCACCGGGATTGTGACGATTTGATAAGCCAGGCTGTAAATCCCTAATGCCTCTGCTCCAAGAAACCGTCCAATTAAAATCATGTCGATATTTGAGCCTGCCCGATTGACGAGCCTTGACGCAAGCTGGAAAGCCCCGAAGGAGAAAAACTCTTTCACTTCCCCTAATGCGAAAACGGGTGCTGGGCGCCACTTCTTCCAATAAGCAGCTGCATACATGAGACCTTTTCCTGATTGAAGCAGCACTTGAGAGACCACATAGGCCACAATTGGATTGATAAAAAAGGCTAGGATAAGTAGAACAATCAGCGAAATGATCGTCGCTATCGTCTCAATCGTACTTAAGGTTTTAAAGGCTAAATCTTTCTGCATCATATATTGGTATTGCTGACCAATTGGTGCAATGAGAAACATGATTGATAATAACTTGAGCAAGCCTTCCAGCTCAGGTCTGGCATAAAAGGTGGCAATCAAGGGACTTGCGAGGATCAATACACAAAACAAGAGAATTCCCGTCAGCAAGTTAATCCAATATAATGTAGATAATTGACGTTTCGTCGTTTGTTCCTTTTGAATGATCGCAGCACCGATGCCTAGATCAAGTAAAATCTGTGTAAATATTGCGACAGTTGTGATCATGCCAACGAGTCCAAATTCTTTCAGTGACATTACGTTCCCTAAAAAGGCGAACTGTGTAATTTGGATGATGGTAATGATCAATGCGGACAAGCTTGTCCATTTTGCTCCGCCCAGCAGGCGATTTTTCATACTTGCCATTTCTCTTCCCTACTTTACTTATCTGGCTCCGTCACCAGTCACGATGACTTTTAACGTTTTTACCATAATCTTCGTGTCGAGAGAAAATGTCAAGTTTTGAATATACTGTAAGTCATGTGATAATTTCTCACTTGGACTCATTTCATATCCCCCATTTACTTGAGCAAGACCAGTCAGCCCTGGCTTCACTGTCAGTCTTTTTGTAAAGCCTGGAATCGTCCGATTAAATTCGGCAGTAAACATTGGTCTTTCAGGACGTGGACCTACAATACTCATTTCTCCTTTTAACACGTTGATAAATTGCGGCAGTTCATCAATTCTTGTTTTTCTGATGAATGCCCCCACTTTGGTGATACGAGGGTCATTTTTTTGCGCCCATTTCGCTCCTCCGCTTTCTGCGTTGGTTCTCATCGATCTGAGCTTCCATAATTTAAAGTAGACACCGTCTTTTCCGACCCTTTCCTGCATATAAAAGGCTGGCCCTGGTGTTTCTAGCTTAATTAAAAGGGCAAACAGTAAAATGATTGGCGTACTCAACATCAATCCGATGAACGAGAACACGACATCTATGAAACGTTTTGCAAATAAATATCGAACCATATGTTCTGTTAAAGCAAAAGAGTGGTTTCGTCTCACTTCATATTCTCTGTAAAGGTTCATCGCTTTCTCTGCGCTCACTGACCTGCACCTCACCATTCAAAGTAGTTGTTGTGTAAAGAGATGTTCTATGAAAGTCAGTTTAGCAGAGCAACATTAAGCAAATGTAAATGGGCTGTTAAGTCTTGTAAAAGTGTGTTAAGAATGTGCCCTTATATCAAGTTATGCCCTTTTAAACGTAAAAAAGACCCGCAATTCTGCGGGTCTACGTGTCTTTTTTTATTTTGCCTTTACGGATTCGATCGTCTTCAGTCTAAGCGTTCCGTTTGCATCTTTTGTATAAGTTACTTTCACTTTTGATTCTTCTTTTAGGCTGTTCACTTGTTTAGAAAATGTATTTCCGAATTGAATGGCTACTTCTTTTCCATCAATGTTGACAGCAATTGTATGTCCATCAGCCAAACCGACATATGTGCCTTCTTTGGTGACTTCATTTTTCTTCGTTGTAGATTCTTTTTTTGTTTTAGATTCAGCTTTTGACTGATCATTTGTCGTTTCTTCTTTTGTGATTTCCTTACTTGAGCTTTCTTTTGCATCTTCATCAGATTGACCTGCTTGGTCTTCTGTTTGAGCAGCTGTTTCTTTGCTTTCATCATCTGCTTTTTCACTTGCAGACTTGTCTTCCGTCTTTTCGTCTGTTGCATTTTCTTTCTTTTGATCTGCTGCTTCAGTTGTTTCTTTTTTGCTGTTATCCGTATTGTTGTTATCGTTTGACTGATTTGATGTGCCGCATGCTGTGAGCATTACACCTAGAAGTAAGGCTAAAAACGGCATTGTGATTAATTTTTTCAAGATCGTCACCTCTTCATGATTTGTCGATTTGCTGTCATTGGAAGGCAAATACGTGAAAAATCCACCCTCTATGTTTCGATTATAACAAAAATAACCTGAAATGAAATGTATTTTTAACTTGACATATCATTCATCCGATCTATTTTATTCAAAATATTGAGATACACCTGCTGCGATTCCTGAAGCCAGCCTCTCCTTAGCAGTCGTTGATTTTAATATACTGGCATCAATCGGACTGGTTACGAACCCTGTTTCGAGCAAGATGCTGGGCATTTTTGAATACTTGATCACGTAGAACCCTGCTGTTTTCACACCACGATCCCTTGTGCCAAGGGCTTTCACCATCTGGGGCTGTACCTTTTGTGCCAGCTTTAAACTATTGGCCGAAGCATACGTCGCATCATAATACGTTTCTGTTCCATTTGCACCGCTATGATTATTTGCATTGGCATGGATGCTGATGAACACATCCGCACCAGCCTGTGATCCTTTACTTACACGTGTTTGCAAGGAATCAAATGTATCAGATGTTCTAGACATGACCGTCAGCGCACCCGCTTGTTTGAGCCTTGCTTGCAGTTTTAACGCGACATCCAGATTTACATTTTTTTCAAACAGCCCATTTCCTACCGCTCCAGCATCCTGCGCACCATGACCTGGATCAATAAAGATGGTTTCACCTAACACATGATTTTTCAGCTGTGTGATCACACTGGTTCGTATGGTTGATGTTCCGCCTAACACTGTAAATGTTGAAATCTTTTTAGTCCCAATGACACGACGAATCGCATCTGGTACTGATTGAGCGTCTGTAAGAAGAAGGGTTTGCCCTTGCTTGGCTGCCGTACTTGCCGCAGCTGCCGCATCGGCATATGCATAGCCGTTACTCATATACGTTTGGGTTGTCTTCATCGGGTATGTTTTCGCAATTCGGGCTGCCACTTCATACCGATTGGCTCCGCTGATTCTCACGGGTGATGGTAGCTTTTGATAGGCTGCTTGATTGACATTTGTTTCCCCGCCAATCACAATCGTCCGTTTCACCGCTTTGCTTTTTAATAGATTGGCTGTTTCCTGCCGCAGCCCTTTTGCATCGGTTAATAAAATAGGAAAGCCCTGTTTTGCAGCATACGGAGCAATCGCCACAGCATCTGCATAAGCAGAACCATTCACAATCACAGCTGTATCAGCACTCTTCATTTGCTTAGCAACGTTTGCCGCCAATTCATATCGATTCTTCCCTTGTATTCGCGATACGGATAGATTCATTGCTTTTAGCTGCGCTACGACTTTTTGAGAAATGCTTGCGGTTCCGCCAAGAATGATGACACGCTTCGTTTTCAACTGCTGAAGACCTGACTTAGTTGCACCTGAAAGACTGCTAGTATTCGTTAAAAGCACTGGGGCTCCTTGCTGAAAGGCATACGGCACAGCACTTAGCGCATCTGCATAAGCTTCACCGCCTACTAAAACAACTGTATGTGCTGTCGACCAGCCTCGTTTTGCAGCGTTAACTGCCACCTCATATCGATTACTTCCCTCAATTTTCGATACATTGTGCTGCGCAAATGCAGATGGTGCATACAAACATAGTGAAACCACAATCAAAACAAAACATTTGATATAAGAACGCATGAAGTCAACCTCCTTGGTTTTGAACCCTTCACCCCGGAAACACTTCATGTACTTTTGAAAAAAGGCTGCCGAGAGTCGTTTCTCGAGCAGCCTAAGAGGTGTATCTTAGGCACCCCTCATCTGTTTGTTTTCTTATCTAAAATAGCCTGAAACACCGCTTGAAATACCTGACGCTAATCGATCTTTATAAGTAGCAGATTTCAAAATATTTGAATCAACTGGACTGGAAACAAAACCAGTTTCTAAGAGAACACTTGGCATCTTAGAATATTTAATCACATAGAAACCAGCTGTCTTCACGCCACGGTCTCTTGTGCCTAATGCACTGACCATTTTAGGCTGAATATTTTGCGCAAGCTTCAAGCTGTTTGTTGCCGCATATGTTTTGTCATAATACGTTTCAGTTCCATTTGCACTGCTGTTATCATTTGAGTTCGCATGGACACTGATGAAGATATCTGCATTTGCTGACGCACCTTTGCTCACCCGTGTTTGAAGACTGTCGAATGTGTCTGATGTTCTTGACATCGTCACAAGTGCACCTGCGTTGTTTAACTTTGTATTTAGACGTTTGGCTACATCTAAGTTTAAGTTCTTCTCATATAATCCGTAGCCTACCGCTCCTGAATCATGAGCGCCATGACCTGGGTCAATGAATACTTTTTTGCCAACGACAGGATTTTTCAATTGATTCACGACAGTTGGTGTCACTGTATTTGTACTGCCAACGACAGTAAATTTGGTGATTTTTTTGCTGCTAATCGTCGCTCTTGTTACCTTTGGCAGCGTCTTTTCATTCGTTAGGAGCAATGCTTTGTTTTGCTTTGCTGCAATTCCTGCCGCGGAAGATGAAGTGGCATAGCCAAACCCTCTTCCTACATAGGTATTATTTGTGCTCATATTGTATTTTTTCACAATATTCGCAGCCACGTCATAACGAGTAGAGCCTTTGATTCGCGTTGGAGATTTTAATTGATTATAAGCTGCTTTTGTGACGTAATTCTCTCCGCCTACGACAATGGTTTGTTTCACATTGCTTGCTTTTGCAACAGAAGCGATTTCAGAACGAAGGCCCTTTTTATCTGTATATAGAATTGGGAACCCTTTTTGTGCCGCTACAGGTGCAATGGCAATTCCATGTGCATAGAATGACCCTTCAACCACAACGACGCCAGCTGGCGTTTTCATTTTTTTCGCGATATTTGCCGATAGCTCATATCGGTTTTTTCCTGAAATACGTTGTGTAGAGATGCCCATTTTCTTTACTTGATTGACCACGTTGTTTGACACACTTGATGTGCTGCCTAAAACAATAACTGTCTTCGTTTTTAAAGCCGTTAAGGCTTTTTTTGTATCTCCAGAAAGGCTTGTACTATTTGTGTAAAGAACTGGTCCATTTTTTTGATGTGCCAGTGGAATTCCTGCTGTTGCATCTGCATATGCAGTTTTCCCCACTAAAACAACTGTACTTGCTGTTCCCCATCCTTTTTTCGCTGCGTTTGCTGCTACAGCATACCGGCTCCCACCATCAATTCGGGAGACCGAGTTATCTGCTGAAGCTGTTGGAACAATAACGAAAATGGCGATGAGGCTGAGGATGGCTGTTTTGATCATTGAGCGCATCTTCTAAGTCCTCCTTTTATTCTTAATAGTTTGTTAGTTTTGTACCTGGATAGTAGAACGAAAGTATGGAAGAATACGAGTTTCCAGATTCAGCTCTAGCTTTGGCGCCGTATTGACTCATACCAATGCCGTGACCATAGCCTTTTCCTGAAATCGTGAAATCATTTGTATTATTCTTTACTGACGCAAACGTACTTTTCACCTTTGTTGCGCCCATGACTGTTCTAAACTCTGTCATTTTCATACTTGCCGTTGTACTTTTGTTCACTGTATACGTACCTGTTTTGTTTTTCAGATGGTAATTCAGCTTGATTGAAACGGTCTTCGCACGCTGACCTTTTGTTTTTCCTGAGAATGTCAGGCTTGAAATAGATGCAATTCTCATGTCAGATGCAGCTGTTTCTTTATTTTTCAACAGCCATGATTTTAGACCAGCAAGGTCGGCAGCATTGGCTTCTTTTGCCTTAGACCACTCAGAAGCTGCTGTACTTGCAGTCAACGTAGTGCCTAATTGCTTTTTAGACAACTTCAGTGTCCACGCATTGACAGGATCTTTTGTGTCTTTTTTGGCGACTAAGTATGGCAGTGCATTCCCCCATACTTCTTCACTCGCCTCAGTGTATCCGCCATTACTAGAATAATAGGTGGCTGAAATAAGTTGATTGTTGTATTTCAGAACCTTGCCTTTTGTGGCATCCACAGCTTTTGTCGAATTTGTGTACCAGTTATATCCTCCATATACTTGGAAGGCTGTTGTATCAGGTACGACTTTTCCAATACTTTTCACTGAATACGTTCTAGCGGCAACAGCTTGTGCTTTTAATGCCTCAACATGCCAGCTCGCAGGCATTTCGTTTGGCACAACACCTTTTAGATAGTCTTCAAATGGAATATTTTCATTAGTCGGCCTGATATATCCTGATTCAATGGCAAAGTTGACGTTACCTAAGTAAGGCTTCCCTGCGATTTGAAGGACATTTTTGGTTGAATATTTCTCAGGAACAACTCTTAATGTGTTATACGTCTTAATGCCTTTTAATGAAATTTTTCCGTTAGAAATATTCAATTGGTAGTTTTGATTTTTTTTCAGATAGACTTGTTTGGCTAAAGAATTTTTTAAACTATCTGTAATCGCACTTGTGCTACCAGCAAGATGGTAAGCATATGTACCTTTTTCTTTCAGCAATGCTTTTAATGACGCTGTGACAGAATCCGGCTTCACATACACAACGGTACTGTTAGATTTTGCAGCCAATTGCGACAAAGGCATTGCATAAATATAGCTAGAGGCTTTTGCCAAGTACACTTTATCTGCATTAATGTTTAATTTTTTAATGATATTCACAGATAATTCGTAGCGATTGGCACCGCTGATTCGTGTCACCTGTGAGGTTTTCTTGATTTGATTTTCTACTTTTTGTCCCGTACTTTTTGTACTGCCGATGATAATGACTTTACTTGGCATTTTATAAGACGGAATGGAATCTTTTTTTGTTAATAGGATTGGGTATCCTTTTCTCGATGCATAGGATGCAATTGCAATCCCATTCATGAATGAGTTCCCGCCGACAACAATTGCTTGCTTATAGTTACCCATTTCTTTGGCGATTTTTTGGGAAATTTCAAATTTGTCTTTCCCACTAATGCGTCTCACTTTTCCATACTTTTTGATTGATTTCTCAGCAGCTGTTGAAATACTTTTCGTATTCCCGACAATTAAGATGTTATCAGGATTCATCTTTTTCAACTGATTTTCGGTTGTCTTCGTTAGCTTTTCAATGTTCGTGTACAAAATTGGGGCGCCTAATTTGTATGCTAACGGCGATACAGAAATGGCATGATCAAAAGCATCTCGGCTCACAATCACAACGGTTGAAGGATTTTTCCATCCTGCAGAAGCAATACTATTGGCTACTTCGTAACGATTTTTGCCGTCGTATCTTTTCGTCACAGCGACATTTGATCCTGATAGTTTGTATTCCCCCGTTGTTGAGAAATCCATGCTGTTTTTGTTTCCGATATAGTTAGACAGTTTTACTGAAATTGTCGAGCTGGCCATGGCAGACTGAAAAGGTGCAATTAGTAGTGTCAGTGTCATGAGAACGATAAGTGTAATGCCTGTTTTCTTCAATTTTGTTCATCCCGCCCATCTTTTTTTACTTCTGTTTTTCAATCTTCTGAATTTCTTTTTGACCACTGTCATTGATAAAGTAAGAGATTTCTACTTTGTCACCTGGTTTAAATTCATTTAATACATCTTTAAAATTATCCGTAAATTCATAGCTTAAAGTCGTATTCACTTTTTTCACTTCGACTGTATGTGCATCAGCCATTCCAATAAATTCAGCTTTTTCTTCCAGCACCTGAGGAGTTGAACTGCTTGTCTTGTTTTCTCCTGAGGATTGCTCAGCCGTTCCACATGCTGTGAGCACGATACCTAGTAGTAGTATTAAGAACGGTAAAACGACGATTTTCTTCATTTTTTTCACCTCATGTCTTTGTATCGTCTTATAACTTAATATTTTAAGGTAAATTTAAGGTTTTTTGAAACCTTTTTTTTGTTACAACGTCTATATCTAGGTTCAGAGTAAAAAAATAACTTGTTTATCAAGATTCGTAAACCTATAATCATGGAAGAATGATAGAAAAGGTGAGGGACATTATGAGAGCTGAGAGAAAAAGAAAGAAAAAGAAGGTTCTTTGGATTGTTTTATCGATTATTGGCTTATTCGTATTAGCCACTGGCGGATACGCGTATCATCTTTGGAATACAGCCGCATCCACTGTCGCAGGCATTCAAGAGAACTT
Source organism: Bacillus sp. 005/A4HT-01/001 (assembly GCF_004634445.1). Taxonomy (NCBI): domain Bacteria; kingdom Bacillati; phylum Bacillota; class Bacilli; order Caryophanales; family Bacillaceae; genus Bacillus; species Bacillus sp. 005/A4HT-01/001. Next base: position 527,992 of record NZ_SEIZ01000001.1, read on the forward strand.
AAAGAAGTCAGATAAGCGTGACAAAGATGTCGATTTAAGTAAAAAAGACCCGATCTCCATTTTAGTCATGGGTGTCGATGAAAGAAAGAATGACCGAGGCCGTGCAGATACATTAATATACATGACAGTGAATCCGAAAACGAAAACAACTGAAATGGTGAGTATCCCCCGTGATACGTATACAAAAATTGTCGGAAAAGGCACAATGGATAAAATCAACCACTCTTATGCTTTCGGTGGTACACAAATGGCTGCAGATACAGTAGAGGAACTGCTTGATGTACCTGTGGATTACTTTGTGAAAGTGAATATGGAAAGTTTTAAAGACATTGTCGATACACTTGGCGGCATTACGGTGAACAGCACGTTTGCTTTCAGCTATGATGGCCATTCATTTGGTACAGGAGAAATTAACCTGAACGGCGATCAAGCCCTTGCCTATACAAGAATGAGAAAGCAAGATCCTAAAGGTGATTTCGGCCGTCAGCAAAGACAGCGTCAAGTCATTGAAGGCATCATTGCAAAAGGCGCTAACATTTCATCTATTACGAAATTCGGCGATATGTTTAAAGTCGTTGAAAACAACATGAAAACGAATATGTCCTTTGACGACATGTGGACGATGATGAATGATTATCGTGATGCAAGACAAAATGTGAAACAGCACGAGCTGAAAGGTACAGGCGCACGAATCAATAATATTTATTACTATCAGCTTGATGACAGCAGTTTAGCGAAAGTGAAGAAGGAATTGAAGGATAGTTTGGAGCAGTAAAAAAGAAGACTACAGGAATGTAGTCTTCTTTTTTTATGATTGGAATGGGGCTGGTTTTTCATCACTTAAACCATAACGATGGAGAAGCTCTTCGACAATTCGTTTTGACGCTTGTCCATCACCATATGGATTAGACGCCTTTGACATGTTGTCGTACTCTTTCTGATCGACTAGAAGCTGTTTTGCCATGTTGTAAATGGTCTCTTCATCTGTACCTGCGAGCTTCAGCGTACCAGCTTTCACACCTTCAGGGCGTTCTGTTGTATCGCGCAGCACTAGTACTGGCTTCCCTAGAGAAGGCGCCTCCTCTTGTACACCGCCAGAATCCGTTAGAATAAAGTGCGAGGCAGCAGCGAAGTTATGGAAATCAACTACTTCGAGCGGCTCAATTAAGTGCACACGATCAAGATCACTGAATTCTGTCTGAGCCGCATCACGAACAGCAGGATTTAAATGGACAGGGTATACGACTTGAACACCTTCAAATTCTTCGACAACACGGCGAATCGCTCTAAACATGTTCTTCATCGGCTGACCAAGATTTTCTCTGCGATGAGCCGTTAATAAGATCATTTTATCTGAACCGATCTTCTCTAAAATTGGATGTTGATATTGTTCTGTGACTGTTGTTTGCAGGGCATCAATGGCCGTATTCCCTGTCACACAGATGGTCTCTTCTTTTTTATTTTCTACTAAAAGATTCTGCTTCGCCTCAGCCGTAGGGGCAAAATGAATGTCAGCAATAGTGCCTGTCATTTGGCGGTTCAATTCCTCAGGGAACGGTGAGTATTTATTGTGAGTTCTTAAACCCGCTTCGACGTGGCCGACAGAAATTTGGTGGTAGAATGCGGCCAAGCTTCCTGCAAAGGTTGTAGTGGTGTCTCCATGAACAAGGACAATATCAGGTTTTTCCTCTTGGAATAATTGATCTAGTTTTAATAGTGCATTTGATGTGATTTCAGATAATGTCTGGCGTTCTTTCATAATATTTAAATCATGATCTGGTTGAATGTTAAAGGCTTTCAACACTTGATCAAGCATTTGCCGATGCTGTGCAGTCACAGTGACTGAGGATTTGATTTGCGGATGTTTTTTTAGCTCAAGGACAAGGGGTGCCATTTTAATCGCTTCAGGCCTCGTCCCGAATACAGTCATTACATGTAATGTTTTCAATAGTCGATGCCTCTTTCCTTCTCAATTATTGTATGTTGTTCATTATACAAAAGAATAAGAACGAATCCTAATCATTCTATTCTTAATCTTTACAGCACCTTTACTCTTTTCAACATGAATATTTACAGAAGTTCTTTACAATTGGTTTTAAATCTTTCTCGTAAATCATTTGTCATTTCTATCATTTGTAAGTTACACTTTATGAAAGATGAAAAATGAAGATCACATCATTTTTTCTATATGTAAGGAAGGTGCAAAGTTCATTGAAAAAAGTACGTAAAGCCATAATACCAGCTGCAGGTCTCGGAACACGTTTCCTCCCTGCCACAAAGGCTATGCCTAAAGAAATGCTGCCAATCGTTGATAAACCAACCATTCAATATATTATTGAAGAAGCTGTAGAATCAGGAATTGAAGACATTATTATTGTCACTGGAAAAGGGAAAAGAGCCATTGAGGATCATTTTGATTTTGCGCCAGAGCTTGAGCGTAACCTTGAAGAAAAAGGGAAAAGTGAACTTTTAGAAAAAGTGAGAAAGTCCTCTAATATTGCTGATATTCATTACATCCGCCAAAAGGAACCTAAAGGACTCGGACATGCCGTTTGGTGCGCACGCAACTTTATCGGTGATGAACCTTTTGCTGTTTTATTAGGTGATGATATTGTCCAAGCCGAAACACCTGGACTTCGCCAGCTGATGGATGAATATGAAAAAACCCTTTCGTCCGTGATCGGCGTTCAGCAGGTAGCGGACAGCGATACGCATCGCTACGGGATCATTGACCCTCTTACCCAAGAAGGGCGCCGCTACCAAGTGAAAAACTTTGTTGAAAAGCCGCCGCAAGGAACCGCACCATCCAATTTAGCCATTTTAGGGCGCTACATTTTCACGCCGGAGATCTTTATGTACCTTGATCAACAAGAAATTGGTGCAGGCGGAGAAATTCAGCTGACAGATGCCATTCAAAAGCTCAATGACATCCAGCGTGTATTTGCCTATGATTTTGAAGGAAAACGATATGATGTCGGAGAGAAGCAAGGTTTCATTGAAACGACGCTAGAGTTTGCCCTTCAAGATGAAGAGCTCAAGAAAAAACTCATTCCATTTATGAAACAACTTCTTGAAAAAGAAGAAGTGAATTAAAAAAAGCTGCCGGCATCGGCAGCTTTTTTATTTGGTCGCTGAAACGGTCAGCGTATGCTGTTCATTATCAATGACAAACAGGTTATGTTCGCCCTTTACTGCGAACTTCGTTTGTTTCTCATTCATCCAGACATTCTGTTCTGTTAGTCCAAGTGTTGAAAGAGAGATAGGCATGATCTCGCGGAACACCATCGTATTCGCCAGACCATTTTGAATCACATAATCGGTTTTCTCAGTGGTCAGCCGCTCAACGGTATCACCTTGCTCACTTTTGACCGAGCTAAGTGTTTGCATTCTTTGCTTCAGCACAGACTCTTCTTTTCCAAGGAAAGAAAGTAAGTACTCATACGAACCTGCAGATGCGGGTGATACGTAGGAATTGAACTGTGCTGGTCCGATGGATAACGGCTTCAATTCATCTGCGTTTTGTAGCGCATCAGGTTGCACATAATACGTCTCTGATGCTGTTTCGATTTGAATGGCTTTTTTATTTTTAGCCACAGCCTTTACTTCTTGTCCAAACGATAATGTGACGTCTGCCTTTTTTTTCATGGCCCTGTCTGTATAAACCGTCATTGGATCTGCCTTAACTATGGCCTGTTGGTCAATCTTTTTCATATCATCAGGGGCACCTTTCGTCTCATGGTTTGTTGACTGGGGCGTCTCTGTTTTACCTGAAGGAATTGCACCAAATGTCGCCAGTGTACGCAGCGGACGATCCGAAAACATAGAAAGGGCAAGTAAGATGGTTAAAACAGCTATTATGGTGACTTGAAACGCCGGTCCGAAAAAGGAACGTCGTTTTCCAGTGTCATTATACCTCGTGACTTTCTCTGTCGTTTGTACGCCTTTTCGACCTTCCTTGTGCTTCAATTGGTATTCCTTTTTCTCTTTCTTAGAAAGCTTGTTAAACCAATCAACAAACTCCTTATACTCTTTCACAACCTTTTTCGTATCATCAAACATACGAAGTTCACCATAATGCATCCAAGCAACCCGATCACAGATTTTTTGGATTTGACTAATGGAGTGACTGACGAAAAAGATCGTCTTTCCTTGTTCTTTGAATTCGGTGATGCGATCCACACATTTTTGATAGAAGGTTTGGTCTCCTACAGACAGTGCCTCATCAATAATGAGGATATCTGGATCTATATGTGCTGAAATAGCAAAACCAAGACGGGATTTCATTCCGCTTGAATAGCTCTTTACAGGCTGGTCTATAAAGTCTCCAATATCCGCAAACTCTACGATTTTTTCATAAAGATCGTCAATTTCCTTATTTGTCAGACCCATCATTAAGCATTTTAAACGAATGTTGTCTTTACCGCTTAACTGATTGTTCAGCCCTGCCGCAATGGCAATTAACGATGGCTGGCCGTCCATATCAATCTCACCACTTGTCGGTGGAATGATTTTCGCTAGAAGGTTCGACATCGTGGATTTCCCAGAACCGTTGATCCCTACAAAACCAATCGTCTCTCCTTCATAGACATCAAAAGACACATCACGAACGGCAAAGAAACCTTTTTCATTTTTATTAGGTAAAAACAGCCCTTTAATCTTGTCCGACTGTTTTTTATATAGGACGTATTGCTTGGATACGTTTCGAAACGAAACCTTTAGTTTCATCGTATAATCTCCTTACTTTTTAAAGAAAATCGACAAATTTATCCCTAAATTTCATATGCAGTAATGAACCGACTGTTAAAAGAAGAAGCGTAATCAGCCAGAAATAAAGCGTATATTTCACATCATGGAAGAACCATTCTCCCTTTAACAAGCTATTTCTGAAACCATCAATAATGTAGAAAAGAGGATTTAATCTTAAAATATCTCCTATCCATGCTTTGTCTCCAGTGAGCTTTTCTGAGATATTCCAAAAAATCGGCAGCAAAAAGAAAAGTAAACGTGTCACTGATTGTAAAAGAAATTGATAGTCCCTTACGAGTACACTAATTGTTGAATTAAACAAACTAAACGAAAACATAAACGCGATCATACATATAAGGTAGTAAATATATTGTAGCCAATGCGCGTCAGGATATATGCCATAAGAAATCAGCACAATAAGATAGACACCCATCATGACAAAATAGCTGAACAAGTTGGACATAATGACCACAGACGGCAGCGCACTAATCGGAAAATTCATTTTCGATACCATATTAATGCGTTTAAACACACTGTTTGATCCATCAAGAATGGTTGGACTAATGAAGAACCAAGGGATTAAACCGGCAAGCATCCAGATGATAAATGGAACCTCCATGTCTCCAATGGCAATTGGCTGTCCTCCGCGAATACCCATACCAAAAACAAACCAATAAGCTAGCATCTGCATTAATGGATTTAAAAACTGCCACAAAACACCTAAATAATTCATCTGATATTTTGATTTTGTTTCATAAACAGCAAGTCGTATAATCAGCGGAAGTGAGCTGATTTGCTCTCTTAATATTGTAAACAATGCGTTCATTCTAATCTTCCTTAGATATTAGTTTTGGGATTACCTCTTTAAAAAAATCACCGCTCATAATTGTAACAGATGTTGAGAAATATTTCACTTTTCAAATCGAATGAGTATATTAACTAGTAGGGAAATTCGATCAAAACAAACGCTGGTATATTCAGCTATTCTAGGTTACTAATTACCTTATTATATCATTGCTTTATAATTGCCATTAGAATATAATTATCAGGATAATTGCATTTCCGAAATAAATATCATTTTCCTATTATATATATTACATGAAGGGGCTTAACATTAATGAGAATCAAGCAATTCAAAAAAATTGTTACAAGAAAGATTAAATTTATTTTAAATCCACTAATTGAATTTTCCAGAGATTCACGACTTCGTATCAGAAGTAAATATACCTCCTATTTAGAGAAAAATCCGGTTAGAAGTAATTATATTCTATATGAAGCTTATCATGGAAAAAGTATTTCTGGAAATTGTTATGCAATTTTTCTAGGATTGATGAAAGATAGTACTTTTAAAGATTTACATCACGTTTGGGTCATTAATGATTTTAATGATCCAATGATTACAGAATTAAAGCAGAAAACTTCTAATATTTCCTTTGTTAAAGTTGATAGTGACGAATATCTAAAATATTTAGCAACTTCTAAATATTTAGTTAATGATACGTCATTTCCTTTTTATTTTATTAAAAGAGAAGAGCAAGTTTATATCAATACTTGGCATGGAACTCCTTTAAAAACTTTAGGGAAAGATATTAATAAAAGATCAATGTCTGGTCATAAAAATATACAAAGAAATTTGCTTCATTGTGATTACCTTATTAGCCCGAATACTTTTACGTATGAAAAGTTACTAAAATCAAATGATGTTTTTGGGATATTTGCCGGGAAAATTGCAAATATCGGTTATCCTAGAGTAGATTTAACATTAAACACTAGCAGTGAAAGTGTGAAAGAAAGATTAGACCTACCTTTTAATAAAAAAATTGTACTTTATGCTCCAACATGGAGAGGAACAATAGGTGCCGAAGAGGATACTTGCTATACATTGCATAGTGAAGTTGTGAAAATTCAGCAGGCGCTTGGTGATAATTATTTAGTACTTTTAAAATCTCATTACTTTTCTTATAAATTTTTTAAACAGAGTGGTCTTGAACATCTTTGTGTTCCAAACTGGATTGATACAAATGAACTTTTATCAGCTATAGACATTTTGATTACAGATTATTCAAGTATCTTTTTCGATTTCCTACCTTTAAAAAGACCTGTCTTTTTCTATATGCCTGACTTACATGAATATGAAGCAGAGAGAGGTTTTTATTTAGATATAACAAAACTTCCAGGACCTATCTGTGAAAGTATAGTTGATTTAATTGACAGCTTAGGTCAACTAAACAGTTTAAATAACTTCAATAAACAGTTTGAAAGTCAATACAAAGAGTTTTTAGATGAATATTGCTCTTATGATGACGGAAATGCTACTGATCGACTCATTGACATAATATTTAAAGGGAAAAATCAAGATGAATTAATCAAGGTTGAAAGCAATAAACAAAAATTACTTTTTTATTGTGGGGGCTTCTACAATAATGGTATAACCGTTTCAGCGACTAATTTATTTGATCAGATTGATTACAACAAATATGAAGTTGTCGTCATTGATAACTCAAATTATCATAAGGATAAATGGATGAACATACAGAAGCTTCATCCTAATGTTCATATTATTTATAGACCAGGTTTTGTTAATAGAACATTAGTAGAAACATATAAACAGAATCTAATTTTCCGCCGTGGTATATACAATAACAAAATGTTAAAATACACTCCAGTAAACTCATATAAAAGAGAATTAAAGAGAATTATTGGTAATACGAAATTTGATGTAGGAATAGATTTTGGAGGATATAACAAGTTCTGGACTCTTCTTTTCGCATTCGGAGATTTTAAAGTCAAAAGTATTTTCCTTCATGCTGACATGATGAAAGAATATAACAAGAAAGTGAACCACAAATATAAACATCGTGGTAACCTAAAAGTCATTTTCTCACTTTACAAGTTCTTCGATAGAATTGTTTCAGTTGCCGAATCGACTAACATAGAAAATCACTTGAATTTAAGCCCTTTTGTTCCTAATGCTTTAGAGAAAATGGTTTTTGTTAATAATGTAATCTCGCCTAACAAAGTACTTCAAATGAAAGAAAATAAAGAGATTATAGAATTTAATAATGAGAGATATTTAATTACTCACCAAAATGATAAAAACGAATCCATCGGTCTTAATTTATCTGGGATACCACTTCCTAATAAGGATTATATCAACTTTATAACTATTGGAAGATTATCCCCTGAAAAAGGACAAAAGAAATTAATTTCTGCTTTTTCACAATTACACAAACAATACCCAAAAGCTGTATTGTATATTGTGGGTGAAGGGCCTTTAAAAAGAGAGTTAAAGGATCACACAAAAAAATTACATCTAGAACATTGCGTGTTTTTTGTTGGACAACTCGAAAATCCATTTTCTTTACTAGATGAATGTGATTGTTTTGTCTTATCTTCAGAGTATGAAGGGCAAGGCTTGGTTCTAATGGAAGCAATGATTCTGAAAAAACCAATTATAGCTACCGATGTAACTGGAGTACATTCCGTCTTAGAGGGTGGATACGGATTATTAGTTGATAATAATGAAACTGCGCTATTTAATGGTATGTCTGATTTTATCCAGAATAGTATGGAACAAAAATCCTTTGATTATGAAAAGTATAATAGCGAGGCGCTAGACCTCTTCTACAAAAATGTCTGTACTAAAACTAATTAACCACTTATATACAGAATAAAATTATATGTATTTAAAAACACCTTTGGATAATGGTCAAGTATTGAACTTGATACCTTCCAAAGGTGTTTTTCCATCTATAAGAAAACAATTAAAAGCGGTGCGAATTAAAAACTACTTCAACCACCCGCTTCGATGACTCCCCGCTCTCTAAGTAACAGAATTTTTCATAAAACGGTGCAAATGATTCTGGTAGTGTAAATGTCGGTTGTTCTGTTTCTCTTACCCATTCAATCACGCGTGATGTTTCTTTTACAAGTGGTCCTGGTGCTTCTTGTTCAAAGTCAAAATAGAAGCCTCTCAGTTTGTCACGATATGTTTCGATGTCTGGTACATAGAACAGCATCGGACGTTTAAGGTTTGCATAATCAAAGAACACGGAAGAGTAATCTGTAATGAGTAGGTCGGAAATCATATAAAGGTCTCGAATGTCTTCGTAATGAGAGAAATCATAGGCAAAGCCTTCATATGGTCCGAGATCAAAGTTTTCCGCTACTAAATAGTGCATACGAAGGATGATGATATATTCTTCTCCGATAGATGCTCGTAGCTCATGCAGATCAAGATCTAAATCAAATTTGTACTGCCCTTTTTTATAAAATTGATCGTCTCTCCATGTCGGTGCATATAAAATCAATTTTTTATCAAGTGGCAGGTTCATTTTTTGTTTCAGTGCTCTCATCGTTTCTTCATTGTTTTGATTGTGAAGGAAGTCATTTCTCGGATATCCTGACTCAATCATGGTCTTTTGAAATTGGAACGCACGTGTAAAGATTTCAGTCGAGTAGGCATTAGGAGAGATGAGATAATCCCAATTCGATGCTTCTTTCGTGAAATTCTTTTTGTACTTCTTCGTGTTTGTTCCAGGCATATGCACTTCGTCCATGTCCATCGCCAGTCGTTTTAATGGCGTGCCGTGCCATGTTTGTAAGTATTGGGTGTGTTCTGGTTTTGGAACCCATAGCGGCAAACGACTGTTTACGACCCAATACTCAGCTCTTGCCATTGCAAAAATCCATTTCAATGACAGACGATTGATATAGTAGATGCCTTTTTCTTTAAATGGTGCTTCATGACCTTTTTTAACACTCCAGATCAGCGTATATTCAGGGTGATTTTCTTTCATATATTCATAAATAGCACGCGGGTTACAGCTGAATTGTTTCCCATTAAAGCTCTCAAAAATAACGGTTTTCTTTTTGACGGACAGTTTACTCGCCAGTGTAAAGGTCGTTTGGAAAGTACTTGTCACAAGGCGATTGCGAACTTTTTTAATCTTACCCACTTGCTTCTTGAATTTCTTCCACTTGCTTTTTACGTAGTACTTAGCACGTGTCTTCATGGTGTAATCATTTATTCGGATGCCTAAAGTTTGTCTTTTTTTCTTTCTGTACACTTCATATCGAATTGGTACATCGTTTCTTTTATGAATTTGAACAAGTCCTTTGAGTTTGTTTGAACGATCTCCAAGCACTAAAGAAGTTGTTGTTAACGTTTCTTCCACTCCGTTAACATCGCAAATAAACTCAAAATAGAAGCGATAGACAAACCGTTTGTTTAAGGAATAAGTTAACTCCTCTAAAGGAACTTCTGCTGAAAATTGATACAGTTGTGGTGTTTGATGGTCGTCACGATATTGAATGACTTCATCTTTTTTATGTGTCATCTTGACAGGAAAACGATGCTCAACTGGTTCCTCACCATTTTTCTTCAATAGAAGCTTTACTTCTTTGATCTGATAAGGATGCTCTGCACTTAGAACGCCTGCATACCCAGATAAAGATAGCGTGCATTCTTTGTTGAGCTCGATATGATGGAATTTCACAACTTTGAGCTCCCGTTTGATTTTCAATGAAGCATTGCCTTTGTCTGTACGATATGGAATAACATACAACAGCGCTTCTTTATTTTCTAAAAATGTCAGCTCTGGCGTTTCAATTTCCATTTTCAAACGACGTTTATAATATGGTGTTTTTTCTTCTATTTCGGAAGTCGCGCTGGTATCCGCTTCTTTTACGTCTTCATCCTCTTCTTCCGAATCAGAATCATAGGCTGAGTCTTCAAGCTCGTCTTCGTCCTCTTCTTTGTTTGCGCTCAGATAGTCCGTGACATACAAGTTGTATGTCTGGCCTTGCTCTAACGCAAGCGGAAGCGATGCTTCACTCAGTACCAATTTGAATAGATTCTCTTCTTGATGAACAAGCGGGAGGAATAGTTCTTGTTTTGAGACCCTTTCCCTCATAAACAGATAAAACTCTCTATCTGCTAATGGCATGTCATCGTAGATGCGAACGAGCATTTCCAATTTTTCATGATGATTTTTTAAACCTTCAACGACACTCTTCTTATGGATTCCCTCTTCAATCATTAATCGTTAATCTCCTCTGTTCAAAAATCTTACCGTTATTTGTATCATTATTTTACTTTCCAAGAATAGTTCCCCTGTTTCGTTTGATACGACCAACCATCAATTGAAGATGGTTTATTGGTAAGGAGCTCTCCCTCTACTTCTAGACGTTGTAAAACTTCTTGAAGTTCTTCTGTTTTAAAGCGGATGTAAAAATCCACAAATTTTGTTTGGTTGGTTTCGATGTTTTTCTTTGTTTGAAAATGACCAATTGGGAAACTGACTTGATCATTCTCATCAATTGTTTGAGAAATGATTTCAGCTCCATTCACTCGATCATATCCTGCAAAATCAATTTCCACATGATCCGCTTGGCTCATTTCGTCTGTCATCTTAAGCTGAAGATGAAGAACATGGTGTTCAGAGCTAAGATCATGCAGCACCCATTTCGTGCGATCCACGATCTTTCTCAGCTCATCTTTACGTATACGGTTTTCCAGCATCTGATGAAGTACTGTTTTCCAAGCTGACATTTCATCAGAAGGCACATGGTAGAAATAAGTTTGTTCTCCTAAAACCTTCTCAACATCTTCTTTATGCTTAGTATCGCCAAAGAAGACGGCATCCACTTGCTGTTTTCTTATTTGTTTAAATAATTCTCCATATTGAGAATTGATATGGTGCGGATTTTCCTCATAATGGGCTTCATGCACAAAAGCAGCATAATAAGTTGATTCCGGTTGATCTATTTTAAACAAATGGCGGTCCTGGTCCCGGTCCTCTGTGACCATCAGTTTTAACCGGTCATTTTGTAATTGAATGCTGGATAGCCATTGTTGTTTTATATCCGTCTTCTTTGTAAATGTTTGAATTCCTGTTTTTTTATACCAATTAATGTGACGGACTGGATTCTTTTTTGCATCACCAGCATAGATGATCTCCATAAAAATGCTGCCATCGTCATTGATCAATTCCTCCAAGTATAGTGCACCTGTATGGGGAACAAAACTTTGTACTCTGCATAAAACGCCATGAAAATTATATTCTTCCCTTTTCACCAATTGCTTCTCTTCATTATATTGTTCAATATAACAAATGGGAGAAGAAGACCGTTCATATCTCGTCACCTGAATCGTGGATTCATCTGCTGGAGTCACTGCTTCATTGATCGAATGCGATGATTCACCGACAATAAATTCCGAGTAACGTCTCTTACTACCGCTTTCCGGTAGGATATAGTGTTCATACACATTCAAGATGTCAACCTCAGAAGAAAAGATCTCTTCCATGCGGTGAATACGTTCTTTCACATTTGCATCGTAATTTAAAGTTAAAATTGCAGTACGCTTATGCTGATCAGCCAAGGGCTTAATTCTTGTCTTTAAAGATTTCGTTAAGCTCTCATCCTGTTTTGGCACATCACCCATAATAAAGTAGTAATCCATATCAGGCATGTCCACTGATGCCATTGTTTCATGTTGTTCAGATTGATCCAATGTATCTTCAACTTTTTTCTTCATCCAATTTTGAAACAAAGGAAGCTCTCCTTAAAAATAATGATGACTTGCTCATTGTATTTTACATGAAAAAGTACTTCTCACCAAAAGATAAGAAGTACTTTTTTTCGATCTATTAAAGTCCCGCAATTTCTTCCTTAATTTGTGTTGTCGAGATGCCTTCTGTTCTCTTCAAGTATACGACTTCGCAATGTTCTTTTAAGAAATCGAATTTACCTTCCCAGTCATCTCCCATGACAAACACATCGATATCGTGCTCTTGCACGTCACGGACTTTTTGATCCCAGCTGTTTTCTGGAATGACTTCGTCTACATAACGAATGGTTTCAAGAATCAGCTTTCTATGCTCGTAGCTATGATAAGCTTTTTTTGATTTTTGTAAATTAAACTCGTCTGTAGAGATGGCCACCACTAAGTAATCTCCGAGCTGCTTTGCACGCTCTAGCAGCTTAATGTGCCCCCAGTGTAATAAATCAAATGTACCGTAAGTAATAACTTTCTTCATTGCAAACATGAACTCCTTTCTTTCATCCTTATTCGTCTGCTTCAAGCAGTAATGTTATCCGTAATCCTATTATCATCGATCATTTTTTCGCTCTTCGGAACTTCATTATATCACAACGCCTATGAAAGGTTAAGAAAATGTAAAGACAAACTATTTCCAATTTATTGGGTGCAGGAGGAGAAGACCGAGAAATCAATATTTCACAAAGGATCGTCCATATGAATTAATGAAAATGTCACGAAATTTAAAGGATTGTAAAGTTATTGTTAATATTTCATGGAGCAACTGTGATAAAATGATGAGTAGGCGAAGAATGAATTTACAATGAACGTTTCATAGATAACAAAATGAAAAAGGAGGTCTGAACAATGCAAACAGAAGTGGTCTCTAACCTTTCTTATGTAAATGGTGACTTAGATGAATTTATTAGCTATATCAACCAGCATCATATTTCCCAGAGAAGAGGCGCCATGATTGCGACAGTGAATCCAGAGATCGGCTATGCTGTCATGAAGGATGATGCATATCATCAAGTGGTTTCTTCCGCGGATTATGTACTGCCGGATGGTGTAGGTGTTGTGTTGATGTCACGCATGACGCAAAGTCCATTGAAATCAAGAATTGCAGGTTTTGATGTGTTCATGTCTATGCTTGATCTCGCAAACAAGCAATCTAAAAGTATCTTTTTATATGGGGCGAAAGAAGAAGTGCTCGAGGCTGTCAAACAGCGAATTGATACAGAATATCCAAATGTGGTGATTGCAGGCAGCTGTGATGGTTATCAAGCGGATAAACGATTTGTGGCAAAACAAATTGCTCGTTCAAAAGCAGATATGGTGTTTGTTGCTTTAGGTTATCCAAACCAAGAGAACTTTATTTATGAATACCGTCATTTGTTCCCGCAAGCTGTTTGCATCGGTTTAGGTGGAAGCTTTGATGTATTTAGCGGTACGGTGAAGCGTGCACCACGCTGGATGATTAAAACAAATACGGAATGGCTGTACAGACTCATTGTCAATCCGTGGAGATGGAAACGAATGCTGAATATCCCAAAGTACGCTTTTGCCGTATTAAAAGAAAACAAAGGGAAAAAGCGCTACTATCCTGAGCAAGTAAAAGATCAGACGAAGCAGCTGTGAGAGACTGATACATGATGAATATACGCTCAATGATCATCTCATGCTATGCAGCTTTTGTTTCTTTTGCTGGATGGCTCATGAGCGGCGTGAAACCTCGTGACAATCAGGTGACGCTGCTTGTTTCATTCCAAGAGAATGCAGCTGCTCTCATTGATACTTATCAACAACAGGCGAATATGACAATGAAGCTCACTGTCCTCTATACGAAGCATGCTTCCGTGATAGAAAAGGACGTGCCTCATGTGTCATTTCGCTATTTTCATGAAAAAAATCCCTTCCATCTCATTCAATGTATCTATACGATGCTAAAAAGCAAAGTTGTCGTCACAGATAATTATTTTCTGATGACAAGTGTGCTAAGAAATAGACCTTCTACCACTTGTATTCAAGTGTGGCACGCCAATGGTGCTTTGAAAAAGTTCGGTCTTGAAGACGCTTCAAATCATCACCGTAGTTCTCGTGATCTGCAGCGTTTCAAGCGGGTCTATGCGTCTTTCGATTATATCGTTACAGGCTCAGATCACATGCGCGAGATTTTCAAAACTTCATTTGGCGTCAAGGACGATCGTTTTCTGCCAACAGGTGTACCATTCACAGATGCGTACTATGATGAGCGCCCTATTTCCTTTCAGACGGATATTTTTCCAAAAGGCAAAAAAGTGCTGCTGTATGCGCCGACCTACCGGGACTTTGCAATGGACGGTCTTGTCTTACCTTTTTCTAAAGAACAATTGCATAGAGAGCTGAATGGTGACTATATCCTGCTCGTCAAACTTCATCCTGCAGTGAAACATTTAGCCAAAGCAGAAACAGATGGTGAGTGGATATTTGATGTGTCCGATCAGCCGCTCTTTCCATTGCTCTCTGTATGCGATGTCCTGATTACAGATTATTCGTCCATTGTGTTTGAATATGCGCTGCTCCGAAAGCCTGTTTTGTTCTTCACTTACGATCTAGAGACTTATCGCATGAAACGCGGTTTAGTCGAACGTTATGAAGACATTATTCCAGGAAAGGCTTGCGTCACACAAGATATGCTCTTAAAGGAGCTTAAGGGGCTAAACGAATCAGCCAATCAAGACTTATTGAAAACCTTTGCTGAGGAATGGAACCAATATTCAAAAGGGAAATCAAGTCAGCAGCTTCTTTCCTTTATTGAACATCAGCTCTTACACAAAAAACGTCCGGCTTCTCATTAAGAAGCACGGACGTTTTTTTATTTGTTATACACGGGGATATCATAATACAGCGTATAGTTATCAAGTAAGTTATACAAACTATACATACGAGTGACCTGTTTAGAAGCCCAGCCAATATCTGTTGCATATTGGTGAGTCGCTGTCGCAGACCACCGCATTTTGTAAATGGTATCTTGTTTGTATGTGGCGTTATTGATATAGCTGTTGCCAATGAATTTTGCCCCGCCAATAATGGCTGCCTCTGGTGTGAACCATTGCTGTTCATACGCATACTTTGCACCGAGGTAATTCGGGTTACTGTCATATGCACCAATGCCATACATGTTATACACGATTCTATCATTAAACTTCGTACCGTTCGCTAAAATGGAACTGCCGTTGCCTGTTTCAAGCAATGCATGTGAAATGAGATAGATTTCGTTAATATGATACGTTTTCGCTGCTGTGATAAAGGCTTGTCCTTTTCCGGCAAGAATGCCTTTCCCTGCTAAAATCTTCGTATTCACTTCAGTCGGGTTGAGATTTGCAGCTTCAGAGAGTTTGAGAAATTGAAAATAAGATTGAGTGCCCTCCGCGATATTCGCTGGGTCTACATATTTTAATACTTCTGCTGAACTCGCATTTCTCCAGCCGAGGCTGATCTTGATCCAGTTGCCTTCTTTTCCAAGCTGCTTCACTTTTGTTCCTTTGTTCAGCTGTGCGACGATGTTGCTAGCCGAACTTGAATCAGGTGTAGAACGTACATTTAGCCCGTCTGTATTCACTGTGGATGTCGCTGGGTCTACATATGTCGCATAGACATATGCTGCACCATCTGTCTGCGGCGATACCTTCATTTGTTTGTTTACCATCTCATTGACAGTGAGGTTATAATTCGTCTGCATCACCATTGGACCGTTTTTGATTTTTGTCGCTGTGGCTGTCCAGCCGTATTGGCTTTTCACAAAAGCAATGGCCGCATTCGCATTTGGTAACCCTGTAAACTGCTGTGTGATGTTGATTTTATATGCCGGTTTTGTCGTTGTTGTATAAGCAGCTGGTTCATTTCGTTTTTTGAAGAATGTCATGCCTTGATCTCTTAAGGCAGCAGTCGAAATAACCCCTGTTTTGATCTGATATTGACCATAATCAGTTGCTCCCGTTTTTTGAGCGGCTGCTTTCATTTTTTGTTTGGTTAAATAACTTAAGGCTTGATTCAGTTTTGTCTGATTCACAGTCGCCTCTGTCGTAATACGGTATTGCTTAACAGCTTCTGTTAATGTTTTTGTACTACTGGCAACTCCATTTTTTTTCATGATCTCTTGCGCCTGCTTTACTTTGCTTTGATCATATACAGGAGTTGTCATCAGGCTGTATGCTTTACTGACGGCTTGCCCCTTGCCTGTTGTGATGCTGCTTGTCACCTTTTGTGCTTTTAAGTATGCAGCACCTTTATTTACTTTTGTCTGATCCGTTGCTTGATTCACAACTAGTCGATACGTGCTGTCAGATGCTTTGCCTGTTTTTTTCGTTGTGGCGGATACTTTTTTCTTTTGGAAAAATGCCGTTGCTTTTTTCGCTTGATCATCGCCCAAAAGATTCCCAGTCACTACTTGATATGGCTGTGTAGAGGAGATCTTTTTAGATGTATAGCGCCATTTCTTTTTCTTGAAAAAGGCAACTGTTTTTGCGTAAGTTGTGTCATTTAATTGATTGAGCTTTACGATATAATTTTTCGTTTTTCCTACTCGCTGCACAGTACCTGACGCACCAGCTTGTTTTTTAATCTGAGACGCCGCTGAGGCTGCTTGCTTACTGTCTTTGAAATAGCCTGATTCCATGCTATATACATTTTTAACAGCTCCAGCCTTCTGAATCTTTCCGCTGATTTTCGCTTCTTTTTGCAGCTGGGTCAGAAGGGTTTGCGCTTTAGACTGATTCGTTTGTGCAGCAGATGTGACGATGTAATACGGTTTGCCTGCTGCTACCGTTTGGAGTACTGCTTTTAAACCAGATTCCTTTTGAAAACCTTGCAGGATGGTATTTGCCTTACTCTGTCCAACAATATTGCCTGAGATCAGCTGATACACGGTGCCGGCCTTGTTTTCAGTTTGGTATGTACTCGTGACTCCGGCCTGTTTTTGTAGTTCGGTTTGAATATTTTTGACTTTCGTTTCAGAATCAATGGCTCCTGAAATGACCTGATAAGATGGTCTGCTTTGATTGATAGCTTCATACGTGCTATTGAGTCCTGATGTTTTCGTCAGCTCGAGCGTCAGTTTTTTCGCCTGACTTTCATCGTTGATTGGATCAGATACGATTTTCTGTAAAGGAAGGCGGTCACCTACTGGAGACACCGTACCGCTCATACCTAACTCTTTTTTTAATGCAGCGGCACTTGCATTAGCTGCTACTTGTGAGTCATATCCTGAGGCAGTCAGTTGATAAGTCGATGTATTTCCTGAAGTTTGATAAGTGGCTGTCCACTTCTTATCCTTTTTCAACGTGTCAACCGCTTTTTTCACTTCTGCTTCTGTTGTAAATACTTTTGAGGTGCTAATCGTATAAATGGATTGATCGACATAGGAGGCTGCTTGCACTTCTTTGCCTGTGTGTAATGTCATACCAAAGGCAGCTGCGAGTAACATAATCTTGATGGTTTTTTTCACGTTCCCTGTCCCTCTCTTAACTTTGCATAATAGTCTACTAATCTCTTTATCGACAAAAACAAGTCTCTTTCAAGTCTTTTATGCAATAGAAAAATAGAGGACTCTCGAAGTCCTCTCAGATTGTTGACAAAGGGGTAAAATGAACTTTATTTTACCCCTTTGTCTTCTTTTCAGCGTGATAGAAAACCTTTGCAGTCAAGGAAGGACGAGTACTGGCGCGGAGCGAATTTGACATTCGTGAGCACCAGCACACAGGACTGACAAAGAATGCGAGGGTTTGTCTACACGCTGAGAGGACCTCTCGAAGTCCTCTTTACCTTTATATATGTGACACAATCAGTTCACAAGATCCTTCAATGGTGAAGTTCCCAGTTTCAGCCGGCAGGATAAAATGGGCTCCTTTTGGCAGCGGATATGTATGTCCATTATGCTCTAAGGACCCTTCCCCATTAATAACGCTGCACAGCAAAAACGGATAATCTTGCGATAGCTCTACTTTTTGATCAATTTCCCATTTATACACAGAGAAGTATTCTGCTTCTACAAATGTTCTAATGGTCACCCCTGGACGAGTTTCTACTGATTCATCTGCATAACCGTCTACATGAGGAACCGTTGTGACATCAATGGCCTGCGCAAAATGAAGTTCACGTTCATGGCCATTTTGGTCTTTTCGTTCATAATCATACACCCGATAGGTCGTATCTGAACTTTGCTGCGTTTCAAGAACCAGTGTGCCTTCACATAGCGCATGAATGGTACCGCTTGGCACATAATAAAAATCGCCCGGCTTAATTTTCACTCGCCGCAAAAGGCCTTCCCAATCTCCGCTGTTCATCATGGTCACAAGCTCAGTTCTCGTCCTTGCATTATGACCGTAGATCATTTCTGCGCCTTCTTTGCAGTCAATGATATACCAGCACTCTGTTTTCCCAAGCTCGCCATTTTCATGTCTTTCCGCATAATCATCATCTGGATGAACTTGAACGGATAAGTCTTGGTTTGCATCTAAAATTTTTGTTAAGAGCGGGAAGCGATCGCCTTCTATTCCCCCAAACAATTCTCTGTGATTGTCCCATAGTTCGATCAACGTTTTCCCTTTATATGGACCGTCTTGCACGACACTTGGTCCGTTTGGATGAGCAGAAATTGCCCAGCATTCTCCCGTTTGATCAGAAGGAATATCATAGCCAAATTGATCCCTTAAGGCTGTACCTCCCCATATTCTCTCCTTCAATTCAGGCAGTAAAAAAATTGGTGACTGCTTCATTCAGGATGACTCCTCCCTTTGCTACCCTTTGATAATCCTTGCCTAGCAAGATGAAAACTAGCAAGTCTCAACTTTTATTATGACGCTATCTAAAGAGAAGTCAATCCTTTCAGTACACCGAATGAAAACGATAACAAGAAAATCAATTTACCCTTTGACAGAGCCTGCAAGAAGCCCTTTCACAAAGTATTTTCCGAGTAGAATATAGACCAAAAGTGTCGGCAGCGCAGCCAAGATGGCACCTGCCATTTGAACATTCCATTGCACAATTTGACTGCCTGATAAATTTTGCAACGCAACCATGACCGGCTGATTCTCTGCCGTGGTCATAGTAACCGCAAATAGAAACTCATTCCACACATTTGTGAACTGCCAAATGGCAACCACAACAAACCCTGTGATGGAAAGTGGCAGAATCATATGTCTGAAGATCCCGATAAATCCGGCCCCATCCATCTTCGCTGATTCAATCATTTCATCAGGAATGCTCACGTAGAAATTGCGGAACATGAGTGTTGTAATTGGCAGGCCATATACGACATGGACAAGCACAAGTCCCGGAATAGAGTTATACAAGCCGATTTCACGTAAAAATTGAATAAGTGGAATGAGGATACTTTGGTATGGAATAAACATACCGAACAACATGAAGGTAAACACCACTTCTGATCCTTTAAAGCGCCATTTAGACAGCACATAGCCATTCATCGCACCTAATACAGCTGACAATAAGGTAGCAGGAATGACTAGATAAAGAGAGTTCATTAAATTGGGTGATAACTTTTCAAAAGCGATTTTGTAGCTTGAGAAATCTAGTGTAGATGGAAGCGACCACATTCGCTCAAGGGTCACTTCACCTAATGGCTTTAAGCTTGTGACGAGCATGACATAAACAGGCATGAGAAAAAACAAACTGCACAGTATTAATAAAGCATAAAGAACTGGACGGACAAACCCTCTTGCGGTCATGATGAAGCCCCCTTCCGGCTAGACAGGAGATACGGCACGATAAAGACCGCAACAGAAATCAGCATAACGATCGCAATGGCGGCACCACCTGCATAATGGTTTCCTCTAAAGGTCATTTCAAACATATAAACACCTGGCACATCGGTGACAAAGTTCGCACCTGGTCCTGTCATCGAGTAAATCAAATCGAAGATCTTTAAAGAAATATGTGCCATAATAATGACGACACTCGCTGTGATTGGTTTTAACAGCGGGAAAATGATTTTCCAGTAGATTTGCCACTCGGTTGCGCCATCCATTCTAGCAGCCTCTCTCACTTCCTCTGGAATGCCTCTAAGACCAGCCAAATACATCGCAAGTGAGAACCCTGTCATCTGCCACACAGCAGCGATGACAACTGCAATCATTGCTGCCGGTACACCAAACTCAATTTTCCCCCAGACAAATCCAGCTAAAATGTTCGTATCCGTGTACCACTTGGGCTGGATGCCGAGAGTTTTTAAAAACAGATTCACCCCAGTTGATGGATTTAGGATCCATTGCCACACAACACCTGTGACAACAAAAGAAAGGGCCATCGGAAAGAAAAAGAGATTCCGAAAAAGTGATTCCCCCTTGATCTTCTGGTCTAGTAAAATGGCCAGTACAAGCCCAGAAGCAATGACTGCTCCAATAAAGAATAATGTAAAAAAGACCGTGTTTCGAAGATCTGACTGAAAGCGAAAATCTTGAAACAGCATGACATAATTTTTCATACCTGCGAAAGAAAAATCAGGAACAAGCGAGGTCCAGTTCGATAATGAAACATATCCTGTCCAGCCAATAAATCCATAAACAAAAATGAATAATAAAACAGCTGACGGTGCTAAAAATAGCAGGGCAAGCAGCTGGTCTCCATTCCATTTTTTCCGAACACGTTTCACTTTTGCTGCTGGTGTTTTTGTGATCGGCGATGTGTCCATGCGCATGAAGCTACACTCCTTTTTTTAAAAAAGAGGCGGTGCCTAACGGCCGCCTCTTTCATCTTTATTTCATTGAATCTTTTAAAGAAGAAACGAACTGGCTGCTGTCTTTTTGTGTCACAAAAATATTGACGGCTTGGTTCGCCTTCGTGACAAAACCTTCTTCAGCAGCTGAGCCATGCGCAAGAGACGGTGCCAGCTTTGACTCTTTAAACGCCTTCATTGCTGATTTTCCGTATTCATCATATTTCGATACGTCTGCATCCACACGTGCCGGTATTGACCCTTTCAGCGGATTAAACGCATCCTGTCCTTCCACAGATCCTAAGACAGATAAGAATTTTTTTACGTTTTCTGGCTGTTTGACACCCTTCGGCAGTCCGAATGTATCCGTGATAACCATAAAGCTACCCTCCGTACCAGGAGTTGCCACGTATCCAAAGTCTTTATTTACCTTCAAATCTAGATCATTTACAAAGTATCCTTTTGCCCAGTCGCCCATGACATTCATTGCAGCTTCCCCTTTTGCCACGAGCTGTGAGGCATCCTGCCAGTTACGCGAGCTATGATCGTCGTTGACGTATTCGAGCATACGTCCAAAGATGTCTGCCGCTTCCTTCACTTTTGCATCATCCATTTTTAAGTCGCCCGCCCAAAGTTTTTGATAGTCATCTGCACCTAGTACACCTAGAAGAACGCTTTCAAACAAATGAGTCGCTGCCCAAGGTTCTTTATCCCCAAGCGCAAGTGGAGTAATCCCTTTTTTCTTTAAGGCATCGGCTGTTTTGAAAAATTCATCAAACGTCGTTGGCGGTTCTAAGCCCTGATCTTCAAATACTTTTTTGTTATACCAAAGCACATTGCCTCTATGAATATTCACTGGAACGGAATAGATTTTCCCGTCTTTGCTCACAAGGTCAATCAGTGATTCTGGAAATTTATCCTTCCAGCCTTCTTTCTCATAAAGGTCATCCAGCGGCTCCATTTTACCTGCGGCTACCCAGCTCTCATTCAGCTCTGCTCCCCCGTGTACTTGGAAAGTAGCTGGCGGATCATCTCCTTGCATCCGGCTTGTTAGAACAGCCTTTGCATTCGTACCAGCGCCACCAGCGACAGCTGCATTTTCAATTGGAATGTCTTTATTTTTCTCTTCAAACAATTGAATGAGTGCCTTCAGCCCGTCTTCCTCACCTGCACCAGTCCACCAAGAGAAAATTTCTAGTTTCTCCGCTCCGCCCTCTTTTTTTGCATCTGAGTTCGTCGATGAACTGCAAGCAGAGACGACCAGCATACAGAGTGCCAATAAAGTAAAGCCTAATTTAAACTTCATCATGGATCCCCCATCTCTATTTTGTAAGCGTTATCAAAATAAGTATACTGGCAGATCCTTGCCTTTTTTCAGGCAAACTTCTTCACTTTTTTATGAAATTCTTCATTTTTTTACGACCTGTTTTCGATATTCCTTCGGTGAACAGCCAATCATTTTTTTAAACACACGACTGACGTAATTTGGATCAGTATATCCAGCTTGATAGGTGATTTCTTTTAAACTAAGCGAACTCTCTTTCAGTAGCTTCTTCATTTTATCCATCCTACAGGTCGTCACATATTCTTTAAACGTCAGACCTGTCTCATCCTTAAAGCGTTTGGTGAAATACGTCGGGCTTAAATCAACATAGGCGGCCGTTTGCTCCAGCGTAATATGTTCGCAAAAATGTGTTTGAATGTATCGTTTCGCCCGTTCTATATCATTCACCGTCTGGGTTCTTGCTTCATACAGATCAAATAAATGTTCACAGCATTGGCGGCATTCTGTTTCTGTTGTGATAGCTAGAATCGGCACATCTGCACGAAGTCGTGATTTGAGTAAAATGAGCAGCTCTTTCACATGAGAAATGGTTGCCCCTTCTAATTGGAAGGCATCATAGTAAGCAAGAGCATCATCTCTTCTCCCTTCTTCTAGTGCCAGCATCATGTCATCGGCAAGCTCAGGCAAGTTGATCAATACGTAAGATTGTCTATCTGTATAGTAAAAGCCATAACGAACCGCACCGTCATCTTTTTTTCGCTGATAATAGGAAAGCTTCGCTTCTGCCGCACTTTTCTGAAGTTGAAGTGGATTTGAGACAGGATGACCCATGCCAACAATGACAGGGGAATGCTGCGCGCTTGTCATGGCAGCGCGAATGGCTTGCAGTACATTCGCCTTTAGATGACCAGGTGATTGACGGCAGTAAATCAAGCATGTGAACAGCTCACCGCTCACTTTGATAGGCACTGCTTGAAAAAGAGCAGACTCCTGCAAATGATTCAGGAGTTGATCCCCGCCTGTCCGCTGAACAGCGATCACTAGACCTGCTTGAAAATCCTGAAACAGCCGCTCAAACGCTGTGGAGGAATAAGATTGACCGTTCACCACATGAGCTTCCAGCCATTTTGACTGCTGATTGACTTTCTCCGCCTGCCGCAGGGAGACCTCCTGCTGAATTTCTGCCGCAACAGAACGAATCGCTGTAATGGTTTCGTCTTTATCAGCTGGTTTGACAAGGTATTGTTTGACCCCTTCCTGCATGGCTTGCTTGGCATAATCAAACGTATCGTAGGCTGTCAGCATAATAAATTTAGTATGAGGACAGCTTACTTTGATCTGTTTGATCGCTGTGAGTCCATCCATGCCTGGCATCTGAATATCCATGAGCACAAGGTCAATTGACTTAGACTGCGCCAATTCCACCGCCTTTTTTCCATTCGCAGCTTCCCCTGCAATATGACAGTCTGGCAGCCATTCGGTCATGAACTTACGCATCGCCATTCGTTCAATTTTTTCATCATCCACAATCAGCACGTTCAGCATGCTCGTTCCTCCTTGATTGGTATTGTCAATTGAATGGTGGTCCCTTCGTTTGGCTTTGAATCAATTTGAAGGGCATCCTGCACTCCGTAAAACAAACGCAGCCTCGACATCACATTTCGAAGACCAATTCCTGTCGAGTGACCTTTACTATGTGTGTCTTGATGATCTTCTTCCTCTTGCGATAGCAATCTCTTTTTCTCTTGATCACTGATGCCAAGTCCATTATCCCGAATCCGAATCATGACAAAGCCATCATCTCGATCAATAGAGAGCTCTACAAGCCCCTCCTCCTCTTTTGGTTCTACCCCATGAATAAAGGCATTTTCGACAAGCGGCTGCAATGTGAGGCTCGGAATGTGAACAGATAGACACGACTCATCTATGGTCGTTTTGCATGTAATACGATCGGAAAATCTTGTTTCTTGTATATGAAAATATTCTTTTACCACTTTCACTTCTTGTTCTAACGTAACAGATGCGCTGAGAGGAGATAGAGAATACCGCATCAGCGTAGAAACGGATTGTATCAATCTCGATGTCGCATCAGCTGATTCTAAGTACGCCATACGTGAAACGATGTTTAATGTATTAAATAAAAAATGTGGATTCATTTGATTTTGCAGTGTTTTCAGCTTCATGTCTTTAATTTTCTGATCTAAAGCGGCCTTTTGCTTCATCTCTTCAATCATTACCTTCATCTCTCGCCGCATTCGCTCAAAGGCATGATTTAACACAGAGATTTCGTCCTTTGATGACACATGCAAATTCGGACCATCAAAATTTCCTTCTGATACTTCTTTGGCACTTCGTGATAGATGAACGATCGGTCTTGAAATTCCGCCCGCAATGATATAGGCCATCCATAAAGCGATACCTATCGATAATGTAAACAGACATAGAGTAAAAAGCGCATACGTTTGATGTCTTTTTTGAAGGGATTGGTAGAGTACTTGATACTCGGATAATTCATCATCCAAAAGAGTCATTGTCTGCTCTTGGATATAAGAGGACACGGTTCTTACTTCTTTCACACTTGCAGCATATTCTTTGATTTTCCCTTCTTTGACATGATTCATTGTCGCATCACTTTCGTTTATGAGCGTCCGCATCATATATCGATATTTTTCAATGGAGGGGATGGTGGCATGAAGCCCTGCATCTTTGAGTAATGTTTGATCATATGATGTCATTTTCTGTTTTGATTCAGCATACCCCTTGGCAAACGCCTGATCCTTTTCGATGGCAAAGGCGTTGACCTTTTCATACATCGTTTTTGCTTCTGTCGAAATATCATTCAGCAGGAGAAAGGAACGAAAGCTCTTGCTATATTCTGATGTGATTTTTGAACTGCTCCAATACACAAAAAAAGCGGCCACATTACCAAGGAGCACAAGAATTAAAAATGCCAATAATAATTTACTTCGTATTTTTCTCATGGCTGAACCCCCTGTGGTCTTTCCATTTGATGAAGGGGCAGGTCTCCTCGCCGAATCACACTCGTCCCTGTGTACTGAAGCGGTTCTTGTTTATCCCCTTGTTGCAAACGAACAAGAGATTCAACCGCTTGATAGCCCATTTCATAAGGGTGCTGTACAACCACTGCATCAATTTTCCCATCATCCAGCGCTTGAATCGTATCAGGCAGAGTATCAAATGCGAGCACATAAACATCTTTAGACGAATGATATTGCTCTGTTGCTTGAATAATGCCGACACCATCTAATGCACTTGTTCCATAAAATGCGGTGAGCTGCGTATGATCATTTAACAATTTATACGCAGCACCGGAAGCACCTGATTTCGTAATCGCCGACTCTTCTATTCCAGCAATATGAATGCGTTTCTCACCAGAAACGGCATCTCGAAACCCCTTCACGCGAAGCTTCTGGTGAATCGCATCAAGCCGTCCCGTCACAATGCCCACATACTGCTCGCCTTTTGTATCAGCGATGAGTGCCTGTCCGGCGATAAAACCGGAATAATAGTTATCTGTTCCGACATACACTTGACGCTTGCTCCCCTCTGCATCGGTATCGACTGTGACGACATCTATACCTTTCTCTCTTGCTTTTTGAAAGAGCGGTTTGTATCTCTTTGCATCAAGCCCTTGCGTCATAATGCCATCCACATGACCAGCAATTGCCATATCAATGGTTTTCAGGTGATCATCCAAATCAGCCTGCTTTGGACCTAGGTATTCAAGATACACCCGATGAACTTCCGCCGCATCAGCAGCTCCCTTTTGCACCAATTGCCAATATTCATTATCAAGTTCCTCTGGTACAAGAACAAAGTGATATTGATAAGTTGATACCGCCTCATCGGAAGCGCTTTCAATTTTAACTAAATCTTGACCTAATATAGATAAAAAAAGAACAGATACGACACAAAATGTGAGAAATGCGCCCATTCCGAACAACTTCGACCATTTCATTCACATTCTCCTCCTTCCATTGTTGCCGCATAAAAAAAGAGCTGCTTATAAAAGCATACTCTCTCGACCTCTATAATTCCTTTGTCATAAATAAACTGTTCGGATCTTCTTGGTATGAACCAAAAGGCGGACAATATTGAAATCCAAAACTTTCATATAATTTTCTTGCCGGTTCAAAGAAAGCAATCGCACCTGTTTCAAGGCTGACTCTTTTATACCCCCGCCGCTTCGCCTCTTGGAGAAGGTGGGTCAACAGATGCTTCGCCACCCCTTTTCGCATATGGGCTGCTGCCGTCCTCATCGATTTGAGTTCACCATGTTCACTTGATAGCTCCTTGATGGCTCCGCAGCCAAGAAGCACCTCGCCATCCCTTGCACTCCATACTGTGACATCTTGTTTTTTCAGATCGTCTAACGGAAGGGCATGAATGCTTTCTGGCGGTGAATGTTTTTTCATCTCTTCTAAATGAGCTTGAATCAATTGTTCAATTTGACCATCTTTTAGTTCATCTTGTTGAATGTACATATCGACCTCTCCTTTATGCTCATTTTACGTGAAAAGATGCGTCTTCTGAGCTTTTTTGTCAGATAAACGAACAAACAACCAGCAGTCATCCGCCGGTTGTTTATGTGAACTACATGATGGTGGAAGAAAGAACAGCTTGTAATTCTTCTGCTGTACTGCTTTCAAGCTGGCTGCCGACACCTACTGCCACGGCTCCTGCTTCAAGCCACTTTGGCACATCGACTGGATGAATGCCTCCTGTTGGGATGAACTCAATCTCTGGAAACGGACCTTGCAAATTTTTCATATAGGACAAACCGAAGGAGCCGCTCGGAAAAAGCTTTAACACGCTGTATCCATTTGCTTTTGCCTGCATAATTTCACTCGGGGTCAAAACACCTGGAACGTAAAGTGTATCGTGAAAAGATAGGTGCTCTCCGATGACAGGAAGATATCCCGGGCTGACGATAAATTGAGAGCCGGCTTCAATGGCTGATTGTGCCTGCTCAAGCGTTGTAATCGTTCCGGCTCCGACAATCAAGTCGTGGTCATGCTGGTAAGATGCAATGATCCGCTCTGCATTAGGCGTGGTATATGTCACTTCGATGGCCCGCACCCCTTTTTTCTTTAAACGACCAATCATCTCTATCCCGTCTGCTTCACTAGCTGCTCTGACCACCGCAATGAGTTTACAAGCTGCGAGCTTCTCTTTAACGCTCATACTTGCTGACTTTCCCATACCTCTCATCTCCCTTCATATCGTGTCGCCTTTGATATCGTTTGGCTTCTTTTATAAATGCCTGAAGCTCTTTTCGAGTCGGCAGTCCCTCGTGATCTCCTGGGGACATGACTGCAAGTGCTCCAATGGCATTGCCTCTTGTCACCGATTTTTCATATGATAATCCGTCCAGTAGACCGCTCATCACTCCCACTGCAAATCCATCACCAGCTCCGACTGTATCCACGACATGAGACACATGGAAACCATCCACTACACCTTGGCCGGATGCACTTTTGAAATAGGCTCCTTCCGCTCCCAGTTTAATGACCACAAGCTTGACACCTTTTTGTAAATAAACATCCGCAATCGCTTCCGGCTCATGACATCCTGTGAGTCTTTGACCTTCTGCAAGCCCAGGGAAAAACCAATCTACTTGAGCAGCCATCTGATTCACCGTATGAATCATGTCTTCTTCCTCTTCCCATAGTTGAAGTCTCAGGTTCGGGTCAAAGGAAATGGTTTTTCCTGCTTCTTTCATTTCTTTAAGGGCATGAAAAGAAAACGCTCTCATTTCACTAGACACAGCAGGCGGGATTCCGGTCATATGAAGATGTCCTGCCTGCTGAAAATAAGTGGACGGGAAATCGCTTGCGTTCAATGTGCTCGCAGCAGAGCCTTTTCGGTAGTACGTCACATCAGGGTCTCCATCGATGACTTTTGATTTAAGCAATATCCCTGTTTTGGCTCCATCATTTGAACGGAGTACTGCCTCAGTATCGACCCCTTCTTTTTGAAGCTCTTCTAAAATAAATGTACCAAGTGAGTCCGCCCCGACCTTGCTCATCCAGCCTACGCTAAAGCCTAATCTTGCCAAACCGACCGCAACATTAC
The DNA here is from genome assembly GCF_004634445.1 of Bacillus sp. 005/A4HT-01/001. Lineage (NCBI taxonomy): Bacteria > Bacillati > Bacillota > Bacilli > Caryophanales > Bacillaceae > Bacillus > Bacillus sp. 005/A4HT-01/001. Next base: position 556,372 of record NZ_SEIZ01000001.1, read on the forward strand.
TCTCTGCACCAGCAAGTGCTTTTTGAAACGTATGCACTTGGTGAAGCTCGCCAATTTCTTTTGCATAAAACATCGCCATTGATTCCCCAAATGTGATCACATCCAATGCTTTCACTCATTTCTCCCCTTTCTTGGTACCGGTTTCAAAACAGTTGAAAAAGAGAGAGCATGCACGTATGTATACTCTTCTCTGCCTAACGTTTATAAAGATTTTCTCACAATGATTTCTCCATCAAGTTGAATGGTCTGGGGTGCACTCTTATCCCCTTCAAGACGCGTCTTGATTTTTTGCATCGCCGCTTTCCCCATCTCATGAGATGGCTGCGCCACCGTAGTGATGCCTGGCCCGATCAGCTTATACCATTCTGTATCATCAAATCCGGCAATGCCTATCTCCTCAGGAATCTTCACCCCAAGATCGACGAGTTCACTGATGAGCTTCAGCATGAGTAATCCATTGCCTGCTAAAATCGCTTTTTTCTGATGGTTTGATTGTAAAAAACGACAAATCTCATCTCGCATTTGTTCCTTTTGCTTCAAATTGATTTCTGCAATCATAGGTTTCTTATGTTGACTCATGGCCGTCTGTTCATAGGCTTCTTTTCGTTCTTCACGTGGACTAATCCCATCGACCGGCTCAGTAAAGAAAGCGATATGTTCGTAGCCTTTTTCATACATTTGGTGAAGTAGACGAGCCGTGATGTCACGGTTATTCGTTGTGACGGTATCGACCTTGAGTTCAGGTAACTTACGGTCAACAAGAACAATCGGTACATCGTTTTGCTTAAAGTCTTGCAAAATGTCATTGTTTTGACCGGTCGTATTAATGATCAGCCCTTCAATATAATGCGCATTCAGCTTCAGAAGCATTTCTCGTTCTTTTTCTGGACGATTATCTGTGTTGCACACCATGATGCTGTATCCATATTCATCACAAATCTCTTCCACACCACGAAGTGTCGCAACAGAGAATGGATTCGTAATATCAGCCACAATAAAACCAATGACCTTGCTCTTTCTTACTTTCAATCCTTGGGCAAGCTGACTCGGACGGTAATGGAGCTCCTCAATGGCTTTTTTAATCTTTTTTACCTTTTCAGGAGAAATTTCATTTGTTCTGCCATTGATGTATCTGGATACCGTTGATTTTGAGACACCTGCATATGCTGCAACTTCGTTAATGGTGACTTTCGTTTGCTTTTTCTCTTTCATACAAAAAACTCCCAAGATCGATCTTCTCATTTGTTTCGAAACCGATTTCAAATAAACTTAAAAAAAGCATACCACAAGTTGAACTGTATCAGAAGATTTTTTTCATGAACATGAAGAAAAAAAGCTTTTATACAATTAAAGAAAGCGATTTCAAATTAACGGTTGACGCCGCTCTCTTTTTCCTCTAGAATTTTCCTTGAAACCGATACCAAATAAAACAATCATATGTTTCAGATGGAAAGGGAGGCTTATCTCAAATGGAAAATCGTTATGCTGTACATCCTGAGCAGGTCAAGCGTTTTACAACAGAGGAACTTCGTCGTCATTTTCATATTCCGACACTCTTTGTCAGTGGTGAATTGAAGCTATATTATTCGCATGAGGACCGTGTGGTGATTGGCGGTGTTATGCCGACATCAGAACCGATCAAGCTAGATGCCGGCGACTTTTTACGTACAGAATATTTCCTTGAAAGACGGGAAATTGGCATTGTGAATGTCGGCGGCCAAGGTACGGTTACAGTCGATGGTGAGTCATTTGTGCTGGAGCATAAAGATTTCTTATATATTGGACTTGGACACGAACATGTACAGTTTGCTAGTTCATCAGATGAGCAGGCCAAATTTTATCTTGTGTCAGCCACAGCTCATAGAGCGTATCCGACACAAAAGGCAGCGATTGCTGAATTAACACCGAATCATTTAGGGGAAGCATCCGCCTCAAACGTACGGAATCTGTATCAGGTCATTCATGCAGACGGCATCCAAAGCTGCCAGCTTATGATGGGCATCACTCAGCTTGAAACCAATAACACATGGAACACGATGCCTGCTCATATACATGACCGGCGGATGGAAGTGTACTTATATCTTGATATAGAGGAAGACGCACGTGTCTTTCATTTTATGGGGGAGCCATCTGAAACGAGACATCTCGTTGTAGCAAATGAAGAAGCCGTCATCTCACCTGCCTGGTCCATTCATTCAGGCTCAGGTACCGCAAATTATTCATTTATTTGGGCAATGGCGGGAGAAAACTATACGTTTAAAGATATGGACTTTGTCCCGATGGACCAGCTGAGGTAATGAGATGACGACGACATCATATGTAGCGTCCCTCTTTTCCCTCGAAGGCAAAACAGCTCTTGTCACAGGTCCTGGAACTGGTATTGGGCAAGGTATTGCCGTAGCGCTTGCCCGTTCAGGTGCAGATATCATCGGCACCTACCACCATACGCCGCTTGATGAAACAAAAGAACTTGTCGAACAGACCGGCAGATCATTTCATGCGATTCAAGTAGACTTTGCAGATCCTAAGTCCGCAAAGCGGGATGTTGATGCCCTTTTAAAACAGCATTCAATTGATATTTTGATCAATAATGCTGGGACCATTAAAAGAGAAGAGGCTGCTCAATATTCAGAGGAAAACTGGCATACTGTCATGGATGTGAATATCAACAGTCTCTTTTTCCTCACGCAAAAGGTCGGACAGCAGATGCTGAAAAAAGGGCAAGGGAAAATTGTCAATATCGCTTCCCTTCTATCATTTCAAGGCGGTGTCTTTGTTCCCGCTTATACAGCAAGTAAGCATGCTGTCGCAGGTTTGACGAAAGCTTTTGCAAATGAATGGGCAAGTCAGCATATTCAGGTCAATGCGATCGCGCCTGGTTATATTGCAACCAATAACACGCAAGCCATTCGTGACGATGCGAACCGGAATGAAGAGATTCTGAAACGAATCCCCGCTGGACGCTGGGGACGGCCTGAAGATCTAGCAGGTGCCGCCGTCTTTCTCAGCTCCCCTGCCTCTGATTATATGAACGGTCATATTTTAGCCGTAGATGGCGGCTGGCTGGCGAGATAAACATGTGAAGAGAATTCCTATTTTAGGGGATTCTCTTTTTTCTATTTGCATAATTCTTCTCCTTCCGAGTCACTCTATAAAAAAAGACATGAGGGTGAGGTATTATGAAAAGTCGTATTGAACAAGATATAGAGTCCGTCATTCAGCGTGTCAAAAGCTTTGCCGGCAAAAGTGATGATATCGTGTTCCACTCTTTTTCATTTGGCCCTTCCGCTGTCTCTGCATGTCTCGTGTACGTTGAAGGACTCACAGAATTTGAGATGCTTTCCAAACAAATTATTTCACCTATGCAAAAGGAACTGACCATCACTGAGGTCGACCACACCACACTTTCTCTCCTTTCTAAAACGTTCTTTGGTATTCAAAATGATGTGCTGGAAGATATGAACCTTGCCATCGAGCAGTTATACAGCGGCAGGGCTATTTTATTTGTGGATAGGGCCACTCAAGCGCTTGCGCTCCATACGAATCTTTTTCAATTTAGAGAAGTAGAGGAGCCGCAATCAGAAGTCCTTGTTAGAGGACCAAGGATTGGATTTATTGAAAATCTTGAAAAAAACACGGCATTGCTTCGTGAAAGAGCAAACGATCCGAACCTTGTCATTCAAAAGGTAAACATAGGAACTCGCAACAAGAAATCTGCTGCTCTTGTGTATGTTCGTGATATCGCAGACCCCAAACTAGTAGATGATGTCTTCTCTCGTATGAAGCAAATCAAAATGGATGATATTCCTGAGAGCGGCTACATAGAACAGCTGATTGAAGACAGTCATATCTCTATTTTCCCGCAGATTCAAAATACAGAACGTCCTGATCGGGTGATTGCCTCTGTGTTAGAAGGAAAGGTGTCTATTTTGCTCGATGGGACGCCGTTTGCCCTCATTATGCCGATGACTCTCACTGCCTTGATGCAATCACCGGAGGATTATTATCAAAGATGGACAAGTGCGACTCTTTTGCGTTTGCTCCGTTATATTGCCGTGCTTTTGACGATCTTTTTACCGGGACTCTATATCGCCCTTGTTTCCTATCATCCTGGTTTATTACCAACACGAATGGCACTTACCATCGCAGGCAGCCGGCAAAATGTGCCCTTTCCTCCTGTAGTGGAAGCCATTTTGATGTCGTTTACGATTGAACTGCTGCGGGAAGCTGGACTTCGTCTTCCTAGGGCGATCGGGCAGACGATTGGACTGATTGGCGGCGTCATTATTGGACAGGCGGCTGTCCAAGCCAATATCGTCAGTGCCTTAATGGTCATTATTGTGTCTCTGACGGCACTAGCCGATTTCACTGCTCCATCATATGATTTCAGCTTCCCCTTACGCATTCTGCGGTTTATGGCGATCTTCAGTTCAGCCATGTTTGGATTATACGGCCTCATCATGTGTTATTTATTTGTACTTTGTCACTTGATGCAGCTAAAGACCTTTGGTTTTGACTATTTCACACCTGTTTTGTCTTCACCGTTTTCAGATTTAAAAGATACGTACGTTCGTTTACCAATAGGGCTATTTAAATCAAGACCGAAAACAGCCAAGACAAAAAATCTCAAAAGACAAGGAGAGTAAACGATGTACAGAGCTGAGAAGCTATCATTGTTACAAGTCACCATTCTGTGCAGTTCTACAATGATAGGCGCTGGAATTTTAACCATTCCTCGCAGTTCTGCCAATTCAGGATTCCCTGATGGCTGGATCATTGTATTAATACAGGGAGTCATCTTTGCTTTCGTTGCTTTTTTGCTAGGTTGGATTGCGGAGAAGAATGCACCGGATACCATTTTTGAATCGAATACAAAAGGAGCCGGTGCCTTCTTTGGCACGATCTTTAACCTAATGCTGATCGGTTATTTACTAGCCATTGTTGGCTTTGAGGCGCGTGTACTGGGGGAAGTGGTTCAATTTTTCCTGCTGCAATCGACCCCGATGACCGTGATTGTGATGATTTTTTTACTGGTGGCCACCTATCATTTAAAAAGCGGAATTTTTCCGGTAGTGAAAATGGTGACATATATTTATCCGATGACCATGATCATTTACATTGGGCTCATGCTGTTTAGTTTGAAAATATTTGATTTTGATTATTTACGCCCGGTAATGGCTCACGGGTTTAAAGATTTTAGTAATTTGTTCTCTCAAACATTTATTCAATTTACAGGCTTTGAAGTCATTTTGTTTGTCGTACCGCTTATCTATAAAGACAAATGGTCAAAAGCGAAATGGGCCGCAGCGATCGGTGTAGGGATCACCACACTTATTTACTCCCTCACGCTCTTTATTGTGATTGGTTCCATGACGGTTGGAGAAACGAAATCACTCACCTGGCCCACTGTCTCACTCATTCAAGCGCTAGAACTAGAAGGGGTCTTCATTGAACGCTTTGATATTTTCTTACTGACGATCTGGACGTGCCAGCAGTTTATTTGTATGCTTGGCTTTTTCCAATTTGCTATTAAAGGCTGTCAAACGGTTTTTAAGACAACCAATTTAACGAGACTGCTATGGTTGCTGTTTTTGCTGACCTCAGCTCTCTCTCTTTTTCCGAGAAATATCAATGAAGTCTTTTACTACTCGACTTTACTCGGCTATGCATTATTCGCTGTGTTAGCGATTCCTTTTTTAACAGCTGTTCTGCTCATGATACGTAAAAAATGGGGAGGTCGATCTGCATGAAAGGACGGCGTTTATGGCTCACCTTTCTGTCTTGCTGTCTTTTGATTTTATCGACAGGCTGCTGGGACTTAAAGGATATTGAGAAATTATCGTTTGTACGCGGTGTTGGCATTGACGAGGAAGATGATAACGGAGTCAAACTCACCTATCAAAACCTTGTCCCTAAAATGGGCGGTACACAAGAAGCAGATTCCCCTGGCTATGTGAATGTCGTCTCAAAGGGGAAAAATGTACTGGAAGCAGTCAGCAATGTCGCTTTGAAGGACCCGCCGATTTACAGTGATCACCTCAAAATCTTTTTGTTTGGCAAAAATCAAGCCGAGCATCATGATATTCAAGGAACACTCAACCACTTTATACGAGATGATGAGGTTCGAAGAAGCAGCTACCTCTTAGTGTCACGCCATGAGGCATCAAAAGTCATCAATCAAAAATTAAAATCACAACAAAGGGTTCCAGTCGAGCATATTTTTGAAACATCAAAAAACCGGAGCTTTAACGGGAAGATTTTACTGCCAACACGTATTGGCCGAGCGTCGGATTACTTTCAGATGGGTACAAGCTTTCTTGTCCAGAGTGTGGATGTCGTAAACGGAGAACTCACCTATGATGGTGCAGGCATTATCCATGGAAAAACACGAAAGCTGATAGGGTTCATTCCAGCAAAAGATGTCCAATCTTTAAACTGGGTCATGAATCGCATCTCAGGCGGAGTCGTACCCGCCACCTACAAAGGCTTTCCGATTACGTATGAAATCAAGAAAGCAAAGTCAAAGATTGAACCCTATCTGAAGAACGGAAAGATTTCCTTTAACATTAGTGTACAAACAAACGGGAAACTATCAGAAGATCAATATCCCCCTGAAAACTCATACGATGAGCAATACATCAAACGATTTGAGCGCATTTTTGAACGCAAAATCAAAGAGCGCATTCAAAAAGCTGTCCACCACATGCAAAAAGAAGTTGGCGTTGACCCGATCCTTTTAAATCGGCAGGTGCGCATCAAGTATCCAGACTTTTGGGATCAGCACCGCAATGAATGGGATACACTATTTCAAGAAGTAGACATTGCATATGACGTCAAAGTGAGCATTTTGAACTTTGGTGCAGAAGGCGCAACGAAAAGCTTTAAATGGTAGCACAAAAGGCGGTCATCCGCCTTAGATGGTTGACAAAGGGCTAAAATGAACTTTGTTTTAGCCCTTTGTCTTCTTTTCAGCGTGATAGAAAACCTTTGCAGTCTAGGAAGGACGAGTACCGGAGCGGAGCGAATGAAGGATTCGCGAGCACCGGCGCGCAGGACTGACAAAGAATGCGAGGGTTTGCCTACACGCTGAGGCGGATTACCCGGAGGGGGAACCGCCTTTTTTACGTGCAACGATCAAAAGCTGATAGAGCGTCACTTGATCAGATAATGCTTTTGTTTGAAAGCCAAGTGACTCTCCTACTCTCGCCACTTCGTCAAAAAACAATTGAACGTTTTGATCAATTGGCACATTGATCGGCTGTTCAATCACGCGATGAAACAAATGGTCTGGAAAGAGCGCCCGCATTGTGTTTGGTGTGAAAAATCTCATATGTGTTCGATCTAAAATCCCCACATCTTGATACGTAAAATCACCTGCCATTAAAGGCAGCAGTACTTCCGCATGCATCATATTAGGTAAGCAGCAAATGATCACGCCACCTGGTTTTAAAGACGCATGCGCTTGAGCTATCAACTGCCATGGGTCTGACACATGCTCTAACACATCAGAAAAGATCACAGCATCAAAAAAAGCTTCTTTCTCTGACCAAGGATACGCCTCCGCTTTTGTCTCAATCACTTCTTTGTAATACGCCTTTGCCATCTCTGCTTTTAATGCATCCGCCTCTACTCCGTACATGTCAACGGACTGCCGGTTGATCAGTTCAAGTCCTGTCGCCCCAGCACCACAGCCAACATCCAGCACACATCCGGCATCCTCAGGGAGCAGTGTTGCAAAATATGGATGGGGCGTTATCAGATTTAAATCAATGCCCCATTTATCTAAAAAACGAAGCCTGTTTTCCGCAAACAACGTAGAGATGTTCGTTTCTTCATTGGCATTGAAGGTAGCATGACCGTGATGATGCACAAAAGAATCATGGACGATTTGCAGCTGGTATCCCTTCAGCAACGAACGCAGACAAAGGTCATCATCCTCAAATGATCCATATACAAATCGCTCATCAAATAACCCTACATCCTCGATCAGCTCTCTTTTGACCAGCAGACAAAAACCAACAAGTCTATGCACATATGTTCTTTGACCTTTTTTCGAAGCCGTATATGCCTTCGCAAAGGCAGGAAGCTCCTTCACATCTGTGTAAGATGGCTGAACGAGCTGAGGACCACTCACATAATTGGAGACAGGGCCTACCATGCCAATACGATCTGATGCAAAAAGGGCTTCTCTTAAAGGCAAAAGCCAGTTTTCGGTCACAATCGTGTCGTTATTTAAAAAAAGAATACTATCTCCTGTTGCCTTTTTCGCCCCTTGGTTACAGCCCTTGGCAAAACCTTGATTCTTCTCGTTGTCAATCAACACGACATCTTCCAGTTGTCTCACATATTCCTTTGTTCCGTCTGATGAAGCATTATCCACGATAATGAGTTCATATTCATCACGCCGAGTATGCTCCTTGATACTGTCGATACATTTTTTCGTTAGGTGCAGTTCATTGTACGTCAGCATCACAATGCTCGTTTTTCCTTTCATCTCATTTCCACCTTTCGCCCGCCTGTTCCATATGTATGTCATAGGCAGCACGTTCAGAAGATGAGTGATTGTCCTTTCTTGATTAAACGTTTGTTTAACAAAGGAAGACCAGCTGCCTCATGCAGCTGGTCTTTTTTCATACCGTTTCCCCTTCGTCATTCACGACGGCACGGTTTCTCTTTTTTAAATCTTCTTCAATCTCTTCAAGACTTTTTCCTTTCGTTTCTGTGACTAAATATTTCACAAATAAGAAGGCACCTATGCCGATGGCTGCATAAATAAGGAAAAGGTTACTGATGCCAATTGCACTTAACAAGGTTGGGAATGTGAGCGAGATGATCAAATTCCCTGTATGCAGTAGGAAGGTCGATACCCCCGTACCGATTCCCCGGACATGTACTGGGAACAGCTCCGGCAGCATCACCCATACGACCGGGCCCCAGCTGACAGCAAAAATGACGATGAAAAGTCCTAAACATATAATTGTCGTCCACCCTGCAGCTGTTGATCCCTCGAAAAAACGATTGACCACTGCTAGAACAATCAAACTAAGAACCATCCCTACATTTCCAAATAGGAGTAACGCTTTCCGCCCGACACGATCAATGATTTTAATCGCAACAAACGTCATGACAACATTGACTGCACCAATTCCTACAGTTCCTAAAATGGCTGCTGAATCGCCAAAGCCGACACTTGTAAATGTTTTTGGTGCATAATAAATGATCGTATTTGTCCCAATAAACTGCTGTAAAAAGGCTAAACCGACACCAGCAATTAAAGCGGGGCGCACCCATGGTTCGAGTAATTCCTTAAGACCGCCTTTTTCTTCACTTTCTGCTTTTTGAATATCCGCAATTTCGTCTTCAACTTCTTGCTTACTTTGTCTAAGTTTGGACAATATTTCTTTCGCCCGGTCCGCCTGTCCTTGGACAAACAGCCAGCGAGGACTTTCTGGCATAAACAAAATACCACATAACAAGAGAACAGAAGGAACAACGGCAATTCCAAGCATCAGACGCCATGCCTCTGCATCTGCTAAAACGTAGTTCACAATATAGGCAAGAAGAATACCAAATGTGATCATGAGTTGGTTTAATGAGGAAAGTGCCCCTCTTGATTCCTTTGGCGCAAGTTCAGATAAATATAATGGAACAATCGTCGTCGAGCATCCGACAGCAAGTCCTAGCACGATTCGGAATAAGACCATGACCTCCGTATTCGGTGCAAGGGCTGTTCCAAATCCGCCGATAATAAATAAAATGGCTGCGGCAATAATCGCTTTTTTCCGTCCGAATTGATCTGTCAGTTTTCCAGAAAGAGAAGACCCGAGCATCGCCCCAATTAAAATCGAGCTGACCACAAGTCCCTCTGTAAATGCATTTAAACCTAAATCCTCTTTCATAAATAAGATAGCGCCAGAAATGACACCTGTATCGTAACCATATAAGGCGCCGCCAAGTGCGCCGAAGAAATAAAGCCACCCATTCCGATTTTTCATGATCATAACCCCTCTTTTATCTATGTAATGACTGGATGTTTCTCTATGAAAAATCATTTTCCTCACTTCCTGTCATTTCAAACATTTCGATGTTTTATGACAAATATATTTCATTTGCGTATCATTGAAACTTTTTTAGATAAGGAAACGTCAATTAAGCGTTAGTGAAAAAAATGTCGCACTATATCCCGTTTTAAGGTATATTTGTTTTAGTTTGTAAGCAGGAAGAAGGACATCTTTACTATAAAATCATAGCGAGGGTTTAAATATATGGATCAAACAAGAAGTAAACGCAAAGGCAAAAAGCGTTTAAAACCATGGGTGAAAGTCACTCTTTTTATTTTTGGTATTCTTTTACTGACAACCGCTTCTGTCACCGGCTATGCCTACTATAAAGTGACAACAGCTGCTAAAAAAGCACAAGTCTCTCTAGACCGCGGTGCACAATCTGTCAAACGGATTGAAGCATTTGATCCTGGGAAAGACAGCTTTTCTGTCTTGCTACTTGGCATTGACAGCAGACCAGGCGAAACCGTCAAACAAGCACGAAGCGATGCAATGGTATTAGCGACAGTAAATCGTACGAATAAAACCGTGAAATTATTAAGTATTCCAAGGGACTCATATGTTAATATTCCAGGTCATGGTTATGACAAAATCACACATGCACACGCATTTGGTGATGCAGACCTCACGGTGAGTACAGTTGAGAATTTACTAGATATCCCTGTCGACTTTGTGATTGAAAGTAATTTCAAAGCGTTTAAGGAAATTGTGAACGAATTAAACGGTGTTTCCGTTAACATTAAAGATGAATATGTTGTGAAACAGATTCTCAAAGATACAAAGGGCAAAGTTCAGCTGCAAACGGGCACTCACACACTAGATGGTAATCAAGCTCTCGCTTATGTGAGAACAAGAAAAGCAGACAGTGATCTCATGCGTGGACAGCGTCAAATGGAAGTATTAAAAGCCATTTTCGATAAATCAAAATCAGTAACATCTATTCCGTCTTATGACAATATCATAGATACTCTAGGCGATAACGTCTCAACTAACCTGTCAATGAAAGAACTAGTCGGTCTTTTCCCACTACTCACTTCATTGAAATCTGTTGATACGATTCAACTAAAAGGATCTGATTACCAGCCAAATGGCGTTTATTATTACCAATTGGATCAAAACCAACTGAACGAAGTCAAAACGGAATTGAAGAAACAGCTTGAATTATCATAAACACAGAAAGCGTCCTTTTGGGCGCTTTTTATGTGTTGAAAAAGGTGTTTGCCCTTTTTCTTCTTTTCAGCGTGATAGAAAACCTTTGCAGTCTAGGAAGAACGAGCACCGGAGCAGAGCGAATTTGATATTCGTGAGCACCGGAGCGCAGGACTGACAAAGAATGCGAGGGTTTGTCTACACGCTAAAAGCGTCCTTTTGGGCGCTTTTTCTTATATCCTTGATCAATTGACCATTTTTGTTTAGCCTTAAAGAGAGGAATCCACGATCCGACTCTTTCATGAGAATGAAGGAAATCGTACATACTTTGAAGAGGCTATTGCATGAATGAAGGAGGATATAACAGCAATGAAAAAAATGATTGCGATTGATTTAGACGGTACACTCTTAAATACGAAAAGTGAAATATCCGCTCAAAACCGGCAGGCATTGATTCGTGCGAAGGAAGCTGGATATATTGTGACCATTTGTACAGGGCGCGCGACTTTTGATGTAAAAGAGCTTCTCGAGGATTTGGATATTCCCATCATTGCGGCAAACGGAGGAACTGTCCATACAGAAGGGTACAAGCTCTTCAGCAGAATCACCCTTGATCAAGAAGCTGGTAGACGTGCTGCAAAGGAATTAGTGGAACGGAACATTTATTTCGAGGTGTATACAGACGATGCCCTCCTTTCCCCATTTGATGGAAAAGATAAGCTCAAAGCTGAATTTGATATGATCAAAAGCGCCAATCCTAACGAGGATGTAGCTGATTTATGGGAAGGGGCGATGACTCAATTTAAACAGTTTGGCATCAAACCTGTCGATGACATCCGTCAAATTTTTGAGTCGAATGAACCAACTTATAAATTACTATGCTTCTCATTTGATATGAATAAGCTGCAAGAAGCACGAGATCTTCTTTCTAAGATGCCTGAGCTCTCCTTGACCTCATCTGGAGAACATATCATTGAGGTACTGCCAAAAGAGTCAGGCAAAGGACATGCCCTCAAGAAACTTGCAGCCCATTATGGCGTTGACCGATCCAATATTTATGCGATCGGTGACAGCCCTAATGATCTATCCATGTTCGATGAAGCAGGACACAGGATAGCGATGGGGAATGCGGTGGATGTCATTAAAGAAAAAAGCACCTATATCACAAAAGGCAACCATGAAGATGGCGTCGCCTATTTTATTGATCTGCTTTTGCAGAATCAATTTCAAGAAAAAAAGACGCTTGTCTGATCAGCGCCTAGTGAGAAGTCGAGAAGTCCGATCTGAGCATTGATCGGGCTTTTTCTTTATTTTTTGATTCTAACAGCCGTCTCATATTTATCCTTCCAATACGTACTTGTTTTCATATTGGTAATGACAACGCCATTTGAAACCGTCACATGAATGACTTGATTTGAACCAGCATAAATGGCTGGCATCAACGAAGTCCCTTTAAAAAAGACAAGATCTCCTGGCTTTAGTTCCGATCGTTTCACAGGTGTACCTGCTTTAACTTGTCCCGGCGCATAGCGAGGCATCTCCATTCCAAGCACTTCTTGATAGATATACTGCGTGAATCCTGCTGTATCAAAGCCTTGCTTTGGGCTCGCACCACCTTTTACATAGGGTACTTCTCCAATATACGTGGCAGCTTTTGATACGACTGGGTCTTCTTTCGCTAGTTTCAGCTCAGTTAATCGTTTCGCACCTGTCCATTTCTCACGCCAATACGATTCAGACAAATAAGAAATCGTCACACTTTCCGAACGGCTCGCATGAATAAAGCGGTCTCCTCCGATGTACATGCCTACATGTGAAATTCCTTTTTTATACGTGTTGCTAAAAAAAACAAAGTCTCCAGGGCGAATATCGTCTCGTGCTACTTTCTCTCCAACCATCCATTGCTGCTCAGCACTTCTTGGTAAATAAATCCCAAGTGATTTTTCAAATAAATATTGTAAAAAACCTGAACAATCGAAGCCTACTTTTGGATCTGATGCCCCGAATACATAAGGGATTCCTAAATATTTCATCGCATCTTTCACCAGTTGATCATCCGACATCTCTTGGGAGACAGGCAGCCGTTTGACCGCATAGAACCGATCGGTCCAATATTTACTTTTGCTGACATCTGTTTTCACCACCCCTTGACTGAGTGTGATGTGGATCACTTGATCATTTCCAGCGTACAAAGCAACATGTGTCGGGATGTCTTTTGTTTCTTCAAGACTGCGAAAATAGACAAGGTCTCCAGGCTTCGCTTTTTCCCATGATACGTTTTCACCGATTTGGTATTGATCAATCACCTTTCGCGGCAAATCAAATGCACCGGTTGTTTTATATACATATTGTATAAAGCCAGACGCATCAAAGCCCGTTTTCGGATCGATTCCTCCTTTATGATAAGGCGTACCTATCAGCGTTTCCGCTTGTTTTAAAGGAGATGTTGTTTGAGCAGACACCTCTGTTTGAGACATAAACATGAGTCCTACAATGGCACATCCTCCAAGCAGTATTCCTTTCCATTTCATCCTCTCTTCCTCCTTTCTTTTATAGTTTCGACATGACCCCTTTCATTTTACACCTTTTTCCGTCAAAAAAGAGCACGCCTCGCGTGCTCTTTTCATCATCATTTCTTTATTTACTCGCTTCCGCTTTTGACTGCTTTTGCTGTTCAATTTTCTGCATTTCAACCGAGATCTTTTGTTTCTCATGATCGGTGAGGCTGTCACTAAATTTAAAAGCAGACATAAAGACAAAGACTAAAATTAACGCAACAAACGGCCAGCTTGCTTTAAGGAATTTCATTTTTTATCCTTCCCCTCGTTTTCTTTTAATGTTTGAACTTTATCAGAATGATCGACTTCAAAGAAAATATGTCCGTCTTTTTCTTTCCAATCCGCATTCGTGCCATTTGTCAGCATACGGATAATCGATTTTGATTCAAGAGATCCTGCTTTGACTGGAGCAGGTGTCGCTTCTTTGATGTACATTGGAACCACTTCAAATGTCGCTTTTCCATCTTCATTCAGATGATACTGAACAATGGCAGAATCACGTGTTCTTGACCAGCCTTGGTCAAAAATAAAGTTCCCCAAGCTATAGAAAATCGCTGTTCCGTTATAGACTTCCATCGGCTCAAGAACGTGCGGGTGTGCACCGATAATGATATCAGCACCAGCCTTTGACATCGCTCTTGCCAGCTCTCTTTGTCTGTCGTTTACTTCATTGTTATATTCCTGTCCCCAGTGCGCATGAACAACAACGATATCTGCCTTTTCAGCAGCTTGTGAAATCATCGGAATAAAGATAGATGGATCAGCTGGCAGAATACCTGCCTTGCGATTTGTTGCTTTAAAATCTTTTCCATATACATCTGTAAAACCAAGGGTAGCGATTTTAACGCCATTCACTTCTTTGTATGAAATGTTCTGCTTCGCATCTTTGACGTTGCGCCCTGCCCCTGTATAATCCATGTCAGCTTTTTCAAAGGCATCAATCGTGTTATTTAAGCCTTTTTCACCGTAGTCTGCTGCATGGTTATTCGCAAAGTTTAGTACAGAGAAATTCAAATCCTTTAACGCTTGTACAGAATCTTCATCTGTTTTCAAATGAATATTCTTTTGTGCTGCCTGTTCCTTATCTGAAGCCACTGGATGCTCAAAATTCCCAGTTACATAATCTGATACATCAAAATACGGCTTCGCATAGCGGAACAGGTGCTGCTTTCCATAGCGGTCTGTTACTTTCTCTACATTTCTTCCAAACATAATATCTCCGACAAACGAAGCGGTCAGGATGTTTTCTGGATTCTTTTCTACAGTTGGTACTTGTGCTTTCCCGATAAATGTAAATAGAAATGTACAAGCAATGACAATCGGTAAAGCAATCAGTACGTGTTTATTCGTCTTTTTCTTTTGGTTCTTTGTGATTTTCAGCAGCTTTTCCTGAAAGCTCAATTTTTTATTCATCATTGGACACACCTTATCTTAAAATAGATAGTAAACATACATGATGGCAAATGTTGCACCACTTAGAAGTAATGTGCTTCCAAGGGTAATCGTAAGACCTTGCTTTTGAATCGTATTCGCAATCAATCCAGGCACGATGATTCCGATTCCGCGGAATTCTGCTATTTCAAACGGAACTACTGGATAGAAGAAATCAAATATGAGCTTTAAGGCAATCCCTGTAATCAGCATCGCCGCAAACTTTCTACGTCCGTACAAAATCATAAATTTCGATAGTCCAAAACGAACGATCACATATGTCAGCAAGCTGACAGATAAAACAACTAAAATGAAGACTGGCTGGTTAAAGACGAGTGCCAGATAACCTGGAACAACCAACCCAGCTGGTACGATTCCTGTTTTTTCTGCAAAAATTAAACTGAGTAGAACACCTAAAATTAACGAGATATAAAGATCTGATCCGAACATTTTCTATATTTCCTCCTAGCTGACAAGCTGCTTAATTTTGTATTCTTGAATTTTTTCGATTAAAGGTTCAGCGGCGCCGTGAATATTGCCGACTCCATAAACCACTCGATTATGAAGCTTTTTCTCAAGCATGTTCATAATTTGTTCTGTAGATTGATATTCAAGGTTGTGTAAGTGGTCAGCCGGAATTTTTCCATCCTCAAATGCCTTCACAATTGGATCTGTCGTTTCACCAATTAAGACAAGATCACTTGCTTCAATATAAGGAAGTACATCCTCCGCAAACTGGATCGTTCGATCTACACGATCCGCACGACAGTTCATGATAATAATCGGTTCATCTGTTGGATACCCAATTTCCTTCACACGCTTCCAAATGTTCAATGTAGATGCTGCGTCATTAGCCGCAAATCCATTTACAAAATGTCCAGGTGTTTTTGCATCCATTAATGGAAGAATTCTCATCGCTCCTGGATCAGGCGGCGCATTTAACATGCCTCTAAATGCCGTATCTTCATCAATTCCCAATGCTTGTGCGACACCAAGTGCAAGTGAAGCATTATCCGGGAACACCATATACTCAAATTTCCGTAAATACTCATCGGTAATCTTGGAATTATCTGCAACAATCACTTCAGTATTGCGTTTTTTCGCAATCTCTTTAAAGAAATCTGTATATTCACTATCCGTAATAACCAAGTGCCCATTGTAAGGAATTGTCGCTGTAAAGGCTTCAGCTATTTCATCAAGAGTTGGCCCCATCACATCCATATGATCTTCAAGAACGTTTACGATCACGCCAATATTCGCTTGAAGCAGCTCTTCCTGAAAGATAATTTGGTAATCTGGATTCACCGCCATACATTCACTGACGATGGCATTTGCTCCTCTTTCAACGGTTTCTCTCATAACTTCTTTCTGCTCTCCGATATTTGGTCCTTGCGGTTTCCTTTTAATCGGTTTCTCTTCTGGCGTATCCCAATAAATCATTCTTGCATCCGTTCCTGTTGTTTTGCCGACAGTTTTATAACCTGCCTCCATTAAGATACCGGTTGTCAATCTTGTAACGGTAGACTTTCCGCGTATACCATTAATATTGACGCGTACCGGCAGGGCATCGATATTTTTCTGATGACGCTTCTTTTCAATAAAGCCAATCCCTAACATGATGACACAGGCTATAACGATTAACCACATCGCTTATCTACATCTCCTTTTTTTATGAGTGTGATATGTAAATTCAATCAACAGTATATAGGTTCAGCATAAAATCACAATCGGTATTATGTAACATAATCTTTCACTTCCTCGTATGCCAAATTCCTCTAATCAGAAGGCGTATTTGCCTATCTCACGCTCAAATGAAAAGGCCAAAAGACGGACAAAATGACGACTGAATTTCTGCTCAGAATAAGAGAAAGCGTTACCATCAAACAGTGAAAAATCTTTTGTCCTTTTCTCCCTAAATTTTTCGACAATTATTAAGATGTATTTTGAATCAATGTTTTAAAGCCCTTTCATCTCTACGAAATCAGTCATATCAGCGCTTTAAATGAATAGTGTGTGTTTTAGAATATTTTATATTTTTAAATGAACAGGTTAGAAAGTCATCCTCATCGGTCAGAACGCTATGTGTTGACCTATGACAAAGGTCACCTGTCAAAAAATCAAGTCATCTGCTTATTTTCAGGTCACAAAAAATTGGGATAAGATGTCAAAGATTAATCATTTTGTTATAGCCTCTCTTTACGATATTCACTCCTTATGACCTAAACAATGAAACATTATTCATTTCTTTTTATCAAGATTCATCATTTCTTAACATTTTTAATGTGATTTTAGTTGAAAGTTGTCGGTTCTTGTCATGCTTTCCCCAAAGATGACGCATAAAATCATCTTCTCGGCTTACACTATGGTTAAAAAATCTGTGAGAGGAGGCTAAAGATGCCAAATACGAATGAGCAAACACGCTTACACTTTTTATCAGGCGGTTTTGAGGAAAAGATTCGGATTCTGAACAAAGCATTTCAACAAAGCGCTGATTTTGAATACCGGGAATTGATGGTGAATGAAACGAAATCAGTGCTGTTTTTTATTAAAACTAGAGTCGATGAAAGCAAATTAAACGACTTCATTATCGGCAACTTGCTCGGTCCTCCTGGAAAACAGGACTATGCAAAATCTCTTAGTTCACTCGAAACAGGTGACTTGACGCTGATTGTCGACAGCATTATTGCCGGAAGTATTGCCTTCCTTGATGAAAAATCCGCACAGATCAAAATATTTGCTGTTGGGCAGCCGCCGCTGCGTTCCATTTCTGAACCTTCTTCTGAAAGTATTATTGCAGGCGCACATGATGGGTTTGTTGAGAGTTTAGATACCAATTTATATTTGCTGCGTTCACACTTAAATGATCGAAAACTTGCAATCCAGTATCATAAGGTCGGTACAAAATCTGAAACAAAGGTTGCAACGGTTTATATTTCTGATATTGCCAATCAAGAAAAGATAGATGAGGTTAACAAACGAATTTCTTCTATTAAAGTAGACACGCTGCTTAGCCCCGGTTCTATTGTAGAGGCGATTGAAGATGATTCGTATTCCATCTTCCCGCAGCTTATTGACACAGAACGACCTGACAAAGTGAGATCTGCCATTCTTGAAGGAAGAATTGTCGTCTTAATGGATGGCAGCCCAATGGCTATCATTTTGCCTATTACGTTCTTTAGCTTCTTTCAATCACCAGATGACTATAATAGCCGCTGGATTCCGGCTACATTTATTCGTATTCTTCGTTATATTGCCTGTATCATCGCTGTGATTTTGCCTTCTTTTTATATTGCAGTCATCGGCTTTCATTATGAGGTAGTCCCGGATGAATTAGCGATTACGATGAAAAATTCCATTATCGGCATTCCTTTTCCGCCTTTAATAGAAGCTATGCTGATGGAGATTACGATTGAGCTCATACGCGAGGCAGGTGTGCGTCTGCCAAAACCAATTGGACAGACCATTGGGATCGTAGGCGGTTTGGTCATTGGAGATGCGGTAGTAAAAGCTGGGCTCATTTCCAATGTTCTTATCGTTGTGGTCGCCGTGACCGCTGTTGCTTCCTTTGTTCTTCCTTCGTTTGAAATGACGTCTACCATCAGGATGCTGCGTTTTCCGCTCATGTTCATGGCATCGATGTTTGGGTTTATTGGCATTTCATTCGGTCTGTCGATCGTCCTGATGAATTTATGCCGCCTTGAATCACTAGGTGTCCCGTATTTATCTCCAGTAACTCCATTTAACTGGCAGGATTTAAAAGACACTGTGATTCGATTACCAATGTGGATGTATAAAAATCGCCCTGTTTACTTAAACCCAAAAAAGAAAGAGCAAATTGAAAATTTGAGAGGATGGAAAAATCAAGATGAAAAATAAAATATCTCCATCTCAAGCTGTCTTTTTTATCATTCAATCTCAAATTGGTGTCGGTATTTTAGCCCTGCCTCATTTGCTCATGAAAGATATGGGGCATGATGGCTGGATGGCTATCATTTTGGCCTGTTTTTTTATCCAAATCATCAATACCATTTTTATATATATCATTCACAAATACCCTGAGACATCATTTTTCGAGGCGTTAATTGAGGTTTTTGGAAAATGGGTTGGGCGAATCTTAGTGGCTCTTTATACAATTTATTTCGCCTCAGTCTGTATTGTCGTTCTATCTATTTTCACGAGAATTCTGGGTATATGGGTTTTACCACTTACACCCAATTGGGTCATCAACCTACTACTCATGATATCCATCCTTTACATCGCCAAGGAACAAATTACAGCGATTGTCAGATTCAACTTTATTCTGACTCCTTTTTTACTCTTGTTGTCTCTCATCATGCTGTATTCATTAAAAGGAACCAATATCGACTACCTTATGCCCTTTTTCCAAACGGACTTCTCTCAATTTCAGCTTGGATTGAAGGATGTTGTATTATCTATGAATGGATTTGAGATGATTCTGATCATCTCTCCACTGATGAAAGGCACCATTAAAGCGCGATACAAGGTCATGACCATTGCCAATATATGCACGACTCTTTACTACCTATTTATCACAGTGATTTGTTTTATGTTTTTCAGCCCGATTGAGCTTAAAATCATTCCAAATCCTGTTCTTTATCTGTTAAAAACCATTTCGTTCGGTGTGATTGAGCGGACGGATTTAATTTTTCTTAGTTTCTGGGTATTTGTCATTTTAGCCACACTCAGTAATTATCTTTACTTTTGTGCAAATGGCGTAGCAAGTATTCTCAAGAAAAAAGACCACAAAAAATACGTCTTTTATTTTGCCATTTTGATCTATGCGGCTAGCTGTTACCTTGCAACCGATAATTTTAGAATTCAGCGTTTTAATGATTTTACCACCATCGCTCAATATTCATTTATTTACACACTCCCAATCTTTATGGCCATTATCATCTTTATCAAACATCGCAAAGGGAAGGTGAAATCACATGCGTCATAAGTACATACTGACGTTGCTCATGTGTGTGTCTCTCATATTCATGCCTGGCTGCTGGGATCAGAACCTATTAAAGAATATCTCTCTTGTTTTAACCTCTGCTGTTGATCAAGGAGAAGATGACAATGCGAAGTACTCGATTACTTATCGAAAGGTGCAGCAGTCTCAAAGTATGGAGCAAGGAAATACTGGCAGCTTTTTAACCACTCTTCTCACAACGGAAGCACCTACTTTAAGAAAAGCAAGAACCAACTTCAGCCGGATAGTGGATCAAAAAATAGACATGTCGAAAATGCGGGTGATGCTGATCGGTGATGAATTTGCCCAAAATCGTCTTCTGCCCTATTTAGATATGTTTTATCGTGATCCGAAAAGCCCCCTCCTCGCAAATCTTGCCGTTGTTCAAGGGGGAACTTGTGAAGAAGTGATTAACTCGCTACTGAAGGAAAAGCTCATTGTGAGTGACTATTTAAATAACTTGATCACAACCGCATCACGCTCATCCCAAGTAGCACCTAAAAACATTCAAAGTATTCGATCTAAAATGCTCCAAACTGGAGAGGACTTCACATTGCCCTTAATCCATTTTGATCAATCGAAGAAATTAATCAGTGTAAAAGGTGTTGCCCTATTTGATAATGAGAAAAAGAAAGGCGAGTTGTACGGTCAAGATGCGATCTTGCTCACCATCATGGACGGAAAAATGGGCAAGTATGCCAACTTCACAAAAAAAGTGAGAAGCGACATGAAGTCAAAAGAAAACAATTACATTACGATTCAAGTCACTGATGTAAAGAGAGACATCGAGATTCTAAATCCTGATCATCGAAACTTAACATACTCACTCAAATTTGAATTTAATACTTCTGTCATTGAGTACCCAAAAGATAACCTTGATACTGACAAAAAAATTGAAATGCTCAACAAAAAGCTATCAGTCATTTTGACAAAAGAAGCAGAAAAAATTATCGCTGCCCTGCAAGATGCGAATTCCGATGTGCTAAGCCTCGGCAGAAAATACAGAGTCAGACATTATGATGAGTATATGAAAATGAATTGGGTCACCGATTATCCAAAAGTGAAGATCATTCCAAAAATCAAAGTGAACATTACTCAAACAGGCATTATTAGTTAAGAAAAGGAAGACGTCCTCTTTCTTTTCTTTTTTTATTTTTTTAAGATTGTTTTTTCAATGCTTTCGTGATAATCTATCTGTGTAAACGGTTACACATCAAAGAAGGGAGGCACTCCATTGGCTACAATTAAAGATGTTGCAAAAGCTGCTCAAGTGTCTGTTGCAACTGTTTCACGCGTGCTCAATGATACTGGATACGTCCATATTGATACGAAAACCCGTGTGACACAAGCGATGCAGGAGCTCAACTACTTCCCCAATGAAGTGGCACGATCCCTTTTTAAAAGAGAATCAAGATTAGTTGGTCTCATCTTACCTGATATCACAAACCCCTTCTTCCCTCAGCTGGCTAGAGGCGTTGAGGATGAGATTCATGCAAACGGTTTTCGTTTATTATTCGGAAACAGTGATGAAGATCGGGAGAAGGAAATGGCCTATTTACAAACCTTTAAGCAAAACCAGGTGGTCGGTGTCATCGCTGTCACAAACGAACCTGAATCGGATTTATACAATGATGATGAACTGCCTGTTGTCTTCTTAGATCGTACCGTTCCAAATGCACCTTCTGTGTTTGCAGATGCTACGGCAGGTGGGAAAATGGCTGCAATGGAATTAATCAAACGCGGCAGTCAGCAAATCACATTGCTAAAAGGGCCCGCTCATCTTCAAACGGCGCGGCAAAGATTCAAAGGCGCACTTGATGTTCTGACTGAAGAAGGTGCTAACTTTCATGTGATGTCTAACGCTTCTTTTTCTTTTCAGGAAGCCCGAAAAAGCGCCAAGGCTCTTTTCAAGCTGTACCCTGAAACAGATGGCATCATTGCCAGCAATGACATCGTCGCAGCAGCCGTCGTACACGAAGCGCTTCGTATTGGAAAAGCCATTCCAGAAGACGTCCAAATCATTGGATTTGATGATATTCCGCAAAGTGAACTGCTCTTCCCTTCTTTATCAACGATCCGGCAGCCTGCCTATGATATGGGGAAAGAAGCCGCAAAGCTGATCATTAAAGCCATTCAAAAACAGCCAATAGATCAAGCAGTTATTCAAATGCCCGTCTCTTTTATTGAACGAGAGACCACAAGAAAGACCACAAGAAAGGTGGATTCACAATGAGTCAAATAGTTGTCGTAGGAAGTTGTTCCATGGATCTAGTTGTCACATCGAATAAGCGTCCTAGTGCCGGAGAAACCGTCCTAGGCGAATCATTTAAAACGGTTCCTGGGGGAAAAGGAGCCAATCAAGCAGTAGCAAGCGCAAGGCTCGGTGCAGATGTATATATGATCGGCCGAGTTGGTGATGACGCGTATGGTCAGGACATTATGAGCAATTTGCAAGCACAAGGTGTTCGCACCACCTATATGAAACCGGTTACCGAAATGGAAAGCGGAACAGCTCATATCATTTTAGCTGAAGGAGATAACAGCATTGTTGTCGTCAAAGGAGCAAACAATGAGGTAACACCTCATTATGTAAAAGATGCTCTTTCTTCTATTGAAAATATCGGAATCGTCCTCATCCAGCAGGAAATTCCTGAAGAAACAGTCGAAGCCGTCTGCGCCATTTGCAGCGAAAAAGGGATTCCAGTCATCTTAAATCCCGCACCAGCTCGCAAAGTCTCTCAGCAAATATTAGATCAAGCTGCCTATATCACGCCAAACGAACACGAAGCAGCTCTTATGTTTGATGGACTCACCATAGCAGAGGCTTTGCGCCAATATCCAAACAAATTACTCATTACAGAAGGAAAAAGTGGTGTTCGATACTTTGACGGATCAAAAGAAGTGTTGGTACCGGGCTATCCTGTGAAAGCCGTCGACACTACAGGCGCTGGCGATACTTTTAACGGCGCTTTAGCTGTAGCACTAACAGAAGGAAAATCCCTATTCGACGCACTTGCCTTTGCCAACTTAGCCGCATCTATCTCAGTCACAAAATTTGGTGCCCAAGGCGGCATGCCAGCAAGAGAAGAATTGGAGAATAAGAAATGAAGAAAAATGGTATTTTAAATAGTCATATCGCCAAGGTGCTTGCTGATCTTGGTCATACAGATACGATTGTCATCGCAGACTGCGGCCTGCCCATTCCAGAAGGCCCGGTCAAGATCGACCTTGCATTATCCATCGGCACACCATCCTTTCAGGAGGTTACTTCCCTTCTTCTTGAGGAAATGGCCATTGAACACATCACGATCGCCAGTGAAATCAAAGAAGCCAATGAGAGAGATCATTTTTTTCTAAAGAAAGCGTTCTCAAATCCGTTAGATGAAGTCGATCACGAGACGTTCAAAGACATGACCAAACAGGCAAAAGCAGTGATTCGAACGGGTGAAGCCACCCCATACGCAAACTGCATTCTTCATGCCGGTGTCATCTTTTAAAAGGAGGAGCCACTTATGAACATTGAAATGCATAACATCCATAAGGCCTTTGGAAAAAACACCGTTCTCGCCGGGGTCTCCTTTGACCTCGTCACAGGTGAAGTCCATGCACTTATGGGTGAAAACGGGGCAGGAAAATCAACGTTAATGAATCTGCTGACAGGACTCTATTCCCTGGATCAAGGAACGATTCAAATCGACGAAAAAGAAACCGCTTTCAAAAATCCGAAAGAAGCCGAGCAGAACGGGATTGCCTTCATTCATCAGGAGCTGAATATATGGCCTGATATGACGGTACTCGAGAATTTATTTATCGGGAAAGAAATCTATACAAAACTTGGTCTCCTAGACACCAAAAAAATGAAAACACTCGCCCAAGCGCAGCTCGACCGATTGTCTGTCAACTTATCGCTCGATCAAGAGGCAGGAAGCTGTTCTGTCGGCCAAAAGCAGATGATTGAGATTGCGAAAGCGTTAATGACCGATGCAAAGGTCATTATTATGGATGAACCAACAGCTGCTCTCACAGACCGTGAGATTGAAAAGCTATTTCAGGTCATTGAATCACTCAAAAAAGAAGGCGTTTCCATCGTCTACATTTCTCACCGGATGGAAGAAATCTTTGCCATCTGTGACCGGATTACGATCATGCGTGACGGAAAAACGGTCGATACGAAAGCGATACCGGACACGAATTTCCATGAAGTCGTCAAAAAAATGGTCGGCCGCGAATTAACAGATCGTTACCCTGAGCGCACACCTTCTACTGGTGATATCGTCCTAGAGGTGAAGCAAGCAACGAGGAAAGGCCGCTTTCAAGATGTCAGTTTTTCCGTCAAAGCTGGGGAAATTGTCGGTGTTGCAGGCTTAATGGGCGCTGGCCGGACAGAAATGATGCGGTCGCTCTTTGGACTCGATCCCCTGGATCAAGGAGAAATTTGGGTTCATGGGAAAAAGGCTGTTATTAAAAAACCAAGTGATGCGGTCAAGCTTGGCATCGGTTTTATTACGGAGGATCGCAAAGATGAAGGACTGATGCTAGATGCATCCATTCGGGAAAACATCGGGTTACCTAACTTAGACAGCTTCTCTCCAAAGGGGCTGATTGATAAGAAAAACGAACAGGATTTTGTTGACCTGCTCATCAAACGACTCACGATCAAAACCGCTTCATCTGAAATCTCTGCACGCAGCCTGTCCGGTGGAAATCAGCAAAAGGTCGTCATCGCCAAATGGATCGGCATTCAACCGAAGGTGCTGATTTTAGATGAACCGACAAGAGGTGTCGACGTCGGGGCGAAACGAGAAATTTATCAGCTCATGAACGAGCTGACAGATCGAGGTGTTGCCATTTTGATGGTCTCCTCTGAGCTCCCAGAAGTTCTTGGGATGAGCGATCGAGTGCTTGTCATCCATGAAGGAACCATCAGCGGAGAATTAAGTAAAACAGAAGCTACACAAGAACGAATTATGACACTAGCTACAGGAGGGAAGTAACATGAAACCACTTACTTCAAATGGACGATTTGATCACATCATGCAAAAGCTTGGGCCATTCTTAGGACTCATCATCCTTGTCGCCATTGTTTCTATCTTAAATCCGGCCTTTTTAGAACCATTAAACATTTTAAACTTACTCAGACAAATCTCCATTAACGCCCTCATTGCCTTTGGCATGACATTTGTTATTTTAACCGGAGGAATTGATTTGTCTGTCGGTGCCATTCTAGCGCTGTCTAGTGCTCTGACTGCCGGCTTTATTGTATCTGGTTTGGACCCGATTCTTGCCATCATCGTTGGATGTATCATCGGTGCCATCCTTGGAATGATCAACGGTCTTTTAATCACAAAAGGAAAAATGGCTCCTTTTATCGCAACACTTGCGACGATGACGATTTTCAGAGGATTGACGCTTGTTTATACAGACGGAAACCCAATTACAGGGCTTGGCTCTAACTATGCATTTCAGCTATTTGGCCGTGGATATTTCTTAGGCATTCCTGTTCCAGCGATCACCATGCTTCTCACCTTTATCGTACTCTGGGTCTTGCTTCATAAAACACCTTTTGGCAGAAGAACGTATGCCATTGGCGGAAATGAAAAAGCAGCCCTCATCTCAGGTATTAAAGTACCACGCGTCAAAATCATGATTTATTCCTTAGCCGGCTTTATGTCTGCTTTAGCAGGTGCGATCTTAACATCTCGTCTCAACTCAGCCCAGCCAACAGCTGGTACGTCGTATGAACTTGATGCAATTGCTGCCGTTGTACTTGGCGGGACAAGCCTATCCGGCGGAAGAGGGCGAATTGTCGGCACACTCATCGGGGTACTCATTATCGGGGTCTTGAACAATGGTATGAACTTACTTGGTGTTTCATCATTCTATCAGTCTGTTGTGAAAGGGATTGTCATCTTAATTGCAGTCCTACTCGACAGAAAGAAATCTGCTTAAGGAGGCAGCTGCTATGAAAAAATATGTAATCCTGATCGTGACTCTCTCACTATTCATGCTTTCTGCCTGCTCGCTTGAACCGCCAGAGTGGGCCAAATCAACAAAGGATGGCAAGAAAAAAGACATGAAAATCGGACTGTCGATCTCGACTTTAAATAACCCATTCTTCGTTTCTCTTAAAAACGGCGTGACAAAAGAAGCGAAAAAGCTTGGCATCGAAGTTGTCATTGCCGATGCACAAAATGATTCAGCCAAACAAACGAGTGATGTAGAAGATTTAATTCAACAAGGGGTTGATGCATTACTCATTAACCCAGCCGATTCCTCTGCCATATCAACGGCTGTCGAATCTGCGAATGCTTCAGACATACCGGTCATCACATTAGACCGTTCGGCAGAAAGCGGAAAGGTTGAAGCGCTCGTTGCTTCCGATAACATCAAAGGCGGCGAAATGGCCGCTAACTTTATCATCGACAAAGTCGGTAAAGGAGCAAAAGTGGCTGAACTAGAAGGTGTACCAGGTGCTTCTGCGACACGTGAACGAGGAAAAGGTTTCCATCAAATTGCAGACAAACAGTTAGATGTCACAGCAAAACAAGCCGCTGACTTCGACCGGACAAAAGGGCTCAACGTGATGGAAAACCTTCTTCAAGGAAACCCTGACATCAAAGCCGTTTTTGCCCACAATGATGAAATGGCGCTTGGCGCACTAGAGGCCATCCAAAGCTCTGGAAAAGACATTCTTGTCGTTGGTTTTGACGGTAACGAAGATGCACTCAACTCGATCAAAGCAGGAAAACTATCTGCAACAGTCGCGCAGCAGCCAGAGCTGATCGGTCAACTGGCAGTCGGCGCTGCGGACGATGTATTAAAAGGCAAAAAGGTAGAAAAAAATATCGCCGCTCCATTGAAACTAGAACAAAAGAAATAAACACTAAACCCCCGATAGCCTCGGGGGTTTTAGATGTTATTCCGGTCTCTTCAGTACAAATGGCGTACCTAAATGGGCATAATCATTCCCCGCTAAACGTGCAACTGGCTTTAATTCATTCGTAAAAATATATCCTTTTTCCGCATCATAGACGGATTCATCTAAATGCGCACACACCACCCGGCCAATGATATGATCGACTGTGATCTCCCCTTCATCATTTTGAAAGGTCAGATGTTTTTCCAGCTGACATTCAAAGCGAATGCGTGCTTCCTTGATTCCTGGCACTGACACCACGCTGCTCTTCACTTGATGAAGACCGGTACGAGTCAGCTCACTCTCATCCTCTGGCAAAGTAGCAGCTGTTTCATTAATATCTTCAATCATCGCTTCATCACTCACATGGACAACAAATTCTTCCCTGTCGATGATATGTTTTGCTGTATCTTTCATCTCTCCTTGACGACGTCCAATAGAAACAGCGATCAGCGGAGGATGGCCGCTAATGACATTAAAGAAACTAAATGGTGCAGCATTGACGACTTCTTCTTTAGAAAGGCTTGTAATAAATGCAATGGGTCTTGGAACGACGGAACCAGATAATACTTTATATGCTTCTTTTCGTGACAACTGATCCATTTGTAATGTAATCACTTCAGACACGCCTCCTCTTATATGTAACGACATCATACCATACCCCGTTCTCTCTTCCCTTATTCCGGCTCAGCACGATGGAGAATATGATGGACAAGATGAAACAATGCCGGATTATGATTTTCTCGTCTATAAGAAATGGTCCATTCCGCGAGTAGCTGCTCACCTTCAATTGACCGATACACCACATCTAAATTAAATAAACGCCGGGCCGATGTTGGAATGATAGCAATTCCGATTCCCGCTGTGACAAGACCAATGACCATTTGATATTCTGCTGCTTCCTGCACGATATTGGGTGAAAATCCGTACTTTTCACAAAGTAGGACAAAATGCTGATAAAGGGACGGCCATGATTCCTTTGATAAAGAAATAATCGGCTCATCACGAATATCTTCAATCGTGACCGCTTCTTTTTCCGCCAGCGGATGGTTTTTCGGAATCGCAAAAATACATTCACTTTGCTTCATTAAACGACTGACCAATTCTTCTTGCGGTGATGTAGGATGCAAAAAACCAATATCAATCTCACCATTCAAAAGCGCCTCAAGCTGCTGCGGGACAGAGAGCTGTTGCAGCTCAATACTGACAGAGGGGTACAGCTCTCTGAATTCACGGACAACTGGCGGCAGAATATCATATGTCGCTGTACCAACGAAACCGATGATAATCTTCCCAAGCTCCCCTCTTGCCGTATGCCGGGCATGATCAACGGCTTTATCAAGCTGATGCAGCACCCCCCGGACCTCATGTAAAAAAACCTTTCCAGCAGCTGTTAACTCCACCACCCGTTTAGACCGGTGAAACAAAGGAAATCCCAATTCTTCCTCAAACTGCTTAATTTGCTGACTAAGTGGAGGCTGTGTCATGTTCAATCGTGCGGCCGCTCTGCCGAAATGCAGCTCCTCCGCGACTGTGACAAAATACTGCAAATGTCTCAGTTCCATCCTTTCACTCCTCAAACACTTATTCGTGAAACATATTAAAACTACGTTAAACATATATTGGAAAATTTATTTTGTGAAATGTATAGTAAATCATATCATGAAAATATATTTTCATAAAAAATTTTACTTGCCGAAAGGAGTGCGGGGTAAATGAATTCTCAAACACAACCCCTAACAAAACGAGGAGCAGAGTTGATTGTCGATACGCTCATTGCCCAAGGTGTGACCCATGTTTTTGCGATTCCAGGTGCAAAAATTGATGCAGTATTTGATGTATTAAAAGACAGAGGTCCAGAGCTTGTGCTATGCAGACACGAACAAAATGCGGCATTCATGGCAGCAGCTGTCGGTCGTTTAACTGGCAAACCAGGCGTTTGTCTCGTCACATCAGGTCCTGGCGCATCCAATTTAGCGACAGGTCTATTAACAGCCAATACAGAAGGTGACCCTGTTGTTGCAATCGCTGGAAACGTCATCCGTGCGGATCGGCTCAAACGAACACATCAATCACTCGACAATGCGGCATTATTCAAACCAGTGACAAAATATAGCGTTGAAGTACAAGACGTAAACAATATACCAGAAGCCTTAACAAATGCTTTTCGCGCGGCACAAAGAGGTCAAGCTGGGGCAGCATTTATCAGCTTTCCACAAGATGTCGTGACCGAACACACCACACAAACACCAGTGTCTGCTCACCCTTCTCCAGAACTAGGTCCTGCACCGGATGCTCTCATCAGTTCGGCCATCGCCAAAATTCAAAATGCGCACTTACCTGTTGCAATTGTGGGAATGAAAGCTAGCCGTCCAGCTGCGGCAAATGCGACAAGAACATTATTAAAAACACTTGGTATCCCATTTGTCGAAACGTACCAAGGAGCCGGTGTTCTCTCAAGAGAGCTTGAGCCTCAATATGTGGGCAGAATCGGTTTATTCCGTAATCAGCCAGGCGACCTTCTCATTGAGAAAGCAGATGTGATTTTAACTATTGGCTTTGATCCAATCGAATACGATCCGAAGCATTGGAATTTGAAACCGCAGCAGCGTCAAATCATCCATGTGGATGACATGCAGGCAGATATTGACCATTTCTATGAACCGACGCTTGAGCTTGTGGGCAATATATCTGAAACAGTGCAACATCTAGCCCACGACAGCGTTCCACTTTCATTATGCAAAAAGAACGTAGATCTCGTCACAGAATTACAAGAGCTGTTAAGTGATATCGAAAAAGCACCAGAAAGAGAAAGTCATTTATCACACCCGTTGGATGTCATTCATACGTTGAGACGTATCATCCCAGATGACACGAAAGTGACATGTGATATCGGATCGCACGCCATTTGGATGTCTCGCCACTTCCGTGTTTATGAACCGAACACGTTCCTAGTAAGTAACGGAATGCAAACACTTGGCGTGGCACTACCGTGGGCGATTGCAGCCTCCATATTAAATCCAGATGAAAAGATCATTTCAGTCTCAGGTGATGGCGGTTTTCTCTTCTCCGCCATGGAATTAGAAACAGCCGTGCGCATGAAAACAAATCTCGTTCATCTCGTTTGGAACGACAGCACATACGATATGGTGGCATTCCAGCAGGAAATGAAGTATGACCGTACGTCTTGTGTTGAGTTCGGTCAGATCGACTTAGTGAAATATGCAGAAAGCTTTGGAGCAACTGGATTACGTGTCAACTCACCTGAAGAGCTTTCAACTGTCCTTCAAAAGGGTATAAACATAGAAGGGCCCGTTATTATTGATATACCGATAGACTATCAAGACAACCCAGACCTCGCCAGTCAAAAATGGCCAGAAGTCTTTCGTGAAAAACACACAACGAACGTCAGATAAGACTTCGATACATTACGTTAAAGGAGTGAGCGGACATGGGTATGATGCACCCAATGAATCAACAAAACAACACAATACCGCAGGACAAAAAGCAAGAGGTCTATCAAGTATCAACCATGACCTCCTTGCTGGAAGCCGTATACGATGGAGATTTCTCCCTATCACATATTCCCGAGCACGGTGATTTTGGCATTGGCACATTCAATCAATTAGATGGGGAACTAATCGGCTTTGACGGCGCTTTTTATCGACTGCGCTCTGATGGAACAGCCACACCAGTAACCGATCAAGATTATTCACCATTCTGTTCTCTAGCATTCTTTGAAACGGACATCGTTCATCGAATTGATGCACCGATGACGTCCAAAGAGCTAGAGGAAGAAATCGACCGAATCTTACCGAGCAAGAATGTCTTTTATGCGATCCGCATCGATGGGTCATTCAAAAAGGTTCAAACCCGTACGGTTGAAAAACAGGAAAAACCTTACGTTCCGATGGTGGAAGCAGTCAAGTCACAGCCTATTTTCGATTTTGAAAATATTCGCGGAACGATTGCAGGCTTCCGTACACCACAGTACGCACATGGCATTGCGGTAAGTGGATATCATCTCCACTTTATTGATGATGATCGAAGCGTAGGCGGGCATGTATTTGATTACACTGTGGATCAAGTGACCATCCGAATTTCCCAAAAACGTCACATGAACTTACACCTTCCAAATACGCAGGAGTTCTTCCAAGCAGACATTGATCGTGCTGACCTTGCACAGCAAATTGCCAGTGCGGAAAGCAGCCCAGAAAAATAAAATGAACACACCCCGGTGATGTCGGGGTGTTTTTTTATGCAAAAAGATATGTTATCTTCTTTTATTATTTCATTTCGTCGCTCAATTAAAAATCAAACATTCTATTCGTAATAAAATATGATAGAATATCAACAGAAGAAAGGTGGTTATACGGTGGCACATGAATATCGCATTCCAAACTTAACATTAGATGAAAGAGATAAACAAATTCTTTCCTTATTACACGAGGACGGGCGTATGTCCTATACAGATCTAGGGAAACAAGTCGGCCTTTCCCGTGTTGCTGTACAAGCCCGTATTCAGCAACTCATTGAAGCAGGTGTCATTGAACGATTCACCGCTGTCATTAATCCAGCAAAGATCGGCATTCATGTCTCTGTCTTTTTTAACGTAGAGGTTGAGCCGAAATGTTTAGAAACAGTCGCCCTTCAGCTTGAGCAGGAAACAGCCGTCACAAGCCTTTATCATATGACAGGACCAAGCAAGCTGCATATGCATGGCATTTTTCAAAATGAACAGGAAATGGAGACGTTCCTGACAAAGAAGCTGTACCCGCTTGAAGGCGTCGTCAGTGTTGACTGTCAAATGCTCATTAAACGATATAAAAGCCGAATGGGCATGAAATTGTAGATAGGAGTTGAACCACTTGCAATCATATCTTGAACTCATGATCGCCATGGTACGAACCGGTATTCTGGGATTTGGCGGAGGACCTTCTGTGATCCCGCTCATTCGCCATGAAGCGGTCGTCAAATACAAATGGATCAATGATGACGAATTTGGAGAAACACTCGCCATCGCCAACGCATTACCCGGACCGATTGCTACGAAAATGTCGGCATACCTCGGCTATCGATTAAAAGGTGTATCTGGCGCCATTATTGCAACAGCTGCACATATTTTACCGACATGTCTCGCTATGGTGGCACTTGTTACACTTGTCAGCGTCTTAAGCTCTTCAGTCATCATTCAAAATATGATCGGTGCTGTGACACCAGTGATTGCCGTTCTGTTAGGAATGATGGCATATGAATTTGGACAAAAAGCGTTGAAGGGCTTCGGCATGATCTTCGGAATCGTCCTATTCCTTTTGGCATTTGTCGGTCTTCAAGTACTCTCGATTCATCCAGGAATCATTGTCATCATCTTTTTATGTTATGGTGCCTTTCATTTCAAACTGAAAGATCGCTGGACTCGAACAAATAAAGAGAAAGGAGTGTCTTCGTGATGCTGATTCTCTTTTTATTCTGGGCATTCTTCTTATCCAATCTGTTAGGGTATGGCGGAGGACCTGCCTCCATTCCGCTCAATTATGAAGAAATCGTCAATCATTTTCATTGGATGACAAACGAAGGGTTCTCCAATATGCTCGCATTAGCCAACGCACTTCCAGGTCCAATCGCTACGAAAATTGCGGCTTATGTAGGCTATGATGTCATGGGATGGCCAGGCTTTATCGTTGCACTGCTTGCGACGGTCCTGCCGTCTGCTATTGGATTGATTTTATTGCTAAAACTCATTGATCGTTTTCGCCAATCTTCTGTCGTCAAAGGCATGACTCTATCTGTACAGCCTGTCATTGCGATGATGATGCTTTTATTAACATGGGAAATTGGCGGAGATGCCGTGAAAGCCATTGGCTGGACGCAATCACTTGCCATTGCCGCCATTTCATTTTTCTTTATGACCAAATTCAAATTGCACCCTGCTTTTCTAATAGTGGCTGCATTTTTATATGGCGGATTCATTCTTCCGCATTAACGCAAAAACCGATAACACGTGAAGTTATCGGTTTTTCTCATTACATATAAATAGGAGAGACAGGCCTGCGCCCAATAGAATGATACTCGACACCAGCTGCTTCTGCCGCTTCAAGCGTATGACAATTCCGGCCATCAAAAATGATCGGCTGCCTCATGAAATCTTTATAAGCTGAAAGTGGAAATGACTGAATATCCGCCCACTCAGTTAATATACAGACAGCATCAGCATCCTTGATCGCCTCTTCAATCGTTTGAGCAAAAAGGACTTGATCATGCAGTTCTTGAGCTGCATTGCGAGCGGCAGCAGGATCATAGGCTACGATCTCCGCTCCTAATTGATGGAGCTGATGAGCGATTGGGATTGACGGCGCCTCTCTCATATCATCTGTATTCGGCTTAAAGGAAAGGCCAAGAAGAGCCATTCTCTTCCCTTCCAAGTTTTCTCCCAGCCGCTCCTTCACACTTCGAATAAAACTTGCTCGCTGCTCATTGTTGACTTTGATGACAGCCTTCAATAGCTCAAAATCATGGGACACATGCCCTGCAATTTGGACAAGGGCATTAGTATCCTTCGGAAAACAGGAACCTCCGTAACCAATGCCTGCCCTAAGAAACGAAGCACCAATCCGCTGATCGAGTCCCATCCCCTCTGCAACTCTCTCAACATCAGCTCCCGTTTTTCCACAAATCGAAGCAATTTCATTCATGAAGCTGATTTTTGTGGCAAGAAATGCATTTGATGCGTATTTGATCATCTCTGCGCTTTTCCGATCTGTTCTCACGAATGGAATGTGGAAATCCGCATACATAGACTCTAGCTGATCTAATCCGTTCTTCGTTTCGGCTCCAATCACCAGCCGATCCGCTCGCAGCGTATCTGAGATGGCAGACCCTTCTCGTAAAAATTCTGGATTCGATGCGATAGATAATGGCTCCTTACGACCTAACACGTGATGAATCAAATGATCAATTTGATCGCCCGTTCCGACAGGCACTGTACTTTTCACGACAAGCACTGCGCCTGGCTTTGCTTGTAAGCCCATCTCCTTTGCCGCTTGAAAGACATACTGCAAATCAGCTTGACCGTCTGCCTGCTGCGGGGTACCGACAGCAATCATTAACACGTCAGCCTGCGAATAGGCTGACACTCCATTGATGTGAAAACGAATGCGTCCTTGCTCCATATTCCGTTTGAGCAGTTCTTTTAATCCCGGCTCGTACATCGGAGGATTCCCTTGCTTCAGCTGCATGACCTTCCGCCGGTCAATATCCATACATGTCACATCATGTCCCGCTTCTGCTAAACACACCCCTGTGACAAGCCCTACATACCCACAGCCTGCAATCGCAATCTTCATGACACATCAGCTCCCCATACTCCTTATGCTTGTAATGTCATCGTATGCCGGGAATTTTCGTTCCATTCATAAAAGCATACAAAAACCCCCTGCTGAGAGAGCAGGGGGCTACTTTTATGAAACAAGGCCATTTCGAATATGAGCAATCAGATTTTCAAGCATTTCTTTTGTTGTGACATCATTGGAATTTTCACCAATATCATGAGCGTACATCAAAATCTTTAAAAACTCTTCTTGATTTAAACCCTTATTATCCATGTCTGTATCCTTTCGATTCCACTAATTTCATTATTATATGCTGTATGGTTGGTTTATGCAATACTCTATTACATCATTCGACAGCTTTTGAAATTTATGACCATTTTCATGAAAAACTTTTTTATAAATCATCATTGAGCTATAATAAAAGAATTGGAATCTTTTACTTGGTTAGGAGCGGATCAAATGCTTCAGCACAACATCAACGAAGAAGAAATCAAACAAACAGCCGAACAGATCAAAGAACTTCTTCCTTCAACAGATGAAAACAAGCAACTCATCAAAAAAGCATTGATTACTTATAGACAGGACAGCGTATATCGGCTCAAGCAAGAGTCTGATACCGAATGGTCAGCTTATGTACATGATGTCGTGGCAGCAAGAGTCCACCTTCATGTGCTGTTTCCAGTGAGAAGCAGCTGTTCATGTCCAGCTGATGGACTATGTAAACACATCCTCGCTGTCTTCTTTTCGCTATACGCTCAAGTAGAGAGTGTGACCGGCTTTACAGAAAATTGGTCAGAGAAGGATGAATTACAGCGCAGCAAAGAACTCATTCGTCAGCATTTCCAAGTGAAGCGCCCAGATGAACAATCACTTCAGAGCTGGCTGAATTTTTTCCAGGAGGAATTTCACCTCTGGCTGAAACGGACACCGAAGCACCAGCAAACACCACAGCATTTGTATTACGGCTATTTATCGATCCTGAAAAAACACGCACCCACTTCACCTGAATTCAAGAGTTTGTATGCGATTCATACGTCCATCGATGTGTGGTTAAGGCTCCATGAGCTCATCGACCTCGGCCGTCTTGATGCCGAAAAAGACTTTTATTCGATGAATCCATATGTAGAACAGCTCATGAACACCATTTTTGATTCAGTGGATCATTTGAGGACATACGCCCTTTCCTTTTCCCTCGATCCGTTTCTTGAAAACACACCAACTGCCGTTCGGACACTTCTTCAAATCAGCGGACCTTTCCAGCATGAACGAGTTGCGGTCTTTATGGAGATTTGGGGAACTATATTAAATAGAGGGAAATGGGTCAAAAAAGAAACAGAATTACTCAAGAGCGCCCAACAGCAGGAACAAACGGTTGAGCGTACCATTGGGCTGATGCATATGGATTATTTGCTAAAAGAAGACGAAAGACTCTTCCAGCAATTAAAATTGCTCAATGCACATATGCTGCCAAATATGCTCAATTGGCTAAAGGATCTCACAAACCGCAAGGACTGGAAGCGTCTCAAGCTTTGGTATCAAGAGATCACATATGTATTAGAAGAATATTGCCAGCTTGACCTATCTTATAGAGAACTGCGTGGAGCCGTCAGCGATTTCTTCTTTTATTTAGACGCGTACTTTAAACAGACGAAAGATCATTTCTTGTATGAACGCTATCTCCAAATCTGTATGCCTTATGCCTTTACTGAATATAGTCAGCTCTTATATGCACAAGAACGCTATGCAGAATGGATTGAAATACACAGCCTCGTCGGTTTCTCCATCAGTGAATTGGAGAAAGAACTGATCAAACAGATTGCAAAGGAAGAGCCTGAAGCACTCATTCCTTCATACCACCGGGAAATCTCACTGCTTCTCGATCAAAAGAATCGAAGTGCTTACCGGGAATCTGTGAAAATGCTCAAAAAACTGCGTACGCTTTATCATAAAACGAAAAAAACCGCG
The DNA here is from genome assembly GCF_004634445.1 of Bacillus sp. 005/A4HT-01/001. Classification (NCBI taxonomy): domain Bacteria; kingdom Bacillati; phylum Bacillota; class Bacilli; order Caryophanales; family Bacillaceae; genus Bacillus; species Bacillus sp. 005/A4HT-01/001. The sequence continues at coordinate 592,758 of NZ_SEIZ01000001.1, forward strand.
GTGTGGGAAAGATATGTACAGCAGCTGCAAGATTCAACAAAACGGCTGCGTGCGTTCCAAGAGGAAATGAAGAAAGGAAAATTAATTGATGACACGCCATAAACAAATTGTCATTCATGCAGAACAAACCGAAGATTTCTCTTTCACCATTTCAGCGCAAGCAGAGGACGGACAGCCTGTACCGCTAAATGAAATGAAGAGACAGCTTTTCCAATGGCACGAATCATCTTTTTACGGAACATTCTTAGAAGATGTGAGCTTTATTGGCACACCTGCCTTCCTGTTAAGTCCTTGGATGACCGTTGAATTGCTAGGGAAAAATTCATTCAATACTTTCAGCCATGTGACGTTAACGGATGAAACAGAGCCGCTTATGAAAACAGCCTCAACCATTTACGAATTCATCGAGGATGAAGATTTTGTCCCAGATTTCGAGGCATGGACAAAAGGCATGCTTCGCTTTAAAGACAAAGAAGGCCTGTTAGATGGCTACACAGCTGATTGGTTCTCCTTTGCCGTACAGGATTACATTCAATATGATGATGCCTTGCAGCACAAATGGAACCGAATGACTGCTCAATCGCCTGCTCTTTCCTCCTTCCAGGGACATTTTTTAGATGAACAGGATTTCTTGGAAACGATCGGCTGGATTGATGATGAGACGCCTTTCACTGTCGGCTTGCGTTTAAATGAGCCTGATTTCGACGGGGATGATTGGAAAATTGAATTGTTTTTGCGTGATAAGAAAAACAGTGATCTGCATTTCTTTGAAGGCATCCGTTCTTTAAAAAAATCATGGCGTCCGTTTCAAGAAAAGATCACCAGAGAGCTGGAGCGGTTCGGTCAGATTGTCCCTTGGCTCTCATTTACATCTGGTACCACCCTCATGTCAGAAGAAGAAGCGTGGCTCTTCCTATCTGAAGCGAGTGAAACACTTGTGAACATGGGGATTGAGATCCTGCTCCCATCATGGTGGCAGATCGTCAAAGAAAGCACCATGATGCTAAAAGCACGGATTTCCTCCACACCACGAGGCGAATCGCACGTTGGAATGGATGCCCTTATGGACTTTAATTGGCGCTTTGCCACAAACGGTATTGAGCTGACAGAAGATGAGTTCAACGAGCTTGTTCAAAGTAAACGTCGTCTTGTCAACATTCGTGGACAATGGATTAAAATTGATCCGACCTTTATCCAGCAAATGAAGAAATGGATGGAGCGCGCTGAGAACGAAGGACTTCATATGTCGGATATTTTGTCACGTGAACTCGCAGACCAAGAGGCCTCTTCTGAGTCGATTCCTGAGCTGCTAGACAGTTCGGCCTTTGCCCATATTCAATTTGAACTTTCGTCTCAACTACGAGGACTTGTTCATCAGTTAAATGATACACAAGAGCTGCCATCCTACGAGATGAGTGAGTCCTTTAAGGGCACACTGCGCCCGTATCAGCAGCACGGTGTCAACTGGCTTCTGTTCTTAAGGTCTCATGGATTCGGGGCTTGTTTAGCAGATGATATGGGACTTGGAAAAACGATTCAAATGATCGCTTATTTCACCTATTTGAAGGAGCATCAACAAGACGCCGCTCCATCTCTCATCATTGCACCGACTTCCGTATTAGGGAACTGGCAAAGAGAGCTTGAAACATTCGCACCACATTTGAATGTCGCTCTGCATTATGGACCGTCACGTCCACAAGGTGAGAACTTTACAAAAGCGTACGAATCAACAGATATCGTTCTCACGTCGTATGGTCTCTCACATTCTGACCGTGATGAATTAACAGCAGCCAAATGGAATACCATTTGCTTAGACGAAGCCCAGAACATTAAAAATGCCCATACGAAACAATCGAGAGCCATTAGGCAATTAAAAGGACAGCACCACATTGCCCTCAGCGGGACACCGATGGAGAACCGCTTGACAGAGCTTTGGTCTATTTTCGACTTCGTGAACAAAGGATATCTCGGCAGCCTGACCAGTTTTCATAAAAAGTTCGTCCTTCCGATTGAAAAAGACCGTGAAGAAAAAAGAATCCAACAGCTGCAGCAGCTGATCAAGCCATTCTTATTAAGACGAACAAAACAAGATGAAGAAGTCGCACTCAATCTGCCAGAGAAACTAGAAGAAAAAGAATTCATCCCGTTATCTGCAGAGCAGGCATCTTTATATGAACAGCTGGTCAAAGATACATTCGAACATATGGCCTCATTAACAGGGATGCAGCGGAAAGCCATCATTTTAAGTATGCTTGGCAGACTCAAACAAATTTGCGATCACCCTGCTCTTTATTTAAAAGAGAGCGGAACAGATGTAAAATTGTTGAAGCGTTCATTAAAAATGGATAAATTAGCAGAGCTGTTAAAAGCTATACACGAACAAGGAGAAAGCTGTCTCATTTTTACGCAGTATATTGAAATGGGCAACATGATCAAACAGCTCGCCGAAAAGATGTTTGGAGAACCAGTTCAATTTTTAAATGGGAGCTTATCAAAACATGATCGGGACAAAATGGTGGAACGCTTCCAGAAAAAAGAGTTCAACATCTTAATTCTTTCTTTAAAAGCAGGAGGAACTGGACTAAACTTAACCGCCGCCAATCATGTCATTCACTACGATAGATGGTGGAATCCTGCTGTAGAAAACCAAGCAACAGACCGTGCTTACCGCATCGGGCAAAAGCGGTTTGTTCATGTCCATAAGATGATCACAACCGGCACGATAGAGGAAAAAATTGATCAAATGCTCGAAACAAAACAAACGTTAAATGATCAAATTATCCAAAGTGAAAGCTGGATTACAGAGCTGTCAACGAACGAACTAGAAGATTTATTCACGTTAAGTGCAGCCGCTCAATCATCTTAATGACAGCAAAAAGAGGACTTTTCTCAGGGCGTGATGAAAAGTCCTCTTTTTTTAATCTCATCTAAAGGAATGCTTAAATTTGCAGCTTTTTCAATGCAGATTTCACATTCATATACGTATTCAACTCACGGAAGTCCTCTCTCATTTCTCCCATTTTCATCGCAAGATTTGGTTTAATACCTGTCACGATCAGTTCTGTGCCAGTCATTAAAATCAAATCATTCAGCTTAAAGATCGCATCCGCCACAAATGAATCCACTTCTAATAGACCAGACAGATCCACAATAAAGTAATCGTCTTTGGATTGAGAGATATAAGTGGAGACTGTTGAGATGATTTTATCAAACCTTGGCGCTGTTAACGTACCAATGATCGGCAGGACAGAAATACCATCCTTCACCGGAACAATCGGGACAGAAATATTCAATACTTCATCAATAGATTGCTCAAGAAGCTCTTGCTGTTCCTTCTCTTTCGTAACATCCTTTTGCAGACCGACGAAATAAAGGCGTTTCCCTTCATTTTCATCAATCCATAGAGGCGCCACACTTAACTCGTTCCAAAACATTTGACCAGATTTTTTATAGTTTTTCAACTGAACAGTGACAGCCTCTTTGTTTTCAATGGCTGCCCTAATTTGTTTGAGAGCAATCTGTTCAGTTTCATCTCCTTGAAGGAAACGACAGTTCTTTCCTAATACTTCGGTTTCTTGATAGCCTGTCATATCTAAAAAGCCCTTGTTCACATATATTAAAGGATTATCAGGTAAAGACGGGTCCGTCACCGTCAGGCCAACCTGAGTATAGTCTAAGGCTTCCTTGATTAAATGCAGATTGTCGGACTTATAAGATTCCAGCGCCATTCGTTTACTCTCCTTAACTTCCTTACAAGCGGGTTATATTCATAATTAAATTATATGATGTTCCATAGCGGGTGTAAATAGAAGTAGTTCTGAATTCCTCTTTTGTAGAATGCGCTTCATCCTATGTCATTTATACAAATACATACGATTCAATTATTTCAAAAGATGTTGAATCATATGTGCCACACCATGTTCATCATTTGTTAACGTGACGTGATCAGCTAATTCTTTTATATCCTTTCTCGCATTCCCCATTGCAATTCCAACCCCAGCTGCCCGAATCATTGATTCATCATTTAAACTGTCTCCTACAGCCGCTGTTCGGCTTAATGGAATACCGAGCTTTTCTGCCAGCCTGGTTAACGCCTGCCCTTTCGACGCTTCCTTTGCTCCAATTTCAAAGTTATGATCAGCCGAACTAACCAATGTTAATTCAGAATCATGTCCAAACGCATCCCATCCGGCTTTCAATCTGTCTTGAAAAAATGAGAAACCTAAGATGTTATAAAACGAAAGATTCTGATCCTCACGAAACAATTCTTGATATGTATCAATATAAGCAAAACCTGACTGGCTGTATTGAACTTCAGCCGCTTGCTCAAGAACACGCTGATCCGTTTCTGGATTTGCACTCTTTAAGCGGTCCATTTCTATCGCCAGAAGCTCCCTGCCGCGGTTTGGTGTGTAAATGGCTTCATTCGTAAACACTTCATAGTAATAATCACGCTCCTCAAGCCATGATAAGATGTGTTTTGCTTTTTCTTCTTCTAGAACAGCCGAATGATATACCTGACCTTCTGGATCATGAATCACAGCTCCATTTGCACTGATGACCCACGTATTCATCCCAAGCTGATCAAAAATAGATTTCACATCAAAATACGCTCTTCCTGTTGAAACGACAACCTCAATCCCACTCGCCGCTGCTTCCTTTAACGCCTGCTCGTTTTCCTGACTCACTTTGTGCTCACTGTTCAATAAAGTTCCGTCTAAATCCGTTGCGATTAATTGAATGTTTGTCATCGGTCTCTCCTTTTTTGCCTGCATTTTCAGTTGACCTTCCGTTTATCAAATCCATCATCATTATGAAATGAGTATCCACTATTTGCAAGGGATGATCGGCTTATCAATGAATATAAGAGTACCCGGTCACGCTACATGACCGGATACTACGCATAAGGGGATTCACAGGGGACACATAACTGATACAAAGAAACCTTGGTTCTACTATTACGCAGTGAATATGTGTACAAGGCAAAGTCTATCAGCTATAGCTAGAGGGGGGCCGCGAGATGCTAGACCTTTGCCTTTTGCCTCCTTTCCTTTTAGCTAACCCTAGTCTACTGCGGAATAGCACAAGAGACAAAAAACGAAAATGACAAAATCGTTCTTCAAATTCTTTATTTCCTCAATCATTTTTACTTTTTACCGCTTGCGTATAAAACATCATCTTATTTTGTTTGACGAAATACTTATTTTTCATAAATTGATAAAAAACATCTGAATGAATCCAATTACTAGAAGGCATGTGAATATAGTCAGACCCGTCCCACGCAAACCAATAAAAACAAAGCCTTCCATCATGAATTGACAATTGAAATTCGAAACAGTCCATTTGATCGTCTGTCACGTATTGAAAAGTGAGGGACTCCCCTTCTTCCATATACACGTCACAAAATGAGAGAATGTCTCCCCATGTATAGACCCTCACATTGCTTTCCTTTTCCTCACCAATATGTATGTTTCGAAGTTGATAGGACTCCATAAAACATCTCCTTTCACTTATATGCAGCTAGTTCTGAGTAGGCAGCGGTTTCATTTATACAGATGTTGTATGCTATAATGATACTTACGAATAATGAACGCTTGTGAGGTGATAAATATGAAAACCTTTAGGCTGATTGATTTAAAAATCGAACTTGATCCAAAGCAAGATAAAATGTCCAGCATTCCCCTTCGTGACGGCTTAATCATTAATAAAGAAGATGGCGAAAATCACTGGATGATCGAGGCACTAATCCCAAAGAAGCATAGACAAGTGTTTGAGGTGCTCTTCCAGCAGCATACAGAAGTAAAGATTCTCGTGACGATTACAAAAGAAAACAACCGCCCTGTTCATCTATCGGTCCAAGTCAAAAACATCGTTGCCTTAGAAGAAAACATATCTGTATTACTCGACGGTAAAATGATCACAAATCGTTACAGAACAGAAACCGAAGAAGTATTAAAAGACCTCGTCAAAGAGGGGCTATCAGGAGAAAAACTGCTGGATGCTTTTAAACAGAACACATAAAAAAGAGCGGGATGAGCCGCTCTTTTTCTATTGCACATCTTTCGATTGGCTTTGTTTTTTCAATAAATCTCTAATTTCGGTTAACAACACTTCCGTTTGATCTGGCGTTTCAACCACTTCTTCTTCCTCTACCTTTTTCCGTTTTAATTTATTTAAATAACGAATAAAGATAAAAATGGAAAAGGAGATAATCAAGAAGTCGACCACTGTTTGAATGAAACTTCCATACAAAATTTGAGCAGAACCGATTTTAATAGACAATCCACTAAAATCATGCCCCCCAACAATAATACCAACAAGCGGCATAATTAAATCATTCACAAGAGAAGTGACAATTTTGCCAAATGCTCCCCCGATGATGACACCGACAGCCAGGTCAATCACATTCCCCTTGACGGCAAACTCTCTAAATTCTTTTAGCATTCTTTATCACCTTCATCTTTTTTTGTCTAATATGACGTTTTTTTGTCAAAAAAGCAAGTCCTCATCCGCTCTGGCTGAATGTTTCCATATAAAAAACGGTTCATACAAGATGAACCGTCAGACACATTACGATACTTTCGGACCGATAGAAAATGTCAGTTCTGCTTCACATGCCACTTCGCCATCTACTGTTGCAACTGCTTTTCCTTTGGCAACTGGACCGCGAAGACGTGTGACTTCAACCTCTAAACGTAGCTGATCGCCTGGCTTGACCTGTCTTTTGAATCGGCAGCTGTCAATCCCTGCAAACAAACCAATTTTCCCTTTGTTCTCTTCTTTACCTAACATGATGACCCCAAAAACTTGAGCAAGCGCTTCTACAATAAGCACACCCGGCATGACGGGGTATCCTGGGAAATGGCCATTAAAAAATTCTTCATTTACTGTGACATTTTTGATTCCAACCGCTCTTTTCTCACCATCAACTTCTAGAATACGGTCAACCAATAAAAATGGATAACGGTGTGGAATAATGTCTTGAATTTGCTGAGCATCAAGCATATCTTGATCTCTCCTTCTTTTCTATATCGCTGATCTTCATTTGATTCCTATTGAAGTATATTATGAATGCAATCATTTTTCAACGTCCAGCCAACATTTATGGTAAAAAATAGAATCTATCATTACCTATTGTCATGAAATATAATCCACTCTACACTCATCGTTTTTTCACAAATATGGTAATATATATTACATCATTGATTGAATAAGAGGGTAAAAATGAATTTTATAAGCGATAAATCCATTAAAAAACTTCTCCATTCGTGGTATACAATGCTAAAACATCGACATTTTTCGAAGGCTGAAGAGATCAAAACGTCCTTAGCCAAATATAAACGTAGATTATCAAAGAAACAGGAGCTTCATTTACATTATCAGCTTATGCTTTTTCGCCATCAGCTCTGGATGAACCAAACAGAAGACTTAGAAAAACTGAAGCATGAACTCATGCTCCACAAAGATCAAATGAACGATCAACTACAATATTATTTTTACTTTTTTCTCGGTTTATACGAATCTTTAAAGAGCGATCAAAATGATGCCATTCATTATCTTGAAAAAGCAGAAGAAAAACTTCCCCTGCTAGAAGATGAGCTAGAGGAAGCAGAGTTTCATTTCCGTACAAGTGGTGTTTATTATAACAACCGCTATTCACTGTTATCCATTCGACATGTTGAAAAAGCCATGGATATCTTTGCAAAGCACGGGGATATCCACAGCATTTATCGGTGCAAAATTGTGCTCGCACTTAACTTTAGTGATCAAAAAAAATATGAAGAAGCAGAAGCTATTTTTATTGAAATTATCGAATACGTGAAAATGATTGATGACCAAGAACTGCTTGGTATCGTGTATTATGACGCTGGTTTTATCAAGTCGAGACAGAATCGTCATAAGGAAGCACTAGAATACTTTAAAAAAGCGCTTCGGCTCCCAGCATACCGGAAATCTGCCCACTCCTATGTATCGTGTCTCTATGAAACTGTGCGTTCCTGTTTTAAAGAGAATTTAACTGATGAAGGAATGAAGTATATTCAAAAAGGGCTAAAAGAAGCCGTTGATGCCCAATTTGATCTATTAAGAATCAAGTTCCAAATTTTATTCCTTCTCTACAGCCAAACGCCCAAGGCAGATGAACAGATTGCTACACTCGTCACATGTCTTGAACGAAAAGAAGCCTGGATTGATCTTGAAGATCTGCTTGCAGATGTCTCAGATTTTTATAAAAAAAAGGGCGACTTTGAGCGAGCCGCCTTTTTTATCATGAGAGGCTGACATCCGCCTGCTCATTATCGAATGGTATTAATGAGTCCTAGCATTTGATCGCCCATCGTAATGGTTCTTGAGTTCATCTGATACGAACGCTGTGTTGTCATGAGGTCTGTTAATTCTTTAGACATGTCCACATTCGACGTTTCAAGTGCACCTTGCTGAAGTTGAATGGCCTGACGGTTTGCCCCATTCAGTGCCGTTAAAGCGCCTTGATAGTTGCCGTCGACTGAGAACAAATTTTCTCCTTCAGAGATGAGTGCTGAAGAATTATTCACTTGAACAACCCCAAGATTCACCTGCTGATTCGGTTGATTGCCTCGAGAAATAGCTGTAAGCCGGCCATTTTTATCGATAGAAATATCACGGAAATTCGCATTTAAGACAATCTCATTCCCGTTTTCGTCAAGAATCGGATGGCCTTCGCTTGTCACCAGCTGGACTTGATTCCGATTATTTCCTGGCTGTAAATAAAGAGAGCCATCTCTTGTATACCGGATGTTACCGCCAGCATTGACCTGCAAATACTGAGATGGCGCACCAAATGCAACATCAAGGTCACGGCCTGTTTCTTTAATAGACCCTTGCAATGAGTTAATGGATGCATTGACCATCGTTCCAGTTCCAAGCCTTAAACCAGCAGGTGTCAGACGACTGTTTGCCACCTGCTCATTTTTTTCATCTACCTGATTAAACTGTTGTCTGACCAGCTCTGAAAAACGGGTGTTTTTCGCGCGATACCCTGTTGTTTCACTGTTTGCGATGTTATTACTAATGATATCAAGCTGTTTTTGCACCTCGTTCATCGACACAGCTGCATTGATCATCGTTCTAAGCATGAGAATCCTCCTCTCTCTTCATTTCTTCATTAATACACTCTTCCGATTTCGTTCACTGCTTTTTCTAAACTCTTATCATATGCCTGAACCACTTTTTGGTTTGTTTCAAATGCGCGGTAGGCTGTTGTCATTTCTGTATATGATTTCGTCACATCAACGTTCGACAGCTCTGATACACCTTGGCTTAATGTATAGGACATTTGACCGTTATTGACCGCACTTGGAAGAGGCTGATTATCAGCTGTACGGTATAAATCATTTCCTTCACGCGCAAGGTTTCTTGTATCCATTGCAACACGTACATCAATTTGTCCAAGGTTTTGTCCGTTTTCACTCACGGTTCCATCTGCGTTCACTTTGAAATTCTCACTTTGAACGGTAATCGGCTGACCCGTCACGGAAAGAAGGGCACGTCCATTGATCGTCAACTGATTTTGATCATTCAATGTAATGGAACTGCTTTTCGTATAACGAACGCCTTCTGGTGTATTCACAGCATAAAAAAGCGCTGACTTTTGATTTGTCTCCGGGTTGATGGGTACATTATTTTCTACTAATGCGATATCCGTTGTTTGATCCGTTGTTTTTAATGTTCCTTGTGTAAATTGGGGAATCAATTCCTGCATGTATGTTCCCGTATTAATTCCGCCGATCGCCGTTTGCTGCGGGATACTAAAGCCTTTGCCTGAAGATGTTTGGAAACGTCCTGATTCCATTCGGCTTAGCAACATTTCTGGAAATGCGCGCATGGCCCCTTCATCTGCTTTATAGCCTGGAGTATTCGCATTTGCGATATTATTTGAAAGCATTTCTGTCCGCCGCTCTTGAGCGATCATGGCAGATGTTGCGGTGTATAGTCCTTTTAACACGTGCTCACCTCATTCAAATTCTTTCACATGACCTAAAATCATCAGTACACAATCTTCTATGAAATATATCGGCATATTGGCAGGCTTCTTTAATAAAAATCCCCCATTCTTTCTAAAAAGAATGAGGGAAATCATTAGCTGAGTTTACGCTTTGGCAGCTTGTCCATGTTATCAAGCATCACGCCAGTACCAACTGCTACACAATCCATTGGATTTTCTGCAACGAAAACTGGTACTTTCAGCTCTTCTGCAAGCAATTGATCAAGCCCGTTTAGAAGCGCTCCGCCACCAGTAATGATGACGCCGCGGTCAATGATATCAGCTGATAATTCAGGTGGTGTTCTTTCAAGAACTTGTTTCGCAGCCTGAACAATGGCAGATACAGATTCACGTAATGCTTCTTCTACTTCTTTGCTTGTGACGGTAATCGTTCTTGGTAATCCTGTCACCATGTCTCGTCCACGAATCGAGATCTCTTCGTGACGTGCGTCTGGGAATACCGTTGCAACTTGGATCTTAATGTCCTCTGCAGTTCGCTCACCGATCAACAGCTTGTACTCTTTTTTAATGTAGTTTAGAATTTCCAAGTCAAATTTGTCTCCAGCCATTTTAATAGAAGAGGCGGTTACAATGTCACCCATTGAGATGACAGCGATATCTGTCGTTCCGCCTCCAATATCTACGACCATGTTTCCACTTGGCTGAAAAATATCCATACCAGCACCAATAGCTGCTACTTTTGGCTCTTCTTCAAGAAATACATGCTTCCCGCCGCTTTTTTCAGCAGCTTCTTTGATCGCCTTCTGCTCAACAGATGTAATGTTTGTTGGGCAGCAGATGAGCATACGCGGCTTAGAGAACAGCCCTTTCACATTCAATTTGTTAATAAAATGCTTGAGCATCGCTTCAGTTACTTCAAAATCAGCAATTACGCCATCTTTTAATGGACGAATCGCAACAATATTCCCAGGCGTACGTCCAACCATACGTCTCGCTTCTTCTCCAACAGCTAATACTTTCCCGCTGTTTTTATCAAGAGCGACAACAGATGGTTCATTTAACACAATTCCTTTTCCTTTGACATGAATCAGTACATTTGCAGTACCAAGATCAATTCCAATATCCCTAGCAAACATCTATATATATCCTCCTTGAAAATCTGTTTCCATAGCAAATACCACATTCTGCCCTAATTATATATTCTATCATAATTTGCAGAAAAAAAGATATTTCTTTACAAAAGTCTTTACAAAATTTGTGGTTAGAAACTACCGATAAGAGGAAGATATATATATCATGTTTATGAACAAAGAACTAAAGCTTACTGTTTTACAGGCTCACCTTCTAAAATTTCTTCTTTTTTATACTTTAACTTTGTGGCTTCTCCCCCTCGCAGATGACGGATTGATTTATGATAATCCAGTATCTCCTTCACTTCGTTAGCCAGATCTGGATTAATTTCTGGCAGTCTTTCTGTTAGATCCTTGTGTACAGTACTTTTAGAGACTCCAAATTCTTTCGCAATTACACGAACGGTTTTCTTTGTCTCCACGATATACTTTCCTATCTTGATTGTTCGCTCTTTGATGTAATCGTGCACACCACTCGACCTCCCTAAAATGGATGTGAGAAGTGTGAAATGAGATCCGTATCAATATTATCCATTTTCAGCGGCGCTTGTTCGTCTTAATTTCTCATCCATTAGGTAGTAAATGCCAAACACGATCCCTCACCTCAAACACTCTCTTTGTCAGGTTTGTAACAGTGTATTAGCATTGCATAGGGAATATGCTAAAAATGAAGATGGGACAAGGGATTTATCAGAAAAGACAAAACAAAAAATCATTTCGAGTGGCGAAAATTTTCACTTTACAAGCATCGGTGTAACACGTAAAATAGGAAAGGTGAATTTATTTACCTAGATAAATAATGAATAAAGGTGAGCCTATGGATACGTTAAACAGAGAGTGTTTACATCAAATACATCAAAGCGCGCGGCTGCTGTCTAAAAAAGCGAACGAAGCGCTTGCTGCTTATGACTTGTACATGTCCCAGTGGACTGTACTTTTTTGTTTGGATACATTCGGCCCTAAAACGCAAAAAGACATTTGGACCTATTTGAACGTCGAAGCACCGACGATTACCAGAACCGTGACACGTCTAGAAGCAAACGGCTGGGTGAAACGAGTCCAAGGAAAAGACAAACGTGAGAATCTCATCGTCATGACAGACGATGCAAAAGCAAAGTTTCAAAAAATCAAACAGACGATGGAACAATTTGAAGAAGAATGTCTTTCAGATTTTACCTACGAAGAAAAACAACTCCTCCATACACTTTTACACAAATTATCAACTGAATAGGAAGTGACATACACCATGAACGAACGCATTTGGACAAAAGACTTTATCATGATTGTCCTGGTGAATTTATTTACATTCACCTCTTTTTATGCCCTTTTGACACTACTCCCCATTTACACAATGGATGAATTAAATGGAACAGAATCACAGGGCGGCCTCCTTGTGACGGTCTTCTTATTATCAGCAATTGTGACAAGACCATTTTCAGGGGCCATTATTGAGAAATTCGGCAAGAAACGCATGGCGATTTTTTCTTCAACAGCTTTTGCCCTGCTCACTTATTTATACATTCCAATTGATCAATTCCAAACACTTCTCATGTTGCGTTTCGTGCAAGGAATCTTCTTCAGCATTTTGACAACCGTAGCAAGTGCTATTGCAGCTGATATGATTCCGAAACATAAACGAGGAGAGGGTCTTGGATACTTTGTCATGTCAATGAACCTTGCCGTGGTCATCGGTCCGTTTATCGCACTGAATCAAGTCGGAAAAGTAGGATTCCATTCTTTATTTCTTCTCTTTTCGATCATCGTCTCTATCGGTGCAGCTTTCACGATGCTGATTAGACAGCCTGAGCCTGAAAACGGCGGAAGTGTCATCTTTCGATTCACTTTTTCTCACCTGTTTGAAAAAGGTGCTTTAAAAACGGCAGCAGTTGGAATCATTATCTCCTTCTGTTACTCGCCGATCATTTCATTTATTTCAGTCTATGCCAATTCCCTGAACCTAATGGGTGCAAGCAGTTATTTCTTCATTGTATTTGCAGCTGCAATGCTTGGATCACGTCCATTTACAGGCAGACTGTTTGACCGAGTCGGGCCTCATATTGTGATCTATCCATCGATTGCTCTCTTTGCGATTGGTTTATGGATGCTGACCGCTACACAAACAGCCACCATGCTTCTTTTATCCGGCGCTGTCATCGGTCTTGGCTACGGCTCTTTGGTGCCATGTTTACAAACACTTGCGATACAACACTCACCAGCACACCGTACAGGCTACGCCACAGCAACTTTCTTTACCTTATATGATACGGGGATTGCCGCTGGATCATTTGTCTTCGGACTGCTTGTCAGCTTCACAGATTTTTCAAATGTATATCTCATTGCTGGCGTTGTCGTGTTACTTAGCATGGGCGTTTTTTATTGGAGCGAACGAAAACCGCAAGAAGCAAAAGCACAAAAGGTTTCCCTATCAGAATAGGATACTGTTTTAAACTTCACTGAAAACATGCTAAAATATAGGATATTTCAAATGAACAGATAGGTCTTTTGAAAAATAGTTGGCGTTAAGCGAAAGTATAGGTGATGTTTTGAATTACGAATTGTTTAAAGTCATACACGGGATGGCTCATCATTCTGAGTTTTTAGATCAGGCCATGATTTTCATTACGAAAAAGGCCATTCTCGTATATGCCCTCGTCTTATTGATTTGCTGGTTTTTAGGTAATCACAAATTTAAGAAGCATGTCTTCTTTTCTGGTGTAACAGGCATCGTGGCACTCATCGTCAATTTTGCCATTACGCTGTTTTATTATGAAGAGCGGCCGTTTGTGGCGCACAAAGTCGACACACTCATCCCGCACTCAGCAGACGCTTCCTTCCCAAGTGACCACACAACAGGTGCACTGGCTCTTTCACTAGCCATTCGATCCCGTAATAAAAAACTCGGCAATATTTTGCTTGTTTTTGGATTACTGACAGGGTTCTCCCGCATCTGGGTCGGTCATCATTATCCATTTGATGTATTAGGCAGCTTGATCGTATCGATTGTGGTTGTCTTTATCATGAATAAATTATGGAAGTTCTTTGACTCTCCAATTGACCGTATCGTGACATTTTACGAGAACATTGTGGGCAAAATTTTCAGAAGGAAGCAAAAGGACCAAGGATCAGACCTGTCCAACTCTTAAGCGGCTTGCGATAAAGTATGGAAGACCTCTCTTCTACTTTATCCCAGCCGCTTTTTTCATTGTTTGTTTTCCTCTGACCATACTCGAAAAATAAAGGCTGACGCTAATGCCGACAAGAGAAATCATGATCAATGTCCAGCCTAATTGTTCAAAATGAGAACCTGCAATTTCCTCACCAAACAGCATGCCAAGCACGGCAGATGACAGAATGGAACCAAGGTACCTGCATGTTTGAAAAAGCCCAGAGGTCGTGCCAATCATTTGTTGAGGGCTCGCTTTTAACATCGCAGCTTGAAGCGCAACATTTCCAATCCCGTAACTGAGTCCAAGCAAAGCAAGAACCAGTCCTTTCCCCCAGAATGGCGCCGGAATAAAAAAGAAAGTCATGGCAGAAGCACCGGCCAGCATCAGCACAGCACTTGCCAAAACAGGGTGCCGTTCATCGCCGCGATCTACCCACTTGCCAGTCAGCGGCGATACCATAATGCTCACGCCAGACATGCAAAGCATAAAGAGACCTGTCATCTCCACACGCCAGCCCAATTCATCCTGAAAATAACTTGGCAAGCCAAAAAAGAGACAATAGAAGAAAATATTCAAAATGATAAATTGCACATACACAAGCGAAAGCCGTTTCTCCTGCCTGAACATCTGAATTTGGATAAATGGTTCATCCACCTGATATTCCCACCATATAAAAACACCCCCACTCACAAGACAGAGAATGCCCTGTACATACTGAATACCATCAGATAGTGATAATAAAAAAGAAAGCAAAAGGACAATACAAACTGTAAATAGCAACATCCCTGGCAAATCAAGCTTTCGGACAGTGTCTCCGATACGCAATTTTTTCTTCTTCTCCTTAGGAAACAAGGAAAGGCCTAGAAAAAAACTGATCAATATGAATGGCAAATTCACTAAAAAGATCGCCGGCCAGCTGCCGATCGTCATCAAAAACCCGCCAAGTGTCGGCCCGAGTGCTGTCATCGCTGAAGCAAAGATGGACAATACCGCTAAAGCAGAAGCTTGTCGTTCCTTCACATGATCCCGAATCAGTCCAACACCTGAAGGATAGATCGCACTGCTTCCAATCGCCTGTAGAAGCCGGATCACAATCAGCACCGCAAAAGTCGGGGCAAACGGCGCACAAATGGCTGAGACTGCCACTAGAACTAGTCCAAATAAAAATAAGGTTCTTCGGCTCATCACATGATCTCCAATTCGTCCACTCACCGGCTGCGTGACCGCGCTGGCCAAATAAAAGGTTGAAATGAGCCAAGATACCGTCGTAAACGACAAACCGAACTCATGCTGAATTTGATGCAAGGCTAAAGAAATCATTGAGGAATTCAATGGATTTAACATCGTTCCAAAAGCAATCGCCGTTAAAAAGACTTTTCGGTTGTTTTTCCATTTGATCATACACCCGCCCCCTTCTTTTGACATACACGTTCTTTGTCTATCTCCTCGTTATTATGAGATTCATTTCCCTTTTTTACCCTGATCAATTCAAGTTCTCTCTCCGAAAAGCAAGACATACATTTTAAAAAGGGCAAGTGTTGGAAAAGCGCATATAAAATTGAGAATATGAGGAACAAATGGTAAGATGCTACACATATTGAAAAGCCTACTTTCTCCTTATACGGAGAACGGCTGAAAAGGAGGAGAAGCTTATTATTAAAAAAAGACGGTTTTGGGTCCCAGCCCTTTTCTCGGTTGCAGTATTACTTCTGTCTTCGTGTGGTTCAAATGAAACAAATGGGAACGGAGATAAACGTAATTCTACAGCGAAAGGGTCGCCAATTTTGGAGGATGGGAAATTTATTTTTGCAGCATCAGGTGAATTCCACCCATTCAGTTACATGGATGGAAACCAGATGTCCGGCTTTGATATTGATGTCGGCAATGCGATTAGCGACAAGATGGGCCTAGAGCCTGTACAGAAAAAATATAAATTCGCAGGCATCGTCGAAGGCGTCAAAGCAGGTAAATTTGATGCCGCCGTTGCAAGTCATACCATCAACGAGGAACGAAAAAAACACGTCCTTTTTTCTCAACCGTATTACTACTCAGGTCCGCAAATCTTCACAAGACCCGGCGCAGACATTCACAGTGCAGATGACTTAAAAAACAAAGAAATCGCTGTCTCTAAAGGTTCGTCTTATGCGGATATTGCCAAAGAACATAGCGGTCAGGAACCGAAATATTACGACAGTGATGTTGTCGCTTTAGAAGCACTAGCCAATGGCAAACACGATGCGGTCGTCACTGATTTTGCCACAGGTGCAGAAGCCATGAAGAAAAAACTAAAAATTGAAGCACAAGAAAGACTCGGGCAAAGTGAGCAAGCAATCGCTGTCTCTAAAGACAATAAAGAGCTCATAAAAGAAATCAACGATGCGATTGATGCACTTAGAAAAGACGGAACATTAAGACAAATTAGCGAAAAGTATTTTGACGAAGATATTACCGTCAAACAGGATTAAAACCACGATTGTGCGCCTTTCTCTAGGCGCACTTTCTTCAAATGGAGATGATTGTTTTGCCTACCTTATCACACTTTTTTCAAACGCTGATTGATTCTAGAGGCGTTTTCTTAGAAGGAATGCTGCTCACCTTACAACTCACTGTCATCAGTATTTTCATCGGCATGTTCATCGGGCTTTTCTTTGCCTTACTAAAAATATCCCGCGTAGCCGTTTTCGGTTATATCGCAAATGCCTATATCTTCCTTGTACGCGGAACACCACTCATTGTGCAGATTTTTATCCTGTATTTTGGGCTGACAGAATTAAATATACCCGACTTTTGGGCAGCCTCTATTGCGCTTGCCTTCCATAACGGTGCCTATATAGCAGAAATATTTAGAGGTGCGATTCAATCAATCGATCAAGGTCAAAAAGAAGCAGGACGTTCTCTTGGCATGGGGCGATTTCTAACCATGAGACGTATCATTCTCCCGCAAGCGATGCGGCGCGCCCTTCCCCCTCTCGGCAATCAGTTTATCATCGGCTTAAAAGATTCATCACTTGCTGCCTTCATCAGCGTCAATGAACTCTTTAACATAGCCACTACTCAAGGCTCCAACAGTTTTGACAACATGACGTACTTACTTGTCGTGGCTGTCTATTACTTAGTTCTTGTCCTGCTGTTAACATTCGCTGTGCAAACCGTTGAGAAGAAACTTTCAGTCAGTGATCATTAGGAGGAGAAGCATGACAGAATCAAAAGAGATCATTCGTGTTGAAAAACTGAATAAACACTTTGGAGAGCTACATGTCTTAAAAGATATCGACCTCACTGTATATGAAAATGATGTCGTCGTCTTAATTGGTGCAAGCGGCTCTGGGAAAAGCACCTTGCTCCGTTGTATGAATTTTTTAGAAATAAAAAATGACGGTCAGATCATCATTGATGGCAGTCCCGTTCATCCAAAACGAGATCAATTAAATGAAATGAGGCAGAAAATAGGCATGGTGTTTCAGCATTTTAATCTCTTCCCGCACAAAACCGTGCTTGAAAACATCATCGAAGCACCGGTTATGGTGAAAAAAACAAAGAAAGCACAAGCGATAACTGAAGCCAATGTCTTATTAGAAAAAGTCGGACTAGCGGATAAAGCAAAAGTGTACCCTTCAAAGCTATCAGGCGGTCAAAAACAGCGTGTTGCCATCGCACGAGCTCTTGCCATGAAGCCCGATGTCATGTTATTTGACGAGCCCACTTCTGCGCTGGACCCAGAGCTTGTAGGCGAAGTGCTGCAAACCATGAAAAGTCTTGCCAAAGAAGGCATGACAATGGTCATCGTCACTCATGAAATGGGCTTCGCAAAAGAAGTAGCTGACCGAGTTGTTTATATGCATGAAGGACGAATTGTCGAACAAGGTACCCCATCAGAATTATTTGATTCTCCCCAAGAGGAGCGAACCAAATTGTTTCTCAGTTCGATTTTATAGGTCAAACGCCCTTTATTTTTCGTCGTTCATACACGTTTATTCTCATTTTTTACGAACTTTTCATCCATTTATATTGATAATGACCAAAAAACCATGTTAGATAAACTTACATAAATATGTTATATATGACTTTTCTCTCTATAATGAAGAATTAAGAAATCTATTAATTCTGAATGATTCGGGGGAATGCAGCATGCAAATGGGTGATACAGTATTTATGTTCTTCTGCGCACTACTCGTGTGGTTAATGACACCGGGTTTAGCCTTATTCTACGGAGGACTTGTGAGAAGTAAAAACGTGTTAAGTACGACAATGCACAGCTTAACCTCACTAGCCATTGTCTCTATCGTCTGGATCGTGTTTGGCTATTCACTGGCCTTTGCGCCAGGCAATGCATGGATCGGAGGCTTTGACTGGGTTGGACTAAAAGGCGTTGGCTTTGAACCTGGTTCATATAGTGATACGATTCCACATTCATTGTTCATGATGTTCCAAATGACCTTTGCCGTCCTCACAACAGCCATTATCTCTGGTGCCTTCGCTGAACGTATTCGTTACTCAGCGGTGGTCGTGTTTACACTCCTTTGGGTCACATTTGTATACGCTCCAGTCGCACACTGGGTATGGGGTGGCGGCTGGATTGGCGAAATGGGAGCACTTGATTTCGCCGGTGGAAACGTCGTCCACATATCATCCGGTGTGGCTGGTCTAGTCGTAGCCATTGTTCTCGGGAAGCGAAAAGAAGCGGCAAGTTCTTCTCCGCATAACTTGATCTACACACTTCTTGGTGGAGCTGTGATTTGGTTTGGCTGGTTTGGATTTAACGTAGGAAGTGCCCTCACATTAGATAGTGTCGCCATGTATGCCTTTATTAACACGAATACAGCAGCTGCTGCAGGAATCATCGGCTGGCTGTTAGTCGAATGGATGATCAACAAAAAACCAACGATGCTAGGTGCAATCTCTGGCGCCATTGCAGGCCTAGTAGCGATTACACCTGCCGCAGGTTTTGTCACACCATTCGCTTCGATCATCATCGGAATCATCGGCGGAATCGTTTGTTTCTGGGGCGTCTATTCACTCAAAGCCAAGTTCGGCTATGACGATGCACTGGATGCATTCGGTCTCCACGGAATCGGCGGTACGTGGGGAGGCATTGCTACAGGCCTTTTCGCCACTACATCTGTCAATGATGGCGGAGCCAACGGCTTATTTTACGGCGATCCAAGCTTACTTTGGAAACAAGTTGTCGCCATCGTGGCCACATACGTCTTTGTTGCAGTTGTCACATACGTGATCATCAAAGTCGTCAACATCTTCTTCAAGATCCGCGCAACTGAAGAAGAAGAATCAGTCGGTCTTGATTTAACGATGCACGGCGAAAAAGCATATCAAGATTAAAGAAAAAAGGGGTGTCTCTATGAGCAAAATGTATAAAGTGGAGATTGTCACACGTCCAGCTAATTTTGAAACATTAAAGGTGGAGCTTGGAAAGATTGGTGTCACCTCGATTACCTTTTCCAATGTGCACGGCTGCGGATTACAAAAGGGACATACGGAACTATACCGTGGCGTCAAAAAGGAAAGCAATGTGTACGAACGTTTAAAGATTGAAATCGTCTTAAGCAAAGTACCTGTTGAACAGGTCGTGGAAACAGCACAGAAAGTACTGCGTACAGGCGAACCAGGGGATGGGAAGATTTTTATATATGAGATAGAAAATACAATCAACATTCGGACAGGTGAAGAAGGACCTGCCGCCTTATAGCATCCCCTCCGCCATATGGCGGAGGTTTTTTTAAAGACAGAAAAAAACCTCTGTGCATTTATCTACACAGAGGATCTGACATGACATTAAGATTGTTTTGTTTCTTCTGACTGACTGCGGTCTTTAGAGGAATCAGAAGACTTTTCTTGATCAGAGGATTTCCCCTTCTCATCAGACTTATCTTCAGATTTTTCTTCAGCCGGCTCTTTTGCCTTATCGTCAGCAGCAGGTTCCTTCATTTTGTCATCAGCTTTTGGCTGAGCAGGTTCTTTTGCTTCTTCCGTCACTTCTTGCGCTGCTTTTTCAATGGAAGAAACAGGCTTATCAATGAAGCTAAGCGGATTAAGCGCTAAACCTTCCATACGAATTTCAAAGTGAACATGGTTGCCGCTTTCAGCACCATATAGATTCTTACCAGAAGCACCGATGACATCATTCTGCTTTACTTCATCGCCTTCTTTTACACTCACTTGAGACAACGATTGATACACAGTAGACAATCCATCTTCATGTTCAATTTCAACAACGTGACCGAGAACTGGATCTTTTTTCGCCTGAACGACTGTTCCACTAAGAGCAGCTGTGACATCAAACACTTTGCCATCTTTATCTGCAAGATCAATACCTTTGCTTAAGGTATAGGTGTTATTATAGTTTACAAGTGCTGCTTCTTTTTCTTTTTGATCAGCATCTGCTTCATAGAACTTTTTCACGACAGAAACATTCTCAGAATTCTGGACCGGCATAGCGACATTTTCAATTGGCTTTCCAACTTCAACGGCATCATCACGCTGTTCTTGTCCTGTTTGATTTCCATCAGATAGTTGGTCTTTCACATCTTTCGATACAGCTTGATACCAAAGAACGGCTGTTAACACGACCGCTGCGCTGACCAAGTAAATAGCAGGGAATACCCAGCGCTTACGGAAAAATTGCTGAACTTTTGTGATTTTGGAAGTACGTTTCTTTTCTTCCTCTCTCATTTTTCATCACCTCAGCAACATTCTGAACACTTTTCAAAAAATATATACACACGAAATCATTTTTCTTTTTATTTTGCGCAATCGCATCAATAATATGTATGATGAATGAAAAAAGATGGGGGTACATATGGTGAAAACTTTCAACCGCATGGCAACAGAAGATGACCTCAAAGAGATCGTCGATATCTACAATTCAACGATTGCTTCAAGAGAAGTAACGGCCGATACAGAACCTGTTACAGTAGAAGACCGCCGTCAGTGGTTTTTGAATCATTCAGAGAAACGTCCTCTCTATGTGAAAACAGATGAGGAAGGAAATATCTACGGCTGGCTCAGTTTTGAAACGTTTTACGGCAGACCTGCATACAACGGTACTGTTGAAATGAGTATTTACTTGAACCAAAACTATCGAGGAAAAGGTTTAGGGTCACTGTTCTTACAAGAGGCGCTCGAATTGGCACCCTCATTAGGCATCCGAACGTTACTTGCCTTTATTTTCGGCCACAACGAAGCCAGCATCAAATTATTTAAGAAGCACGGATTTGAGACTTGGGGACATTTGCCACGCATCGCAGAAATGGACGGCAATCGGTACGACTTAGATATTTTAGGAAAAGAATTATAAACTGAGCGTCTCTTGAAGAAAGACACGCTTTAGATTGTTGACAAAGGGCTAAAATGAACTTTAATTTAGCCCTTTGTCTTCTTTTCAGCGTGATAGAAAACCTTTGCAGCCCGAGGAAGGACGAGTACTGGCGCGGAGCGAATGTCACATTCGTGAGCACCAGCACGCAGGACTGACAAAGAATGCGAAGGTTTGTCTACACGCTGGAGCGTCTCTTGAAGAAAGAGACGCTTTTTTATGAAGCATGCACCAACTGCTCAAATTGCTTCGCATTTTGAAGCGATTTTCTTTTCAGAATGATACCATGTTCATCAATCAGAAGCGCTTGCGGAACAACTGTTACTCCATACAACTCCATAATTTGTGATGAGCGCATATAAACAGCTTGCTCCGGCAGCAATTGAAGAAGCGAGGCATCATCGGCTTGTTCATCTCCATTAATAACAATCACATGAGCATCATCATGTGAAGTTTGAGGCTGCACATCAGACAAAATACTTTTACAAGTCATACAAGTAGAATTCACAAATAACAGCATCACAGCTCGCCCATTTTGCAAATACTCCTTCAAGATCACCTTTTCACCTACATGCGAATAACTGCGAAATAACGGAGCCGGGTCACCAATATCCGCTTCCTTCAATTCAATTCCATCAAGAGATTTTATTTTATTCATAAATCTCCCGATAAAACGGGCAAGCAAAAACACGACAGCCAGCTGGGCAATGACAATTAATAACACAATGATTAATAAAATATCTGTCATTTCATTTTATCTCCTTCTATAATTGATCCATCTGCAATCTGGAATGAGTCGATCCACTTTCGCTTCAATAGCACAATTTCTTGGCTGACCGCTATGATCAAACAGACAGCCGCTGCAATGAGAAAACAAATCATTTTCAACCGCAATGAAATCATTTCAACACTAGGATGTACATAAAATAACCCTGCCACAAGAGTAAGCATCAGCAGATTGCGAATCACAATCCCCCAATGCAGGCGATCGTTTTCCAGTAATCCTCCACAACCGCACGAAATATCACGATGCCCCCTCATTAAATTGAACGTAACCGCTCCAGTGTAAATACATAACAGGGCTGTAAGGCCCACTGCAGGCAGGACAGACATGTTCCATATAAACAAATGAATCGTACAAACCAACTCAATCAACAAAAATACATAAAACATGGGTGCCGCGAAAGAAGGCGGCAGCAGCCGATAAGCATTGATCTGTTGGACATGTGCCTTCTGTTTCCTTGCTTTATCCAGCCATGCACCTGCAAAAATGATTCCTAGTAAATAGACTCCTATGAAATAAAAGACACTCACCTTACACCATCTCCTTTTGTTGAAATAGTTGAGATTGTGCCTCGTATAGCCTTCTGTATTCTCCGTGTAATGCCATCAGTTCATCGTGGTTGCCCTCTTCAATGAAAGCACCATCTTTCATGACGATGATACGGTCTGCTAAGCGGGCCGCTCCCATACGATGTGTAATAAACAAAACACCTTGATCCTGCGTATGATCGAACAACTTTCGAATGAGTGAGATCTCCGACAATGGATCGAGAGCAGAGGTCGGTTCATCTAAAATAATAAAATCACTTTCTCTAAAGAAGGTTCTCGCCATCGCAAGCTTTTGCCATTGTCCGCCAGACAATTCATGTCCCTCTTCAAAAAAGCGACCTAGCTGCGCATCATATGTGTCTTCCATTTCATTAATTCTTTTCTCTATACCTGCTTGACGGGCGGCTGAAATCAACCGCTCTTCCTCTTCTATATCATCAATACGGCCAAACCCTATGTTTTCTCTCACAGTGAATTCGTACTTCATAAAATCTTGAAAAAGAACAGCCATTCTCGCATGATAGGACTTTTTATGGATGGTGGAAATATCCTCTCCATTGACTTTGTGCATATTCTGTTGATCTGGATCGTATAAGCCGGTTAAACATTTGATTAAAGTGGTTTTACCGGACCCATTATCTCCTACTAATGCAATTCGTTCACCTTTATTCATATGAAAATGAATATGCTCAATCGCTGGTTTTTTCATATTCGGATAAGTAAAAGAGAGATTGTCTAATGTAATGGACTGGATATGCTCAATTCCCTGAAGCGACGCTGCCTCTTCCGTCTGTTCATGCATTTCCTCTTCTCTCTTTAGAAAAGCTCTCATTTCATCAACATATAGGCTCGTTTCATATAAACTAGAACATTCCCTCGTTAAATCTTGAAACCCACTTTGAATGTTTTGTACAGCTTGTAGCACTGCAACAAACGTACCCGCAGCTAATTTTTTTTGAAAAATAAGAAAGACAATCAATAAACCACAGCACACATAGGCCAATGTCATGAGCAACCCGCCTGCCATCTCCCAGCGCACTTGGCGTTTCAGCAAATTATATTTTTCATCTGCACTTTTAACGTAGTGACCTCTCCACTTTTGAAGAAGATAATTCCCTATTCCATATAAACGAACTTCCTTTAAAGAATCTCGCTGTGCGACGAGATCAGATACATACATTTCTCTTCGATCATTAGCCGTTAACAAACGATTTAATCGATAACGTGCGCCTCCAAAGAAAAGTTCAATCCATAATACAGGCAAGGTAAACAAGAACAATATGACCGCTAAGCCCCAATGAATACCGATCATATAAATAAGAAGTGATACAACAGTAATCAACGCGCTCATCATTGTAAAAATACTTCTCACCATACTGAGAACATGCTGATGACTGTTCATCACACGTTGACTTTCATTGTAAAAGGACGGGTGCTCAAACGTAATAAACGGCAGTCTTATCGCTTTTTGAAGCAATTCACCTTTCAAATGGAGACCAATCAGATTTGTTGCTTTCTGTTGACTAAGCTGAAGAATAAATTGAAGCCCATATCCTAAAATCACAATGACCATTTGCAGTCCAAATAACCACAAAACCTTTTGGATGTCACCTGAAGACGTCATAAATAAAATAATTTCATTAATCAAAGTTTGAATAATCCAGACACTAGCCAAAGGCATAAAACCAACGATCACTTGAATGAACAAAGTTAAAAGAAGATAAGAACGACTTTTTTTCCAAGTATAGGAGATTGCATATAAACAATGGTTCACTGTACTCATGAGATGCTCCACCTTACACCATTTAGTATAATTGACATATTTTTGATATTTGTAATATGATAGCTTTGCGTAACTTCACTTTGAGAGGACGATATACGATGAATTCAATTTTTCTTATACAGCTCGCTCTTATGATTTGCAGTCTTCTATTAACGGCTGGAATTATCATCTATTTAAAACAACAGATGCAGCTTATCATCTTACCTATAGAACACGTGGGGCAGAAACTTGCGCATCCACTTCTCGAACAGCCATCACCCATTCACATGAATGATCTGCTGCAAACAAATCGTACACAACAATTACTGATCTTCACTGACACAGCATGTCCGCACTGCATTCCATCACTCGAACAATTTCTAGAAACAAAAAAGCAGCATAAACTAAACGTTTCATTGAGTATTTTGTTGAAAAACGGGCAAAAAAAAGACCAAGAATTATATCGTGATAACGAAACAAACTTGCGAATTATTCCGGTAGATGAACAATTGATAAACGCATTCCAAATTCAGGAGTTTCCGTTCTACATCATGGTAGAAGACAATGATACCATCTCATATGCAGCACCTTTTCCAGACGGTCTTTATTCAAGACTAGCTGCAAACTAAAGATAAATGAGGCATGTGAAGAGCATTAAACACATGCCTCATTTTTTATTATTGTGAATTTGGCTGAACATCCTTCCCTTTTTCCTCTGCAGCGATATCATTAGCTTCGCTTGAAGCGGATGTTTGTTCCTCAGCTTGTTCAAACTCACTGCGAGCTTCATTTGAAATGTCAACTTGATCACCGTGCTGATTCACAGTAACAGAAGAAGATCCCTCTTTTTGAACCTCTTTCTCTAGTTCCTTTAATTTAGAAACATGAAGCTCTAAATCTTTTCCTTGCTGAACTAAAGTCAGTTGTTGAAATAACGCCTTTCTCTCTTCTGGAGAATGGTCGCCTTGAACAATTTGCGCTGCTTGGGTCAAAAAAGAATTTGATGTATGGCCTGCTTGACGCTTATTTGACGTCTGCATAGCATTTGTTACTAATGAAATTGGAGTTATGCTCATGCGTTCACACCCTAATAAATAAGATACTTAGATTTAGCAGCCACATTTAACGCGTTCTTGGCTAGTACAAATCTCACCTGTGTCACGATCCACATAGTAACGGAAAGTTCCAACGCCTTGAAGGAAACAAGTTGGTGCTGATTGGCAAGAAGTTACCAATCTTTGCAAAATACATCTAGCAGCTGCAGGTTGAACATTGGTCATTTTGTTTAAAATTCGATCTAACATATGAATTCCACCTTCCAATTTTTATGGTAATACAATACAATAATAACCAATTTATAGACAACTAACAACATATTTTGATAAATTTTCTAATTACTTTAAACTACTTTTCTTATTTATGACAAAATCTGCAGATTACATTTGTAGTAATTGTTACTTTTTTCTTATTCAAAAATAATTTATTTATCCATAAAAAGTAAATGAAAGATAGAAAAAAGGTCAATTCACTCTTCCTAAAGTACTACTTGCTCAAGTATGATATAGAGTGAATACATAAAGGAGTGAACACAATTGCAACAAACTGAGAAAATCATTCAATCTCTTCATTCAATAACAAAGTGGGGAAAGGTTGGGAGCATCTTTCTCTATATTTCAGGTGGTCTATCCATCCTCAGTGGGTTTTGGCTTGTTCTTCCTGCTGCCATTGGCGTTTTTCTGATTATGATGGGAATTCATGTCCAAAAATCCGTGAAAGCAGCTGAACAATTGATTCAAGCGCCTGATACTTCTTACGAAGAATTATTGGAACAATATGCTAAGATGATGAAAATGCAAACACTGTTTGCGATTTCAAGTATTGCCGCCGTTATTCTCTCATTCATCGCGATTGTTTTGATGTTTATACTAGGCGGACTAGCCTTTCTCCAAGAACTCCCTACCGATGTCCAACAGTACGAAGATTATTACGAAGAAGAACTTGGTGACTTTTATTAATAGAAAGGGGTATCAATGAAATACGATACCCCTTTTTTATTTGAGTTGGCATAGACTTGATACTAAACTTGACAATCAGTCTTTATCATTTTAAAATACAAATCGTAATCATTACGAAATAAAGGAGGATTATAGCAATTATGCGCGTGAAAATCACCTTAGCCTGTACTGAAACAGGTGACAGAAACTATATCACTACAAAAAATAAACGAACGAACCCAGACCGATTGGAGTTAAAAAAATATTCTCCACGATTAAAGAAATACACCCTTCATCGGGAAACAAAATAATTTTTAAGATCTAAATCGTAATCATTACTATATAAGTGAGGCGGCATACAAAATGAGCATGTTCAAAAGGACTAAAACAAATGGATAAAAGAATACCTGTCACAGTTCTAAGCGGCTTTTTAGGAGCTGGAAAAACCACGATATTAAATCATGTTCTTCAGAATCGTAAAGGGCTAAAAGTAGCTGTTATTGTCAATGACATGAGTGAAATAAACATTGATGCGGAATTAGTTAAGCAAGGCGGCGAACTCTCTCGATCAGATGAGAAACTGGTTGAACTATCTAATGGTTGTATTTGTTGCACATTGAGAGAAGATTTATTAATTGAAGTAGAACGCCTTTGTAAGGCTGGGAATATCGATTATATTGTCATTGAATCTACAGGTATTAGTGAACCAATTCCTGTCGCTCAAACTTTCTCTTACATTGATGAAGAAATGGGCATAGATTTGACACGTTTTTGCAGATTAGACACGATGGTAACGGTGGTAGATGCAAACCGTTTCTGGACAGATTTCCAGTCAGGAGAAAGTTTATTGGATCGTAAAGAAGCAGTTTCAGATGATGATGAACGAGAGATTTCCGATTTACTTATTGATCAAATTGAATTTTGTGATGTGCTCATTATCAATAAATGTGATCTTGTATCGGCATCAGAACTAGATCGGCTTGAGCACGTGCTAACCAAACTTCAACCAGAAGCAACTATTATTAGAACCTCTAAAGGTAACGTACAGCCTAGTGATATTTTGAATACTGGTTTATTCGATTTTGAAAAATCTAGTGCTTCTGCGGGCTGGATCAAAGAAATCAATGCTGGACACTCTCAGCATACGCCTGAAACAGAAGAATACCAAATCTCATCTTTTGTTTATGAAAGAAGGCTTCCTTTTCATACTGGCAGACTGAATGCATGGTTAGATCAAATGCCAGAGCAAATCGTTCGAGCGAAAGGATTTACATGGCTAGCGACACATCATGATTTAACCATTTTAATTTCACAAGCCGGAAAATCTGTGGCAATTGAACCAATCGCATACTGGATTGCTGCCTTGCCTGAGCAAGAACGATCACGGATCTTAAATCAGGAACCAGAAATTCTAGATGAGTGGGATGCAGAGTTTGGTGATCGACATACAAAACTTGTCTTTATCAGTGTAGATTTACCTAAAGCAGATATTATTCGTACACTAGATCAATGCTTACTCACACCTGAAGAATTTGATCAAGATTGGACAACGTTTGAAGACCCCTTTCAATGGAACATACACACTTAAACCAGGAGGGTTTTAAATGGCAAAGAAATCAAAAATTGCAAAAGAAAAAAAGAGGCAGCAGCTCGTTTTGAAATATGCACAATTAAGGAAAGAGCTAAAAGAAAAAGGTGACTATGAAGCTTTGCAAAAACTACCTAGAGACTCTTCACCCACTCGCTTAAAAAACCGCTGTGAACTAACTGGCCGTCCTAGAGGTTACTTGAGAAAATTTAAAATGTCTCGAATTGCTTTTCGTGAGCTTGCCTATAAAGGACAGATTCCAGGAGTGAAAAAATCGAGTTGGTAAAGATTGATTTGATCTTAGCATAGTTCCTGTCAATGTAAAGCAGGACAAAATGAATAAAAGTCTCTTTTTCATCCTTATTCCGTCAATTTTGAGGTACAAAATAGCATTTTTAAAAACAGCAGAATCTCTGCTGTTTTTTTATGGGACCAAGCTTATAGGAAATATTATCCTGATGTTAAAAGAAGATTTTCAACAGTGATTATAGAATTTTCTCTTCTTTTCAAAAATCGATGATCATGATACTTTGTTGTCATTACCCGCCGATGTAGGACATCTCAACTTTTTTCTGATCTTTCTTTTGCTCTCTCTCAGCTGAATATTGATCCTGTCTGTTTGACCAAAGTTCCTTCAATATGTTCACTAGATATTCATCATTTTCTGAATTACGGATGAATCGTCTCAGGTCAAAGCCCGATGATGCAAAAAGACAGGTGAATAATTCGCCACGTGCAGATAGTCTAGCTCTATTACACGATCCACAAAAAGCATCTGAAACGGAAGAAATAATGCCAATCTCTCCTGACCCATCCTCATAAAAATAACGCTTGGCTACTTCCCCTTGATATCGAGGAGGTTCTGGTTTGATAGGGTATTTTGAATGAATTAGCTCCATAATCTCTTTTTTCGTCAATACATGCTTGAGATTCCATTTGTTCGTATTGCCAACATCCATGAATTCAATAAATCGTAGAATGTGTCCTTCTTTTTTAAAATAGGCTGCCATTGGTAAGATATCTTGATCATTCACACCTTTTTGGACAACCATATTGATCTTAATAGCAAGTCCAGCTTTTTTTGCAGCCTCTATCCCATCAAATACTTTTTGGATAGAAATTTGTCTTCCATTCATCTGCTTAAAACGATCTGGATTTAAAGAATCTAAACTAATGGTGACTCTATTCAGACCTGCTTTCTTTAGCTTATCTGCGTACAAAGGTAACAGCGTTCCATTGGTTGTCATCGCGATGTCTTCAATACCTGGAATTTTTGCGAGTTTTTCTATCAAAACGGGCAAATCTTTACGCATTAAAGGTTCACCGCCCGTAATACGTAATTTCACCACACCTAATTCCTTTGCAAAAAGCGCAGCAAGTCGTTCAATTTCCTCGAAGCTAAGCAGCTCTTCTTTATCTAAAAAAGGATAATCTGGTCCAAAGATTTCAGCAGGCATACAGTACGTACATCTAAAATTACAGCGATCTGTTACGGATATTCTTAAATCGCGCAATGGTCGATGTCTTTTATCCAAAATACTGACCATACTTAGCCTCCTATTCTGTAATACGCTGATGATGAGTATAGATATTAAAAGATTCTCCTCTTACGAATCCAACTGTTGTTATATTTAATTCTTCTGCCATTTTAAGTGCTAACTCAGTAGGAGCTGATTTTGATATGACGATTGATACCCCTAATTTTGCTGCCTTCAACAGAACTTCAGACGATATCCGGCCGCTAAATACAAGGATTTTATCTCTCAGTGGGATTTTATGAAGTAAACAATATCCATAGATTTTATCCAACGCATTATGCCGTCCTATATCCGTCCTAGTGATGAATAGCTTTTCTGTATCACATAGTCCAGCATTATGGACACCACCAGTATGTTGAAATAACTGACTTTCCTCCTGTAAACATTTCATTAAATGAATACAAGTTTCAGCAGAAATACTGATTCGGTCAATGGCTGTTTTTGCCGTCTTCACATCTTGGAGAAAATAAAAATGTCTTCCTTTCCCACAGCAAGATCCGATCACTCGTTTTGTAAAATCTGAGGATTGGAACTGAGTTGAGTGATGTAAGTCAACATATGCAAAACCCATACTTTCATCTATTGTAAACCTTTTAATCTCTTTTTCAAATCGCATGACTCCTTCTGAAGCTAAAAAACCGATCACCAATTCTTTCAAATGATCCGGTGAACAAACGAGTGTGACAAACTCTTCACCATTCACCAGCACGGTTAAAGGGAATTCTTCTACAACTTCATCTGTTTTACATGTCATTTGACCTCTGCGATATTGGTGTATACGTCGTTTCGTTTTAACAGAAGGATTCATGATCTGATCTTCCTTTCAACACAAATTTAGTTATATGAACCAGACGAATTGTGATATTATTTTAAAAAGTCATAAAAATGTAACATATTTCTATCTTATCAAACTTTTTGTTTGCTTTATATGGAGGGAACACAATGAACAAAACAAAAAACCGTTGGCTTATCGCTACAAGTGCTGTGGGGATTCATTTATCTATCGGATCTGTTTATGCATGGAGTGTTTTTACGAATCCTTTACATCAAACCTTTCAATGGTCATTAACAGAAATAAGCCTGACATTTAGCATCGCTATTTTATTTTTAGGTTTATCGGCTGCCTTTATGGGGCATTTCGTTGAAAAGTATGGGCCGAGGGCATCAGGGCTCTTCTCAGCTATTTTCTTCGGCATTGGGATGACTGGATCAGGGTTTGCTGTTCACATGTCTTCATTACCTCTCCTCTATTTATTTTATGGTGTACTCGCTGGAATCGGATTAGGTGTAGGCTATATTGCACCAGTTTCAACATTAGTCAAATGGTTTCCAGATCGAAGAGGACTCGCAACGGGTTTAGCCATTATGGGTTTTGGATTTGCTTCTCTTATTTGCAGTCCCATTATTCAATTTCTCATTGAAAAAGTTGATATTGCAAATACCTTCTATATTCTCGGAATCTCTTATTTTATCATCATGGTCGTTTCATCTCTTTATTTATCACCACCAGCACCTGATGATGTCAAACAATTTAACGTGCTAAAAACAAACCAAAGGAAAATTCCTCAAGATTTATCACAGCTCACAGCAAATGAAGCCATTAAAACACGGCGTTTTTATTATTTGTGGGTCATGCTCTTTATTAATATCACATGCGGAATTGCCATTATTTCTGTAGCATCACCGCTTGCTCAAGAAAGTGTTGGTTTCACGGCCGGTGCAGCAGCTACTCTTGTTGGAATTTTAGGTGCTTTTAATGGGCTAGGACGGATCGGATGGGCATCCTTCTCTGATTATATCGGAAGGCCAAATACGTATACGATTTTCTTTACTATACAGCTCATTGCTTTTCCCTTACTTCCCTACTTAAAAGAACCGCTCATCTTTTCAATCGTGATGGCGATCATTTATACGTGCTACGGAGGAGGGTTTGCTTCAATTCCAGCCTATATCGGAGATTTATTTGGTACGAAGCAGCTAGGTGCCATACACGGTTATATTCTCACCGCTTGGGCCGCTGCTGGTTTAGCAGGACCTTTATTTTCCTCCTTTATTCGTGACATTACAGGCAATTACACACAAAGTCTCATGGTCTTCTCTGGCCTATTTTTCATTGCGTTTATCATATCTCTTCTCATTCGGAAGGATATTAAACAACTTCGTGAATCAAATCTTACTGCTCCTTCTTCTGTCACGGTCCGCTCTTAATATGAATTTGACAGAATGACAATCTACAGGTAATTTTTAGATATGAAAACGCTTTACAAAGTAATAGGAGGGTGACGATATCATGGGAAAAACAAAACACAAGGGGCCTATTAAACTCAACAAAAAACCCTCACCAAAGCTATGGGCCTCTTTTGCTCCTATGGGGCTTGGAAAAGTAAAACCGAAACACATTCGAGACACGATGAAAGTGGCATGGGAGAACAAAGATAATCTCCCCTATGCGTACCGTATATTGACTCAGGGCGTTTGTGACGGCTGTGCTCTTGGTGTATCAGGTTTATACGATCAAACACTAGCAGGGCCCCATATATGCACGACAAGACTGAATGTGCTACGGCTTAACACAATGCCAGCAATTGATCCAAAATGGTTCGAAGATATTGAGCGGCTCAAACAAATGGATAGCACGTCTCTTCGAAAACTTGGGCGTATTCCTTATCCACTGATTCGAAAAAAAGGTGAGAATGCCTTTACACGCATTTCTTGGGATGATGCATTAGATCAAATCGCCGCTAAAATCAAATCGATTGATAAACGTCAACTTGCTTTCTATTTAACGGCTAGAGGGATTACAAATGAAGTGTACTATACTGCGGCGAAAGCTGCGCGATTTATCGGAACAAATCATATCGATAATGCTTCTCGTATTTGCCATTCACCAAGCAAAACCGCTCTTAAACGCTCCCTTGGTATAGGTGCATCCAGCTGTAATTACAGTGATTGGATTGGAACAGATGTATTGATATTTTGGGGCTCTGTTGCAGCAAACAACCAGCCGGTTTCGACTAAATATATGTACGCCGCTAAAAAGAAAGGAACCAAGATCATTGTCATCAATCCATATAAAGAGCCTGCAATGGAAAAATATTGGGTCCCTTCTATTCCAGAAAGTGCTTTATTCGGCACAAAAATAGCGGATGATTTTTATCAAGTCAATATAGGCGGCGATATTGCGTTTATGAATGGTGTCATCAAACATTGGTTTGATATGGAGGAGCAAGCGCCCCATTCCGCTCTTGACCATGAATTTATCCAAGCGCATACAACCGGCATAAAAGATGTAAAGCAGCATGTCACTCAGTTAAAATGGTCGGATCTCGAAGCATCGTCAGGCTTATCTAAAGAAAGAATGAAGGAATTCGCTGTACTGCTTGCCAATGCCAATTCAGGGGTGTTTATTTGGAGTATGGGTCTCACTCAGCATCGCTTTGCCACTGATAATATATCACAAGTCGCAAACCTTGCCATGTTACGCGGGTTTATTGGCAGAAAACATTGTGGCGTTATGCCTATTCGTGGCCATAGCGGTGTCCAAGGTTCAGGCGAAATGGGTGCCGATCCATTCGTATTGCCCGGCAGTGATTTTGATGAAGAGAATATTAAAAGAATCGAGAAGATATGGGGATTTGATATTCCAAAATGGCATGGTGACACGATTGGGCAATCATTTGAAAAAATGGCTCTTCCAAAAGAACACCCGCAAAAGCTGAAGATGCTGTTTACTAGCGGTGGAAACTTTTTAGAAACAATGCCAAATCCTGAAGCGATTGAAAAAGCACTATCCGAGCTTGAACTCCGTGTCCATCAAGATATTATTTTGAACACCTCTACACTGGTAGAAGCAGAAGAGACTGTGATTGTTCTGCCTGCAATGACAAGATATGAACAGCCAGGCGGCGGTACATCAACCAGTACGGAACGCATGGTGTATTTCAGTCCGGAAATTGAAGGGCCACGCATTGAAGAAGCCAGAGCTGAATGGGACATTTATATTGACCTAGCAAAAAGGGTTCGTCCAGAAGATGCGAAGCTGATTCATTTTGACCATGCTGAAGACATTCGTCGTGAGATTGCCATCGCAAATCGGAACTATGATGGGATCCAGCATTTGCGTCATAAAGGGGATGTCTTTCAATGGGGTGGCGCATGGCTTTGCGAAGATGGGGTGTGTCCAACACCGGATGGAAAAGGACACCTGCTCCCAGCACAGCTGCCCCAATATCGAAAAACTGAGGGGCATTTCAATATCACGACAAGACGAGGCAAGCAATTCAACTCTATGATTTACAGTGAAAAGGATGCCTTTAATGGTGGAAAGCGGCATTCTATCTTGATGAATGAAGAAGATGCGAAAGAGCTTTACGTCCAAGAAGGCGATCCTGTTGTCCTTTTCAATCAATATGGATCCTACCAAGGAGTTGCTCAATTCGGAGAGCTGAAACGTGGAAATATTGCAGTTTATTGGCCTGAAGGAAACGTGTTAATACCAAAAGGAGTTTACGAAAGCTATTCCCAGATTCCAGAATACAATACCACCGCGATATTAGAAAAAGCCGAAACCTTTCATGCAAGAAAAGATCAGCACTACGTGGAGAAACGGATTGATGAATTAGAAACGACTTTAAATTGATCCTTTATGAAAAAACAGCTGGGGGTTTCTCCCCAGCTGTCTATTCACATCTTATTGACCAAAAGCGTTCGCTTCTTTTTGAAGAATATGATTCAATTCTTCTGCATTTGCTGCTGGTTGATATTGTCCACCACCAGCTTTGGCAACAGATTTTAGACTTTTTGCTTCTTTTTCATTTACATCGAAGCCAATGATATTGACGATTGTGTCAATACCTTCTTCATGTAATTGCTTCGCTGCTTGTGATGGGCTTCCGCCACATGTTTCCTCACCATCGCTGACAACATATACAATATTTTTTCCTTTAGCTTGGTGATCTTCAAAATCTTGTTTCGTATCAGTTAATGCTTTGGCAAGTGGTGTCCAGCCTGTTGGACCATACACATTTAGCGCTTGTTGAAAGGTTGCTTGCTCATATGTTCCAAATCCATAAACTGCTTCGGAACTTGCACAAGAAACGGCTTTTCCTGCATTTTTATTCGTTCCTTCATGACCAAAAACACGAAGCAAGACTTGTGTATCTTCTGATAAAATACTTGCGAAACTTTGGATCGAGCGTTTTGCGATATCGATTTTCTTTTCGCCTTCAACCGATTGTGCCATGCTTCCGCTTAAATCAAGTAAAATCACCACATGAGCAGGCTCCTTTTTCGTTACAGCATGAGCTGGTGAAGAAAGAAGCAGAACAAGACTCGCTAAAATGGTTAATATAATATTTCTTTTCATTAAAAAATCTCCCTTTTTTTCATTTGTACAGAAAAAGAGAAACGAAAGCATCAATCAATCGTTTCCCTTTTCTTCAGCAAGTTATTCGTGTAGTTTTAATGATTCTGCTGTAAGGATAGAACCCATTTCTTTCCCAGTGCTTGCTTGGTAGTAATGACCTTTACCAGCTTTAGCTACTTGCTTCAATTGACCTTCATAGCCATCGTTAAAGTCTAATCCAATCACATTGACTACAGTAGATCCTTTTGAGTTATGAAGCTCTTTCGCTACTTTCACTGGATCTCCACCACAAGTTTCTTCACCATCAGTAATTAAGTACACAATGTGTTTTGTTCCCTTATGAAGCTGCTTATCCGCTTGCTTTGCACTTTCAAGAGCACGTGCAATCGGTGTCCAGCCATTTGGTCCAAGACCGTTTAGAGAGTTTTCGAAACTATCCTTTTCGTAAGGCTGAACGCCATAAACGCCTCTAATGACTTCACATGATTGAGTTTTACCTGAGTTTTTGTTGTTTCCTTCAGATCCAAACAAGCTCATACGGATTTTAGCATCTTTCGGAAGAGACTGAGCAAATTTAAATACCTCTTGTTTTGCTAAATCGAATTTGCGCTCTCCATCCACTTTTCTTGCCATACTTCCACTTGCATCAAGTAAGATCGTCACTCTTACATCTTTCTTATGTTTTTTGGCTGATGCTGCTTCTGCAAATACTGGTGAAGAGATTGACATTGATAATGTCAATACAGCTAAGGTTACGAGTGTAAATACTTTTTTCAACATGCTTTTCCTTCCTCCTTATGTATTTGATTGAAACATCTTAATCGTAAAATATTCTGTCTTGGAATGGTATAGGACTCGATCCCTTTTTCTCTTTCATCAAAATCACTAAAATTCTGTCAGATGTCTAGATATATTCACCTAACGACTCTTTTGTCACCCACGTTTTCTCATTCTTTCGAGGGGCTTTGTATCGGCCATCGGTTCTTGTCGGGATGTAAATGTTTAAGATTTCCTGAGGTGCGCCTTAAGTCGCAATTTGTCACATTCTGTTCAAACCTCTTCACACATAAAAAAAGATGCCCCCATTTTGAGGCACCTTTGCTTTTATTTCTTAGCCATATATGTGTTCAGAAAGCGATCAGCTGATTCAATTTTTATCCCTTGATAATAATGTTTCACGATCGCCTCTACTTTTTTGCCTGACTGTGCCATATAATGTGCACCATACTGACTCATGCCCACACCATGGCCATACCCTTTTGTCGTAATCACGATTTGCTGACCCTTTCGTTCCCATGTAAAGTCTGCAGAGTGCAATCCTAGTGATTCGCGAATGTCTCTGCCCGACAATGTTTTTCCGTTAATGACGGCTTTGGCTACTTGATTACCTGGTGTTCGTTCTACAATTTCTCCCACCTGCTGCTGGCCAAGGGTCACACCCAGTTTTTGCTGAAATTCGCTCACTGAGATGGTTTTCTTGTTTTGGAATTTGGGTGATTTTTCGTCCCATTTACTTGAGACGCTTTTCAAATAAGGGATTTCATTTTTCCAATAAGCTTCTGCATTTTCGGTTTTCCCATTACTTGTTGAAAAGAAGGAAGCATCAATTGGTTTTTCGTCATACGTCAGTACTTTCCCTTGTGTACTGGCAACCGCTTCTGTGACCTTTTTTAATTTCCAATTGTACGCTTTTCCCCAAATTTTCTTCAGTTCCTGTTTATTTTTGTACACTTGGAACATTTGGGTGTCATCTACAAGAGAACCCTGTGGAGATTTGACGGTTTTATCAATGATCATTTGTCTGACGATATACGTTCTAGCGGCGAGTGCCTGTGCCTTGAGCGCCTCTATTTCAAAATCGGCTGGCATTTCAGAAGCGACGACACCGATCACATACTCTTCTAAGGGGATGTTTTCTACCTGCTGATGCGCTGAACGGTAGACGGGAATGGAGACGGGTGATTGTTTCAATTTGACTGAACCTTTCACTTCTTTTTTAACTGATGGTTCTGCTGCTACGTGTTGGCTGGCTGCTGGTTTTCCTTGGAACGTCGGCAACACGAGTAAGGTTGGAATCATTAAAATGATGATGCAAATTCCTGCGATTGTCCATATCATTGGTTTCATATTGGCTGCCCCCATTTGTCATTGAATCTCTTTTATCCTATGGGCAAGGACAAGCTAATATGACAGCTTCTTTCATTCATTGGACAAGTCTTTTGGTGATATGTTTGTGCTCTTCATCATTTGATTTACTGTTCGTCTTTATGAATAAAATTTAAAACGATTGGATACACTAATGATAAGCTTTTGAAAATGAAACCAGTCTATGATTCTAAAAAAAAAAATCAGCATACCCAAATGGACACACTGATTTCTTTTATGATTATGCGTTTAGATCTGATACAACTTGTTCTTGTGTCACATCTGCTGATTCATCATTTACTCTTTCAATGTCTGCACCGATTGCTGCTAGTTTTTGGTGGAAGTTCACATATCCACGGTCAATATGCTTCAATTCAGTGACACGTGTATGACCTTCTGCCACTAATCCAGCAAGTACAAGTGCTGCTCCTGCTCTTAAATCAGTCGCTGCCACTTCAGCACCTTGAAGTTGAACAGGTCCATTGATTATCACAGAGCGACCCTCAATTTTAATATCGCCATTCATGCGGCGGAATTCTTCAGCATGCATAAAACGATTTTCAAACACAGTTTCTGTGATCATGCTTGTTCCGTTCGCACGAAGCAATAGCGCCATCATCTGAGATTGCATATCCGTTGGGAAACCAGGATGCGGCATTGTTTTTAGATCGATTGGCTTGAGCTCAGATGGTCCAATGACTCTTAAACCTTCTTCTTCTTCAATGATCTGAATACCCATTTCTTCCATTTTCGCCACAAGTGAAGTCATGTGCTCAGGCACAGCGCCTTTTACAAGAACATTTCCTTCAGTAATGGCTGCTGCCACCATAAACGTACCAGCTTCAATTCGGTCAGGGATGATGTTGTGTTTTGCACCGTGAAGTGTTTCTACACCTTCGATTTTGATTGTACCAGTTCCAGCACCGCGAACCTTACCGCCCATGGCATTGATATAGTTTGCCAAATCAACAATTTCAGGTTCTTTTGCTACGTTTTCTAAAATCGTCGTTCCTTCAGCCAATGCTGCTGCCATGATGATGTTTTCAGTTGCCCCTACACTTGGGAAATCCAAATAGATTTTTGCACCTTTTAAACGGCCATTTACTTCAGCCTCGATGAAACCATTACCTACTTGAATTTTAGCTCCCATTGCTTCAAAGCCTTTTAAATGCTGATCAATTGGTCTTGAACCAATCGCACAACCACCAGGTAATGCAACTCTTGCATGACCTGTTCTAGCTAAAAGTGGTCCCATGACGAGCACAGATGCTCTCATTTTACGGACGTACTCAAACGGAGCCTCAGTTTCTAGTGCATGAGATGCATCTACTGATACTTCGTTATTTTCAAAATGTACTTCTGCTCCTAAATGACGTAACACTTCATTGATTGTATATACATCGGAGAGCGTAGGTACATCACAAATTACGCTTTTTTCTGTACTTGCTAACAAAGATGCAGCGATAACTGGTAAAACGGCATTTTTTGCGCCTTCTACTTTAACTGTGCCGTTTAACTTTTGACCGCCGCGGACGATGATTTTTTCCAAGGTCTTCCCCTCCGCGTCCCAAATTCTCTATATTAATATTCAGTCGTTACGATTGGTGTGCCAACCGTAATCGTATGATTTTCGTTCATTTCCGAACTTCTGATGGCAATTTGAACATTCATTTTATCATTTGAAGTCATAATGAACTGTTCCCACTTCTCTGTGTAAGCGGAAAGCGACACAAAATTAGACTCAACGAGATACTCAACTGGTTTTGCTTGAAATTCATTTGCTATCATTTCAGCTTTTTTTTGCAAAACAACATCCATCATACCATTTACATGACCATCGAGACAAGTAAAAATCACAAATTTTTCTTGTAATATGCTTTTTGCATGACGTACGAACTGATCATATGTATGCTCCCAGGTATTCAGTGGGCGAGCACCTTTTTGCTCATATAATAAATACGACTTTTGGTTTGATTTTGTGTCGGTCTTCACGAGTAAAATTTTCGATAATGTATCATTTTTTTCATCTTTGTAAATTCCTGTGACTTTGGTGACATGTTTCTCTTTTTTTTCGGTCCACTCATACTGTCGTAGTTCGTCTTTCAAACGTTTCACTTTTTTTGAAAATTGTTCGGATGAAATGTCTATATTTGTTTTGGCATGAAGCGTCCATCCACTTACTTCGATTTGCTGGTTTTTCATACCTTCTGCTATTTGGGCGAGCGTCGATGTTTCTTCTGCCCGAACACCTTGAATCATCAGAACAAAAAAAAGAATAAATGCAAATAATGGCCAACCTTTTAAATACTTTCTCACTTGTCATTCCCCCTTGCTACAAGTGTTGCCGCAAGGAGATCAATGCATACGTGGAAAAGTCATCAAAGGCCATATTTTTGACACTTCTTTTTACGTTCCCGCAGAAGGCAGTGACCAAACCTTTTATGTTAAAACATATAAGGGATTTGTCTGGAGAAATTTAAATAATCAAGGAAGAAATTGCTGACTGCCGATGCAATAGCAATCGTGATCAGCATCATGAGCAATCTAGCTTGAATAATTTTTCCTTTTTTTATCAGTGGATCAATATTCACCGCAAGCAATGCCCACCACGTAATGGCAATAAAAAATAGGTGGATCACAATACTGACAATTGCTTGTTGTCCTACATCTTCCATACACTTGAATCCTCCTTTTATTGATTTCTGTAAAGGAAAACTCCCTTTCATTATATCCTCCAAAATCGGAAAGATGAATCATTTGGAAAAAAGAGCTACATTTAGAGTGAATCCCCTCTTATTCTGATGCGAAGGAGATGATATACTGCGGTGGAAGGAGCTGATCATATTTGAAAGATTCTTTTCCTGACTTTGTTGATTTGTACGGAGAACTGGTTCCCTCATTTGAACATGAATGGGAAGCCATTGCTTTCTACTTTGATTATAGACAGACACAGCTAGAAGAATTAGCACAATTGTGTCATTTTCATAACATTTCTTTGGATTACTCAGAGGAAAGCCTTTATCAGTTAGAGTCATTATACTTCGATGCCTTCCGTCAGCAGCTTTTTGCTGAGTGGAAAATGCCAATAGATGCATTAGAAGCGATGATGAGTGTGTATTTAGGAGAGGTTATCATCCGTCATCATTCAGATGCTGACTGGGTCGTGCGGCCTTATATGGACTCTTCGCACCAATATACGCTTGGCTTACGCAGAAATAATAAAACATGGCATTGCAGTACCCAATTTTGCGAGCAGTTATATCTAGAAAAGCAAGCATCTCATCCTTATGTGTCGATGTATCAATCTCTCATGTCATCCTAAAAAAAATCCTTCTTATCACAGTGATAAGAAGGATTTTCTGTTTTATTTCCCTGCTACATTTAAACGGTTTAATGCCCGTTTTAATGCGAGTTCCGCCCTGCGTACATCACTTTCATTCGGGTGGTTCAAATGCTCTTCAGCACGCTGTTTCGCTGATTTTGCACGATCGACATCAACTTTGTCTGATGTTTCAGCAGCCTGAGCAAGAATGGTTACTTTTTCGGGGCGAACTTCAACAAATCCACCGCTTACTGCAACCAATTCAGTTGATCCACTATGTTTTAAGCGAACTGCACCGATTTTTAGCGGAGCAACCATTGGAACGTGGCCAGCTAAAATCCCAAGCTCACCGCTTTCTGCTCTTACACTGACCATTTCCACATCCGCTTCATACACTGGGCCGTCGGGAGTAACGATATTGACTTGAACGGTCTTCATGCTTTTACCCTCCTAAGGACCAGATTAGGCCTCTACACCCATCTCTTTGGCTTTTTCAACCACTTCTTCAATGCGGCCGACTAAGCGGAATGCATCTTCTGGAAGGTGATCGTATTTACCAGATAAGATTTCCTTGAAGCCTTTAACAGTTTCTTGCAATGGCACATAAGAACCTTTTTGGCCAGTGAACTGTTCTGCTACGTGGAAGTTTTGAGATAGGAAGAATTGAACACGACGAGCTCTGTGTACCACAAGCTTATCGTCCTCAGATAATTCATCCATACCTAAAATGGCAATGATATCTTGCAATTCTTTATAACGTTGCAATGTTTGCTGAACTTCACGCGCGATCGCATAATGCTCTTCGCCAACAATCTCAGGTGCAAGGGCACGAGATGTTGAAGCAAGTGGATCTACCGCTGGGTAAATCCCCATCTCTGTCAACTTACGCTCAAGGTTTGTCGTTGCATCAAGGTGAGCGAACGTTGTAGCTGGAGCTGGATCTGTATAGTCATCCGCAGGTACATAGATCGCTTGAATCGATGTAACCGATCCTACGTTTGTAGACGTGATACGCTCTTGAAGCTGACCCATTTCTGTTGCAAGAGTTGGCTGATAACCTACCGCTGAAGGCATACGTCCAAGAAGGGCTGATACTTCAGAACCTGCTTGTGTAAAACGATAGATGTTATCGATGAAGAACAATACGTCTTGACCTTGTTCATCACGGAAATGCTCTGCCATTGTCAAACCAGTTAAAGCTACACGCATACGTGCACCTGGTGGTTCGTTCATTTGGCCGAAGACCATCGCTGTTTTTTCGATAACGCCAGAATCTTTCATTTCGTAGTAAAGGTCATTTCCTTCACGTGTACGCTCTCCAACACCAGCGAATACAGAAATACCGCCGTGTTCTTGTGCGATGTTGTTGATCAATTCTTGAATCAGAACGGTTTTACCAACACCGGCTCCACCGAATAGACCGATCTTTCCACCTTTGATGTAAGGAGCAAGAAGGTCAACAACTTTGATACCTGTTTCAAGAATTTCAACTTCTGTAGAAAGTTGATCAAAAGAAGGCGCTTGTCTGTGGATTGGGTCTCTTTGCGCTTCCACACCAAGTGGCTCATCTAAGTCAATGTTATCTCCCAGTACGTTGAATACACGTCCAAGTGTTACGTTACCAACTGGTACTGAAATTGGTTTTCCAAGGTCTACAGCTTCCATACCGCGCTTCACACCGTCTGTTGATGCCATTGCGATGGTTCTCACTGTATCATCACCTAAATGTAGTGCTACTTCTAAAGTTAAGTCGATATCAACTTCACTTTCGCTTTCCGCTTTATGCGAAACTTTGATCGCATTATAAATCTCAGGCAAGTGACCGTCTTCAAAACGAACGTCTACGACTGGTCCCATGATCTGACTGATGCGTCCTGTTTTCATTGCATTCCCTCCTGACAATTATTTCTATTCTAAGGCAGCTGCTCCGCCGACAATTTCTGTAATCTCTTGTGTAATCGCTGCTTGACGAGCACGGTTGTAAGAGAGTGTCAGGCTGTCGATCAATTCTTTTGCGTTGTCTGTTGCACTCTTCATTGCTGTCATCCTTGCAGCATGTTCACTTGCTTTGCTGTCAAGAAGCGCACCGAAAATCAAACTCTCTGCATATTGAGGAAGGAGAACTTCAAGAATTTCTTCTTCAGAAGGCTCAAACTCATAAGATGCGGAACGTTTATTTGGTGTCGCTGCGGCCGAAAGGTCCGTTAGCGGCAATAATTTTTTCTCTGTTACTTCTTGTGAAATGGCACTGACGAAATGGTTATAGAACATGTAAAGCTCATCAAACGCTTCATCAGAGAACATTTGCACTGTACTGCTTGCTAATTCTTTAATATCAGCAAACGCTACTTCGTCTCCAAGCCCTGTTACTTCAGAAATAACTGGAATACCACGCTTTTTGAAGAAGTCGCGTCCGATTTTACCAATCACAATCACCGCATATTCATCAGCAGATTGATGACGAGATTGAATGGCTTGGTAAGCGGCACGTAAAATCGAGCTGTTAAAAGGTCCTGCAAGTCCTCGATCAGATGTAATGACGAGATACCCTGTTTTCTTAACAGGTCTTGAAAGAAGCATTGGGTGCTTAGCACTTGTTCCAGTTGCGATTGCCGCAACGACTTCTTGGATTTTCTCCATGTATGGAACAAAGGACTTCGCATTATTTTCAGCACGATTCAGTTTCGCAGCTGATACCATTTGCATCGCTTTTGTGATCTGACTCGATTTTTTTGTTGACGTGATCCTTGACTTAATATCGCGTAATGAGGCCAAAGATTTCACCACCTTTTTTCAGGAATCCGTGTTCATTTACGTGAAAAGAGAGAAAAAGAGAATCTTTTTCTCTCGGAAAGATTACTAATTAGTTGCTTGGTGCAAACGTACGTTTAAAGCCTTCGATCGCTGCTTTCCACTCTTCATCAGCA
Organism: Bacillus sp. 005/A4HT-01/001; assembly: GCF_004634445.1. Taxonomy (NCBI): domain Bacteria; kingdom Bacillati; phylum Bacillota; class Bacilli; order Caryophanales; family Bacillaceae; genus Bacillus; species Bacillus sp. 005/A4HT-01/001. The sequence goes on from NZ_SEIZ01000001.1 coordinate 636,340, forward strand.
GGCATGTTTCCTGTTTGAGAGATTGTGTCAAACAAGTCTTTATGGTTTTCTTCAATGTACATGAATAACTCAGCTTCAAAGCGTTTGACATCAGCAATCGCTACATCATCTAAGTATCCTCTTGTCAGTGCATAAAGAATCGCTACTTGTTTTTCAACTTTCAGCGGTTTGTTCAAGTCTTGTTTTAAGACTTCAACTGTTCTAGCACCACGGTTTAATTTGGCTTGAGTCGCTTGGTCTAGATCAGATCCAAACTGAGCGAATGCTTCAAGCTCACGATAAGAAGCAAGATCCAAACGAAGTGTACCTGCTACCTTTTTCATCGCTTTGATTTGTGCAGAACCACCTACACGAGATACAGACAATCCTGCGTTTACCGCTGGACGTACGCCTGAGAAGAAGAGGTCAGATTGTAAGAAGATCTGTCCATCTGTGATTGAGATAACGTTTGTTGGGATATATGCAGAGATATCACCAGCTTGCGTTTCTACGAAAGGCAATGCTGTGATAGAACCGCCACCCTTTTCATCACTAAGCTTCGCTGCACGCTCTAATAAACGAGAGTGAAGATAGAAAACATCACCAGGGAATGCTTCACGACCTGGAGGACGACGAAGCAATAATGAAAGCTCACGGTAAGCTGCCGCTTGTTTAGAAAGGTCATCATACACAACAAGCACATGCTTGCCGTTATACATGAATTCCTCACCCATCGTTACACCTGCATAAGGAGCAAGGTAAAGAAGTGGAGCTGGCTGTGATGCAGAAGCTGTGACAACGATTGTGTAGTCAAGCGCACCATGCTTACGAAGTGTTTCAACAACACCACGAACAGTTGATTCTTTTTGTCCGATCGCTACATAGATACAGATCATGTCTTGATCTTTTTGGTTCAGGATCGTATCAATTGCAACAGATGTTTTACCTGTTTGACGGTCCCCAATGATCAATTCACGCTGTCCGCGTCCGATTGGAATCAAGGCATCAATTGCTTTAATTCCCGTTTGAAGCGGCTCATGTACCGATTTACGATCCATAACGCCTGGTGCTTCACTTTCGATTGGACGTGTTTTGCTTGTTAAAATTGGACCTAGTCCATCAACAGGCTGACCAAGTGGGTTCACAATACGTCCGATTAACTCTTCTCCTACTGGAACCTCCATGATACGACCTGTACGTTTTACGTCGTCACCTTCACGGATATCTTTGTAAGGTCCTAAGATTACGATACCTACGTTAGACTCCTCAAGGTTTTGAGCCATACCCATTACACCGTTAGAGAACTCAACAAGCTCTCCTGCCATAATGTTGTCAAGGCCATGTACACGCGCGATACCGTCCCCTACTTGAATGACTGTACCGACATCTTTTACTTCAATTTCAGATTGATAGTTTTGGATTTGCTGCTTTATCAGCGCGCTAATCTCTTCAGCTTTGATACTCACTAAGGTTTCACCCCTTCTAACGATTTTCGCCTGCAAGCTGACGTTCAATGCGGGAAAGCTTTCCGCTGACACTGCCGTCATAAATGCGGTTTCCGATACGGATTTTCACTCCGCCTATTAGATCCTTGTCAATCACGTTTTCTACACGCAGTGATGTGACTCCGGCTTTTTTGGCAAATACTTCAGATAAAGATTGAATTTCAGCTCCGCTGAGCGGTTTCACTGAATACACGATCGCATCGTCTATTTGTTTCGTACGGTTTGCAAGTTTCACAAACTCAGACGCCATTTCAGGAAAAATATTCGTGCGTCCACGGTCAATCAGTAAATACATTGTGTGCAAAACATATGTCGAAACACCTTTGAAAGCTTCTGCAATCAGATGTTTCTTTTTGTCTGCCGTAATCTTCGGATGAACAAGAAAGTCATTTAATTCTTGGTCAGCCTTGAGAACTTTTTTGATCTCATTCAGCTCTTTTTCAGTTTCGTCTACTGCCGAAGAAGCAAGAACGATGTCAAAAAGAGCAGAAGCGTAACGCTTAGAGACAATAGTCACGCTCATCGGCTTTCGCCTGCCTCTTTAAGATACTCTTGGATCAATTTCTCTTGTGCTTGCTCATCAAGTTCTTTTTCAATCACTTTAGAAGCAATTAATACAGAAAGTGATGCAACTTGCTCGCGCAGTGCAGCCACAGCTTGTTCTTTTTCTTTCACGATTTCAGTTCTAGCAGACTCTTTCAAGCGCTCTGATTCTTGACGCGCTGCTTGAATGATGTCTTCTTTTTGTTTCTCACCAATCTTTTTCGCATTTTCGATGAGTGTATGTGATTCTTCGCGTGCTTCTTTCAATAAGACACGTTGTTCTTCAAGAAGCTTTTCAGCTTGAACGTGCTTTTCTTCAGCACTTGAAATTTCATTTCCTATATAATCTTCACGCTGTTTCATAATCCCTAATAAAGGCTTAAGCGCAAATTTCTTTAAAAGTGCAAGCAGGATGAGCATAGCGATTAGCTGGAACAACATATCCCCAGCGTTAAAACTTAAGCCCCCTGCTCCTAAAACCACTGGTAACTGAGACATTTAGTACGGCAACTCCCTTCTTTAAATAATATGTTAAGAAACAAAACATAAAGGAATGGCGAAGTTTCGAACTAATCTGATCTTCGCCATTAAAATTCATATTAGAACGCTTCTCACATATTAACCAAAGAATGCCAAGAATGCGATAACGACAGCGATAATTGGAAGTGCCTCAACTAAAGCTACCCCGATGAACATAAGTGTTCTTAGTTCTCTACCAGCTTCTGGCTGACGAGCGATTCCTTCAACTGTTTTAGATACGATTAGACCGTTACCAATACCTGCTCCTAGTGCTCCTAAACCGATTGCAATTGCTGCTGCTATTAAATTCATTAAAAAGCTCCTCCTTTAAAATAACGTCCATTTTGGACTCTCAATTTTTTAGTGTTCGTCGCTGACTTTATGGGAGATATACACCATTGTCAGCATGGTGAAGATAAATGCCTGGATGGTTCCGACAAACAAACTGAATGCCTGCCATACAATCATTGGCACGATGGCACCTAATGTACCAACAATACCTAGTGCAATGTTTTGCGTGTAGAAATTGGTCGCAAGTCCTGCAAGTAAACCAAGAAGAATCTCTCCAGCGAAAATATTTCCATAAAGACGCAAACCAAGTGTTAACGTGTTTGCAAATTCTTCAATGATTTTCAGCGGCACTAAATATGGGATTGGCTTGAAAAAGTCTTTTGTATATTCCTTGACTCCTTTTGCCTTGACACCATAGTAATGTGTCAATCCCATGACCATAATCGCTAGTGTCATTGTGATTGCAGGATCAGCAGTTGGTGATTTCCACCATAAGTTGTGATCGACCGTAATCGAGAATGGCAGTCCAAGCATGTTTGAAACAAATATGTACATGAGTAATGTAACGCCAAGCGCTAGAAATGGGGCTCCTGTTTTCATGTCCATCGAACTACCTATGATATTTCGAACAAAATCAACAATCCATTCCATGAAGTTCTGCGCCTTTGTCGGACGAATAGCCAGAACACGAGTAGTCAGCACCGCTATGAGAAGAACGATGATACTAGCAATCGTAATCATGAGAACATTGGATAAGTTGAACGTTAACCCTAAAAATTCTGTAGTTTTTGAACTGTGACCCAAAGAGTATTCACCTCTCTTCCATAGTAGAACGTTTAAGTTGAATGAAGGAATCTATCATAATGACAGGATATATTGTCATTAATCCTATAACAACACCTGCCAGATGAACTTCGTTAGGGTAACGCCAAGCAATCGCTACTGCGAGAATTGCGTTGGCCCACCTGGCTGTACTTCCCATTGAACGAATAGATTTTCCTTTTTTAACTGCTCGATCAAAAGCATGCATTCTCCGAATAAGCAGGAATAAATTAAAGAAAGCAAAAATTGTGCCGATAATGAAACCAAGAAACAGTGGTTTAAAACCAGGCATGGCATAGCCAAACACAAAAATTGCCAATAAATAGAACATATATTTACTCTGTCTGCGGAAAATGACGTTTGGATCGTTCATTCATCTGACTCCCGATGAAAAATATTGTAAAAAAGGTGATAAATGGTGATGAAAACTGCGTAGAAGACGCTTATGATAAGCCGTCCTATTTGAAAAAAATCAATCACCCATCGGTCTAATTGTGCAATCAGACTTGAAATCTTTAGATCTATGGGATTCTGCTTCATTCGCTGATACAAACCCTGATTATTAAAGGGTTCACAATGAGGATTAGTAGAGTGCTATAGGCTATGAAAACCTTACCATAATACCCTCGTTTAGCATACAATAGCGTCTATGATGTGTCAATCCGTTGAAAGTTAAAAAACTTTTCTATAATGAGAGAGCACACAAAATGTTCACAATTTCATCAAACTTTAGGAGAGTTGTGACATTCATTCAAAAAAACTGCTAATGTTCAGTATACATTGATTTTTCTAAGAACGATATCAATCGTTTGTCATATTTTTCAAAAAAGCCCACATGCACGTTTGCATGTGGGCTTTTCATGAATCATTCTTATTTTGTTCCATACATACGGTCACCAGCATCACCAAGACCTGGGATGATGTAACCTTTTTCGTTTAACTTCTCATCTAATGCCGCAATGTAGATATCAACATCTGGATGATGTTTTTGCATTTCTTCTACACCTTCTGGCGCAGCAATCAGACACATGAAGCGGATGTTTTTCGCACCGCGTTTTTTCAAGCTGTTTAATGCTTCTACTGCTGATCCGCCCGTTGCAAGCATTGGGTCTACTACGATAAATTCACGCTCTTCCACATCAGATGGAAGCTTCACATAATATTCAACAGGCTTTAATGTCTTCGGATCACGGTATAAACCGACATGTCCCACTTTGGCAGCTGGAATGAGTTTCAAAATCCCGTCTACCATTCCAAGACCTGCTCTTAAAATCGGCACAACTCCGAGTTTTTTACCTGAGATCACGTTTGATTTAGCGACTTGTACAGGTGTTTCTACATCTACCTCTTCAAGCGGTAAGTCTCTTGTGATTTCAAATGCCATTAATGTTGCGACTTCATCCACTAGCTCTCTAAATTCTTTTGTTCCTGTATGAACGTCACGAATATATGTAAGTTTGTGCTGAATAAGCGGGTGATCAAATACATAAACCTTTGCCATTGCTTGCTACAACTCCTTTTCTGTCATCTTCCGGTGAACTTTGCACACTTCCTACAATTCTACATAAAAAGACATCATCTTTCAATATGATTCGCAAATCCTACAAAAAAACCCACATGCCAAAAATAGGCAAATGGGTCTACATCTTAATAATCTAATTCTTGATATAGAGGGAAACGAGCTGTCAGATCAGATACACGCTTTTTCGCCTCTTCTAATTTCGCTTCATCTTCATGATGTTTCAGAGCAAGCGCAATGATGGAACCGACTTCTTTCATCGCTTCTTGATCGAAGCCACGGCTTGTTACTGCTGCTGTACCTACACGTACACCACTTGTAACAAATGGTTTCTCTGGATCATATGGAATTGCATTTTTGTTCACCGTGATACCAATTTCATCAAGAACGTTTTCTGCAATTTTTCCTGTAATGCCAAGAGAGCGCAAGTCGATGAGAACAAGATGGTTATCTGTTCCACCAGATACAAGCTGAATATCCTCAGATAAAAGGGTTTCAGCTAGTTGTTTTGCGTTATCAATCACATTTTGTGCATATGTTTTGAAATCTCCGTTCAATACTTCACCGAAAGAAACAGCTTTTGCAGAGATCACATGCATGAGTGGTCCACCTTGAATACCAGGGAAGATCGATTTGTCGATCTTTTTACCAAACTCTTCACGGCATAGAATCATTCCGCCGCGAGGTCCGCGCAATGTTTTGTGAGTTGTCGTTGTCACAAAATCAGCGTAAGGAACAGGATTTGGATGAAGACCTGCTGCAACAAGACCCGCGATGTGAGCCATGTCCACCATAAAGTAAGCACCGACTTCATCGGCAATTTCACGGAACTTTTTGAAATCAATTTGACGTGGGTAAGCACTTGCACCCGCTACGATTAGTTTCGGCTTATGCTCACGTGCTTTTTCAAGTACATCTTGGTAGTCGATATGCTGTGTTTCTTTATCTACACCGTATTCTACAAAGTTGTACTGTACGCCGCTAAAGTTTACAGGGCTTCCATGTGTTAAATGCCCGCCATGTGATAAGTTCATGCCTAGCACTGTATCGCCATGCTCAAGGATTGTAAAGTATACGGCCATATTCGCTTGAGCTCCTGAGTGAGGCTGTACGTTCACATACTCAGCGCCAAAAATTTCTTTTGCGCGGTCACGTGCGATATCTTCTACAACGTCTACATGTTCACAGCCGCCATAGTAGCGTTTACCAGGGTAACCTTCTGCATATTTGTTTGTTAAGACAGAGCCCTGCGCTTCCATGACTGCTTCGCTTACGAAGTTTTCTGATGCAATTAATTCGATTTTGTCCTGCTGGCGTTTCCGCTCTAGTTGAATTGCTTTGAATACTTGTGCGTCTTGCTCAGGTAAATGTTTCATCAGCGAAATCCTCTCCAATCTATTTCCATTCGATGTTTTCACCATCTCATTGTACACGGTTTTTGAGTAAAATGTAAAAGTTTTTTTTGGAAAATCGACTTCTTTTTTATGAAAACCCGAATATTCAAAGGGTGAAGCGTCTTCATCATTCAACATTATATTAGAAATATATCCGAACTATGATCTTGTATAAACGGCTCGTTCTCCGCCAATCAGCTTTGGACGAGTTTTTGCAAACGTCACATGTGCTTGTCCTAATTGATGACGGCTGAGACGGACCGGTACGGCTACCCGCTTTAAGTGCATGCCGATGAATGTATCACCGATATCAATCCCTGCATGTGCTGAAATGGATTCAACCAGCACAGGGTGTTCCATTTGCTGATACGCATGAGCCGCCATAGAACCACCCGCCTGACGGACAGGTACAGCCGCTACAATCTCTAAGTTAAGCCGGTAAGCCACCTCTTCTTCCACAACGAGGGCACGATTCAAATGCTCGCAGCATTGGAAGGCCAATTCAATTCCTGTCTCGCGTCTCAGTTGATCGAGCTCTTGATAAATAGCTTCAGCAATTTGCTCACTTCCCGCTGTCCCAATGTGCTCGCCAGCCACTTCTGACGTACTGCAGCCAATCACTAAAATGTGGCCAGCTCGCAGTTCAACTGTTTGATGAAACTCTTTTAACATCTCAAGCCAATCTTGACCAATGTTCATGTTAAGCGCTCCTTACAGGTGCTTTTCTTCGTAATCAGCGATTTTACCAATCCGCACAGCATGACGTCCTGCAGTAAATTCTGTTGTCAGCCAAATGTGAGCAATCTCTCTTGCCAATCCTGGTCCAATGACTCGTTCTCCCATCGCAAGAACATTTGTATCGTTATGTTCTCTCGTCGCCTTTGCACTGAATGTATCATGCGCCAGTGCACAACGGATGCCTTTCACTTTGTTTGCTGAAATACTCATACCAATACCTGTCCCGCAAATCAAAATGCCGCGATCGACTTCCCCGTTTGCCACCATATTGGCTACAGGAAAAGCATAGTCAGGGTAGTCTACAGAACCTGATCCACATTCACAACCCATATCAATGTATTCAATCTTTAATTCATCCATTAGTTGTTTGATTTCTTCACGAATATTCGTTCCGCCGTGATCGGATGCAATGGCTACTTTCATCGGGCAATTCCTCCTAAGGGTGAGTTAATCTGTCATGTCTTACATTCATTTTTTATTTACAGTTATATTTTAACCTCTACCTAGTCATTTGCAAACAAAAGCAGAAAAACCGTTTGCGCAACGGTTTTACAGGTTGTCCATTTATGAGGATTTGTGATCCTGTTTAAGCTTTTTAGCAAGTTGATACAATAGCGTCTCTAGTTCATCTCGTGTCTCCTGATAAATGGAGAGACTCCCTCCAAATGGATCCGACACGTCACCTTCTGATCCTGTCGCAAATTCTTTGAGAGTGAAGACCTTGTCTTTCACATGAGCATATTGCTCCACAATCAACTGCTTATGCTGAATCGTCATGGTGAAGACATAATCTGCTTCATGAAGAAGTTCTTCTGTTAGTTTAGACGACGAGTGATTCAGTGGAATGCTTTTCTCAAATAATGCTTCGACTGCTTGAGGAGAAGCCTTCCCTGCATCAGAGGCGAAGATGCCCGCTGATTTTACAGTGACCTGTAAGCCTTTTTCATCTGCAATGGAGGAAAAAAGGGCTTGAGCCATCGGACTTCTGCAAGTATTTCCCGTACAAACAAATAAGATATTCATCTTTCGACCTCCTTTTCTTCTATTATATAGCATTTCATTCTACATGTTATGTAAGGAGACTGGCTAGAGCGGAAATAATAATTTGATTCCAAAGGCTAGTAAAATAAACCCGCCAAGCGCCCCGCTGTATGAACCTACCCATGACCGAACCTGTTTACCGAGTAATAATCCAAGCCATGTGAGCATCATACTAAAAAAGCCAAACAATAAAATGGTCATCAACACCCGAGAACCGTAAATCCCCAGGCTTAAGCCAACGGAAAAACTATCTAAACTCACACTTGTTGCAAAAAGAACGAGACCGGCCCCAACAGGTGCGATAAATGGCTTATCTTCTTTTCGGATAGAAGCGATGATCATTTGCAGACCCAGCACCAAAAGCAGCGCCCCGCCTATATAAGTTGCTAGGAGCCCAAGCCAGCCAGATAAAAGCTGACCTGTTAGCATGCCAAAAAGAGGCATAAACATATGAAATATCCCAATGACAAGTCCAATATAAACGATCTGGCGGAATCTCAGCTGAATCATCCCCATGCCGAGTCCAACCGAAAAGGCATCCATTCCAAGTGCAAAAGCCATGATACTGAGTGTCAGCAATTCGCCAGCTAGTTCATTCATGTAAATCCCCCTTGGACACGCATTCTCCTTTAACCTATGTTTGTCCAAGAGAGGTTAGAACTATTTGAATGAAGAGAGAGTGCGCCCTCCTGCCGCTTTTTGCAGACGGTTCATGATCGCAGAACCAACTCCCTGCTCTGAGAAGGCTTCTGAAATGATCAAGTCTACATCCGTTTCATCAAATTGTCTCAGCACACGATATAAGTTTGCCGCAACCGTTTCAGGCTTTTCTCTCCATCCACAGCTAAAGATAACATCTGCCGCAAACCATTCCTTCTTTTCTTCTGTTGTCAGCACACCTACTTTTAGCCCTTCAGCTCGGTACTTCTGAATGTGCAGCTGCATGTCTTCATCACTTCCATGAAATATATACATTTGTGCTTCAGGTGCATAATGTGTGTATTTCATTCCCGGCGATACTGGTGCCTCATCCTTTTTCGTCAGCCCTGGATCCATGTTGACCGTTCCTACGACCTCTTCTAACGCTTCTTTTGTAATACCGCCCGGCCTTAAGATCACTGGAATCTCGTCTATACAGGATACAACCGTTGACTCCACGCCAATACCTGTTGAACCACCATCGACAATGCCAGCAATTTTCCCATCAAGATCACTCGCGACATGATCCGCAAGTGTCGGCGACGGTTTTCCCGAACGGTTGGCACTAGGCGCGGCAATTGGCAGACCAGCTGCTCGGATGAGTTCAAGCGCAACAGGATGATCAGGCATTCTTACGCCTACTGTCGTTAAACCTGCCGTCACCTGCTTTGATAATGTGCCCGGCTTACAAGGTAGAACAATGGTGAGAGCGCCTGGCCAAAAGGCATCCATCAGCGCTGTTACTTTTTCATTTTCTATTTGCGCAAATTCATGAAGCTGTTGAACGTCCGCAATGTGAACAATCAACGGATTATCACTTGGGCGTCCTTTCGCTTCATAAATTTTTTTCACAGCCTCTGTCTCTTTTGCATTTGCCCCTAGTCCATAAACCGTTTCTGTCGGAAAAGCGACCACTTCATTCTGCCGCAACAACAGAGCTGCTTGTTCAATTTGTGGATAGTATGTGGATAAATCCTTTTTTAAATCCACAGACCACCTTTTTGTATTTAACATCATACAAACTCCTTTTAAAAAAGATAAAACTGTTGATATATCTCAATTATCCTTTTGAAAGTATAAAAGATGATGCTAAATAAAACAAGCGTTGTCCACAATTTGTGGATAACGCTTGTTTTACAGTGGATAAGTATGTGAATAAGTCCGATGTTTTGTGATTAACTCGCTGTTTTTTGCAGCACAACCGCCTGCTCTTTTCCCAATGACTCTTTTGCATGCGCAGATACCCACACACTTTCTGGGATTTCCTCTATAGGCGTAAAGCCCATCAGCGCTAAAAAATCATGCGAAGAGGAGTGATTGGCTACAACATAAAAGGTGTCCACACCTTGTTTTTCTCCTAGCGTTTGAACACTTTGGAACAGAGAAACGATATGCCCCTGACCCAGTTTATCTGATATCACAAGTGATCTTAGCAATCCTTCTTGTTCATTTAGTCGTTCAAGGCCTAAACAGCCTGCAAGCTCACCGTCTGCATCTTCCATGACCACAAATGACGTACGCTCTGCAATCGTCACCCCGCCTTTTGCTTGGCCTTTTTCAAGAAAAGCATTAATGGCCGGGGCATCTTCTTCTGTCGCTATTCTTAATTGATAATACATGCTTTCACCTCTTTTTGTTCTCTTACTTCAACTCTATGAGGCAAAAACAGATTTAGACCTTTTTTAAGAGAAAAGACTAGAGACCCATTCGAACAGAAAGAATTTCACTTCACCCGTCTCTTCTTCTTTTACCACTTCATTGACAGATTCATTTGATGGCTCTGCGGCTACCTGCTCTTTATCATCTCCTTCTGGTGAGGCGATCGCTTCTCCGTTTGAAAAATCGATAAAGCAGAGAGGTGGGAATAACACACACCACCAATTGGCTCCGTCTCCTTCCCCTAACGTAATCAAAATGGCTTCATATTTCCCAGCAGGATAAACAAAGTTGCCATAAAGCTTTGTTGGAAATGAGGCTTTTTGAAAGCTGACCGATACGGATTGATCAATGTGTTGTTCCTTTAATTTTGCTTTGGCGATACGATTGATGTCTGGAAGCTTTGAACGAATCACACGTCTGGCTTCTTCAATGGATGTGAGGTCTTTCACCCACTCCGTTATATTGGCATTGACCTCATCTCGAATACTACGTTTCACATCTTGATCTGCCGACCGGTCACTATTGGCTAAAATGCGTAACCGAATGGCTTCATCTGGAATCACAACAGGCTGATTGGCAGATGCAGCCGCCGTCTCCTCTTTTCCAAGGTTTGCAAAAGCACCACATAATAATAGAAACATATAAAGACAAATCATCATTTTACTTTTGAACATGATGTGTTCCCCCCACTTTTTCTCTTCGCTACAAACATTGTGTCCAGGAAACGCATCTCGTAAACAGCAAAAATGATTTTTTTAATAGATTATGAGGTCAGCCTCTTTATGAGGGGAGCGAATCAACATTTCTCCTGCACGCAAAAAGCCGTTCAACTTATGAACGGCTTTTTAGTGAGGATTGGTAATCGGAAGGGTACAATCTCCCATCCCAATCTCGGCTGATTTTTAAACCCGAATCTGTTTTGATGACTGTCATTGCGCCTTTTTTCTCGATTTCCTTTTTGACCTTTCCTTTATGGTCAATAAATTGAATGATCATTTCATAGTCAAATTCAATACTGTCATCGCTTTCATCTGAAGGTGTAAACGTAATTTTTTTCAGTTTAATTTGACAATCTTGATCTTTTGCTGCTTCTAATACACTTGGAAACATGCTGTCTTGTGTATATTCTTGATATTCATGCTCGGTTAAATAATCCTTCAACTTCTCCTTCATGTCAGATAGGTCATCCGTTCGATTCACTGTGTATTGTGCTTTTTTATAGTTTTCCCCAAATGCTGCTGCTTCTTTTTTAAAGCTCGGTTTACCGCAAGCACTCACAATCAATAGTACACTGACGATGACCAACACCATCGCATACCTTCTGTTCACACCATTCGCTCCTTCAAAACAAATTTATGTAAAAAATCATGATCAGAATGTTCATTCTTCTATATATACGTTTCCCTTTTACCATAAGTTTCATCTTTACATAATAAAATAGTCCGACTTTATTCAGCCGGACTTCCGTTTTGAATGTGTGCGCAAACTGCTCGATCCTTTCCGTTGATGTCCTTGATGATATGAACATCAGCTGAAGGGAACGCCTGCAAAAGAAGCGCTTTTACATCTTGTGCTTGTGTATGTCCTATTTCAAAGACAACCACCGCTTGCTGATGAAGTACCTTGTGGAGATCGCAGGCGATACGCTCATAAAACCACAGGCCATCACGCCCATCTGTCAGCGCATTAACAGGTTCATGCTTTGTGACAACCTCTGATAATCCATCCATTTCTTCTGCCGCAATATAAGGCGGATTAGAAATAAACACATCGACTTTGATGCCTTGATCCATAATCGGTTCAAGTAAATCCCCTTGGACAAAATGAACGTCTGCACCAAGCGCTTCTTGATTTCGCTTTGCTACTTCAAGTGCTTCATGTGAAATATCCGTCGCTGTCACAGTGAGAGATTCTTTTTCAAGAGCTAACGTAATCGCAATTGCACCGCTACCTGTTCCTACATCAACAGCTTTGAGCGGCTGATCATCAGGAAACACACGATTCATCATGTTTAATGCCGCCAGCACCACTTCCTCCGTTTCAGGACGAGGAATCAGAACGTGTTTGTTTACCTCAAAAGGACGCCCATAAAAAAATTCAACACCCGTTAAATGCTGCACAGGCACTCCACGCTTGTGCTGCGCGACGAACTCGCTGAATTGTGAATCTTGCTCCTCTGGCAGTGGATCATGAAAACGGGCAAGAAGTTCACTTCTGCTCCATCCAAGCACATGCATCAACATTAACTCTGCTGCGTTTTGGTCTCTGCCCGCTTCCGTTAACAAAGAAGAAGCCCATTTAAGGGCTTCAAAGATCGTTCGCTCTTTATTTTGCATTTTGAAGTTTTCTTGCTTGGTCTTCCATAATTAATGCATCAATGACCTCGTCAAGTTTCCCTTCTAAAATTTGATCAAGCTTTTGAATCGTCAATCCAATGCGGTGGTCCGTCACGCGGTTTTGCGGGAAATTGTACGTACGGATACGCTCTGAACGATCCCCTGTTCCAACAGCAGATTTACGGGTTTGGTCATATTCAGCTTGTGCTTCACGCTGGAATTTATCATAAATTCTCGCACGCAAAACTTTCATCGCTTTTTCTTTGTTTTTGATTTGTGATTTCTCATCCTGACAGGAAACCACTACACCTGTTGGAAGGTGAGTCAAACGAACAGCAGACATTGTGGTATTAACACTTTGTCCCCCTGGTCCGCTTGATGCGAATGTATCCACACGAATATCTTTTTCGTGGATATCAATTTCAACTTCCTCAGCCTCTGGTAATACAGCAACTGTCGCTGTTGATGTATGAATACGGCCGCCTGACTCAGTTTCTGGAACACGCTGCACGCGGTGTGCACCGTTTTCAAACTTTAGTTTAGAATATGCACCTTTACCGCTAATCATAAAGATGATCTCCTTATAACCGCCAGTTCCAGTGACACTCGCTTCCATGACTTCCGTTTTCCAGCCTTGCATTTCAGCATAACGGCTGTACATCCGGTACAGGTTTCCTGCAAACAGTGCAGCCTCTTCTCCGCCCGCTGCACCACGAACCTCCACAATAACGTTCTTATCGTCATTCGGATCTTTCGGGATGAGTAAGATTTTCAGCTCGTCTTCTAAACGTTCTGTTTCCTCTGTGAGCTCTGAAATTTCTTCTTTGACCATGTCGCGCATATCGGCATCGAGCTTATCTTCCAGCATGGCTTTCGCATCACTTAGCTGATCATATGCCGCACGATATTGTCTATATACCTCAACAGTTTCTTGAATATCAGATTGTTCCTTCGAATATTCACGAAGCTTCTTAGGGTCGTTCACCACTTCAGGGTCACTTAAATATTCATTTAGCTTTTCATAGCGTTCTTCAATTGATTTTAAACGGTCTAACATGGTCTTCACCTCTGTTTTGTGCGTAACAGTCTAATTATAGTATAGCGGGGTATGACAGTCAAAAAAATTTCCAAAACAATTGATTTTCTGCAATTTTTCACTAGAAAACACGATCTTTGGCGATTGGTTACTTGTTTTGTCTAACGTGAAGGAACGGATGCTCACGAAAGAGAATGGTACTTGTAATTGAAAAAAGGGAGGGCATTTGGTTTGAATACAAATGAGGTTGCAAAGGAAATTGGTGTATCTTCAAAAACCATTCAGCGCTGGGTCAAACAGCTCAACATCCCTGTCGCCCGGAATGAACTAGGACATTATGAATTTCATGATGACATTGTCCAGCTGCTCAAAGAGGTCCAACACCAAATGAACGAAGGTGTGATTCTCCATGACATTAGACTGCCGATCCATGAAGAAACCGCCCAGCAATTATCACCTACTGTAGAAACTTCTGACTCATCAAAACGGGTAGAAGCCTTAGAAAAACAAATGAAACAGCTCCTTCAAGAGCAATCACACGTCAGTCATATTGAAGCGCGTTTTCAAGAAATGGAACGGAAACTCGCTAAGAAAGCAGATGAAGGCGTTTCCTACCAGCTCCTCCAGCACAGAAGAGAAATTGAAGAATTAACTGCAAAATTAGAACGCCTCACAGCCACATTGACAAAACCAAAACCATCAAAAGAAGAAGAAAAGGAAAAGGCACACCCCGAAATGAAAAAAAAGCGTGCACTCTTCCCTCTGTTTCATTCATTTCGCTAAGAAAGGCTGCCTAACGAGGCAGCCTTTCTACTATATTATACGGTAAGTGCGATAATGATCGGTAGTGTAATGAGTGACATGATCGCACTGATCACAAATGCGGATGCTGTTTCTGCTTCCTGTTTCTCAAATCGAGTGGCGATCATGGCCGCAACAGCTGAACCTGGGAAGGCAACAAGCAATACAGCTTTTGTAATTTCATCCGCCGAAAGACCCATAAGAATGGCGATGAAATACATAAGTAACGGTTGTACAGCTACTTTGAGCAATGCGATACTGAAAGCTGGTAAGCTCAGTTTAATTTTGCGGATACCGACTGTGACACCGACTGCAAAGAGCGCAACCCCTGATGTCACACTTCCAATTTCCTCTAGCATTTCATGTCCGATGTCAGGAAGTTTAAATCCTAAAAGAACAAGAATGATACTTGCTAACGGTGCAAGCGCAAGCGGCTCAGATAAACCGTGCAAAATCGCTTTCGTCGTCATTTTTAGGAAACTTTCGCCGTCTTTGGCTTTTCCTTTTGTTTTTTCACCGACAGTTGACACAATAATAGCAATTGGATCAAGCAATGCATTTACAACTATTCCGGTAATAGCAATCGGAATTGCAACTTCTTGAGCCCCAAATAAACTGCCCAAGACCGGAATCCCCATAAATGCAAAGGTCGGTTGTGCTGAGTTTAATGAGAAAACAGATGAATCTGTTAAATCATATTTAAAAGCAAATTTCGTAACTAAAAGGATAATGATATAAAAGCCTACGATTCCGAAAATCAATGCAACGAAAAATGGAATTTGACTATAGAATTTATCTTTTGGTGTTGACAGAATGCTGGCGATAAAGTGCGCTGGCAAAGCATACTTTGTAACAAGTGTACTTACACCTTTTGCAGATTTAGCGTCATAGCTGCCGAAGTTCCCTGCGAACCAACCCAGCGCGATAACGAAAAAAATCGGTGCTAGGAGGATCAAAATATTTAAAAAGTCCATCTTACTATTCCTCCTTGAATCCTTTACATGTTTCTTATTTTATAGCGGCATTGCTTACATTACCCGAAACAATGCCGCGTTACACATTTTATTATGCTCTTACAATTTTTTTATATTCAGGAATCCACATAGCATCTTTCACAGCTTGTTCAATGTTTTCAGGTGTTTTTCTTGCGACACCATCTTTAATTGCTGCTTTTGCCACTTCAATAGCTACTTTGATAGAAACTTCTTGTAACTTATCAATGCTTGGAAGTAGACCAGCACCTGGTTTATCATGATCAACCATTTCAGCAATCGCATCCGCTGAAGCAACGAACATGCCTTTTGTGATGATTTTTGATTCCGTTACGATTGAACCAAGACCAAGTCCAGGGAAAACGAACGCATTGTTTGATTGTCCGATTTCATGTTCAATTCCGTTATACTCGACATTTTCGAATGGGCTTCCAGTTGCAACAAGCGCACGACCGTCTGTCCATTTGAATAGATCTTCCGGTACTGCTTCAGCAAGTGGAGTTGGGTTAGACATCGGCATGATCACTGGACGCTCAGTATGAGCTGCGATTTCTTTAATAATTTCTTCAGTGAATGCGCCGCCTTGACCTGATGTACCAATAAGAATGGTTGGCTTCACCCTGCGAACAGCTTCAGCAAATGAGATTTGTCCTTTTTCATCACGAGCCCAGCCTTCTACTTCATCAGAAGAACGAAGGTATGGTTTTTGGAAATCAAGCACTTCATCTTCAAACTGATCTGTTAGCAATCCTCTGTAGTCTAACGTCCAGAATGCATTGTTTGCTTCATCTTCACTTAGACCTTCAAGAACCATTGTGTCACGCATTTGATCGGCGATTCCGATTCCAGCAGATCCAGCTCCGAAAATCATCACACGGTGATCTTTCAATTGAGTACCAGTTTTCTTGACAGCTGCAAGAACACCCGCTAAAGTAATGGCACCAGTACCTTGGATATCATCATTAAAAGTTAAGATGTTGTCGTTGTATTTTTTCATGATGTTACGCGCATTTTTGTTTCCAAGGTCTTCCCAGTGAAGCAATGCTTTCGGGAAGAATTTAAGTGCTGCTTTTACATATGCATCAATGAACTCTTCGTATTTTTCACCTTGTACACGTTTGTGGTGGTTCCCGATGTACAATGGATCATTTAATAATTTTTCATTGTTAGTTCCAACATCTAACACAACTGGAATCACGCGGCTTGGATCAATTCCTGCTGCAGCCGTGTAAACAGCTAGTTTACCAATTGCGATGTTGATACCACCAACACCCCAGTCACCAATTCCAAGAATACTCTCAGAGTCAGTTGCTACGATGAGGTCGATGTCGCCTGCTGTTGCATGTAAGTTTTCAAATGCTTTCTCAATGCCGTCAATGTTGTCGATTGAAAGGTAGACACCATGAGGTCTTCTGTATTCATGGCTGTATTCTTGAATCGCTTCACCAACAGTTGGTGTGTAAACAACAGGAAGCATTTCACGAAGCTTGTCCGTTAGAAGCTTATAGAATAATACTTCGTTACGGTTTTGCAAATCACTTAAGTATACGTTTTGACGAAGACGATCTGGCTGAGCTAGAAATTGCTTGTATGCTCTCTCTGCTTGCTGTTCTAAAGTCAGAACAGTTGGAGGAAGTAATCCTTCTAGTCCAAGCTCTTGTCTTTCTTCTTCAGAGAAAGCAACGCCTTTGTTCAACGTTGGAATCGATAATACATCTTTACCTGTCAAAGTGGTTTCGAGGTACCCTTCTTTTGTTTTCTTCACGTTGTTCATCAAAAACTACCCTCTTTCTAAAATATAAATAAAGTGAACTATTAATACAAAGAACGATCAAGGAGAAAAATCCTTAATCAAAAAAATTATGACAAGAAATCGAACTTTTCGTTTAAATGCTTTACACTACAGTTAGTCATTTTATGCCTGCTTATACCAAAACGCAAGCGTTGAAAATTAGATAATTTTTTCGTAGCGTTATTTAATTTATTTAAGTACAAATGATGGGTGTTCAGCCAAAATCTCAAAAAACGAAACACAGCGGCATTTGCTATTTTTTTAATTGTCAAGTGTTGTACCAACATCTAGTTTTGGTACTTCATGGTGATGTCTGCATCGTGCTTCGTATGATTCCTGCGCACCTACTAAAATAATGGGATCATCATAGGATGCGGGTTTACCGTCGATCAAGCGTTGTGTTCTACTCGCTGGGGAGCCGCATACCGAACAAACTGCTTGAAGTTTTGTTACAAGCTCTGCACATGCCATTAAATGCGGAACAACACCAAATGGCTCTCCTCTGAAGTCTTGATCAAGGCCTGCAACAATGACTCGGTAGCCTTTATCAGCCAATTGAGTGACAATATCAATGATTGTCTCATCAAAAAATTGCACCTCATCAATGCCAATGACATCGGTTCGTTCTGATATGTGCGTTATTATGTCTTTTGGTGAGGTTACTGCAATCCCATCGACCGATGAACCGTTATGTGACACAACTGAGCTTGTGCTATACCGGTTATCAATCGCTGGTTTGAATATTTTTACTTCTTGTTTGGCAAAGGTGGCTCTTTTGGCTCTCCGAATCAATTCTTCCGACTTTCCAGAAAACATACTTCCGCAGATGACTTCAAGCCAACCGCTTTGTTTCATCACATACATAAGGTCTTCTCCCCCGTTTTAAAGTTCCATCAATCCACGTAAAAAAACAGGCAAGAACGGATTCCTGCCTGTTTATTGTATCTATTATTACTTAAGACCGTATTTTTTGTTAAAGCGGTCAACACGTCCATCAGCAGAAGCGAATTTTTGACGGCCTGTATAGAAAGGATGGCACTCAGAGCAAATCTCGATGCGTACCTCTTCTTTTACTGATCCAGTTTCAAACTCATTTCCACAAGCGCATTTGACTGTAGCTTTTTTGTAGTTAGGATGAATTCCTGTTTTCATCTACTGTCATCTCCTTCCGCCCTGAATCCAATTCGGAAACAGAGTTAATATCTCAGAATAAATTCTGAAACGCACATGATAAAATTATAACAGTGTAAGTCTATGATTGCAAATGTATTTTTTCAGGAAGCTATCTTCTTGATGCAGACATATTTGCTTGTTTCCACTCTTGCGTTAAAATATCGAAAAATTCTTGGTTTGTCTTTGTTTTTCTCATTTTGCGCATGAATTTCTCAGCGAAATCAGGTGTATCTGACATTGATTTTCTCATCGCCCATAGACGATCAAGATGCTCTTTAGGCACAAGCAGTTCTTCTTTTCTTGTACCGGAACGACGAATGTCGATGGCTGGGAAAATTCTTCTTTCTGCAAGAGAACGATCTAAATGGAGCTCCATATTTCCTGTTCCTTTAAACTCTTCATAAATCACATCGTCCATACGTGATCCCGTATCAACAAGTGCAGTAGCTAAAATGGTCAAGCTTCCACCTTCTTCGATGTTACGCGCAGCACCAAAGAAACGTTTTGGACGGTGGAAAGCAGCTGGATCAATACCGCCGGAAAGCGTTCGGCCGCTTGGCGGGATGACAAGGTTGTATGCACGAGCAAGCCTTGTGATGCTGTCCATTAAGATGATGACATCTTTTTTATGTTCAACTAGACGCATCGCACGCTCTAATACAAGCTCTGCTACTTTAATGTGGTTTTCCGGTACTTCGTCAAAGGTTGAACTAACAACATCCCCTGCAACAGAACGTTCGATATCTGTTACTTCCTCTGGACGTTCGTCAATAAGAAGAACAATCAGTTCTGCCTCCGGATGATTTTCAGAGATACTGTTGGCAATTTCTTTGAGCAAAATGGTTTTCCCAGCCTTAGGCGGTGCAACAATTAAACCACGCTGCCCAAACCCAACTGGTGCCATCATATCCATAATTCTAGTAGACAGGTGATTAGGCTGTGTTTCAAGAATCATTTGACGATCAGGGAATAGCGGCGTGAGTGCAGGAAAGTGAACACGTTCCTTAGCTGATTCTGGGTCGTCCCCATTTACCGCTTCGACATGAAGGAGGCCATAGTAGCGTTCATTCTCTTTTGGAGGTCGTACCTTTCCAGACACCTTATCACCATTTCTTAAATCAAAGCGTCTGATTTGTGAAGCTGAAATATAAATGTCTTCAGAACTTGGGGAGTAGTTAATTGGTCTTAAGAAACCAAATCCCTCTGACTGAATAATTTCTAGAACCCCTTCCATAAATAAGAGATCCTCTTGCTCAGCGTTTGCCTTTAAGATGGCAAAAATTAATTCTTTTTTTGTTAGTTTGCTGTAATAAGAGATTTTGTACTTTTTTGCTAACTCATACAGCTCTTTTAATTTCATATTTTCCAAAGATGAAATCGAAACATCTTTCAATATGGACACCACACTTTTCTAGTCAATGTATTTCATTACAAATGCATGACCATTGTATTTGATTAGCTTTTAATTCCGTTTTTTGTTGGAATGACCTTGCTCTCATGGTAACGCTCCCACTCGTTTTATCGTAAAGATAGGAACAATGTGAAATAGAGCTTTGTCAACATAGAGAAGGATAATGAGTATATCGTCATGATGCGGCAGTATTTAAACTTGTTGAAGCTTAAAAGAAGTAAATTCGCAGAAAATTTCGCAGCACTCTTTAGTTTTACCTCATTTGCAGGGAATATTCAACTTTAAAAAGAAAATGATATATATTTGACACCTATATGAAAAGCGGGTAAAGAATACCCGCTTTCAGATTACGGACGAATGACAAGATTCGGTTTTTTCTTTAAACTGTGTCTGCCATCGACGAATCGAACAGTACCTGATTTCGCACGCATGACAACACTATGTGTTGTTCCAACAGAGCCTTTAAATTGAACACCTTTTAATAACTCGCCATCTGTTACACCTGTCGCTGCAAAAATGGCGTCATCGCCTTTCACGAGGTCTTCCATTCTGAGGACTTTTCCAACATCCAGTCCCATTTTCTCACAGCGTCTCAGCTCTTCTTCACTTTGTGGAAGAAGCTTACCGTGGATTTCTCCACCAAGTGCTTTAAGCGCAACAGCAGAAAGGACACCTTCAGGCGCTCCACCTGAACCAAATAGAATATCAACACCTGTGTGATCAAATGCTGTATTAATGGCTCCTGCAACGTCACCATCATCGATCAACTTGATTCTTGCTCCAGCTTCTCTCAGCTCAGCAATGATCTTTTCATGTCGCTCTCTGTTTAAAATTGTCGCAACAACATCTTCAATATCTTTGTTTTTTGCTTTTGCAACAGCACGAAGATTGTCAATGACAGGCGCTTCAATGTCGATGCAGCCTACCGCTTCTGGACCTACTGCGATCTTATCCATGTACATATCAGGTGCATTCAGCAAGTTGCCATGATCAGCAACAGCGATAACAGCTAAAGCATTCCAGCCGCCACTTGCCACAATATTTGTTCCTTCCAATGGATCAACAGCGACATCCACGCGAGGTCCATATCCGTTTCCAAGCTTTTCCCCAATATAAAGCATTGGCGCTTCGTCCATTTCTCCCTCGCCGATGACCACAGTTCCCTTCATCGGAATCGTATCAAATACATCACGCATGGCACTTGTTGCAGCATCATCCGCTTCGTCTTTTAAACCTCTACCCATCCAACGAGCAGATTTTAATGCAGCTGCTTCTGTCACCCGTACTAGTTCCATCGATAAACTTCTTTCCATTTTTGTCCAAATCTCCTCTCACAGTCAAAGCCTTATGAATTTTGAAGTTCTTCTATTTCTTGGTCATTCAGCTTTTCACGCCAGATGGTTGCACCCAAGCCTTCAAGCTTCTCCTCAAGCATACTATATCCTCTGTCTATATGTTCAAGCCCTGTGATTTCGGTCACACCGTCTGCCATTAACCCTGCAACAACGAGACAAGCACCTGCTCGCAGATCACTTGCTTTGACCTTTGCACCTTGAAGCTGCGTTTGACCTGTAATAATGGCAGATCTTCCTTCCACCTTCATGTTAGCACCCATTCGACGCAATTCGTCAATGTGTTTAAAGCGGGCAGAGTAAATGGTATCTGTCACGACACTCGTGCCTTTCGCTTTTGTTAACAAAGCCGTCATCGGCTGTTGAAGATCAGTCGGAAAGCCCGGATACACAAGGGTTTTGATATCGACAGGCTTGAGTCCTTCATTTCTGCCAACGATCAGCATTTGATCGTTGCTTGTTTCAATTGTGAACCCCATCTCTCTAAGTTTCGCCGTAATTGATTCTAAATGAGTTGGGATCACATTATCAAGCACAACTTCATCCCCCATCGCTGCACCTGCAATTAAAAATGTACCTGCTTCTATGCGGTCAGGGATGATGGAATGCCTGCAGCCATGAAGAGATTCCACACCTTCGATCCGAATCACATCCGTCCCCGCACCTTTGATTTTAGCTCCCATGCTTGCAAGCAGTGTCGCTACATCAATAATTTCGGGTTCTTTTGCTGCATTTTCAATCACTGTTTTCCCTTCAGCCAGCACGGCTGCCAGCATGATATTGATGGTCGCACCTACACTGACAACATCAAGATAAATACGGGCTCCGACTAATTTTTCAGCGCGCAAATAAATCGCACCCTGTTCGTTTGTCACCTCGGCTCCAAGTGCTTCAAAGCCTTTGATATGCTGATCGATCGGTCTAGGTCCTAAGTGACATCCCCCTGGCAATCCAATGACAGCCTGCTTGAATCTACCGAGCATAGCACCCATTAAATAATAAGATGCCCGTAGTTTCTTCACTTTCCCATTAGGAAGCGGCATACTGATCATGGAGGCAGGATTGACAACCATCTCACCTTTTTCAAACGTGACCTTTCCGCCAATCTCTTCTAACAGATCTCGTAATGTGTCAATATCTGAAATATGCGGAAGGCCTTCAATGGTTACTGGAGAATCAGCGAGAATCGTGGCAGGAATCAGTGCCACAGCACTATTTTTCGCACCACTAATATGTACGGTCCCGCGCAAGGGGTCACCGCCGGCAATGTTTAACTTTTCCATATTTGTCTCCCTTCTTAAAGAAGATCACTGTTGGAGTTATACTGTTTGTGGATGTCGCGCTTTAAAAGGTCTTGTCCAAAATTTAGCCAATATCAAGAGAAAGAATACAGGTTAAACGAAATTTGTCGGAAGAAAAATAATCGAAGCTTTGCGAGGCTGTGATGTTCTCTTCTTTGCACAAAACATTTCTTAGCGTATTTAAGGAAAACTGCGGCAAACGGATGCGTATCCGTCTGCCACAATCACTTATTTATTCCAGTCTGCTAAAAATTGCTCAATGCCTGCATCCGTTAATGGGTGTTTTGTCAGCTGCTTGATGACTTTCAGCGGCATTGTGCCGATATGAGCACCTCTAAGCGCAGCTTCTGTCACATGTTGCGGATGACGAATGGATGCAGCAATGATTTGTGTATCTAATCCATGAACATCAAAAATGGTTTTCACTTCACTAATGAGATCAAGACCATTTTGGCCAATGTCATCTAAGCGGCCGAGGAATGGAGAGACATACGTCGCACCAGCTCTAGCTGCAAGAAGTGCCTGGTTTGCACTAAAAATCAACGTGACGTTTGTTTTAATCCCAAGGTCTGTTAACGCTTTGACTGCTTTAAGACCGTCTGTTGTCATTGGGATTTTCACTGTGATATTTGGTGCAATAGCAGCCAGCTCTTTTCCTTCTTCAATCATTTCTTCTGCTTTGAGAGAAATGACTTCCGCACTAACTGAACCTGATACCACGTCAGTGATTTCACGAAGGCGGTCGTGGAACGATACGTCCTTTTCTTTCGCTACTAAACTAGGGTTTGTTGTCACGCCTGCTAAAATGCCAAGCTCGTGTGCCTCTTTGATGTCTGCGATATTCGCTGTGTCTACGAAAAATAACATAACTGTGCCACTCTCCTATCAATAAATTGTCTGAAATGTAAATTTGATTGCGCTTTCTCATGATATGGAGAAAACCGCCTGTGACTCAGGCGGCTTTCGGTTCTCATCAAATTATGCTTGGTTAGAAGAACCAAATTCACGCATTTTGCCGATAACAGTCGCTTTAATTGCGTCACGAGCTGGTCCAAGATATTTACGTGGATCATACTCTTCTGTTTTTGCAGCAAGTGTTTCGCGAACTGCTTTCGCAGAAGCAATTTGGTTTTCAGTGTTTACATTGATTTTTGCTGTACCAAGTGAAATCGCACGCTTGATGTCAGCAGTTGGGATACCTGTTCCGCCGTGAAGAACAAGTGGAAGTCCAGTTGTTTTACCGATTTCTTCCATTTCAGCGAAACCAAGGTTTGGTTCACCTTTGTATGGACCATGAACTGAACCTAGTGCAGGCGCAAGGCAGTCAATACCAGTACGTTCTACAAGCTCTTGGCACTCTTTTGGATCAGCATAAATAACGCCCTCAGCGATGACGTCGTCTTCTTGTCCACCAACAGTTCCAAGCTCAGCTTCTACAGATACACCGTGGAAATGTGCAAGCTCAACCACTTTTGCAGTTGTCGCTACGTTCTCATCAAATGGATGGTGAGAAGCATCAATCATCACAGAAGTAAATCCTGCATGAATCGCTTTTGCACAAGATTCAAAGCTTGAACCGTGATCTAAATGAATCGCAACAGGAACTGTTACATTATATTCTTCGATTAACGCTTTTACCATTGCGACAACTGTTTTGAAGCCGCCCATGTAGCGTCCTGCTCCTTCAGATACTCCTAAGATAACTGGAGATTTCTCTTCTTCAGCAGCTTGTAAAATCGCTTGCGTGAATTCTAAGTTATTTAAGTTAAACTGTCCAACAGCGTAACCTTTTTCCTTTGCGTCTTTCAACATTTCTGTCATTGAAACTAAAGGCATGATGAAAAATCCTCCCTATGTAGCTAATTTGCTTACTAAAAAAAGCTCTCCACCCTAGCATGACCAGAATTTCTCGCCATATGTAAACTTTCAAAGTCAGATCGCTTTCTTCTTCTTATCTAGAATACCAATTATTCGACAAATCGGCAACAGAATGACTTGATTCAATCATTTCCATCTAGCCATTTGTTTCGAGCGGCAAGTATTCTTTTACTGCATCACGGATTTCATCAATATCAAATGGTTTAGCAAAATGCGTTAATGCACCGAGCTCTTTAGACTCTTGAATCATATCTAGTTCGCCATAAGCTGTCATAATGATCACGCGAATGTCTTCATCAATTAATTTCATGCGTTTTAAAATCTCAATGCCATCCATTCCGGGAATCTTCATATCAAGCAGGACGAGGTTTGGTCTATGGTTTTTCACAATATCTAATGCCTGTAGTCCATTAGCGGCTTGAAAGGTTTGATAGCCTTCTTTATGAAACACTTCATTCAGCAATATTCTAATACCGTACTGATCATCGACAATTAAAATTTTCTCATTCATCTGTTACACCCCATTGCTTTCATTTTTCGCCATAAAAAGAGCTGTTGTTAAATAATTCTGTTTGATTTTCACATTTCCTTTAATTATAATAGTTTACTTTACGACATTTTCTGAGCATTTTTCCTAATATTCTCTTTATATTCTATTATAAAATGATCTGACAGAAGGAGGAAATGAGTCTTGTTAAAAATTTTCACTACCCAATTATCAGGTATTTTTTCACGTATTGGAGATAAGCAGGCCGAAGCGATCGAAGACGGTGCACGCCTTCTTGCTCAGGCCGTTGTCAGTGGACATGCCGTGTATTTTCATGGCAAGAATGAACTGGCGGCTGTAGCCTTAGAGGCATCTGAGAGCAAGGAACCGTTTCCGGGTGCGAAGGTTCTGCCGCTGGATCAAAAGGAGCGCAGCTTACTTCATCCAAGTGACAGGGTGCTTTTATTTTATTCAGATCCAGAAGATCAAGAGATTCAATCCCTTGTCAAAGAGCTGCACGAACAAGGTACACCTATTGTCGGGGTCGGTCCTGCACAAAAGGAGACATCATTTATTGAAGAGCATTGTGATGTCCACATTGATTTTCAGCTCAAAAAACCACTTGTGCCTGCAGAAGATGGAACAAGGTTCGGCTATCCTGCACTGATGACCTGCTTATATGTCTACCATGCTCTATCGTTTACTGTGAAAGAAATCGTTGAGGAATATGAATAAAAAAACTGCCGAGAAGATGATATTCTCGGCAGTTTTTTGTTTTATTTTGATTCAGATGCCTGTAGTGAAGCACCAACGAAATCTCTAAATAACGGCTGTGGTCTTGTTGGTCTTGAAATGAATTCTGGGTGGAACTGAGAAGCAAGGAACCATGGGTGATCCTTCAGTTCAATGATTTCAACAAGGCGTCCGTCTGGGCTTGTACCAGAGAAGACAAAACCTGCTGCTTCCATTTGCTGTCTGAATTCGTTATTAAACTCATAGCGATGACGGTGGCGTTCGTACACGACTTCGTCATTGTATGCAGCAAATGCTTTTGAGTCTTCGTTTAATTTACAAGGGTATAGGCCGAGGCGAAGTGTTCCACCTAAGTCATCAACATCCTTCTGTTCTGGAAGAAGGTCGATGATTGGGAATGCTGTTTCTGGATCAATTTCAGCGGAATGTGCTCCCTCTAAACCTAGTACGTTTCTCGCATATTCGATAGATGCGACTTGCATACCTAAGCAGATTCCGAAGAATGGCACTTTGTTTTCGCGCGCATATTGTGTTGCAATGATTTTCCCTTCTACTCCGCGGTCTCCGAAGCCTCCAGGAACAATAATGCCGTCTACATCTTGAGCGAAATCAGCCATATTTTCTGCTGTGACTTCTTCTGCGTTGATCCATTTGATTTGAACATCCGCATCAAATGCATAGCCCGCATGACGAAGTGATTCAACGACAGAAATGTATGCATCTTGCAGCTCAACATATTTCCCTACAAGACCAATTGTGACTTGTTTTGAAAGGTTTTGCACTTTATCAACAAGCGCCGTCCACTCCGTCATGTCCGCATCTTGACAGTCAAGCTTCATGTGCTCACATACAAGCTTGTCTAATCCTTGTTTTTGTAAATCAAGCGGAATCGAATAAAGGGTATCTGCATCCTGACATTCGATGACTGCTTTCGTATCAATATCACAGAATAGCGCAATTTTGTCCTTCATGTCTTGTGCCAATGGCATTTCAGTTCTGACCACAATGACGTTTGGCTGAATACCTAGACTACGAAGTTCTTTTACACTATGCTGTGTTGGTTTTGTTTTCAGTTCGCCTGCAGCACGGATGTAAGGAACAAGAGTACAATGAATGTACATCACGTTTTCACGGCCGATGTCACTCTTCATTTGACGAATCGCTTCAAGGAATGGAAGGGATTCGATGTCTCCTACTGTTCCACCGATTTCTGTAATGACCACATCTGCACCCGTTTCTTTCCCGGCACGGTACACACGGTCTTTGATTTCATTTGTAATGTGGGGAATAACCTGTACTGTTCCACCTAAGTAGTCGCCGCGGCGCTCTTTCTTCAAAACAGTAGAGTAGATTTTACCTGTTGTAACGTTGCTGTACTTATTTAAGTTAATGTCAATGAAACGCTCGTAGTGACCTAAGTCAAGGTCTGTTTCAGCACCGTCGTCTGTGACAAATACCTCACCGTGCTGGTATGGACTCATTGTCCCTGGGTCTACGTTGATATATGGATCAAATTTTTGAATGGTGACATCCATCCCTCTATTTTTCAGAAGGCGGCCTAACGATGCAGCCGTGATCCCTTTTCCAAGTGAGGAAACAACTCCTCCTGTTACAAAAATATACTTTGTCATTTCGTATGCTCCTCTCTTTTTTACCCTTGCATGACTAGACATGCACAGCTTCATCCTTTTAGAGTGTATCCCTAAATCTCTTGAAAAATAAGAAAGCTCCCTTTCAAATAAATGAAAGGGAGCGTAAATGAACGTATCTTTACGTACTCTTTTTTAGAGAGCCCAAAATACATACTACATAGTTCGCTCTGGAAAGTCAAGACGGTTTTGTCCTGTTTTCAGGACCGGTTTGTGAGGGTTATTTGTCTTCCTCATCATCGTCTAAATCGTCTTCATCAATTTCCGTTAAGCCGTCATCATCTTCATCATCATCTTCGTCGAAGTCTTCTATCTCTTCATCGATTTCTTCATCATCTAGGTCAAGGTCCTCGTCGTCTTCAACAAGATCAAGATCTTCTTCAAGCTCGTCGATTTCTTCTTCCTCTTCAATATCATCGAAGTCTTCTTCAACGACAGCTGCTTTTGTTTTTTTCTTTTTCGCTTTTGTTTTCACAGCTGGCTGAACTTCTTCTTCAATTTGATCAACTGGATACCAGCTGCGAAGTCCCCATCTCTGATCACCTAACGAAATAAAGCGGCCATCTATATTTAAGTCTGTATAAAATTGAGCAAGTCGATCATCAAGATCAGATTTTTGTATCCCTTGCAAACGGACCATTTCATCTATTAACTCGGAAAACGTAATCGGCGTTTTGCTGTCTCTGAAAATTTCATAAGCAAGTTCAACTAAAGACATTTGTTTGAGCTGTTCCTGTGAGTATTCTTTCAAACTCAAGGTCAGACACTCCCTTTCTATTACATGTATGTATCCATTTATCAGTGAAATAATAAGTATTTATACCTTATTCTTACGACAAACCATACCTCTCATTATAAACAAATTAGGGGAGTTTATGCCACCTTTATTGATGTTAATTTTTGATTTTTTCACAAGAGGAGCCTCTAGCGGTCAATCATTTGTGCCGAATTGGCATAATTCATGTGTGAAGCACACGTTTTGCATGCTTTTTTGTCTTCTCTTTTGATGAATACAAAGTCATTTACTCTTCTTAAAAAAGGGGAATTATTCCTTCACAAAATGTTCACTTACGACGAATTGAAACAGAAATCTATAATAAATAGACTAATTTTGAGAGGTTGATCGAATTGCCAATGACAAAAAAAGAAGATATACAATTTGGTGTCTTGATGTGTTTTTGTATGTTTTCAGTGATGTTCTTTTATAACCTATTTCTAAATGGACGGCTTGGACATATGACATGGTTAGAAGGTGTACTCACCTATGTGATCGGTTTTGCCATCACGTTGTTGATTGAGATGTGTATTGTTGGGCCTTCAGCAAAAAAAGCAGCCAACCGTTTTGCCCCAAAAGGCAAGAAAATCTATTTTATTCTCACTCTTTCTATCTTTATCGTGTTTGGGATGGTGTGTCTCATGTCTTTATGCGGATATGTCGTTCAAAGCATCAGCACAGGATTTCAAACACAATCGATTCTATCTGATTACTTAACGATTTTCGGTCATAATGTCATGTTGGCGTTCCCTTTGCAGATGTTGATTATGGGACCGCTTGTCCGTTTTGTTTTTTTCAAATGGGTGAAATTAAAACAGACAGCAGCGGTTTAGTCGAATGGATAGGTTACAGCTGGATATTCTGAATGAGTGAAAAAACCAAAGGTACGGTGAATAAAGTGCCCGCAGACACGAGTACAATGAGTTTTCTGCGGCTGTTTTCTTTTTCTCCCTTCCTTTTTGGAGACTTTGAAAGCTCTGTGGAGACCATAATCCATATGATCATCGTGACGATTCCTAAAATGCCAATAAATGTTGTGTTCATCATGATAACCTCCATTTTGTTTTTCCTAATTTTACTATAGTAATCAGGTGATATGAGATCATATTGGAGAGATTTCACATTTGATACAAAAACAGACCACCTCATATCAGGTGGTCTTTACTTCGTTTCTACATATCTAGCAGTTTCCGTGAGATGACCAGCCGCTGGATTTCTTGTGTACCTTCATAGATTTGAGTGATTTTCGCATCACGCATGTAGCGTTCGACTGGGTAATCCTTTGTATAGCCGTACCCGCCGAAGATTTGTACAGCTTCTGTCGTCACCTTCATGGCTGTATCACCGGCAAAGAGCTTGGACATAGCTGATTCTTTTCCATACGGAAGCCCTTTCGTTTCAAGCCATGCTGCCTGATAGGTGAGCAGTCTTGAGGCCTCAATTGCCGTTGCCATATCCGCTAACTTAAAAGCAATGCCTTGCTGCTGAATGATTGGTTTGCCGAATTGTTTACGCTCCTTTGCATAATTGACTGCTGCATCCAGAGCACCTTGAGCAATGCCAACAGCTTGTGCGGCAATACCGTTTCTGCCGCCGTCAAGTGTCATCATCGCTATTTTAAATCCTTCTCCTTCTTGACCAAGCCGGTTCCTTTCAGGTATACGACAGTCTTCAAAGATGATTTCTGTCGTTGGCGATGAGCGTATGCCCAGTTTGCTTTCTTTTTTGCCTATTGAGAAGCCTTGAGTCTCTTTTTCTACAATAAAAGCGGTTGTATTGCGGGATGAAGCATCCTGGTCAGTAACAGCAAACACAATATAATAATCCGCAATGCCTCCATTGGTAATAAAAATCTTTGCACCGTTCAAGACGTATTCATTCCCTGCTTTTACTGCTGTTGTTTTCATTCCGCCGGCATCTGAGCCCGAGCCGCTCTCGGTCAGTGCGTATGCGCCGATCTTCTGACCCGCTGCAAGCGGCTTTAAATACGTCTCCTTTTGCTCATCTGTTCCGAATGTATAGATTGGCCATGAGGCGAGTGATGTGTGAGCAGACAGGGTGACGCCTGTTGAGGCGCACACTCGCGAGAGCTCTTCAACCGCTATGACATAGGCCAAATAATCACTACCAATCCCTCCATTTTCTTCTGGCCAAGGGATTCCCGTTAAACCAAGCTCCGCCATTTGACGAAAAATAGCGGGATCATACGATTCTGTTTCATCTCGCTCTGCTGCTGTTGGCTCCACTTCATTTTTCGCAAAATCTCTCACCATTTTTTGTATCATTTCGTGTTCGTCACTTAATTGGAACTGCATCATGAGCCACCTCACTTCATATTAGCTGTTTACAAATAACCAGCCTTTGTATTTCACTTGTTCCTTCATAAATCTCACAAATTTTCGCATCACGAAAGTACCGCTCTGCTCGGTATTGCTTCGTGTAACCGGCTAGACCAAGCAAATGGATGACTTCTGTACTAATTTCAACCGCTGTTTTAGATGCAAATAACTTCGCCATCGACGCTTCCTTCGTGACAGGGCGATTGGCCTCTTTATAAGAGGCGGCTTGATAGACAAGAAGTTTTGCCGCTTCTAGCTTGGTGCCTAGATCGCCTAACCGAATGGTCGTTTCAAGGCCAGCTGGGTGCTGCTTTAAATGCGTCACCGCCTCAGCTAATGCGGCTTCTGCAATGCCAAGGCTTTGAGCCGCAATACCAATTCTCCCCGCATTTAAGCTAGACATGGCAATCCTAAAGCCTTCTCCTTCTGCACCGAGCAGCTGTTTTTTTGGAATTCGAACACCGTCAAAATGAAGTGTGACTGTTTTTGATCCATGCAGGCCCATCTTCTTCTCATCTTTTCCGATCGTAAATCCTGGTGTCCCCTTCTCCACAATGAACGCTGATATATTTTTCTTAGCAGAAGCAGGGTCTGTCACGGCAAATACAAGATAGACTTCCGCTTCACCGCCGCTTGTGATAAAAATTTTCGTTCCATTTAATACATAGTGATCGTCTGCGCGCTCTGCTTTCAACTGAATACTAGAGGCATCTGATCCTGCCTTCGGTTCAGTTAGACAAAAGGCGCCCAGCTTCTGCCCGGACGCAAGCTTGGGAACGTAGGATTCTTTTTGTTCAGTTGTTCCAAACGCCAAAATAGGCATCGTCACAACAGATGTATGAACAGATACAATGACACCGATGGTTGCACTTACTTTGGATAATTCATGAATCGCCATGATATAGGTTGTAAAATCTGCCCCTAATCCGTGATACTTATCTGGGATCGGAATGCCTAAAAAGCCTTGCCGACCCATTTCAGCTAAAAGCGTTTTCGGGAACACGCCCTGTTCCATCGCTTCTATTTCAGGGAATACATGCTGGCGTGCAAATTCTGCTACTCGTTTTCTCCAAAGACGTTGTTTTTCTGTCAGCAACACATCCATCTTGACTCCCCCTATGAGTGGTCGTGGTAAGTGTAAAAACCTCTCTTTGTCTTTTTGCCCAACCAGCCTGCGTTCACGTATTTTTTCAAAAGAGGACAAGGTCGATATTTGCTATCTCCAAGACCCTCGTGAAGGGTATTCATAATAAATAAACAAGTATCGAGCCCGATGAGGTCGGCGAGACGAAGAGGGCCCATTGGATGGTTCATTCCAAGCGTCATGATGCCGTCAATACTTTCTACATCTGCCACGCCTTCATAAAGGGTATAAATGGCTTCATTGATCATCGGCATCAAAATGCGATTTGACACAAACCCAGGGAAGTCTTCCACTTCAATTGGCGTTTTGTCTAATGTCTTTGCGGTGTCAAAAACAAATTGGTACGTGGCATCATCCGTTTGTAGCGCACGGATTACTTCCACAAGTTTCATCACGGGAACTGGATTCATAAAATGCATGCCAATCACTTTCTCTGGCCTGTTCGTCACGGCTGCTAATTCTGTGATCGACAAGGAAGACGTATTTGTCGCAAATATCGTGTCATCAGGTGCAAATTGATCGAGGGTTTCAAAGATTTGTTTTTTGATCTTCATTTGTTCAGATGCGGCTTCAATCACTAAATGCGTCTGCTGTACATCCTTTAGATCTGTTGAAACAGCCAATCGCTGTGTAATATCACGGACTGCCTGATGTGCCAGCTTTCCTTTTTCTGCTCGTTTCGTCAGTTGTTTGGTCATAGAGGAAATGGCTCGATGAATCTGCTCCTCTTCCGTATCATGGAGCAGGACGGTATAACCTGACTGTGCAAATACTTGGGCAATACCCGAGCCCATTTGACCAGCCCCAACGACCATGACGGTCTCTTCTATACTCATGACAATGAACGCCTCCCTTTTAATCCACTTTGATCATGATCGCATCACCTTGACCCCCGCCGCTGCAAATCGCCGCAATGCCGATCCCGCCGCCTCTTTGTCTGAGTGCATGGATCAAGGTCAATATAATACGTGTTCCGCTTGCTCCAATCGGGTGACCAATCGCGACTGCCCCTCCGTTCACATTCATTTTCCGCCGATCCAGCCCAAGCATTTTTTCGCATGCCAATGCCACCGCTGAAAAAGCCTCATTGATTTCAAACAAATCGATATCCTCTACTCGCTTCCCTGTTTTCTTTAACACTTTTTCGATGGCATAGGCTGGTGTTTTCGGAAAGTCCTTTGCCTCTACTGCTACTTGCGCATGCCCAAGCACAACTGCCAGAGGTTTTTCACCTTGCTGCATGGCGTATGTGTCTTTCATTAATAGAAGCGCACTTGCACCATCATTGACACCCGGTGCATTGCCAGCGGTGATCGTACCTGCCTGATCGAAAACGGGCATCAGTTTTGACAAACGTTCATATGACGTATCACGCCTCGGGGCTTCATCTTCTGAAATCAGCTGATCTCCTTTTTTATTCTTGACGGTAACGGGAATGATCTCATTTTTAAAAAAGCCATTTTTTTGCGCCTCAATGGCTCGTTCATGACTTCTTAACGCCCAAAGGTCCTGTTCTTCTCGTGTGATGCCAAGCTCTTTCGCCGCCATGCTTCCATACTCACCCATATGAACACCTGTAAACGAACAGGTTAATCCATCTAAAATCATGGCATCTTGTACAGCACCATCTCCCATTTTGTAACCCCATCGTGCTTTTTTCAGAAGATAAGGAGCATGAGACATGGATTCCATGCCGCCTGCCACGATCACATTGGCATCTCCCGCTCGAATGATTTGATCGGCTGTCGTGACACTGCGCATTCCTGAAGCACAGACTTTGTTGATGGTTTGCGTCGGAACCGACCAAGGAAGATCTGCATGTCTAGCTGCCTGTCTTGAAGGAATTTGACCTTGTCCTCCTTGAAGCACACTGCCCATGATGACTTCATCCACTTCATGGACATTTGAGGCTCTTTCCAGCGCAGCTTTTATCGTCATCCCGCCTAATTCTGCAGCAGTCAAACGACTTAAAGTTCCACCTAGTTTCCCAAATGGTGTTCTCGCTCCAGATACAATGACCGTCGTGCTCATTTCTTTCCCCTCCTGTTTGTTACCGCTTACATAAATGCTAGACAGCTTTTAAATATCGGTGTCTACTGGCCGATGAACAGTCGATCCATCGGCCTGACACCTTTATGAAGCCTGCGTTCTCGTTTCGCCAAACACTGATTTTTCAAGAAGTTCTGCAACATCAAATGTGCCGACCTGTTCTTCTACTTCCTTCGCTTTCGTCCCATCCCCAAGCATGGTTAAACAATATGGGCACCCTGAGCTGATGATGGACGGCTGTACCTGTAAGGCCTGCTCCGTTCTCGCTGTGTTAATCCGAGTACCTGTCTCTTCTTCCATCCACATTAAACCGCCGCCGGCACCGCAGCACATCCCGGATTCACGATTCCGTTCCATTTCTTTCAGTGTCACACCCGGAATGGATTTTAAAATATCTCTTGGCGGATCATAGACCTCGTTATATCTGCCTAGGTAGCAAGAATCGTGGAAAGTAATGACCTCGTTCACTTCATGAATAGGCGTTAATTTCCCCTCTTTTACTAGCTCTGCCAGTAATTCTGTATGATGGTACACCTCTGCCTCGAGCCCGAAGTCTGGGTATTCATTTTTAAATAAATTGTAAGCATGCGGATCGATCGTGACAATTTTGGTTACGTCATTTTTTTGGAATTCTTCGATGTTCTTTGCAGCAAGCTCTTGGAACAAAAATTCATTCCCAAGTCTTCTCGGTGTATCGCCTGAGTTTTTCTCTTTATTGCCTAGGATGGCAAAAGAAACCCCTGCTTCATTGAGCAGTTTTGCAAAGGCAAGAGCAATCTTTTGGCTTCTATTGTCATATGCACCCATTGATCCAACCCAGAATAAATAGTCGAAGGTTTGATCTGCTTTTTTCAGTTCTTTCACTGTCGGTACGTGCACATCTTCTCTTAGATCACGCCAGTTTTCTCTTTCTTTTCGATTCAATCCCCATGGGTTCCCTTGTCGCTCGATGCTTGTCATCGCACGCTGTGCATCTGCATCCATTTTTCCTTCTGTCAGCACTAAGTATCTGCGCATATCAATGATTTTGTCGACGTGTTCGTTCATGACAGGACACTGATCTTCACAGTTTCGGCATGTCGTGCATGCCCAAATTTCTTCTTCTGTAATGACCTCTCCAATGAGAGAAGGATGATACATTGCGCTCGCCGCAGATTCTTCCGCTCCAGCTCCTCTTGCCTGCATCGCCAGCTGATTTCCTGTCGTCTGTTTGAAAGCAAGCTGCGGAACCCACGGTGTCTTTGAAGTAATGGCAGCCCCTTTATTTGTTAAATGATCTCTTAATCGTAAAATCAAATCCATTGGAGACAGCATTTTCCCCGTCCCTGTCGCCGGGCACATATTCGTACAGCGCCCGCACTCCACACAAGCGTAAAGATCGATCAGCTGAGATTGACGAAAATCTTCAATTTTCCCAACGCCGAACGTTTCTTGTGTCTCATCTTCAAAATCAATTTTTTGCAGTTTGCCTGGCGGGTCCAATCTGCTGACAAATACGTTGACCGGGCCAGCGATGAGATGGGCGTGCTTAGACTGCGGGACGTACACTAAGAACGTCAGTAAAATAAGAAGATGCACCCACCATGCGACATAGAACACAATTGTTGCTGCAAGTGGTGACAGCCAGCCCAGCAAGAAAGCAATGCCGGAAGCAATTGGCTCAGTTGCTGATAGTGAGTGCCCATGCCAAATGATGTTCATTCCGTTTCCCAGTAATACGGTCAGCATCAATCCGCCAATAAACAAAAGGACAAGCCCTGACTTAAAGCCCCTTTTTAAACGGACTAACTTCTCGACATATCTTCTATGGAACGCCCAAACCACCGCCACTAAAATGAGAAGTGTGACCACCTCTTGGAAGAACGTAAAGACACCGTAAAGCGGACCTAATGGTAGCCCGCTGTCTGGAACAAGTCCCTTCATAATAAAATCAAGGGCTCCGAACTGCACTAAAATAAATCCATAGAAAAACAGCACATGAATGATGCCGCTCTTCTTGTCCTTGAGCAGTTTCTTTTGCCCAAACACATTCACCCAAACACGTTCTAAGCGTTTTTTCATGTATTTTTGAAATTCTTCTTTTTTGCCAAGACGAATATACGCCGCTCGTGTTCGAATGAGATAAATAAACAAA
Source organism: Bacillus sp. 005/A4HT-01/001 (assembly GCF_004634445.1). Lineage (NCBI taxonomy): Bacteria > Bacillati > Bacillota > Bacilli > Caryophanales > Bacillaceae > Bacillus > Bacillus sp. 005/A4HT-01/001. The sequence goes on from NZ_SEIZ01000001.1 coordinate 672,451, forward strand.
TACACAGCGTAAGCGGTCACTGCCGCAAATGCAATCAAGTTAACAATTAAAAGGCTATTCATCTTGCTCCCCCTTTCATTCCCCAAGACCCACTTTGTTCCGTTTCCATGTTGTACCTCTATCATAAATAATGAATGAGTATTCAGTCAATATTTTTTGCCCATTTGGGTACACTATCGTCATATGTAAAAAAGGAGGAACCTTCATGATCGCATGGATCATTTTACTCGTCGTCTTCGTCATTGTTCTACTCGTCAGGCTAGATCTTTATATAGGGAGAAAATATTTTTCTACCCATGCTTTTGAACGGTCTTTTGACCAAACAAGCGGCGATGCAGTTTTTTATCATGATGGCGAACCACTGTTTGATCAGCTTCTTACGGATATACAGCAAGCCTCTTCTTCTATTCATATGATGTTCTTTATTGTAAAGAACGACAAGATTGGGCAAAGGATTCTGCAAGCACTTAAAGCGAAAGCAGAGCAAGGTGTTTCGGTTTTTTTGCTCACAGATCGGTTAGGCTCCTATTCATTTGATCAAACATCCATTCAGATGCTCGAAAAAAGCGGCATTCAATTTTACTTTTTAAATAAACCACGTTTTCCTTTTTTCATTTATCGCTTGAACATGAGAAATCACCGGAAGATCACGGTGATCGATGGAAAGATCGGCTACATTGGCGGATTTAATATTGGCGATGAATATGTAGGGAAAAACGGTAGGTTTGGCATTTGGAAGGACTATCACCTGCGCATGACAGGACAGGTTGTCGCAGACCTCCAGCATGTGTTTCTGAATGATTTGTACCGCTCATCTGGTATTCAACAGCTGCAATACGAGGTTTTTCCTACACTGGAACCGGGAACATTACAGTGCACAACACGTGCGACGGCAGGTTTTTCTTTAGAGGCCTTATTTCTTCACGATATTCAACAGGCGAAAAAGCAAATCACCATCTGCACGCCCTATTTTATTCCATCTGCTCCTCTTCTAAGCGCCCTTCTTGACGCACGGAAGCGAGGCGTGACTGTCGACATCATCATCCCAATGAAGGCGGATCACCCGCTTGTGAAAGAAGCTGGATTTCATTATTTGAAAGATCTGATTGCTGCTGGATGTCTTGTGTATCGTTTTTATAAAGGGTTTTATCATGCGAAAGCCATTCTCATCGATCATAGCCGTTGTATGATCAGTACGGCGAACTTTGATAAACGAAGTTTGTTTTTCAACGAAGAAGTGGATGTGGCCATTGATGATCCCGCCTTCACCGCACATGTAGAGGAAAAGATTCGTGAACACATGGAAGTGTCAGAACTGATGACTGAAGAAAAATACAAACAACGCCCACTTCTCACGCGTCCAATTGAGTGGATAGGCGCCCTGTTCTCGTATTTTTTATAAAGGAGTTGACCTATGCGTTATCGATTTGGTTATGTATCCAACGCCGTCACTTTATGGGAAGCTTCACCTGCCAAGTCGCTGACCTTTGCAAGATACAGTAAGCTCTCAAAGGAAGAGAGGACAGAGGCTCTATTGCGAACGACGAAAGCCAACCTCGTCAATACATTAAGAACGCTTTATTTTGCGATTGCCCATGATATTCCGCTTTACCGTTTTTCAAGCTCGATTGTCCCGCTCGCCACCCATCCTGAGGTGCGGTGGGACTTTGTGACACCCTTTCGCAAAGAATTTCTAGAGATTGGTCAACTCGTAAAGCGGCACGGATTACGAGTGAGCTTTCACCCCAATCAATTTACTTTGTTCACAAGTCCAAAGCCAGCCATTACAGAAAACGCCGTCATTGATATGACCTATCATTATGAAATGCTTGAGGCCATGGAGCTTGAAAAGGAAGGCTATATGAACATTCATGTCGGAGGTGCATATGGCGACAAGGCATCTGCTTTACAGCGTTTTGATGAAAATATAAAGCAGCTTCCTGCACATATCAAGGCGAGAATGACGCTTGAAAATGATGACAAAACATACACGTCATTAGAAACGCTTGATGTTTGTGAAAAGCATGGCATCCCGTTTGTATTTGATTACCACCATCACATGGCAAACAAAGATGATGATGCGGCACTTGATGACATTTTGCCAAGAGTGTTTGACACGTGGGCAAACACTGGCATACCGCCTAAAATCCACTTGTCTTCACCTAAATCAGAAAAGGCGATACGAAGCCATGCGGATGGAGTGGAGATGTCGTTTGTTTTGCCACTTTTTCAAGCTTTAAAGCCGTATGGTCGTGATGTGGATTTTATGATTGAGGCAAAGAAAAAGGATCAGGCCTTGCTCCGTCTTGTTGAGGAACTGTCAGCGATCAGAGGCAATCGGCGGACGGGCGGAGGCACCATTGAGTGGAAATCGTAGAGAAAGGTTTACCTCTATCGCAACGGGGGTAACAAAGCTATTGTGAGAAAGTATTTAACAGGAGGATATGAAGATGTCACAAATCTATTCAATCCGAATTGCTGCGAAAGCATTGAATTTACATAAGCTTATTTCTCTATACGAAAAGTGCCAGCACGCTCAGCATCGTTTATATGTATATTCTAAAAAAACAATGTGCAACATTAAGAACATCGTAGAGCTAGAAACCTTTAGGCTCACTCATTTAGAATCAGACTATTTAATCGTGGTAGAAGGAAAAGAGGCACAAGACCTCCTTCAGCCATTTGAAAAAGAGAATGCTTCGTAATCGTAAAGAAAGGCAGTCTTAGGCTGACAAAGGGATAAAATGAACTTTATTTTATCCCTTTGTCTTCTTTTCAGCGTAGTTAAAAACCTTTGCAGTCTAGGAAGGACGAGTACCGGCGCGGAGCGAATGTCACATTCGTGAGCACCGGCACGCAGGACTGACACCGAATGCGAGGGTTTCTTAGGGCTGCTCTTTTTCTTATATCCATGCTTCTGTCAGCCAAACCTCGCCTGACGTTGCATTCATTTTTACTTGTGTACCGATTGGCATCGTGAGCATCGGATGCGTATGGGCACTGTCAAATTCTGCGATGAGCGGCCTCTTTGTATCTCCCAGTACTTCAAGTAAGAGATCGTGCGGCCTTTTGCCCGTTCCTTCATCATCAAACAGCTCATGTTTCCCTAAGAGGATACCAGATACCCGTTCAAACACACCATTTATCTTTAACAGAGAGAAGTTCTTTTCGACGGTGGAGGCGGTTTTCATACAATCTTCAATGAGAAGGATATCGCCTTTTTGGATTTGAGGCATGAATTCACTTCCCCATATGCCATACATGGCATTTAGGTTCCCGCCGATCAGTCTACCTTCTGCCTGCCCTTCAATGACGCACATCCACTCGTTTGGACGTTTTTCTTTGTCTCTTATTTTCTCTTCCCAGTTGATCCGTTCGTCCGTCCAGAAGGGCGGTTTTTTCACCTGATATGGGATGGGCTGCGGATGAATGAGAATATCCTCGAAAGATTGATATGTATGATCGACAAATGGTTCAAACTCTCCAAAAGACGGCACAAGTGCAGGCCCGTAAAAAACAGGCAGACCCGTTTTTTCATAAGCCGCTAAAAGAATCGCCGTCGCATCTGAATAACCAATCATGATTTTCGGATGCTTCATCAGCAGCTCAAAGTCGAGATAAGGAAGCAAACTATTCGAGTTCGTCCCCCCAATCATTGACATGATACAAGACAAATCTTCTCTCGCCATCAGCTCATTCAGCTCAGCTGCTCGTTCTTGAATTGTTCCCGAACGATAGTGATCCTCTTTCCCTGTTAATGATCCTGGTACCACATTGAATCCTTTTTGTTCAAGCCATTCCTTCGCCCGCTCATACCTAAGAGGGAAGGTGGCAGATGCTGGACTTGAGGGAGAATAAATACCTATTTTATCGCCCTTCTGTAAACGCCGAAGCCCCTTCATTCCATCAGATCCTTCCTACACGGCAAAAAAGACCTTTTTCAAATTTTGCACAATGATTTTTTAGAAGCTAGATTAAGCTTCATTTTATTCTTATTAGCTTCGATAGCTTTCAGTCTAAATTATTCTATCATTACTCATATAAGAGCATTTAAAGTCATATTTCAATCTTCTCTCTCGTTCCTTATTCTCTCATTGCGAAGTTCTCGCTCTTTTCTTTTCTCTTCTTCAAGAAAATCTTCAAAATGATTTAACATTCTTTGAATCTTATAGGAATTTTCTCTTGCATTTTCTATATTGTCTTTTAAGTTTATTACATCTCCTTTAAAAGTAAGATACATGTAAATGCCCACTTTAAGCGCTGATAATAGCATGTATAACAAGGAAGCAACAAGGATGAAATGGAATGAAATTCTAAATACACCTGTAAAAAAAGGGAAATTCAAGAGGGTTAAAAAAATATATACAAAACTACCTATAAAGCTATTTCGTAAGTATCTAACCAGTGTTAGCATATCTTCATCATCAAGATCTGCCATTACAGAATCGGGTTTTATTCCAATAAAAAAGCTGAAAATAGCAAAATAAATCCCAATAAATATACCCCCTATTGTTAGAAAAGCTCCTTCTTTTTCATTTAAAAAGAATTCAAATGTGTTAAGAGTGAGATCTCTTTGAAAATAAAGTAAGCAAATTAAACCCAATGTGACAATAAACAAAATAATTAATATGCCCCATGTTTCTAAATATTTAACTAGACGATCTAAAAAATGCATAGAAAAGAGACCTCCTTTAAAATAGGAACATTTGTTCTATTTTATCACATCTGAGATTCTTTTGGGAAGTAGCGGACCATATTTTGTAAAAGTTGAATTTTCGTTATTGGGATACTCCTCTAAAATTTCATTACATATAAACTCCCAGTTATTATTTATAGTTACATTTTTTAAATATAGTCCTTTAACACCTTCGTTTTTTAAATCGATCGTTTCCGTTCTTCTCGTTTTTGGACTAAGATATTTAATTTTAACGGTTTCGAAAAGTTCACTCTCTAATTCAAGTAATTCTAGTAAAGACATTAAATTTTCTTTATTAAAACCTGTTCCTTTTCTTCCTTTGCTGAACGTTAGAGTTGCTTTATTTGCTCCAAATTCATTATGTGTTGTTACTGTATTTTTGATTAATTTAAAAAATAAACTTTCAGGATTATTAACCCTTGAAATAAAATGTCTTGATTTACCTCCGATATCCAACTTTATTTCAAGGTTTTTAATTTCAGTTGAGGCAGATATATCTTCCCATCCAAGTTTACTTTCAACCGGCACAAATTCAACTTCCCAAACATTATCATCATCTTTATATAAAAAACTTGTTAAATAATCTGAGATTGCACTCATTTTAGGTCCATAATGATTGTATTCTATAATTGCTAATCTGGAATTAGGAATAAAAACGGCTGAACTCATCTCTAATACATCTCTTTTAATAAGTTCTACAATGTCAGTACCTTTATCTGTTTCATAAGGCTTTTTATTTCTATATTTCCCAAAACCAATCTTTCTAATTCTTGAACTATTCTCAGGAACCATACTAAGGCTGGTATAATCATCTTTCTTTATCCTTTTTAGTTTGTCTTCTGGCCTTAGAGTCACAATTTTATCTAAAAGATCATCAAGAGCTATATCTGTTTTCTGTCCATTAAACGATACAAAACAGTTGTATAAATACGCTAATTTATCCACTTAAACACCTCTATATATTTTTATCAATCACTATTTTCATCGGTACATGCTTTTAGATTTAAACACTAAACCACGAAAAAATTGTAATATATAGAAAATATTATTATCTGCAAACAGATTTCGTTTGCTATCTCTACTGAAAAATAGTCTTCAGGTTCACATAATTCCCTCGCACCGATACATTTTCTCCTTAAATTGATGAGTTTTCAAATGTATTAAATAGAAAAAGATATAGTTTAATTCAGCCTTTTGTCTTATTTCTGAGTCGCACTATAAAGATGAACCCAAAATTTTATCCAATCAATGACCAAACTGCGCTTCATGCAGTCTGCTATAGACGCCGCCCATTTGGATTAAGTCTTGATGGCGGCCTTGTTCTTGGATGCCTTTTTCTGTGACGACGATGATTCGGTCTGCATGTTTAATTGTCGCAAGGCGGTGAGCAATGACGAGTGTCGTCCGGCCGACTGCCAGTTCGCTTAGTGCGTCTTGGATCGCTTTTTCTGTTTCTGTATCAAGTGCTGACGTCGCTTCATCCAAAATAAGAATAGACGGGTTTTTCAAAAACATCCGTGCAATTGACAGGCGTTGCTTTTGACCGCCGGATAGCTTAACACCGCGTTCACCAATGACCGTATTCAACCCTTCTGGGAAACGCTGAACGAGCTCCTCTAAATGGGCACGTCGCACCGCCTCCCAAATGTCTGCATCACTCGCTTCTAGGTTACCGTACGCAATGTTTTCACGAATGGTGCCTGAGAATAAAAAGACATCCTGCTGCACAATGCCAATCTGCTGTCTTAAAGAGGACAAGGTCATCGATTTTGTGCTCACACCATCAATGGTGATGTCTCCTTCGTCCACATCATAAAAACGAGGCAGCAGACTGCAAATGGTCGATTTCCCCGCTCCTGATGGCCCGACAAACGCAACAGTTTCCCCTTGTTTGATCTTTAAGTTGATATCCTTCAATACATGACTGTGCTCATCGTAGCCAAATGTCACATTTCGATACTCAATTTCACCTTTCAAGCCGTAAAGATCACGTGCTCCTTCTGTATCCTTCACATCTGGCTCTGTTTCCAGTAAATCGACATAGCTTTTAAAACCGGCAATGCCTTTTGGATACATTTCAATTACCGTGTTGATCTTATCAATTGGTCTGAATAACACATTTGTGATCAAGACAAAGGCGATAAATCCGCCTGCCGTTAATTGACCTTGAAGGACAAACCATGTACCTGCCAGAAGAACGAACAGCGTCACAAGCCTTGTGAGAATATAGCTGATCGATCCGTTGACCGACATAATTTTATAGGAAAGAAGTTTCGCTTTTCGAAAGCGGTTGTTGTTTTCAGCAAAGCGCTTTTTCTCAAAATGTTCATTTGCAAAGGCTTGAACAAGACGAATACCGCCAATATTATTTTCAACCCTTGCATGAAAGTCTCCAATGTCATTGTTCAGCTGTGTAATCGCCTGTGTCATTTTTTTATTAAAATGAAGGGCTAACCAGATGATGACTGGCATAATTAAGAAGGTTAAAATGGCAAGCTGCCAATTAATCATGAGCATGACGGCAAAGGCGCCAAGAATGGTCATAATCGCAATAAACAAATCCTCAGGTCCGTGATGCGCCACCTCTCCAATGTACATAAGGTCATTTGTCATCCGTGACATGAGTTTGCCTGTTTTGTTGTTATCGAAAAATTTGAAGGACAGACGCTGAAAATGATCAAACAGCTTTTTTCTCATGTCTGTCTCAATATTAATGCCAAGCATGTGCCCCCAATACGACACGATAAATTGCATCACTGAACTGATCGCATAAATGACAAACAACGCAAGTGCGGTCCAGCCAATGACCGCCCAGTTCCCTGTCGGCAGTAATGTATCAATGAAGTAATTCACGATCAGCGGGAAGCCCAGTTCCATGAGCCCAACGGCAACAGCACAAAAGAAATCTAAAAAGAACAGACCACGATAAGGCCTGTAATAGGCAAAAAAGCGTTTTAGCATATGTAAAAGAACCTCACTTCCTCTATAATTGATAATCATTTTCAATTATAGAGGAATCGTCATAGAAATACTAGATCAGGAAATGATTTCTTTCCCTGGAAACCCTCACAATACACCTGAAAACAATCGCGCAAACGATTCCTTTAAACGTTCCTTTAAGCCCCTTTTATAAAAATGAACCGGTCCCATTTGCTCGCATTCTTTCATATCTTCCTCATAATGAGCCATCAATTGCTCGATCGGCTTCTTTGCCGCTGTAAAGACATTGACCTCAAAATTGAGCTGGAAGCTTCTCATATCGACATTTGCCGTTCCGACAGAGGCAAGCTCTCCATCTGCAATCATGACCTTTTGATGCATGAAGCCTTTTTGATAGTGATACACCTTGATGCCTTCTTTCAAAAGCTCAGAAAAATAAGATCGTGTGGCGTATTGCGTGAGAAAGCCATCGTTTATCTCAGGCACCATCACACGCACATCCACCCCTCTTGTGGCCGCAATTTTTAACGCTGTACGGATGGATTCATTTGGGACAAAATAAGGCGTCGCAATCCAAACAAATTGCTGTGCATTCGAAATGAGTGCGTCATATAAATCACTCATACTTTCCTTCATATCAGGTCCAGTCGGCACGACCTGAATGACATCTTTTCCTGTCACAGGATGCGGGGTGTGATACTTCGGATCATCAATTAACACTTCATCTGATACATACTCCCAGTCCAGCATAAAAATGGAGTGAAGTGTCTGAACGGCTTCACCCTTTAATATCGTATGCGTGTCACGCCAAAAGCCGATGTTTTCATCGCGTCCTACATATTCCTTCCCGACATTGAGCCCGCCAACAAATCCTGTTTCACCATCAATAATTACGATTTTTCGGTGATTTCGGAAATTGAATTTTTGATTAAAGAATCCGTATTTTAATGGCAGAAAAGGAGCGACCTTTATCCCCGCCTGCTTCAATCGTTTAATATCTTTTCGTGAGAAGCGAATACTGCCAGCCGCATCATAGATGAATCTGACCTCTACTCCTTCTTTCACTTTTTCAATCAGGATCTCCATCATCCGGTGACCGAGGAAATCAGATTTGAACATGTAATATTCTATATGGATGAACGTTTTTGCCTTTTTTAATTCTTCAAAAATACGTGGAAAGGTTTCCTCTCCATTCTTTAAAATCTCCATATCACTATTTGTATTTACATGCATCCCTGTTGCTTTTTCTGTGTAATGAAAAAAAGCACGCTGATTATCGGTTAAACGCGTCTCATCCGGTTTACTCTCAAGCTCTGATATTCTGCGTAATTTTTCTCGGTTATACATTCTCTTTGATTTAAACAAATGTCCCTTGACATAAAGCTGTCCTGAGAACAAATAAAACATATAGCCGATGATCGGGAAAAAGATCAGTACATACATCCATAACAGCGTGTGCTGTGATGTCCGGTTCTCTAGCATAAGCGAAATAATACTAAATAAAATGATGGCGATATAACTAGCTGCGTAAAGCTGAAAACCCCACGCCGGCACTGGCCACCAAAACACCACATATGCCCCGAATATCATGAAATATAAAAATAGAAATTCCAGTCTCCTCTTTTTCACATTCTCCGCCCTCATTCTGTCTTTTTCTTTTCCATACCCTTTGCACAGCTTGTCTGAAACGCACGGTTTGCTGCTTTCTTTTAGCTTTTACAGACTGGAGCGTTTTGATCCGATATAATGGAAAATATGTGAAGGAAGGGACGAATGACTTATGCGTACACCATCTGCTTTAAAAAAGGGAAGCTACATTCGGGTAATTGCTCCAAGCCGAAGTGCCAGCATTTTATCAGAAGAAGGAATGGCTCAGGCGAAAAAACGTTTAGAGGCAATAGGGTTCACTGTTTCTTTTGGACAACACGTGTTTGAATGTGATCTGCATTCCTCTTCTTCTATTGAACACCGTCTATCTGATCTACATGAGGCATTCTCAAATGATGAAGTCGACGGCATTTTGACAGCAATCGGCGGCTTTAACTGCAATGAGCTTTTGCCTTATATAGATTATGATTTGATCCGTCAGCACCCAAAAGTTCTTTGCGGCTACAGTGATATTACCGCACTTGCAAACGCCATTACCGCCAAATGTGACATGGTGACGTACTCAGGTCCTCATTTCTCCAGTTTCCATATGGAACAAGGACAAGAGGAACAGACAGCCATGTTTCAAGCGTGCGTGATGAGCAGCGAGCCATTTGATTTCACCCCTTCTACAAAGTGGAGTGATGATGCGTGGTATCTTGATCAAGCAAATAGGCAGTTTCATCCGACAACATGGGGGATTTATCAAGAAGGAACAGCTGAAGGCACCTTGTATGGCGGAAATCTTTGTACACTGAACTTACTGCAAGGGACACCCTTTATGCCTCGCATCAAGGATGCCATCTTATTTGTAGAAGATGATGACTTGGTCTTTCCTGAAATTTTCGCCAGAGACCTTGCCTCGCTCTTGCAGCATGCCGAATCCATTAAAGGGTTAATCATCGGACGTTTTCAAAAGAAATCCAAGATGACAGAGGAACATTTGAGGTTCATTCTAGATAAACATCCAATGCTCAAACACATCCCGGTGATCTATGATGTAGACATAGGACATACACAGCCAGTCTTCACCTTGCCGATTGGCGGGAGTGCCGAGCTATCCTGCTACGACGGACAAATCCAATGGCGTGTTCATGCATAAATAAAACCTAAAAAGCACCCACCCACATATGAGGGTGCTTTTTCTATGCCTTTATTTGTTTTTAAAATTTTTTTAGAAAAAGTGATCCAACCCTTCATCCTCTTCGTTAAGTAGATGTAAAAAGAAAAGAGAGGAGGCAAAAACATGTTCTCTGATGTACTTAGCCAATTATTCGATTCTATCTCTAACATTATTAATACACTTGGATAATCCCATTAACGCACACATACTACATGCTTGCCGAAGGGAGGATACAAACTATGTTCTCTGATGTACTTAGCCAATTATTTGATTCTATCTCTAACATTATCAATACACTTGGATAATCCCATTAACGCACACATACTACATGCTTGCCGAAGGGAGGATACAAACTATGTTCTCTGATGTACTTAGCCAATTATTCGATTCTATTTCTAACATCATTAACACACTTGGGTAATTCCTATGACACGCACATACTACATGCTTTCTGAAAGGAGGATATGCTCTATGTTCTCTGATGTACTTAGCCAATTATTTGATTCTATTTCTAACATCATTAATACGCTTGGTTAATTTTTCAAAACCCGCTATCTCTCGAGAATAGCGGGTTTTTTATATAAAGAAGCCCCGCTCATAAAATAGAGCGGGGCTTTTTGCATTACATTTTTTCCGGTGCAGATACGCCAATGAGTTTTAATGCATTCGCAAGCGTGATTTGTGTTGCTTTCATGAGCGATAGGCGTGCTGTTGTTTTTGTTTCATTTTCAACATCAATGACCTTCTCGGCATTGTAGAAACTGTGAAGGGCTGATGCTAGATCATAGATATAGTTTGTGACGCGGTGCGGAATACGTTTTTCTGCTGCTTCTGCTACAACCTCTGGGAAGCTGCCGATGATTTTCAGAAGATCGTATTCTTTATCGGACTGAATGTGAGAGAAATCTGCTTTTTCAAGGTTTGGCTCGTAGCCTTTTTCTTCCCCTTGACGGAGCATGCTGCAAATTCTCGCATGCGCATATTGCGCGTAGTACACAGGGTTTTCGTTAGACGTAGAAATCGCTAAGTCTAAGTCAAAGTCCATATGTGTCGCCGCACTTCTCATCGCAAAGAAATAACGAGTGGCATCTAAGCCCACTTCTTCAATCAAGTCACGCATTGTGACGGCTTTACCTGTACGTTTACTCATCTTCATCTTTTCACCGTTTTTGTAAAGGTGAACAAGCTGAATGATTTCGACTTCCAGTTTGTCCTCTGGATATCCGAGTGCTTGGATCGCCGCTTTCATTCGAGGAATGTAGCCGTGATGATCCGCTCCCCAAATGTTGATGAGCTGGTCAAAGCCTCTGTCTAATTTGTCCTTGTGATATGCGATATCTGGAAGCAAGTACGTGAAGCTGCCGTCTTTTTTAATCAGGACACGGTCCTTGTCATCACCAAAATCAGTTGAACGTAACCATGTTGCGCCATCTTCTTCAAAGACATAGCCTTTAGCGCGAAGTGTTTCTAGCGCTGGTTCGATTTTTCCGTTTTCATATAAAGACGTTTCAGAATACCACACATCAAATGGGACACGGAAATTCTCTAGGTCGACACGTAGTTTTTCTAGTTCATATTTTAAACCGTACTCACGGAAGAATTTCATACGCTCTTCTTCTGGTTCATGCACGAAACGGTCACCAAATTCATCCGCAAGTTTCTGTCCGATGCCTTTGATGTCTTCTCCTCTGTACCCGTCCTCTGGCATTTCTTTTTCAAGACCGAGCGCCTCAAAGTAACGTACTTCTACAGATAGAGCAAGGTTATTGATCTGATTGCCTGCATCGTTGATATAGTATTCACGGCTCACGTCGAAGCCTGCTTTATCAAGGATGTTGCAAAGAGAATCTCCTACAGCTGCACCGCGGGCATGTCCAAGATGAAGGTCACCTGTTGGGTTGGCTGAGACGAATTCGACTTGTACTTTTTGACCGCCGCCTGTATTCGTTTCGCCATAAGCCTCTTTTGCCTCAAGAACTGCCGGAATCAGTTTCGTTAAATACTGATTGTTCATATAAAAGTTGATGAATCCTGGACCTGCAATATCCAGTTTTTCAATTGACGCTTTGCCTTTATCAAATGCATTCACAATGTCCTCGGCGATTTGACGAGGTGCTTTTTTCGCAATGCGTGCCAGCTGCATCGCCATATTGGTGGAATAATCACCGTGAGTTTTGTCTTTTGGCACTTCCAAAAGAACATCCGGCACCTGGCTTTCATCAGCAAGTCCTGCTTTGACGACTGCCGCAATGATTTCTTCTTTTAACGCATCTTTGACCTGTTCTGCGATATTCATGAACGTAAATCCTCCTTATATGAAATCGATAATGTATGTAAATGCTTTTGATCTTCACCTGTCAGCATATCGTACGTAATGTGTAGAAGCCCATTGTCTACATCAAGATCAATACCATGTGTGTGCACATCGAGTTGAAGTGTGCCAAATGGCATCGTGTAATGTGTCACGGTCGTTTCTCCAGTGAGAAAGCGCTGCTTCATTTGAATCGCACCTGATCTCATGACAAAGATTTCTTTTTCACTTATTTTGACAACAGTTTTTACTTGACCCATTTCATGTTCTTCATGGTAAGTGAGATACGTTTTGTCATTCTTCTCTTGATACGTTCCAGTTGTTCGGAATTCGATCGTTTCAGCCGGTTCCGTCTCTGGTTTCATCACTGACTTTACATGAATTGAAATTTGGTTTTGTGTCATTTTGCACTTCCTTTGCTAAGACCCGTTTAACTAAAATAGTATACCATAATCCCGATTGCCTATCATCCCATCATTTCTCATCTTCGTGTGGATGAAACCCCCTTTTTGATCTTCACATGTCTCTTTAGAATAAAAGAAAAATGAAGCTCACCCCTATCACGAGTCCAGTCTTGAGCCCTGCGCTTTTTCGATTAATGAGATAAAACAGTGCTTGGATACCTGAACTTGCCAAAAATGCCTGAAAGAAATCAAATGGGAGAAGATGCCCTTGCTTATAAACAAATAGCATCAACAGCGCGATGCCAGTGAGATAGAAAAAGCCTCGATCCTGAAACAGATGAACCATCTCATCCTTTGCCTCTTTTTTCGAGGTAAAAGTAGGCGGACTCGCTGCAAGCTCTCTTTTCAGCGTAAGAAAGCCCGCCGCTAACACACATAAAGCGAGTAATACCATCAATACAGAAGAAAACATGACCTGCCTCCTTTATCATGTCACCAATGTAAAAAAAGAGCTTGTCCATATGAGATGACAAGCTCCTCTATCAATGTTATTTCACAAAACCAAGCAGCATTTCTCGTAAAAGTTTGCTTGCTGTATTCGCCGTTTGATCGGAATGATCATATACAGGCGCTACCTCTACAAGATCTGCACCGACGACATGCACATCAGAACCAGCAATGGCATGAATAGATGCCAGCAGTTCTTTTGACGTAATACCGCCAGCATCTACCGTTCCTGTACCAGGTGCATGAGCTGGGTCAAGTACATCGATGTCAATTGTCACATAAACTGGGCGGCCTTTCAGCTTTGGTAATACTTGTTTCAATGGCTCCAGCACTTCAAATTTAGAAATGTGCATGCCTACTTCTTTTGCCCATTCAAATTCTTCTTTCATCCCTGAACGGATGCCGAAAGAGTATACATTTTCAGGTCCAATAAGTCCTGCAACTTTACGAATCGGTGTCGAATGTGAAAGCGGCTCACCCTCATATTCCTCACGAAGATCGGTATGTGCGTCCATATGGATGATTGCCAAATCAGGGTATTTCTTATACATCGCACGGAAAACCGGCCAAGACACAAGATGCTCGCCGCCCATTCCTAACGGAAACTTCCCTTTTTTTAAAATGCTGTCGACATACTCTTCAATTAAATCTAAGCTTTTCTGTGCATTGCCAAATGGAAGCGGGATGTCGCCAGCATCAAAGAATGGCACCTCGTGCAGTTCACGATCTAAATAAGGACTGTATTCCTCTAATCCAATGGATACTTCACGAATACGGTTCGGGCCAAAACGTGAGCCGGGACGGTAACTGACGGTCCAATCCATCGGCATCCCGTATAAAATGACTTTCGCATCTTCCCATGTCGGATGACTTCCAATAAACACTTTTCCTGAGTAAGCCTCGTCGAATCTCATACAAGATTCCTCCTTTTACGCTTCAAAAAATGCGCAAACGGTCATTTGCGCATTTCCACTTCGCTTGATTTATTTGATTAAGTCGCTCACAAATTTCGGCAGAACGAATGCCGCTTTGTGCAATTCTTTTGTGTAATATTTCGTATCGATATCAAAGAAGCGGCTGTCTTCTACAGCAAGTGGATCATACTTCTTAGAACCGATAGTAAATGTCCAAAGACCGCTTGGATATGTTGGGATATTCGCTGTGTATAGCTTGGTAATCGGGAAAATTTCTTTTACATCACGCTGTACATTTGTAATTAACTCAGGTGTGAACCAAGGGTTGTCCGTTTGTGCAACGAAAATACCGTCTTCTTTGAGTGCTTTTGAGATTCCTGCATAGAAACCTTTAGAGAACAAGTTCACAGCTGGTCCAACTGGCTCAGTTGAGTCAACCATGATCACGTCATATTCGTTGTCGGCTTCCGCAATGTGCATAAAGCCGTCTCCGACTTTCACCTCTACACGAGGATCGTCTAGTTTCCCAGCAATTGAAGGAAGGAACTTCTTCGAGTATTCAATGACCTTGCCATCAATATCAACAAGTGTCGCTTTTTTCACACTTGGATGCTTCAGGATTTCACGAATGACACCACCGTCTCCTCCGCCTACGACAAGAACATTTTCAGGGTTTGGATGAGTGAAAAGAGGAACATGTGCCACCATTTCGTGGTATACAAACTCATCTTTCTCTGATGTCATCACCATACCGTCTAAAAACAGCATATTACCAAACTCTTCTGTTTCCACCATTTCTAAATGCTGAAAATCTGTTTGTTCTGTGTGAAGGGTCTTCTTTACCTTCAATGTAATGCCAAAATTCTTCGTTTGCTTCTCTGTATACCAAAGTTCACTCATTGTTCATCTTCCTCTCATCCAATAATAAACAAACATCTATTGTTAGCGCCTTTTATCGGCTATGACTATATCGATTGTCCAAGAAAAAAGTATAGTGGATTCGTATCAAATTGTAAAGAACCGCATGAGATAACTTCATTTTTAAAGCACACCCTTGCAGTCGCCTGTTTAAAACGGTTTTCTTTGTCCCATACTGATAAAAAACCGTCAAAATGGGGGCTTTGCATGGACACAATCATGAGTAATAAAAAAATCCGCATGACCGTGAAAACGATTCGGGCCTGTTTTTTTATCGGCTTGCTCGCTTTTCTATTTGCTGGCACAGTCTTTTTGACGATTCTTTTACTAGCTAAGTGGCAAGGCGCTCCCTCTGTTCAAGTTCCCCAATCCACGACCATTTATGCAGCCGATGGGTCTAAACTTGGCGAATCGAGCTTTGGAGAAAAGAGATACTGGGTTCCGTTAAAGGACATGTCCCCTCATATACAGCAAGCAGTGGTCGCGATTGAGGATAAAACCTTTTATCAGCATCACGGCTTTGACGTGAAACGAATGGCAGGTGCTGCGGTGGCAGATATTCGTGCAATGGCAAAGGTACAAGGCGCCAGCACGATCACCCAGCAATACGCACGAAATTTATATTTAGATCATGATAAAACATGGAAGCGGAAGTGGAATGAAGCCTTTTACACGATCCGCTTAGAACAAAACTATACAAAAGATGAGATATTAGAAGGATACTTGAACACCATTTATTATGGCCACGGCGCATACGGCGTGGAAGCGGCATCCCGCCTTTACTTTGGAAAAAAAGCGAAGAACTTAACTTTAGCTGAGTCTGCCTTGCTTGCCGGGATTCCAAAGGGGCCTTCTCTCTACTCCCCTTATGTGAATGAGGAGAAAGCCAGCGCAAGAAAGAATATGATTCTGAGGCAAATGCAAGAGGATGGCATGATTACGAAAAAAGCAGCTGCTGATGCCAGCAAGGAAAAGCTGTCCTATCGCCCGCTCAAACAAAAGCAGCTGCAAGCAAAGCAGGCCCCGTATTTTTATGATGATGTGATTCGCGAACTGAAACAAACGCTGGGCTTAACCGAGGAACAAATTGAAACGTATGGTCTTCATATCGAAACGACCTTACAAACTGAATTACAAAAAATCGCTGAAAAGACTTTAACCAACATCATGGATGCTGAATCAGATATCCAAATCGGCTTTGCTGCCATCCATCCCCAAACAGGGCATGTACTCGCCCTCATAGGCGGGAGAGATTACGAGAAAAGCCCATTCAATCGTGTCACACAAGCAAAAAGACAGCCGGGTTCAACAATGAAACCACTTCTCTATTACATGGCTTTGCAAAATGGGTTTACACCAGCAACCGTGATGCGCAGTGAAGAAACTGTTTTTGAACTCGATGAGCAAGGAAGCGGCGCCGCTTATTCACCAAGCAACTATCATGGCTATTACGCCAATGACGGTATTACGATGCTTCAGGCTTTGGCTCTATCTGATAACATTTATGCGGTCAAAACCCATCTATTTTTAGGAATGGAACAGCTTGTACGTGCAGGTAAAACGTTCGGGATTCACGAAAAACTAGATCAAGTGCCTTCACTTGCGCTAGGTACTTCACCTGTCAAACCAATCGAAATGACCAATGCTTACGCGATGCTGGTCAATGGAGGAAAACGCGTCAAGCCAACCTTTATTACGAAAGTAACGGACGCAAAGGGCAACGTACTATTTGAGGAGAAACAAAAACGAGAGCAAGTACTAGATGAAAAAGCAGCATTTGTCACCACTGACATGATGTCAGGGATGTTCAATCATCAATTAAATGGCTATACAAGTGTCACAGGTCGTACCATTTCAAAAGATCTTACCAGAACGTATGGAGGGAAATCGGGGACGACAGGTGCTGACAGCTGGATGATCGGCTTCTCTCCCCAGCTCGTCACAGGTGTGTGGACCGGCTACGATAAAGGACGCACCATAGACTCGGTCAAAGAAACCGCCTATGCGAAGAAGATATGGGCTTCCTTTATGGAATCAGCCCTCTCGAATCAGCCAGCCTCCTCCTTCATGCCGCCAGACGGTGTAAAAGGCGTATATATCAATCCAAAAACCGGTGATCTCGCAGGCCCAGGATGCGAATCAAAGGTATTTACCTATTTTATAGAAGGAACGGAGCCGACCGGTGTCTGCTATGGTGCCGAGAACAAAGCTTCTGAGCAAGACAAAGCTCAAGATCAACAGCCTAAGAAATGGTGGGAAAAGTGGCTGAAACGTTAAAAATGGACATGAAAAACCCCGAGATCTGCATCTCGGGATTCTCCATGTCCTAGCTTTAACACCAGTTTACTGAAAAAACGCTTGGAATTGGTATCCATTCATCATTCTTCACAAAAATTTCACAATTACTCAGGAACAGCCAATCCTTCTTTTAATTCATCTGTAGATGCTTCCCATAACGCTTCATTGTGACTCTTCAAGAAATCAGCGAGCACCTTTTTCGAACCATCATCCATATGACTGACAACGATTTTACGCTTCATGGATTTATCCATTAAATTCACATGCTCAGGAAGTGATTTATATCCTCTGCGGATCGAGCGGTCAACCGTCATTTCACAAGCTGTGACTCCTGCATAATATGGCCCCTCTTCTCTACGGTCAATCGTCACCCATACGAGCCAATACGGTTTTCCGTTAGGTACCTCTTCTTTGGTTTTTAAAAATTTAATTCCTTTTTCGACGGCACTTCTTGCATGCATCGCACCAATATCAATGACGGCTTCCTTTTCCTCCACATCAATGATGACAGGCGAGATATTATCAAGGCTGAGGGCACCTGCCCCAAAACCTCCATGTCCATCCGTTGCATCTGTTTTTTTAATGATATTAAAACCAATTGGTTTCTTCTTTTTACCTTCCATTCATTAAACCTCCTAAAGCAGCGGCTTCAAAATAAGATTAAACCAGTATATGATTTGATCCCGCATTCCGATCAATGGAACAAAAACAAACTGACCTAGCGGCGTGATGACGAAGATGAGGAAAATGATGATTCCATACTGTTCAAACTGCGTCATCTTCGCACGGATGCCGGGACTGACAACATCCTCAATAATACGATATCCATCCAGCGGCGGAATCGGTAATAAGTTAAATAGGAACAAAATCACGTTCAAGTTAATAAAGATTTGGAAAAAATAATCGATCCCCGGCTCAAAGCGCATGAGCGACTCCCCGCCAAATTTCTGAAGAAGCGCATACACACAAAAGCCCAAAAATGCCAAAACCAAATTGCTTAAAGGTCCTGCGATCGACACACATATCCCTGCGAGACGTGGGTTTTTGAAATGGTACCGATTCACAGGTACAGGCCTCGCCCAGCCAAACCCAGCCACAAAGATCAAGATCGTCCCGAAAACATCAAGGTGCTTCAATGGATTGAGCGTCAGTCTGCCTTGATTTTTAGCTGTCGGATCTCCAAAACGATACGCAACATATGCATGCGCCAGCTCGTGCATCGTAAAAGCCACAACAAGCGTAATGGCGACATATGGAATCAGTTCTAATGGATAAACAAGAAATTGGTCCAAAGGCATGAATCCCTCTTTCTTTCTATACAATGATTTACTTCATTCAGTATACTATAAGAAGTCCCTTAAACTAAAGGGAAGCGTAGCACTACAGGAAAAAGGAGGTTGCCATCATGCCGATTATCACCGTTCAAATGCTTGAAGGAAGAACAGATGAGCAGAAAAGAGCTCTTGTGGAGAAAGTCACAGATGCCGTTGTTGAAACAACAGGCGCAGGTGCAGAAAAAGTCTCTGTCATTATTGAAGAAATGAAAAAAGAACATTATGCTGTAGCAGGAAAGCGAATGAGCGACCTGTAAGCATATAAAAAGGACAAACACTTTTTCGGTGTTTGTCCTTTTGTCTCTTACCTTATCTGTACCAAGCTTTATTACGGTTCACTTGATTTTTATGAGCCGCATCGAAGTAATCGACAGTGTAAGAATAATCATAATTCATTAAGCAGACAATTCCGCTGCCTTGAGGGTCATGCGGCAAACCAAAGTTATGGCCGTATTCATGTGTAGCCGCTTTTGCTGTATTCGCTGTTCCTTGATCAAGGTTGACACTGAATGCACTTCCGCTCGGTGCACTATTGTAAACATAAGCGATTCCGCCAGCATCAAAGTTTGGATTTGCTGTAAATCCTGTGACAAAATCGTATCCTCTGCCATCAAAGCTGCGCTGAAGGTTAGACAAAATTTGTGATGAATTTGATCCTGAGGACGTCCAAGATCCTACGGCTTGTACGACAAAGTCCACATCATGATCACGGTTAAATGTCACATCCGCTTGCTCAATGATGCTGACAATGCGCGTCTGCCAATCACTATATTTCGCACGATACTGCGCATCAGCTACTGCATAGACGGTCACTTTCTGACTGCCTGTACTAGCTTTTGTTGAAATCGAATCTCCTGTATTTGCTTTAAAGGTTCTAGACCCTACCTGTTTACCAGACTCGTCTAAAATTTTTGTTGTCACATCTCTTTCAATAGGAGGTGCCTTCGTCAAATCTTTAAAATCGTTTGCCTTTGGCAACCCTTCACTAATATGTGTTTCGAACGGCGCATGACCATGATCATGCCCATGACCTGCACTTGCAACTGGTGCTGAAGCTGAACTTACCCCCGGTAACAAACTACCTACCAATAAAAATGACAAAAAGACTGAACGCTTTTTCATTCCTATCCCTCCTTTGTTTTTCACAAGGTTATATATTCACTGAAAATTCACCATTTTCCTTCTATTCAGTCAAAAACAGGGAATTGGATATACAGGAAGAAAGTCGAAACATGTCATTTTCACTAATTTTTCGGATATTTTGACACACATTTTATCAAAAAGCAGAACTTTTGATCTGGGACATTCGCTTAGTAAACATCCATCTTTTTCTAAAGTGCTGTTATAGACCCAGCCACACCATATAAAGAAGCAAAAATTGATATTAGAAAAGATAAATTCAGACTTTACTGATACGAATTATACTTCTTTGCGATTCTCCCTTATGATGAAGAACATAAAAACAATGCTATTTCAAAACAGAAGGGACGATCCACATGTCTGAAAACAAGCACATACAATTTGGATTGATGTTACATGGTCCAGGAGGTCATATGAATGCATGGAAGGATGAATCCGTTCCAGCAGATGCAAGTGTGAACATTGATTATTATCAAGCAATGACAAAAAAGGCAGAAGCAGCGGGTTTCCGTTTTGTCTTTGTCGCAGATGGCTTATATATTCATGAACATTCAATTCCTCATTTCTTGAACCGATTTGAACCATTAACCATCTTATCCGCTCTTGCTGCGGTCACCAAACAGATTGGACTTGTGGGCACTGTATCCACTTCCTACAGTGAGCCCTTTACCATTGCACGGCAATTTGCATCCCTAGATAAATTAAGTAAAGGGCGGGCCGGATGGAATGTTGTGACTTCTCCACTTGAAGGCTCTGCTGAAAACCACATCATTCGTCCGCATCCTAGCCATTCACTTCGGTATGAAATTGCAGAAGAATACTTAAAAGTAGTGAACGGCCTATGGAGCTCATGGGAAGAGGATGCTTTTATAAGAGATCGATCAACAGGGGTTTTCTTCGATCGGGATAAACTGCACACATTAAACCATCATGGCAAACACTTTTCTGTCAAAGGTCCTTTGAATATCGAACGATCTGAACAAGGGCAACCGGTGATTTTCCAGGCAGGTGCGTCAGAGGCAGGAAAGGATCTAGCCGCAAAAGAAGCGGACGCAGTATTTACGAATGCAGACTCACTTGAGAAAGCGAAAGCATATTACCGCGACGTGAAAAATAGAGCCGCAGCGCTGGGCAGAAATCCATCTGACATCAAAATTTTCCCCGGTATCCACCCGATTACAGGGAGAACAGTCGAAGAAGCAGAAGAAAAATATGAAGCCATTCAACATCTGGTCTCTATTGAAGAAGCCCTTCATTACCTGGGCAGGTTCTTTGATCACTTGGACTTCAGTCAATTTCCACTTGATGAGCCATTTCCTGATATCGGTGATGCCGGTTCAAACAGCTTTCAATCCACAACTGAATCGATTAAAAAAATGGCGAAAGAACAAAGCTTGACCTTAAGAGAAGTCGCTCTACGAGTAACCACTCCCAAAAGTGCTTTTTTCGGTACTTATGAACAAGTGGCAGACCAGCTGATCCAATGGATCGAAGAAGATGCCGCAGATGGATTTATTTTTGGCGCGCCTATTCTAGCAAGCGGTTTATCTGAATGGACGGAGCACGTCATCCCGATATTAGTAGAAAGAGGATATTACGACCCGAATTATCCAGCTCATACCCTTCGTGAAAATTTGGGTCTGCCTATCAAGAAGAATCAGTTTCTTAAACAAACAGTGAAATAAACATGAAAGAGGGGTTAGCTCAAAGGCTACCCCTCTTTTCATGTTGGTTGATGCAGTCGATTTTCGATGAGATCAATGAATTGAAGTACGGCTCTTCCTGGCGAATCATTTGTTTTCCTCAATAGACCAACTGGCGGGGAAACATGAATGCCCTTTATTTCTAATACCTTGGTGCCTGGAAGAGTAAAGGAATGAGCAGTTCGTGTAAAAAGAGAGACACCTAATCCAGCCTGAACATAATGTTTATGGGACATGCTGCTCGTAATCTCTAACTTATTGTAATTGGTCCCAATGACATCGACGATTTGTTGTTCGATTTGAATACGGATGGGGCAATTGTGTGGCGTGAATAAAATGGTCTCATCCTTTAAATCGGTCACCTCCACTACCCCTTTTTCCGCTAATCGATGGGAAGACGGGACGAGCAGCACGATATCATCTTGAAAAAGAGGCTTATAGCTATTCTCCATCGAAGCTTCTGGTGCTCCGCAAATCGCAAAATCAATCTCATCATGAGAAAGTAAGGAACTCAACGTATTCGCATCCGCTACTTGCACAGAAAATTCTACATTCGGAAACCTTTCCTTGAATTCTGCAATAAGGGCAGGAAATTCTAAGCTGGCAGTGGGCTCAGAAACACCGATGCGAATGAACCCCGCAATGCCCACTTCTAAATCTTGGAGTGTTTTCGTCAATTTCTCATATTCATTGAGTAAAGAATTGGCTCTTTCATAAAAAAGCTGTCCTGATGCTGTTAACTTTAAGGTCTTCCCTCTTTCTAGAAGCTTCTCTCCAATTTCCTCTTCTAAATGTTTGATGTGCAAAGTGATGGTTGGCTGAGAATAATTCAGCGCTTCTGCTGCTTTTAAAAAATTTCCGTATTTCACGATCGTGGCAAAGGTGCGTATCGCTCGAATCTCCATGAAAACCCCTCTTCTCCCTGTATTTTAAATATCTGAATCGTGTATTTATGATTACTAATTATACTTTTCTATTGGTTTGCCTTATTATAATTTATATTATCAACTATTCCAAGTTGTTTAGAAGGAATTATCAGAAATGGAGGAGACGAATTGGCAAAAGTAACGATTATAGCAGGCGGGCATTCTGTCCAATCTCGGTTAACCGGTGTCCTGCAGCAGATCCATCATCGTTTGGCGTTCCATGGGATTGATGTTCATGTCATTCAAGTCCACCAGCTTCCTAGTGGTGCCTTAATAGGAGCAGATTTTTCAAACGAAGACATTGTCAAAGCCATTGAACTTGTGAATGAGAGCGACGGTGTCATTGTGTTAACACCTGTCTACAAAGCGTCTTTTTCCGGTATTTTAAAAACTTTTTTAGATCTACTTCCCCAGAAAGCATTACAAGATAAACCCGTTCTCCCCTGTGTTTTAGGAGGAACATACGGACATTTGCTCGTCATTGAATATGCACTTAAACCGATCATTCATCAACTCGGTGCAACCGTCGTTCAATCTGGCGTGTATGTTGTCGATCAACAGGTCTCAAAGCAGGATTCAGATAGCTATGTGCTTGATCCAGATGCCACAAACAGATTAAACCTCGCACTATCTCAATATCAAAGTCTAATAGGAGGAACAGCCAATGTCGCTCACCCTTAGTATTCTTGATCAAAGCCTCGTCAGTGAAAACGAGAAAGCAGAGACGGGTATTCAGCATACTGTCAGATTGGCTGAAGCAGCAGATCAGCTTGGTTATCACAGGTTTTGGGTGTCTGAACATCACAATAATTCTCAAGTGGCAGGATCATCCCCTGAAGCCCTCGCTGGTTATCTTTTAGCAAAAACGAACCATTTGCGAATTGGGTCTGGCGGTGTCATGCTTCAGCATTACAGCCCGTTTAAGGTGGCTGAAACATTTCATGTACTGGCATCACTAGCGCCTGGCAGAGTCGATTTAGGCGTTGGGAAAGCACCGGGAGGGTTGAACCTCTCGACACAAGCGCTTCAGGAAGATTATCAAGCGTCACGGAAAGACTTTTCTCAAAAATTAGTGGATCTCAAAACGTATCTTACTGAACAAGCAAATGAATTAAATGCTCAGCCAATTCCTAGCGTATCACCCGACATGTTCCTTCTAGGCGGCAGTATTGAGAGCGCGGAATTCGCAGCAAAACTTGGGATATCCTTTGTGTTTGCCTATTTTATTAACGGGGATGACGCATTATTAAAAGAAGCAAGAGAGACTTTTCAAAAATTCAAGACACAGAACACGCACCAGCAATTTCTTCTCGCCATCACCGTATCTGTAGCGGAAGACCACAAACAAGCCATCTCGTACATCAAGCAAAAGGAAACAGTAAAGGTCTCCTTTTCCGATGGAAGAAAGCTTAATGTGACGTCACTAGAAGATGCAGAAAAGCTGGTGAAAGGAACAAAAAAAGAACACTACAACATTCACGTTCAAAAAACCGGTTATACCGCTGGCACAAAAGAAACCGTTCATCACCGGCTGACTGAACTAGCCGAGACATATGAGATCAACGAGTTCATTGTGCTATCTCCGATTGTAGACATTGAGGCAAGAATAGCGTCTATCACATTATTAAAAGAAGCATTTGATCATGAACTAACAGCCAAAAAACAAATAAACCAAGAGGTGAGCGTCTAATGTCAAATAATCAAAAAATCATTTTATGGAGCAAAAAAGGATGCAGCTATTGTCAGGACATTCAGTCCTATTTCAACGAACAGCACATTACTTATTCAACCATTGATGTAACAGAACATGATCATTACAGAAATATTTTAGAAGAAAAATACGGCGTCCGTTACGTGCCAGTAGTAGAAATCAGCCGTGATCCCCACGTGTATCAAGCATTGCTGAATCCAGATATCGATACTTTACGAAAAGCGTTGAGCTGACATTACACACTACCCTTTTGATTGGAGGTTTGTCATGAGTCGAGATATTTTTCGCATCGCTACCGAAGAAGATGCACCGGCTTTTCTAGAATTGCTGTCCAGTGCATTTAAACCGCTTGGAGAAATGGGCATTGATTGGCCATCCACGAACGCCACACTTGAAATGGTCACAGAAAACATCAAACAATCCGTTGCTGTTGTGTTAGAACGAGACGGGCGGCTCATATCAACCATCACCATACGTTTTCCGTGGGAGAGTACTCAACCGGTCTCAGGCTATCCATTTGTTTGGTGGTTTGCCACAGCTCCTGATTTAGCCGGTCAAGGGATCGGAAATAAGCTGCTCGATTATGTAGAAAACACCTTGCTCCGGCAGACATTTAAAGCACCAGCATACACACTGGGCACTTCTGGCCGAAAGCACCCCTGGCTTCTAGAGATGTACGAACGAAAAGGCTATACAGCATATATTGAACGTGAAGCCGATAATGGCGACTTAGGTGTATTAATGTATAAAGTCCTCATCCCTGAACGGTTCGATGCCGCCATATTAGGCGCACCGCCCTCAGAAGAAAAAGTCCAAACGACTTCAACATAGGAGGTGATTCAACATGGGGGAGTTTTTCAAATGGGAGTATGTCGTCACACTCTTCCCTAAAGTATTGTCAGCCCTTCCAACAACCTTACTGATCGTTTTATTTGCCACTTTGATTGGCAGTTTTCTTGGATTCATTCTTGCTTATTTTCGAATTGAGCGTATTCCCATCCTGCATCAGCTCAGTGCAATTTATGTCTCATTTATTCGTGGAACACCTATCCTTGTGCAAATGTTTATTGTGTTTTATGGCCTGCCTGGTGTGCTTGCAACAATAGGGCTTGATATCTCCATGTGGAACAAATTGATCTTTCTGTATATTACATATGGACTCAATACAGCTGGGTATTTTTCAGAAATATTCCGATCTGCCCTATCGAGTGTCCCAGCATCTCAATATGAAGCGGCCGCCTCGATTGGACTGACGAAATGGCAGATTTATAGAAGAACGCTTATTCCTCAAGCAGGGAGAATCGCCCTACCTAATATCGGCGTGGCCATTGTCAACTTATTACAAAATACCTCCCTCGCCTTTACATTAGGTGTGATGGACATGATCGGAAAGGTTCAAACATTAGGGGCTTTATACTATCGCGTATTAGAAGGATACTTTATTGCTGCCGTTATATTTATCATTTTAAGTATGGTGTTAGAAAAATCATTTGACCTATTGGAAAAACGGATCAATACACCGAAAACAAAAAAACAGCGTCAGACGGCATTGCTTCCCTTAAAAAGAGCCGAAGCGGCCTTTACTGTAGAAAAACGCGCAAAATAAACTAAGGAGGAATTTACATGAAAAATAACAGAATATTCAGTAATCATTACATCATCGGTCTGCTTCTACTTGGTTCATTGCTCCTTGCCGCCTGCGGAAATAATGAGCAATCGGATGAAATCAAAGCAGAAGCAAACAATAATGACCCAGATGCAAAAGAAATCGTCATCGGGACAGGGAACGCCTATCAACCCTTCGTTTACTTAGATGAAAACGGCAAATTAACAGGCTACGAGAAGGCTGTATTAGATGAAGTGGATCAGCTGCTGCCACAATATAAGTTTAAATATGAATCCTTTGAGTTTAAAAATATTCTGCCTGCTTTAGATGCCGGTAAAGTTGATCTCGCTGCACACCAATATGAAATCAATGACGAGCGTCAGAAGAAATATCTATTTGGAAAAGTTGGCTATACAGATTATACAAGTTATGTGGTGGTGAATAAAGCATCCGGTCATGACTTTCAAAGCCTGGACGATTTAGCTGGACACAAAGTGCACACCTCTACAGGAAGTAATTTCGCTTATCTGCTAGAGCAATATAACGCAAAGCATGATCGGAAAATTGACATTGTCTACGGGGATGGCGGGAACGAAATTTTAGTCAAAAACCTGCAGAATGGCACGGTCGATGCTGCCTTACTCACAAAGTATGACGTCAATAAGCTAAACAAACAGTTCAATGCTCATCTTGTGACATCCGGAAAGCCTGTAAACGTATCTAAAACGTATTATCTATATCAAAAAAACAATACAAAACTTCAAAAAGACATTGATCAAGCCCTGCAAAAACTGATCGATAACGGCAAGCTCGCTGAATTGTCTAAAAAAATATTGGGCGGAGACTTTACTACATCATAAGAAAGGAGCGATCTGAGTGGATTTTGACGTTGCTTTTATGTTTCAGGCCTTTCTAGCCGCACTTCATTATTTGCCAACGACGCTGCTATTAGGTTTTCTCCCGCTATTATTCGGCTCCGTGTTTGGCTTTGGCATTGCCCTTATTCGTTTTTATCAAGTGCCTATATTGTCTCCATTGTTCAAATGGTTTGTGGCGATTTTTAAAGCCATTCCTGTTGTATTAATCTTGCTCGTATCTTATCTTATTTTTTCCGATTCGCTCGATCAATTGGCTGCATCTCTTTCGCTGCCCATCCGTTTTAGCGATTTAGATAGACGATGGATTGCCATTTTCGCCCTTTCTTTATATGCCGTCAGCGGGTTATCAGAGATATTTCGAAGCTCTCTTGCGTCCATCCCAAAGGGCCAATTTGATGCCGCTCTATCCGTTGGTTTCACAGGCAGACAGGTGTTGCGAAGAGTGATCATTCCACAAGTCTTTCCCATCTCTCTTCCTTTACTGAACAACATGCTCATCAGTTTAATCAAAGCCTCTTCTCTCGTCTCTATGGTATCTGTGGTCGATATTTTAAACGGCGCTTTAATCAAAGCCAATGTGAACTATCGTTATCTTGAAGCCTACATTGCTGTTGCCCTTATTTACTGGGCGCTGTGTGCCTCTATTGAAGCCATTACAGCCGGATATGAGAAATATGGACACAAAAACAAAAGGAGGCGATTGGCATGATTCACATCAAACAAGTGCATAAAGCATTCGGTCAAAACCAGATTCTAAAGGGAATTGATTTAACGGTAGAAAAAGGCGAAGTCGTTGTCATTTTAGGTCCGAGCGGCTCTGGGAAATCAACATTTCTCAGATGCTTAAATTTTCTTGAGCGTGCGGATCAAGGCGAGATCAGCATTGATCACACCAGTGTCACATTCAATCAAGCAAAACCGAAAGACATTCTAGCAATTCGCAGAAAAACAGCCATGGTCTTTCAGCAATACGACCTGTTTATTCATAAGACAGCACTTGAGAATGTCATGGAAGGCTTAGTCATTGCCCGTAAACAACCGAAAGACCATGCCTATGACACAGCCCTCCATTTGCTCACAAAAGTAGGGTTACTAGAGAAAAAAGATGCCTATCCGCATCAATTATCTGGCGGACAGCAGCAGCGAGTAGGCATTGCAAGAGCACTTGCATTGAATCCGGAAGTCATTTTGTTTGATGAGCCGACCTCCGCTTTAGATCCCGAGCTTGTAGGTGAAACACTTGACGTCATTAAACAAGTGGCACAAACCGGAGTCACCATGATCATCGTCACCCACGAGATGAGCTTTGCCTATGATATTGCCGACAGGGTCATTTTCATGGAAGATGGGGTCATTGTTGAATCAGGCACCCCAGTAGAAGTTTTTGAACAGACGAAGGAAGAACGGACAAAACAATTTTTAGCGAGATTTTCTTATCATCATTCCTAAAAAACAAGTCGATCCATGAGGTCGACTTGTTTCTGTTTCTATATGCGTGCAAAATAAAAACCAGTCTGTTCTAGCCATTGGCTATCACAAACTGGTTCTTGTCGTTAGTTCAATTCCTTCAACTGATCAATATAAGCAAGGGCTGCCTCAAATTCTTCGTCCGTATAG
Organism: Bacillus sp. 005/A4HT-01/001; assembly: GCF_004634445.1. NCBI lineage: Bacteria > Bacillati > Bacillota > Bacilli > Caryophanales > Bacillaceae > Bacillus > Bacillus sp. 005/A4HT-01/001. The sequence continues at coordinate 701,124 of NZ_SEIZ01000001.1, forward strand.
CGCTGCTTGCTTTTAATGGTGAAGACCTTTTCCTTTACCTCATCTTTTGGCAGATCATCAAAGTATAAAATCGTTGAGACAAGCTCTAGAAAACGAGACGATTGCTCATTCATCTGCTGCGTCAGCACTTTGAGGTCAGGCATGTCCACTTCACACTGATCGAGAAACTCTTTCCCATTGTCCGTCAGCGAATAGCGATATTGAAAGTATCCGCCCTTTTTTTCCTTCATTTCGTCCAAGAATCCAAGGTTGCACAGCTCTTCAATTCTGAGCGTCAACTCCTCTGAATAGGGGCCATAAAAATGAAAATCGTATTTCTCGTAAAAAGGCAAATCTAGCTTTTTTGCTATGTAAATCATTTTTTGCAGCTTCTTCCGTCCAACGATTTCCCCAGATTCAGAGAACACCTTCATCAACTTTGCATGCTCTTTCAACAAATTCCCGACATCTCCTTTTTCAGTACTTCCTTATCCCAATCCAAGCAGCTTCATGATCGCCTTCTTTTCTTCAGCTTTTTCCGACATATCTACAATTAAGTCCATCGGGAAATAAAGTTTATGATCGGTTCTTCGTTTACCGGAAATGGCGTCAACAATATCTGACTGTCTCGACAGTTCTTTAATATGACCACTTTGCGTCAAGAGATGGATCGGCAGCCGTTCTTCTTCTTCGCCCGGTCTATAGAAGTCATAAGGCAAATCAGAGGAAGAGTCGACCACTAAATAATAGTCAGGATCAATTCCTGCTTCTTTGAACAAAGCCGTCAGCTTGAAATATTTCGTCATTTCTTCATTTGGATTAAACTCTGTATATTGGAATAAACGGCGGTTCATAAAACGGCGGCACAAATCAGCCAGCACGTGATCTTCTTCATCTTCCCACGCCTGAAAATAAAATAAGACAATGGATTCATCTAGCTTAATATAGTCCTCTGTGGTGACATTTCCTTCAAAAATTGAATAAAAATGAACCGGGGCATGTGTAAAAATGTAGCCCGTTTCATGCAGCTCTTTTGCACGATGGAGAATTTTTGTTAAAATGACTTCCGCACTGCGTGTCACTGGATGGAAATAGACTTGCCAGTACATTTGATAGCGGCTCATAATATAATCCTCTACAGCATGCATCCCGCTCTGTTTCATCACAATTTGATCTTCTCTTGGACGCATTACGCGTAAAATACGTTCCATATCAAAGTGACCATAGCTGACGCCTGTATAGTAAGCATCCCGCTGCAAGTAATCCATTCGGTCGGCATCAATTTGACTTGAAATCAAACTGACCACCTGTTTGTTTTGATACGTTTTGGCAATGACTTCTGCTACATGCTTTGGAAAATCGTCACTGACCCGGCGCAGCACTTCATTTACTTCCGTCTGCCCTAAAATGATATCTCTTGTAAACGATTCATGATCTAAATGAAAGACCTTTTCAAAGGAATGAGAAAACGGACCATGTCCAAGGTCATGAAGCAGGGCGGCACTCAGTACAAGCTCACGCTCCCCTTCATCCCATTCGGGTCTTCCTTTAAACACATCATCCACAATTCGTCTGACAATCTCGTATACACCGAGTGAATGATTAAATCGGCTGTGTTCTGCCCCATGAAACGTTAAATAAGTGGTGCCTAGCTGTTTAATTCGTCTAAGGCGCTGGAACTCTCTCGTTCCGATTAAATCCCATATCAATGCATCCCGTACGTGAACATAGCGGTGCACAGGATCTTTAAATACCTTTTCTTCGGATAATTTCCCTTTTGGATACGCCATCGTTTCGTCCCTCTTTTTTTAAGACGTGTTTCTATTATATCGGGTAACTTTTCCCGAAAACATCCTTGAATTTGCTGGCGAATGTGTTCTCATAGATTGAACGGACGTAAAAAGCCCGACCTGACAGGGACGGACCTCTTTTTAGGTCGACTGAACACATTCAGTGACATTTATTTGACTTTTTTTTGAACCTTTTCGAGTAACTCATCTTCTGTTGGTGCGGATAATGGGCGATTGTTCACAAACGCAAAAGCCTTTTTTCGTCCTGGACCGCAATACGATTGACAGCCAATCTCAATTTTTGCATCAGGGTCAACCGATTTAAGTCGAGGCAATAACGTTTTTAGGTTCGTCGCATCACAATCGTCACATACGCGAAACTCATTAGCCATGTTCTTACGCTTCCTTTCAATGATGAAACTTCATTCTATATGAAACAGTTGGACAACTAAGAGTGAATAATATACCACCCAACATTGTACATCGAAGCGACTGGAGTTGCAAGAAGCATTGTCAGCACAGAGACGTATTCACATAAAAGCTAGTATTTTCCACTATCCTTTTAGCAAACTTGTATAAACCTTCTTCAACTTGGCTAATCTAATACCATCAAATCTTATGGGGGTTTAAACACATGTCAAAACAAAGACAAGATGCTTGGTCAGAGGAAAATGATCTCCTTCTGGCAGAAACCGTCTTACGTCACGTCAGAGAGGGCAGTACACAGCTTAACGCATTTGAAGAAGTGGGAGACAAGCTAAACCGTACCTCAGCGGCATGCGGATTTAGATGGAATGCTGTCGTGAGGCATCAATATGAAAAAGCATTGGCACTTGCCAAAAAACAGCGTAAACAACGCATGCGTGCTCTCGGCAATGGACAGCCTGCGAAAAAACGTTTGCTCTATCAGCCGCAAGTTGAAGAAACGATCACACAGGAAGAGTTCTCTCAAGAACTGGAACCTGCGCAAGAAGAAACGTTTGCACCTGCAGCCGAAACAGCCGAACAGCTTCAATTTGTGGATCAAAGCTACAATGAAGAGTTAGCTAGTTTATCACATTTATTGTCACAGGCTTCTCAAGTGACAGAGAAAAAGCCAGAAACCAATCCATTTGGGCAGCGCCAAGAGTTAACCATTGAGGATATCATTGATTTCTTACGCCGCTATGAAGGCGATGGACAGCAATCTTCTGCCTTACGCATGGAAAACAGCCGGTTAAAACGAGAAAACAACGAACTTTCACATAAAGTGTCTCAACTAGAAGCTGAAGTGAAAAAGCTTGAAAAGGATCAGCTCACCATTCAAGAAGATTATGAAACACTCGTCAAAATCATGAACCGTGCAAGAAAACTAGTTTTGTTTGAAGAGGACGACAGTGCCGCACCAACCTTTAAAATGGACCGGAACGGCAACCTTGAAAAAATGGCTGAATAACCAAAAAGTGCTCCCCATCTGCGGGAAGCACTTTTTTAAATATCCAAAAATAGCATCACGCTAAAAAGGACATTGATCAAGAAGACGAACATAAAAATGTACCTAACTTGCCTCACCTGAAAATCACCAAAGATAAAAATATAAAGCCCTGCGATACCAAGCGTCAGTACAGGCTGAAGAAACGGCACGAAAAGCGAAATGCCGTAACCGGCTCCTATGATGACAGGAAGCCATAGTAAATAGAGGTAACCGCCATTTTTAGATTTCAAGAAACCACTCCCTCTCTTTCTTCTATCTGCTTGATTTCAGGCTGAACAAACTTGAGTCCAGCCATTGTACGTCTGCGTTTTTGTGATGTCCAAATCGCAATCGCCGGCTGATCCGTTAGAGATTCTGTGTCAATGGTGATCAGCACTTGCCCATTTAATTCAATTGAATCTTCAAACTCAATTTTGCACCCAGATAAACTGATATCATGTATGATCACCGGCACCTTCTCTTCTAGTCGGTCCTCATAGGCGATCGTGCCTGTCACACCTTGCAATGGCCTTCTCATCCATTTGCGACGCAGAGCCTTTGGTACCTTCTCCGTTTCTCTTAAAAAGCGGAGAAACGTCCGAACAGCATACGATTTTTTCTCACGATCCGTCATCGCTACATGCTCTCGTGTGAATAAGAAACGGATCAGTGATAAATACTCTGATTTTTGTGTGTCAGTAAAAGCAACACCAACCATCAGCTGGTCTCCCTCTGGATAGCTCCAAACCACGTCACACGACACGCTTTCATTCTCTGAAAAAAATAATTGCGTTTGTCCTTGATAAAGAGAAGACGCTTGGTCCAATGGAATGGACAGACGCGCACCTGAATCACTCATATCTAGTAGAAAACAAGCAAGCGACTGATCTTGATGATCAGAACGAAGATGCCCCTCTTTTTCAATGATAAATCGCTCTGATTTCCGATAACGCGGACGGTCAAACGCCACAAGCAGTGCCATGAATAGGCCTGCACCGTTATAAAGCACCCAAAAAATATTAATCAACATGAGATCAGCGTTCATCGTCCCATTTACCTTCACATCGTAACCTATTTTCACAAGGGCAAGCAATGAGAGCAGCAAGAAGATCAGATGGGGAATCATCGTTTTCAAATGAAAATGCCTTTTGTCCGTTTGAATTCCCTTCGGTGTCACCAGAAATTCAACACGTTTCTTCAAGAACAGTTCACTGAGTGCCACACCAGCTAAGTGGAATGCCATTGAACTTTCATAAATATGACTCCAAAACATACTTCTTTTTTGATTCGACACAAGTTTAAATGCTAAATACGAGCTAAAGAACGCCGGCAGCCAAAACATGAAAACGGACTGGAAATCTGCCCAGAAACTTTGAATACCAAACAATAAAAACAAAATCGGTGTGAGAATATAAATCATTTTAAACAAACCGTTAAACCAATACACAATGCCATCTAAATAAAGAACACGCTGCATCAGCGTTAAGCCGCGAACCTTCAATGGATTAAACTTACGGGCACACTGAATGTTCCCTCTCGACCAGCGATCTCTCTGCTTTAACAGATCAAGCCAGCTTTCAGGTGCCAGACCGACGGCTAATACTTCTCCGACAGACACAGATTTGAATTTCCCCTGAAGAAGCATTCCTGTTGCCATGTCTTCTGTAATTACTCCTGTAGCAAATCCGCCAATTTCATCTAATGCCGTTCTTCTAAATACCGTATTACTCCCAACATACATGACGGCATTAAACCGATCCTTACCAGCTTGGAGAGTTTGCATGAAGAAGTCCTGCTCATTTGGAATTCGATCTTTCGAGAACATATTATATTGGAAAGGATCTTCGTTATAAAACGCCTGTGGAACTTGAACAAACGCAGTTGCCCCATCATGAAAATAGGGCACTGTTTTTTCTAAAAATGAAGGAAGAGGGACCATATCTGCATCAAGTGTCAGAATCAGCTCTCCATCCGTTTGAGACATCGCATGATTTAAATTACCTGCCTTAGCAAATCTGTTATCTGTTCTTGTCAGATAATGAACACCAAACTCAGAAGCAAGCTGCTCTACTGCTTCCCTATTGCCATCATCACATAAATAAATTTGAACGCTTTCCTTCGGATAAGAGAGATTCAAACAACCTGCAACAGTACGTTTCAGCACCTCAATTGGTTCATTATATGTAGCTATGAAAATATCAACTGTTGGCAGCCTGTCAAGATCACTAATCATGACTTGTTTCCGATTTGAAGGCTTCCAAACCAGTGTATAAAACACAAGCAACTGGATAAACCCAATGCATTCACAGGCAACAAGCAAAATGCCCATGACAACATTAAAAGTACCTTCATGCGGCAATGTAAAGAAGAGGCGCCAGCAAATATAGGCAGCATTTGTTAACACACATAGCACAATGATGACTTTTTTCACAGTAGAGGCCATTGGCTGGATACGATATATCATATACAACAGAGACAAAATACAAAGCATAAACAGCGGGTAATACGTGGTGATGAATGACAAAACATTTTCCTTCTTTCTTATGTCATAAAGGACTATCACATATAAAATGTCATAGCAAAGGAGGGGATTCTTCCATTACATTGCCCCTCCATGTCTATATAAATCATTTCCACAATCGATCTAACTGATTTGAATAAAAATCAATGGCCTTTCGATAACTCAAAATAGCAGGATCGTTTGTCGTTTCAGTTAAACAGTTCAGTAATATTTCCATGGCTTTGTTATGTTCATTTAAATTATACAAAGTCATGGCATAAAACGTTTGAATGGCTTTATTATGCGGATAAGCTTCCATCGCATGGAGGAATATCTGTTTTGACTGTTCATATTCCCCTATGGTTCTGTATGTACTTCCTAATCCTAAAAAAGCATCTTCTCTTTCTTCTGAAGACAAACCTAGCTCAAGCGCCCTCTCATAAAAAAAGACAGCTTGTTTTTCCTTCCCTAACACATCATAGCTCCAAGCACATTGATAGTGAATGGAGGCATGATCTGGATACTCTTCTACAAGACGGATGAGCATGTCATTGGATTCTTGAAGATGTCCACTTTCTCGAAGTTCAATCGCTTTCAGAAGTTTCGTTTCCATTACATCACCCCTATTTTTAAGATGGCTGGAAAGATATGTTTACGAGAACACTTTCTCATTCCGCTCAATCATCCGTGTCATGTTCTTCTCAAACTCCAGTTGTTCCTCGGTGGTCAACCCTGAAGCGGTCAGTTGCTCGCTCAGCTTTTGAAGTTCTTCTAGTAAAAGACGCATGAGAAGCGCACAGTCAATGGGTTCTCCAGTTAATTCTGATAGGGATGCCATCGTATCAGGCTGTATATCAGGGAATACCGCTTTCACCTCATGCCGTTTATCCTTTAAGGCCGCCTCATAAAAACGGCGAATCAAATCAGCTCGTTCCCGGCCGCTTCCATCTGCACACAAATAGATCTGCACAGCGACCCCTCCGCGTAATCTACGCTGAGAAATGCCGGCAAATTTCTTTCCATTGATGCTTAGATCATAGCTGCCCGGACAATAAGATCCGACAATCTCATAAGCTTCAATGTCCACCTCATACAGCGACAGCATCCGGCGGATCAATTCCACCATCGCATCATATCCTCGGTCAATATCAATGCCCTTCTTTTGTTCCGCAAAGATTAAAGACACATTCAGTACGCCTTCATCCAGCACAACAGCAAGACCGCCTGAATTGCGCACAATCACGCGATATCCCTCTTTCGCAAGAAGCTTTACACCATCTTGGAGAAATGGAAGTCTTGTATCCTGAATCCCAAGAACGATCGTATTGTGGTGCACCCAAGAACGCGCTGTCGCTGGTGAGAGTCCTTTCCCGACCGACGCACAAAGCGTATCATCCATCGCAAAAGATTGCTTTGGGTCTACATAGAGACCAAGGCTCGATTGATCTATGATTCGCCATGTCGGCTGCGTCAATAACTCAATAGGTTCATTTTTCATGTCCTGCATATCCTCTCGTTCATAAACTGTGTTTATTATAACATGGAGGGAGAATGAGAGAGAAAAAAGCTCTATGACAAGGAACGTCACAGAGCTTTTCAACTGGATTTGGTTTTCTTGTTCTTCCTTTTCGAAATGAAATAAACAGCTACAATCAAAACGACAGGAACCCCAACCACGAGGCATGCAGCGATCAATGTGTTCCACGGCAAATCGATCATCTCCTTAATAGACTAAACTTCTATGAAACAGCCGTGACTTACCCAGCTTAACAAGTCTTCAGCCACCAATTCCGCATGCTGAGGGTCCATCACACCAGCATCGACGATCCACACTTTTTTCTCTTCTTCTGCCTGCCGCATAAGAAATACTCGCCCGCCGCCATCGTCACCAATGGCTACATAGCCGCTGGCATAATGATGGACTTCCCATGTTTTATTGCGTTCTACTATGTCTTCAGTTCCGTATAAAAGCAGGTCGCCTCCAATGGAACATCCATTTGATTGTTTCAGTAAGACTTGATGGGCATGAGGAAACATCATATTTAGTTCAGCTTCTGCCTCTTTGATATGTATGTCACTTGCTGGTTCGTTCATGACCAAGTTGGGAATCTGAGAAAAATGAATCATTTTGAATGCCTCCTAAAAGGTTGAACTAGCGTTTATTCAGCTGATTTTGTCATAATCATTTTATACACCCGCAGGAGCACCTTTAATAGAAAATAGAAAATGATGACATCGAGTATAAAACCAAAAAATAGAAATTCAACACCATAATTTGAATGCAGGACTAGCCAATCAATGGGAAAACCCCGATAAACCGAACCGGCATGTGGGACATAAACCCCTCTCATAAAAGCTGTCCCAATGACGAGAAGAACACTGATGCTTAATAGCCAATTGACTGTTTTTTTGTTGATGTGTTTTTTCTGATTCATACGAATTCCTTTCTGTGTTTTTGTATCGCTTTCTAATAGAAAGACTTCTACATATCACTATATAATCAATACAACAGTTCTTTTAGTAGACTTTCCGCTTTATGTAATTCATCTAAGAATGGATTTAGATAGTCATTATGACTATCCAAGTAAGCCCTAACTCCGCCAATGATAAAGATCTTTTGGAGATCATCATTGGCTTGCATGATTCTTTGGGCATTCTTGTATCTTCTATATATTAATTCAAGTACACCTTGATGGATCTCTTGCGAATATTCTTTTTCTAGGATGTTGATGACCGTTTGGATTTGTTTCGTTAGTTCTTGTTTTTTGTGCATTTAATGCTCCTTAAGACTTCGGCTCATACTAATAAATATCTAACCGTTGACAATTAAAACTTATAAAATCGCCTTCATTTATATCTCCCGGTATATTGTAATCTAATTCTAATAAAAGTCCGCCTACCTTCACTTTTTCATCACGCTTATCAATTAATTGTCCTAAAAAACTATAACTGAAATTATCATCTAATTTTTCAATTCTATACTCTGACAATTCAGCTTTCACTAAGTCTGACACATCTAAACAATAAATAGGTTCTAATAGTTCATTTTCTTCAAGGTAATTTAATGGTTGAGCAAAACACATTATTTCCAGTTCGCCATCTGTTACAATCACTTCAGCTTCTGAGGCTTCTTGTGAAATCCAGTTTATTTTTTTTATTTTCAATACGGTCACCTTTTCTATCACTTATTCTCATTTTTTTCGAAAAGAACCTGGTCTTTCCCACTCCTATTAGAGGTTCAGTTAACGATACATTCAGGTGAAAATTTCACAAAAACAGAGTTTGTACCATCATCCATCATTCTTTTTAATTCCTTACCTAATGAATAATTAGAATCTGGTTCTGTTTGCAATACACAAACAATATTTCCACCCTCACCTTGAGTAAGACAGGTTAATTGTAAATATTCATTGTTATCATAAATAAAAGAAACGATGTAATCATAGAAATTACCTTCTAGGTTATCCTTATTTAATTCCTCCGTAAAAACTCTAACTACGGTTCCGGCCCATATTTGAGTATCATCTTCAACTTCCTGAACAGTTATCCAATCATTATTCATCATTCTATTACATCCCTACTTTAATCCTACTTTCACTTCACCATCATGAAATATTTCAATAACATAACCAGAAGATGGTGAAAAAATCCATGTATCAAAACTGACTGCAGTAACATCATCTATAGCTTCAAAAACTTTATCTAAAGTAGATTGAATAATTGGTAACGTCCCTTCATCCCAAATGATATAAACAACATCATTATACTCATCCATTTTTTGATTTAAAAAGGATTGTATCTCATCAAACGTATTCACTTCAGCATAAGAAGATAAATTTTTCCATTCAATTTGCCCCCAATCAGAAAATGGAAATGAACTTTCAAAATGGCTTAATATTTTCTCCCTACTATTATCATATAAAACGTGTACATTCTCACCAAGTGCCTCAATACATTCTTCAAATAAACTCATATAAAATCTCCTTATCTATTCAGATGTTTTAATAAAGATTTAAAAGTACCTTCGTTACCTTCAAATGGTATAGCGATTTTCTTTGCATTAGCTCCTTTGCCATTACGAAAATCTTCAATATTTATATGTGGTCCCTTATTAGGATCATAATCTAATCTCCATCTTACTTTTCCGTCAGCAGACTGCCTACCAACAACTTTACCATACCCAGCACTCGACTTAAGCGTACCTGTATATGGTTGTACATTGGGTCCTAGGTCTCCAACTAAGTCTACTGTCTTATTTCTGGCTTGTTCATAGGTTTTAACTTTATCTAATATTTGTTCTCCTCTTCCAATACCCTTTGCACTCTTCTCAACCCTCTTAGCTACCTTCTCCCCTTTAATAATCTTAAAAACATATTTCCCCACTTTAACAATGTTAGCGCTTGGAACCATGTACACCCCTGATACCAAACGATCCATACCTGCGACTTTATCACCTGTTATTGGATCTCTTCCTGTAATAACCCGAATCGCGTCGTTTATTCCTGTAAATTCAACTGCTGCATTTAAAATATTTTGGGGTTGATCGCCTGTTTTCACATCAGAAATCGGTTTAACGCTCTCAATCGTTACTTTGTTTTTTTCTGATATCCGTAACCGATACAGCATTCCATCTCTCATGACTTCAACCGTCTTTGCATTTTCGAAGTTAATCTTTTTGTACTCATTTAACTTGTATACTTTTCCATTTAAGGTTACGGTGGTTTGATTAATTTTACTAGACGACATTTCTCGAACCACCGTATCCACATTCGCCTGTTCTTTCTCATTCAATTTCTTCAGCATGATCATCATCGGATTGTCTTTCGGATTGTCTATTTTGTCATTCAATCCGCTGATCGTGCTGCTTACTTTTTCTTCTTTTGTGTCTTTGAAAATAGACCCTTTTTGATAGCTCGTGATGTCGATTTTTGGACTGGTGAACATGGTGCTTAGCGTGTTGATGTATTGCTTCATTGTTTGCAATGCACTTGTTGTTTCATTCATAGCACTTGTTTGTTCTCTGTCAAAGGCATGGAGCAGTCCAATGGTTCTGGATGTCTCAAGCCACGCTTTTTGATAGCTCTGTTGAAAAGCAGACTCGTCTACGTGAGGCAAGTGAACGATATGACTGACCCTGCCGATCGCCTGGCTCACATCTGAAACAATGTCAGAAATCGCTCGCTCCGCTTTTTTTAAGCCTTGATCAAGTTCGTGTTCAATAAATGCTTGTGATATAAAACCGTGCTGATTTGATTCAAGGGTATGAAGTGCCTGCTTTGTTTGTTTGAGCGCAGAGCTGTATTCCTCAATGACAACCTGAAAAAATTGCAGGAAGGGAATATGGCATTCTGTATAAAAGGAGCGGATGGCTTGTCCCGCCTCTCCCTTTAGTGCGCCATCAAGTGAGATGATCTGTTGGATTTGTTTTTCTATGGAGCTAATTTGTTGTGATTGCTGCTTTAATGTATTCAGCGTTTGGTCAATTCCGTTTATTAGCGCAAAAGCATCAAGGGTTTTCATTGCGTTCTCCTTTATTTTCTTTTACTGCTGGAAGCAAGCGCCTTGTCCGTTTCGATCATGGTGTTCACCGCTTGTTCTGTTTGTACAAGTTGTTTCTGAAGAATGTCTATATAGGATGTACTTAATTCGGTCAGCTGCTGATTGATTTTTTCTAATGTGTCTGCCGTCAGGAGCTGATTTCTTCCTTTGATGGTTGTTGGAAGTGTTGCATTCATTTGAGCGCCTGATTGTTTTGCATGCTGCAATACTCGTTTGACCTGACTGGCATCTATTTTAATTTCTCTGCTCATGTGACTACCCTCTTTTTTCTTCCAATTGTTTCTGCTTTTCTTTCTCTATTTTTCTTTCAACCGAATGAATTTCATGTTCTAATGAATGGATCTCTGATTTTAAGTCGCTGATTTTCTCATCAATTCGGTTCACTAGATTGGTCAGCTGCACACTTTTTATCTCTTGACTGGCGGATGCCATCTCGTCTCGAATGTCATCAAACGTATCTGCGTGATGACCAAACCATGTATGTGAAGTCAAATCTGGATGAGTCATTTTCTTATTAGCATCTGCCAGAGCAGACTTCGCTTCTTTTATTTCTTTTCGACACATGTTCAGTTCTATGATTTGTTCTTTTTTTATGGATATGTCTGCCTTTAACGAATACAAGGCTGTTGTATAACCGATGATAGCTCCAGACATCGTCAAACACCTCTATTCCTCAAATAGTCCTCCGTTATTTTACCATTTACTAGCACAAGAGGCATATGATTGAAAACGAATTCACTAAAAAATGAATCGTATGTATTGGGTTTTTATACCTAATTCACACGCACAAAAAAGCTGAATTCATCAACTGAATCCAGCTTTTCACGCTTATTTGAGCGAATCACCTGCTGATGCTGATGGATGATCGCTAAATGAGGTGTCTTTCTTCTCAGGGATATAATGGAGTGAAAACCCGACAAGGCTAAAAAAGGCACTTAACACCAGTGTTGGGTTTTTAAATAGGTTCGTACTAGCAATGATCATATCTCCCTTTTGCAAGAGAATTCCTAGTATTTGACCGAATACCAACAACGTTCCTGACGTTAGGAATAGGACAAGCAGCACTTTAAATAAGAATTCCATCAATACTCTCATCTGTTTCTCCTTTCTATACGGGAAGTATCTCCATTCCAATGAGCCAGCCAATGCCAACAATCGGAAGCATATAATAGAGGATCAGTGGGATAAAGGTTTTTTCTGGTCTGGCCCCTGCAAGACCAGAAGCGATAAATATGGACCCTGATGCAGGCGGGGAAGCGCCTTCTGTTGATGAAAAAGCAAGAATGGCAACTACAGCCACAACTGGGTCCACTCCAACTGAGATTAAAGCTGAAAATGAGACAAGCCCAACTGCTGTTAATGTCGCTGTTGAAGATAGAGGGCCTGCCACCAGTGTGACAAGAACACCCACAATGAGCACCATGAGCCATTTCGGAATGGCAAGTACTGATGTGATTTGCGTCAAATCATCTGCGAGCCCTAATTCAGCAAGCACTTGACTAGCAGCCACTGCAAACAGCATCAAGGCTCCGATCGTTGTAAACTTAGGAATAGCCGACTTGAAAAACTGAGACCAATCAAGTGCAGACGCCCTTTTTCTTCCAATTGTTAGACTAATTAATATCATGAGAATCGGAATCCACGTAATTAAAGAAATTTGATCCATTGCCTCTGGTCCGATGTTTGGATTACTTTTTAAGTAGTTTGCAAACGGACCAATGGTGATCATGATAGGAATCAATGCACCGAAAAAAATAAAGATCGACTTCCACCCTTGTTTCACCGCTTCCCAGAAAGGAAGAATATCATCTGGCGGCATGGCCTGAATTTTATTCTTTTTCACCAGAAGATACACCAAAATAAATCGGTATACGACTTGATACAGTCCTCCTATTAGAAGGGCAATATATAAATCTCCCTCAGATACAAGGGCGGCAACCGGGGCAAACCCAAGCATGATAAACATGGAAGAGTTCGGAGGCAGTGCCGCTCCAAGTCCACCATTCCCTGCTAGAATCGTGGCCGTGTGGGTCCGGCTCCACCCGGATTTAATCATCCAAGAGGCGGTGATAGAGCCAGTCGCAGCTGTGTTTGCAGAATTTGAACCTGAAAGAGCGCCTAACACTGCTGAACCTAACGTACTCATATAAGCCGCTCCGCCAGGAAGTTTGCCTACAACCGAATTTAGGATTCGTAAGAGTGCATGAATTAATTCCAACTTTTCGATTAAATAGGCCATGAATACAAATGCGACAGCTGCATAAAGCACCTCATATGTGGATGCAAAGATTAAACCATCCCAGAAAAGTCTTAACGCATCCCATCCGCCAAATAATGTGGTCGCAATAAAGCCTAGTAGCATGGCTTCTCCCATATTCCGTTTCACCATAACATTCCATATAATGATGACAGCTATGAACACAATCAACGCAATAAAACCCATATCGTTTCTTCGCCTCCCCTTCATTAAATAAAACGCTTACAATTTATTCCCCTTGCTGCATCCCGTCAATGACTTCTTCCCAGCTAGCAGGTTTTACCCCGTCAAATCGTTCAGCAAAGTGAAAGTCTGCTAATCTCTCAAGCTTCTGTTGTGCTGCCCGAGACATACTGGCATCAATCTCTGCTTCATCTAGCATTTCAATAGAGCCAAGCAGCTCAATCGCCCGTCTTTTTGCATGCAATGCACTCCCTGTCACAAGACGGTTCATGGTCTCTTCAAAACTTTTGCTATCGATTGTATCGCTTAGTGAAGAAATCACTTGATGTTCCACATTATATTTTTTGGAAATTTCCAAAAATTCAATCAAGAGACCGACAATCCCCTTCATATAAATGCTTCTGATTAGCTTTAGTGCCGAAGCATCTCCTGGCTGGTCACTAATTTTTGTGATATTCATGCCATAAGCTTTCATCACTTTCATGAATTGGTCAACTCCACTGCCGCTTGCCGTGATCGGAACCTTGTGTTTGTTGATTGGAAGAGGCCCTAGCATGGCGGCATCTACAAATAGCGCTTCTTGCTTTTCAATTTCGTTTGCTACTTGTTTTTTGATGTCTGGTGTTGATGCCGATACATCTACATATAATTGATTCTTTTTCAAACTTCCCGATACGGATTGTGCCACTTCTAAGGTTTTATTCGCTGGCACAGCTGCAATCACAAGATCAGATTTCTCAATGACTTCGCTAATACTGCTCGTTAATTGAACGCCTGTTTGCGATGCTTTTTCTTTCAATGAGCCAGCTAATTTCTCACTTTGTAATAGGACATCATACGCATAAAATTGATTTAATCCTTCTGTTTTCAATCCCGTTGACAGCTCATATGCTGCTTCACCATATCCGATAAAGCCTATTTTCATCACCGATTCCCCTATCCTTGAAATTTTCTCATTCTGCCTTCCAGCCATGCCGGTGCTAAGAGGCTGATGTCATGCTTTCCTTCGTCCACATACTGTTGAATCGTTTTTAGTCTCTGATGTTCATACGCTTGTTTCTCTTCCGCTAGTGTCAGCAGGTGTTCCGCCTTTTCCTTTGGAACGATGACGACTCCATCATCGTCAGCAATGACTAGATCACCTGGGGCTACTTTGACACCGCCGCACGAGATGGTTTGATTCAATTCCCCAGGACCATCTTTATAAGGTCCGTTTGGCATAAATCCCTTACTGTAGATTGGAAAAGCCAGCTCCTCTAAAGAGAGTTTGTCGCGAACAAGCCCGTCAATCACGATTCCTTCTATTCCTACAGCCTTTGCTGAATGTGCCATCAATTCCCCTAAATAGGCATGACCCTTATGGTCTTTTCCATCCACAATCAGTACATCTCCTTCTTTAGCAGAGTAGATCGCTTGATGAAGAAATAAATTATCCCCTGGCCGTAAGCTAACAGTAAAAGCTGTGCCGACTACATTCATGCCTTTCGCAACTGGTTTGATTTGATGATCCATCGCGCCGGTGCATCCCATTACGTCTGACAGCAAGGTCGAGTTAAGCTTTTTTGCCCTAGCGATAAGATCATTTGACACGAAATGAACAGTACTCATTGTTTCCATCATCCCCTTTGAGTTATATTCATTACACTTATTTTTATTAAAGTAATATTTATTACTTTTGTGATATGATCATACCACCTCATTTTCAATTAGTAAAGCGCTTTCAAAAAATAAAAAAATGAGTTCCACACGACTAATGTGTTGTGTGGTAACTCATTTTCGTTAACATATGATTGATTTGATCTAAACGTGGTTTTGTTCTTTCAGGATCATTCATCGCTAAGGCACTTAAAATGTAATCGACGATAAAGATAGCAGATACGACAGAGTTATGAGAGCCTACACTTGCAGAGGAACATGGTAATACATATTGTGCATATTTGGTTAATGGAGAGCTGTAGCTGTCTGTGATTAAAAGCACTTCCACCCCATAAGACTTCGCTGCTTCCATCAAATCTTTCATACGCTTTGCATAGCGCGGATAGCTGACAGCTATAATGAAATCACCCGAGTCGAAATGAACCAAATCATCCACCCAGTCGCTTTTGTCTGCATCAATGTATTGGCAATTCCCCAATAACCGATTGATTCCGAGTGACAGATACTCACCAACAGGTCTTCCACTTCGAACACTTGTACACAAAACGTGGCGTGCGCTGGCTATTTTCCCAACAATCTGCTGAAAGGTTTCTTCCGTGATATTGTCCAGTGCGTACTGGATATTTTGAAATTGAAGTTCTACATGGTCATGCAGGAGCTTATTCTTATTTGAATGCTTGAGATTCGCTTCAAGTCTCGTTTGAGGGTCGGCTTTATGCTTCATAGCTGACTGAAGCTCTTTTTGGAACTCAGAAAAACCGGAATACCCCATCGCAGCAGAGAATCGCATGATCGTTGCTGTACTCGTCCCGACTTTTGACGCCAATTTATCGACAGTTAAAAAAGCGACTTCCATTGGATTTTGTACGATATAATCTGCAATTCTTCTCTGCGCATCGGTTAAAAATGCGACCTTATGCTGAAGTTTATATATTAAATCCTCCATTATAGCACCTGCCTATCCTATCGGCTTTATCTACGATTCGTGTTTTCTTTTCACCCTTTATTGTACACATTTGGACAAAATAAAAAAACAGCCAGCACGAATCTATCGTACTGACTGCTCTAGTCGAGATGCTATTTTATAGTGCTTGAGCTGCTGTAATCAGCGCAAGATTGTAAACGTCTTCGGCATTACAGCCTCTTGAAAGATCGTTTACTGGCTGATTTAGACCTTGTAGGATTGGACCTACAGCTTCAAAGTTACCTAAGCGCTGGGCAATTTTGTAGCCAATGTTTCCAGCTTCAAGGCTAGGGAAAACAAATACGCTAGCATCGCCTTTGATGACGGAATCTGGTGCTTTTTTCGCTGCCACTGAAGGAACGAAAGCTGCATCGAATTGGAACTCTCCATCAAGAACAAGCTCAGGTGCTTTTTCTTTTGCAATGCGAACCGCTTCAGATACTTTGTCTGTTTCGTCTGATTTTGCTGAACCTTTTGTAGAGAAGCTAAGCATTGCTACACGTGGTTCGATGTCAAACATTTTTGCTGTGTTTGCACTTTCGATCGCAATTTCAGCAAGATCTTGGCTGTCTGGTGCAATGTTGATCGCACAATCAGCAAACACATATTGCTCTTCGCCGCGAGCCATAATGAAGACGCCAGAAGTTTTCTTTACGCCTTCTTTTGTTTTAATGATTTGAAGTGCTGGGCGCACTGTGTCAGCAGTTGAGTGTGCTGCTCCGCTTACAAGGCCGGCTGCAAGACCTTTATACACAAGCATTGTACCGAAGTAGTTTTCATCCAGTAATGCTTTTCTCGCTTGCTCTTCTGTCGCTTTGCCTTTACGTCTTTCGACGAAAGCTTGTACAAGATCTTCAAAACCTTCATATGTATGAGGATCATACACGTCAACACCATCAAGTGTAAGACCTAATTCTTTTGCTTTTGCTTCTACTTCTTCTTTCTTACCTACAACAATTGGCTGCAATACTTTGCCATCTGCTAGTTTTTGAACGGCTGTTAGAATGCGTTCGTCCATTCCCTCAGGAAAAACGATCTTAACTCCTTTACCTGCAACCTTTTCCTGAACTGTTGAAAAAATATCTGCCACTTCAATACCCTCCTTGATTTTACAAAAAAAGCGTTCTCTTTTAAGCATACTCTTCTTCTACATAAATTCAAACTACCAACTTACATTATAGCGCTTACAATTTAAATTCTTATTTTTCAAACTAATTAAATCAATTTCTAGAAAAGCGTTTTCGTCGTTCAAGTTTTGATCACATCTTCATTTGGACAAACTATGTTATAGTTGGAACAGATGGAAAACTGTAAATAGGAGTGAAAGAAATGAGCGAACAACATACAACAAATGAAGCAGCTCAAACACTAGATGGCTGGTATGCGCTGCATGATTTTAGAACGATCGACTGGACGGCTTGGAAGCTGCTGACAAGCGATGAGCGTCAAGCCATCATTCATGAGTTCACAGGTCTATTAGAAAAATGGAAAACAGCCGAGCACAATCAGGCTGGAAGCCAAACAATCTATAGTATTGTCGGCCAAAAAGCAGATATTATGCTCATGATTTTACGTCCGACCATGGAAGAACTAGGTGAAATTGAACTTGAATTCAACAAGACACGACTAGCAGAGTTTACGATTCCAGCTTATTCTTACGTGTCAGTTGTTGAACTCAGCAACTACTTAGCAGGAGGCGGAGATGGCGGAGACCCTTACGAGAACCCGCATGTACGTGCGCGCCTCTATCCAGAGCTTCCTTCTTCTCAATATGTCTGTTTCTATCCAATGGATAAAAGACGTTCTGGCAATGACAACTGGTACATGCTTTCAATGGATGAACGTAAATCCCTTATGAGAAGCCATGGCTTAATTGGCAGAAGCTATGCTGGGAAAGTAAAACAGATCATTACAGGTTCTGTTGGCTTTGATGATTATGAGTGGGGCGTCACTCTTTTCGCTGACGATGTGCTTCAATTTAAAAAATTGGTTTACGAAATGCGATTTGATGAAGTGAGTGCACGTTACGGCGAGTTTGGTTCCTTCTTTGTTGGAAACCGATTAGCAAACGAGCAGCTAGCGTCTTATTTCCATGTATGATAAACTCTTAAGGCTTCGGATCTCTCCGAAGCCTTTTTATGTATTTGTTTAGAAAGGTGATCTCATCATGAAAAACTTCCCCATCGCTATTTTTGCGTTAACGCTCGGTGCGTTTTCGATTGGCATGACTGAATTTGTGATCATGGGTCTTTTGCCAAATGTCGCAAATGATCTCCATGTATCTATTTCTGCTTCAGGTCAACTGATTACCGGATATGCACTCGGTGTCGCAGTTGGCGGCCCTATTTTAACGTTATCAACTGGAAAAATGTCGAGAAAACGTCTCCTCATCCTATTAATGATTCTTTTCGTGGCGGGAAATGCTGTCGCCGCTGTATCGACTTCTTATGGTCTGTTGATGGCTGCACGTATTTTAACGTCATTTGCTCATGGTACCTTCTTTGGTGTCGGCGCCATTATGGCTGCACGGCTTGTTCCTAAGGAGCGAAGCGCAAGTGCGATCAGCTTCATGTTTACAGGACTGACAGTAGCCAATGTACTGGGTGTGCCATTTGGTACCTTTATCGGAAATCAATTCGGCTGGCGCATGTCATTTCTCGTCATTGCCGTCATTGGTCTCATTTCCTTAATCGGTATTATCAGTTTAGTACCAAATCAATCGAAAGAAGAAGTATTAGATATTCGAAATGAAATATCGGTGTTGAAAAAGCCGCAGGTCCTCGTCTCCTTTGCGATGACGATTTTTGGTTTTGCGGGTGTGTTTACCGCCTTTACGTATATCAGCCCGATCCTGCTGCAAGTGACTGGCTTTCAGGAAAACGCGGTCACCCTCATTCTTGTCCTCTTTGGGCTTGGGGTCACCATTGGGAATTTAGTCGGCGGAAAGCTTGCCGACTGGAAGCTGATGCCGAGTATTATCATCACATTGATCTTGCTGATGGCTGTTCTGTTGTTATTCACATATACATCTGCCTTTAAAGTGCCTGCCGTGCTGACGATTTTTGTTTGGGGAATTATTTCATTTATTCTCGTTCCTACCTTGCAATACCGCACGATGAACATGGCACATGAAGCCCCGACACTCGCATCAACGCTCAGTCATTCTGCCTTTAATATTGGAAATGCCGGCGGTGCAGCGCTTGGCGGTCTTGCTATCGAAATCACTCATTTACAGCTTGTCCCACTCTTTGCGGCAGGCGTGACATTCATTGGATTGATCATTACGATCATGAGCTATCAGTCAGATAAACGAATCAAAAGGACCTGAGGGCAGGTCCTTTTTCTATTTCACCACGGTCATTTCTGGCTCTTCTATTTGTTTCACACGTTCCTGAATGGGATGGGTAAAGGAATGCTCTGATAAGACAATATGGGAGACCGTTTTTGTAAAGCCAGACACATCTTGAATAAAGGCTTCAATTTCTTCAAGAGAAGAAACAGACAGCTTAATGAAAAAACAGGACTGTCCTGCCACTCGATAAGCAAAGAACGCACGTGGATGCTGGTTCATAAATGTCACAAAACGCTGATACTCCCCATTTAATACGGTGACTTCCAGTAAACAGTCTATCATCAGACCCAGCTTTTTATAATTGACTTGAACAGAATACCCTTCGATAATCCCTGCATCCTCTAGTTTTCGCACTCTTTCTGCTACCGCAGGCGCCGATAAATTCACTCGTTTGGACAATTCCCTCATTGATAAGCGGGCATCTTCTCTCAATTCGTTTAAAATATGCACATCCACATCGGTGATTTTCATTCGTTACGCTCCTATCCCAAAATCGTTCCATTTGAAAAGTATTTTATGATGATACTTATGATACGAAATGTAAAATAAAACTAAATAATGGTAGAATTTATTTTAACGGAATTGAATGAAAAAGCAAGTATGGAGGGATCACTTGATGAAAGAATCTTTAGACAGCCAGGCTTCTAAAACTTTTCCCATCACACTTGCCATTGCACTCACACTTGGCGTTTTTGCGGCGGGATCGGAGGAACTGGTGATTTCACCACTGCTGCCTGATTTATCAAACTCCTTTCAGCACTCTCTTGATGTTCTCGCTCTTTCCATCAGCATTTATGGGTTAGCTGTGCTGGTTGGAGCTCCGCTACTCGTTCCTTTAGGGGACCGATATTCAAGAGAGCTGTGTTTGATAATTGGGCTGTCCTTCTTTTTAATTGGAACAGTGATGTGTGCTGCTGCCCCAAATTTGGCCGTGTTTTTTGCAGGCCGTGCTATTTCAGGGCTGGCAACTGGTGTATTCGTGCCAACAGCCTATGCTCTTGTGGGCGACCGGGTTCCATACGAATACCGCGGCAAAGTGATGGGACTCATTGTATCGAGCTGGTCTCTTTCTCTTGTCCTTGGTGTGCCCATTGGCGCCTTTATCGGCCAGAGTTTAAACTGGCGCTGGACGTTTTGGATCTTCGCTATGATGAGTCTCATTGTCCTGCTACTCGTCATCCTTGAATCAAGAAAACAAGTCAGAGCAGCTGATCCGAAGGCACCTCAAGCTAGAGAGAAAACAGGCTCTTTATGGGGAGCTTTGAAAATTGATCACGTGCCTGCCTATTTGACTGTGACGTTTTGCAATATGCTTGGATTTTACGGCATGTACTCGTTTTTAGGTGCTTATTTGCAAAGTCTGTTTGATGGCGGACAATCAACAGCTGGACTTCTTATTATGGCTTATGGCGTCGGCTTTTCTATGAGTATGTTTACTGGAAAATTAGCAGACTGGTTCGGTAAAACCCGTTCCCTTGTCTTTGTGCTGGGTGGAATTGCGCTTGTTCTAGCCTTGCTTCCTTATGCGCCATTCTCGTGGATGTTGCTGATTTTCGCCCTATTTATTTGGGGGGCTATGCAAAGCTTATCTGTCACGCTTCTAAGCACCGTTCTAAGCGACTGCTCTCAAACCCATCGCGGCAAAGTGATGGCTTTTTACAGCCTGGCCTCCAACCTTGCTGTTATGCTCGGTTCCGCACTGATGGGACCCGTTTATGTCCATTTCGGATATCATACGGTAGGTCTTGTCTGTGCACTCATTACGCTTGTTGGTTTTATCATCAGCTTTGGCAGCTATAAACGAGAACGTGCCTTACAGAAAAAACAGCCAACTACTCTTGAAACGTAAGCACATTTCACTGCACATCTCGATATGTGCAGTTTTTTAGATCAATTTTTAATATCATCGTATATTACATTTTTTTTAAAATTTGTTGACAATTGCCAATTTTAAATTTTATAATCTAGTAAAAATTTGAAAAAGATTGGATGGTAAACATGATCCTAAAGAATGATGATGTGTTTCATTTCAAAGAAGAGCCTAGCCCTTCACCCAAGATGTTTACAGTCAACACACTAGGCCCTAAGGGGACAAGCAGTGAATACGCAGCAAAACATTTCATCTCTCAATCCACCACTACACTCGGCACTCATACGAAACTATCCCTTTATGACACATTCGAAACTTGCATTGAACATACTCTCTCTCAACCACTTCAATTTACTCTCGTTCCACACGCATATGAAGGCATCAAACACTTCTACATGAGACCAGATCTACAGCTTTTACAAATTTTCAGATGTGACACGCCCATGTATGGTTTGGCTGTCAGACCTGATTTCCCATTCCATGAACAAATGCTCCACCATTTAAAAATTGTCTCACATCCTGCACCTGTCAATTTAATTCAATATTTCATTCACCAAAATGCTGAATTTGAACTTGTTAATTCTACAAGTACTGCCGCGCAGAAAGTAAGGGACGGAGAATTTGATTTTGCTTTAACGAATGAGGTGGCAAGAGCCACATATGGCCTCATCTTCATTCGAACGTTTAAAAGTATACCCATGAGCTGGTCCATATTCGGAAAAGGAGAGATATAAGATGCAAACTGAACAAAAGACGCAAGAACGATATTTTCCTCAAGCGAAAAAATTAGAATGGGATAATGGCGTTATCCAATATTCCACTGTAAGAGGTGGTACGGAAGTATTAATTTCATACGTCCCTCCCCGCACGATCATTGAACCTCACGAACATCCCGAAGCACAAATCGGCATTGTATTAAAAGGCGAGCTTCAAATGACTGTCGGCCAATCGACTCAACTGCTCACCCCATTAGAATCAGCCTATATCGCACCACCGTTTGTCCTTCACGGCGCTTCAAATCTGACAGATGAAGAAGTGATCGCCATTGATATTAAGAGATTAAAGGATGACGAAGAATATACAGCTCCCCCCACTTATTTCTTAGACATTTTCAAAACACGGGATTTACTCCCTGGCATGGAAGTGACTTTTTTTGTGGAGGATTGGATGGAGCTGATGATTGCCAATATCCCTGGAAACGGTGGAGAAATGCCTTTTCATAAACATAGAAATGAACAAATCGGCATTTGCATCAGCGGAGGGTATGATATGACAATCGAAGGCTTTACAGAAAAGATGGAATTTGGCACCACCTATTTCTGTGACCCACGGGAAGATCACGGGGCCATCAATCCAAAGCCAGAAGCTTCAAAGTCTATTAATCTCTTCTTCCCTCCCCGCTATAATCGCTTAAAACCAAAAGCATCTAAGGTGAAGAAATGAAGTTAGACGGAAAAGTTGTCCTCATTACAGGAGGTGCGTCGGGGATTGGGCTTGCTGCTGTCAAGCTCTTCCTCGAGCATGGAGCAAAAGTAGCTGTCGCTGACATCAATGAAAGCAGCGGCAACCAACTCATTGAGTCATTACCGCATGAGCACCTTGCATTTTTTAAAACAGATATTACGAAGGAGTCTGACTGTCACCAAACCGTTCAGAGCGTGCTGAGCCGATTCGGTGCCATTGATGTCCTCATTAACAATGCAGGCATCGAAATTGTCTCACCCATTCATGAGATGGCACTGGAGGATTGGCATCGTATTCTTCAGGTCAACCTGACCGGCGTCTTTCTCATGAGTAAGCATACATTGCCGCATATGCTTGAAAAGAAGAGTGGAAGTATTATCAATACCGGATCTGTCGGAGGTCTTGTGGGTTGGCCTGACATTCCTGCATACAACGCAACAAAAGGCGGTGTCATTCAGCTCACCAAATCAATGGCCATCGACTATGCCGCTCATCAAATCAGGGTGAATTGTATTGCCCCTGGCATCATTGATACACCATTAAACGAGAAGTCCTTTTTAGACAATCACACAGAAAGTCTCGAGATCGTCAAAAAGGAAAAAGCAAAGGTGAATCCTATGCTACGGCTTGGAAAACCTGAAGAAATTGCTGGCGTGATGCTGTTTCTCGCCTCTGACCTATCCAGCTATATGACTGGAAGTGTCGTCACTGCAGATGGCGGTTACACCGCTAGATAAAAGGAGTGCTTTCATTGAGTAAAAAAACTGTACTTGTCATTGCTGACTTAGGAGGGTGCCCGCCCCATATGTTTTATGAAAGCGTGGCGGCATCATACCATATCGTTTCTTATATCCCAAGACCCTTTGCGATTACAAAGGGACATGCCGAGCTAATCGAAAAATACTCCATTGCGGTCATCAAAGACCGTGATTATTTTGAGACACACCCTTCTTTTGAACACCCTGATTCTATTTACTGGGCACATGATGATTATCCAAAATCAGAAGAAGAGGTTGTGGAAGACTTCATTCAAGTGGCTTCCTTTTTCAAAGCAGATGCAATCACGACCAATAATGAATTATTCATTGCACCGATGGCAAAGGCCGCTGAACGTCTTGGGCTACGAGGTGCCGGTGTCAAGGCAGCCGAAATGGCGCGTGATAAAAGCCAAATGAGGGCTGCATTCAATGCCTCTGGCGTCAAAGCGGTGAAAACTCAGCCTGTCACGACTTTATCTGATTTCCAACAAGCCATTGAGTCTATCGGAACACCGCTCATTTTAAAGCCTACATATTTAGCCAGTTCTATTGGCGTCACCTTGTTTCATGACAAAGCCGGAAGTGATGACTTGTTTTTACAAGTACAATCGTATTTGGAAACCATACCAGTCCCAGACGCTGTCACGTATGAAGCACCGTTTGTCGCTGAAACGTATTTAGAGGGTGCTTACGAAGATTGGTATCAAGATGAAGGTTATGCTGATTATGTCAGTGTAGAAGGGCTGGTCGTAGAGGGCGAATATCTCCCTTTTGTCATACATGATAAAACCCCTCAAATCGGCTTTACAGAAACGGCTCATATCACTCCGACGATCTTAGACAATGAAGCCAAGCAAATCATCATTGAAGCAGCAAGGAAGGCAAATGAAGGGCTAGGTCTTGAACATTGTGCAACCCATACAGAAATCAAACTCATGAAAAATCGAGAAACTGGACTGATCGAATCAGCGGCTCGATTCGCTGGCTGGAATATGATCCCGAATATTAAAAAGGTCTTTGGCGTCGATATGGCCAAGCTATTGATTGATGTATTAGTTGAGGGAAAAAAGGCTGTACTGCCAAAACAGCTGCTTTCTGGACATACATTTTATGTAGCGGACTGCCACCTGTACCCTCAGCATTTTAAAGAGAGTGGGCACATACCACCTGAAGCCACACATATCACCATTGATCATGTGTCTATTCCGCAGGAAGCATTCGTTGGAGATACTGCGATTGTCAGTCAATCATTCCCTGCCAAAGGGACTATTGTGGATCTTGATTTATTTGAAGCTTTTAATGGAATCGTATCTCTTGAATTAAAAGGATCATCCTCACAAGATGTTGCCGCGTCCATCCGCAACATTCAGAAACAGGCAACGATTCAGTTAATGGATGAATTAGTGAAGGGATAGAAAGAGAGGCTGCTGTGGTGAAAATGTTAGCATCTAAAATGATTGAACGGCTGCCTGAACAGAAATTCGGCACCGTCTTTGAAAAAATAGCTCAAAAGACAAAAAACGGAGCAAACATCATAAATCTAGGTCAGGGGAACCCTGATCTACCAACTCCTCCCCATATCGTGAGTGCCCTACAGGAGTCAGCGGGTGTTTTGCCATTTCAACAATATGCCCCTTTTAGAGGCTTTGACTTTTTCAAACAAGCCATTGCAGATTTTTATAGATCGGAATTCGGTGCTGAGATTGATCCGCAGAAGGAAATTGCTCTTTTCACTGGCGGAAAAACGGGGCTGTATGTCATGAGTCAGTGTCTGCTTGATCCAGGAGATATCGCACTCGTTCCCGATCCAGGATACCCTGAATATCATTCAGGCATTTTGATGGCAGACGCCAAGCCATACAGTATCAAACTTGAAGAGAAAAATGGCTATTTACCAGATCTCTCCTCAATTGATCCTGACATAGTCAAAAAAGCAAAAGTACTGTTCTTGAATTATCCGAATAACCCCACGGGTGCTGTCGCAAATGAGGCATTCTTTGAAGAGGCTGCTACCTTTGCGGCCGCTCACGAGCTGTATGTTATTCATGATTTCGCCTATGGTTCATTTCATTATGAACAAACACCCGTGAGCTTCATGAATACTCCTCTCGGGAAAAGTGTAGGAGTGGAATTATATTCTCTATCAAAGACTTTTAATATGGCAGGATGGAGAGTCGCTTTTGCTGTTGGAAATGAGGAGATCATCCAAGCCATCAACACCTTCCAAGACCACGTGTTTGTCAGTATGTATGGCGGATTTCAACATGCAGCGACTGCTGCCTTGCAAAGTGATGACTGTCATATTCAATCATTAAAGGCGATATACCTTGAACGAATCAATTTCTTCATCCGGCAAGCGGCGAGAAAGCTTGGTTGGACAATCGAACGTCCACCCGGCGCCTTTTATTTATGGGCTCCGATTCCTGATGACTTTGAACACTCTCATGCCTTTGCTGACTATTTACTCGAACATGGCGATGTTGTTGTCACGCCTGGAGGAGTATTTGGAGCCAATGGAAGCCGTCATGTACGCATTTCCATGGTTGCCCCGATTGAGGAGCTTGCTCTCTTTATCGATCGCCTGTCCATCCTCCCCATTCGATTTCATCAAAAAACCCGCCTATAGCGGGTTTTTTTCAGTTTATATACTTTTCATCGTTCCACCGTCTACGGAGATTTGTTGCCCTGTGATATAAGAAGCTTCCTCTGATGCCATAAAAGCTGCCAATGACGCCATCTCACTCGCTGAGCCCACTCTTTGCATTGGAATACCTGATGCGACAGCTTGTACAGCCTGCTCTCGTGACAATCCCTGATTCGTCATCATATTGCCGATAAATTGTTCATACCGATCGGTTGCAATAAAACCTGGATTTAAACAATTTACCGTAATACTAGACGACGCGAGCTGTGTCGCTGCATTTTTACTGGCATTAATAATCGCTGCATTCATCATACTATTCGTAAACATTTGTTCACCAGGTTCCTTCCACAGGTTCCCGACAATTTGAATGATCCGTCCATATTCATGTCTTTTCATCAATGCGGCTGCACGCTTCATTGTATCGACGTAGGCGATGGCTTTTTGGGAGAAAGCAGCCAGCATCTGGTCAGTTTCACATGAATCAAATGTATCTGGTTTTCCTCCTGGAATGTTATTGATCAGCACATCGAGTCTGCCAAACTCCTTTTCTATTTTCTCAAAGGCTTCCGACCTCACCGCTTCAACCGACATATCTCCACAGAATAGAGACAGCGGTTCCTTTGTTTCTGTCATATCTTGAATGTGCTGTTTCGTCTGTTCAAGTGAGGCTATATTTCTAGAGTTGATGATCACCTTCATATCGCTCTGGGCGGCAAGTTTTATTGCGATTGCCTTTCCAATGCCTGTACTTGCCCCTGTTACAAATGCAATTCTTTTAGACAAACTCATCCACATCCCTTTTCATCAATATACATAAAATGACACATATAGAATGTATTTCAACAAAAAAAGACCTTTCTCCTGCGAAAGGCCTCTCTTCTCTATTTAAATGTCGTTTCCCAATTAAATCCGATCGACTCATCATTCCACGCAATTCTCTTCTCATCTGGGTTTTTTGGGTCGTACGATTCTGTTGTAAAATACACAATCTGCAGCGGCGTCTCCCCTAATACGCGGTAGCCATGGGCAACTCCCTTTGGGATGAGGAGCAGCATCGGATTATCTTCTCCCATATAATACACATCGGTTTGATCCTTTGTCGGAGAATCTTCTCTCAAATCGTATAAAACGACCTGTGCATGACCTGCTGGGAAAAACCAAACATCGTCTTGTTTTTCATGATAATGAAAGGCTTTGATGACTCCTGGGAAACTTTTCGACCACGACGCCTGCCCAAAGCGCTTCAGCATCGGTTCGTCATCTCGAATAAGCTCTGCGAAAAAGCCGCGATCATCACAATGTTTCATGAGTTTTTTCGTTTGTACACCATCAATCATGCTGCTCGAATCTCCCTTCTTTCTGCAAGTATTCGTGAAGTGCGTCTTTCCAGTGTCTTGGCTTCCAGCCAGTCGCTTCAATCGCTTGCAGGTCTAACACAGAGTAGGCGGGCCGAGGTGTTTGGAAGCCATACTCTTCAGTGGAAATGGGTTCAATTGTCGTAGACAGACCGCTTGCTGCCACAATTTCTGTCGCAAAGTCAAACCATGAACAGCTTGCTCGGTTACTGACATGATAAATACCTGCTTTCTGGTCAAACAAGTGAATCAAAGCTTCTGCGGCATCCTTTGTATAAGTAGGAGACCCTAACTGATCATTGACGATGCGCAAATGATCCTTCGTTTCAGCCAGCCGAAGAATGGTATTCACAAAGTTATGTCCCTCATGTCCATAAAGCCACGATGTCCGAATGATCTTCACTTCATCTGACACAAGATGAATCAATTCTTCTCCAAGTTTTTTACTCTTTCCATAAATGGTTTGCGGATCTGCTTGTGCACCAACTTGGTAAGGGGTATTCGCTTGCCCATCAAATACATAATCTGTGCTGACATGTAATACATCAGCCCCTACGTTTTTAGCTTCAAGCGCTGTATAGTAGGCGCCAATCCCATTCACAAGATAGGCTTTTTCCGTTTCTGTTTCGCATTGATCGACAGACGTATAAGCAGCCGCACTGACAACAATATCCGGACGGAAATGTCTCATTGCATGTCTGACTGCCTGTTGATCTGCGATATTCAGCATACTCCTTGTTAAAGCAATGACGGTGATGTCTTTTTCTTTCAGCTGTTTCGTCAATTCTTTCCCTAATTGGCCGCCTGCACCGGTGATTAAAACTTTCATCGGTTACCCTTCTTCACTTTGATCATATTTGGCACGATACCAATCGATCGTTTTTTCGATACCTTTTTCGAATGAAGTTGCCTGCACCCAGCCGAGCTCTTCTTTTAGCTTACTGGCATCAATGGCATACCGCCTGTCATGCCCTTTCCGGTCTTGAATAAACGCGATTTGGTCATGAGAGATGCCTAGATGTGTGAGAATGGTTTTGGTTAAATCAAGATTTGTTTTCTCGTTGCCGCCGCCAATATTGTACACCTGACCGGCTGTTCCGTTTTCTACTACTTGTTTTACGGCTCTCGCATGATCCTCTACATACAGCCAATCGCGGATCTGCTGGCCGTCTCCGTAAATCGGAATCTTTTCACCATTGACCGCTTTTCTAATAATGGTTGGGATTAATTTTTCTTCATGCTGATAAGGTCCGTAGTTGTTGCTACATCTTGTGATCATGGCGGGTAGTTGGTGGGTGTGGATATAAGATTTCACAAGCAGGTCTGAACTTGCCTTGCTTGCTGAATAAGGATTATTCGGTGAGAGTGGTGTTTGTTCTGTGAAAGCAGGATCATCCGGCTCCAAATCTCCATATACTTCATCTGTGGAAATATGAATGAGTTTATTCGCCTTTCCCTTTAAGACAGCTTCAAGCATACGATAGGTACCAAGGACATTTGTTTGGATAAAGGGTTCTGCTGACTCAATACTGCGATCGACATGTGATTCTGCTGCGAAATGAATGATGGCATCATAGGCTTCATCAAATACTTGATCTAGTTCGTCTTGCAGCGTGATATCTCCTTGGACAAAACGGACATGAGGCAGCTTTGATAAATATTCCATCTCCTCTGGATGACTGGCATATGTTAATTTATCAAACACGGTCAGCCGGACATCGGATTCTTGAAGCAGCAGCTTCACAAAATTCAGTCCAATAAACCCTGCTCCACCTGTAATTAAATAAGACTTCGTCATTCGTATCCCTCTTTTTCCTTCATCGTTTCAAACATTTTTGTTGATGCTTCGTGGAGAGATTCATGTGTTCCTGCATCAATCCACCACCCTTTTAACATATCATAGGTCAGCTGGCTATTTGAGATGTAGAGATTGTTCACATCAGTAATCTCTAGTTCACCTCGATCTGACGGCGAGATTTCCTCGATATATTGAAAGACGTCTTGATCATAAAAATAGATGCCCGTGACGCAGTAAGATGACCTCGGATGCTCTGGCTTTTCTTCTATTGATAAAATTCGATGATGAGCAGGATCAATTTCTGCAATGCCAAACCGTTTTGGATCTGCCACCTCTTTCAATAAAACCTTGGCTCCGCTTTCTTGTTGCCTAAAGGCGTCGACAAAAGGGCGTAATGAATCTTCAAATACATTATCACCAAGCATCAGCACAAATTTTTCCCCTTGAGCAAAGGGCTTTGCATAGGATAAACCATCGGAAATACCAGACGCTTCTGGCTGTACTTGATACACAATGTTCATCCCAAGTTCACGATCATCTTCCAGTAACTTTTGAAACAACGGAATTTGTTCTTCCTGTGAAATCAGCATCACATCTACAATTCCTGCTTCTTTCAGTTTGAATAATGACCAATAAATCATCGGGTATGGACCAACCGGCAGCAAGTGTTTGTTGAAAATCTTCGTTAATGGTGCCAGCCGTGATCCCTTTCCTCCTGCTAAAATAACTCCCTTCACATCTACACATCCTTATGTTCTTTTTGGTGTGAATTCATGAGGTGTATAAGAATGTTTTTCACTCGTTCGATTCCTTTTCCATCAATGAGTGAACGTCCATTAAGATGAATGCTTCTGCGGAGAAAATAGCTGTCAGACAGTTTTTGAACAGCTTGCAACAGGTCTTTTTCTTCCACAAGGTCACCTAATCCAAGGTGAAAACAAGCGCCCTTTTGCGCAAACATGCTCGCTGTCACTGCTTGGTGGTCTACTTGCGATAGGACAATGCTGGGCACCCCGATACAAATTACCTCATATAACGTCATACCGCCTGCTACGATAGCCACATCAGCTTCTGATAAAAGAACCGGTAGTTGATCTGTATGTTGAATGAATTGGATATGTTCCGCCTCTACTTGCTCTTTGATGTGAGAGGCTTTTCCTGCGACCGCTAAAATGTCTAGGTGATTTGTTTGAAGAAGCGCCGATACAGCCT
The DNA here is from genome assembly GCF_004634445.1 of Bacillus sp. 005/A4HT-01/001. Classification (NCBI taxonomy): domain Bacteria; kingdom Bacillati; phylum Bacillota; class Bacilli; order Caryophanales; family Bacillaceae; genus Bacillus; species Bacillus sp. 005/A4HT-01/001. Next base: position 731,918 of record NZ_SEIZ01000001.1, read on the forward strand.
TTGATAACAGGCCGCACGGATCACTACCGCCAAGACTGATGACCACCTTTTTACATTCTTTCCGAACCTCATATGTGTCTTTGAATCGTTTAAACTCGTGATCTAACAATAAATAGGGCGTTCCATGATAATAAGCCGTGCCATTAAGCTGCTCGTGCTTCCCGTCCAGACCGCCATAAATGCCGTTTATGACCGTGTCTGCAAGCTGACAGGCTTCCTCTCTTTTTTCCTCAAATAAGACCAGCCTCGCACTATCGCAGGAGTCTTTGATCGTTTGAAGAAACTGAAGATCACAATCAAGCACATCTATGACTAAAAGGTCAGGCTTTAGCTTTTTGATGTCTTGTTGGACCTGGAGAAGCGCATTCGACTCATGCACCATGTGAACGTACCACTCTGGGTGCGAAAGCATTTCGACACAAATCTGATCATTTGTATAGAAATATAGGTCGTTCCCTTCTTGAAGCAGTTCTTTTGCCAAACGTTTCATTCTGACGACATGACCCATTCCTCTTAAAAAACCACCATAAACAACAATCATGATTTTTTTGTTCATTCAGCATCCTTCTGTCTCACAGATTGATTCAAACGAACAATGTCTGGATGTTGTTCACAGATGGAAATGAGCTCAGCTGTCGGCACAGCAATAGAACCACCAGCTTTCTCTAGTAAACGGGTAGCAAACACATAATCTTCTTCTGTATCAATCGTGAATCGATAAGCAGGATATGCAAGTTCTTTGGGCGGTGTGAATAATTGAAGGGAAAATTGCTCGGGATGCTTTCTGATATACAGCGTGACATGCTCACGTTCTGAATAAGTGAGGGGAAATTTGTCGATTTCACATAAAATAGATGCTTCAATCATTTCCCCGGAAATACCGAGTGGTGTTCCGTTCGTATATGTGTAATCAGCCTTTTCCTGTCTATGTTTTTCAAGCATTTTCGACAAAAGCGAAGGATCTATAAATGGATTGTCTCCCGTTAAACGTACGACCGTTTTAGGTTCAAATTGGCGGACAATCTGCGCAAACCGCTCAAGCACATCTGCCTCACTGCCTCGAAACACCTTATAGCCCTTTGACATACAATATTGAGCCAAATAGTCATCCTCTGGCTCGACCGTTGTGGCAATCATAAGGTTTTGCATGTTGTGATGGTAATCATCTGATTGCTTCACCCGCTCCACAATCAAATCAATCAGCGCCATGCCGCCGATCGGTTTCATCACTTTTTTGGGCAGTCTTGTTGACCCCATCCTAGCCTGAATGACAAAAAGCACATCATGCATCATCATGAGACTCCTGCGTGAGTACGTCTTTCCACGAAACGCCTGTATGAGCTGGGATGTCTCTCACAGCCTTTGTGCCAAGTAAAATTGGCATATATCGCGGATGCAATCCCTGATTTTTTTGTCCGGGGCGCAGCACGGCTACATTTTCTGACGTGAGGGTCTCACCCTTTGCAATGCCTTTTGTCGTAAAAATTCCTCGATACGCAAATTCTCGAATCTGTCCTTCAATGGCTGTTGTCGTTTTATAAGAACTGCCAAGAAGCTCCTCTGGTAATGAATGAACGTCTATTTCTGCTTGATTCCGCTGCTTTTCTGCCGCTCGAATGTGCTGAACCATTTCCTTTAATTCTTCAGGATCAAGAGCAAAGGAATGATCCGCTCCGGGTAATGTTTTATCTATTGTAAAATGTTTTTCAATCATTGCTGCCCCGAGCTTCACAGCGGCTACTGGCGCTTCCGTCGGGTGTTCACTATGATCTGAGAAGCCAATGACTGCTTCAGGGAAAGCGGATCTTAAGGTTTGAATCACCCGCAGGTTCGTATATGCTCTAGGCGCTGGATACTTTGCCACACAATGCATGATGGCGACTTGCTTATTTTGCTGGCTCGTAATCGTTTCGTATGCTTCATGAACATCTGCAATGGTGGCTCCAGCTGTTGAAAAAATGATCGGCTTTTGAAAAGAAGCCGTATGACGCAAAAGAGGCAAATGGTTGATTTCATAGGATGCCAGTTTAAAAGCAGGCGGATTCGTTTGATTCAATAAATCAGCCGATTCTTCGTCACACACGGTGCTTAAAAACATCAGTCCTTTTTCCTTACAACGTGTCAATAAGACAGGCAGCCATTCTGGCGGAAGCTCCATTTGTTCCACTAAAGAAAAAATAGACACTTCTTCTCCTTTGGCCGTTTCGTATAACCCCGGTTCCTTTTGATACATCCGATCCGCTTGAAACATTTGAAATTTCACCGCATCAGCCCCTGCTTCTTTTGCCACATCAATTAATGCAAGTGCCTGATCCAGCTTTCCATCATGGTTAATGCCTGCCTCTGCAATGATAAAGACAGGCGCATCATCTCCCACTTTGCGATCTCCGATATAGAAATGCGCCATCTTACCTCTCTCCTTTTTTCGGCCACACATGGTAATACAAAAAGGCATTTGTTGTTCTAAACCCCATCTTTTCGTACAGCTGGATGGCTGTCGTATTATGAAGCTGTGTCCCCGCAGAAATGAAGTGATGCCCTCTGTGATGAGACACTTTCATCATCTCAATAAACAGCTTTTTTCCGATCCCTTTCCCTTGAACATCCGGTCTGATCGCAAAAAGCTCAAGCCCCATCTCATGCCCCTTTGTCATACCTTGAATCAAGCCAACCACTTCATCATTTACCTTAGCAACGAGGTTGATATCTGCGCGTCCGAGTAGGTTGTTTCTCATCCACTCCTGATAAAAATGCTGAACAACACGCTGGTCTAAATATGGATCAAGGGCATAACGGCTTTTCACAAAAGCCTGATCACCTAGTAAGACCGCCTCATCGTAATCCTTTTCATCTGGCACACCCATCACCACATCTTGATCTGATGATGGCATCTCCATGAGAGCAGGCGGTGCCTCAAGCCTAGTGAGACCACCGACATAATACACATGGGATAGTTTTTGAACAATGCGGTTTTTTTCAAGATCAGCCGCCTCAAGACGTAAAAAGAAAAAATCACATTTTTCTGTTCTCATCCAATTGATGAATCTCTCCATCAATTCTTTAAAGAGCAGCGCTGATTCAGCTTCCACAAACTTCACATGAAAAATATGCTTGTCAAAAATGCCGCTCTCCCATTTGGACCATTCGTATAACAGCACTGCTTTGAGCTTAGCGCCGCTGACAAGAGCAAACTGCTTGAATCCTGCCATGCGTTCCGTTTCATGACCATATGTTTTCAGCCAAGCTGCCAGCACCTGATCGTCTATTGCATGAACGACTTTCATGAAGAGGCCTTCTTGTCTTTTAAAATTGACACGACTGCGGTGATGACATCCTGCACATCTTCATCTGTCATACTTGGATAGAGCGGGAGCGAAAGCGTTCGTTTGTAATAAGTGAGTGCCTCAGGGAAATCCTCTGGTGAATAGTTGTTGGTCTTCTCATAATATGGATGCAAGTGAACGGGAATAAAATGAACACTCGTGCCGATTTTATATTCCTTTTGCAGCTGATCAATCATGTCATCGCGTGTGATCAGTGCTTCTTTTGGATCAACTTGTAGCACATATAAATGCCACGCATGTCTTCCCTCATCATGTACAGGCGGCAAGATGAGACCAGCTTCATGTTGAAATGCCTGATTGTATGTCTTCGCAATCTGTTCTCTGCGTGTCTGCATCTCCTTCAACCGGCTTAGCTGAACGAGCCCTAACGATGCTTGCACGTCAAACATGTTCATTTTATAGCCCGGTTCCTCGACCTCGTAATACCATGTTCCCTTTTCTCCATAACGATTCCACGCTCCCTTACTCATCCCGTGAAGCGCCAGCCTTCTGATTCTAACTGCAAGGGCATCATCATTTGTCGTCAGCATGCCGCCTTCACCAGTCGCTATGTTTTTCGTTGCATAAAAGCTAAAAGCGGTCGCATCACCAATTGATCCAATCGGTTGATCGTGATAGGTCGTATAAAGGGCATGAGCGGCATCCTCCAGCACGAACAAATCATACTTTTTGGCAATCGCTAAAATTTGGTCCATATCACACGATTGACCAGCAAAATGTACAGGGACAACCGCTTTCGTATGTGGTGTAATGGCCGCTTCTAATTTTTTCGCATCTAGATTGAGTGTCGCCGGATCAATATCCACGAAAATAGGGGCTGCCCCCGTATGGATGATCGTATTGGCTGTTGCGCAGAACGTCAGAGGCGTTGTGATGACCTCATCACCAGCTCCAATGCCTCTCGCCTTTAACGCTAAAAATAGAGCAGCTGTACATGAATTGACTGCTATTGCGTGCTTCGCTCCAGTCAGCTGCCTAAACTCTTCTTCAAACTGTCTCACTTTTGGTCCGGTGGACAACCAGCCGGACTTTAATGTTCCAATGACTTCATCAATTTCTTCCTGTTCAATAAAAGGCAGTGCATAAGGAAGAAATTGTGCTCTCTTTTGTCCCATATCGCTTGCACACCCCTATCTTCATCTCTGAAAATCCACGCCTGTTTTTGTTTTGAGCAGAGAAAGCAGAACATCGGTCGATTGTGCATGCGGATAATGCTCTTGAATGAAACGAGCACCTTGCTGTTTCGCCAGCTTCATTTCTTGTTCATCCGATAAAATACGGATCGCTTTCTCGGCCAACTCAATAGGGTTTTCCATGTGGCAGCTGCCAAGCGACTCGTAATAAGGGTATCTTCTGCCTTCTGTCATTTTTCCAATCAGTACACTCTTTTTAAAGAGCATTGCTTCCAGACCAACTGTTGATGTGAGCGTAATGACCATATCCATATACGGCAGGAGGTCATACAAGTCGATCTCTTTTTTAATTAATCTCACATGGTTCCCCGCGCGCTCAATCGCTGTATAGTCATTTAAACGATTTCGAGCGATTTCCCACGGGTGCGGCTTCATAATCAGCTGAATGTCTTTCCGTTTTGCAATTGTTTTAAGAACATCACCGTAAAAGGCTTCTGAAAACGGCTGTGTTGCCACAAGTACAGTCTTTTTGGCAGGGTTGAAGTTCAATTTACGAAAGACCATTTCCTGTTGAAGCGGTGTTCGCTCCTGCACCAAATCAAATCTCGGGTGACCTGTGATCTCCACCTGCTCAAGCTGACAGCCTTTGTCTACATACCAGTCCTTTTCATATTTTCCAAACACCCCGTGGCAGGTGGTGAAAATCGGCAAAAAGGCTTCGTCTCCCATGAGCGCACCGTGCTGAAGACAAATACTTGTGAGATGACGCTTCACGGTTTGCAAGGCGAGCACACGGCTATAAGCATCCTCCGTCGTACCAACAACAACAGCTGCAATAGGCTGCATCTCAAATAGCGTTTCTATTTGGTCAATCACATCAATAAATTGCACAATGTCCTTCTGAAGCTTTTCTCTAAAAAAGACATTGCCAAAGACAGGATGCTGGGCGTAAGGTTTCAATAGAGCATTTGCTTTTTCAATATATTCAACATGGGCTTCTTTATTAACCTCTCCGGCTAATTCCGGCTTGCTGATCACCGGTAACCCGAAATAATCAGCCTTCTTCCAGCGCGCGAGCACCACTGTTTGGTTCGGATGAAACCGCGTGTAATTTTGTTCAGTAAAACGCAAGTGTTCAAAGTGAAGAAGCACCTTTCCATGACTCGGACGATAAGGGGTACGCTTGATCTGCTGTTTATGCTGATCAAAAAAGGGCTGAATGTCTTGCGGCTTTGGACAAGTCGTTGTCAGCTCTTCACCAAACGCTTCATCTTCCATACGTTCCCTCACTTCAGGACTGATGTATTGATAAAAATTACTGATTAATCCAAGGGGTATGTGGCGATAGGATAAGTCTTTCATCAGATTCACATACTCAAAGTACACCTGCCAATAATGATGAATATAATGCGACACTTAAGGTCACCTCCCATGTCTTTGTTTTAATATATGGCGGAGCTCCCTGCAGGTAGACTGCGGAGGAAGTGCTTGAATAAAATCGCTTTTCTCTTCTTCTGCCAACTGATAATGAATAGACTGTTCTGTGATGTAGTTTGTATCCAATACCTCATCAAAAGGGTAGAACGGATAAAAGTGATTTAATCTAAAAAAGAACCGGGCATCCCCTATTCGATAAAAATGCGGACTCTCGTCCCAGTAGGATCCAAACTCAGCTCGAATCTTTGTTAAAATGGATGCACGATGTACAACTGAACAGTGATCAATAGCACAAGGTGCATTCCACTGCACCTTTTGCGCAGGTCGAATCGTTTCCTTTACTGGCTCTCTTTCGCTATTTAAATAGATAACTTTTGAACTAGAATAGACAATTTCTTCATTCGGACGAGCATCTAAATAATTCGTGAGCTTCTCTAAACGGTCTGGTGCGTAGACATTGTCATCTGTGGCATAGGAAATATACTCGCCCTTTGCCTGTTCTAATGCTTGATTAATGAGGACGGCATAGCGGGTTTTCGCCGTTCTTTCCTCCAGCGTTTTCACCCCGCTTTGGATAAAATGGACGCGTGGATCTTTACGGAAAGGCTCAATAGCAGCAAGGGTTTGTTCGTTTGATCCATCATCCATGATAAAAAGTTCAAGGTCTGACAAGGTCTGCTGCAACACCGCTTCAATTGATCTGCCAACGTAGGCCGCTTTGTTGTAGCTCGTCATAATGACCGTTACTTTCGTCAATGTTTTCACCTCGGTCTCTTTTAAACTATGGTTATCATATGTGTCTCCTCTTAAAGAGACTGTAGAGTGACCTATTTTTTATAAAATTGGATTTTTTTCATGATCTATCTTTGAAAAACGTAAAAATTTTGGTAATATAAGTAATCATTTATGTGTATTAAAGGAGTAAAGAACATTGGAATATATGAAGAGTGATCTCTCCCAAGAAGAGGAAGCAAAAGGTTTTTTTCGATTCTTTAAAATTTTTGTCGCGACAAAAACGATTATTCGCTCATATGAACATACCTCTATTCCCATGTGGCTGATGATACTCCTTGCAAGTATCGCTGGTACAAGCTGGATGTACGAAGGGTATTTTAGTGAGTATATGGGCAATCATATTCCATATCCTTTTATTCTGTTACACGGAGCAGGTTTTGGTATTTTAGTAGGCAATTTTCTTCTATTTTTCGGTTCATTCATTTTACAGTGGTTAGGACGACTGTTTTTTGGCAGTAAAGCGCCGTACCGAGATGTGCTCAAAGCTTGCACACTGACGGTCATTTTTCCTTCCACCTTATTTGCTCTTACTTGGATTTTTACTGTGGGGTTGCTTGGTCCGTATACATTTGTGAAAATCTCACCCTATTTAGACCAGCACTATGAAGTATGGTATTATCTCAGCGTTTTACCACTGGTTGATGCGTATACCAAGGCATGGATATTTGGGATGGCTGTTTTAGGCCTTGTTGCTGTGATGAAGCTGAGAATATGGCAGGCCTTTATCATTGCCATCGCACCGATCGCCTTATTTTTTCTCACGATGACCCTTCTCTATGACGTCCAGCGGGCTATGAATTGGTTGATGTAAACAGGCATTCCTTAGATTGTTGGAAACCTTTGCAGTCTAGGCAGTACGAATATGGGGTTTGTCTGAATACTGAGGAACTGCACAAAGCAGTTCCTCAGATTGTTGACAAAGGGCTAAAATGAACTTTATTTTAGCCCTTTGTCTTCTTTTCAGCGTGATAGAAAACCTTTGCAGTCTAGGAAGGACGAGCATCGGCGCGGAGCGAATTTGACATTCGTGAGCACCGAAGCGCAGGACTGACACCGAATGCGAGGGTTTGTCTACACGCTGAGGAACTGCACAAAGCAGTTCCTTTTTTTCGTTCAATGTACATATTCTCTCTTCCTGTCTCATAGTGTGAAAGAGAAAAAGAATGCTATGGAAACAACAGGCGCTTTTCCGCCTTCTGTTTAGAACACCATGAGGAAAGAGGAGGAACGTTATGAAATTGAAAAATCAATTTGGGCAAGGTTCGGGTTTCGAAGGTCAAGATTTTCGCCAGCAACAATATGGAGCAAATCCGTATCCTGCGCAGCAGATGGGTTATTCAGTCCCTCCCCAAACGCAGGGTCAAATGCAAGGTCAAATGCAGCAGGGGTATTCGCCAATGCCGTCTACTGGTACTTCACAAGGAGGCCAAGGTGGGCAAAGTGGCGGGCAGCCCTATCAAATTCCTTCTGGACCGATTTATCAGCAGAATGTCACCGGTCAGCTGCCGCTTGAGCAGTCCTATATTGAAAATATTTTACGATTAAACCGCGGCAAAGTAGCCACGATCTATATGACGTTTGAGGCAAGTAAAGAATGGAACTCTAAGATTTTTAGAGGAGTCATTGAGGCCGCAGGACGTGATCACATTATCATTAGTGATAACAAAACGGGGACACGATACTTATTGTTAACAATCTACCTTGATTACATTACGTTTGATGGGGAAATTCAATATGACTATCCATACTCGATGTCTACGTATTCTCCGAGATAACCTCAAGGTCATATTAGCAGCAAGGTGCAGACGCCCTTGCTTTTTTCTTTTGTCTAGGTTTTTGACACACCTTCGGGGGAAGGCTCATAAGATGCCTAGTAGTTTTTATTAAACGCCTAGAGGTGACATCAATGACTGTTGAGCTGGATTATACATCGCCGAATGTTAAATATTCATTTGATTTGAATCAAAGCCCCCTTGTGAAATATGATCAACACAATCTGATTAATGTTTTAGGAAAAAAACAATTAAATTCGCTCGATCAAGTATCTCTGCTGGATATATATTTGAGTAAAAGCAAAGTAGTAGAGCCTCATTATCATCAAAATGCTGCCGAGCTTGTTTATTGTATCGCCGGCTCTGCTGCTGTATCCATGTTGAACCCTTTTACAAAAAAGCTGTCCACCTACACCATTACCCCTGGGCAGGTAGCCAATGTGCCACAAGGCTGGTGGCATTATGAAGTCGCCTTGCAGGACAAAACCCATTTGTTAGCCATTTTTAACGCATCGACGCCAGAAGTCATCTTAGGTTCAGACCTTCTAACCCTCACGCCTTCACACATCATGGCACATACTTATTGCATGAACGAAACGCAGTGGAAACAGGCGACGCAGCCTGTGAAGCCTGGTGTGTTTATCGGACCTTTCTGCCACCGGGAGGAAGAGGCACAAACGCACCCTGTCCCGCCTTCTCACTATGTACCTTATTATCAAGCACCTCCGAACTATTCTCCTTATTGGAGTTAAGAAAAAAACCGATGCCCCTATGAGAGCATCGGTTTTTCTGGCTTATAAATTTTTTGCTGCTGCAATCACTAGCATGATCCAAGAAGCGATAAACGCCACTCCGCCAATTGGCGTAATAGCACCTAAAATCTTCACCTGAGTCAAGGCAAGCACATAAAGGCTTCCTGAGAAGAAAAGAATGCCTGCCAGCATCACCCAGCCAGCGGTCGGCACTAGAGAAACACCTGACAGCTTATCTGCCAGAAAGGCGACAATAAATAGGCCAATGGCATGGAACATCTGATATTGAACCCCTTTATTCCATATCTCAATATACCTTTCAGGAATTTTCCCTTCCAGTCCATGTGCACCGAAGGCTCCAAGACCAACCGCAAGCATGGCGTTAATGGCACCTAATATGAAAAATAGTTTCATTCGTCATTCTCCTTATCTCATCAATTATGTTTATCATAGCTCGGGTCATATCCAACATTCAACTTTCCTATGATGCTGACACGAGATTGTCGGATTTCTTCTTCTTTCGCAGTAGCACTTGATCGACCACAATCGCAATCAGCGTGCCAAGCACAAGACCATTGCTCAATAAAGAAATCAGCACAGGATGCATGCCTTTCAATGCACCTTGTGGCACAAACATTGCGCCCACGCCTGCTAAAACAGCGATGCCAAGCACAAATCGAATGCGCGGGATGTCTTCTTTTTCATACTGATCGAATTCAGACATAGCAATCCCAATCATAGAAGAGAACACCACAAAGTTCACAGCCAGCCCCACAGGTGAAGGCAATGCAGAGAAAAAGCTCATCAATAATGGAAATAAACTAATGAGGACAATGAGCAGACTGCCAAGGAAAAATGGCTTTCTCGATGGAATTTTGGTTGTTTGTATAAAACCCGCTGCCCCTGAAATAGGGACAGGCGCAATCGCACCAATCAGTCCGCTCAGCAAATGACCAAATGCGGCGACAAAACCAGCCGGTCTGGCTCGTTTCCGCTCACGCAGTTCACCAAATGCCTTGACGGAACTTTCCACAATTCGAATACTTGCCAGCATATTCACTATGAGTAAGATCGTAATAAAAAAGGACGTAACAAGTAGTCCACTGTCAAAGACCGGCATGCCAAACGGAAACAGCTTTGGAAACTCAATGATCTGCTCAGGAATGCGAACAGGCTTCGCTAGTCCGAGTAAAGCAAATAACAGCCAGCCGCCTGCAAGTGCGAATAACACAGAAAACTGTCTTAAATAATGCCATTTTGAGCGGCTGATCATGAAGGTGATGACAATAATCAAGATCGATAGACAAAACACAAGCCCATCTACCTGATTTCCCCGATAGCCGATCCCCATCAGCCCTTTCATGATTGGCTGACTTAACTGCACAACAAGCAGCAGCAAATAAATACCTGTGACAACCGGCGTAAATAAAGACGCAAGCCAATTAATGATTTTAAAAAGACTAAAAATAAAAAAGAACGCAGCACTAAAAATTAACGCCCCTTGTAACGCTTGCAAGGTTTCAGGATATGTAGCAAAAATCGTCCCTGTCATGCCTGCATAAAGGGTATATACCCCCCACCACAGCCCTGCTGGACTTTCATTGATCGGCAGCATATGACCGCATAAACACTGCACCATCGCCACAAGTCCAAGTGAAAAGAATGTACTCTGAATCAGTTCCGCCGACTGCACTTGATTTAATTCAAATGCTTGTGCAATCGCAATCGGCACAGCAATAGAAGCTGCGATAAAAAATGCCATCCACTGAATGGCGCCCAAAAATAGTTTCAACCCGATCACCTTCCCTTTGTCGTGACAAGACCATTAAAAATCAAAAATAGAGTCACCGTTGCCATCTTTCTCTTGTTGACCCTCTTCTTTATGCTGAAATTTCTTTGCACCGCTAGTGCCCATCAATTTCTCTAGCATGGCTTGATCCGTAGACACAGCCGGTGCAGATGGTGTCTGTATAGATGGAGGTGGTGAAATGACCGAAGACTGCGGCATTTGCACCTGTGATGACGTGTCGAGAATGACATCACATAGTGAAGAGATGACCGCCGCTTGACGTTTCACCTCTTCATCATTTCCACTTTGTTTTGCTTTTTGAATGGCTTCCTCCATTTTTTGAAGCAGACTTGATATATGAATATTCAAGGGTAGACCCTCCAATCTAAAAAATTCGTTTTCCAACATTATTTTACCAAATGAACAAACCGAATGGGCTCATTTTTTCAAAGCTGTGTGCTTCTGTTCCTCTTATTTGACCCTTACCCAAGATTCACACATAATAAAAAAGAAACAATATCGTCTTTGAAAGGACTGAAAGATGAGCAAACTCACTGAACTCATTCACAAACAAAAAAACGTGCAAACACCAGCGGTTCAAGATCGAATCCGTCTTCTTAACGATTTAAAAAAAGCCATTAAACATCATGAAAAGGACATCTTACAAGCCTTAGCCCATGATTTACATAAATCCGAACAGGAAGCCTATACAACAGAAATTGGCATGGTATATGAAGAGATCAATCATACCGTCAAACATCTTCACAAATGGGCCAAACCATCTCGCGCGAAAACACCTCTGACCCATATCGGATCAAAAAGTATGATCATTAAGGAACCGTACGGAAGCGTTCTGATTATTGCCCCTTGGAACTATCCTTTCCAATTGGCCCTTTCGCCATTAGTTGGAGCCATTTCTGCGGGAAATGCCGTTACTTTAAAACCGTCAGAATTAACGCCGCACGTCTCAAACGTGATTGGCACGATTGTGGAAAGCGTGTTTCAAGAAGATCTTGCAGCGGTCGTTGAAGGCGGTGTGGATGTCAGCACAGAGCTTCTGAAACTGCCTTTTGATTATATTTTCTTTACTGGAAGTGTAGCCGTCGGCAAAGTCGTCATGGAAGCGGCCGCAAAACATCTCACACCTGTCACACTTGAGCTCGGCGGAAAAAGTCCATGCATTGTCATGCCTGATGCAGACATCAAGCTCGCTGCAAAACGAATCACCTTTGGTAAATTCACAAATGCTGGTCAAACATGCATTGCACCAGACTATTTACTTGTTCATGAATCGATCAAAGAGGACCTATTGCGTGAAATGACGACCTGTATCCGTGACTTTTACGGGAACCAGCCTGAAACAAATCCGCATTTCGGAAAAAATGTCAGCCAGCGTCATTTTGATCGACTTTCACAATTTCTCTCAAATGGCACGATGGTGACAGGTGGACAGCGCAATGAACAAGAGCTCAAAATCGCACCGACCATTCTAGATCACATTACATGGGAAGACCCTGTGATGCAGGAGGAAATTTTCGGACCTATTTTGCCTGTCATCTCATTTGACTCTCTTCAAGAGGCAGCTGACATGATTAAGGCAAGACCGAAGCCGCTCGCTCTTTACTTATTTACAACAAATAAAGAAACAGAAGCTTATATTCTAGACAACCTCTCATTTGGCGGGGGCTGCATTAATGATACACTGATGCATGTCGCCACTCCATATTTACCATTTGGAGGCGTTGGTGAAAGTGGTATCGGACGATATCATGGAAAAGAAAGCTTTTTCACCTTTACGCATGAAAAAAGCGTCCTGCGCCAGACCAATCGCTTTGATTTTTCTTTCCGCTATCCAAATGCGAAAAACGGACTCGACATTGTCCGCAAATTTTTAAAATAAACAGGACGAAGGGATTTTCCCTCGTCCTATTTTGATTCGATGTCCTTGATACACCAGTTGATTTCATCGATCCCCATTTGTTTTAAATAGGCGTTTACTTTTGAGAACGGACGACTGCCAAAAAAGCCGTTTCTTGCGGAAAAAGGACTTGGATGAGGTGACTCAATGATGTAATGCTTGCTTTGATCAATACGTTCTTTTTTATTTTGCGCATGTCTGCCCCAAAGCACAAAAACGACTGGCTGATCTCGGTCATTCAGGACGTCGATGACGCGGTCTGTCACACGTTCCCAGCCTTTGCCTTTATGCGAGTTCGCTTCCCCTTTTCTTACAGTGAGCACGGTGTTTAACAGCAAGACACCCTGCTCTGCCCAGCTGACAAGCGAGCCATGGTTAGGGACCGGACAGCCGAGGTCATCCTTTAGCTCCTGAAAAATATTTCTCAAAGATGGCGGATGCTTGACACCAGGCTGAACAGAAAAGCTTAATCCGTGTGCCTGTCCTGGACCATGATAAGGGTCTTGTCCCAAAATCACGACCTTCACATCTTCATACGACGTCAAATGGAGGGCACGATAAATGTCATCTGGCTTTGGAAACACGATCTGCGTACGATATTCTTCCTTTACCCACTCACGTAATTCCTGATAATATGGCTGTTCAAATTCACTTTTCATCACAGCCCACCAGCTATCATTTAAAAATGGCTTCATTGCGGTTGTCCTCCTTCTGTCTGTTGTGCCAATCTTGAGATCATCGGTTTTCCATCCCATACAATCTCACTCTCTGATTCTCGTTTTTTCATCGCTGGTTCTTCTAATAGGACAGCAAAGTTCGCTGTCGGCAAATCACCGAGCCCATGCTTTTCACTCAGGTCATCTAAATAGTTCTTCCTTGTTTCACCAAGATCACTCGACTGATTGCCCCCACCATCAAAGAACGCATAGATCACACTGGCAGCTGGCACTCGTTTGGCTCGTGCATGCTGCGTAACACGCAGGAAAAAGTCCCAGTCCCAGTAGTGATGCATCGCTGGATCAAAATAGCCGATCTCATCATGTATGCGGCGTTTGTACATACTGCCAGAAGGAACATATGTAGAAAAAACACGCATGTCCTCAATGTCCGCTGTATAAGCAAACAAACGTCTTGATACTGGAAAACGAGTCGCACCTCGTTCTTCAAACGAAACAATTTCCGCATCCGAAAAGACAAAATCAGCGTCTTCCAGCGCCTTGCTCATACGTTCAATATGACAAGGTGTAAAATAATCATCGTCATCACTCAGCATAATGACGTCACCTGTCAGCTCCCGCACCCCAACATTTCTTGCGTTCACATGCTGGACATTCTCATCTAAATGAATCAAGCGGATTGGCAGCTCTGGATAGAGTTCCTGAATCACGTCCACTCGCTCTCCTGCATCATTTACGACCACAATTTCAAAAGGCTGTACGCTTTGTCTCGAGATGGATTCAAGCAGTTCACACAATGCGCTCAGCCGGTTATGTGTCACAATTAGTAAAGAAATCTTCATATCGGCCTAACTCCTTTAATAGATTCGTCTTTTTCATTAAAACATAAATCGGCTTTCTTCTCATGATATAAAAGGCGGTTTGATTGATCGATAAAATGGGAATTTTTGATGAAAAGGAGTGATGACGATGGAATTTTTCACGGTTGAGAATAGTAAAGAAGCCAAACAGACGATTGAACAGATACAATCAGCAAAGGACGATGTGTTTATTTTTGCGTATGACCCCGAACGCTCTGATACCGTTACTGAGTACACGGAAGCAAAGAGCATGACAGCTGTTGATCAAGGGATTTTAGATCAAATCGCCAATATCATTCGCACCAGGGATGATGAACTGATGGCCAAAATCATGTCGACCGGCGCCGATCAAGAATTAGCCTTAACGCTTTTAGAGGAGCTGAAAAAAGGGAAATTGGTGATTTGTAAAAGATAAAGAATGAGGCGTTCCATGAAGAGTGGAACGCTTTTTTATGCCGTTTCATTGTGATAAATGGAAAAGCTGATTATAATAAGGGATAGAACAGTAACTGTTACACATCACATTGGAGGTTCAGCAACTATGTCTATGAATAAAGCACTCACCATCGCAGGTTCGGATTCAAGCGGCGGTGCAGGTATCCAAGCAGATTTAAAAACGTTTCAAGAAAAAAACGTCTACGGGATGACAGCTTTAACCGTTGTCGTTGCAATGGATCCTCATAACAACTGGGATCATCAAGTGTTTCCAATCGATACATCAACAATCCGCGCGCAGCTCTCAACGATCGTGGAAGGCATCGGTGTAGATGCGTTAAAAACAGGTATGCTGCCAACAGTTGACGTCATTGAACTCGCAGCTGAAACGATCAAAACATATGAGCTGAAAAATGTCGTCATTGATCCTGTTATGGTATGTAAAGGTGCGAACGAAGTCCTTTATCCAGAGCACGCTGAAGCATTGCGCGAAAAGCTTACACCACTGGCAACAGTTATCACACCTAACCTTTTCGAAGCAGGTCAATTAAGCGGCATTGGCGAGATCAAAACGATGGAACAAATGGAAGAAGCCGCAAAACGCATCCATGAACTTGGTGCAAAATATGTGGTCATCACTGGCGGCGGCAAGCTAAGCCCAGATAAAGCGATTGACTTGCTTTATGATGGACAAACCTTCGAACGCCTTGAAACAGATAAGATCGACACAGAATACACACACGGCGCAGGCTGCACATTCTCAGCCGCAGTCACAGCTGAACTAGCCAACGGCTCAGACGTGAAAGAAGCCATTTATGCAGCAAAAGAATTCATCACAGCTGCCATTAAAGGCTCTTTCCAACTAAACGAATACATCGGACCAACGAAACATTCCGCACATCGTTTGGACAAATAAGTTGAAAACTCAAAGGATACAGAAGCAACGCAATAAACCATATGTATAAATAAATTTCAAAGTAATTTATAAAACTTACAGAGCGTATTGATGTGTAAACTAGTCATTCCTTTAATATTGCACAATTCATCAACAGTTGAACTCCCTTTTTATATTTGTTGCATTCTATATGTAATAAGTCAATTTTGGGGGTTCAACTTATTTCAGTATTACAAGCCTTCCGCTCAGTCATTATAAGAGTTCTTCCACTTAGATATTTCCTGAATTCTCCTATTTTTATAAACTCCGAATGTTCCATTCATTTGATTTAATCAATCTTAATTCGTTTTGATACTATCTTTTCCAAAATACCTTTCCACATCTTCCGTGGAACATAGAGTTCACATAAAGTTGCAACACGACAATTTTTGGTACTATTTAAGTCGAACTTTTCCTGATTTCATCTCGTAGCAGTTATTAATATTAGGCGAGAAATCATCATCACGACAAATATTCTTATTTCAACCCGCAAAATAAACACAATTTTAATACTCAAATAAATATTAAACCAAGGTCAAGGAAAATAAGAAAAATAGTCGCCATTATGAATACATATGATGTTTTTCTATCTTCATTCCAAAAATAAAAAATTAAAATAAAAGATACTATTGTAGTGATTAAAGCCCAAATTATCATTTAGTCAACTCTCCTCTATATTTGTAATGCTGTTTATAAAATAGTCCTCTACACTATTTTCATTTCCCAAAATTTCTTCCATACTAATGACTGGTTTATGTATCTTACCTTTATCAATTACTATTATAAAATCACATGTGCTTTGTGCTGCATCCAATTGGTGCGTAGATAATAGAACACTATTACCATCTATTATATATTCATTTAAAACTATCTTTATGTCTCTCATACTGATAGGGTCTATACCTGAGAAATACTCATCTAATAAGAGGAGTTTTGGTCTTTTCAATAATAATGGTATAAGCGATATCTTTTTTTTCATACCTAAAGAATACTCCGAAATCTTTTTATCAAGAGCATCCTCTATACATAACTTTTTTGTATAGTAAGAGTAGTTACTTGCATCATGTTGCAATAATTCACTCATAAAAGAAAGATATTCTTTACCAGTTAGTACCGAATATACTAATGGTGTATCTGGAAGAAACATGATTTCCCCTTTATCCTTCTGAGTATGGACTTTACCATTAAACTTCAGAATGCCACTATCTTTAGGAATAATATTTGCAAGTACTTTTAGTGTTGTAGTTTTTCCAGCTCCATTTTGTCCTAAAAAACCTACAATGGATCCCTGAGGAATTCTAAAAGATAAATTATCCAAAACAACTGTATCTCCTAATTTCTTTGTTAAGTTAGATACTTCAAAAAAAATATCTTCAGTTGCCACCTTCATACTCTAATACCTCCCCCAAAAATATTTTGTATTACTCACTTTTTTCTTAAACAAGACAATTAATCCAATAGATACAAGAAATTGCCCTAAAATAATTATACAATTCACAGATATCAACTTGTTTAAATCAATTCTTTCAAATAAATACAAGATACAAGGTATCATTAATAGTGGAATTAAAGCTCCTGTTATAACTAGATTTATGATAGAAGAAGTTGTTTTTTGATCTGCAAATTCCCCTACTTGTTCAATATTAAAGAAATTAAAGTGAGCATTATAGACACTTGGAATTAGCAAAAAGAGAATAAACATGATTAAAGATGACGTCTGGCTTAATAATAACCAAATCATTAAATTCAAATTAGATCCTGAAACAACTGTTAATATAGTTTGTGAAATAAGGGTAGTTAAAATTGTATATACTGAGAATATTAATATCTTTTGTTTCAATAATTTCCATAGGTTTTGACTTGTGTTTAGATAAAGCAAAGCTTTCTCTCCTTCGCTATCTAGAGCTATTAAACCTTTAAAGTGATTATAAAAATTTTCACAGAAAAAATATGTATGAAAATAGACAATTAAATATATAATAAATATTGAAGGTTTTTCAGATAGATCGGTTCCGCTTAGCAAACCACTATATATCCCGATTAATCCCCAAAAGAACAATCCCCCCACAAGATGATCCATTTTTCTAAAGGCAATAGGAGAACGGAAAAACATTTTAAAATAATTGCTCTTTTTACCCATAAATGGTATTTTAAATATAAAATTACGATGTAACTTTTCCAAAAGAGGTAGGAGTGTGTAATTATAATCAGACTTGTATTTTTCGAATGTGAATATATTTTTGAATATGACTAGTACGAAAAAAATTATTAATACTGAAGCGAATAAAATCAAAAATAGCAAACCAAATTTATCATTATAATATAATGAGGATATATAGTTGTATGGAATCCATTTTGAAGTGAAAAGAAAAGATATATTATCTGTCACAATAGAATAACCCTGGTGAGTCCATAATTCTAAGTCTTCGTTAGTAAATCCAGTTGAATAAAATGGTGCTTTCCGAATCCAATTTTGAAATATTGATGCTAAATTATATCCAACACAAATCAATATGAGTCTGGTTAAAACTATTTGGAGGATCAATATACTTCCTTTCATCCAATAGCTTCTATAAAATATATACAAATAGTGTATGAGAGCAAAAGAAAAACTCAAAATAAGATAAAGTAAATTCGCAATTATGAAAAAAACAACTATATTAATAAAATTTGCTCCCGCAGCTAAATTTAAGGATATACCTAAAGTAACTATATTTAAAACAAAAGTTCTGTAGTTCCATATCATCGACTCAAAAAGTAAAAGTGCTCTAGTATACTTTTTTGACAATTTAGTGTTTGATAATAGTTCTATATCCTCTGAAAACTGACTCCAGTTAGAGGCTTTGACACCAACGAATACACAATACATTAGCAGGATTAAAAAATAAATATTCCATATTATTAAAGAATTATTTTGTATACTGGCTATTTTATTTATTATGTATCCAATAGTTGTGTTTTGATTATCAATTAAATCCAAATTTTCATTAAATATAATAAATGTAAACACTGAGTAATATACTGTTGTATAAAGTATAGCTTTAACTGAATCTATTAATAGAATTAATAAACCCAGTCTCTCACCCCATTTACCGCTTACAAAGTAAAAAGACCCCCATGTACTTTTCCATCTAATATAAGTTTTCCATTTAACCCATGAAAATATTGTTTGCAAAGTAATCACTCACTTTATAAAGAAACAGTTATAAAACCTTCAATTATAGCAGCCATAAAAACTAAAATGACTACCAAAATCAACGGTTTTAGTATTTTCTTCAGATATTTTTTAGGAGAATTGAAATAAAAAGTTAAACCTAAAAATCCTATGCTAGCTGATAATAAGAATGCAGGGATTTCTAGTATTCCATGTGGCAATAGCTTCATAAAGAGATTTGTTCCATTTAGCCCTAACATCATTAATGATTTTACACCGATACCCAGAAAAAAACCATTAAGTAAAAGTAAAAAAAAAGTTGGTATACTGAATAAAAAAACTCCACTAATCAGAAATAAGCATACCGTAATATTGTTAACAAAAAGATCTATAGTTAACTCAATACTAGGTAAAGGTGCAGCTAATAAAGTGTTTTTTTCAGAAAAATCTATGTGGTCGCCTGTCAAATATCCGAATAAAAAGGCTAAACTGAACAATATTGTAGAAATGGACAATAGGAAACTCATTTTTTTCATGAAATTCATATATCAAATATTACTCCTTTATAGGTGAAGAGAGCTCACCCAATTCTTTCAATTAAAATAACAAGAAGAGAAGAGTAAATGTTTTCATCTCTACCCTTCTCATTTCTTGTTTATTTATGCTACAATTGCTTTTTTCCCTGATGCTTTTAGAGCCATTCTAATTACAGTAAGACCCACTCCAAGTCCACTTAAGAATGTTACAATAGAAGCAACTGCCATTCCTGCATCTATCATATCCGCTGCGACTTTAGCAGCTGTAGGAGGAATACCTGCTCCTACTAGTAAATCCATTAAAAATACGATTTCCATTTTATTCACCCCCTTTCAATACAATAAAAATCTTGTTACATAAATACACCTGTTAAAGTATTAATTACTACATTTATCATTATTATGATAACACAAGTTTTGGTTAAGCTGTATTTTTTTGTATAAACATAAAATCCTGTAGCTGTAATAAAAGCAGCCCAGATTTTAAATATTTCAATTGAATTCAAAAAATTCAATACTACTACATTGTTTGTGTAGTTACTAATTGCATAGCCAAGTCCAAATAAGGATAAGAGCATACCATCACCAATGCTATTAACAAAAAAGGAATTTAGCAATGCACTAAGTGCATTTGGAATTTGAGATAAAATTATAATAAATAATATAGTTTTAAACCCTATCCCTTTAAAGATAAACAACGAAATGACTTTAAATATTATAGTCAAAAGGATAATACTCATTAAAGCGACAATTAATTGAATTGCAGTAACTATTATTACCAATAATGACATTGGGAAATCTTCTGGTAACTCATCCAATTCTTTTATATGTACGGAACTTGTTAAATTAAGAATTGAAAAATAGTGCAAAATAGCTAACGCTGTGAAAACAAATATGATGTTTAGTACAGCTCTTTTATTTTCCTGTGTCTTCTCAAATGTTTTAATAGGATTGAACAAAACACTTATCCAATGTAACAAATCCTCACCCCTAGCACTTACTAAAAATAATTTCTATGTATATAAATTAAAGTTCGAAGAATTGAGTATTATAGAAGATATCTATATTAATATACTCTCAACCTATAAACCAAATATCTAAGGATTTAATTAACCCATCTATAAAACCCAACATTTGTAACACCTCCTAAATTTATTGTACTATGGTATAAACCATTCATATCATTCTAGTCAAATAAGACTGAAAGGGGACAATAAATTGCTTAGTAATATAGGACAGACTATGCGATCAATTAGAAAGAACAAAGGATATACTCAGCATTATGTTTCTAGTGGTTTGCTATCACAAAGTGCTTATTCAAAGTTTGAACTACATCGAATCGACATACTTGCGTCATCTTTTATGGCTTTACTGGAAAAAGTAGACGTTTCTTTAGATGAGTTTCACTATATTATGAACGATTTTCAATATACTCGAAGGCAAAAGTTTATTAACGATTTTTTTCGTACGACTTTCAATCATCCGAACAAATTAAGACAATTGATAACAGAATCTGAAAGGTTGCTATCAGATTCGGAGGACCAATTGGTCAGTGATATTCAATGTATTTGTACAGCTTTAATAGTGCTTCATGAAACGGGTAGTATTGAACAAGCATGCAATCACGTAGATACTGTTTGGGAACGTCTTTCTAAGCATGAAAATTGGTACCTGATTGATATTAGACTGATAAACTCTATACTTTTTATATTTCCTATAGAAACCGCTATACATATAGCAAAGAATGCATTGAAAAGACTTAATATATATAAGAATTTTCAAGATACTTATAAAATTGAAATTAATATTCGAGTTAATTTTTCGCTTCTTTTAATAAAATACAATAAATTTAAGTCGGCATTAGTTGTATTAGAAGAAGCAATCCCTCTCTGTAAAAGACATGGTGCATACAGGGAGATGGCAATCTGCTATGGTCGTAAAGGGATATGTCTAAAAAACTTAAACATGGATTCACCTGAAGAGTATACTGAAAAAGCTGTAACAGTCCTTAGTATACTAGAGGAAAAAAAACTAGAAGAAATGTTATATACGGAGATCAAAAACTATTATTAAAGCCATAAAAATAAATTCCACAATTCCATAAGATACAAAATACAATAATTGATCTCACTTTACTGGATTGAAAGTGGGTTCAAGAAATACATAAAAGAATTTCAAAAAATAATCCTAAGACAGACCTTAGGATTATTTTTACTATCTACTCATATATTAAATAAAATATGGATATCAGTTCTCTGTTTTGAGAAGAATGGTTATCCTTCCGCATTATAATGTTTCTTGCACTTTTATAACTCATATACATTAAATATTCTATCTACAAATTTCTATTATCTTCATACATTAAGATTTAGAATAAAACTGACATAGATAATCTTTAAATAAAAAAAGCATACCCGCACCCAGGTACACTCTTTCACCATACTTTTTTACCTACTTTTGCTGATCGGATTCTTTCGCCATTTTTCGAATAAAGGCTTCAATGGATTCAACAAATAAGGCATATTCTTTCATTTGTTTATACGTATCTGACAGCTTCTCTTTTAATTCTTCCTGCTCTAGAGAAGGTTCACCGAGAATAGATTGGACTTGAATCAGCAATTCTTTATATTCTTCACGTTTATCTTCAACATGATCTGCCATTGTCTCCAAGCGTTTTCTAGTCGTCGGCTGCTGTTTTGAATTCAAGTAAACAACCCCTTTTTGTCCTACCGCATTTGGATAAACGTCAGCCTCAGCTGTATATATTTTAAAATGATACCATAATTGAACCTGTTATCATATATGTAAAACGTCATCAAACCGCTTTAGGCCAACCTTGTATATACATGATATAGGCTTTAAGATACAGGCTGATCTCACTAGAAAAAGCAGATCATTGATCTGCTTCTTTTTGCAAATGCCACGTCTTCAATTTAAGCTTCGTTTCATTTCTACCACTGATGGAGATTGATTTATTTCCCGGGGAAGGAAAGTAACGTGCAGTAAATACTTCCCGGCCTCCGTTGACAAAAATCTCAATCGATGATGCATCAATAAAGATATGCAAATCCTGTAATTCCTCAATTTCTACTTCACGAACTTCCTTTGTTCGATCTTCAAATCGATCTCTCTCTAACGTTAGTTTGCCATCATCTTTATCATAAATGATACGAGCAGCAGCACGAATACAGCATTCAAATCCTTTTTGTGTTTCAATTTGATCAATGAATACCTCTGCGCTCGTCATATCTTCAACAGGAATGGAGTGAACAGATCGTTTAACGTGAAAAACATGCTCCTGCTCATTTGTCCGCATAGATCGAAGTTCACTTACCGGCTGTTGAATAAGACGTCCTTCATCATCTAAACGAAGCTCTCTCGGAATCGTCAAGCAATGGATCCATTGATAAGAGATGGTTGGATGATGCTCTTCCCCTTGATCTGGTACACCCATCCATCCCATTAAAATGCGTCTGCCCGATTCATCTTGGAAAGTCTGCTGTGCATAAAAGTCAAAGCCACGATCCAGCTCCTCAAACGCTCCATGCGTATATTGGTAGGTACGATCATCCAATGTACCAACAAAATAACCAGATTGATGTGTATTGTTGTATTTGAATCCATCAGGCTTCAGCCCCTGTGGTGACACGATCAATACATCCTGACCGTCTAATTCAAACAGATCTGGACATTCCCACATGTATCCGAAATGATCTAATCCATTCTTTCCACTGCCTGCAATAATGCCTTGAAACGTCCAATTGTCTAATGTATCAGATGTGAATAAGACAAGATGTCCTTTGAGATCTTCACTTTGTGCTCCAAGGACCATGTACCACTTTCCATTCCGCTTCCACACCTTCGGGTCACGAAAATGTGCAGTAAATCCTGCTGGCAAAGTCGCCACGACACCTTTTTTCTCAAAATGAACCCCATCCTCTGACACAGCTAAACATTGATATGTCTCACGATTTCCTTGCTCATCACGGACATTTCCGGTATACATCACATACATACGACCATCGTCAATGACTGCACTGCCAGAATAACAGCCATTTTGATCAAACCAATCACTTGGCGTGAGGGCAGCCTCTTCATGCTGCCAATTCACTAGATCGGTTGATGTGTAGTGACCCCAGAATTTTGCCCCATGTCCTGTTTTAAATGGCTGCCACTGATAAAACACATGGTAGACTCCCTTCCACTGAATCAATCCATTCGGGTCATTTAAAAGACCGACTGGCGGCATTAAATGGAAGTTCTGACGGTACACATCTTTTTTCACCAAATGCTCATAGTTTCGAATACGATCTGTTACCTTTTGACGAAGTGCTGCGTCCGTTGTTGTCATCACTGTGACCACTCCTTGATTATTTTTCGACTTCTTTGACTTTAAAGATGATGGTAAGAATAAATGAAACAGCAACAGCTATTAACATACCAATAACATAATTTACCACATTTTGTAAACCGAATGGAGCTGCAATGGCAATCATCGGAATCCCTGTTAAACCATAAGCGTTGGCGGCTACCTTCGTGAAGACGACAAACGCCCCGCCTAATGCACCTCCGATCATTGCAGCAATAAATGGCTTACGATAACGAAGATTCACACCGAATATGACCGGCTCAGTAATACCTAAGAAAGCAGAAAATGCTGCTGGTAATGCAATTTCTTTTGTTTTTGCACGCTTTGCTAAGAAAAAGACCGCTAGCCCAGCTCCGCCTTGAGCGACGTTGGACATGGCCCAGATCGGCAGCAAATAATTCCGTCCAATATCATTCAGAAGTCCTGCCTCAATCGCATGGAAGCTATGATGAACACCTGTCAGTACAATTAAAGAATAAGCGCCTCCGAAAATCAGTCCAGCTAAGAATCCTGCATGGTCATAAACATAAGTGAGTGCATTCGAGATCCCTGTACCAAGCATTCTCCCTAGCGGTCCTACAGCAATAAACGTCACAAATCCAGTCACAATCACTGTCACAAACGGCGTCACAAGTAAATCAATACTGTTCGGCACAACTTTTCTTAAATTCTTTTCAATCACGCACATGATATACACAGTCAATAACACGGGAATGACCGTTCCTTGGTAACCAAGAAGCGCAATATCAAAGTTGAATAGATGCATATATTCTGGTTTTGCGTCTGTCAGTCCCCATGGATTCAGCAAGCTCGGGTGAATCATAATGCCCCCAATGACGGCTCCTAAATATGGATTTCCACCAAACTCTTTGGCTGCACTAACCCCAATTAAAATCGGTAAAATGATAAAGGCAGCACTTGAGAACATATCTAGCATTTGGAAGATGGCAGAGCTTGGATCAGCCCATTTGAAGGCTTTCATCATACCTAATAGGCCCATTAATAAACCGCTTGCTACAATCGCTGGAATGATTGGTACAAAAATATTCGATAGCGTCTTGGCAAAACGTGCAAGTGGATTCATTTTTTGCTTCACGGCTTCATCATGGCTGGCTGGTTTTTGATTCTCGTCGTCTGCCTCAAGACCCGCCTCACGCGCAAAAGGCTCATATACTTTGTTGACAGAACCTGTTCCAAATATGATCTGGAATTGACCCGAGCTTGAGAAGGCACCCTTCACACCCTCAAGTTCTTCAATGGCATCTTTGTCAATTAACGCCTCATCTTTCATCACCAATCGGAGTCGTGTGGCACAATGTGTTGCGCTAATGACATTTTCTTTGCCGCCTAATAATGTTGTTAATTCTTTGGCTGTTTTTTGATAATCCATGTTGTCTCCCCCTTTTTTTAAAACAAAAAAGACCTAAAATTCACCAACGATGAAAGGACATACACGTCCCCTCGTTACGCAAATTTTAGGTCTTGCCTGCCTGACAGTCACAATCCCACGATATTGGTTTTTGATTACGCTTTCATCATATTATAAGAGCGTGACCTGCGTCAACCTATTTTTTCGAATCAAATGACCCATATACACTAATTAAAGTAGTGTGCATAAAAAAAAGCCTGCGGACAGGCACAACCTTTACACCAATTCGGCATCCTGCAGACGCTGGACATGCAGCGTGATGTAGCCGATCTCCGATTTAGGGAGATGAAGTCCATATTCTTTTTTCAGCAAATCAGCCAGTCCAAGTGCACACCGGTAAGCCGAATCATACTTTGTTTGGATAAAAGTCAGCATGTCATCGTCCATGATTTGAAATGCTTCATTCGATTCCAACCTGCCTAATGCATACCTCAAATGTGTCACAAGCCGCTGATATGAAATACTATCCTCATCAATCGAGCGCTCAAAAACGCTTTCGACATGCTCGATCATTTCTTTGATCATCGTTGTGTATTTGACCGTCTTCTTCATGGACTCCGTATTCATTTTGGCCGTATGAATATGAAGTGCCACATACCCTGCCTCATCGTCCGGCAGGTCAACCCCAAGCCGCTCCTTTACATAACGAATGGCATACTTTCCAATATCATATTCCTGCTTATATAAGACTTTGATCTCACCAAGCAATTTATTATATAAGACAATGCCTTTTTGAACGCGTTCAATGGCAAAGGATAAATGATCTGTCAGTGAAATGTGGATATGATCACTGAGCGGCATCATGAGTTCACCCTCTGCATAACTAATAATATGCTCTGCCACCTCAATATGCGCTTCTGGCAATGTCGCAAGAATTTGTTTAAACTTCTCATTTTCTTCACGCACAACAAAAATCTTCTCTATTTTTTGAACGGGAACGACGTCATTTTTCCCCTTCTGAAAAGCAATTCCGGGCCCCATCACAATTTTCTCCTGATCATCCTCCTTTACAACCACTGCATTGTTATTCAATATTTTATATATCTTCAAGGGGCATCCTCTCCCACAGATAACGTGTCTTATGTGGGATTTTACCCTGTTTCAACTTTTCTGTAAAGATAAGAACGGACCGGCACGCGCCTCTCTCGTTGTCTTTTCATAAAGCATCATCAGACTTTCTTGAAACGGCTTTTCTGTCCTGCGCTTCTTCTTCTTTTCATCTGCCAGTTTCTCTAGCTTTCTCTCATTCACCGCAAGAAAGAATCCTCCATCCACTGCTGCCACTTTCACCCCTTGCTTCTT
Source organism: Bacillus sp. 005/A4HT-01/001 (assembly GCF_004634445.1). NCBI lineage: Bacteria > Bacillati > Bacillota > Bacilli > Caryophanales > Bacillaceae > Bacillus > Bacillus sp. 005/A4HT-01/001. The sequence continues at coordinate 758,554 of NZ_SEIZ01000001.1, forward strand.
CAGCAGCTCACCAGGATTCACAAGCACATTCATCACAAAACCAAACCATACACTCAACCAGTTCTTCCATTTCTTCACTGAACATCCCTCCGCTTTCCTTAGAATCTAGCAGTTCTAGCAAATTAACTGTTCCTATCATATCCCGAGAAAAAAGAGAGGTTTGTCACAATCTGGGTGAAAAAACGAACTAGTTTTCAGAAGTTTTGTTGAAAAGTGCAGAAGATGAGCATGTTCCACAATGTTTCTTTGAAAATTTTATACACACACTATCCCAAAGATAAGCACATCTTATCAACAGGGTTTATCCACATATCAACACCCTCTTACTAGATTTTGTGTATGAGATTTTTTTATTTTCCATATATATATCTGAATAATCGAGTTATCAACAGATTATTGTGCATAAGTGTGACTTTATAAACAAAATAGTTCTTTATGACTATGTAAAATAAGACCATTTTAGTAAAGGAATTGGTTTCATCGTATGGAATACTTAATAACGGGCAGTGAATCTTTCCTATTTATCCACAAAAAGAAAGGCTATCTCCCTAAATACACAGCTAGAAAGGGGAAAATTAATTGAAAAAAGTAATCTCTCGTTCTTCTGTTCTATTGTTCTCCACTATTTTTACCTTATCCACATTCTTTTCAGGTCAGGCTGCTGCCGCTCCATCGAACAAACAGGTGGAACTGGAAAAAGCAGAAATCTTCGGCGAAATCAATGTTAAGTCTAGAAAACACACCACTGTCATTGTTGAATTAAAGGAAAAATCCTTAGTTGAAGCCAAGCAAGAAGGCGAAGCACAAACAAAAGCCTCCCTCAAAAAATCTCGAACGAAAGTAAAGAATGCAGCACTCAAAAAGTTAGATAAAGCGAGTGTTCATCAAGAATATGAAAAAGTCTTCTCTGGTTTCTCTATGAAACTTCCTGCAAACGAAATCCCGAAACTGCTCGCAGTTGACGGAGTAAAAGCCGTTTATCCGGATGTTACATATCAAACAGATGAAGTGAAAAAGAAAAGCGTCCAGCTTCCAAATGAGGATGTCTCTCCACTCATGGATAAAAGCGCCCCATTTATCGGTGCACCAAAAGCTTGGGATGCCGGCTACTCTGGAAAAGGAGTAAAAGTCGCTGTCATTGATACTGGAGTAGACTATACCCACCCTGATTTAAAAGGAAACTTCGGATTATACAAAGGCTATGACTTTGTTGATAATGACTATTCTCCACAAGAAACACCAAAAGGAGATCCTAGAGGCGAATCGACAGATCATGGTACACACGTCGCAGGAACAATTGCGGCAAATGGACAAATTAAAGGTGTCGCAAAAGATGCCACCCTTCTCGCCTACCGTGTCCTTGGACCAGGCGGATCAGGAACAACTGAAAATGTCCTAGCAGGCATCGACCGGGCTGTCACTGACGGAGCCGATGTCATGAACCTCTCTCTTGGAAACAGTGTGAATAACCCTGATTATGCAACAAGCATCGCACTTGATTGGGCTATGTCAGAAGGGGTTGTCGCTGTCACATCAAATGGAAACAGTGGGCCAAACAGCTGGACCGTTGGATCTCCTGGGACATCAAGAGATGCTATTTCTGTCGGAGCCACTCAGCTTCCGTACAGTTTATACAACGTGAAATTCCCGAACTATTCAACAGCAAAAGTGATGGGCTACTATCAAGAAAATGATTTAAAAGCACTTGACCAAAAACAAGTCACACTCGTCCAAGCAGGCATCGGTGACGAAAAAGATTTTGAAAACATCGATGTCAAAGGAAAGGTGGCAGTGATTGAACGTGGAGCCATTGCCTTTGTTGATAAAGTGGACAATGCGAAAGCTGCTGGTGCGATCGGCGTTGTCATGTACAACAATACCGATGGAGAAATCCCTGTGGATGTACCAGGTCTAGCCCTTCCGACGATTAAGCTGTCAAAAGCGGAAGGAACAGCGCTTGTTAAAGCCATTGAGGCTGGTAACAATACAACGACTTTCTCGATTCAATTTGTGAAAGAGTTAAGTGAACAAGTCGCTGACTTCTCATCTCGTGGACCTGTTGTCGATACGTGGATGATCAAACCAGATCTTTCAGCACCTGGCGTGAGTATTGTCAGCACCATTCCGACACACGATCCTTCTCAGCCATACGGCTATGGATCGAAGCAAGGAACAAGCATGGCATCTCCTCATGTAGCCGGAGTAGCAGCGATTATTAAACAAGCAAAACCATCGTATTCTACAGAGCAAATTAAAGCGCTGATGATGAATACAGCAGAAACATTGTATGACCCAAATGGCAGCCCGTTCCCTCACAATACGCAGGGCACAGGCAGCGTTCGAATCATCGAATCACTTCAAGCGTCTTCTATTGTGTCTGATGCAAGCTATTCGTACGGCACTTTCTTAAAAGAAAAGGGCGTTCAAATCAAAACGAAGAAGTTCAAAGTAGAAAACCTGTCAAAAGCACCGAAAACCTATACCATTGATTACAAGTTCGATGGCAACGGTATTAGCACAAACGGCACGAAAAAAATCACAGTGAAAGGGAATTCCACAGGGTCCTTTACTTCCGCAGTACAAGTGAATTATGGAAAAACGAAAAAAGGAACGTACCAAGGCAGTATCACCATTCGCGAAAATGGCAGAAAGGTCACTGAAATCCCTACTTTATTGATTGTAAAAGAGCCTGATTACCCGCGCGTCACTTCGGTTTCCGTAGAGCCGGATAACCGTGCTGGAAGCTATGTCATTAGTAGCTATCTCCCAGGCGGTGCTGAAAATCTTGCATTCCTCGTCTACTCGACAGATGGAGAGTATTTAGGTGAAGCAGGAGTTTATCAACATGTTGATAAAGGAGAGCATCGTGTGAAATGGAATGGCACGATCAATAAAGGACAGAAGTTAGAAGCAGGTGAGTATACAATGCTTGCATATGCAAGCCTGAAAGGCAAATCAGATACGGTTCAAACGAAAGAACCATTCGATATTTATCCTGAATAAATAAGAATCACATAAAAAGCCTTGTATGAGCCCATCAGCTCAACAAGGCTTTTCTATCATATATGGAGGAAAGAGAAATTCATGTTGATATGGCTATGGATCGTTTCTTTTATGACGGCTTTTTTTCTCACGATCACCTTGGTTTATTTTTTTACCTTTTTACATGCAAAACAGCCTCGTCCTTTTCATCAAGCATGTGAACTGACTGTCTATACCACCTGCATTTATCCGCTTAGCTTGGCGGTGACAGCTGCCTTTATTCTCACCATGATGCTCCTCTATCCCTTTTATTGGCTGCGCAGACGGTAAATTTACATACGTTATGCGTCAAAAGCTTCTTTTAATAAACGATACGATGTGAGACGGTCTTGCATGTGATGTGTGATGGTCACAGCGATCACTTCATCTGTACGATACACCTTTGCGAGTGCTGTCAGCTGCTGCTTCACAGAAGATGGTGTGCCAACAACCATTCTCTGTCGATTGGCTGCTACTCGTTTTTGTTCATATGAACTGTAGGAATAGGCCTTTGCCTGTTCAAATGAAGGAAAGCCGCCAAGGTTCTGTCCTTGTTCGCTAGCTAATAATGATAAATCTAAGCTGACAGCCAATTTTTCTGCCTGTTCCTCTGTTTCTGCACATAAAACGAAGACCGCAAGACTGACACGCGGCTCATCACCAAATTCCGAAGGTTCAAATCGGTTGATATACTGCGACACAGAGTCTTCTCCGCCTTCTCCATTAATGAAAAGAGCAAACGTATAACCTGCACCTGCTTTTGCGGCAAGCCGTGCACTTCCTCCAGAGGAACCTAACATCCATACCTCTGGGGCAGTATCTACTTTCGGAGAAGCGGTCAGGTGAGGCAGCGGATAAAATTCATCGGCTAAATCATGTAAATACACCCTTAATTCTTCTACCTGCTCGGGGTATTGATCACCAAGTCGCTTCCGTTCTCCATGATGAAGGGCAATGGAGGAGATCGGCATACCTCCAGGAGCACGTCCAATGCCAAGATCAATTCTGCCCGGAGCCAAGGCTTCGAGCACTCTGAAGTTCTCTGCTACTTTATAGGCACTGTAGTGGGGCAGCATGACGCCACCTGAACCAATACGGATATGTGACGTCACAGCTGATAAATGACCGAGAAGCACCTCTGGACTCGATCCTGCGAGCCGGTTTGAAAAGTGATGCTCTGATACCCAAAATCGATGATAACCCCATTTCTCTGCCTGCTTCGCCAGCTCGACTGTTTGCTTCAGCGCCTCAGCAGGCGTCGCATCTCCAATCAAAGGAGATTGATCAAGTATACTTAATTTCATGATGTCGCACCTCCTACACAAATCCCCCTCTCTCACTCGAAAGGGGGATTTCCTGATTTATTTTCGATTAAAGCCCTTCTCTTTCACAAAATCTCCGAGGAAGGCACGTTTTGGCTGGCTAAAGCCTCGAAGCATTTGCTCAGACCATGTATCTTTTCTCTCACCGTTTGTTCGTTCTTCATAATATGATGAAATACGATCATCGTATTCTTTTAAATAACGATCCACATGAGCTTCGTCTTGCTGATATGTGTTTTCATGGTAGATCAGCTCAACGGGTAGCCGTTCCTTTTGAGATGATGGATTGGCAGGATGTCCTATGGCCAGACCGAATAGCGGCAGCACATAGGAAGGCGTTTCAAGTAATTCTGATACTTCCTTCAGCTGATTACGCAGTCCGCCGATATAGCAGATGCCAAGTCCCATAGATTCTGCGGCGACACTGACATTTTGCGCAGCGAGCGCCGCATCAATCACACTGATAAGAAAGGCTTCTGTATTCTCAAGCGCTTCTTGATGGTTTTTTCCTGCTTTTTTTGCGATATAGTCGTGGCGTTTCAAGTCCGCACAGAAAACAAAGAAATGCCCATTCTTCTCAACGTATGGCTGATTTCCAGCCAGTTCAGCAAGCTTCGCCTTCTTCTCCTGATCTGTTACACCAATGATACTATACGCCTGTACATAGCTTGATGTCGAAGCAGCCTGTGCACTTTTGATAAGTGTCAGCACTTCTTCGTCTGTCAGACGCTCATCTGTAAACGAACGGATGGACCGATGATTTAAGATGGTTTCTATCGTTTTATTCAATTCGAAGACCTCCTTCACTCCTACTATCATAAGTCAAATGAACATTGCTTTTCAAAAGTTAGAACTCACACCAAAAAGGCAGCCTACGCTTAGACTGCCCTTTACCCGTTTTATTTAAATAAATAACTTTGATATTTCGTTAACTGAACACTTGCATTATAGGCGATACCAAATCCAATCAGAACAGATAAAACAGAGCTTCCCCCGAAGCTGATGAATAAGAGTGGTATCCCCGTTACAGGCATGACGCCTATGTTCATGCCAATGTTCTGGAATGTATGGATGACAATCAATGCTGTATATCCTACACAGAAAAATGACGCAAACCGGCTATAAGGATGGATACGGTCAATCAGCACAACAAGCCTGTAAATCAGGAAGAAGAACATGATCACCACAAATGCGCAGCCGACAAAACCAAAGGCTTCCCCTATGATAGAGAAAATCATATCTGTCTGAGCTTCTGGAACATATACTTTTAAATTTTTAACACCGTTCCCGAAAATTTGTCCTGCCCCAATTGCCATAATGGCTTGCTCGACTTGATATTTATCCGATCCAGATGCATCCTGTGTCTGGGCTTGGTTGGCTGTCGAAGAACTATCAGGCAGCCAAGCGGTAATCCGGTTGATCTGATACTGCTGAATTCCGATCTTTTGTGCGAAATCAGGGAATAGAATAATCACGGCTAACACAGCGGCAACTAAGAGCACAACCACTGAACCGATGAGAGAGATCAATTTCCAGTTGACCCCTGATAAAAAGACCATGACAACGACAATAAACATACATACCGCAGCCGTACCTGCATCTTGCAAAAAGATGAGTCCGACTGGTACAGCAGCCACGCCGGCAATTTTTAATAGTAGGAAAATATCATCTTCTAATGTTCGTTTTCCTCTTGGGGTTGCCTTCCCAATGACAGAGGCGAGCATCATAATCAAACCAATTTTCATGAACTCTGAAGGCTGAAATGTTCCAATTCCCGGTAACACAAACCAACTTTTTGCACCATTTTTAATTGGAGCAAAATCATGACCTGCAATTTGTGCAGGAGCAATTTTTAAAAGAATTAAGAGCATAATGCCGCCTATAAAAATATATAAGCTCAACTTTTCTAATTGTTCCAGATCGAAGTAATTAATAGCCACAATACAGATGACCCCGACCATGTAGTAAATGATCTGTCTGGTCCATGCATTAGATCCATATTGCCCAAACTGTCCCGCAGCATAAATAGCGATGACACTGATGGCAAAGAAGGCTAAAAATATAAAAATCAAATCTCCCTGATAGTAAGGAGATGTATTCTGCTTGTTCATGAACTAACCACCCTTATTACAAAACATAAAAGCCCTTATTTATATTAGATTGAAATTTTCACAAAAGCAACTCACCTTAAATATGACGGAAGTGACACCTGAAAGGTTCCATTCTAATTTCAAAAAATGAAATACTTTTCATCCTAACAATAGGAAAAAATTCCTTTCCACTCTATCATGACAACCGATCATAAGTCCTTTAAAAAGATTATTTTACAGATTTTAAGGGGAAAATTCAATGACTTATGTGGCGATATGAAAGGTGAACATCTTGCCAGCATAAGCTTAACTGAGGTATAAGAAAAAAAAACAATTTCTGCGGAATAAGGCCCATTTTCCAATTATTAAGTTTACTTCAAAGTCAATTGTGGTATAATATTTGTAACAAAATGTTCACAATATCTCCTAAAAACAGACACAATTGCATCCTGACCTCTCATTTGAATTGAACATCAACTTACAAAGGAGTTGGATACGATGGATATGTTCTTTGCGTACCTATGTATTGCAACAGCTACACCCCTGTTTTTATGGTTGGAAAACAGAAAGATTGCATTAGCATCTATTCCACCCATCATGATTATGTGGATTTTCTTCGGTCTTTACATGACAAGCAGTTTATCTCCAGCAGGACATACCTTCATGATCGCATTCTTTGCCATTAACGTGATTCTGGCTCACATTGCAGCTTTCCTCATCTATGGACTTCCATTCATTCGCAAAAGATTCAGCAGCAGATAGATATCTCATCATCAATTGGAAGCGTTATCACAATCAGCATAAAAACCACTCACCTATGAAAGATGAGTGGTTTTTTATTATTTCTCTGAATGCTCAGACTGCTTTGGCGCAGATGGTGAATAACCGTCTTTGCTGTTCTCTCCGTGGCTGTAGTGAGCCGCGAAGATCCAAACAGACCCGATGACGAAAATGATCGCACAGAACAGACCAAACAAAGTATTTCCGACTTGAACAGTCCCGTTCTCACTCTCTGTCATGTGCATGAACATGAACAGTTGCAAGAATGCTTGAATGAAGGCAAAACCAAAGATAATCCATAGTTTTGCAGAACTGCCAATTTCAGCTCCGATGGCAATCCAGAATGCTAAGATGGTTAGCACAATGGAGAGAATGAAGCCGACTACGTGTTTCCAAGGGAAGTGTTCGTGCTCTGCTGAGGAATGTGTTTTTCCAGCCATATCACAAAAGCCCCCCTAATCCGATCAAGTACACAGCTGTGAAGATGAAAATCCATACAACATCAAGGAAATGCCAGTATAGACTTGAGATAAAGATCTTCGCTGCTGTTTGTGGTGTTAATCCACGTTTTTTAATTTGGAACAAGACGCCCGTAATCCAGAAGATACCGATGGATACGTGTAATCCGTGAGTTCCTAAAAGAACAAAGAATGCAGACCAGTATGCACTTGTATGGATGCTCGCACCCTCATGTACATAATGGAAGAATTCGAAAATCTCAAAACCAACGAAGCCTGCACCTAGAAGCAGTGTCAGAATCGTCCAAATGACAACCCCTTTTGTACTTCCACGGCGCATTTCATGAACCGCAATCCCGCATGTAAATGAACTCACCAATAGCAGGAATGTCATGATCAATACAAGCTTCATATCAAATAGCTCAGCTGGCAAAACGCCGCCAGCTGTTCTGCCATGAAGAACAAAGTAGGTCGCAAAAAGTGTTGAGAATAACACGATTTCCGCGCCAAGGAATATCCAGAAACCAAGGATGTTTAAACGTCCTGTTTCAGACTGATATTCAAGCGGTGCATTTGCATAGCTGCTATCATTATGTCCCATTACTTCTGCGCCTCCTTATTCTTTTTCTCTGTTTCAATCACTTCTTCAACAGGAATATAGTAGCCATCGTCATATTCAAATGAACGTAAAATCATTGTTGCGAATACACCGATTAAGCCGATAACGCCAATCCAGTACCATTCAAATACAAGACCGAATGCACCAAGTCCGAAGAATGCAGACATGATAAGCGGTCTGCCTGAATTGTGCGGCATGTGAATTTTCTTGAATTCTTTTTCAGGATGAACGTCTACATTGTTTTGCTTCCAATGATGGAATGCATCTGGTGACGTCACTTCTGGAAGTGCTGCAAAGTTATAATGCGGCGGAATTGCAGAAGATGTCGCCCAGTCAAGCGTACGTCCTTCTCCCCAGCTGTCTCCAGACACTTCACGTTTCGCGTGTCTCCAGCTGTAGTAAATGTTATAGCAAAGGATGATGAATCCGATACCCATCATGAATGCACCAATTGTTGAAATAAAGTTTAGTGCAGTCCAGCCATCTTCTGGTCCATACGTATAAATACGTCTTGGCATTCCTTGCAGTCCTAAGAAGTACTGCGGGAAGAAACAGATGTTAAATCCGATCATGAATACCCAGAAGAACCATTTGCCGATTCGTTCGTTTAACTTGTAACCAAACATTTTCGGATACCAGAAAACAAGACCTGCAAAACAAGCAAATACAGTACCTGCGATTAATACATAGTGGAAGTGGGATACAAGGAAGTACGTATTATGGTACTGGTAATCCGCAGCTGCCATCGCAAGCATAACCCCAGTCACACCACCGATTACGAAGTTCGGGATGAAACCAAGTGCCCAAAGCATTGGGGATGTAAAACTGATACGGCCTCGATACATTGTAAAGAGCCAGTTAAAGATTTTCACACCTGTTGGTACAGAAATCGCCATTGTTGTAATCGAGAAGAATGAGTTAACCGCTGCACTGTTCCCCATTGTAAAGAAGTGGTGAACCCACACAAGGAAACTAAGAACAGAGATTGCCACAATCGATACAACCATCGCTTTGTAACCAAACAACTGCTTTCTTGAGAACGTCGCAAAGATTTCTGAGAAAATACCGAAAGCCGGCAGGATAACGATATATACCTCAGGATGTCCCCAAATCCAGAAAAGGTTCGCCCAAAGCATTGGCATACCGCCCGCTTCGAGTGTAAAGAATGCTGAACCGAATAAACGATCGAATGTCATAAGTGCTAAAGCAACTGTTAAAACAGGGAATGCGAAAACGATAATGACAGACGTGATCAATGTTGTCCATGTAAACATCGGCATACGCATAAGCGTCATACCTTTGGTACGCATTTTTAAGATGGTCACCATGAAGTTAATACCTGTCATTAGTGTACCAATACCTGCAATTTGGAGCCCGAGCAAGTAGTAGTTCTGTCCAGGTCCTGGTGAGAAATCATTTCCGGCGAGCGGCATGTAACTCGTCCAGCCTGCACTTGGTGATCCTCCAATAACGAAGGAAATGTTGAACAGCATTGCTCCGACCATAAATGTCCAGAAGCTCAAGTTGTTCAAATACGGGAATGCAACGTCACGTGCACCAATTTGAAGAGGAACCACGACGTTGATTAAACCAATTAAGAATGGCATCGCCATGAATAAAATCATGATCGTACCATGCGTTGTGAAAATTTCATTATAGTGGTTTGAATCTAAAAACGTATTATTAGGAAGCGCCAGCTGCGCGCGCATCATCAGTCCGTCTACCCCACCGCGGAAGAACATAATCACAGCAGCAAGGATATACATGATTCCAAGCTTTTTATGATCAACTGATGTCAGCCATTCTTTCCAGAGCCATTTCCACTTTTTGAAGTAGGTTAAAACAAACACAATGGCAATGGAAGTAAGAGCGATAGAAATTTGCGCACCAAGAATTAATGGGTCTCCAGTTACAAAAAACTCATCCCATTTTAAATGCATAACGGCCTCCTCCTTTCCTTAGTCAGTTTATTCGTTTTCTAGTTTTCTTTTATAGTTCTTCACATTCTCGAAAGGATCTGTCTTGGAATGCGGAGAAACTGATTGGTAACCTAAACGTTTGCGTGCTTGGAGTGCATATTCAGAATCCTCTCCGTGCTTCGCAAAAGATAAATGTGTTGATGAGAATGTCTGCACATCTGCAGCATCAGGAAGCATCAAGTAGTCATACGTTTTCTTCGTTAACTTTGGTGCTTCTTTTTTCGTTTTATTTACCCATTTATCATAGTCAGACTGCGTCATCGCATTGACTTTGAATTTTTGCTGAGCAAAGCCTTCGCCTGTGAAGTTGGCGTTTCTTCCTTCATATGTGCCTACTTCATCAGCTTGAAGATATTGTTCCATTTCCATTCCAGCCATCGCATACTTCTCCCCGCCTAGCTGAGGAATCCATAGTGATGCCATTGTATCAGCAGAAGTGATTTTAAATAAAACCGGCTGATCTTTTGGAATGTTTAAGTAGTTCACTGTTTCAATATTTTCCTCTGGATAGCTGAAGATCCATTTCCAATCAACTGCTGTAGCATAAACGACAAGTGGATCTTTATGACTTGTTGCTTGAGGCGCCTCTTCCAAAGAGTAAATGGTTTTTACAGTTGGAACTGAAAGGGCAGCAACGATTAATATTGGGATCACTGTCCAGACAACTTCTAGAAGCGTATTCCCGTGTAGTTCTGGGTTATAAGAGGCGTTTCCAACGTCCTTACGCTCACGGTATTTAACCAAAATGATGGTAAACAGTACAAATACCGCACCAACGATAAAGAGCATGAATCCAATAGATAAAAGGATTAAGTCTTTTTGTTGTGCTGCGACTGGTCCTTTAGGATCTAAAACAGCGATATTGCTGCAACCTCCTAATACAAAAACACTCACGAGCATCGCTAATAAAAGCATAGGTTTAATGGCTCTGAACAAGAAGATCACCATCCTTCCTTAAATAATGTATAAATTGCTGAATAATTGTGAAAAGCCATCTGCCTTCGAAAACTTTTCTTCCCTTTGTAATGCTATCAAAATCTGTTGGAGTTAGCTTCCCTTTTTTCAAAAGTTCATTTATTTTTCAACAGATTTCTATTAAAATGTCATAAATTCGACATAAATATATATTATTGCACACACAATAAATTTCTAGGATTTTGAAAAGTTGAGAGTTGAAGGCAAAGGACATACAATCAAGAACTTTGTCAAATTTAGGTTTACCACAATAAAAAAGTTTGGTCAAATTTCAATTTAACTTTATGAAATTTTATCTAGGTAAACAATTCCGAAATAGGTATCCCCATATTTAACAAAAACCTTACTCATTTTAACGCAAGTCGACAAGAAAAGAAAGTATCGATCGCTCGCCTATGCGCTGTAATGATTGGTAATGGTGATAAATGAGTGGAAACTCACTAAAGACTTCCAGCAAAAAACCGGCTCATCGCCGGTTTCTCATTTATTCATCTCTCACCAAAATGTCTGGTCGCCTATAGATGCTTCCTTCATGTTCTATGTCTATATACGTCCACTTGCCTGTATAGGTTAAAAAGCGATTCCCCTCTTTCTCTACGACCATCGTATCCTCTGATTTCAATCCTGGTAAGGAAGGATTCCAAGTGAATACTTGATGAAGCTGGATCTCTTCCACGGATGAAGGAACTGCAATGATCTCTCTAGACACAAATCCAGTCTTCCCTCCTTGGTGAAGCTTTTTCCAGCTATCAGGAAATCCTTCTTTTTCATATTGAGCAATGCCTGCCTTCAATACATCTCCAATGGTGTTCCCTGGACGAGTGGCTGCATTCATGACCGTGTCAATTCGCGCAAGCCTTTCCTTGTTTTCTTCAAGCTCCTTTGGTAGCTGTCCAAAGTAAACGGATCTTGTGACATTTGCCACGAGTCCATGCCGTTCAGCACAAAGGACAACCAGTGCATGCTTTTGAAGTGCTTTTTCTGTTGGGATCGGGTGGCGATATTGATGAATCCGGTCATCTGTCGCCACGAGTAGCACTTCTATCGTCATCCCCTGCCCGATCGCTCTTTGAGCAACAAGCGAAGCAATTTCATGCTCCGTCTGTCCTGGAACGATTTCTTGACAGACACTTTCTACAATAACAGCTGTGTCATGACAAAGGGTTTCGTATTGGCTGAGCTGTGGTGCTGAAAGGATTGATCGAACACGAGACAAATCGGGTTCGATCCATTCCACTCCTTCCATGTGAATATCCGCACCGATTCGTTTGTCTTTTATGAGTGTTTGAATGTAAGGAGTCTCATCCTCAAACCAATCCATTGTGACGACTTGAAAGGGATGGTCAAAATACGCCATTTCTTCTTCAATGATTCGTTTTTCTTCCATTTGATTCACAACTAGAACAATGTCGTCTTTCAACACAAGTAGCTGACAAACGCCCTCTGGCGTGTTTAACACAATGTGGTTTCTTCTTCCTCCTGTAAGCCAAGAAAAGTTATTACGCTTTTGAATCAGAACACCATCGAGTTGTTTTTCTTCCATTAAAGTTCTTACCTGTTCAATCATCAACTCATCACCTGCCTGTATGGAGTGTTTGAACGAAACGTTTAAATGCTGTTTTCCCTTGCTCTGTTCTTTTAAACACACCCGCCTGCGCGAGTATACGAGAAAAAATGAGGCCGATTTCTTTTTGTAAAATGGTTTCTACGTTGTCCTTCGTAAAGGTATTCTCTTCGATCAGACGCTCTGCCCATGACTCGTGCTTCATGATAGGCGGACAGGCTTTGATTTCTTCAAGAGGGTTTTTGGATAGCAGCGCCGCTTTTAGCTGGCTTAATTCCTCTGCTAATCTTCCAGGAAGGACGGCGAGACCCATGACCTCAATTAAACCGATATTCTCTTTTTTAATATGATGAACTTCTTTGTGCGGATGGAAGATTCCGCCTGGGTGCTGCTTGTCTGTACGATTATTTCGTAGCACGAGATCTAATTCGTACTCATCCCCATGACGGCGTGCAATTGGTGTAATGGTATTGTGCGGGGTCTCTCCTGTATGAGAGAACAGCCCCGCTTCTGGATCTGAATACATTTTCCACTCATGTAATATAAAATCCGCTACCTCCGCAAGTGTCTGCTGGTCGCTGCTTTGAAGCCTAATCACTGACATCGGCCATTTCACAATACCCGTCTTCACCCTCGGAAACTTTTCGAGAGAAAACACTTCTTCCATCTCTGCTTTCGCCATCGGAAATTCATGAGCACCACCTTGAAAATGGTCATGACTTAATATGCTGCCGCCAACAATGGGAAGATCAGCATTTGATCCTATGAAATAGTGCGGATATATAGATATGAAGGAAAGCAGACGCTCGAAGGTCTTTTTAGATATCTGCATTGGTTCATGCTCGCCCTTGAACACAATACAATGTTCGTTGTAATACACATACGGCGAGAATTGCATAAACCACGACTCATTTGTAAGTGTCACCGGAATAATCCGGTGATTCTGTCTTGCTGGGTGATTGATGCGTCCCCCAAACCCAACGTTTTCTTTACAAAGGAGACAAAGAGGATATTGCTTTTGACTAAGCTGTTTGGCTTCAGCGATCGCTTTTGGGTCCTTTTCCGGTTTCGATAGATTAATCGTGATCTCAAGCTCACCATCTTCTGTCGTTGTAAACCACCGCACATTTTTGGCGATTCTGCCTGTATGAATATAGTGGGCATGCTGCTGCATTTCATAAAACCAGCTTGTCGCTGCCTTTGGTCCGCAATGCTTGCGTTTCTCTTCAAACTTTGCATAGATGACACTCGGAGGCGCCACCAAGCAGCCCATGATTTTGGCATCTAATAAATCACGATACGTATCTGTCCCGTCAGGAATAAGACCTGTTTCAACTGCCCAATCGAGCATCGGCATTAAGATGTCTTCAAGGTCGCTGTCTCCTGAGACTGTTCTTGCCTCAGCATCATCGAGACCAAGCACCTCTAACAGCCGGTTCCTTGTATAATCCATATCTAGTGGTGATATTAGCTCTTTATTGATCCCGTATTGAATCAGCTGTTCTAGCTTCTCAAAAATATCAATCGCCATTCCCTTTGTCTCCTCCCCTGCCTGCTACACGTTACTCACTTTGATAGCCATCTGGATGTTTCTGAAACCAATCCCATGCACTTTGAATGATGGTGTGGAGATCTGCATATTGCGGCTTCCATCCTAGTTCTTTCAGCGCTTTTTCTGATGAAGCAATCAGCTTAGCTGGATCACCCGCACGTCTTTCTGCCACCTGTGCTGGAATGGCATGCCCCGTCACTTCTCTTGCAGCTTCTACGACCTGCTTCACAGAGAAACCTGTGCCGTTCCCTAAGTTGTACGTCGCACTTCCTTTTCCTTCACGCAGACGCTCAACCGCTAGAATGTGCGCCTCTACTAAATCCATGACATGAATGTAGTCTCTAATGCATGTACCATCCTCTGTTTCATAATCATCACCGTAAATCATGATTTGATCACGCTTTCCTAAAGCCACTTGTAGAATAATCGGGATTAAATGCGTTTCTGGCTGATGATCTTCACCGACAATCCCTTCTGTATGAGCACCGGCTACATTAAAATAACGAAGCACAACATATTCAATACCATATGCCTGCTCAGACCACTTCAGCATTTTCTCAATCGCGAGCTTTGTTTCCCCATAAGGATTCGTTGGGTTCGTCTCATCCGTTTCAACGATCGGTACACGCTTTGGTTCACCATATGTCGCAGCAGTTGAAGAGAATACAATGCGTTTCACATCAAATTCATTCATCACCTGAAGTAAAGCCGTTGCCCCTCCGACATTGTTGTCATAGTACTTCAGCGGGTCTGTTACACTTTCTCCAACAAGTGAATCTGCCGCAAAGTGCATGACCGCTTCTATGTCATGCGTTTGAAAAACCCGTCTTAAAAAAGCATGATCCCTTAAATCGCCTTCTTCTAATACGGCACCCTTTACGACTGCCTCTTTATGACCTGTCTGCAAATTATCCACAATCACCACTTGTTCTCCTTTAGCCAAAAGAGCCGCTACCGCATGACTGCCAATAAAACCTGCTCCCCCACATACTAAAATTGCCATCAAAATTCCTCCTTCGTTAATTCTCTAGCGCCGCCTCCAATTCCAGCTGTGTAAAAAGAGGCTTGAATGCCTGTTTTTTCTTGATAAATCGCACCTGTTTCTTCTATAAATGAGTCCAGTAGCTCTTCTTTCACAATGCTGACGGTACAGCCCCCAAAGCCAGCACCTGTCATACGAGAACCAATCGCCCCTGGATGTTGCCATGCGGCTTCAGCCAGTGCATCTAGCTCAAGCCCAGTGACTTCATAATCATTCTTTAAAGAAAGGTGAGATGCCTTCATGAGTGCACCTAGTTCTTCCATTTTATCATCTTTCAGAAAATTTACTGCTTTCATGGTCCTCTCGTTTTCCGTGATGGCATGTCTTGCACGTCTTCTACACGTTTCATCTTGTATCAAATGTTCATGCTTAGCGAATTCATCCACTGTGAGCTCACATAAATGCACAATATCTCGTTCTTTTCTAAGATCGTTTAAAGCAGATTGACATTCTGAACGGCGTTCATTGTATTTGGAATCTGCAAGTGTTCGTTTTTTATTTGTATTGGCAATGACAAGTGCCAGACCCTCTTGCCGAAATGGGCTGTATTCAAAGGAAAGCGTGTCACAATTGAGCAAAATAGCGTGACCTTTTTTTCCAAGACTAATTGAAAATTGATCCATAATGCCGCAGTTCACGCCAATAAACTCATTTTCAGCACGCTGCGCAAGAAGGGCTAGGTCGATTTGCGTTACGCCGAATGACGACCATTCATTGATCAAGACAGCCGTGACGAGCTCAATAGAGGCAGAGGATGACAGGCCTGCGCCATTTGGAATATTGCCAGCATACACAATATCAAAGCCTTCTTTCACATCCATGCCTGCTTCGATAAACTGTTGGAATACTCCCTTCGGATAGTTCGCCCAGCCGTCCGATTTTAAGAAAGCGATTTCAAAAAGGTCGAACTCTTTCACACCTTCTTCTTCAAAATTCAAGGAATACATTCTGACGCGTCCATCTGATCGTCTTGCTCCCGCAGCATATGTACCAAGAGTGAGTGCACATGGAAAGACATGGCCCCCATTATAATCTGTGTGTTCACCAATCAGATTGACTCTGCCTGGGGCGAAAAAATAGCGGAGTTCATCCTGATCTCCAAATTGCTGGTGAAATGCTGCTCGTAATGTGTCGATCATATCCATTCCCCTTTTCTCTTCTGATAATCTTATTTTAGTTGCCCCATCAGCTGAAGTTCAATGGTAAAAAAATCGTTAAAAAATACCCTTTTTTTGCTGTGAATGGTACGATGTGATATGAGGTGTAACATGATTCAAAATAGAAAAAGGTTGTTTTTTGCTGTGAAGGAGGGTTTCCAATTTGAAGAAGGAAGCATTTGCATTTCGTTTTCACCATTCTGATGTGACATTGCCGGCCCAAATCTGGTCTGTTGGCTGGGAAGTTCAATCATCCTCGTTATACAGCTGGAATGGCGTAGAGCGGAAGGATCAGGGCAAGTGCATCTTTCAGCTCACACTGTCTGGACACGGCATGATTGAAATCGGACAGAAACGATTCAAAGTATTGCCTGGACAGGCCTTTCTGGTGAAAAGCCCCAGTGCTTATCAATACTATTTTCCAGAAGACAGTGAACATTGGGAATTTCTCTATTTAACACTTTATGGGGAAGCCTGTGACCTTTGCTTTGATCAATTTATCGATCAAGGAAAGCAGGTCATGCGTTTTCATCCGAATTCCAAACCGATCCGCCTGCTAAAGAAGATTTATGATGAAGCCAGTGAAAGACGGATTACCAATCCATTTGAGGGGTCTAGCCTTGCTTATCAATTTGTCATGGAACTGTATTCATATTTGCCAAAGCTTGAGGGACAAATGGAGAAATGGCCTGAGCCCATCGTCCAAGCGGCCTTATTTGCAAGCCACCATTTTCACGAGGAGATTGGGCCTGACGATATGGCAGCTGCGGCACGTTTATCCAAAAGTCATTTTACGAGGGAATTCAAAAAGGCAACTGGCTTCACACCGATTCATTATTTAACCAATATTCGTTTAGAAAAGGCGGAAACGTTACTGAAAACAACGAAATACTCGATTGAAGAAATCGCCATACAGTGCGGCTACCGAAACGCGAATTACTTGAATAAAGTCTTTCGAAAGAAAATCGGCATGTCTCCAAAGCAACTCCGGGAAACAAGCGATGCATAATAAAAAGCAGCCGCTTTTCAATTGGCTGCTTCTTTTACGCTTTCGTCAGGTCAACACGAATTCTCCCTTGTCTTAAAACAATGGTCATTTGCGTATCAGGGGTCATTAAATTT
Organism: Bacillus sp. 005/A4HT-01/001; assembly: GCF_004634445.1. Classification (NCBI taxonomy): domain Bacteria; kingdom Bacillati; phylum Bacillota; class Bacilli; order Caryophanales; family Bacillaceae; genus Bacillus; species Bacillus sp. 005/A4HT-01/001. The sequence continues at coordinate 776,235 of NZ_SEIZ01000001.1, forward strand.
TCTAAAATGTCCGTCGCTGTTTGAAGCGCAATGTCCATTCGGTTGATCTTTTCCTTTTCTTGTTCAGAAAATGCTTCTGGATGTGCGGTCATTTCTTTGACTAGCCTCAACACTTGTTCATGCTGCTTTTCTGTTTGTTGATATATGGCATCATATAATTCGTCTGGCCTGCTGCTCATTTCACATCACCTATCTTTTTCATGTGTTAAATCGCATCTTCTTTTGTTTTCTTGAAGACGAACCATTTACTGGCGACATAATTGACCACGACAATTACAAAGTTAACAAGAATTTTTGCGACGGTTTCGTTGAGCGCCATTTGGCTCACAAATAAAATCATCAGCCCCAGATCTACACCTAGAGACATGAGACGGACACTAAAAAATGAAGAAAGCTCACGCATCAGGCTTTTTGTGTCACGAGCCTTTTGCTTGAAGACATACTTCTTATTGGTGATATAAGCAAAGAGCACAGCAAATACCCATGAAACAACCGTTGCTGTTTTGTAATCCATAGAAAACATCTCAACGAATAAATAGAAGCTGACTATGTTGACAATGGTTGTACACACACCCATGATCAGATACATGACAACTTCTTGATACTTTTGAAAAAGGCTATACATGTCTTTCTTCATTCCTTCTTGGTGAATTCTGTTTCTTTTAGAATACCATCTTAAGAAGAACTTCCCAAACGAACAATATGTGCGTCCTGTAAAGATGAAATTTGTTCTCGCTAATGGCATATGTCAACCTTATGGGTTTATATGAGTCAAATGATTTAGGTCTTTATCATTATTTTAATTTATAATCTTTTAACTGACTTTACAATTGTTTATTATGAGAAGTAAGAATTCAATATTTATGGGTTTTTTAGTCATTTTTTTAGGGACGTGGTAGGTGATAGATTTTACAAAATAGGTTAAATGTCATCATTTTTCGACAAAAATCTATTTTTGTACTCCATTCACATACACGTACAGTTACTAGACGGTTTGTTCAAGTCATTGGTTGCAGATGAATATGTCTTATTGAACTGGAGGATATTATGGATACGCAAGTGAAAAGAAGAGTTGACGAAGAGTGGGTTTATTTGATTCAAGAAGCGAAAAAAATTGGACTAGGCATCGAGGAAATACAAGCTTTTTTAACATCCAACGGTGATCAGAAGATGATAAACAAACCGTAATCAACGCCGTTATCCTTTGTCTTTCAGATTGCTTTGGCTAAAGTTCTAACCTGTCAATTGACCTTTTAAACATCCTTTCATGACGATACGCTACAATAATTGAACACCTCATCATACCAATCCCTTCCACTCAATGGGGTTCTGTCTTTCTATTTTTAGGAGGACAGTCCGTTCCCTGTTCTTTATATGACCCCTTTTTAGCTGTCATTCATGAAAATTGCCCATTTTCGTTATAAAACCAAGCTCCCCACCCATATATTAAGCATAAGACACAAGAAAGAAGAAAGGTGGGTGGCGCGTGAGTTCAGATTCCCTATCTTATTATCATCAAAAGAAGGATCAATATTATCACGGTGTGAACCCTGTGATTGTCCATCGTATTCGCAAGGAATGGACGTCTATCTTGGATATCGGATGCGGCACAGGTCAGCTTGGGAAAGTCTTAAAACAACAAGACCGTACCATATATGGAATTGAATCTTTTGAAGATGCGGCAAAGCAGGCTGAGAAAGCGCTGAATCATGTTTTATGCGGCAATATTGAACAGATGGCGCTGCCTTATCAGCATGAACAATTTGACTGCATCATTTTCGGAGATGTTCTTGAACATTTATTGGACCCTTGGGCCGTTTTAAAAAAGGTCAAACCTTTTCTGAAAAAGGAAGGGGTCATCTTGTCTTCCATTCCGAATATTGGTCATATTTCAACGGTTTTAGAATTACTGGCTGGGAGATTCTCTTATACAGATGCAGGATTAATGGATCAAACACATTTACGCTTCTTTACCCTTCACGAAATTCATGCCCTCTTTCAGTCAGCCGGGTTTCATGTTCGTGAGCTTGAAACCATTCGTGTACAACACCCTTCCTATACGGGCGTCATGAATGATCTACATGAATTACTCGTAAAACATGGCATCCGTTTTGATTTTAACGAGGCAGCGACAGCCTATCAATACGTGGTTGAGGCGGTTCAACTCAATGAGTAGCCCCACCATCTTATTTGTTTTATGTGTAAATGATGAGTCGATGTTTCAAGCTTGCTTCCGGCAGCTCGCTTCACTTCCTGCTCCGCACGGGTATCATGTAGAGGTTTTGCCCATTAGACATGCATCAAGTATGGCCTCTGGATACAATGAAGCTCTCACTCATCCTGCACAGTTTAAAATTTATCTTCATCAAGATACACTCATCGTCAAACAGCATATGCTTCTCGAGCTGATCCCACTTTTCTTGCAAAATCCGTCACTTGGCATGCTTGGGGTAATAGGTGCAGAAAGTGTGCCAGACAATGGAATCTGGTGGGAGAGCCATGATTGCAGAGGGAAAGTCATTGAATATCGGCACGACACCTATCAGCTACTGACGTTTGAATCTGGTCATCCACAGACAGAGCCCCAAGGTTATATCAAAGCTTCTGCTATTGACGGTCTTTTTATGGCAACACAATATGATATCAAGTGGCGTGAGGATCTTTTAGACGGCTTTCATTTTTATGATGTGTCACAATCTTTTGAGTTTGCACAGCAAGGATATGAGGTTGGGATTGCAAGGCAAGTGGAGCCCTGGTGTATTCACAAATGCGGAGATCATTTTGATGCAGAAGCATATGAAAAAGCAAGACAAACATTTCTTGCAAATTATCGATAGAAAGCACCCTTTTCGGGTGCCCAGAATGTAGAGAAACTCATGTTTTTCTACATTCTTTTTTTATTTTCCACGTCATGATGTTAGGTGAGCATGAATGAAAATGCCTCCCACACATGTCTTGAAATGGCCTTTTGGTGCTTTTGAGATCTTGTGCAGCTTTCAAGAAAAGGACACGGAGCTCATACTTTCGGATCTGATTTGTAGAACCGATAACCTTTCCGATCCGTTGTTGTATATGCTTTTCTCTATTATAAAATGGGGAGATGTAAGTTTTAATGGGGACAATAAAGCTGTCGAGATTTTCTCGACAGCCTGACAGACCCTAAAGGTCTGTTTGATTCATCAAGTAGATAATCTAGAATCACGGGTTCCAAAACGAACATCAGGATTTTCACTAGAACGGGTTCCATTCCTCACAGCAAAATCGTTATCTTGTTGAGATAAAGTTATAAGAGGAAAATCCTCAGTAGTAACGCTACTGCCTGTAGCATTTCTTACAGTCAGATCAGTGGATTCTGGAGAAGTAGCATTTCTTGAATTCACATCAAAATCGACAGATGATAATGAGATCACACCTAGCAATGTTGAAGCACTCAAAAAACCAGTAAGAACCGTTTTAAAATTCATATGAACAGTCGCCCCTTTGGATTTGTTTTCGGGCGTACATCACTTTTTCATACATTTTTACAGATTCATCCATACGCCCATTCTCATTATAGTACCGAGCCGCTTCGAGCGCTAGGTCTTCCATGTATGGATAACCCCTCTCATTCTCTAATTTTTCCAATGAGCTCATGACTTCACTTAAGTTTGCTGTTTTTAAAAATAAAATTTCCAATACCATCAGTAACGATAAAAATAGATCATTTTTTCTATTCTTCGCTTCTTCCCAGCCTCTTTTGAAAAATCTTTCACCCTCAATAAATTCCTTTTGACTCAAATGAAATAACGATAATTCATAATAAACCAAAAGCAACTCTGTAGCATTAATAGGCTCTCCTTCTAGAATAACCTGATTAAAATAAGCTAGTGCCCTATTAAAATCACCTAATCCTTTAAAACAACACCCAATATTAAATAATGACTTCACAATCATTGGCTTATTAGACATTGCCTTAGATTTTTCTAAAGCTGACAATAAATGAGGAAGCGCCTTTTCTCTGCATTCAAAATCAATGAAATTACCTGCCATAACAGTTAGACAATTAATTTCTCGAATCATATAAAGGGAATTGCTCTTATGTGCCTTATAAGTATCATAAGAAAGACCAACGTAATACATAGATACGTGTGTCTGTTTCATGTGATAAAACACTTCTGATAATTTGTAATAAAATTCAGCTCTTTCTAACTCATCCCCTACTTGCTCCAGGCGCTTTTCCGCGCGCTTATAGAACACAATAGCTCTAATAAACTCACCTTTTTTAAATTCATACATTCCTTGAAAAAAATTAAAATAGTATTCAAGAATGGCTGACATCTTCTTGCCTTGTCCTTCTACAGCTTTCAAGTAATCCGATTTTTCAAGTGGTTCTTTAGAAGGCTGCACATAGTCTGTCATCAATTGATGACGGAACTCCATCAACTGAAAATAAAGAACCGCCTGTTCATCTTCTTCCATGACATCGATTTCTTTTCTAACCTCTTCTCTTAGCTTCTGAGCCTCTTTAACATTGAATCTTTTTATTTGCTTATACCATTCATTTATCTTGATCGCTACAACTGGAGACGGTATAGACGCCATCTACAATCCCCCTAGAAAACCAATTTTTAATAAATGTTAGCACAACAACTCCTAATAAAACCCTATTTACCCATTTATATGTAAAGTTTTCGGCATAGCGCAAGCACTTTTTAAGCAAGTAGGGCACAAGACATATCGGTTTTTATACGCAATCGCATTGGTGTTTTTGAAATAGGCGCCATGTATTTTAAATAACAAAAAAACAGGCTCTTTAGCCTGTTCTTTATTATCCAGTGATGACCATATTGATGAATGGGACACTTAGTAAAAAGAAAACAACAGCAAAAATAACTTTATACCCCATCTCTTTTTCTTTATTATTCTTACGTTTTTTCATATAAACAGCAAAATAACAAGCACCATTTAACATCATCAATACTGATATTACCGTCATCATAAATTCGCCTCCCAAATAAAAGAACCTAAATTGCGGTCACCGCAACCCAAAAAGAAATTTTCCAACGAATTCCCAAATGCGAATCAATCAATGATAGGATGAAAACATGTCAAAAAAGGAGGGAGCACTATGAATTATTATGCTGTTGTATTTTTTTACGCCGCCACTTAATAAAAGCCACTGAAAACACAAGAAGTAAAATCGCAATAAGCTTGAAAATAAAGCGAGTGAAGAAAGTAGCATCTTCGAACTCCGTTGCAAAGATACAAGCCCCTATGATTATCCCGATCATGCCTACTACCCAATTCCAAAACACATCAATCACTCCTCAATTAACTTTTTTTAAAAGAAAAGCATTTTTTATCCATATGTTTATTATTGCACAAAAAACAAGGGGGAAATATCCAAAATGAAAAAGTTCATAATCGGACTTTTAGGCCTGACGCTATTTTTAACAATTCCATTACAAACCGTAGCCACAGTAACCCTAGAACCTCAAGAAATTAAAGAATCTTATCAAACTGAAATTGAAGGCAAACTACATACTTTCAATTCTGTAGTGAAAGGCAGCACTCAAACAATAACGATTGATAATGGTGAACAAATAGATAGCGTCTCTTATGACCGGGCAAAAGAAGAACTCCGTATTAACAATGAACTAGTAGACATTAAAGAATTTAAAGAAGTTGGATCAGAATTATTAAGTGAAGACGACGAATTTAACACAAAATCAAACAAAGATTATCAGTGGAGACTTGTAAAAACCTATAAAAACAAATTCAACGTTACTCTTGCTATTGTCGTTCTTGTGACAACAACAATTTTGGCATTACCGACAGGGACCGGTGCTGTTGCTGGCGCAGTCTTGACACTAAAAGCAATAGCCATACTCGCTACAACAGTAACTACAGCTTCAGGATCAACAGGTCAAAAAGTCTTTCATTACACATTCAAAACATACTACAGCCCGAAAAATGGTTACTGGAACAACAAATTTGTCCTATCTGTCTACAAAGATTCAAAGCGTAAAAAGCATGTTAAAACAGTTTCACATACGACACGTCTTGGGAAAAAATATTAAAAGAGAAGCAGGCTCCATCAGCCTGCTTCTCTACATGTTTATGTAATGTAATTCTTGATGTTAATATGCCAACGCATTATGACCTAAAATGTTTCATTTGCTAAATCGAATCTACAGACTATGTGACAATGGATATCACAGAGTTTTTTTCTTTGATCTTATATTTGATTTCCAGCTTCTTGTGTTTATTTTCATTTTCCCAATATTTATATCCACAATTGATCAGGCTAAGCACCCTTTTCGGGTGCCTTTTTTATGATATACTGTCATAAACAACCAGATCGTCTCATATGCATTGGAGTACCTTGTCCCTAATTCGTACAAAGGAGGAAACAATGGCAGACAAAAACGTTCATTATAAGAAGGTTGCCGCTTCAAAGGATTTTCGAAAACTTCTTGAGGAAAAACGCAGATTTATCGTACCGATGACGATTTTCTTTTTTCTCTTTTACTTTTCACTTCCGGTTGCTACATCCTACTTCACCTTTTTGAACACGCCAGCAATTGGAGCGATCACGTGGGCTTGGTTATTTGCCCTCACGCAATTTGTGATGACATGGGTTTTATGTGGGCTTTATGCAAAAAAAGCAGCTCAGTTCGACAAATATGTAAGCGCTTTAAAAATTGAATCTAGAGGTGATGACGAATGAGTATGACCGCTTTTATTTTATTCATAGCGATCGTAGGGCTCACATTGGTCATCACGTATTTTGCTGCGAAAAAAACAAGCAATGCGAGTGATTTTTACACCGCAGGCGGCGGTCTGACTGGGTTTCAGAACGGCCTTGCCATTGCCGGGGACTATATGTCTGCTGCTTCATTTTTAGGGATCGCCGGCATGATCGCCTTAAATGGATTTGACGGCTTTTTCTATAGTATTGGTTTTCTTGTAGCGTATCTTGTCGTCCTTTATGTCGTGGCTGAACCGCTTCGAAATCTAGGAAAATATACGATGGCTGATATGATTGCTGCACGATTCAAACGCCCTGCTATTCGAGGCGTGGCTGCTTTTAACACCATCACGGTTTCCACTTTTTATATGATTGCACAGCTTGTTGGGGCAGGTGCATTAATCAAACTGCTTCTTGGCATTGATTACTGGATTGCGGTGCTGATCGTAGGTGTCTTGATGACCATTTATGTCGTGTTTGGCGGCATGATCGCAACAAGCTGGGTACAGATCACGAAAGCTGTGCTTCTCATGCTGGGCACGCTGATTATTTCGCTGCTTGTGTTTGCCAAGTTTGATTTTAGTCTGCTGAAGATGTTTGAGCAGATGAAAACAGCGACCCCGCTTGGTGGGGCATTTCTTCACCCGGGAAATAAATATGATGTGCCTTTAGAGACCTTGTCTCTGAACCTTGCACTTGTGCTTGGAACAGCAGGTTTGCCGCACATTTTGATCCGTTTTTATACAGTAAAGGATGCCATTTCTGCGCGTAAATCTGTTCTATCCGCTACATGGATTATCGGGATTTTTTATTTAATGACGGTTTTCCTGGGCTTCGGTGCCGCTGCTTTTGTCGGAACAGATGCAATTACGGCAGCCGATGCAGCAGGAAACATGGCAGCACCACTGCTTGCACAGGCCCTAGGGGGAGATTTATTATTTGCCTTTGTTTCCGCTATTGCCTTTGCGACCATTTTGGCAGTGGTGACAGGTCTTGTTTTATCCGCCGCGTCTGCCTTTGCTCATGACTTTTATAGCCAGATTATCCGCAAAGGGAAAGCGAGTGAACGTGAACAGGTGAAGGCGGCACGCTTTGCTTCTATCGGCGTGGCCATCCTTTCCATCATTCTTGCATTATTTGCGCAATCTTTAAACGTCGCTTTTCTTGTGTCACTTGCCTTCGCAGTGGCAGCAAGTGCGAATTTACCGTTGATTATCTTCACTGTCTTTTGGAAACGATTTAACTCAACAGGTGCTATCGCAGGAAGCTTAACAGGCCTTCTGAGCGCACTCCTGATCGTGTCACTCAGCCCAAGCGTCTGGGACCCATCAGGGGCAGCCATTTTCACAGGAGAGCCGCTTATCCCACTATCGAACCCTGGGATTATCTCGATCCCGCTCGGATTCCTTGCAGCTTACTTAGGCACCATTTTCTCCTCTGAAAAAGCAGATGAAGACACCTTTACAGAAATTCAAGTAAAAGCACACACAGGTATGCATATGGATACAGATTGATGAGAAAAAGCCGGCTGCTCTGCCGGCTTCTTAATATCGCTGGAATAACTCTGGGTTTTTCGGGACGTTTTCTAAATAAACGATCTTTCCTTGATCATCCAGCTCCGCAATATCAATGCCTTCTGCTGTATATACACGACCGTCTGTTAACTTTCCGCAAACAGCCCAGTTTGTTTCATACTTCCCATCTTCACGTTTCACCCAGCCATCCCACATATGCTTAATGTCTTCATGTACGTGGAAAAATGTGTTCAAAAACTGTGTGAACGCTTGGATGCCAGGCTTTTCAGCACCATTTAAGACAATCATGACATCATCTGAAAACAATGCCAGCAATTCGTTCATTTGCTCTTGCCCTTTTCCCGCTTCATCATATCGGCGAAAATACGTATCGAGCACTTCCATGATTCATTCTCCTTTATTTACCTGTCATTTCGAAAACAATCGAACAATTAGATTGTACACAATTGTATCTCTACTGTCTATTTTTCACGTAGATAAGAAAAGATATGGATGAGTTAATCCATGTCTCAGATTGTTGACAAAGGGCTAAAATGAACTTTATTTTAGCCCTTTGTCTTCTTTTCAGCGTGATAGAAAACCTTTGAAGTCTAGGAAGGACAGCTACTTTCACGGAGCGAATTTGACATTCGTGAGTACCAGCGCGCAGGACTGACACCGAATGCGAGGGTTTGTCTACACGCTGAGACATGGATGAGTTAATCCATGTCTTTTACAGATGAAAGAGCTGCTTTCTCTGACTCGACAAGAGATGTTAGTTCTTCCGCAGCTTTTTTCGGATCAGCGCTTTGGCTAATGGCGCTGATGATGCTAATGCCATCGGCTCCCGCTTGGATGACTGGTGCCGCATTTTCATATGTGATACCGCCGATACCCACAATGGGAATGTGAAGACCATGTTGACGTACTTCGTTGATTAAAGAAACACCCTGGACACTGCGTGTATCCTTTTTTGTTTCTGTAGGATAGACTGGACCCATCCCAACGTAATCTGCCCCGTCCTTCATCGCTTGTCTCACTTCATCTAGATTGTGCGTGGACACGCCTAATATTTTATTCCCGATCCTTTGCCGTACGTCTAGTGCAAGTGTATCTTCCTGCCCAACATGGACACCATCTGCATCAAGATCGATTGCAAGCTGTACATCATCATTTACGATAAAGGGAATATTCGCTTCTTGGCAAAGTGCTTGAATCTGATGAGCGATTTTTTTCTTTTCTTCACCTTGCAGAGCACCTTCACCCTTTTCACGAAACTGAAACATCGTGATCCCGCCTTGAATGGCCTCTTTTACCACATCAAGCGGATGCCGGCTTGTATTCGCTGTTCCCATAATAAAATAAACCGATAATTGCTGTTTGATTAGCTGCTGATCAACCTTCGTCATGCAAAACTCCCCCTATTTTCCCTAACGTGATTACATCTTGACCATTTGTATTGGACAGCGCGTTTAGCAATTCGATTTGAAAGGTCCCTGGCCCTTTCTCATCTGTCTGCTGAGCTGCCTTTTCTGCAGCGACACCATAAAACAGCAGAGCTGATGCCGACGCATGAATTGGACGTTCCCCTGTTGCACAAAATGCCCCTATGACAGAGGTGAGTAAACAGCCAGTCCCTGTCACCTTGGTTAACCATTCGTGTCCATTATGAATAGATAGAACCTCTTCTCCATCTGACACGACATCCACTTTCCCCGTAATCGCCACAACGGTTTGAAGTGCTTTTGCCGCCTGCTTTGCTAAAGACGATACATCTCCATTTGCCCCTTTTGCATCAACCCCTTTTGACTGCCAGCCATTCACTCCAATTAAATGAGCCATTTCAGCAGCATTCCCTCTAACAACAGTGATGTCCACTTGCTGTAACAGCTGTTTCGCCGCACTCGTCCGAAACGTTGTCGCACCAACACCAACAGGATCTAATAGAACCGGTACACCTTTTTCATTGGCCGCTTGTCCAGCAATGACCATTGCCTCCACTGTATCCTTTGTTAGTGTGCCGATATTCAGCACAAGTGCATCCGCTAATTGCGCCATTTCTGCCACTTCTTCTTTGGCGTTTGCCATGACTGGAGAAGCACCTAAAGCAAGCAGTCCATTCGCTGTAAAGTTCGTCACAACTTGGTTGGTGATATTATGGACAAGCGGATTTTCCGCTCGAATCTTTTCCAAAAGATGAGACACGCAGCTTAATTTCATCTGTATCGTCCTCCCTTTTACTCTGCATCCCACACATAGGATTTTGTATGCTTTAACCATTCTCTTGCAGCAAAGGACAAGTAGCGGTCCTTTCGCCAAATGACACCCAAATGCCACGGAATAGACGGATTTAAGGAAATGATCCTCACTTTATCTGGATCTAGATCACGGCAAATCCGTTCAGGCAGAAGCCCAATCCCAAGATTCTCAGCAACCATTTCACTGATGAAATCCCATTGTGACGTTTCATAAATAACGTTCGGCCTGAATCCAGCATTCATACATTCATTTAAGATTCGGCTGTGCAGAACGAAATCTTCTCGAAAGAAAATAAAAGACTCTTCCTTTAAATCAGCCAAATGAACCTCACCACGTCCTGCCATCGGATGTGATGGATGGGTGACAAGCTTCATATTCTCTTTAATGATGGTGTATGTATGAAAAATTTTATCATTTGCAGGCAGAACAATGACACCAATATCTAATGATCCATCCTCTACCCCTTCCTCTACTTTAATGGAGCCGTGCTCCACCAATTGAAAGGTGACATCTGGATACTGCTGGCGGAATTCCCCCATCACATTTGGGAAAAAGCTTGATCCAATCATGGGCGGCAGTCCTATTCGGATATGTCCTTTTTTCACATTCATTAAATCATTTAATTCACTCGTTAAATTCTGAAAGGATTGTGTGATTTCACTCGCCTGTGTATACATGGTTTGTCCAGCATCTGTCATTTCAACCTGTCTGCCATTACGGTAAAACAACTGCACACCTAGCTCATCCTCTAGGTTTTTGACCATCTTGGAAATGGTCGGCTGCGACACATAGAGCGATTGTGATGCTTTCGTAAAACTCTTTAACCGTGCCACTTCTAAGAAATATGTTAAATGTCTGATGTCCACATGATTCATCCTTTCTATAGACAAAAGGAATACTAACTATTCGATATATGTATTTTACCTATAATAGAACGTGCTGTACACTTTAAAGTAAGCTCACCGATTAGAACGTTGTGTTGTTTTTGTGAAACAGTGAACAATTTATATAGAAAAAGGAGTGAACAGAAAGTGCAATTGCTCAAAACGTCGCTGATTGCTACCCTTCAGATTATGGCTTTATTTGCTTTTGCGAAATTGATGAATGTGCTGGCGGCCTTTTTGCATTTAAGAATTCCGGGCACGATCTTAGGCATTCTTGTCATTTTCTTATTACTTCATTTTAACATCATTAAATTAAAATGGATTGAACTTGGCGCCGTATGGCTGCTCGGAGAACTGCTGCTCTTCTTTATCCCTTCAGCAGTAGGTGTGATTGATTACAGAACATTACTTTCTCAATCTGGCACAAGTATTGTCCTTGTGGTTTTACTTAGTACCTTTGTGGTCATGCTCTCGACTGGCATAATGACGCAGATGATTGCGAAAAGAAAGGAGCGAAAAAAGCTATGTTAGTTGGTGGACTATTTTTGATCCTAACCATTCTGATCTATCTCGGATCAAAAGCGGTTTATAAACGTCATCCGAAAGTCTATGTCTCCCCTTTACTTGTAACACCGGTTGTTCTTGTGGTCTTGTTGTTAATCGTGAACATTCCTTACGATGCTTACAATCAAGGCGGAAAATGGCTGACAAATATGCTTCAACCTGCGACTGTGGCATTTGCCATTCCTTTATATAAGTATTTTCACATTCTGAAGAAGCATGCAGTAGAAATTATTTTAAATGTGGCTTGCGGTTCTATCGTTGCGATTTTATCAACAGCGTTTATCGCCAAATTGTTTCATTTGGATACGAGTCTGATCGAGAGCCTCGTCCCAAGATCCGTCACAACACCTGTTGCAATGAGTGTGTCTGAGATGATTGGCGGGATGCCGTCCGTTACGGCTGTATTCGTCATTTTAACAGCATTATTTGGCTCAATCATTGGACCATTGGTTATCCGTTATTTCCGTATTGATAATGACATTGCAATGGGCGTTCTGCTTGGTACAGGAGCACATGGTGCAGGCACATCGAAGGCCTTTGAACTGAGCTCGGTCTCAGGCACGATCTCAAGTGTGTCCATGATCATTTCGGCCATTATTACATTATGTGCAGCGCCTATCCTGATGTCGTTTGCCCTATAGAAAAAGCCATTTCCCCTTATCGGAAAATGGCTTTTTCTTATGCTTGGATGAAGACAACCTTTAAATAGTTCCCCTCAGGATAATTTTTCGTTGTACGGAAGTCCTCAGGAAGTGAATATTCCTCAAGAATACGATACGTTTTCCCAGATTCTTTAAAGGCCTGTGCAATAAATCCTTTAAACTTTTTCATCCCAAATGCACTGCTATTGGTTGACGCCACAATGACGCCGTTCTCAGCTGTGATCTGGATGGCTTCTTTTAATAGTTTCTTATAATCCTTCGCTGCACTGAATGTGTGTTTCTTCGTTCGTGCAAAGGAGGGTGGGTCCAAGATCACGACATCATAGCTCCAGCCTTTTTTCGCCGCAAACAGGAAATATTTAAAGACATCCATGACTTTGATATCCTGCCCGTCTACATCAATGCCATTCACTTCAAACTGCTCAGATGTTTTTTTCAAACTGCGGTTTGCAACATCTACACTTGTCGTACGGCTTGCCCCGCCAAGCGCTGCTGCTACAGAGAAAGCGCCGGTATAAGAGAACGTATTAAGGACGGTCTTTCCTTTTGCATAGCGGTCTCGAATTGCTTTTCGCACATGACGCTGATCAAGGAAAATACCTGTCATCGCACCATCATTTAGATAAACCGCCACGTTCATCCCATTTTCTTTGACGATAAGGGGAAATTCACCTTTCTCCCCTTTTACAAAATCGTCATCTTCGATATATTGTCCAGACGTATCAAATCGCTTCTTTTCATAAATGCCTTTATAGTCAGGGTACACCTGCTCAATCGCAGCCAATACATCTTCTTTTAATGTATAAACGCCTTCGCTATACCATTGGATGAGATAGAATCCATCATAATAATCAATCGTGATTCCACCAATTCCATCCCCTTCTCCATTGAACACACGGAAAGCCGTCGTCTGTGCATCACGAAATAGATGCGTTCTGCTTTTGGATGCCTGTTCAAGTTTAGAAACAAAAAAGGCCTGATCTATTTTTTCGTTAGCGTCAAAGGAAAGCACCCAACCGATGCCTTTATTTTGCACACCATAATATCCTTTCCCTAAAAAAGAGCCTCTTTCATCTATCCATTCAATGAGCTCGCCTTCCTGTACACCGTTCACACGCGACACAGCATCTTTTGAAATAAGCGGATATCCCTTTTTCACTTGTTCTGCAAATGTTTGTTTTAATGAGATTTTTTTCATTTGTGTCATCCTTATCCTAAATTGACTCTCTCTATCCTACCATATGAATGTATACGTTACTTCTATTATGATAAGATGAGGAGAAAAATATCAACTCGACATAGAGGAGGCTCTTTTTTGACAACATTACGCTTAGATCATACAGGGATTATGGTGACAAATATTGATCAGTCCATTGATTTTTATGAAAAAGTGGTGGGCATGAAATTAAAGGATCGCATCACTCATACAAACGGAGTCATTGAACTTGCCTTTCTTGGCTTTAAAGACGAAGCGGAAACGGAAATTGAACTCATTCAAGGGTATAGCAGTGACCTTCCATCTGAAGGAAAGGTCCACCATCTCGCCTTCACAACAGATAATATCCACGCGGAATTCAACCGTATTCAAAAGCTGCAAATTGAGCTAATAGATGAAGAAATCACAACATTGCCCAATGGCTATTGCTACTTCTTTTTCCGAGGGCCAGACCAAGAGTGGATTGAGTTCTTCCAACGATAATATTTCCTAGGAAATGCATGCGAATATTCATTCTCGTCACAAAGAAAAAGAGTAAGAGCATACCTGCTCTTACTCTTTTTTTATAGCACCTTACTAAGAAACAATTTGGTACGCTCGTGCTGTGGGTTTCCAAAGAGTGCTTCTGGTTTGTCTTCTTCGACGATATATCCACCATCCATAAAGATCACGCGGTCTCCCACTTCTCTTGCAAAGCCCATTTCATGTGTGACGACAATCATCGTCATTCCTTCAACTGCTAATTGTTTCATAACAGCTAAAACATCCCCAACGACCTCAGGGTCAAGAGCAGATGTCGGCTCATCGAATAAGAGCACTTTCGGGTCCATCGCCAAAGCTCTTGCAATGGCAACACGCTGTTTTTGTCCACCAGATAATTGGTTAGGGTAACTTTTAGCCTTATCTTTCAAGCCGACCTTTTCAAGCAAGTCTAATGCTTTATCGACTGCCGCTTTCTTCTCCATCCCTTTTACTTTCACTGGTGCGATCGTGATATTTTCTAACACGGTTTTATGAGGAAATAAATTAAAGTGCTGAAACACCATACCAACTTCTTGTCGTACTTTATTGATATTCACTTTTGGGTCTGTAATCGTATGTCCGTGGACAACAACTTCCCCAGCCGTAATATCCTCTAATTTATTGAGACATCTTAGAAATGTGCTTTTCCCTGATCCTGAAGGACCAATGACACATACAACCTCTTTTTCCTCGATGACTGCATTAATATCCTTTAAGACTTCGTTGTCACCAAAGGATTTCTTTAAGTTTTTCACCGTAATCATACTCATTTCACATCAAATCTCCTTTCTGCGTAGCTAGCCAGTAGAGAAAGTAAATAAATGATCACGAAATAAATGACACCGACAATGAGCCAGACATTCAAAGGATCAAAGGTAGCCGATGCTTGAACTTGTCCCCGCTGCATGATATCAGCAATACCGATAATCGATAAGAGAGAGGTGTCCTTCAAACTGATGATGGCTTGGTTCGTAATGGCTGGAAGCATACGGCGAAATGCCTGTGGAAGGACGATAAAGCGCATGTTTTGTCCACCTGTGAATCCTAAAGAGCGTGCGGCTTCAGTTTGTCCTTTATCGATGGACTGAATCCCTGCACGAATAATTTCTGAGAAATAAGCTCCTGCGTTAATCGCTACTGTAATAATCCCTGCCGGCACTCGGTCAAGTGAAATGAATTCAAGTGTATTTAGCCCAAAATAAATGAAGAATAGCTGTACGATAAATGGCGTACCTCGAATGGCATTGACAAAAATGAGTGAAATAAAGTTCAAGATTTTAAATGGTGACAGGCGGAATAGCGCCACAATCAACCCGATGATAAAACCTAAAATGATAGCAACAACAAAGATATATAAAGTGGTTTGCAAACCCTCCATTAAATACGGAAATGCATTAACAATCGTATCCATGTTTCTCCCTCCCTAATTCACATACGGTTGACACATAAAGAAAGCGCGCTCTGAGCGCGCCTCGCTTGTGTTATGACTTCAAATATTTCTCAATAATTTTGTCATAATCACCGTTTTTCTTTAGGTTTTCCAGCCCTTTATTGATTTTCTTCAATAAGTCCTGGTTTTTCCCCTTCATCACTGAGATCCCGTATTGGTCTCCATTCAAGCGATCTCCAACTGTTTTCAATTTCAAGTCTTGCTGTGCGATCGCATACGTAATGACAGGGTAATCCTCAATTAAAGCATCTGCATTTCCGTTAGATACTTCTTGGAACATAGATGGACTGTCATTGAATTGAACTACTTCATACCCATATTTGTCTGCGTTATCTGTTGCAAATTTTGCACCTGTTGTCCCATTTTTAACAGCTAGCTTTTTCCCCTTTAAATCATCAATTGATTTGATGCTGCTGTCCTTTTTCACAACAACTGTCAGACCAGCGTCGAAGTATGGATCTGAGAAATCCACTTTCTTTTTACGCTCATCTGTAATACTCATACCACCCATTCCAACATCAAGCTGACCTGCTTGCATCGCTGGAATAATCCCTGAGAAATCCATTGCTTCAAGCTTCACTTTGAAGTCTTGGTCTTTCGCAATGGCGTTAATTAAATCAACGTCTATTCCCACAGTTTTACCGCCCTTTTCAAATTCAAATGGCGGATATGTTACATCTATCCCGATTTTATATGTGCCTTTGCCTTCTCCCGAACCGCTGTCTGATTTTGAACCACAGGCTGCCATGACGAGCACAACAATTAGTCCCATGATCAGTAACATCGATTTCTTCATAAAACACGACCCCCAATTGTCAGTTTTGTCTAAATATTCGCAACAACAATCTTACTATACCACGCTAAAGCTATACTGTGTGATATTTTTTATCAATACCAAAGATCCATACAATTCTAGATCGATAGTCTCTTTAAATTTTACTTTTTTGCGAATAACTCATTTTATTCTGAAAGAAGCATGTTTCACAATATTCATGTGATATAATCTCACAAAAAACCGCGAACACTCCTTTATCAATAACACTTCTTTCTCACCTATGAAAAAACCCTCTTTCACTGTCTCTCTTCCTCTATTGATATCCTGATATATTTTTTTCAATATCCTCTTTTTACCTAAAAAAATGTAAGCGTATACAATTCGATCGTTACTCCCTATTTTTTTCACTACTGGTTGAATTTACATCAAAAAACATGTTTTACAAATTGAGATAGACCGCTTAAAATATAAGAAGATACTTAATATGGAAAGATGATTCAGACAAATAAGAATCAGCAGAAATGAATAGGTGAAGAAAGGAGGATACCAATTGGCAGAAACAGGTGTTTTGTCATCAGTTGATGTAGCAAATATGCTAAATGACTGGTATGTCTTGATGAAAAAAAGAGACATACAAGAAGCAATACAGCTAAAAGAAGAGATTCTTCAAGCATTTGATCGAATGGAAGAGAATCAAGACGTCTTACTCTACTATCAACTTTTAGAATACCGTTTCAAAGATTTAGTCGAAGATACAGCTTCGTTAGATCACAGTCTTTTTGTGGATGAAAATGCGATTCGTACAGATGATATGCTCAGCTACTATTTCTATTTCTTTAAAGGCATGTATGAAATGCGCAGAGGGAATCAAGATACAGCATTTCACCATTTGAAATTGGCCGAGGATAAATTAGATCTCGTACATGATGACATTGAAAAGGCAGAATTCCATTATAAAACAGGCTGTCTATACTATAATATAAGATCCACACTTCTCTCCATCCACCACTTAAAAAAGGCTTCGTCTATTTACGACGCAGATCCATGTTATGTGAAAAAATCAATCAGCTGTCAAATGATGCTTGCTCTGAATTATGCGGATCAATCGAAATATGATGAGGCAGAAACTTTGTTTGAACAGGTGATTCACTCACTCGAACAGATGGAGGATCCAGATTTACTTGGTCACGCGTATTGCAATGCAGCCTTTATTAAAAGTCTAAGAAATGAATACAGTGAAGCTGTACCGCTCCTAGAAAAGGCTTTATTGATTGAGGCATTCGAAACTTCTTCTCCAGGCGGCTATTTACTGGCCTTGTATGCCTACACGAAAGCGCTGTTTAAGCTGAAAAAGCCTGGTTTGTTCCACTATTATGTACAGCTTTCACTTCAAAAAGCAGAAAATTTAAAACAACGAAACATTTCACTTAAATTATCCATTTTAGAAACATTGATGCTCCAGCCAGACAACATGATTGAGCAGATCATTTCTTATTGTGATCAATTAGAATCTATGAATTTCCTTGTTGATCTTGAGGCTATCTGTCAGGATGTAGCCGCCTACTTAACTGAAAATGGTCTTCCGAAAGAAGCGATTTATTTTCAGAACAAGGCATTGTCATTCAAAACTTGTTAAGAAGATGGAGTGATGTATGATGAAAAAATGGCTGATCTCAAGTGCGATTTTTACGCTCTTGTTCACAGGTGTTTGGATTGGCATTTCTACACAAAAAAGCAGCCCGTCTGCACAATCGCAAGATGACGGTACGATCATTCAAAAGAGAGATCGAGGCACCAACCCTTAATAAGACTGAAAAGAGTAGCTGTCATTCAAAACAGCTACTCTTTTTATTGGTTAATCAATTTCTCGTTTGATATTTTGCATTTTTTCATCTAAGTAGTGAGCGATATCTGCCGCTTCCTTTAGTTCATCGGTGAGCTGATGAGGAACATCGTTTTGCAGTTTATAATAGATTTTATGTTCGAGACTCGCCCAGAAATCCATCGCAATGGTCCGCACCTGAATTTCAACCTTCACATGCTCCACACGATTCGTTAAGTAAACAGGAATCTCAACAATTAAATGAAGACTTCGATAGCCATTTGGTTTCGGATGCTGAATGTAATCCTTCACTTCAAGGATCTTTAAATCCTCTCTTTGCCTCAGAACATCAATGATGTTATAGATATCTTGAATAAACGAGCAGATGATGCGGACACCAGCGATATCATGTATGTACTCCTTGGCACATTGTGTGGTGATGTCACATCCTTTTCTCGCTAGTTTATTCACGATGCTTTCAAAGGATTTGATCCGTGATTTTGTATGCTCTATTGGGTTGTGTCCATGGATTAAATTATATTCCTGACTAATAATCGAAAACTTTGTATCCATTTCATCTAATGCAAATTTATATACTAATAATTCATTTTTCCAGTCTTCCATGACACTTTTCAAATCTTCTACATGAGTTGCTGACATATTCATTCTTTTTGTCATCTCCTTTTGGCAAACAGCTGTTACACTGCTTTCCGTTTACTAGACGGAGAGAGGACGCAAATGGTTTTAAAAAAATACATCTTAGCCACGCTGTTTGTAATAAGTCAGCGCGAGTGCCAGTGCAAGCACAGATCCTTTCACGATATCCATTGCATAATACGGGACAGACATCATCACAAGTCCATTTTGCAAAATACCGATGAGCACCGCACCAATAAATGTACCGAATGCGTTTGGTTTACCTGCTCCCATGACTGAAAACCCAATAAAAGCAGCAGCTACCCCATCCATTAAATATGGCGTTCCTGCGTTAATTTCTGCTGTCATCACCCTTGATGCCAGCACGATACCACCGATCGCCGCAAATAAGGCAGACAACAGATATGCTGCGATTTTGTATTTGTTCACATGAATACCAGACAATCGGGCGGCTTCTTTATTTCCACCAATGATATACATCAACCGCCCATGCTTTGTGTAAGTCATAAAAACATGTGCAAAAAGCACAATGGCCGCCATAATCAAAATGATATAGGGGACCTGCCCAATCTTGCTGAAAAAGGCAGGGATGGTGCCAGTTGAAAAAGTACCATCAGGCAGCACCATATTTTCAGAAATGGTCGCACCTTTCGTATAGGTTTGTGCCAGCCCTTGAATGATAAACATCATGGCTAGTGTCATGAGCATATCTGGAATCTTCATTTTGACAATCATCCAAGCATTCAGCAAACCGACAATAAGAGAAGCCGCCAGCGCAGAAAGGATCGCAATGAGTGGGTTTTGCGAGAACCATACAAACATGGAGATCACAATTGCATTTGATAACGTTGCAACTGAGCCTACAGATAAATCAAAGCCATTCACTGCTAATGAGATCGTCAGCCCTACTGCAATGATGGTTACAATCGAGATCGATCGTAAAATGTTGATGATATTTCCTGACTGTAAAAATGCCGGATTGGCTGCCGCAAAGACAACAATCAATACGACAATCGTTAAGATGGTGCCATATTGATAAAAGAAATCAAACAGATGAAAGGATGGCCGCTGTTTCTTGATTTGTTGAACTGGGGCTGAAACTTGTCGTTCACTCATGATTGTCCTCCTGTTGAATGATATAAAAGCTCTTCTTCAGTCATTGGTGCCGTCATTTCCCGGGCAATGCTGCCATCATATAAGACGTATACTCGGTCGGCGATTCCTGCAATTTCTGAAAGCTCACTTGAAGCATAAATAACCGCTTTTCCTCTTGCAGCTAGTTCTGCAATGAGAGAGAAAATGTCCTTTTTTGCTCCAACGTCTACACCTTTGGTTGGTTCATCAAAGAGATAGACATCCGCCTCAGCCAACAGCCATTTTCCAATCGCAATCTTTTGCTGATTTCCACCAGAGAGATGCTTCACCTTCGCTTCAAGAGAAGGTGTCTTGACGCCAAGCCGCTTGACGATTCCATCTGCTGCCTTCCGTTCCTTAGAACGATGTAAGAAGCTGAACGGCCGTGTAAACGAACGTAGACTTGCAGCTGTTACGTTCCATCCAACAGTTTCTTCTGTTAAAATCCCTTCTTTTCTCCGTTCCTCAGGCACAAGGGCAATACCCGCTCTCACAGCGTGATGAGGCGACTTGATATGAATGGTTTGACCATGCAGCTGCACAGTGCCTGACTTTTTTTCTGAGGCGCCGAATAGGGCTTTGCACAATTCTGTTTTACCAGCACCGACTAGTCCTGCAATCCCGAGAATTTCTCCTTTTTTCACATGAAGATGAATGTTGTTTAATTTATGCTGGTCATGCAACTCTTTCACGTCAAGCACAATCGGTGCATCCTCAAGCGGTGAACGGAATGGGAATTGATCCTCTAATGGCGCGCCAAGCATTTCTTCAATGACCTGCTTTGGATCGGTTTCTTTAATGAGGTGCGCCGCCACATCGGTTCCATTCTTCATCACAGTCAGTTCATCACAGATGTTGAAAATTTCTGGCATGCGATGCGAGATAAAAATGATGCCTGTGCCGTTCTTTTTCAATTGATGAATCATTGAGAATAGCTTGCTTGTTTCTGCATGACTAAGTGGAGCGGTTGGTTCATCTAAAATTAAAATGCTGCATTTGATCGACACAGCCTTGGCAATGAGCACCATTTGTTTTTCTGCCAGTGTCAAATCACTCACAAGACGCTTCGTCGAGATGTCAATGTCCATCTCTTTTAACAGCTGTGCTGCCTTGCGGTGAATCTCTTTCCAGCGGACGAATGGATTTTTCTCAATTTCATGGATCATCATATTTTCGCCAACACTTAAATATGGCACTAGAGCTGTATCCACTTCTTGATGGACGGTCTGCACACCGTATGAGGCCGCATCCTTCGGTGTATGAATGGTCGCCGCCTCGCCATTGATGTGGATGCTTCCTTCAAAATGTGAATGAGCACCAGAGAGAACTTTCATTAACGTTGACTTCCCAGCACCGTTAGCCCCAATCAGGGCATGGACTGTGCCTCTTTTTAATGTGAAATTTGCTTGATCTAACGCTTTGACTCCTGGGAATTCAATCGAAATGTTTTTCATATGAACAAGCGGCGTTGTCATAGGTGTCCTCCTTCTCTCCTGATCGTCAATTGAAAAACGAAACACCCTCTATGAAAAGAGAGTGCACGTTGTTTATTTTGCATAATGCTTCTTCAAGGTCTTCATCCAGTCTTCTTCAAAAGCAGTCGAAGAACCGAATCCTTTTACTTCATCTGCAAGATTGACCATATTGATGGCCTTTCCTGCATCCTGAAGCTGCTTTTGTGAAATGAGAGAGGCCTCAAGGTCATAGGAAGATGGCGTTTTCTCGCCAGCTAGTTTCTTCGCAAGAATCCTTACGTCGATTGCACCAATGAGCTTCGGATCGACAGCGGCAGTGTACTTCCAAGGACTGTCTTTCGCAGTCATTTCTTGGAGATCGGCATTAGATACATCAATACCGTAAATCTTCACTTCGGTTCTCCCCGCTTCTTTTAAAGCTCTTGCAGCACCAATCGCAAATGCATCCCACGTCGCAAAAATCGCATCCAGTTTACCCTTTGGATATTTATTCAGCATCGCCGCAACCGCATTTTGTGTTTGAACTGATGTATCAGAGGCCGCAACGCCAAATCGGTCAAGTTCCTTGATCCCTGTATGCTGTTTGAGCGTTTCTTGGTACACCTTGTTTCGTCTCACCATTGGAGGGAATCCGTCTACCCAAAGATACGCAATATTTGCTTTCCCTTTAAAATCAGCCACGAGTGCATCTAATGATTTTTTCGCTAATTGCTCGTCATCTTGAGACGTCACTGTGACTCCTTTGATATCCTTCAGCTTCGGATTTGAATCAAACGCCACAACTGGAATGCCTTTCGCTGTGATCTTCTTCACATCAGCAACTGTCGCCTCATCATCCCCATGAGAGATGATAAAGCCATCATAGTTTTCTTCTAGTGCTTGAGAAATGGCATCATGAAACTTCGCCGTATCACCATTTGCCGTGTAGACATCTACTGTAAAGCCTAGCGCTTCCCCTTCTGCCTTCGTTCCTGCTAAAAACTGAGCAGTATGATCGTCCCCGCCAATTTTACGGATGACTTTAATTTTTGCTCCCTGTCCTTTTGCAAATCGCTTCGGGACATTGTCAAAGGAGACCTTTTCGTTTGCATTAGCCTTTGAGCCTGCGCTTGATCCCGTACCGCAACCAGATAATAGCACGGTCAGGACCGTCAATAATACAAGAGATGATGTCCAATATTTACGTTTCATTGCTGTTCCTCCTCAAGTTGTTTTATTTTTCACATCGGAAAACTAGGTAAAAAAGTGGAAATATGCCTGTGAACCCAGTCTTTTGATTCTAAAAAAAGAGATCAAAAAAGCCTCTCTTGATAAAGAGAGGCTTGATCACCGTTGCATGAAACATGTATCGGGAAGTCTTCCTCTCTTATCTGTCAAAGCTGTAACAGCTTTGCAGGAATTAGCACCAATTTCTTAGATAGAAACGGTTGCTGGGCGTCATAGGGCCAGTCCCTCTGCCTCTCTTGATAAGAGATCCGTTATGAAATTTGTTTTAGTTGAAATGTCTTCTTTACTTTAATGTGATGTCTCATCAATGTCAATGACTTTTTTGAAAATTTCTAAAATGATCATTTGCACCGAATGCCTTGTTTAACTGCCGATGATTTTCTTAGCAGGTGATGATGCCTTAAGACGGAAATCATATTTTTTCTCATTCACAAATTGGGGATTGAGGTGTGCTGAACCTTTATCTTGACCGCTTTTCGAGCGATACGTTTTGTAGCCTTCCAGCCATTTCCCGCGCCATACCCACTGTGAGGCTTTTGCACCTTTGCGGTCATCGTAGACATTCTTTTGGAATGTATTCTTCTTGTTCACTTCGTAGAGATTCACGACTAAGTAATGCGAAGCACTGGCTGTCATGATATTATTCGTGATTCGATTGTTCACCGATTGATATTGCATGAGCAATTGACCGCCTTCTAAGCCGGCTGTGTCATTTTTGTACAAAATATTATGGGAGATGGTCGTGTTTGTGGTTCCGCCCCGCTTCTTGTCATAGCCGCCAATGGAGATGCCTGTATAACGATTTAAATATACTTGATTGTGCTCAATGCGAATGCGTTCGGCCATCTTCCCTTTATGTTCACTTGTGACCTCAATCCCAAGGTCATTATGATGGCTAATGTTATGATCAATCACGATGTCTTTCCCGCCATCCACATAGATTCCTCCTGCGGAGATGTCCTTGCCGTACGCTGGATTCCCAACACTCGTAATCTCATAAACTTTGTTTCTAGATACGACACCATTTCTCACTTGATCATACTTTTTAGAAGGTGCGACATTCTCAAAACCAATTAAATCAATCCCGATATTGTCCGTATGCCGGACTGTATTATGTGTCACGCGGAATTTTTTAACGTTTCCGTTTAGCACAAGGGCTTCACTAAAACCTAGCTTTAACTTTTCCACAGTGTTTCCTTTGATTTCGATGTCTTCAATGGCTGCAGGTGCTTTCGTTCCATAGACCGCAATGCCATGAGCATTCCCATTTTGATGTGTCGTCTGAATGTCGTACACACGGTTGTTAAGCAGTTTGACGCCTTTGCCGCTGCCTGTGATGAATATACCGATGGGTGTCACATCTTCTTGATTCGTTTTAATACGACCGACTGTCAGCCCTTTCAGGGTGATATAGCTTTTTTGATCAATCTTCACAAGACCACCGTCTGCTTGATTTCCTTTAAGAGATGCTCCGCTAATGACAGGCTTCTCTTTTCCATACGCTTGAAAAACAACTGGTGCTTTCTTTGTTCCAGAATGGCGGACAATCAATTTCTCTTTGTATGTACCGCCTCTCATATAAACTGTTGTTCCAGCTTTCGCGATACTTGCCGCTTTTTTCAGCGTACGGAAAGGCTTTTGCTTTGTCCCTGGATGTTTGTCGTTCCCATTTGCTGCGACGTAATAGGCAGTACCTTGCTTCGCACCAGCCTCCTCCGTCATCGCTTGACAGCCAAAACTAATGGCGGTCATCAATAAAATCAATAAGGCGCCTGATATCATTCGTTTCATCTCGTTGTTTGCTCCCTTCCACTCTCTTCTACCTTTATCGGTTAAAAAAAAGAGGATTAAAATATGGCAATGCCCCTTGCAATGTACTAGTCAAAAGGTGTATGGTTGAAAGAATATCTTACAGGAAAACAAATCGCTTTTAAATTGTCAGATTAATCAGTTAATAATGAAATTGGATTTTATTTCTAAGGGGAAACTTCAGTAAAACCACGACAGAGAGGAGGAAAGCGCTTTAACAGATTTTTCTTGTCTGAATTCCAGAAAACCTATTGCTAATATTTTGTGAAGGTATAGAATAGAATCATAATTATTTCATATTATTAGAATTTTCAAATAATCAAACAGCAAGGAGATTTACGATGCCAAAACAACCCATCCGCGTTGAAATTAGTTCAACAAAAAAACCAAAACCTCAATCTGATCAACTTGAATTCGGAAAAATCTTCACAGACCACATGTTTGTGATGGATTATTCAATTGATAAAGGCTGGTATGATCCGAGAATTATTCCTTATCAGGCGATTCCAATGGACCCAGCTTCTATGGTTTATCATTATGGCCAATCTGTTTTTGAAGGCTTGAAGGCGTATGTGTCTGAGGATCAAAAGATTCTCTTATTCCGTCCCGAAAAAAATATGGAACGCTTAAACAGATCAAATGACCGCCTATGTATCCCACAAATTGATACAGAAACGGTTTTAGAAGGCTTAAATGAACTCATTCGCATTGACAAGGATTGGGTACCTGATGCAGAGGGCACTTCTTTGTATATTCGACCATTCATTATTTCTACTGAGCCCTATTTAGGTGTTGCACCGTCAAGCACCTACAAGCTGATCATCATTTTATCTCCAGTAGGTTCTTATTATAAAGAAGGCATCCATCCGGTCAAAATTGCGGTGGAAAACGAATTTGTCCGCGCTGTTAAAGGCGGAACAGGAAATGCCAAAACAGCTGGAAACTATGCATCGAGCTTGAAAGCACAGCAAGTTGCTGAAACAAAAGGATTTTCACAAGTCCTGTGGCTTGATGGCATCGAGAAAAAGTACATTGAAGAAGTCGGCAGTATGAATATCTTCTTTAAAATCAACGGAGAAATCGTGACGCCTGAACTGAACGGCAGCATTTTAGAAGGGATCACACGGAATTCTGTGCTTGAGCTGTTAAAGCATTGGGAAATCCCTGTGACAGAACGTAAAATTTCAATTGATGAGTTAATTGAAGCACATCAGTCAGGTGAACTTGAAGAAATCTTCGGAACAGGAACGGCAGCCGTCATTTCTCCTGTCGGTGAATTAATTTATCACGATCAGCCATACGTCATTCAAAATGGTCAAACAGGCGAAGTATCGAAGAAATTGTACGAAGCGATTACCGGAATCCAAAAAGGAACTCAGCCAGACATCTTCGGCTGGACAGTAGAAGTCGATTCGGTCGTCAAGCAGGCATAAGCAAGCGAAAGAACCTTTCATTTGATGAAGGGTTCTTTTTTTGTTTCTTTATCTCCTTCACTACCTCATAATGGAAAATATGGATCTATTCCACGCTTAAGGAGTGATGGTATGTTTTTTACTTATTTACTTGCGTTCTTTGGGATTTGCATCGGATCAATCATCATCGCTACAGGTTTCGACGATTCACCGTTCTTCACCCGTTTTCTATTTAAGTTTCTCGGAATTTCTATCTTTGTTCTTTCCATTACTTTTGTAAAAATGAGGCGAAAGAGGTTACGCAACAAAAAGGCGAAAAAGACTTAGATGTCCATCAGCCTCTCATCAAAGCGTGCACCAAAACAAGACCGATATCCCCACAATGGCCCCTGCATATATCCACTGTTTCCCTTTGATACTCCGCTTTCTCTCGATCAGTAAAAAGATCTCTGGTAAAAAGACGATGATGATTTCTAGGATAAAAACAAGATGATAAACTGGCGGCATCGGCTGGAAATCAAAGTCTCTTTCATCTCCACCGATGGTTGCGAAATACATTAACAGATTGGTTACTGGAATGGTAAAACAAACGAGCAAGCGGAGAACATACATCCACACATCCTGTCTATGCCGAATCAGGCCAATAAATGAAGCGATGATTCCATACAAAAACAAAACCACTGTGCCGTAACTAAGTAGAGGTTGAACGATAAAGCCGTAAAGCATTAACCCAATTGCCACCATATTCTAACCGTCCTTTCTTTGAAGCAGTACATGTTGTTTTTTCTATCATACACTGCTTTCTCCGGTTTCCATATGAAAAAATCATAAAAAACGACCCCATAAAGGGGCCATTTTATTTTACGCATTTACTGATTTGAAGAACTGCGGTAAATATTCACGGTGCGCTTCAAGCATTTCATCTAAGATTTGCTTTGCAATTTCATCAGATGGAACGAGTGGATTGATGGTCATGGCGACAAGAGCCGTCTCGTAATCTCCTGTCACAGCTGCTTCAGCTGCCACACGCTCGAAAGACTTGATTTGTTGAACGAGTCCTCTCACAGCCACAGGCAGATCACCTGTCGCGATTGGTTTTGGTCCGTCCTTTGTAATGATACAGTTCACTTCAACCGCTGATTCGGCCGGAATGCTGGCAATCGCTCCTCTGTTCACTGTGTTTACCGGTTGAATGTCATGTTTATCATTGTAGATGGAACTGATCAAATTACATGCTGCATCGCTGTAATAAGCCCCGCCTCTTTTTTCGAGCTGCGGCGGTTTAATCGATAAATCTGGGTCTTTATATAACTCAAACAATTCATGCTCGACTTGCTGCACAACCTCTGCTCTTGTTCCTTTTTCTTGAGCCGCTTTTTGTTCTTCCTCCAGCATATCTTTCGTTTTATAGTAATAACGATGATACGGACATGGAATGACCCCTAAGCCTTTGACGAAAGAAGGCTCCCAGTTTTTCGCTTCAATATTCCTCATGGACCACTGGCTATTTGGATTTCCTAATTCATCGAGCACTTGATCCATAATGCTGACCCCGTCTAAATACACATCTAAGCCATAGACCATGTGATTGAGGCCTGCAAATTGTACTTCAATGCGTTCGACATCGACATCCAGCGCTTTTGCAATGCCCATTTTGATTCCAATCGGCACATTGCATAGACCGACCACTTTTTTCAGATTCGTGTAGCGTAACACCGCCTCTGTGACCATGCCTGCTGGATTTGTAAAGTTCACCAGCCAAGCATCTGGGCAAAGCTCTTCCATATCCTTCACGATGTCTAGAATGACTGGAATAGTGCGTAGACCTTTAAATAACCCGCCTGGACCATTCGTTTCCTGTCCAATGACGCCATATTTAAGCGGGATTCTCTCATCCTTGGCTCTCGCTTCGAGCAGTCCTACACGGAATTGTGTCGTGACAAAGTCCGCATCTTTCAGAGCTGCCCGGCGGTCAAGGGTGAGGTGCACTTCAATCGGCAAACCTGCTTTTTCAACCATACGTTTTGCAAGGGCACCCACGATGTTCAACTTTTCCTGACCTGCTTCAATATCCACAAGCCATAATTCCTTTACAGGCAATTCTTGATATCGTTTGATAAACCCTTCGACCAGCTCAGGCGTATAGCTTGATCCACCGCCTATTGTGACAATTTTGATTCCGTCTTTCATGAATTGACACCTCCGAATTGCTTCATTTTTTCATGGAGCTCAATGATTTCAGCCGCAAGCTCCTTGACGGTCATTGCGTTCATCAGATGATCCTGTGCATGAATCATCAAGAGACTGACGTCGGTTTTCTCTCCTCTGATTTCTCCTTGGATTAGCTCTGTCTGTGCGTGATGCGCCTCATTTAACGCTTCTTGTGCTTCCTGCAATTTTTGCTTCGCCTCATCAAAATTGCCTTGCTTTGCACATGTAATGGCCTCCATGGCCGAGCTTCTGCCATTACCACCGTGCAAGATGAGTTGAAACACAATTTGTTCCATTTCCATCGGCCGCATCCCCCTTGTTCCCTCTATTACATGCTGACGACATTTTCATCTGTTGATGCTTTTGCTTCAAGCTCATTTTCTTCTTTCAATTTCTGCTTATCCCACATTCTAAAGAATGGATAGTATAGCGCAAATGACAAGGCAAGGTTAATCAGCTGCATGACTGCGCCAGAGATTTTCCCGCCTGTTGCGAGATAGCCTGAAATGATTGGCGGCATTGTCCACGGGACAGCGATCCCTGCCGGTTTTGCTACAAGTCCTGTGCTCATTCCGATATATGTGGTGATGATCATCATAATTGGCGTAAGGATAAACGGAATGAGAAGCATTGGGTTCATCACAATCGGCATTCCAAAAATGATCGGTTCGTTGATGTTAAAGATGGCTGGCCCAATCGCAAGACGGCCAAGCTGTTTCATTTGTTTACTTCTCGCACGCAAGATCATGGTCAGTACCAAAGCAAGCGTCGCGCCGCTTCCGCCGACATTGATAAAGATTTCAAAGAACTGCGCTGTGAAAATATTCGGCAGCACTTCTCCTGCTTGGAAGGCAAGACGGTTTTCATCCATCGCACCGAGCCAAATCGGACCCATGACTCCGCCGACAATGGTGGCTCCGTGAATACCACATGCCCAGAGGAGCATTTGCACACCGATAGCAACGATACTTCCGCCTAAGCTTCCACCAAGAATGGATAGTGGTGTGCCGATTAAGACCGTGATGATATTATGAATACTCTCAAAAGGTGTCATCTCAATCAGAAGCCTAGCGACCCAGATCAGCGTGATGACCACAAAACCTGGAATAAGTGCGATAAACGATTTACTAACTGCTGGCGGTACACCATCAGGCATTTTGATGACGATATTCCGCTGTACAATAAAGCGGTAAATTTCGGTGGAAAGCATGGCAATAATCATGGCAACGAATAGCCCTTTACTGCCCATCAGTGTGACGGGAATACCGCCATTCACGAGGATAGCTTCTGTTGATCCTTCAGGTGTGAACGGGACTTGATAAGGTGTGGCTAGGAGGAAAGCTGCGACAGCAATTGCACCAGATGACAGTGCATCGACTGCATACTTTTCAGCTAACCTGTACGCGATCCCAAAGGTCGCAACAAGTGCCATAATGTCAAAGGTGGCATTCACAGGATAGGATAGTTTCGTGGCCCATTCGGCTCCGAAGACACTTGCCATAAAATCGCTATATCCCGGAATCGGAAGGTTGGCTAAAATAAGAAACAGTGAACCGACGATAATGAGAGGCATGGTTAAAACAATTCCGTCACGCAATGCTTGTAAATGTCTTTGAGCGGCAATCTTCCCTGCAAACGGCATAACCTTCTCTTCTAGAAATCGGTTGAATCCATTCATCCCTTCCGCCCCCTTTATCCGTTCACTAACTGTTCAGCAGATTTTAAAACCTCAGCACCATTACATACGCCATAATGCACGGTATTAATCACGTCTACTGGAATTCCTTTGTCTTCTCCGAGTTTTTTCATTTGCGGTAATAAATAACGAACTTGAGGTCCTAATAAAAGCACATCGGCTTGATCAATATGATTTTTTGCAGCATCTCCAGATACTGCCCAAATACGATAGTCTTTTCCTTGTTCTTGTGCACTTTTCTCCATTTTTGTGACAAGTAAGCTTGTTGACATACCTGCTGCACAAACTAATAAAATGTTCATTGTAAACGCCCCCTTTTTGAAGTATGAAGCTTTTCTTTACACATTCATCATATTATGAAACCGCTTTCATAAACACCCATACTTTTTCCTTTAGGAAGCGGAAAAAGTTAATATCACACCATTAGTTCTTGTACGAAGGCGCTTTTTTATCCATGACATCCAGCATGTCTTCAAAGGTGTCACAGGTGATGAGGTGCTGAATAAATTTCACATGATGGACAAGCTCTCCAAGCAGACGGTACATGCCTTTTAAGTCTTTGGCATTCTCTTTTTCGACACAAAGCAAGCACACAAATTGAACTTTTTTCTCTCCCCAAATAATCGGTTTTTCTAATGTACAGATCGCCCAAAACGTCTCTTCTGTCAGCGGGGTCATCGGATGCGGAATTGCTGTATAATGCCCAAATGAAGTCGGTGCAGACTCTTCTCTTTCCATCACAGATTGTGTAAGTTCTGCTGGCGCTAAGCCCATGTCAATGACCTTTTGCGTGAGAAAGTGTATGACCTCTTCCTTTGTTTGAAAGGCGCGTTTTGTAAAGACCAATTCCTTTTTCATATATTGCGTGGCTAATGTCACTCTTGTTTCACTTGTCAAAGCATCTTCTATTTTTAAAAAATCACTGCCTCCTAAAATCGTGTTCACTTGAATGACCGGAATCGGTAAATCCATATGAATGGGAATGGTCGTAATAATTAAATCCAATGCATGTAAAGAGACATGCGGAAGGGAATAAAGCTCTGCTGTTCCTAAAATGGTCAGCTTTGACCCAAATTGTGACCGCAAACGATCTTGAAGTAGCCTTGCACTCCCTGCACCAGACGCACAGACAATCAGGCATCGCTTCGGTGGTATCTCCATTTTCCTACGCTCTAAGGCCGCACCAAAATGAAGTGCCATATAGCCGATCTCATTTTCATGAATGGACAAACCTGTCTCTTCTTCAATGACCCTGCTCGCCACAATCCCTGCTTCAAAGGCAATTGGATAGCCCGCTTTGATCTCATCTAGCATTGGATTTCTTAAATTCATTCCATACTTACACCGATTGATCGCTGGCTTTAAGTGCAAACTGAGGCCAATCAGCAATTCCGCATCTCCCGCTAAATCCAGCTGCAATTTTTGATCAATGGCTTTCAGCATCAGTTGAACAAGACGGCTCGTGTCATCATCCACAATTTGTTTTTGACCGCCCGTTGAAAAAGACTGTACCATTTTGGCTGTTCCTAGCAAATGGATGGCGATATAAACGATTTCCTCTTGTGGAAATGAGACATCCAGCAGCCCTTCAAGACGCTCAACCATTTTTTTGGCTACCTTGTATTCTTTTGCCCTTGGGATTTCGTTGATTTCTTCAGGCAGCACAGATACATAGTTTCCGTGTCTAATCCGTTTACAGGCAATAGCAATATGAACAATTAAATTATTCATGCAAATGTCTGATAGATTCATTTTTTCCTCGTTGATATAATCAATCATGGTTCTCTGAATCAATTCCAGCTCATGTTTTGGCAAAATCGTAACCGCCGTGTCCAGCATGGTTTGATAGGAACGCCGTTCATTGAATAAATATTCTGACATGCAATAACGGATTTTCATCTCAGATCCTTTAATCCGGCAGCCTTTATTCGGCTTTGCTTCAAGCTTCAGATCAAAGGGTTCGAGCTTACGTTTGACCCATTTCATGTCATTACTCATCGTCGATTTACTAATAAACAGCTGCTCCTGTAAGTCTTCCAGCTTCACATATGATTCCGCTAGAAGCAGCTTTTTCAAAATAAATCGAACTCGTTCTTCTGGAAGAACAGCAAGTGGTTCTTCCTGTTCGACTTCTTCCTTCATAAAACGGCGAAAGGCATTCTCATCGTTGATCAACAGCTCATAGCCAGCGCCTCTAACAGCTGATACAGCTGCTTGATAAAGGGCTAGACGCTCATTCAGTTCCTTGATGTCTGTTCGGATGGTGCGGCTTGTCACTTGTAAACTGACAGAAAGCGCTGCGCTCGTGAGAGGAGTCTCAGCTGCCATCAGCTGACTTAAAATGTGCGCCAGTCTTTTACTCAGCATTAGATCGGCCTCCTTCATTTAGGGTGGAGAATCTGCCTTGTTTGGACAGGTTGTATACGCTTACAGTTCTCTTCATTACTCATATTCTACTGAAAAGAAATAAAAATTGCCAACTCATTTATATGACAAACGCCCCTATTTATACAACCAACCATATCTAATGACCTATGAATCTTCTTCTAAGATGCTGTTGTGGAAATCATGAAAAAAAGGCGTTACACCTCCGTGTATCCGCCTTTTTCTTATGAGGAAATCAGTTGTGTAAAGACAACCAATCTTTTTTCATGTGTACCGGCTGCATGATCAAAAGTTCCCGTACATGTGATGAAATTGAGATTCCGTGTAAAGGCGTACCCGAAAAAAGCATTTGGTTTCTCTTCGCGCGGATAGCTTTTCACCTTGAGAACCTCAAAGGTTCGCTTTTCCCCTGACGAGGATGTCACAATGACTTTGTCTCCCTTTTTTAGCTCCTTTAGTCGATAAAAAACAGCTGGACCCCATTTATTATCAACATGACCATTTATGACAGCATTCCCTTTATCACCAGGCTTCGGACCATCTTCAAACCAAGCTGTGTGATCTGAATTTTGCGGAACACCCATACTGCCATCCTTTGATAAAGTCGTTTTCTCCACTTTTGCTTGGACATCAATCGCTGGAATGGAGATGTCAGCTGGCACAATACCCGATGGCTCTTCTTTTAACGTGTCGTGTGAATGAGATGGATTCTTGGCTTGTTTTGCTGTCATTGGCTCAGGAGATGATGCAGTTTCAGAGGATGACTTTTCATCTATTGATTGGGATGCGCAGCCCGTGATGATGAAAAGCGTCAGAATACCAAACAGCCATCTTTTCACGCAAGTCGACCTCCTTTTGAAGAAAGGAACGGCACGATTGTGCACGTTCCCTCTTGTCTTGATGCCTGCTTAATTTGATGGTTTACGGCGAATGAGGAAGAACGCCCCCACTGCACCTCCGGCTAAGATGAGACTTGCCATCATCCCAGCAAATGCTTCATATGACATACCTAATGGACCGGCTGTGCCTCCCATACCTGTTTTCGGCATCTCATTTGGCATGTTGGATTTGAACATGTCAGGATGCTGATCGACAATAGCTGATGCGACATCTTGACCAACCATGAACATATGGCCGTATGCTTCTCTGACAGTCGGGTACAGCTGATCATATTCACCATGATGATAAGACGTGTACGTTTTGATGAGCTCATCAATATGGGTTTTCAACCCAGCTTCTAAGTCAGCCGCCTTCAATCGGCCATCTGTCGCTTGATCTAAAAATTTTGCTTGTTTCATACGGTAAGCATCTAAATCTTTGACAGCCTTTTCTTTTGCCTGCTCGTCTCCTGATGCATCCGCTTTAACATAATCAACTAAATATCCGATATGACTTGACCAGATCGTTTTAAATTGTTTTCCTGCATCTTTTCCATAAACAGAAGCGATCGCATCTGATAAATCATTTGTATTTTCATTTAAGGCTGCTGCCGCTTGGTCAAAGTCCTTGCTGCCATCATTCCCTTTTTGCATTGCCACTACCGCGAGTGCCAAATGCTCTGAGAACAAGTAGTTTAAATCCTCACGAAGATCTGCCGCTGGAGTATCGACTGATTTTTGATCAAATTTCCCAGGAAATTGATCTGTAATCGCCCATGATACACCTTTACCTACTTCAAACATATGATGAATGGATTTTCTGACCGTTTCATAGGTTGTATCAAAATCCTTTTCTGTATAACTGTCAAAAGCTTTTAGCAGTTCATTGACGTGCATCTTTAATCCTTCTTCAAGTTCACTTGCTTTCAATCTTCCACCTGTTGCTTTATCAAGCATATCAGCTTGTTTCATACGGTATTGATCAAGCTCTTTGACCGCTTTCTTTTTACCTGCTTCATCTTTTTTCGCTGTCGCTTGTACATAATCAACGAAGTAGCCGATATGGCTTGACCAAATCTCTTTGAATTGTTTCCCTGCTTTTTTTCCATACACAGAGGCGATCGCATCTGATAGATCATTCGTGTTTTCATTTAACGCTGCGGCTGCTTGATCAAAATCTTTACTGCCGTCAATTCCCTTTTGCATCGTGATCACTGCTAAATAAGCATGCTCTGAGAAGAGCTGATCAAGCGCTGCGCGAAGATCCGTTGCTTTATTTGACACCTCTTGTGATGATGACGACTTTTTTGCATCCCCATGCATATGTCCTTCGTGTGCACTTGCCATTTGAGCAGTTGGTAATAATAATGCTGCACTAAGCGGGATCGTTAAAAATGCTTTTTTCATTTTCATCTGTTTTGCCTCCTCTTTCCGTTTGTTATGTACTTAACGGAGAGAGAAGTGAAATGGATCATTCACACAGCATATTTTTTTGTTTCATTCATTTCATAAAAAAAAGCCGGATTACCCGGCTGATACGTTACGACTTTTGGATACTTTTCGTTCTTTGTATATTTTCCTCACCACTGGATAAATCACTGGTGCCCATTTGACAATTTGTTTCAGCCACTTTTTCATTTTCTCCCGCGCCTCCTTATTGTCATTCTTACAAGACGATTCCCGATCTTGTCATGAAATAAACAGGTGCGGGAGAGCAGGAGTTAAATGACGCCTTGTGCGATCATGGCATCTGCCACTTTGCGAAATCCTGCAATATTTGCGCCTACCGTTAAATTTCCAGCGTATCCGTATTCTTCAGCTGTCTCAGTACACTGACGATAAATCGACTGCATCATTTGTTTCAACTGACCATCTACTTCTTCAAAAGTCCAAGACATTCTCGCACTGTTTTGCGCCATTTCTAACGCCGAAACACCCACTCCCCCAGCATTTGCTGCTTTTGCTGGTGCAAACAAAATATCATGTTGTTCAAATACTTTGACGGCCTCAAGTGTGGACGGCATATTGGCCCCTTCTCCTACAGCGATGACACCGTTTGCCACTAGCTGCTGTGCTTGCGACTCTGAAATTTCATTTTGGGTCGCACATGGCAGCGCAATGTCACAAGGGAGAGACCAAATTTGTTCGCAATCTTCAATCAATTCAGCATGCGGGTGAATGTCTATGTAGGCACTAATTCGCTGGTTATCGACTTCCTTCAGCTGCTTCACTGTCTCAAGTGAAATGCCTTGAGGGTCGTAAATGGCTCCGCTTGAATCACTACAAGCCACAACCTTTCCGCCTAATTCCAATACTTTTTCCATCGCATAAATCGATACATTTCCTGACCCAGACACAACAACAGATCGTCCTTCAAATTGCATTCCGTGGGCTTTTAACATTTCTTCCATAAAGTACACCAGTCCATAGCCGGTCGCTTCTTTTCTTGCTAAACTGCCTCCGAAGCCAGGGCTCTTTCCTGTCAGGACACCTGCTTCATACGCACCACGCATTTTTTTGTACTGGCCGAACATATAGCCGATTTCGCGTGCGCCTACCCCAATATCTCCTGCCGGTACATCTTGATCAGGTCCAATATAACGACTGAGTTCACTCATAAAGCTTTGAACAAAACGCATGATTTCTCCATCAGATTTCCCTTTAGGGTCAAAATCTGATCCACCTTTTCCTCCGCCGATCGGCAAACCTGTCAGTGCGTTTTTAAAGATTTGTTCAAATCCTAAAAACTTGATGATGCTGGCATTGACCGATGGGTGGAAACGAATGCCCCCCTTATAAGGACCGATGGCACTATTAAATTGAACCCTGAATCCTCTGTTCACCTGTACTTTGCCTTCATCGTCTACCCACGGTACACGAAACATCACAAGCCGCTCAGGCTCAATTAAGCGTTCTAAGATCCCCTGTTTTTCATACTCTGGGTGTTTTGCAAAAACCGGGACGAGGGATTCCAGAATTTCTTTCACGGCTTGCTGGAATTCCGCCTCGCCTGGATTCCGTTTTTCTACATCCTCTAGCACACGGTGGATGTAGCTTTGTGCTGTTTGTGCTGCTCGATCTAAGGTCAACATGTCTCATCTGCCTCCTTGTCAATATCTCACTCTTTGGTTGTTAGATTTTCTAACGCATATTGAGATTAATTTAACACCATTTGTAAAAACTGATCAATATTGATAACAGATGAAAACGATGCCGAAATGAGATAGATCAAGCAGAATCACCTTCCGTCATGAAAATGACCCGCTCAAAGAATGACTATCGTGCTAGAAATGACGAACTGGACGTTCATCATCCCGCTTTCTTTGACACATTCATGAAACTTTCATTTTTTCTAGATGATGATCATTCAAAAAAAAGGTCAAAAGTTTTACAACGTCTTTCAATCTTTCCTGAGCTTTTCTCCTCTTTTACGATCAGGTAAGACAACACACAGCCAATATAAAATAGAAGAAGATGGGAAGTTGATTAACCCAATGATGCCCCAGAACCATTTATAACGCCCTCTTTTCTTAGCATCCATAAATAAGAGAAATCCTTGTGCAAACAGTAACGGTAATGCGCACAATAAGATGATCATTTCCGTCTGACTCATAAGGAGGACCCTCCTTTAATATGTTGGTATTCCTTGATGCCGACAACCACACAGAGTGGCACGCTCACCACTTGGAGAAGAATGAAGATGATGGGCAAATGAGTAATGGCAGCTGCAAAAAGTGTCATGATGGTCAGACTGACGATGATGTACGCCAGCACTTCTTGTTTAAAACGTTTTTTCTCTTTTTCCCTTGCCTGCTTTAGCATCAACATCAAAGCTTGTTCACTCGGCTTTTCTACTTCGATTTGTTCATCGAGCTCCTGCAGCCCCTCTTTTAAACGATCGGCGAAACGATCTTCTTTCATCAGTCCCACTCCTTTCGAATTTTCTTGATCCCATGATGAACCCTCGATTTAACCGTACCTTCTCTCACCCCGAGCATCGAAGCGATTTCAGGGTAAGTAAAGCCATAATAGTAATGGAGAAGGATCGGTGCTCTCTCCTGAGCCTTTAACTCATTTAGAGCATCCCACATGTCATGCCAAGTATGGCCTTTTTGCTGAACATCCCATTTGAACCGGCGGATGGCTTCTTGATTCGCCTTCCCTTCTCTCGTTTGTTCACGTTTTCCTTTCTTTTGATGATCTAAAAATTGTCTAGATGCAATGGACATGAGCCATGTTGAAAATAATGAATCTCCTCTAAAAGAAGAAAGTTTCATGTACGCTTTGAGCATCGTTTCTTGCATGATCTCCTCTGTCAGCTCTTGTTGAAGGGTCAATTTCATCAAATAACGGTAAAGAAACGAATAATGATGCCGATAAAGGGCGGTAAATGCGGCATCATCCCCCTGTTTTGCCCGCTTGATCCATAAAGTCTCCTCGGTCTGCTCCAAACACGTCCCTCCTTCCTTTCTATCTCTTATTGATTAGACGACACCGGTGATCGCATCGTTTAAAATAGACCTTCTTTTTTTAATTGGAGCCTTTTCTACCTGCTGTTTAGCGCATGGATCTATTTGATATCCAATTTTTTCTTATGTAATGATTATGACATGTCTTTGTCTCTAACAAAATGACGCTTTCGTAATCATCTTGATTTTCCTTGAAAAGAAGAACGTCCTTTTCATAATCACTAGGTTACCCCAATACCTATCGTCAATGATCCTTGTCTCATGTAGATAAATTGAAATAATCATTGCCTTAGTTTCCTTGAAAATCGTGGAATACTTCGTTCCAATTCTTAGCCGATGATACCTTTTTGCGTGCTATGCTCTTCCTACATTCCGAAAGAGGCGATGCTGGCGAAGGAAGGGGGAGCGGTTGAATCGCAGCTTATTTTGGAAACGTTTACATTAAAACAAAATAGAGAATGGAGATGTTCATGTTGAAGAAAAAAGTTCCAATGTTAGCTGGTGTGTTAGCGGTTGGTCTCGTGACTTCATTATTTGCGCCAAATGGGGAGGCAAAAGCAGCAACGAAATATCCAGAAAGCCCTTCGATTATGGCCAATTTTAATCAGCAAGGATTCTCCACATTAAATGGCGGTACAACAGGCGGTGAAGGCGGTAAAACGGTGACGGTGAAAACCGGAAATGAACTATTAGCTGCCCTCAAAAGCAAAGGAACAAATGAAAAATTGAAAATCGTGGTAGACGGAACGATTACTCCTTCTAATACTTCGGCCAATAAAATTGATGTGAAAGATACAAACAATGTCTCCATCGTCGGTAAAGGGACAAACGGCGAATTTAACGGGATTGGTATTAAAGTATGGCGTGCTAATAACGTCATCATCCGCAACCTCAAAATCCATCACAGCAAAATCGGTGATAAAGATGCCATCGGAATCGAAGGTGCCTCTAAAAACGTATGGGTCGACCATAATGAACTCTACAACACTTTAAACTCTGATAAAGATGACTATGATGGGTTATTCGATGTGAAAAATGACTCTGATTACATTACGTTCTCATGGAACTATGTCCATGACAGCTGGAAAACGATGCTGATGGGCAGCTCCGATAACGATAACTACAACAGAAAAATCACGTTCCACAACAACCGTTTTGAAAACTTGAACTCTCGTGTACCGTCTATGCGCTTCGGGGAAGGCCATGTGTATAACAACTATTACAAAAACATTCTAACAACAGCGATTAATTCACGTATGGGCGCGAAAATGAGAATTGAACACAACGTATTTGAAAACACGAAAAATGCCATCGGCAGCTGGGACAGCAGTAAAGTTGGTACTTGGCATGTCATCAACAACTCTTATATTAACAGCACAGGTAGCCTGCCAACGTCTTCAACAGGTACGTACAACCCTCCTTATAACTACTCTTTGCTTAACGTGAACAATGTGAAATCAGAAGTTGTATCAAATGCGGGTGTAGGAAAAGTAAATCCTTAATCTCAAAAAAACGTTCGGGCAGAAATCTTCTGTCCGAACGTTCTTGTCATCCATTTTTTACACGACCGAAAATGGACGGTCCATTTCATACAGCTTTTGATAACGCGCATTTTCTTTCAGCAAATCATGATGCTGCCCCTCCATCTCAATGCGTCCACCTTCAATAAACATCATACGGTCACATGCCTCACAGCCAGTGAGATGATGGGTGATCCAAATGACTGTTTTTCCTTTTAACACACGGAAGATTGTTTCAAGCAATTCACGCTCTGTGCGTGGATCAAGCCCGACGGTTGGCTCATCTAATACAACAATCGGTGTGTTTTGCAGCAAAATCCGTGCTAGAGCCATACGCTGCCTTTCTCCACCAGAGAAACGAACCCCTGTCTCTTGTACACCTGTGTGATAACCTTCTGGCAAAGACTCAATGTAATCGTGCAGCTGCACTTGCCGCGCGGCTTCTTTTACTTGCTCTTCTGTCGCTTCTGGAGAACCTAAGCGAATGTTGTTTAAAACAGACGTATCGAATAAATAGGGCTGTTGATTGAGTACAGACACATAGGAGGATATCTCCTCTTGAATGCTTTGTACCGGTTTCCCCTGAATGCTGACACCCCCTTGATTTGGCACGACTGCCCCTTCTAACAATTTTAAAATGGTCGATTTGCCTGCACCGCTTTTTCCTAAAAGAGCGAGCGATTCACCTTGCTTCAGTGAAAACGAAAAATGCTTGAGTACATGTTGATCTGCTTCATATCCGAAGGTGACTTGATCAAAACAGACCGCTTCAACGCCATCAGAGACGGGTGTCTCGTCTGCTGCCTTCCTCTCCACTAATCCTTCATACGACTGCTCTTCATAATGATTTAATCTGCTGACGGCATGCTGATAAACAGGAATATCACCTGCTGCATCTGACAGCGGAAGAAAGGCTTCTGTTAATGGAAACAGCACAAGCACAAAGGCTGCGATGAGCGTGTGTGGCATAGAACCAGCCTGAACGACTGAGCCGCTCCAATACACGACAAGGACGACTGCTCCTCCAATGACTAGCTGTGCTAAAAATTGGCGCAGACGGATAAACCGGTGCTTTGCCGATTCGAGCGCTAATAGCTTTGCTTCTTTTCGTTCATAGCCTTCAACAAAATCGTTCTGTCTGCCGCTAAACAACCAGTCACTCACGCCCATGACGGCATCTGTTAAATGGCTGTACAGTTCATTTCTGCCTTTCTTCATTTGAATTTGTCGTGCCCGGTTCACAAGTACTGTGATGTATGGGAATACAAATACGAGCAGCGCCATATAAAGCAGCATCAACCCGGCAAAAGGCCATGAGAAAAGCCCAAGTGCTCCAATCGAAGCGGCATATAAAAGCAGCGCAACGATGGATGGAAAAATTGTTTTTAAATACGCATCCTGTAATCTCTCCACATCTTCTGATAACAGCCCAAGCATTTCACCTGTTCCAAGCTTAGTCTGTTTGGCACTTCGTTCAGCCATGTCATAAAGACGTACCCGCATTTTTTCAATCATCGTCAAAATGAGCTGATGGCTCGCCAGTCTCTCTGCATAACGAGCAGCTGAGCGTGAAATACCAAAGGTACGTACTGCCACGATGGGGACATAGACCATCAAGATATTCTCAGGTCTTGTGGCAGCTTTTGAAATGAGGAACCCTGACGTATACATGAGCATAGAAGCAGAAAACACCGCAATCGCCCCTAAAAAAAGCACCAAGGCAAACAGCTTTTGATTCTCCTTGATATAAGGTATAAACCACCCTTTACTGACCATGTGTGACCGCCCCCATTTGTTCCTGTACCAATTGATAGTACACACCTTTTCTTTCCATTAATGATTCATGAGTCCCCATCTCTGCAATCGTCCCATGATCCATCACAATGATTTCATCCATATCCGTCATCCAATGAAGTCTGTGTGTGGCTAAAAACACAAGTTTATCTTCAAACAATGGAAGCATTGTTTTCTTTAATTCATACTCTGTCTCAATATCCAGATGAGCCGTTGGTTCATCTAACAGCATAATGGATCGCTGGCCGAGCACTGTGCGAGCGAGGGCAATCCGCTGCGCTTGTCCACCGCTCAGCCCTCTGCCCTGTTCGCCAATGACCTCATCCAGTCCATTGGGGAGATCCGCTACGAGCTGAGACAAACCTGCCTCTTGCACCGCTCTTTCGACGTCTTCATCGGTTGCATTCGGTTCATAAAAACGAATGTTTTCTCTCAGTGTCATGTGAAATAAATAAGGATGCTGCGGCATATAAACGACTTCTTTTTGCCATGCCGCCAGCTGTAAATGAGCAAGCGGCTTTCCGTTTAGGATAATTTCACCTGCAGACGGTTCAACAAAACCGCCGAGAACATCCGTTAACGTCGATTTCCCCGAACCACTGGCACCGATGATCCCAATTTTTTTCTTTCCTTTCACAGTGAGGTCCACATCCTGAATCGAATATGGTGCATGCTCATCATGTAAGACACTGACATCTTGCAGTGTGAGCTCAGATTGCTCATTCCACTCGTTCAGCTGCACGGATTGTGTCTCCTGCTCTCGGAAGCCCTTTTCCTCTAAAATCACTTGAATCGCCTCATTCGCTTCTTTTCCGTTTAACGTCGCATGATAATCATTACCTACTTCACGTACTGGCAAGAAATATTCTGGCGCAAGCATCAGTGCGGTCAAAGCGGGCAATAACAAAAGATCTCCTTCAATTAAGCGCAAGCCGAGAAATACAGCGACAGTCGCAATGGACAGCATAGAAAAGAAATCGAGAGCAAAAGATGAAAGAAAGGCGACTTTCAGTGTGCTCATCGTCGCCTTTCGATAACGCTTTGAGACCTCTGCAATATTGCGAGAATGCTTTTTGCTAATCCCTAAGTAGCGAAGCGTTTCAAGGCCACGGAGAGAATCAGTAAAATGATTGGATAATTTCTCATACGATCTCCATTGTTTGGCCGCTTTACGCTGAGCGACAAGTCCTAGCAAAATCATAAAAACAATTAAAATTGGCAGCGTGACAATGAGAATGACAGCAGATGTTTCATCTAATGTCCAAACATAGACAAGCACCATCACCGGAATAACTGCCATGTTCACCATTTTCGGCAAAAACAGCTGTAAATACTGACGATATTGGGCAATGCCCTCCATCGCCAATGTCACAAGCTTTCCTGTTCCTTTTTTCTTCGTGAAAGCTGGCCCTAAACGGAAAAGCTGGTCCAACAGCTGCTTTCTGACGTCTGCTCCAATTCGGGAAGAATAGGTGAACATGACCTTCTCCCGCATCAAGGTGAGACCGTGCCGCACCAGAAAGGCAGCAAGAAACAGCAAGACATAAGGCGTTGCCTGCATGAGGCTCTTCCCGTCAAACAGCGTTGTTATGGCATGTGCCAGCCACTGTGCTTGAAAAATAATACTTGCTCCTTGGATGATTGACACAATACCTAAGAGGGCAAGAAGCCCCCTCATTCCTTTTAGTTGAAGCAAACGTTTATCCATTAGTAGGTCATTGGCTCCTTACCGCTTACACGTTTACGGAAGACATAGTAGCTCCAGATTTGATACCCAAGCACAAAAGGCAGCAAAGAAATGGCAACAATCGTCATGACCGTCAGTGAATAAGATCCTGATGCAGCGTTTTGAATGGTGAGGTCGAATGCATGGTTGATCGAACTAATCATGACACGCGGGAATAATGCTGTGAAAAGCATGGTCACCGTCACCATAATACCTGCACCTGTGAATAAAAATGTCCAGCCATCACGCTCTTTTCTCATAAAGAATAGAGCCGCTACATAACAAACCACAATAAGTACAGTTAAAGGGATCGTAATGATCGGACGCACGGTATAAATGTCTGTTTCAAGAATAGACACACCGACAAACACAACAAGAACCGGCAGTGCAATCAATAAAACACGCTGACCTAGCTTTCTTGCACGATTTCTTAAATCACCCTCAGTGCGGAGTGTGACGAAAATCAATCCATGCAGAAGGCAAAGAACCGTCACGGCTACCCCGCCGATCACTGAATAAAGATTCACAAAGTCTGTAAATCCAGCGTACATATTCATGCTTTGATCAATGGGCATTCCTCGTAAAATACTTGTGAAT
The DNA here is from genome assembly GCF_004634445.1 of Bacillus sp. 005/A4HT-01/001. NCBI lineage: Bacteria > Bacillati > Bacillota > Bacilli > Caryophanales > Bacillaceae > Bacillus > Bacillus sp. 005/A4HT-01/001. The sequence continues at coordinate 819,623 of NZ_SEIZ01000001.1, forward strand.
AGCACGCCGAGTAAAAATGGCGGAAGCAGGCTGCCAAAGAAGATCACCCAGTCCCACGTTTTGATCCATGAAGCCTTCTCGACCTTCCCTCTAAATTCAAAGGCGACCCCCCGCCCAATGAGCGCTAGTAGGAGAACCGTAAACGGAATATAGTATCCGCTGAACATCGTAGCGTACCAGTGAGGAAAAGCGGCGAAAATAGCCCCACCAGCTGTAATCAGCCAGACCTCATTCGCATCCCAGAAAGGGCCAATCGTATTGATTAAAATGCGGCGCTCGTGTGCATCTTTTCCAAGCAGCTGCATGGACATCCCAACACCAAAATCAAATCCTTCTAAGAAGAAAAATCCAACAAACAATACTGCGACAAGAATAAACCAAATCTCGTTAAGATATGCCATGATATGCGCCTCCATCAAATGGATCTGTAGACAGGTCCGTTTCATCCTTTTGATCTGTATTCTCTTCAGAATGTGCACCTTTTTTAATTTCTCGAATGAATAAGTAGGCAAGCACGATGGCAAGAATCAGATAAATGGTCGTAAAGCTAATGACTGAGAATAGCAACATGCCGTACGATACGTTTGGTGAAATGGATTGTGCGGTTGTCATCATACCAAAGACTGTCCACGGCTGACGCCCAATTTCCGTCATGATCCAACCAGCTGAGTTTGCAATAAACGGGAACGCAATCATCCATACCATGAAGCGTAAATACCATTTGTTTGATTCTATTTTTTTTCTAAAGCTCAAATACAAACCAATCATACTAGCAAAAATCATCAACATGCCGGCACCCACCATGATTCTAAAGCTCCAGAAGGTTGTTTTGACTGGAGGAATGTAATCTCCAGGACCAAACTTGGCTTCATATTCTTTTTGAAGGGTCAGCATGCCTGGCACATCTCCACTAAACTTCGAATAAGCCAAGTAACTTAAAGCAAACGGAATATTGATCTCCGCAGAGTTTTCTTTTTTATCTGTGTCAATGTTGGCAAATAGTGTCCAAGCCGCTGGATCTCCACTATCCTTCCAAAGGGCTTCACTTGCTGCCATCTTCATCGGCTGTGATTCCATTAAGTGCTTTGCTTGATCATGTCCAGAGAACGCCACACCTAAGCCAGAAATGAAAGCAAGCACCATGGCAATCTGGAAAGATTTTTTGAAAAAGGTCACTTCTTGTTTTTTGATCATTTTATAGGCACTGACACCCGCGATAAAGAAAGCACCGGTTGCCAATGCACCAAACAGAACGTGCGGGAACTCTACCCAAAGTTGCGGATTTGTCACGAGCGCCCCAAAGTCATTCATTTCTGCACGGCCATTTTTAATCACAAATCCAACTGGCTCCTGCATAAATGAGTTGGCGAGTAAAATCCAAAACGCCGAAAAGATCGTACCAAGAGAAACAAGCCAAATACATAACAAATGAATTTTTTTCGGCAGACGGTCCCAGCCGAATATCCAAAGGCCAATAAAGGTCGATTCAAGGAAAAAGGCCAATAGCGCTTCAATGGCAAGCGGTGCACCAAAGACATCACCGACAAACCTTGAATAATCAGACCAGTTCATCCCAAACTGGAATTCTTGCAGAATCCCTGTCACCACACCTACTGCAAAGTTAATTAAGAAAAGGTGACCCCAAAATTTCGCCATCTTTTTATAAATCTCTTTTTTCTTGACGACATAAAGGGTTTGCATCAATGCAACGATAAATACCAAACCTATAGACATAGGAACAAAAATAAAATGAAATAATGTCGTTGAGGCAAATTGAAATCTTGCTAAAAACAGCTCACTCACAGCCTTACATCCTCCCTTACTTTCGCATGCCGAATGATTCGAGATATTTATGCTCACCATTTCACAAAAAGTTCACTATTTGTTCAATGATTCACAAGCGGAAGTCCATTTGATATAGTTCACTAGGTGAAATTTTACTCTTGATTTTCATTCGGTTAGTTATTTATACCTGTACTTTACACCCATGCGCTTCAAAAATAAAGTAAATTTTACCTAAAATTTGGATGGGATTGTGTCAGTTGTTTGAATACTTTGTCAAAAATATGTGACGGAAAGAGACAATCACAAAAAAATAGCGCTGCTTCTTCGCTGCAGCGCTTTTGAATATTTAGGCTTTTTTCTGTAAAGCAGGTCTTGTCACTTGCACTTCATAGTACGTAATTTTGTTTTTTAACAGGCCTTCAGGTTTCGCCTTTCCATGAGCGTGCGCATCACCAAATGCCTGAGATTTTGTCCAATTCACAAAGTCTTCTTTTCGATTCCAGCGGGTATGAATGGTCACTTCATCGTAATCAGTTGTCTGCTGAGTGACCCATACTTCCATTCCTAAAAAACCTTCCATAAATTCTACTTGCCCCTGCTTGTTAAACCGTTTAACAAGGTGGTCGGCACTGCCTTTTTCTACTCTTACTTGGTTATTTACAATAATCATGTTTGGTTCATCTCCCTTTTGTTGTTGAATGGAGGCAATGGGGATAATGAGTGGATGCGGTCCGTCTAAGTGAACCTCCGCCTGAATCCCAAAAACCTCCTTGAAAAAGTCTTCTGTTAACACTTCATTTGGTGAGCCAATTTGATGCACCTGACCTCGCTTCATAGCAATGAGACGGTCACAATATTTTGCGGCCTGCTGCAAGTCATGGAGAACCATTAAAATGGTGATGCCATGTGTTTGATTCAGCTGTTTGAGCAGCTCCAGTAATTCAAGCTGATGCGCAATGTCTAAATAAGTGGTTGGCTCATCCAGAATGATAGTCTCTGTCTTCTGAGCCAGTGCCATTGCAATATATGCCTTTTGTCTTTCTCCGCCTGATAATGTATGGAGCATTCTGTTTTCATTGGTGCGGCTATTCGTCACCTCAAGCGCCCACTCAATCGCTTCATGATCTGACGTGGTGCTTTTTTTCCAGATGGAACGATGCGGACTGCGTCCAAGTGCGACCAGCTCACGTACTGTCATCGATGGAATGGCGGTTCTTGTTTGCATGAGAACTGCCACCTCCTTGGCGATCTCCTGTGCCGTCATCTCTTTTTGTGGGATGTCGTGAATGTAAATCATGCCGCTTTCGATTGAGGTCAGTCGTGCGGCCGCTTTGATAAAAGTCGACTTACCTGACCCATTCGGGCCAATGATTCCGGTCACACTCCCTTTAGGAACAGCTGCTGAAATGGAAGACAGCCGAAAGCCGCCTTGACTGAGACTCACGTCATCCATTGCAATGACATCCATCTTAACCCCTCCCTTTCTTTTTTAATAAATAGAGGAAGAAAGGTGCACCGATGCAGGCAAGCAAGATCCCTACAGGCAATTCAACCGGTGTAAACCAGACCCGTGCCGCTGTATCGGCAAAGACCACAAGCACGCCCCCTCCAAGCATTGAAATCGGCAGCAAATACCGGTAGTCATCTCCGATTAAAAGACGGATAAAATGGGGTACAACAAGCCCGACAAAACCGATTAAACCGCTGACACTGACAGCTGCTCCAGCTAAAAGAGCGGCCAGCGCAATGAGAAAAAATCGAGTCCGCTCTACTCGAAGGCCCAATAGCTGAGCCGATTCATCGCCAAGCAAAAGGAGATTGGACGGTTTAATGGCGAAAAAACAAAGACATAATCCAGCCAGCGCATATGGCGACACAAAGCTAAGATGATGCCAGCTCCGCCCGTTTAATCCCCCTGATAGAAAAGGCAAAACAGCCTGCACACGCTCACTGTAAAGCACCATAAACCCATTCATCACCGCACCAAGCAAGGCATTGACGGCAACACCTGCCAAGATCAATTTAAGCGGTGAAACCCCTTGATCAAATGACAGCATATACACGACAAGAGCTGCTAATAAGGCGCCCAGAAAAGCGGCTGCCGGAAGCAAATACGTGAATTGCGGAAGAACAATCATGCTGAGGACAGCAGCTAACCCGCCGCCCGCAGTCACACCAATGATTCCAGGGTCAGCCAGTGGATTTCGGACAACTCCTTGTAAAATCGCTCCTGATGCTGCGAGACAGGCCCCAACGAGAAAACCAATGAGCACACGCGGCAACCGTAAATCCATGACAATTTTTTCATGAACAGGCAGACCTGATCCCGTGAACACAGCCATTAAATCCGTCAGCGACAATTGGACAGAACCTACCGCAAGTCCTAGACAGACGCCCACACATAAAGAGAGGAACAATCCTGGTAACAGCCATTTTCGTCTTGACTGCCTTTTTTGAAAATCTAGTTCTGCATTCATCTTCATGATGACAATCGCTTCAATTTCTTCTCTAATTCATCGATCGCTCTGATGACTTCTGCGCCTGGATTTGTCCCAAATAGGTCACTTGGCAGAATCTCAACGTGTCCATTTTTGACAGCTGATACATCGTGCCACGCCGCATTTTGCTTCATTTCACTCATAAAGCCTGCTTTGACATCTTCAGGATTACTGTGTGTCATCAGCAAAATGAGATCCGGATCGGCCTCGATTACCTTTTCTGCATTGATTTGTGCATATTGCGGAAACTTTTCGAGTGCTGGTTCGTTTTCAGCAATATTCGCCCCACCAGCGATCCGCAGCAGATCACCACTTAAAGATTGTGGAAGTGCCGCCATATATGTGCCGGGCGCACCATATACAACGAGTGTCTTTACTTTTTTCTCAGGCTGCTTCACTTGCTTAATCCGCTGATCGATTTGAGCATTGAGCGCTTTTGCCTTTTGCTGCTTTCCAAGTAAATCACCAAATAAAGTAACTTGACGCTGGATGTCCTTCACTGAGTTGGCACTTGTCAAAAGAAGCTGTGAACCAATCCCTTCTATAGTAGAGATATCCTTGCTGTTTAATGATTCATTCCCAAGCACCACATCGGGCTTTAAGCTCGTGATCAACTCGACATCAAATTGATGGGTTGTGCCAATTGATTGTACGGACTTTGCCTTTTGTAGATTGTCTGGCAATTCGGCAGTTGGCCGGCCGACAACCTGGCCACCTAAGGCATAAATGATGCTCATGTCGCCAGTTGACAACGAGACGATCCGTTCAGGTGATTCATGAAACGATAATGTTCTGCCGGCAAAATCCTGAATGTTGAGCGCACCTTGCTTGCTCTCATTCTCGACAGGCGCCGCCTGGCTGCATCCGCCGAGGAGAAGCACGACGACGAGTCCTGCCCAAATCACATGTAAACATTTCAACCGTCTGTCTCTCCTTTTCTAGTAAACTTTCTTTAGCTTCGCCTGTACCACGAGACGCTTGTTTTTAGGTGCCAGCACGTGATCACAGGTCGATAATGTGAGAATCAAGTCATCTGTGGATACGTCTGTTTTCGTTTGATAGATGGACTTCTTACGCACAGCTTGCAAGTAGTGCGCATATTCACCAAGATCCTGAAAATCAGTCTGAATATAATCGAAATCGACTGTCGTCTCATACACAGCAAAAATCTCTGCTTCATAGCTTTGGTACAGCGTATCGTACTGAAATGTGCGATGATCTTGGAAGAAATCTTTTTTCAAATAGTTTGTGAGACCAGCAAACATAGACCCATCCCTCATCCGATGACCGTACACCACTGTATTGGGACTTTCATGCAAGACGTCATTACGATAATCCATAAAGATACTGCCTGCCCGTGTGTCATCCTTTACATAATTACGAGTTAAATAGAATGAATTATCGTTTGACTGAACAATTGGATACTGAATCATCGTGTCCTTCATATCAATCCAACCGACAATGTCTTCATTCACCTTTCGCAAATCATCAAATGACTGACGAATTTCTCCAGGTTTTCGCTGTTTCATTCCATCCTCGTGTGTGTAAAGTGTCTGAGCCTTTGCAAGCACCTGACGATTTTGATAATAGCCAAAGAGCTCCAAGCCAATGGCAGTACCGCTATATAGGAAAACACCTAAACAGACGATCGTCAGCATTCGCTGCCCGATCCTTTTCCCTCGTTTCACACTGTCTCACCTGCTTTTTGCACAACTTATATGCCTACAGGCACGATATACATCCCTGTTTCTGCATCCTGCTTAATTGTGACGGACACATGATAAATGTGCCGCACCATTTCTTCGGTTAACACATCATTGGGCCGCCCTTCGCGGATAATTTGTCCATCTTTCATGGCGATGATGACATCACTATAGCGAATCGCCTGATTCATATCGTGCAGGACCATCACGATGGTTAATCCATGCTCGACATTGAGCTCTCGAATGAGCTCCAGAATGTCAAATTGATAATACATATCCAAATAAGTCGTCGGTTCATCTAAGAAAAGGATCGGTGTTTTTTGCGCTAAAGCCATCGCAATCCATACACGCTGCCGTTCTCCGCCTGACAATGAGGCGAGTGGCATCTTTCGCTTATCCGTCAGCTTGGTACAGGACAGCGCCCACTCGATTGCTTTCTCATCTTCTTCCTTGTCACTGCCGCGCATCGTTTGGTAGGGCGTTCTCCCAAATGCCACGACTCGTTCGATCGTTAAATCGAGCGGCGCTTCATTTTGCTGATGTACGACTGCCAGCTTTCTCGCGAGTTCCCTTGGCTTGAACGCATTCAGCTCTTGTCCATCTAAATGAATCTGTCCTTTATGTGGACAATGGTTATGTGCCATCAAGGAAAGCAGCGTGGATTTGCCCGAGCCATTTGGACCGATAATGGTCGTGATTTTTCCTTTTTCGATCTTCGTGGTGACCGATTGAACAATGTCCCTCTGTCGATCATAGGAAAACGACACCTCACGAATGTCCATGCAGACGATCCCCCCTTCTTAATAAAAAGATCAGAAACGGTCCGCCAATGACAGCCATGATTGTAGAAGCAGGGATTTCATTTGGTGCCACAAGCGTTCTGCCGAGCGTATCAGCCGTCAAAATGAGCAAGGCCCCGCTTAACGCAGAAAATGGAATCAGTACCCGGTGGTCAGAGCCGACGAGCCTTCTAGAGATATGGGGAATGAGCAAACCGACAAAGGCAATCACGCCCGCTACCGCAGCAGTCACCGCTGCTAATAACACCGCCGTGATTGAAATCAAAAGGCGCATTCTGGTCACACGCAATCCTAAGTTTTTCGCCGTCTTATCTTGAAGGGCAAGCAAGTTACACCATCTGCTAAAGAAAAGCGCAACCACAAGCCCAATAAGGCCATAGACACCGATTAAACGGACATCTCCCCACGTTTTCATCGTCAGATTCGACTGCCCCGACTGATTAATGGTGATATTGAAATAGCTGCAAATGGTCACAAACGCTTCTGCCATCCCTGTAAACATGGCATTGATGGCGATCCCCACCAGAATCATTCGAATCGGGCTTAAGCCGCCTTTCCAAGACAACACGTATACGAGGAAGCAGGCAATTGCCCCGCCTAAAACTGAAAATAAAGGAGAGTAGAAATAAAATTGAGGAAGCGCTGTAATTGCCATTAAAGAAAAGAAGCTAGCTCCCGATGAAATACCAATAACACCGGCATCTGCTAATGGATTCCTCATCACAGACTGCAAGAGGACACCGGAGACAGATAAAGCCGCCCCTGTAAACATCGCAATGAGCATGCGGGGGATTCTTAAATCTTTAATGATTTCTACCTGTGCATGTTGACCGGTCATAAGCCCTTCCAATAATTCAATCGGTGTAACATGAATGCTCCCCGTAATGGCGGAATAAATAAATACGCCGGCTAGTAAGAGACTGACTATCAGAAATAAAATCCCTGTTTTTTTCATCTTGAACGTCCTTTTATCATTAAGATTCGCCACTTATGACGGGTACAACATACGAGTTAATTCATCTAATGCCTCTGCTGCCTTTAAGTTGCCTGTTGTCCCGAATAAGCTTTCTTCGAGGTCGTACACCCGGTCTTGTTTGACCGCATTAAAATGTTTCCAAATATCATTTGTTTTAAATTCTTGATCAAACATTTTGACGACTTCATCCGGCATCCCATGTGCGGCTCGAAGAATGATATCTGGATTGGCTTTTTGTAAATACTCCGTATTGGATGCCAAATACTCCATTTTCTCACCTTTTACGATGTTCTTTCCTCCTGCAATACGCACAAGATCACCGATATAGGAATTCTCTGTTGCCACTAAATAACTGCCTGGTACACCAAGCAAAATGAGAACGGATGGCTTCGTCTTTCCCTTCGTTCTCTCTTGTATGTCTTTCTTTTTTTGTTCAAAATCATCCACAATGCGTTTCGCTTGTGTCTTTCTATCATATTTTTCTCCAAGCTTTGTGATGGCGTTCTCCATCTTGTCCAGGCTCTCAAGGTTGAGGTATGTCGCAGGGACAGAAGCTTGTTGAAAAGGCGTTTCTAAATCATATTGAAGGGTCGTGACAGACAGGACATCTGTCGGTTGAAGTGATTGGATGATTTCCATATCCGGGCTCATTGGGTTACCGACTGCTGGGAGTCCTTTGTATCGAGCCGGCAAGGATTTTTGACTTGTTGGCACCCCGACAAGATCCACCTCTAGCGCATCCATGATCTCAGCAGCAGCTACAGTCGTTGCCACAATGCGGGCACTTGATGCTGCGCTTTTTTTGCCTTTCGCTGAGCTTTCAGCTGATTGTGAGCAGCCTGCTAGGAGGACGCACACACATAGAGCAGTAATCAGGGTACATAACATTCGATGCTTCAAAAAACAAAAGCCTCCTTTCGAAAAAAGAGAGTGGGTGCGCCGAGATGAATGGCACACCTCACTTAAAATAGATTCTTTATCTTGTACGAGTTTGATACTTTCTGACGAGCACGAATAGTGATCCGCCGAATAAAAGAATGTACACCCAAAGAAGTGAAGTATCTCCTGTTTTTGGGTTCAGCTGACCTTTCTCAGACTTGGTTTGGTCATCTGATGGCGTAAAGGTCATCTGCTCTGCACCCGTTTCCTCAGGGGCGAGATTCGCAAGCTGGTTTGGTTGAGAATCGTGATCATTCGGATTTTTCACAAAGCCGATGCTCTCATCGTCTCCGATCACCGTCGCAATTCCGCTTCCTTCACCACTTGCGATGCCTTTCGTATCATAGACAAGTTTGACATCGTACTGCTCATGATAATTTGCAGCTGGAATGTCAATTTTCACGCGTGCTGCCTGATCACTACTCAAACTTTTTGCTTCATATTGAATCACTCGTGTATCTGCTTTTTGATCAGCCTTTGCAACTAGCGTCTCTTCAAATTTACCGCCGGTTCCTACTTGGAACGACGTGATGGCTGAGCTGTTCTTCACAGTGTATGAAACGAAATGGCGGCCATTTTTCACCACCAATGTCGCAGGGCTCACGACGTAATCGTTCATGCGAGAAAGCTCATCTTTGTCTGCTTTCTTCATTGAAAAAGGAAGCTTGTACACCCCGTCTTTTAGCTGAACTGTCTCTTGATTCGTTCCGCCGTTCGTTGTGTCTGGTGCTGGTTTATTTGGTTTTGGTGTTTCTGGTGTAGCCGGTGTTTCTTCCTCTATTTGACCGTCCTTCAGTGGAACGATACTTTTTGAATCAAATTGAAAACGAATATCGTACGTTTGATCATAGTGAGCGGCTGCTACTACAATGTGTACTTTTCCGTTAACTGCTTTTTTCAGATCAGATACTTCAAATGAAACCACTCTTGTGTTCTTTGCTTGATCTGTGCTCACGTTTTTCACTTCTTGATAAGAACCGTTTTTCTCTATTTTCAAAGAATCAACTGACGTATGATCCTTCACCGTAAAGGAAACGGTTTGCGTTCCATTTTTAACGGTTAACGATGCTGGATGTGAGAAGTATTGGCTCATCCGAGATGCCTCATCCTCATCGCCCTTCAGCACACTGTAGTTGATACGATACACACCATCTTTTAATTGGTTCTGCGTCGAATCAACTGGTGTTGTGCCGTTTTGATCATCTGGCTTTGTTTCGCTGTCGCCTGGTGTTGTGCCGTTTTGATCATCTGGCTTTGTTTCGCTGTCGCCTGGTGTCGTGCCGTTTTGATCATCTGGCTTTGTTTCGCTGTCGCCTGGCGTCGTACCGTTTTGATCATCAGGTGTTGTTTCACTATCGTCTGGCTTCGCAGGCGTGACAAGTGTGAGACTGCTCTCGTCGAAAGCGAGCTGTACGTCATACGCCTCATCATAAATAAAGCCGCCTAAGTCCCAGTAAATTTTGACCCAGCCATTTAATTTGGCTGATACATCGGCTACATCAAATTTGATCACACGCGTATTCGCTGTCTCATCTTCACTGACCGTTTCAGTGGTGACGAGAGAGCCATTTTGTTCGACCTTGAAATCTGTGATTTCTTTGCTTTGCTTCAGTGTAAGATAGGCAGTCGTCTTACCATTTTCGATGACGAGCTTAGCTGGCTTTTCTGTATACGTATCCATCATGGATGCTTCAGTGCTACCATTTTTTAAAATGGTGAATCCTGCTGTATATTCACCATCAGCCAATGATGCCGCCTGAGCCGTTCCTTGAGGCAGCTGAAACGCAGTCAACAAACTGAATAAAACGAGCAGAATAGCTGTCTGTAGATGAAAAAGACGTTTCAAAAGATGACACTTCCTTCCGTTAATGCTTGATGATCCACTTTCTCGCTAAAAACCCGCCTGAACATAAGACAAGCACAAGGAGCCATCCCATCTGGCTTGTATCACCAGTTTGAGGATTTTCTTCTTGTTTTGTTTTGGTGGATGAATCAGTTGTTTTGGTTGTTTCTTTTGATGATTCTTGATGTTTTGCTGCACCTGCTGTTTCTTTTGAACTGTCAGAAGAAAGTGACTTGATGCTGCTTTCATCGAATTTCAGCTGGATGGTATAGTCGTGATCATAATCAGCCGATTTGACTGTGACATGGATTTTTGACTTGATTGGTTTAGACAAACTCTGTGCTTGGAATTGAACAAGCCTTGTATTGGCTTTCTTATTCGTTGATAGGACCGTCGTATCGACATAGCCACCATTTCCCGGCACTTTAAATTCCGTTACCCAGCTGCTGTTTTTAATGGTCATTTGCACAGTCAGCTTGCCATTTTTCACGATCACTTTTGCCGGCTTCAGCCAGTAATCATTTGCCATCGAAACGGCAGTTCCTTCGGCCTTCATCACAGTGTAATTGACGGAGTATGTACCATCATTTAATGAGGCAGCCTGTGCATTTGAAAAAGGCAGTATAAGTGCCAGCAATAATGCAGCCACAAAGGCTGGCATCCTGATCCATTTTTTCATCAGATGAATTTCCTCCCTTTTTATTGAACAGTTGCTGCATCAAACTTGACGCGAATATCGTAATTGCCTGTATATCCAATGACCGGTACAGTCACACTCACTTTAGCTGGTACAACATCTGTCAGGCTGTTGACATTGAACTCTACCGTTCTCTTGTTGGCAGCTGCGTTTGTACTGATCACCTTCGCATCTTTGTAGACACCTTGATCCAATGTTTTAAAGCTTGTAATCCAAGAGCTGTTCGTTAACGTGACTTGCGCTTTGATTTTTCCGTCCTTCACAACAAGCTTAGCTGGTTTTTCAAAATACGTATTTGCTGTTGACGTTGAATCACTGTCTGCTTTCCATACCACATATTGTGCTGAATATTGACCATCTGCTAAGCCTGCTGCTGAGGCAGAGCTAACCGGGGCTAGAGCAAACAATAGAACAAAGCTAAAGAATAATAAGACGTGTGATGCTGAACGAAGTGATTTCATATATATCCTCCTAATTGATATTGATAATTATTCTCAATAGATAATAAAAAAAATAACCTTTATCAGCGTATGAATCACACTCATAAATGATTATGATAATCATTATCAATTGAGTTTAAAAAATAAATCTTTGCTTTCGACAAGTCAAAGATGTCTGCTGCTACATGATGTAGTGATACACGGTTTAGGTAATCTGTCCCATTCATGATACCATGGCATAACCTCCCCCATTCCATTACAGGGAAAAGAACCCTCTTCTCCTTGATATTATATGATGAATGAAATTATTGTCAACATCATTTTTCATACTATTGACTTAGATTTCTGGAAAATCACAAAAAAAAATCGATCAGGGACACTGATCGAAGTCGATTAAGAAGGGACATGTTCACCCTTTTCACTATTTTTTCGCTCTAAAGACCAAGCATACATTTCCCGTATGACTGGTTCAATTTTCTTTCCTTGTTCTGTTAGTTCATATTCAATCCGCACTGGAATGTCGGGATATACTTTTTTCTCAACAAGTCCTTCAGCTTCTAAATCTTTCAGCCTTTCTGATAATAACCGTCCGCTGATGTTCATTTCATTTTCTAGCTGACAAAAACGTTTTGGCCCTGTCAAAAGCTGATTGATGATGAGAATCACCCACTTCTTCCCTAAAATCTCCATGGCATCTGTAATTGGGCAGCCATCTACTTGAGCCATACTTTACTCCCTCCTGCTTTTCTCTACTTTTTTTCATTATAACATAATTAATTACTTGAAATAAGTCACTAACTATTATATAGTTTAGTTACTAAAAGTAACAAGGTAATCATTTTTATCAATTTTCAATAAACCATTGAACATACAGATGCATATAACATGAAGGAGATGACCGAGCTTTGAATACAATAGAGCAGGTAAGATTAGGTGTAACAGAATTACATGTGTCCAGCTTTGAGCGTTCTTTGCCTTTTTATACAGACATTTTAGGTTTTACTTTATTAGAACAGACGGATTCTACTGTCACGCTTGGCAGCAACGCAAAGGAACCAATCCTTGTGCTGAAAGAAGATGTGCAGCTGAAAGAGAAGCCGGATCATGAGCCAGGACTTTATCATTTTGCGGTTTTATTACCTACCAGAAAAAACCTGGGCACATGGCTGGCGCATGTGATCAAAAAAGGCTATCCTTTAATTGGAGCAAGCGATCACTTTTTCAGTGAAGCCATTTATTTAAGTGATCCAGATGGCATCGGCGTTGAGATTTATGCTGATCGTCCTCAGGACATATGGGTAGGTGAGCATGGAGAGCTGAAAGGTGGCGGAAATGCCCCGCTTGATGGAGATGGTCTCCTGCAAGAAGCCGCTGATTCCACCTGGGAAGGACTGCCGGCTGGTACAATCATGGGACACTTGCATTTCCATCTCAACCCAGAAGAAGCCGATTCCTTTTATGTGAACACGCTCGGTTTTCATATCCGAATGGCTCCCCCAGCCAGCTTATTCGTTGCTGGTGGCGTCTATCATCACCACCTTGCCTTTAATGCATGGGGACGCGGGAGAAAAGGAGCCATTGATCCACGTTTTTCAGGAATTAGAAGCTATACACTGGTTTTCCCAAAAGAAGACGATAGAACATCCGTCGTCGAACGTCTGACAAAAGCAGGTGTTCACATGAACACGACAGGAAAAAGCAACGAATTTATTGATCCATTTGGCGTTCTCGTTCGTTTACAGATTGAAGAAACAGACAAAAAAGAAGGTGTAGAATATGGACAAACACACAGAGGTTAAAACAGCTATTTTAAAAGATAAAATCAAACGAGTACAGCAAGAAGACGGATTTATATATATCACTGGACCTATTAAACTGCCAGTGAATTTAGACGGTAGAACGGTCATGTTTAACTGGTATTCATGGTTAAAAGACGATGGGAAAGAACCATTATCAGATGAAGCTTTAATCGAAAGCCTTTCCTCCCGTGAGCTTGCAGATCACCAGCAATCAAGTGTCCTTGTTTACGGAGATTTCGAACATGCGGATGAAGCGCTGATCCGCATGCATTCCATCTGCCACACCGGCGATATTTTCGGAAGCAAACGCTGTGATTGTGGGTTCCAATTGAAACAGTCTATGCGAATGATTGAGGACAATGGAGCAGGCGCACTGTTTTATTTAGCCAACCATGAAGGACGCGGGATCGGTCTTTTCAGTAAAGCCATGGCCTACATCTTGCAAGAAAACGGCTACGATACAGTAGAAGCAAACGAAGCACTAGGCTTTGAAGATGATACACGTCAATATGAAGAAGCGATTGCTGTTCTTCAAACATTGCGTACAAAGCCAGTCAGACTTATTACCAATAATCCGAAAAAGACGGATGCTATCAGTCATGCAGGCCTTTCTCTTTCTGGACGGATTCCACTTTGGGGTGATGTCTCTGAGTTCAATGAAAAATACTTGCAGACAAAAATTAACCGCTCAGGCCATATGAAGGCGGATCAAGAGGTGCGTACGATTGCCACATCATGAGCGATATATGAAACTAGCCCTTGAAAATGCCGAAGCAATGAAAGGTCAGACATCTCCCAATCCGCTCGTCGGGGCTGTGATTGTGCGAGAAAATGAAATTGTTGGGGTCGGGGCGCATATGAAGGCCGGCGAACCACATGCAGAAATTCATGCGCTCAAAATGGCTGGAGAGAAGGCAAAAGGTGCCACGATCTATGTGACACTAGAGCCTTGTTCCCACCATGGCCGCACAGGCCCATGCGCTGAAGCACTTGTGAAAGCTGGCGTAGAAAAAGTTGTCGTTGCTGCACTAGATCCGAACCCGCTTGTTGCCGGGCGTGGGATTGCCATTTTACAAGATGCAGGCATTCAAGTCATCACAGGCGTCATGGAGCAGGAATCCATTCTCATGAATGAAGTGTTCAACCACTTTATTACGAAAAAAACGCCTTTCGTGACACTCAAAGCAGGCATTACGTTAGACGGAAAAATTGCATCTGCTACGTCTGACAGCAAGTGGATTACATCAGAAACGTCCCGTTATGATGCACATCACATTCGCAGTATCAACGATGCCATCTTGGTCGGTGCGCAAACTGTCATTCACGACGATCCTTCATTAACAGCACGCATTCCAAACGGTCATCATCCGATTCGAATTGTCTTAGACTCTAAACTGTCTATCCCGCTGACAGCAAAGGTGGTCACGGATCAAATGGCGCCAACATGGATCTTTACAACAAAACAAGCCGATGAAGAAAAACGAGCCGCTTTAGAAGCAGCTGGCGTCAGCGTCATCATGACGGATAGCGATATCCGGGTGCCCTTACAAGAAGTACTTCAAGTGCTCGGAGAAAGAAATATCTCCTCCCTGATGATTGAAGGCGGCGGACAAATCAATGCCTCATTTTTAGAGCAGCAGCTGGTCGATAAACTCGTCATCTACATGGCGCCCAAGCTCATTGGCGGACGACTCTCTCCTTCTTTTTTCGGAGGCGAAGGCATACGCCTCATGAGTGATGCAATTGAACTCGATCAACTCACTCTTGAACCACTCGGAAAAGATATAAAGATAACGGGTTATCCTGTTTATCAATAAACAACAAAGCTTGTAGATTGAGTCTGCAAGCTTTTTTCTCATCATTGAATTTGAGGTGATTAAATTGAACATCAAAGGAATAAACCATTTATTATTTTCTGTTTCTGATTTAGAGACATCTATTGATTTTTACACAAAGGTCTTTAATGCCAAATTGTTAACAAAGGGCAGAACGACAGCTTACTTTGATTTGAACGGCCTGTGGCTTGCCCTCAATGTAGAAAAAGACATTCCTCGTCAAGACATCCATCACTCTTACACACACATCGCTTTTTCTATTGATGAGGAGGATGTAGATCCAACGTATAACAAACTAAAAGATTTGAACGTCAACATCTTACCAAGCCGGCCAAGAGACGAAAGAGATCAGAAGTCGATTTATTTCACAGACCCTGATGGACATAAATTTGAATTTCATACAGGAACCTTGAAAGATCGATTGGATTATTACAAACTAGAGAAAACACATATGGAGTTTTATGAATGAAACGCAAAGAAAAACAGAGAGGAAACAACAAGGTGCTATTCGTCATTAAATAGGAAAGATGGTAAAATATACATAGAAACGTGTTGCAAACAATAGTCCTCCCCCCTTCCATACTAAAGGTGTTTTTATGCCTAGAAAGAAGGGGTCGGTTTAAGAACAAGACTTGTGCGTTCACGCGTTGAGAGACGCAAAAACAAAAAGAAAAAAGCTTGTACCTGTAAGTACAAGCTTTGGTTCCTTATCTTAAATTCAATCCGAACTCTAGTCCAGTTCATCATATGGATTTTAGATAAGAGAACGTTCTGAATGAACCCTTAAGATGATAATGAAAAATAAAGCGGCACCTTCATTACCCCTAGTCAAGGTAATGCTGGTTCTATCTCGTTTCTGTTTTTTGGAGGGCTGCTTTATTTTTTCATATTATTTCAGTTTATTCCTCACATTTTAAATTTATACATAGAAAAAGCACACGGTAGTCAGCCGAGTGCCCAAATTAAATTTCTTTTCAGTTGTATGGTGAACGTTCAAGAAATTCACCTTGAAGCTCTCGTGCTTCAGTTTGAAAACTAGTTCAACTTAGTCCGAGTTGAACAAAAAACTTGTGCAACAATATGTTACCATAAGTAACAATTTGTTACCATAGTTAAGCTTATTTTTTAATCTTACTTATTCATTTCAAATGCAGAATTTTCATTATTTCAAATAAATTATACAGCTTTTTGTTATGCAATGAATCAAATATACTGAACAACACTCAAAATAACTTTCAAGTATAATAACCTGTACTTTTCTTCTAAGCCCTCCTACTTTCTATTGGCAATTGTAAGACCTTATTAAGTTAAATAAAAAAGAATCAGTATATAAAAAACTGATTCTTTCTGCATACATTTATCTCAAACAAATCGTATTTAATCCACGAAACGTGTCGTAAAATGTTTCATGTGAAACATCTGTGATCTAATATTGATCAATTTCCCTCTATCAGCCTGCCAAAGCTTTCGGGTGAAAGTCCCGGTGAAATGCGCAGGCGGTGTAAGGACATCATGCCTTGTTCCTTTTTCGCATGTCCTGGTTCAGTGGTCACAGCCATTTCATATCCTGCTTCCTTCGTCAGCTTCAGTGTGTCTTCGTTATAGCGACCGACCGGATAGCTGACCATGACCGTTTGTTGAGAAAACCGCTGGTCAAAGAATACCTTCGATCCTTTTAATTCTTCTTCCTGCTGCTTCTGTGATAAACGATTGAGCTCTAAATGATGAATGGTGTGACTCTCTATTGAAATACCATGCGCCACCATATCATCCATTTGGGCATCGGTTAAATGATGCGGGCGGCCAATGGACTGCTCGATCATAAAAATCGTGGCTTTCATTCCATATTCCTTTAAAATCGGAAATGCCTTTGTGTAGTTATCCGTATATCCATCGTCAAATGTGATAAGAACATACTTTTCACTTGGTGTCGAATTGGTCGCGAGAACTTGATATGCCTCTTTCGGCGACAGCGTGACATAGCCGTTGTCTTTCAGCCATTTCATATGAGCTGCAAATTCGCTTTTTGGCACACGTAACGAATTACCGCTAGAGATACTGTGATACATCAAGATTGGAAGCGCAACGGGTTCCTTTTGCTGAATCCAGTTTTGTTTGTCTATCTCTGCTGCTTCAATTTGCTGCGTTTCTGTTGTTTCTTTCGTTTGTACTTGACCCTTTACCTCTTTGATGGCTTGCTGGTTTCCTTCTGTTTGCTGTTTCGTACCCATACAGCCCGAAATGAGCAGCATGACTAAACCAACTGCAAGCCACATACATGTTTTTTTCATTCACCAATCCTGCTTTCTCTTTATCTACCGAATGATTATAACAGAAATTGGTTAATAACTGATATCTATTTTGACAGGGTATTCATTTTTTTACACATTTCGATCATTTCGATGGCGAGCAGATGAATGGTCTCTGTTGTGAGCATTTGGTCTTCTGCATGTATGAGCAGTAAAGAAAAGGGAAGCTGTTCCCCCGCCGCCTCTTTTTGTATCAGCGACAAGTGCAGGTCATGGATGCTTCGAAACGCTTCCTCCCCTTTTTCAATCAACTGCTGCGCTGCTTCAAAGTCATCCGCTCTTGCTAGACGAATGGCTTCTACATAATGGCTTCGTGCCTCACCTGCATGGGCAATGATTTGAAAGGCTGCTCCCTGCATTTCCTCTAATACCGTCATCTGCTTCTCCTCCGATTGCTCAAGATTCATTTGCTAGTTTCAGTGCATGTTCTAGAATTTTTTCTCCATTCGCTGTTCCATATAATCTTACATTTACCACATCGACAGGTATATGATAAGGTGCCGCTGTTTTTTCTGCTGCCTTTCTCATAAAACTAACTTGCGGTCCTAGCAAAATGACCTTTACATCGTCCCCATGCTCTTCTAATTCATCCGCAATGGCCCCTTCAGGTATCGCATAAATTTCATAATCCAGCCCTTTTCCTTCTGCGGCTGCCTTCATTTTAGATACCACAATCGACGTCGACATTCCTGCTGCACAAGCGAGAATGATTCGCTTCATATCCCATCACTCCTATTGATAAATGACATCTGGTTCATCCCTTAATTTCCTCGTTTGGATTAATGTCTTGTACCAGTACCCTGACGCTTTCATCTGACGATTCCGTTCATTCTCCAGCTGGATCTCTACTAATCCGTAGCGATTCTTGAATGCATTCATCGGTGAGACATTATCCGTAAAAGCCCACAGCATATATCCCTTGCAGTTTGAACCTTCTTTTTTCGCTTGAAGGGCTTTTTTCAAATGCTGGCTGATAAATGAAATTCGGTACTGATCATCAATGATGCCGTCTTCGTTTTTAAACCGCTCTTCCTGCTCGACCCCCATACCGTTTTCAGCCACAAACCACTCGATATTGCCGTATTCTTCTTTTATTCTCATGCCCATATCATAGACGATATTCGGATAGATTTCCCAGCCTCTGAATGGATTCATTTTTCTCCCTGGGAGCTCAAATAGATCGTAATAATAAGATGGATGAAACGGTGTATTTTCGTTCCAAGCCTTGCTAGGTGCCTTAACGCGATGCGGATAGTATAAATTAAGACCGACCACATCGACTGTATGATCTTTAATGATCTGAAGCTCTTCTTCCGTTGCATCGAAAAGAATGTCATGCTTTTTCAATACATCAAGCAGTTCTTCTGGATACTCGCCTTTAATGGAGGGATCTAAGAACACTCGATTAAAAAACAAGTCATACATGCGGGCAGCTTCTTGATCATGCGACGCAGTCGATCTCGCATACGTCACTTCTGGATTGAGAATGACCCCGATTTTTGCACCGGCTGATTCCTTCAAGCCCATTTCCTGAAACAGCTTCACCACTTTTGCTGTCGCCAAGGCTTTATGATAGTTCCACTGCATCCACTTCTTCGTATTTTGCTCGAAAGGATAACGAATAGCATCTAGATACACACGAGTCTGAACAACAATTGGTTCATTAAAGGTAAACCAATGTTTGACCCGGTCTCCATAGCGTTCAAACACTTTTTCTGCATAAAGAACAAACAGCTCGACAACATGTTTAGATGACCAGCCGCC
The DNA here is from genome assembly GCF_004634445.1 of Bacillus sp. 005/A4HT-01/001. NCBI lineage: Bacteria > Bacillati > Bacillota > Bacilli > Caryophanales > Bacillaceae > Bacillus > Bacillus sp. 005/A4HT-01/001. The sequence goes on from NZ_SEIZ01000001.1 coordinate 839,011, forward strand.
GTACTTTTCAAGTAAAACGGCAGGAAGCTCATAATGCTCTAAGCAAAACATTGGCTCTACACCTGCTTCAAGTAATTCATTGATGAAATCATCAATATAACGAGCATAGGCCTCATCTACAATTCCATTCTCGTAATCTATGAGAAACCTCGACCAATTGATCGATGTCCGGTAATGAGATAACCCAATTTCCTTCATAAGGGCGACATCTTCAGGATAGCGCTCGTAAAAATTCGTTGCTCCCGCTGGTCCGTATCCTTCATGCCATACGTGATACCCCTCCTTATACCAAAGGTCTATATACGAATCCTGATGCGGTTTCTTCCCTTTCCAACCCTCTGTCTGCCAAGCAGAAGCCGCAGCACCTAGAATAAAGTCATTGGGTATGTCGATTTTGTTCATGTTGCCACCTGACCTTTCTTCGTGTGAATTTGAAGTCCTTCCCACATCCCTTGTAAATACATAGCTCCAAGTGCCCGGTCGTATAATCCATAGCCAGGTCTGCCCGTCTCACCAAAGATCATTCGTCCATGATCTGGCCGGACATAGCCAGCAAATCCTTCCTTAAACAATGCGTTCACAATCGCTCCCATATCGAGGCTGCCTGCTGACGACAGGTGTGCCGACTCTTCAAAATCACCGTTTTCATACAAATTGACATTGCGTAAATGAGCAAAGTGTATACGCCCTTTTTTGGCATACTTTCTCGCAAGTGCAGGAACATCATTTTTCGCATTACAGCCTAGGGAACCGGAACAAAAGGTCAGTCCATGCTGTGAGCGTTCATCGAGCTGAAGGATACGATCTATTTGTTCTTCACAACTGACAATGCGGGGTAGACCAAATATGTTCCAAGGAGGGTCATCTGGATGCAGTGCCATGTTCATGTTCTCTTCCGCTGCAACTGGAAGGATATTTCCCAAGAAATAGTCTAGGTTCTCAAACAACCCTTCCACACCCAATGCCCTGTATGCAGACATCAACTTTCTCATTTCTTCCTGCGTATAAGACGTATCCCACCCTGGTAAGGAAAGTTGATCTTTTTCTATATCCATCTGTTCAAGCTGATGCTGAAAATAAACAAGAGTCGTCGATTGATCAGCTAGTGGGAAATCGAGCTGTGTTCGTGTCCAATCAAGGACTGGCATGAAGTTATAACAAATGACCTTCACACCATGCCTTGCTAATCGCCGGATATTTTCTTGATAATGCTCGATATAAACATCCCGGCTAGGCTTTCCCAGCTTAATATCTTCATGGACCGGGAGACTTTCTACGACTTCAAAAGCAAGATCGTGACGTTCGATTTCCGCTTTTAAATGAGCAATACTTTCCTCCGGCCACAGATCGCCAGCCGGCACATCATAGACGGCACTGACAATCCCTTTCAAGCCGGGAATTTGCCGAATATATGAAAGGGAGACAGGATCTTCTTTGCCATACCATCTAAATTGCATGTTCATTCATGAGCCCTCCTTCTATTCTGAATCAGGTGCTGCTTCTGGCTTCCGGTTGGACAAGAGGACAAAAGGCAAATAGATAAAAACAGCGACAACAATACAGATGAGCTGTGTGATGACAGCCCCCATACTGCCAGCGGTAGACAGCCAAGCATTCACAATCGGAGGTGTCGTCCACGGCACCATCACCACCGCTTTCCCCGCAAAACCTGTAGCGGTTGCGATATAACCAATCGTACCTGTCACGAGTGGTGTAACGATAAACGGAATTGCCATCACAGGGTTCAACATGACAGGTAATCCGAAAATAACTGGTTCATTGATGTTAAACAGTCCAGGTCCTGATGAAAGCTTGGCAATGCTCCGCATCTCTTCTCTTCTTCCTGCTATAAAAATGGCGATCAACAGACCAATCGTCACACCCGAACCACCAATGCTCATATACACATCCCAAAATGGCATCGTGATAATATTTGGAATCTCTTTGCCCTCTTGAAATGCTGTCATATTCACTGCAATTGATCCTAATAACAGCGGCTCGCGAATCGGTTTAATCATTTGGTTGCCATGAATACCGATCACCCAGAAAAATTGAGCCACAAACATTAACGTTAAAATACCAGGCAGTCCCTGCACAACACTTTCAAGCGGACGCTGCACGACGTTATACACCGCTTCATGCAAATAAATGCCTGTCACACGATGAAACGCAAACCCGAATGAACTAATGATTGTAATCGTAATAATTGATGGGAAAAGTGAAGAAAAAGACGTCGCCACATTTGATGGAACAGAATCTGGCATCTTAATTTGCAGCCACTTCACCTCGGTAAGCTTACAAAAGATCTCTACAGAGACGATGGCAATGATCATACCCAAAAATAAGCTTTTTGGATCGGAGAATTGCCTCGCCAGCACATCGACAACCTCACGCATTGATCCATCGACTTCAAGAAGAAGTGTCGTCGGAATAACGGATATAAATGAAATCAATGCCATTAATCCTGGGAACAATGATTTGTGTCCATTGATTTTCCCGAGCTCAATCCCGATAAGGAACACAGCCCCGATCGTTAAAAAGTTCAGCGTGGCATAATTGATTGCCTTCATAATTGGCTGAAGCTCTGCTAAAAACCTGAATATCTCAAAATGGGCAAGCCCCGTTTCCGGGCTCATGATCATATTTGCGACCAGTACAGCAAATGCCCCCGTAATGATAATTGGCATTAATGTGACAAATGCTTGCTTAATCGCCATAATATATTTCTGATTTGTAATACGATAAGCGACATGTCCCATGACGTCGGCCGCTCTCTCTTTAAAGCTCATGATCCGTCTCCCCCTTTACAAAAACTCGTGATCATCCTCCTTTTTGATGTTATTTTAAAAGCGCTTTCATTAACATCCAATCTTTTTCCTCACAGATGCGGAAATGGGTATCCTTTTTTTTCATCTGGCTGTTCCAACACGTGCAGCGCCGCCGTCAGTTCTTCAAATGAAGCAGCTTTGATGATTTGCTCCACCACTTCCTTCTGCTCTGTCAAACGCACAAGAAATTGATAAAGTGACTGCAATTCTTTCTGATACGTCTTCTGTATACTTAACAAACAGACGACCTGTACCCGCTCTTCGCCCCACAGCACTGGTTTTCTCAACGTACAGATCGCACAAAACGTATCATCTGTTGCCGGTTTGATTGGGTGAGGAATTGCGACCAAATGACCGAACGACGTAGGTGACACTTCCTCTCTTTCCAGCAATAGCTGTTCAAAATCATCGGGGATTCGGTTTTGTTTCTGCAATACATTCACGAAAAATTGAAGAACCTCTTCCCTTGTTTGTAGATCTTGCTGAAAAAAAGTCATCTTCGGACTGATATATCGCAAGACCCCCATTTCTTGTGACCCCTGTACAAATCGTTTCAGCCTCAACATATCGTCTTCACTGAGGATCGTATGTACATCAATCACTGGCACAGGTAGTGTGTTCTGAAGCGGGATGGTACTAATGATCAAATCGATACTTCTCAAGTCATACGACAAAAGGTCACTGACACTTGCAGTACCAGCAATCTCTAGCCTTTCGCTAAAGGCGGCCTTCAGCTTATGGAGAAGAAGCTGACTGCTCGCGACACCCGTTGCGCACACAATCAAGCATTTTTTTCTCACAGTCTGAGTTTTTGTCCGCTCTATGGCAGCACCAATATGCAGCGCCAAATATCCGATTTCATCTTCATGAATCTCTACATTCTCTTTTTCCTTCAGCCATCTTCCCATATAGACACCTGCTTCAAAAGCAATCGGATAATGCCTTTTTATGTCTGATAAATAGGGGTTACGGATGTTCATATCATATCGGAACCGATGAATCGCTGATCTCAGGTGAAGACTTAGTCCCACAATCAATTCCTTGTCTGTCTGAATATCAAGTGACATGTGCTCTTCGACATAACCAAGTAATTGGTGAGTTAAACGGAAATGCTCTTCATCTAGCATGTGAAATAGCGTGTGGCCCGTTTCTCCATACGCCATCATTTTTGCCCCCATTAAATGAATCGCAATATAGGCCATTTCAGATAATGGAAAATCTATACCGAGTACGTGACGCATATCTTCTGCCATTTGCCTCGCTACTTGAAAAGCGGGCTGTGTTTGAATGTCTTTGAGTTCTCCTTCCGGCATCATCACCAATTTTTTCTCTTCAATTCGTTTGCACGCAATGGCGATATGTGTCACTAAGTTGCTTAAACCGATCTCTGACACATGAAGGCCGCTTGCCTTTGTACGTGAACGCACCATATCTTGAATCAATTGATACGTTTCTTCAGGTAAAAGGGCAGGGTTCGGATGCTCTTGCTGAAACACATGCTCAGCTAGACAATACCTTAATTTCATTTCATCTCCACTCAGCCTCAGTCCATATTTAGGTCGGTGTGCAACAGAAAGTCCATGTAAAGAAAATAGATGCTTGACTGCTTTCAGGTCATTTTTCACAGTAGATTCACTCACAAATAATTCCTCGGCCAATTCATCTAATTTCATATAGCCTTCGGACAACAAAAGCCTTCTCAATAAATAAGAGATACGATCCTCCGGCTGATTTGGAATAACTTGATTCTTTTTTTCATTTCTTTCTCTCATTGAGTTTTTCAAAAAAGTACGAAATGCTCCATAATCTTCGACAGTCAATGTATACCCTGCTCCACGTTTCATATGAAGTGTTGCCCCATGTGCTTCTAATATTGATTTAAGCGCTTTCATATCTGTTCGAACTGTTCGTGATGTGACGCCTATCAGGCGTGCAATTTCTTCACCTGTCAGCTCCTGCTCTGCCTGCATTAACCGCCTCAACAGCTCCTCCTGACGTAGAGATAACATAGACTCCCCTCCCTTGGTCAATTACTTTTGCCTATCATCATAAACGAAAATAGAACTCTTTGCCCAGTTTTTCTTTCCGACCGGGAACTTTGTTATGGCTCAAACGTATGAATATGAAACAAGAGGAGGGATACATCATGTTTGTTATCATCATCATACTAGCTTCTTTAGGCGCCATTACCGCCCACATGTTTACACCAAAAGATAAGCGTTCATCTTCTAAGCATTCTGCACATCACAGTTCAACAACCAGTAACTATACTGATTCGTATACACATCACGCTTCTGATGCCTCCTGCGGTGGTGATTCAGGTGGTAGCGGCGGATGTGACTAAACCAAAAAAAACAGCCGCTTGTTCAGCCGGCTGTTTCGTTTATTTTATTAAAGAGCTTTCCAGCCCCGTTCAATTAAATGTTTGACATCCTTTGCAAAATCCTCGCCTTTTTCCATCACATCTTGGGCTCTTCCTGCAAAATTACTAGCGACAGCGAGTTCCATTTTTTTTAACTCAAAGTGCATAATTTTTTGGTCTATCTCCGTAATATAGGTTTCATACTCATTGTTCACAATGTCGTGCAGCACGTGATAGGCTTCTTTCCGATGACGGTGAAAGTCCGTTCCTCTCTCACCTTTCCATGACGAATCTAGAGCAGGCTTCTTGATTTCCTTTATGTCAGACTGCGCAAGATCTTGTTCTGTTCGAATATTACTTTTGGCTGTCTTTAACCGAGAGATCATTTCGTCAAATTCTGCACGTTTGTTTTCAATCCCCATATGCAGATGATGCAGCATCTCGGATAAACTCATGTCATCCACCTCTATTAGACCTCATAAGAAAGCACGGCGTCAGCGTTTTTGAAACCGGGCAGATCATCTGCTTTTTCCAGTCCTGACATTTCTATCGTTCGCTTTCATTAAGTATAGTATAAGGTGAAAAGCCTTAGGCTTAAATAGGGAAAAGGTGTCCTTTTAACATGGTGTTTGGAAGAAAAACGGAATAATCTAAGGTCATAAATCCCGAATTATATATGAGTCTTTACGACTATATTTTACATCGTACTCAGCTACGCTATCAATAAAACGATTGGGGCTTATGATTTTGCCGCAATCGCTTCATCCTGTTCTTTTAGCGTCTTCACATTTGAGCGTGTATCCTGAACGTTTTTGATTAAGGCTTCTTTAAAGCTTGAGACCATTTCGCCCACCTCTGCTTCACGTGCCGTCCATTTGGTTACAAATTCAAGGCTGTTTTCACCAGCTTTATCTGCTGCTTTTTTCATTGTTAAAGCTTCAACTGCTTGGGAGACTTCATCTAGTTTATCCATCACTGTTTGGTAGTTTAACTTAATTTGTCCCATTATGATATCCTCCAGATTGGTTCAGCATGAAGCTCGCTTACAAGCTGCTCCATGCTTTTGAGATCAAGCGTTTTGCGTCTTCTACTGCGTCTTCTCCTTTTTCAGCCAAACGTGCGGCATCTCCAGCTAAAGAGCTGGCAAAGGATAAGGCAGCCTGCTCTGCTTCTAGTGTACTGATTTTGAATTCGATTCGGCTCACGTAGCGTGGATATTTATCGCTTACGATCGTTTGCAGCGCATCATGCGCTTCATTTCGTTCTGATTTGAAATCTTGGCTCCGCTCCCCTTTCCAAGAGGCCCCAAGCTTTGGCTGCTTGATTTGTTTTAGGTCTGTTTCTGCGGCATCTTGTTCACGTTCAATCTTACTTTTTGCCTTTTTGAGTCGAGCAATTTTCTCTTCGATCTCTGCCTTTTTATTTGAAATGCCACCGTTAAGGGCAGACAGCATATCCGATAAGCTCATATGGGTTCCTCCTCCTGTCAAAAATAAAAACGCTGCTTAGAGTCCCTCTAAACGAGCGTAATGGTGAATCGCACTTTTTCCAATATTGTTATTATAAGGTTCAAAGACTCATGTTTGAATAGGGATTTGTGCCCTTTTTATGGTATAAATATGCTTTCAATCTGCTTCACACCACACCTTAAGCCCTCTTTTATAGGGGGTCAAAATACACAACCACCCTTCTGGAAACACACATAGTCTTACGGTCCTAGGACAAACAAAAGCCGCCCGGGGGAGGGGCGGCTTTTGCAGTGGCTTATGATGCCGATTCTTCTGAGTCTTGTTGATTTTTCACGTACCAAATGAATTTCCCTGTATATCCGTAGATGATGGCAAGACCAATGGCAACAAAGCTCAGCCACATAAATGGTAAATAAGAGAATGTCGAGACGCCTAGAATCCCTGCCATGTAAATTCCGTTATCTGACCATGGAACCATACCAGACGTAAGTGTTCCACCAACCTCAGAGTTTCTAGATAACACACGTCTGTCTAATTTTAATTTGTCATAGCTTTTTTCCATGATTTTTGGTGTAAGAATTAATGAGACATACATTGCACAACCAAAGATATTCGCAAAGAATGCTACTACAAGTGTAGACAGTGTCACATTTCCTGCATTGTGCAATTTTTTCTCGAATGTTGCGACGATCACTTTTAACACGCCTAAGTATTCAAGAACTCCACCAAAACCAAGTCCAAGAATAATGACCACTAGAGATCCTAACATATTGACAATACCGCCACGGTTCAACAGTGTATTTAAGAAATCTACATCTGAATTAATAGAGAAGCCGTTATAAGCTGTACCAAGCGCATCAGCTGGGTTCATTCCTTGGAATGCCATCGCCCAGACTGCCCCAAGCAGTGCACCAATTGCGATAACAGGCATTGACGGTTTTTTCAATACAAGTAATAGGACAACAATGACTGCCGGAATGATCATCCAAATATTAATCGTGAATGTATCCTGCAATGCTTGTTTCAAAAACTCTACTTTATCTTGATCAATATTTCTTCCACCATACATAAATCCAGTAATTGTAAACATAATAGCCGTAATAACAAAGGCCGGTATGGATAAAACCATCATGGCTCTTACATGCGCCAGCACGTCCACTTTTGAAAGAGAGGAAGCGAGCACAGTACTATCAGATAGAGGAGATAATTTATCACCAAAATAAGCGCCAGATAAAACAGCCCCAGCTACGATCGGTAATGGGATACCCAATCCTTCACCAATCGCAATCATCGCAATACCTGCTGTTCCAACTGTACCCCAAGACGTACCAGTAGCAACAGACATAATAGAACAGATAATCAATGTAGCTAATAAGAAGATATTAGGATGAATAAATTCCAGTCCGTAATAAATTAACGTGGGTACAACACCGCCAGCAATCCATGTACCAACAAGTGCACCTACTGCAATTAAGATTAAAACAGCCTCTAATCCATTTGATATCCCTTTTGTAATCGCATTTTGAAGGTCTTTGTACGAATGCCCTAAACGAATTCCTAATGCAATAACCATAAACCATGAGATGAACAATGCTAGCTGAATATCTAATTTGAAGTAAAGAGTGAATGATAAAACAATTGCTAAAAATAAGCCAAGTACAGACACGACTTCTAAAATAGACGGTAGACGTGGTGTTTTCATTTTGTTTCCTCCCTTTGTGCGTGCGTTAAGCGTTTTCAAAATATTGTGAAAAAAGTGTGTCAATTCGAAAGAAAGTGAATTGCCTGTTTTTCTCTTTTTCACAGGCAATTCCACATATTAATAAAATAAAATTTTTGATATTATCATCGCTCTAGGAGCTCTGCACCCGCAATGCCAGGCTTTGTCATCTCGTAAGGATTCAAAATAATATCAAGTTCTTCTTCTGTTAACACATCATTTTGCAGGCAAAGATCTCTGATCGATTGTCCTGTTAAAATGGCTTCCCTTGCGATTCTAGCCGCAGCTTCATAGCCTAAGTGAGGGTTTACCGCTGTAATGACACCTGCACTTTTTTCGACATATTCTTTCAAACGTTTTTCATTTGCTTCGATGTCCGCTAAACAGTGATCTGTGAATGAGCGGAATCCGTTATTCATTATACTAATAGATTGAAGCAAGTTAAAGACCAGAACAGGCTCCATCACATTTAACTCAAGCTGGCCTGCTTCAGAAGCAAGACAGATGGTGTGGTCGTTCCCAATGACCTGGAATGCGATTTGGTTAATGAGCTCTGCCATGACTGGATTGACTTTTCCAGGCATAATGGATGATCCCGGCTGACGGGCTGGCAATGCAATCTCAGCAAGACCTGCACGTGGGCCAGATGCCATTAAGCGAAGGTCATTCGCAATTTTAGACATGTTCATCATGCATACTTTTAAGGCAGCAGATACTTCTGTGTATGCATCTGTATTTTGCGTCGCATCGACGAGGTGCTCTGCGCCTACTAATGGCAGTCCAGAAATATCAGCAAGCTTTTTCACTACGATTTCGATGTAGCGAGGATCTGCATTGAGGCCTGTTCCAACAGCGGTCGCACCCATATTCACTTCATATAAATGCTGTTTTGATTGGTTGATTCGTTTAATATCACGACTGAGCACACGGCTGTATGCTTCAAACTCTTGTCCTAAACGGATCGGAACAGCATCTTGTAAATGAGTACGCCCCATTTTGATCACATGATCGAATTCTTTTGCTTTCTTTCGAAATACGTCATGCATGGCCTGCATCGTCTCAAGTAAAATGTCTAACTGCTTGAGCACTGCAATATGGATCGCCGTTGGGAACGAATCATTTGTCGATTGTGACATGTTCACATGTGTGTTTGGACTTAAATGAATGTATTCGCCCTTTTGATGTCCCATGATCTCGAGGGCTCTGTTTCCAATGACCTCATTGGCATTCATATTCATAGACGTTCCTGCGCCGCCTTGAATCGGGTCTACGATGAAATATTCATGGAATTTGCCTTCAATGACTTCATCTGAAGCTTGAACGATCGCATTTCCAATTCCTTCATATAAACGTCCGACTTCCATGTTGGCTTGAGCTGCTGCTTTTTTGACAATGGCAAATGCTCGAATGAGTTCCTCATGCATGCGATATCCTGTAATCGGAAAATTCTCTTTTGCACGAAGCGTTTGAACACCATAATACACGTCTGCGGGAATTTCTTTTTCACCTAGAAAATCCTTCTCGTAACGATAAGTTGCTTGAACCATCTCGTATGACCTGCTTTCTATAGAATAGTTAAATCACTAAATCTTCTGCGATTGGCGTTTCCATAATCTTTTTCACTTCTCGTGGATCTGTTGTTTTACCTAATGCCCACATGAGCTTTGGCACGATGGCTTCTGTGTTCATGTTTCTTGAACGAGCAACCAGTTCTTGATTGATTTTACGTCCTACTTCATACACACTCATGTCTTCTCCTTCTTCGAGACACTGAGTGGTGATCACAACAGAAATGCCTTCTTCCAGCAATTCGTTGATTTTTTCTAAAAGGTTTCTTCCTTCGAAAGGAATTCCGCCGCTGCCGTAGCTTTCAATGACGACCCCTTTGTACAAACCTTTGATTGAATCTAAAAACTCAGGCTTCAGTCCTGGATGCAGTTTTAATAAACAAACGTCTGTGTTCAAGGATGCATCTAATTTAAGCGGTTTCATTGATGATCTTTTTACTTTGCTATTGTATTCAATTTGATGATTTTCAATCGATGCAATATATGGGTAGTTAATACTTTCAAATGCATCGTAGCTTTTCGTTCTTAGTTTGATTGCGCGAGTTCCTTGAATGACTCTGCCATCAAATACGACGTATACGCCGCCAACACCGTCACATGCAAAACGAATCGCATCTGTAATGTTTTTCTTCGCATCTGTTTTCTTAAACGTAATTGGGATTTGTGATCCTGTAATGACAATTGGCTTATCAGGATTTTGCAGCATATACGATAGTGCTGCTGATGTATAGGCCATTGTGTCCGTACCATGCGTGACGACAAATCCGTCATATTGATCATAATTTTCATAAATGGCTGTTGCGATATCAACCCAGTATTCAGGCTGCATATTGGTACTATCTATACTCATTAGGGACTTTGTGTCCATTGTGTAGTCTGCATTAATTTCGTTTAAATAGCTTAAAAGGTCCTCAGCTTTAACACCTGGAGCTAAACCATTTTCACTTTCTACAGATGCAATCGTCCCACCAGTGGTTAAAAGCAATAATTTCTTCAACAGGTCCACCTCTTTCAGTAAAATTACTTCGTTTGTCACACATATTATAAGCCAGCTTGTGCTATTCTATAATATACGCTTTACGCGTACCTTCATTGCCATTATAGTCACATAACGCGAATTAATCAAGAAATTATTACGCATAACGCGTACACTCTTTGTCAAAATATGATATACTGTTGTTGTATATAAAGGAGCGTTCATGTATGATACTCGATCGTTTAACCACCCTTAGAAAAAAGAAAAAATGGTCTCTCCAGCATACGGCAGATCGCCTAGGTATCGCCAAAAGCACCTATGCCGGTTACGAATCTGGGTACCGACGACCTTCGCTTGAAGCAGTGAAACTGCTGGCTGATTTGTATGATACGTCCATTGATTTTTTACTTGGTAGAACGGACGAGCCAGAGATCCAACGCAAAATCTCTGATATCAAAATTGAGCTGACGGAAGCAAAAGAAGGAACCATCCATGTAGACGGCGTTCCACTAACAGATGAAGAAATCAAACAGCTTGTTGCCTTTATTCGGGCGAAAAACACTCTGAAAGTATAAACAACACAAAAAAGAGAGGTACCTGTCATAGAGGTACCTCTCTTTTTCTGCTTACGACAGCTCACTTAATTCCTCTAACCGCCGCTTCGCTTCTTCTTTATTAAAGGAACTATAATAGCGATAATTCTCATCATCTAAGATGCGGTAATGCTGGCTTAGTACATTTTGCTGGAGACGAAACGTACCTTTTTTCACAGACGTCCGCCACCAAACCTTTCCGCCAATCGTACGTTCAACAGATAAATGCAATTCATCGTGGGCGACGACTTCCAAAATCTCAAGTGGATCATCCCCAAGTGTCCCTTTTAAAATGTCACTATCCCTGAATAATGCACATACGGCCGCAGATTGCGTCCAGTTGAGGCGAAGACGATTCTTTTCTACCTGCTGCAAATGCCGCTTGGATAGACCAAGCACCTCAGCCATACGGTCCTGCGTATAGTCTTTTTCTTTTCGAATTCGTGCCATTTGTTCTGTGACGAGGTCGATTACCATTTCTTTGTCCATCTCTCATCACCTCTTGATTGTTCAGTCTTTACTGACATCATACACGATTTCTTAAAAAAAGTGGCGTCTCACCTCATGGAATGATGGCGAAAACATCTATTGATTCTGCTTTTCACCATGACCATGCTGCTGTTTCCAATTCTCTTGGGCGGTCTCATGTAAATATGGATAAATGTCTTGTTTCACCGTTTGCTCAAATACTTCTTCATCTAAAATACTGTACGCCGGAATCTTGATCAATTTCCCATCATATTTCCGAATAAGCACATCCATGAACAGAAATCCCCTGATATTGTAACGATGCCTACGCATATCAATAGATTGTATGTCTTGAAAAGGGATTGTTTGTTGCCGGTATAAAACAGCGCCATTCTCTCCACGCTGAATGCGAAAAATCACATTTCCCTTCTTCGTAAAAGCCGGAAGAATCATCAAAAAAGAGATCCACCCATAGACAATGCCTAATAATCCGCCTAAAAATAAAAACAACGTATAATTCGATTCAAATGTAAGAGCTTCTGAAAATAACCAAATACCGATGATGCCAAACCCGCCCGTTGCTAAGAATGCCCATACTCTTAGAAAGGGTCTGCTCCTCACTTCTATTACTTCACTTGGATTCAAGCGCCATTCTCCTTTTCTCCATTAGAATATAGAACGTAATCCGTCCCTATGAGCCGTCTCTATCCGAAATTCATTTTCCTTCATGCCCGACACTAGCCAAGAATGCTTCTGCCCCGGAATAACAAATATCATAGACTCTACATCCGGCGTATTATTTTTATCATAAGTGACCTTCATCAAAGAATCCATTTTTCCTTTTCTGACCCTTACATCAGAAACAAATGCCCTCACAAGCTCTTGGTTCTCTGCTTTATTTAGAAAAGAAGGCCAATCATCATTCCCTTGACTGGCTTGTTCTAACAGCAGTTCGAATTCTTCCGCCTGCAAATTGATGACTGGTGTGAGGTGTTCACTCATGTGTATGTTCAAAAAGGTTGTCACTTGCTCCACAGTCTGCTGATCGTCTTTTAGTTTGTGAATCTGATGCACTTGTTGATCATAAAGCGTATGGTGTGAATACACACCTGCCTGAGTCGTATGAAAGGACGTACTGACCTCTTCATCTAATGCACCAAACCTTGAAGCTTTCACGGTATGTGATGCATCATTCATGGCTTGAATGAAATGCCGGTATTCTTCTTTATAACGGTATTGTCTATTTCGAAATTCCAGCACGTCTTTTGCCAGCAAAGAGCGGCATGCAATTTCAAATAAAAATCCAAGACGTTCATCCTCTACATCTGGATAATAGGCTTCCTTTAAAGACATCCCTTGCTCAAAATAGCCTTCACTGTAAAAACTAAAGATGAGTTCCTCGATACTTAGACTTAGCTGATCCAACTTGATCTCTCCTTATCCAAAAGAAAATGCGCCCTTCAAGAAATCACCTGCACCTTTCAACAGCGAATCTGCGGTTTCTTTTGTTTTTTCTATTCCTTTATGTATCACCTGATTTGCTTGATCAATGGTGTCATTGACTGCTTTAACACCTTGACCTGCCAGTTCAAATGCTTTTTTTCCTTTATCGACAACCGCATGAATTGGGTCTTTTAATTTCACTGCGACCTGTTCTGCAAAACCAGAAGTAAGCTTGGCGACTTTTTCACCAATAAAGCCACCTACTGCTGATCCTATCGCACCGCCAACCACTGTTCCAATCGGTCCTGCAAAGCTTCCAAGAGCGCCGCCTACAACGGCACCTGCAACAGATCCGCCTGCAATAAAGACCGTATTATTCACTGCATTTCCAACAGCCTTTGCATTTTCACGCTTGAGAACTTCTGGCTGATCCCCAAATTCCGCATAGTTCTCCGCAATTTTCAGACCGCAGCCAACCGTTTCTGTTGCACCCGTGACGACCGTTGCAATGATGGCATTTCCTTTCGCAAACCTTGCACCATTTTTCAGAACAGACTTGATGCCAGCTGTGTCCTTCCAATTGATACTTCCTTTTGTGAAATCACGTACACTGTTCGTGAACGCAACTGTATCGCTAGGATAAAATTTCGTGAATTTCTTATGGACAAGGTCAGCCATCGACCAATTGGATCGTTTTAATAATTCTTTTTTGCTCAGCCAAATCCTTGCCAACCGGTCAAATCTCGTTCCTTCTACCCGTCCGGTCACATCAAGAAGGAGCTTTGAATGCTGCGCAGCATAGCGGCCATTTTCTTTAATAAAGGTCGTCATGCCAAGCCCATAGTATTTTGCCTGCATCATCACAATACCAGCTAGGCTCGTGAGTGTACCATATTGATCATACAAACTGTACATTTTCCTTAAAATATCATCAGCTTCGACCATTTTATCCGTTGCATGACGAATGGCAATGTCGTCACTGCTCAATTTGCTCATTAAGGCTTGTCCAGAACCCCATGCATCTCCTACTCCAGAAAAACAGCTTCGATAACGGGGATCACAGCCTAGGATGAGGCCATCCAGTTCACTATGTAAATCGTGGTGCTTTGTTTCGATGGCCGAAAGCTCTCCTACAAAATCATTCGCCAGCCCTGTCAGCTGATCTGGATCTACTACAATGTCACGCGCCATCACATCATCTCCCTTCTCTGTTTCTTTCTCTCCGTTCTTCTCGCCTTTTTCGCTCAAGCTCTTCCATTCTGGCGATTTCAGCTTTACGTTCCTCGATTTTGACAGCAGCATCCCGCAGTTCCTGACTTGTTTCAAGCAAGTCCTTTTCAAATTGATCATAGCGTGCCACTGTTTCCTCAAAGCTTTGATCAAATTTATCTCTTGCTTCCCCTTGCCAGCCTGATCCAACTGCCTTCAGCCGATTCTCAAGCAGCTGCTTCGACTGCCGAATGCCATCAGCAGCTTCCTGGAACTTTTGAGCGAGTGCAAGTGTTTGACTAGAATCCAACTTTCGCACCCCTTTCTCCCAAATTAACGTACAAATGGATGATTTTATATGTCCTCATTATAAATAAAAAGACACCCAAAAAAATCACCCTAAAGAACCATTCAGCACATCGCAAAATAAAAGTAGGTCTTTTTCCTCTCTAATTGTCAGAGAAAGCCTTTCTTGTTATGAAGCGCATTCAAGACATGATAAAATGAACATATTCTACAAAAGGAGTGACGTATTGATGAAAGAGGAAATGATCCAGCGATTCACAAGTTATGTAAAAGTGGATACACAGTCTGATGCAGACATAGAGAGCTGCCCATCCACTGAAGGACAGCTAAACCTAGCAAGGCAGCTAGTTGAAGAGATGAAATCCATCGGCATTCAAGAAGTGACAATGGATGAAAACGGTTATGTCATGGGCACGATTCCATCTAACACAGACAAAGAAGTGCCAACCATTGGCTTCCTGGCTCATATCGACACAGCCACTGACTTCACTGGCAAGAACGTGAAACCGCAGATTCATGAGAACTATCAAGGCGGGGACATCACGTTAAACGAAGATCTACATATCGTATTATCTCCAGCGCAGTTTCCAAATTTACAAAAATACCAAGGACATACGCTCATCACGACTGATGGCACGACCCTGCTTGGTGCAGATAACAAAGCTGGTATCGCAGAAATTATGACCGCCATGCATTACCTGATTGAGCATCCAGAAATCAAGCATGGAAAAATTCGTGTCGCCTTCACACCAGATGAAGAGATCGGCAGAGGACCTCACAAATTCGATGTTGATGCCTTTGGCGCTTCTTATGCTTATACGATTGACGGCGGCCCGCTAGGAGAGCTTCAATATGAAAGCTTCAACGCCGCAGGTGCAAAAGTATCAATTAAAGGAAACAACGTCCATCCAGGGACAGCAAAAGACAAAATGGTCAGTGCTGCAAAGATCGGCATGCTCTTTCACAACAAACTTCCTTCAGATGAATCTCCAGAATACACAGAAGGATACGAAGGCTTTTTCCATCTCACAAGATTTGTAGGAGAAGTAGAAGAAGCAGAGCTGCAATATATTATTCGTGATTTTGATAAAGAGAAATTCAACAAGCGCAAAGCACTATTTGAAAAAATCGCAAACGACTTAAAAGCAGTCTACGGCGAAAACAGCATCACCCTTAGCATTCAGGATCAATATTACAATATGAGAGAAAAAATTGAGCCAGTCAAACATATCGTAGACATCGCTCATGAAGCCATGGAAAACCGCTCAGTGACACCTGTCATTGAACCAATCCGCGGCGGTACAGATGGCTCACAGCTTTCATATAAAGGACTTCCAACGCCAAACATCTTTACTGGCGGGGAAAACTTCCATGGTAAATATGAATTCATCTCTGTAGAGAACATGCTGAAAGCGTCAGAAGTGATCGTGGAAATTGCACGTTTATTTGAAGAAAAAGCATAAACATGTTTACAACCGTTCCTGTTCGGGAACGGTTTTTTAATAAAAGTTTACAATTTTCTGAAACTTTTATGACACTTAATCGTACTAATAGAGACAACCCCAGAAAAATTCTTCTTGACGAGTGAAATAACTGGAAATATAATAGTTAAAAACAACCAGTATTTTAGACCTAAAAAAGCAGCCAGAATAAACCTTTAGAACTAAACGCTATTTGCTAACTATTTTCAGTTATAAACATCACTCACCCTGTCTACACTTAAAGAATAGGATGAATTGGAGGAATGTCATATGATGATTTTATTGATTATCGCTTCACTTTGCTGCTACTTACTATTCTCTTTCAAAAAAGATAACCGCACCCAAAAACGAAAAAGCGCAGAGCTTTCGGAGTTTGAAATCTTTCGTATGCGCCGCCACTACAACGGCAAACGCCGTCACCCACTAAACGATGCACCCAAACAAGTATAAATGTAAAAAGAAGAGCCTCATCACCAGGGGCTCTTTTTATGTATAAAAAAACGACCAAATTCATGGCCGTTTCTCTTGTTTATTTATACACCTTCGCAGGTACTTGAATCATAGGAATTCCTACATAGTACGGTGAAATTTCATATGGCTGGAAGACAACAGCGATTCCCTTTTTCGTGAAGTAGTACTGCGTGTCGTAGCCGATTTGAATATCGCTTTTTTTCAGATTCGCATAGAATTTACTTTTATGCTTCTTTGTGTAGTTATAGATATAATCTCTTACTTTTGTACGCTTTTTCTTTGTTTTTACCACATCTGTAAAGTACAGTTGCTTTGTTTTTTTCTTTGTTAACACATAGTTCATGCTCGTAACCATCGTATCCCCGTGCATGCTACCGTCATTCATGTAATCATAGTTTAGGATACTTAGTTTCTTCCCATTGTTAAATTTCGTTTTAAACGATCTCTCGTATGTGATCTTCCCAATGCCTTCTTTTTTCGCTTCGTCCTTTAAGAACAAATACGTAGAGTAGGAAAATGCAATATCTTCTTTTAAATCATGGTTAATGGTTTTCATATGCGCTTTACTAAGGTTTTTCACCTGTGCATATTTAAACGTTT
This sequence comes from Bacillus sp. 005/A4HT-01/001, assembly GCF_004634445.1. NCBI lineage: Bacteria > Bacillati > Bacillota > Bacilli > Caryophanales > Bacillaceae > Bacillus > Bacillus sp. 005/A4HT-01/001. Next base: position 856,505 of record NZ_SEIZ01000001.1, read on the forward strand.
TTTTCTTTTTATAATAGTGTGTGCTTACTTTTGCTTTTTTCACTTGTTTGGCATCCGCAGATCCAACTGGCGCAAACAACGAAACAATCAGCGAAAAAATGAGCAGGCTGATCGTTAAGCCTTTTTTCATTGTCATAGTAAAAACCCCCATTTTTGTCTATTACCAATTGAGTATACCATGACAAAAGAACCAAAAGAAGTGTTTTCTTCCATATTATTCTTTATTTTTCATGTGAGGTTTGTTTACCGTTTTCATAAGTTCCTGTATGCTTAAGATAGAATGTTAGATGAAGTGTGGTGTTTATCATAGAAGAGAATATTTTCAGTCATATCCGGACAACATTTCATAGTTTGTCCCCTACCCAGAAAAAGATTGCCAATTACATTTTACAAAACCCTCAGAAAGTTGTGCTTCATTCGATTAGTGCACTCGCTGCTGAATGCAACACAAGTGAAACGACGATCTTTCGTTTTCTGCGAAAAATTGGCTATGAGTCCTATCAAGTGTTTCGTGTCCATGTCGCGCAGGATATTGCGACCAATACGCCTCAATCTATATACGGTGAGATCGAAGCATCTGATAGTGTCGCAGATATTAAACATAAGGTCATAGAGTTAACAACCAACTCTATTCAGGATATGAAGCATATTTTAGAAGACCAAGCTGTGACACAATTTATTGAGCAAATGAAACAGGCTCATAAAACCGTCTTCTTTGGAGCAGGTGCCTCCAGTTTTATTGCCGGAGATGCCTATCATAAGTTTCTCCAGCTTGGCTTTGAAGTGAGTCTATGCAGTGATCCTCATATGATGAATATGATTGCAACACATGCAACGGAACATGATTTTATCGTCGCGATCTCACATTCAGGGGAAAGTAGAGAAATCCTTGATGCCGTGCAATTTGCAAAGGAAAAAGGTGCAACGGTCGCCTCGATCACGAGCTATCCGAAATCAGAGCTCGCCAAGAAATCCGACTTTCATCTGCTCAGTTCATCGAGAGAAACAACCTATCGTTCTGACTCAATGATTTCTCGTATTAATCAGCTTGTGATTATTGATGTTTTGTATGTCGCAGCTGTTTTAGAATTAGGATCAAATGCGATCGACAACGTCAAACGTTCTCGATTAGCTGTAGCTAAAAATAAAACATAATCTACAATAGACCGGAGCTGTTTCCGGTCTTTTTTTTGTGACTTTTCTCATATTTTCCGTTGACACATTCCTATTTCGTCATGTACATTAAATGAACAATAGTTTATTTCCTACTATTAAATTAGAAAGATAGTATATATACTAACAAAAAGAAAAGAAAGCGCTTTTTGTAAGGGGTTTCTAAATAGGAGGCGGACAAAATGGCAAAGCAAATTGGATTCATTGGATTAGGCATTATGGGGAAACCTATGGCACTCAATCTATTAAAAGCCGGTCATACTGTGACTGTTTTCGATATTCATACAGAAGCTGTTCTAGCATTAAAAGAAGTGGGTGCAAATGCCGCTGCATCAGCTGCTGAGGCAGCATCTGTAAGCGATATCATCATCACGATGCTTCCAAAAGGTGAGCATGTAGAAGCAGTCGTAGCAGGTGAACAAGGCATATTGGCTACAGCAAAACCTGGCACGATTATTATAGATATGAGCTCTATTTCACCTGTTACTTCTAGAGCATTAGCGGCACTGGCAAAACAGCATCAGGTCGAATTTATCGATGCTCCTGTCAGTGGCGGAGAGCCAAAGGCGATAGACGGGACACTTGCGATTATGGCGGGCGGAGAAGAAGAGATATTTGAACAAGTAAAGGATGTCCTCTATGCCATGGGCACAGATGTCGTATTAGTTGGATCAAATGGAAGCGGGACAACCGCTAAGCTTGCGAATCAAATCATCGTCAACTTAAATATCGCTGCCATGTCCGAGGCACTCGTTCTTGCCGCTAAGTCTGGCATTGCGATTGATAAAATGTATGAAGCCATCCGAGGTGGACTGGCAGGAAGTGCTGTACTCGATGCGAAGGTTCCTCTCATTTTAGAACGAAACTTTGAGCCTGGCGGACGTATTGACATCAACTTAAAGGATTTAACCAATGTCATGGAAACTGCCCACGATATCGGCGTTCCTCTCCCGCTTTCTAGTCAGCTGCTAGAAATCTTCCACGCCCTCAAAGCGGATGGAAAGTCTGGACTTGATCACGGCGGAATCGTTCAATATTACGAAAAAATGGCTCATGTTGAAGTGAAGAAAGGATGAGGTTCTATGAAACAAAGCATTGAGTTACTAAATGCCATTCCGAAAGCGGATTCAGATCGCATTCAATCAGCATACGAACAAGCACTAAACCATTTTCACCATAAAGTGATTGTATTAGACGATGACCCAACAGGCATTCAAACGGTACACGGCGTCTCTGTTTTCACCGATTGGTCAGAGAAAAGCATTGAAGCTGGTTTTCTTGAAGACAGCCGTATGTTCTTTATCTTAACCAACTCTCGCAGTATGACAGAGAAAGAAACGGCGGTTCTTCATGAAATGATCGCATCAACGATTGTGAAAACGGCTGAACGGCTTGATCAAGATTTCATCATTGTCAGCCGGGGGGACTCCACCCTGCGTGGACACTTCCCGCTAGAGACTGACATTCTCAGAACGACCATTGAACAGCAAAGCTCCCGCCAATTTGACGGCGAAATCCTTCTTCCCTTTTTTAAAGAAGGCGGCCGCTTTACGATTGGCAATATTCACTATGTACAGGAAGGTCACGAATTAATTCCTGCTGGTGACACAGAATTTGCATTGGATCGTACATTCGGATTTCAATCTTCTCACCTCGGAGAATGGATCGAAGAGAAATCAAACGGATCGTTCACTAAGGAAAACACTACTTATATTTCTTTAGAAGATATCCGGGCTTTACGTATTGAACAAATCAAGGATCAGCTGATGACCGTGAAGGATTTTCAAAAAGTGGTTGTCAATGCAGTAGACTATGACGATGTCAAAGTCTTTGTCATTGCCCTCATAGATGCCATCAAAGCAGGTCAGCACTTTCTATTTAGAAGTGCGGCCGCTCTCACAAAAGTGCTTGGCGGTGTTGAGGATCAAGCACTTTTAGCTAGACAAGACTTAATACAGGAAGAAAGCACGCACGGTGGCCTCATCATGGTCGGTTCCCATGTCAAAAAAACAACGGAACAATTGCGAGCGCTGCAGCAAAATAAAGACATTGCATTTATTGAATTTGATACACACCTCGTGTTAGAACCTGAAGCATTTCAAGAGGAAATTGACCGCGTGATTCAACAAACTGAAAGGCTTTTAACAACCGGACAATCGGTTGCTGTTTATACAAGGAGAGAACGGCTTGATCTTGGAGACAATCGCCGAGAGGAAGAATTGAAACTCTCTGTTCAGATTAGTGATGCGGTGACAAGCATTGTCCAGCGCCTCTCCATTCGTCCTAAGTACCTCATTGCCAAAGGTGGAATCACCTCAAGCGATATTGGAACAAGAGGACTCAGCGTCAAACGTGCGACCGTCGCAGGTCAAATCAAACCAGGTATTCCCGTTTGGCAAACAGGAGAAGAAAGCAAATTCCCATTCATGTCTTATGTGATTTTCCCGGGAAATGTTGGCTCAAAGGATACGTTAAAAGAAGCAGTAGACATACTTGAAGGATAAAGCAGAGGGAGCGTTCACGCTCCCTTATGCAGCACAAAGGAGGAAAGATCATGTCGTTAGTTTTTATCGGACTTGGCGTTTTGTTATTACTTTTACTCATGGTTGTCTTTAAGTTAAACGCTTTCATTTCGTTGATTATTGTCTCTTTAATCGTTGCCGTTTTAGAAGGCATGTCACCACTTGAAGCGATTGCTTCAGTCGAAAAAGGGCTTGGAAGTACACTCGGCCATCTGGCGTTGGTTCTTGGCTTTGGAGCGATGCTTGGTAAATTGATGGCTGATTCTGGCGGTGCTCAGCGTATTGCCATGACACTCATCGACCGCTTTGGTATCGGGAAAATCCAATGGGCGACGATGCTGACTGGATTTGTTATCGGAATTGCTCTATTTTATGAAACCGGATTCATTATTCTTATTCCATTAGTCTTTACCATTGCTCAAGCCGCAAGACTTCCTGTGTTGTATGTGGGAATGCCGCTCGTCGCTGCACTCATTACCACACATGGCTTCCTCCCTCCTCACCCAGGGCCGACAGCCATTGCCAATGTATTTCAAGCCAACATGGGACAAACCTTATTGGTTGGAATTATTTTAGCCATTCCTGCTGTTTTAGTAGGCGGACTTCTGTTTACGAAACTATTTAAGAAAGACCAACTGCATGCACACATTCCAAAGGACTTGTTTAATCCAAAGGAATTTACAGAAGAGGAAATGCCAAGCTTCGGCATTAGTATTTTCACCGCTATTTTACCTGTATTGCTCATGACATTCAGAGCATGTTTAGAAATTTTCTTCCCTTCCTCCCCGCTGCTACCGGCGGCTGAGTTTTTAGGTGAGCCGGCGATTGCCCTATTAATCTCTGTGCTACTTGCCATCTACACATTTGGTCTTGGCAGAGGAAAGAGCATGCAGGACGTCATGAAGTCGATTACGGATTCAATTGGCTCCATTGCGATGATTCTATTGATCATTGCAGGCGGCGGCGCCTTTAAACAGGTGCTCATTGACAGCGGCGTTGATCAATACATTGCAGGGATTATGCAAGGAAGCACACTGTCTCCTCTGCTCCTCACTTGGCTAATTGCAGCTGTCCTTCGTGTCTCTTTAGGGTCAGCGACTGTCGCGGGTCTCACAGCAGCTGGCATTTCTGCACCGCTAATTGGTTTGACGGGAGTCAGCCCAGAACTAATGGTGATTGCAACAGGCGCCGGCAGTATAACATTCTCTCATGTGAATGATGCAGGTTTCTGGATTTACAAAGAATACTTTAATTTGTCGATGGCTCAAACTTTTAAAACGTGGACTTTAATGGTGACAGTTCTATCACTTGTTGGATTAGCAGGTGTTCTCGTCGCTGATTTGTTTATGTAGGAAAATAAATAGGAAAAACCATTGACTTTTTCTCGAAAAGATTGAATAATTGTGTTTATTAAGAAAATTGAATCAAAGGTAACCTTATTAAGAGTGGTGGAGGGACTGGCCCTGTGAAACCCGGCAACCGCTGTTCCTAGGAACAGAATGGTGCTAATTCCTTAAGCAAGCTGAAGCTTGTTTGAAGATAAGGCAGAGATCTCACAGTATATGATGCTCTTCCTTATCCAAGGAAGAGCTTTTTTATTTGAATTATAACCTGAAGAAAGAAGGGATTCAGCATGACACAAGTACAAACCATTGGTAAGAAAACAACAAAGCCGCCATTTCGCGCAGATCAAGTAGGGAGTTTACTTCGTTCTGAACGCATCAAAGAAGCCCGCAAGCAAAAAGCAGACGGTACACTGACAGCAGAACAGCTCAGACAAATTGAAAACGAAGAAATCACTCGTATTGTAGAGAAGCAAAAAGAAATTGGATTAGAGGTTGTCACAGATGGAGAATTCAGACGTGCATGGTGGCATTTTGACTTTCTAGAAGGGCTTGATGGGGTCGAAGGATTTGAAGCAGACCAAGGCATTCAATTCCACAATACGACGACAAAAGCGAGAGGCATCAAAGTAACAGGTAAGATTGATTTTACAGATCATCCAATGCTAGAGGATTATCGCTTCCTTCACAGCATCGCGGATGATCATACGGCTAAAATGACAATTCCAAGTCCGAATATGCTCTTTTTCCGTGGAAAGCTTGAAGAAGGTGTGTACGACAGCTTAGATGATTTTCACCATGACGTGGCACAAGCTTATAAAAAAGCCATCCGTGCTTTTTATGATGCAGGCTGCCGTTACTTACAGCTAGATGATACAGCTTGGGCTGTGTTCTTTTCTGAAAAAGGACATGAACAAATCAAAGCTTTTGGCCGCGAGGAAGATGAACTGCGTGAATCGTTTGCGAAAACAATCAATGAAGCGGTTGCCGATCGACCAGAGGATTTGGTGATCACTATGCACATTTGCCGTGGTAATTTTAAATCAACTTGGGCAGCCGAAGGTGGTTATGAGGCAGCGGCAGAAACGATTTTTGCGGGTCTCGATTTGGATGGTCTCTTCTTAGAATTCGACGATGACCGTTCTGGCGGATTTGAACCCCTGCGTTATGTGAAGAATCCAAACCTTCAAATCGTACTAGGTCTTGTCACTTCAAAGTATGGGGAACTTGAACCCGTTGATCAGATCAAAAGACGAATCGAGGAAGCAGCTCAATATGTGGACATCAACCAAATCTGTTTGAGCCCACAATGCGGATTCGCTTCAACAGAGGAAGGCAATTTGTTAACAGAAGAACAGCAATGGGAAAAGCTGCGTCATGTGATTGAGATTGCGGATCAAGTGTGGACATCATAGTCCACTCACAATAAAAAGAGACAAACCGTTTGATCAGCGGTTTGTCTCTCTTTTTTATGCGTCTAAATGCTTTCCATTTGTCGCAATCACTTGTTTATACCAATCAAAGCTTTTCTTTTTCTTTCGATCTAATGTACCTTTTCCTTCGTTATCACGGTCGACATAAATGAAGCCGTAGCGTTTTTTCATTTCAGCTGTTGATGCGCTGACAAGGTCAATTGGGCCCCAGCTTGTATAGCCGATCAGATCAACGCCGTCTGCGATCGCTTCTCTTGCCTCGAGCAAATGACTTCTGAGGTAATCAATTCGGTAATCGTCTTGAATGGAGCCGTCTTCTTCTACTTGATCCACAGCACCCAATCCATTTTCTACGATAAACAATGGTTTTTGGTAGCGGTCATATAGTTGGTTTAGTGTTGTACGAAGTCCTTTTGGATCAATTTGCCAGCCCCAATCACTTGCTTCTAGATAAGGGTTTTTCACGCCTTCAAATAGGTTGCCACCAGTCACTTGTCCAAGTACCTCTGGATCTGTACTTGTCACAAAACTCATATAATAGCTGAAGCCAATATAGTCGACTGTATGGTTTCTTAGAATGTCTTCGTCACCGTCTTGGAATTCAATGTTGATGTTATTTTCCAGGAAATAACGTTTCATGTATCCAGGGTAATAGCCTCTCGCCTGTACATCTGAGAAGAACAATGTTTTACGATCTTGATCAATCGCAGCGAACATATCTTCAGGTCTTGAGCTGTACGGATATGTGGTCATCGCTGCAATCATACAACCGATTTTCGCATCTGGAATGATTTCGTGTCCTGCTTTAACAGCTAGAGCACTTGCAACAAATTGGTGATGCGCTGCTTGATATTGAATGCTCTTCTCGTCTTCGCCTTCTTCAAATACAAGGCCGCCCCCTGTGAAAGGAGCATGTAACACAACGTTGATTTCATTAAAAGTCATCCAATATTTCACTTTATCTTTAAAGCGAGTGAACAATGTTTTAGCGTATGTTTCATAAAGACCCACAAGCTTGCGGTTTCTCCATCCGCCATAGTTTTTCACAAGTGCAAGCGGCATTTCATAGTGAGAGATCGTGACAACTGGCTCAATTCCATGCTTATGCAGTTCATCAAATACTTTTTCATAGAAAGCGAGGCCCGCTTCATTCGGTTCCGCATCGTCGCCATTTGGGAAAATACGTGGCCAAGAAATGGATAGTCTGAAGCACTTGAATCCCATTTCTGCAAACAGGGCAATATCTTCTTTGTAGCGATGATAGAAGTCGATCGCATCATGATATAAGTTAAGGTCCTTCATTGATTCATCGAATGGGTGCATAATACCGTGTGGTGATACATCCGCTGTTGATAAGCCTTTTCCATCTTTGTTATAAGCACCTTCAATTTGGTTGGCGGCTACTGCGCCGCCCCATAAGAAACCTTTAGGAAATGTTTTTTCTAAATTCGTCATGTTGAATGCCCTCCTCATTTTCTTCTACACTGACTGTAAGCAATGTCTCTTTTACTGTAATCGCCCCATCTGTTTTCGCATTAACTTGTGCATAATCATTTGTGTTGGTGACGATAATTGGCGTTGTTACATCATAGCCTTCTTGCTGAATGCCCTCGATATCAAATTCAACTAGCAGATCTCCTGCTTGAACAAGATCACCTGACTCTACATGACTTGTGAAATGTTTACCGCCAAGTTTTACTGTATCAATCCCCACATGGATGAGAAGCTCTGTGCCTTGATCACTCTTTAAACCAATGGCATGTTTCGTTTGGAAAATGGTTTCAACCTTGCCGTTGAACGGGGCTACTACACGTCCAACTGTTGGGACAATGGCTGTTCCTTTACCCATGATTTCATTAGAGAATGTTGCATCATTTACTTGATTGAGCGGCTTTAGTTGACCTTCAAGCGGGCTTTGTACCACTTCATTTTGAAGCGCTACTGTATCTTTCTTTTCTTCTGGTTTGTCTGCTTTTGTATCATCTTTCACTGGTACATCTTTGAACCCTAGAACAAGTGTCATGATGGTTGCTACAACAAAGCCGATCACTAATCCAATGATGGAGTACACAAATGTCGGTCCAATGAACGTTGGGAGACCTGGAAGACCTGCTGATCCTGATATCACATATGACTTTACTTTGAAGATAGACATGAACACGCCGCCTGCTGCTGCACCAATGAGGGCTGCAAGGAACGGTTTTTTCAATCGCATGTTCACACCATACATAGCAGGTTCAGTAATACCCATTAATGCAGTGATACTTGTAGACATCGCCAATGATTTGAATGTTTTGTTTTTTGATCTTAAGAAGACACCGAATGCTGCGCCTGCTTGTGCCATATTCGCTACAAACATCATTGGAAGAATGAAGTCAAAACCGTTTAATGTAATGTTGTTGATCATGATTGGAAGTAGTGCATAGTGCATGCCCGTAATGATCAATGGTGACATAAAGCCACCGATTAAGAGTCCGGCCAAAATACCTGCATGTTTGAACAATAAATCAATTCCACCTGAAAGACCATTTCCGATAATCCCACCAAGCGGTCCAACTGCGATGAGCATAACTGGTACCACGACAAGAAGTGTAACTGTTGGAACAAGAATGATTTTTAGTGATTTCGGACTATATTTTTCTGCGAATCTTTCCACATATGAGCCGAGCCAGATAGTGAGTAGAATTGGAATCACCGATGAAGAGTACACAACGGCAACCACTGGCAAGCCTAGAAATTCTGTATTTCCTGCACCTAGTAAGGCAGTGAGCTGCGGGTGCAGTGCGGCTGCTGCAATGGCAGCGGCGATATACTGATTTGTGCCAATTTTTTTGGCGACGCTTACAGCGAGCAGAATCGGTAAGAAGTAAAAGGCTCCGTCTCCGATAGCTGTTAAAATCGCATATGTGCTGCTTTTATCTGAGATCCATTGGAACGTCAGCATTAATGCCAAGATTCCTTTGATCATACCAGCTCCAGCGATGGCTGGAAGAATCGGTGTGAAGACACCAGAGATAAAATCGAAAAGCTTTGAAATCACATTTTGTTTTGATGCTTCTTCTGTATCGCCTGACTTTACATCTGTTGATAACCCAGAATCAGCAATCATTGCTTGATAGACGTTTGATACGTCGTTGCCAATAATGACATGGTATTGACCGCCGCTTTGATTCACGCCCATGACGCCATCTGTTGATTGCAGCTTCTCCTTATCCGCTTTGCCTTCATCGTATAAATTGAAGCGAAGTCTTGTCATACAATGCGTGACTTGCTTTACATTCTTTTCACCGCCGACAAGCTCTAGAACTTCTTTTGCTGTTTGTTTGTGGTTCATTGTGTTACCCTCCAATCGTTGATTTCATCTTGATATAGAAAAAACCTAAACATCCATTAATGCCCGAAAAATAGCGATTCAGACATTAATCGATATTTAGGTTTTGCCTGCTTAACCAGTAACAATCCTTCATAGCGATTGATCGTTATTCAATTTTATAAGCCTTTAGATACAAAAAAACCTAAATCATGCCTTATCAAAGATAGGGACAATGATTTAGGTTTTGCCTGCTTGACCAGTAACAATCCTAAAAGATTGTGGGCTATTGAGTTTATAGTTATAAATTAGCATGTTAATTTTGATATGTCAACGCTTTCTTTTTGATTTATTTTCTTTTTATGACTCGATCGATGTGCAAAGTTAAGTATAACATCTCATCTTCTATGAGACTTCGGTTGTATTCTTTTTGAACATAGTCATTAATTTTCTCCGCACATTGAAAAGCGGCTGTATTTTTTTCCTTTACCACTTCATACAGAAACTCATTTTGATTTTCCATTTGTGTTTCGTTAAACAGACGCTGTCCAAAAAATTTCAAATGCGTGACAAAACGGAAATAATTTAATGATTCTTCGTCTAAATCAATTTGGAAATGATACTTTACGATGTTCAAAATATCTTGAATCAGTTTTGTAATTTGAATGACATTCGGCATTTCCTCATTCAGTTCTGCATTGACAATATGCATCGCAATAAAGCCTGCTTCATCCTCGGGAAGATGGATGTTGAGCTTGTCCTGTATGATCCGAATAGCTTCTACACCACACATGAATTCCTCTTTGTACAGCCGTTTGATTTCCCAAAGCAAGGCATTTTTAATGTCCATTCCTTTTTGATGACGTTCAATAGCAAAGGTAATATGATCCGTTAACGTGACATAGATGCTGTCATTTAAATTTTTGTTAAGGGTCGTTCTCGCGTGATCGATAATTGCCTCACACACTTGCATATACTCGATCGGAATATCATAAAGCAGGGTTTTGAATTTTTCTGATATATCTTTATTTTGAATGGAAAATACTTTTTCGATACGTTCTTCGTCAATTGGGTCTCCGCTTTTCTTTTGAAACGCAATCCCTCTGCCCATAATGACCAGCTCATGCTGCTCGTCATCATACGCACTGACCACATTATTGTTGATTACTTTCGAAATGATCAATTGATCCCCCCCAGTACATTCCGCTTTTTCGAGCATTTCATTGTTGATTGATATGTCATTTTATTATTATTTTCAAAAAAGAGGACTTTAAGATGATTTTACATTTTTTTTTGATACGGTCAACTAGAAAGAATGACATATTACCTCTCAGAAATGACGATTTAGGGGCAAAAAGGCTAAAAATAGACAAAAAACACTCTTCAAAAAGAGTGTTTTTTACAAAATTAGGAGCAATCCCAGTTATAGACGACATTTTCGAAATGTTTTCGTTTGAGGTCTTCTGGTTTGATAAAAAAGTTAGCAATGCCGCAATCTCCCCACAACATGTCCACTTCATCATCTGAGTCAATTTGCAATAATAGCACAGTATGTTCTTGGTCTACATAGGTACGCGGGTCTTCTTGTGTAAAACCTGGGTATCCGCCAACTTTATGGCCAAAACCACTTGCTGTCTCATAAAATTCATCTAGCAATTGATCTGCTTCATCACCATCAATACCAACAGCATCTTCGAATAGATCCCAGCTTCGCTTTCCTGTGACTTTTTCAAAGCGGAAATCTTCTACACTGATCGTTTCGCTTGATAATTCACCTGTAATCGCGCCTTCCTTCGTAACTGGAAAATAAAAATCGTCAGGAATTTTCACGAATGAAAAATCAGTCAATAAGTCTTCTTCAGCTAAGAAAGGTTCCTCAATAAATTTGATCCGAAAATCTTTTTGCTCTGTTTTATGGTCAATATTCATCCCATAAAGATCATCATGTACAGAAATAAAAACTTGCAAAAGTCCTGTTTCTGGGTAATCTTTCAGCTTTGGCAGCTGGCCGAAATTGATTTGTGCCAGCAGCTTCATAGGATGGCCTTCTCCATCAACGGGATATTCGTCGTTTTTTGGGAAATAAGGATCACCTGATATTTTGCTGTCATATGGTCCTGTTTTTCCTTGTTTTATCTGTAATTGAATCAGTGGTTTTTCAGTTTGATCTAACAATGGACGGTAAGGCGCAAGTACTTCTTGCAGCTTTGCTGATTGTGTCAAGATGGGCTTCCTCCTTATGTATAGGTCTAATGATCAAAACAGGTCTCTCTTTTTCTATCATACAGAAGTGTAACTTCCCTGTCAGTGAAAAACCCGTCAATATCATGACAAAAAACTCACTTCAACACGTTAAAAAACCTCCGATACGGCTGGAGGTTTTGTGATTCGTTTATTTATTTCACTTGATAATTCACTAAGTCTGTTGCCAATGATTTCATCGTTTCGTTCGTTTCGTGCAGCCCCTCAATAATTTTTGTGAAAGTGCCAACGAGTTCTGCTTGATGTTCAGAAGAAGCCACGATTTGTGCTATTTCTTCTTCCATTCCTTTGATAGAGCCTTGCACATCTTTTAGCGCTGTTTCAATATCAGTCGTTGCTTGCTTCGCGTGAGTAGACAGCTTTCTCACTTCTGTAGCAACCACCCCAAAGCCTGCTCCTGCTTCACCGACTCTTGCAGCCTCAATGGATGCATTGAGTCCAAGTAAGTTCGTTTGATCAGAGATACCTTTGATGAGATTAGACACTTGGTTGATTTTAGAGGAATTTTCGACAGTGGTTTTTGTATTTTGTAGAATTTGTTCACTTGTCGCTTGTAGTTCCTCTGAATGTGCAGCCACTTGCTGTACCATCGCGACTAGTTTTTCGGAAGCATCGTTACTTTCCGTCATAATGTGTTCTAATCGTTGTTGATTCGTTTGGTCATATGCTACACAGAAGGCAGCGATTACTTGACCATTGTCATCTTTAATCGGGACGGCGACGATGTCCATAGGAATTCCGTACACCTCTTTAGGAATCTGGATAAATGATGGCTCTCTCCCATTTTTCAACATCGAAAAGTTTTGGAACCCGGGAGCTACAACGTCGCCTGCTTTAAACCCTAAGTCAATGTTCCCGTGCTGCTGATAATAAAGAACCTTCTCTTTCCCTAATACAGAAAAGGTTAGCTGCTCTCTCATAGCTAGTCCAACGATTGGTAAAGCGTCTATTATGTTATCAATTCTCTGTGACATTCGCTCACGTTCATCCTCTCTTTTTCTCAGTACACTCTCTTTATCGGTTCTTTATATGATCTATTACAGCCTGCAATGTGTACTAATATCAACCAAATGACCTAAGACATATAAAACAGCCACATTCCATCAAGAGAATGTGGCTGTTTTTAAAAGAAGAAGATGCATATCAACACACTAATGACGATGAAAAAAAGATACATGCAGTCGATCCATGAAGTGCTGATGACATGATAATACGTTCTCTCCCTCGTCCCTGTGAAGCCTCTTGCTTCCATCGCAATGGCTAGTCGTTCAGATTTCCGTACGCCTTGCGTGAAAAGAGGGAGTGCATAACGTATAAACGCTTTCCAACTGTTTTTTTGCTTGTAACCTCTAATTTTATGTGCAGCCTTCATTTGCTTCAATTCACTTTGAAACAACGGGATAAACCGGAAGCCTGCCAGCATCCCATATGCCCATTTGGGTGACATTCGGCATTGATGGATTAAGCTCATCATAAAGGCCGTCAAATCAGTTGTTGATGTAAAAAGGAGACCAAATGTCACAAAGCCAAGCATTCTAAAAGAAATGGTCAGCCCATTTCTTAAACTCTCCTCTGTAATATGAAACCATGCCCACTTCCAAACTGTATGATCTCCCTTGCCAAAGGCCGCGATCATCCAAAACACGAGAATGAAAAAGAGCAGATAAGGTACAAGTCTGGTGATGAGGTATTTCAAATTCCAGCCGCCTAGGACAAGTCCAATTCCAAGTGCAAACAGCCAGATGATGAACGTCGTTTTAGGATCAGAAATCGCCATCAGACAGCACATCGCAAGGAGATGGGCGAGTAATTTCATGACTGGATTTACAGTGGATAGAAAGGAGTGATTACTTTGCAATCGTCATCACTTCCTTTCTTTCAGCCATATAGCGATAATGTAACGGCACTCTCAGCTCACAGGAAGTGACAAGTTCCTGATGAGAAAATAAATCAAAAGGCGTACCATCATAAACATGCTCCCCTTGATGAAAAACAAGCACTTGATCAGCGCACTCATCAACGAGTTCCATATCATGTGTGACCATGATAATAGTGGTGCCTTGTCGTTGACGTTCTTTTAAACGCCGGATTAACTCCCTCGCCGTTTTCTCATCCTGCCCGAAGGTCGGCTCATCTAAAATGAGTACATCCTGATCAAAAAGAAGCATCGTGGCAACACTTAATCTTCTTTTTTGTCCTAAACTTAAGGTGAAAGGATGCACGTCTCTATGCTTCTCTAGGCCGAACTCTGCCAATAGCTGATTCGTTTTTTCTTGCACCACAGGCTCTGGCCAATTTCGCTGTCTCCCACCAAATGCGATTTCATCAAACACTGTGTCCTGTATAAATTGAAGTTCTGGATTTTGAAATACAAAGCCGGCTTTTTCATATAATGTTCGGTCAGACCACTTTTTCAGGTGTTTTCCTTTTAAAAAAATGTGACCTTTTTTTATTGGTTCTAAACGGATGACATGTTTAAGAAACGTACTTTTTCCGCTGCCATTTTCACCAATGATCGCAACCCAATCTCCTGCTTTTATATCAACGTGCAGGTCATCTATAATGCTTTTTTTCCCGTAGCTTAATTGTAGATGATCTGTGCGAATAATGACCTCTCGATTTGTTGATGACAATTTCTCATGACGTTCTTTTCTCGCCTCAAAGGTTTGCAAGAGTGTTTGACTCAGTGGATGAAACGGATCTTGTACGATAGTGGACCATTTCTCGGGAAATATTTTCGGACGCCAAATGCCGGCTTCTTTCATTTCTCCCTCAAATGTGTTCATCACGTCTTTTGGCGTTCCATCTGCTATGATACGGCCTTGATGATCTAATAAGATCACCCGATCCATCCACTCGATGACACCGTCTAACACATGCTCCACAAAAATCATCGTCTGATTCTGTTCAGCTGAAAGCTGCTGAAGTAATTGAAATATCTCCATTCTTCCTGCTGGATCAAGCTGTGCAGTCGGTTCATCAAAGAACAGGACATCTGGCTCTAATGCTAGTAAACAAGCAAGCGCCAACCGCTGCTTCATTCCGCCAGATAAGGTATGAATATCTGTGTTTGGGTCGACATCCAGCTGTACCTTTTTCATGAGATGCTGAATCATGTCATCCATTTGTTCTCGAGGGACAGATCGATTCTCTAAGCTAAACGCAATTTCTTCATTGACTCGGTGCATACAAAACTGCGAATCTGGGTCTTGAAACATGACACCAGTATGCCTTTGCCGCATCACTTCTCCCTGTACTTCAGCTTCCATATGCTCTGGAATAATGCCAGCAAGCACAGAAATCAGCGTAGATTTCCCGCTTCCACTTGGTCCTAATATCAGCACCTTTTCCCCCTTTTGAATAGAAAGAGATACTTGATGAAGAACGGGATTCGGCTGTTCATAAAAACGGACAGTGAGATTACTGCACGCGAGAAATGAATCCATGCTGGTCACCCTTACTTCGTTTTTCTTTCATGATGGCATATTGATTCAGCACACCTGTTTTAGATAAAGCATCCACCACAACCTTTGCCAAGCAACCGCCGAGTAACATACCGCTGATGACTTGAGTGACAAGTGTCATGAGTAACACTTGAGGTGTGTAATAGCCGAATCCATTGGCAATGAGGCTATATGCCATTGCCCCTACTGCTGCAAAGGCACCAGACAACATGAGTGTCCACATGCGATATCGCTTATAGCCAAATAGAACGAAGGCGATTTCTGCTCCAAGTCCTTGGCACACACCAATCAAAAGCGCAGAAAGACCGAAGTGGCTGCCTGTCAGTAATTCCACGGCGGCGGCAGCTGTTTCTGCGATGAGGGCAGCGCCAGGCTTTTGGATAATGTAAGCAACGATTGGACTGGCAATGACCCAAATTCCGAACATGATGTTGCCTCCTGCTGGACCGACAAGGGCTGTAATCGGTAAATAAAGAGTCGACCACCCTAAATAGATGACTCCGCATGCCACAGATAAAATGACAGCAAGAACGACTTCTTTCATCTTCCATGTCATGAAGAATGCACCTCCATTTGGACAGGCCACTCTTCGACAGTAAAGGCCATGTCCCAGAATTTATACTCAAGCTGACAGCTTAAGATGAAGTGCTGTTTCATTTTCTTCTTTTCCTTCTCACTTGCTTCATCCGCCCACTGATCAAGCCGTTTGCAAAGCTCCACTGTAACAGAGTCCGTTAACCCGCCATAAAACGTGATCCACTCATAGAATGGATGGGCAGGATCGGGCTCTACATCTCTGAGCATTCGTTTGCCTATTTCCCAATAGGTCCAAGGGCAAGGGAGCAAAACCGCAATGATTTCTCCTAGCGTCCCTTCCTCGGCGACTTGCAGCATGTGATGAATATAGTGATGAGCACTTGGCGCCAAAGATGCACCTTGCAGTTCATCATAAGCGACACCTGCCACCCGGCAAAGGTTTTGATGAGGATGTGTCTCACTATCAAGGACAAAAGCCATTTGTTGATGGAAAAAGGTAATGTCCTCTCTGTCTGTACATCTGCTAATGGCTGCCGCATAAATTTTAATAAAGGCATTTAAATATTCTACATCCTGTTTGACATAATGAATGATCTGTTCCTTTTCGAGTTCTCCTGCTGCGAGTCCTCTCACAAACGGATGCTGATAAATCGCTTCAAATAATGGTTCTGCTTCTTGCCTTAATTGGGTTGAAAATGTCATAAAAAAAGCCTCCTCTTTTTCAGTTGAATAAATGAAAAAGCCACCCCAAATGGAGCGGCCTTCTTATCGATTCAATCATGAATAAGACAAGGTCCAGCTCCACTTCCCTCCGCTAGTACAAACTAGATCAGGTTCAAAGGGTCCAAGATTTTCTCTTGTCTCAGTCATACATGACTCCCCTAGTGGACTTTTGTCATTTAATTATCTTTACTCTACACATGTGGCGATTTGATGTCAACCGCCGATCTTAATTCAATGTATTGATCGTTGGCAGCTTCTCGATCCCTGCTGCATAGTAGAAATTAAGGACACTGAAGAAATCAATTGGCTTTCCTGTCTTTAAATCAACAGCCAAAATATGATCGCCGTAATTTGTCAGGTCATCAATGTCTAAACGCCTTGGCGTTGTCTTTCCGAGAGTATCAACAAAGCTGCTATGGTAGTACTGCCCACTAGCAAACGATGATTCATGATACATAAATAATGTCTCCACATCTAAGTAGACAAGAATGGCCTCAGAGGAACTCGCGTATGGAGCAGAGTACGATACTGGTGCCGAAATACTTTTCACTTTTACACTGTCAACAGAATGCGTTCTCTGTTGATATTTTCCATCATATGAGAAATAAAATACACGCTCCCATTTATAATCAGCGGTCTTAGATTGTTTGTTATACACTTTTGTACCATTTGCGAAAACATCCCCATTGGCATACGAAGCAACAAAGTATTGCAATGTTGATGACAGGGATTCAGCACCTGTGAAATTTGGTGGGTTTTTTGCATTCACCTGTAATGTATATGAGTCTCCAAAGTCTCCACCGCTAGTAATACCAAACGCATAATCACCCGCTGGTAAATTGTTTAACGCAAGCAGACTGCCTGCCGGTTGAATCAGATCCGTTGGATAAGCTTGTCCTTCTTCATAATCAATAACAAATAACTGAACGAAATAATCAGCATTTGGAGAGGTAATCCTGCTGATGAGCGCCTGAGGGGACGATGTACTTAAGAACCATAAATCAACTGGATCTTCCTCGTTTAAAACTGCCGATTGATTAATGGCTAGTCCATCAATAGAGCGAACGGCAGACGTGCGCATCTTTCCATCTGCAGCCGCTTTTCGTTTAATACTCATTCCCTTTTTCTTATCTACTTTAAATGATTTTTTTACTTCCTTCTGTTGAACCGCAGTCCCTTTATCCTGCTTTTCAAACGACTCTTGCACTTGCTGAATGGCTTTTTCAGTCAGTGACGATACTTTTTCACTTGATTTTGGTGCATCTTCTGCTTTGATTGCTGGTGAAAATAAACCTGTTGTGACCAATAAAATAGACAGTAAGGCGGCGGTGATTTTGACATAAAATGCTCTCACAGGAACATCCCCTTTTCCCTAATTTGGGTTTTTTACCCTGTGATTATTTTACCATTTTTCTAATACTTGTTTTGGACTTTTTTAGGAAATTTTCATAACAAAAAACCAGCCGTATGAGTCACGACTGGTTTATTTGATGATTTATGCAATGGTTTTGACAAATAAGCGTGCTGTTTCTGCACTTGATCCTGGATTTTGTCCAGTAATAATTTGTCCGTCTACAACAGCGAATGGCGCAAATGCATCGCCTTTTTCAAATGCTGCCCCTTGCTCGCGAAGTTTTGTTTCCAATAAAAATGGAACTTTAGATGTCAGCTGAACAGCATCCTCTTCCTCGTTTGTGAATCCTGTTATTTTCTTGCCGTCGATAAATGATTTTCCATCACGATCCTTCACATCAACAAAGGCAGAAACGCCATGGCAAACTGCCCCAACGGCTCCATTTTTGTCTGAAATCGCTAAGATCGCATCGGCAACCAATTGATTGGACGCAAAGTCGATCATTGGGCCATGTCCTCCAGCAAAGAAAATGCCATCATACTCAGCTGGGTTTACATCTGTCAGTGCCTTTGTGTCTTGAAGTAATTCATACACATCTTGATATTGTGCTGGAACTCCTTCAGGAATTGAATTTTTATCGATCGGTACTGTTCCACCTTTTATTGAAACAATTTGCACGTTGAGTCCATTTTCTTTAAAAATATGAAATGGCTCGGCCAATTCTTCTAGCCATAAGCCTGTTGGGTGTCCGTTCATTTCTGAGCTGCTTGTTGATACTAATAAAACGTTCTTGCTCAACTTTATCATCCTTTCTATTTATCATGTGGCTATTTTATATTTTGCACAATTAAATATCAAGCAATCAGACTTGGATACAACTCTTTATGTTATACCCGATTTTTTAAAAAATATAGCCTCACTTCAAATCTAATCATTCTGTCACATTCTATTGACAGGGGATTTCATGTAAAATTGTGATGAAATGATATAATATGAGAAACAATTGACAGACCTCTTGCGCTAGAGGGAATTTAAAAGGAGTGGAAAAAGAGATGAAAACCTATTCGATTGTGATGATTATCATCACGCTCTGTATCATATTGGCTGTCTTTTTAATGAATCTTACGGGCGTCATGTATGGAAAAATCATATTGGCTGTCGCTGTTGCCCTTTGTCTTACGTCCATTATTCGTTTGATGGGAATGCGTAAAAGATAAAAGCCGCCCTCTGGGGCGGCTTTACTGTGTAGACAAACCCTCGCATTCGGTGTCAGTCCTGCGCTTCGGTGCTCACCAATGTCAAATTCGCTCCGATGCTCGTCCTTCCTAAACTGCAAAGGTTTTCTATCACGCTGATAGGATTATATAGCCAGGATAAGTGCAATTAATGCAAGAAAAGCTGGTAACCCTTGTTTGATGATAATCGATTTATTAGACGTCACCCCGCCAAATACTGCTGCGATGAACACACAAAGAACGAAAAATAGCTGAATCATATATCCTACGGTATTCGAACCAAGAATGAGCCCCCAAATGAGTCCAGCAGCTAGAAAGCCATTGTATAGCCCTTGATTAGCAAACATCACTTTCACATTTGGATCCTTTTGTAAGTGTTCAGGCAGATTGAAAGATCTTTTCGCCATTTTTGATTCCATAAAAAACATTTCTAGTAACATGATGACAATGTGCTCTAAAGCGACAATTCCTACTAAAATCATTGCTAAAATATTCAATTTAGTGAATTCCTTTCTGATAGACGGTCTCGTATTTGTATTTTGTCCGTGTATAAATCAAAGTCTTGGATTAGCTCTAACGCCTCATGAAAACGACTTTGTGGAATGTCTTTCATTTTTCTTACACCAAATTCCTTTTTAATAAAAGCCATGATGGTATTAATATGAAGCTTACCGTGGCCATCATACTCTAAATGGCTGCAAAAAGTCTGCATCGTCCCTCGAATCACCTTTAATTGCTTGGCAGTGACACAACTCATTGGTAACGCTCATCCTTTCTTGGTTTTTTAACAACTAAAAAGAACATTGAATGAAAGAAAAACCTTCCAATCTCTATTATATAATGGTTTCATTCGGATATCAAAATAAAAAAGAACAAACATTCGACCAAAGACGAGTCATACGCTAAAAATCCATGTCTTAACGTATCAAAAAGCCGGATTCATGGATAGAATCCGGCTTTTTGTTTAGTTGCTTTTAGAAATTAATACCTTTCCAACAGAACGGTCCTTACTTTGTCCGACGACTTTAAAGGATAGGCCGTATGTTGGCACATCACGTCCTGCATCCGGGTTATTTGGATTCACATAGTTCTTTTTATCACTAAATGTACGCGTTGGGCGGATATAGCGATCCTCTAAGGTTAAGCCTGTTGTCGCTGTATAATCAATATTCAGCTTCGTGCTTGGATTCAAAGAGAATGCTGCATCATGTACTTGGAAACCTGTCGCTGCAATAGAGCCGTCACTCCATTTCAACACTTGTTGATCTGCATCTACGACTCCAAGGAAGCCGTTCCCTGGATGTTTTCCAACCCAGTTATCACTGTACGATTGATCGACGTACCACACGACCAAACCGTTATTATAGCTCATCAGACTTGCTCCTCGTTTGATATGCTTTAAGCCTTTATCGACATCAGCATAAGAGCGCCATTCTAGTAAATAATACTGAGCGGCATATTGTTTTCCATTAGATTGAGAGAATCCATTAAAAGTGAACGTGGACGTTCCCTCGGCATCATCTGACCACACTTTTGCTCCATCTGCTGTAATCTTTAGATCATCTACAAATAAACCTGGCAGTGAATATCCTGCATCGGTTGTATAGCGGAATTGAAGATCGATCTTCTTCCCTGCATAAGCAGAAAGATCAAAGGATGCATCTACCCAGCCATCTGATTTTCCATCGATGCCATTGCCTTCATTCGCTCCTGCCTCATTTCGATCATTCGTAATATTACCAGCAATGGTTGTCCATTTGTCTGTCCCAGCTTCACGAACTTCTACATACGCATAGTCATAATCTTCTTCGATATCGTACCATGCTTTAAACGTAAGCTCGGCTTTGCTTCCCTTCGACAAATCAATCCCTGATGTCGTCATGGTAGCATTCAAATTGTCACCTGTTCCGCTGAAGTATGAATATTGCCCTTGTGCAGGCTGAGTGACCACAATCTCTTTATCTGGCAAATCGACTCGAACCGCATCATGGTTGGTTCCTTTTGTTGCTGCTTCATCGATTAAAACTGTTTTGCTTTTTGTTAATGTCTTACCATCAATGGTTTTTCCAGAAAGCCAGTTGCCGCCATGCAAGTTTTGAAGCATTTCTTTTGCATATGGACTAAAACCTGTTGGTTCCGTACCAGGTACTTTACCTGCCCAGCTTCCGCTTGACATGATAGACCAATAAGAAACGGGCTCTCCTCTGCCTGTGTATTGTGTATCGTATTCATCAGGCAGACCAAGATCATGTCCAAATTCATGTGTGAACACGCCTGCTGCGCCATCTTCAGGCTCAATCGTATAATCTAGAGCGCCTAACTTTCCGCCTTGACCCACTTCTGATTCAGTGTTTGGAATCTCAAATACATCACCAAGTGACCAGCGATGCGACCAAATCGCGTCAGAGCCAAGCTGTCCGCCGCCAGCTTCTTCACCTACGCCAGCGTGTACAACCATGAGGTGGTCAATGATACCGTCTGGCTCATTATAAACACCGTCCCCATCCATATCATAGCGGTCCCATTGATCATATTCACCAAGGTCAATGTTTGGATCCTTTGCCGCTGCTTCGAGGGCTTCTTTCACCAATTCGCGCGGTCTGCCGTCACTTCCTGATTCGTCTGGTACGTTCCCGCCATAATATGCTGCTTCATGCTTGGCTGTATACCATCCAGCTACTGTTCCACTAATCGTGTAGCTTCCACCGGACTGCTTTTCATAATACTGCTTCATAGATACTTTTCTTTTACCATCTGGACCAATGTAGCCATTTTTTCCGAAAAGCATATCTTGGTAGTGCTGCTGATCGTACTTGTCATAGTACATATCAGTCTCTTCTTTTTTAATACTATTATGCTTATAATCTTTAAAATCTACTAATAAGACCAAAACTTTATCATTACGGACGTCGCCTTTATATTTTTCCTTTTTCACCGGCTTTACTTGATTGCCTTCTTTTCCTTTATGCTTCTTTAACTTTTTCTTTTTGGCTAGTTTATTATGTACATTTTGTTTGTATTCTTTTAGGAATTCAGGTTCTTCTGTTAAGGTACTTGCGCTTTGTTTCATCGCTGCTTCTTCTTTTTTCTTTAGGTAGTTCTTTAATGCTTTTTGGGTTTCTGCCTCATTGGCATTCTTTTTGATCTTTCCTTGTTTTTTCAAGGCTTTGATGAGGCGGTCTTCATTGACAACACTTGCGTCGAATGGAATACCTGAATAATGACCACCATCTGAGGATGTTGACTTTTCTGAGGTGTGGGCAGATAGAGGGGTGCTGAAAGCTGTCAATGTGCCTAAACTGAGGACAGCTGTTAGTGCGATGCTCGTCCATTTCCCTTTTTTCATATTGGTTCCTCCCTAATTTGGTAATAAATAATATCTAATTCTAGCATATTCCAATATACTTAAGTCGAAAAACATTTTATTTTCAGAAACTTTGTGGAAAATGCACAATACGAGATTGAAATAGGTGAAACGAATTGTCGACAATAAAAGAACCCTAGGCTATAAATGCCTAGGGTGTTTGTTGTTTTTCTATGAAAGCTGCTCTCCTTGATATGCAACAACATCAAGTGGAGCGGCTAAAAATTCTTTTGCCTTTGCGACGAAAGCTTGGAAATGTGCACTTGCATTATGGCTTTGAACCGCTGCTTCATCTTTCCACACTTCGACCATTAAAAAGGTGTTTTCTTTCTCTGTATCCTTGAAAAGCTTGTAGGACACATTTCCTTCTTCTTCCTGTGAAGCTTTCATTAAACCGTTGATTTCTTCTAGAAATACGTTTTCTTTCTCTGGATGAATGGTCATCCCTGCATGAATAATAATCATATGATCGTCTCCCTTTTTTTAAAAATTATTTCCACTCTGTGATGCGGTCAATCGGTAAACGGTAAGAAGCATAACCTTCGTCAGCCGCTTTCCCAATGGATAGAAGCATAACTGGTACATAGCGCTCTTTATCCCAGCCGAATGTTTCAGCGATGACTTCTTTGTCATATCCGCCAATTGGGTTTGTATCATAACCATGCGCACGAGCAGCAAGCATCAGCTGCATTGACACAAGTCCACCGTCAATTAAGATCGTTTCACGATTCACTTGCTCTGGAAGAGCTTCAAAATGTGCAGTTAATGCAGCAATTTGTCTTTCTTTTACTTCCTGCGGCATGTAGCCATTTTCTACTGCTTTTGAATAAATTTCTTCTAAGTATTCATTGTTTTTCATATCTGCAAACACAGCGATGACAGCTGATGATGTAGCTACTTGTGTTTGGTTGAATTTTGCGAGTGGTGCAAGCTTTTCTTTTCCTTCTGGGCTATCAATGACCATGAAGCGCCAAGGCTGTGCATTCACTGATGATGGTGCTGTTGTTGCCTCTTCTAAAATCTCCGTCATTTCTTCTTTGCTAATTTTCACTGCTGGATCATAGTTACGAATGGAGCGGCGCCCTTTCATAATATCCATAAAATCGTTTGTTTTTAATGTTGTAGCCATGTGTAACACTCCTTTAGGTTGTTTGAATCTTTTCGATGTTTTGTTGTATACGGATGAGCACATCAGTGAGAAGCTTTCGTTCTTCATCACTTACGTTTTCAAGCATTTCTGAGATAAATCGTTCTTTTTCTTTTTTAGAAGCTTCGATTCTTGTTCTGCCTTCATCTGTCAGACGAACAAGCGTGACTCGATTATCTTCCGGCTTTCTTCTGCGCGTGACCATTCCTTTTGTTTCTAACTGTTTTAAGTGACGCGTCACAGCCGCACTATCAATATTTACTTTTTTCTGCAAATCTGATTGGCTGATTTCGTCGGCTTGGAATAACAGTGATAGCAACTCCAGTCTTGATTGGCTGATGCCCGTGCATGCTTCGAACTTCACACCCATCATACGGTTCACGCACTGCAAACGATATAATACCTCTGCTTCTTCAGAGCAAAATGCAGTCAACGCCATCCCCTCTTTTCTATTCAGATCAATTAGTTGATATATCAATCATTGACTCGTCAACTAATATACACCCATTGTTTCATGATTGCAAGAGGTTTGTTTCATAAAGTGAAATTTTTTATTTCAATTAAAAAAGACGAGCTTTTGCTCGTCTCAGACCGTAGACAAAGGGCTAAAATGTAGTTTATTTTAGCCCTTTGTCTTCTTTTCAGCGTGAAAGAAAACCTTTGCAGTCTAGGAAGGACGAGCAATGGAGCGGAGCGAATTTGACATTCGTGAGCACCAGCGCGCAGGACTGACAACGAATGCGAGGGTTTGTCTTCACGCTGGGACGAGCTTTTGCTCGTCTTAAGAACTTGGTGTTGTTGTTGGTCCCACATAGTAGCTGATAAATCCAATGATCATCAAGACAACAAAAATAAAGAGAATGAGTTTGAGCATTCTCATGGTTTATCCCCTCCCACTCATCTAACTTATCATATCTAGAAGAAGCGCTACCTAAAATTTACATAAAAAAGACAAAAGCGATTCATCACTTTTGTCTTTTTCTCTTTATTCAGTAATCACTGTATGAATCAAAGTCGGAGCATCGGCATGGTCATCAATGCGGATGTTGTCATAAATTTTCTCCATGACATTCGCAACATCTTCACGGTTTGCATGCAGCGTCACGAGAGATTCACCTTTTTCTATACGATCGCCTACTTTTTTGTTGAGCATAATGCCAACAGATAGGTCGATTTCGTCTTCTTTTGTTGCACGTCCTGCTCCAAGAATCATCGCTGCAACACCGATTTCGTCTGCGACGATTTCAGCGATCACACCTGATTCTTTTGCCGGCACTTCGATTTGATAAGGTGCTTGCGGCAGTTTTTCCGGTTGATCTACAATCGAGCCGTCTCCACCTTGGTTTTCTAAAAATTCCTTGAATTTCTCAAGCGCTTTGCCGTTTTTCATGACTTCAATTAGCTTTTCTCTTGCTTCATCAAGTGTCTCTGCTTTTTTCGCAAGAACGACCATTTGACTTCCTAATGTGAGCACAAGCTCGTTTAAGTCTTCAGGGCCTTCGCCTTTAAGCGTGTCAATCGCCTCTTTCACTTCAAGGGAATTTCCAATCGCTAATCCTAACGGCTGAGACATGTCTGAGATCACAGCCATCGTTTGTCTGCCAACATTATTTCCGATACGAACCATTGCTTTTGCAAGCTT
Organism: Bacillus sp. 005/A4HT-01/001; assembly: GCF_004634445.1. Taxonomy (NCBI): domain Bacteria; kingdom Bacillati; phylum Bacillota; class Bacilli; order Caryophanales; family Bacillaceae; genus Bacillus; species Bacillus sp. 005/A4HT-01/001. The sequence continues at coordinate 882,014 of NZ_SEIZ01000001.1, forward strand.
CTCAGAGTCTTCAGGTGTTTTCATGAAAGCACCTGCACCTGTTTTCACATCTAATACGATTGCATCTGCGCCAGCAGCGATTTTCTTACTCATAATAGAGCTTGCAATGAGCGGAATTGAGTTAACAGTTCCTGTCACATCACGAAGGGCATACAGTTTTTTATCAGCAGGTGTCAGGTTGCCTGATTGTCCAATGACCGCTACTTTATGACGGTTCACCAGCTCGATGAACTCGTCTTTTGTAATTTCAACGTGGAAGCCTTTGACTGCCTCTAGCTTGTCGACTGTTCCACCCGTATGTCCAAGACCACGCCCAGACATTTTTGCAACAGGTACATCAAGTGCTGCAACAAGAGGAGCGAGTACAAGCGTTGTTGTATCGCCTACACCGCCTGTTGAATGCTTGTCTACTTTAATACCGTCGATAGCAGACAGGTCAATTGTGTCCCCTGAGTTTGCCATAGCAAGTGTTAAATCTGCACGTTCTTGATCCGTCATATCTTGGAAGAAAATCGCCATCGCCAAGGCACTTGCTTGGTAGTCAGGAATTGTTCCGTCCGTATAACCTTTGACAAAGAAAGAAATTTCCTCTGAAGATAATTCTTTTCCGTCACGTTTTTTCGCAATGATATCTACCATTCTCATTGTTTTCACCATTCCTTCTTTAGTTTAGTAAATCAAACCGACAACGCCTGCTGTTAAGAAGCTGACAAGTGTTGCACCGAATAACAGCTTTAATCCAAAGCGTGCGACAACGTTTCCTTGTTTTTCATTCAAGCCCTTAACGGCTCCAGCAATGATACCGATAGACGAGAAGTTCGCAAATGACACAAGGAATACAGAAATGATCGCTTCTGTACGAGCAGTGAAATGGAAGGCATCGCCAGAAAGAATTTGCATCGCCACAAATTCGTTAGACACCATCTTGGTCGCCATAATACTTCCTGCTTGTACTGCTTCGCTCCATGGTACACCAACAATAAACGCAAATGGTGCAAACACATATCCAAGTACATCTTGGAAAGAAACACCGATGGCAGCTGTGAAAATGCCATTAATCATCGCAATTAATGCAACGAATCCAATCAACATCGCAGCCACAACAATGGCTACTTTGAAACCATCCATAATGTATTCGCCGAGCATTTCGAAGAAAGATTGTCTTTCCTCTTCTACGACTTCAAGCATGTCTTCGTCTTTAGACACTTCATATGGATTGATGATAGACGCAATAATAAATCCACCAAATAGGTTCAGCACAAGTGCTGTAACAACGTACTCCGGTTTAATCATTTGCATATACGCACCGACAATGGACATTGATACAGTCGACATCGCAGATGCACACAATGTATAAAGACGCTGTTGAGGTAATAATCCAAGCTGTTTCTTAATGGAAATGAACACTTCGGATTGACCTAAAATCGCTGACGCTACGGCGTTGTAAGATTCTAGTTTCCCCATTCCATTGACTTTACTAAGCAAATACCCAATTCCGCGTACGATCAGCGGAAGGATACGCCAATGCTGCAGGATACCAATCAAGGCAGAAATGAAGACGATCGGCAGCAAGACATTGATAAAGAAAGTTGACGCATTATCATTCATTAAACCGCCAAATACGAAGTTGATCCCTTCACCAGCATAGCCTAGAAGCATTTGGAATCCTTTTGCAAAGCCACCGACTAGGAAGTTCCCAACACCTGTATTGAGCAGAATATAACCTAAAATAAATTGCAGTACAATCATGACAATGACTGGACGGAATTTCACTCGCTTTTTCCCGTTACTTGCCAGCCATGCAATGGCGAGAATCACCAGCAAACCGATAATACCAATGACGTATTTCATGTTTTTCCTCCTTGAATGAATTCGTTTACATTAATGTGCTTGTATAGAACAAACCCTATTTCGCAAACAAATTGCGGAAGAAAATCCCAGAAATGAGATCCTTCCGCATATGACTTTTTCATCATCTAATGAGTCATGAATGTTATCCTACCATAGGATCGTATGAATTAATAGTCTTTAGAAGGAGCTGATTGATCCCCTTTAATTATGGAAACGCCTGCACTGGCACCGATGCGGGTTGCGCCTGCAGCTGTCATCGCTTCTACGTCTTCTTTTGTTCTCACGCCGCCTGATGCTTTGACACCGATGTCAGGTCCAACTGTTTTACGCATTAATGCGATGTCCTCAGCTGTTGCACCGCCTGTACTAAATCCAGTCGATGTTTTGACGAAATCAGCGCCAGCTTTTACAGAAAGTTCACAAGCTCGTACTTTCTCTTCATCTGTGAGTAGACAAGTTTCAATGATGACTTTCACTAAGGCTTTGCCTTTTGCTGCGTCTACAACGGCACGAATATCTTGTTCAACTGCATCATATTCGCCATCTTTCAATGCCGCAATATTGATGACCATGTCCACTTCAGTTGCACCGTTTTCAATGGCATCCTTTGTTTCAAATGCTTTCACTGCTGTTGTGTTTGCACCTAACGGGAAACCGATAACTGTACATACATCAACGCCTGTTCCTTCTAGTTCTTTCGCCGCAAGAGATACCCAAGTTGGGTTCACACAAACGGAAGCAAATTGATATGTCTTTGCTTCTTCTAGTAACTGCATGATCGCAGCTTTAGATGTATCTGGTTTTAGTGCTGTATGATCAATGAGCTTTGCTATTGTCATGGTTCACACTTCCTTTTAATTATGATACTTTCATCATAAATGACTGTTGAACAATTGTAAACATAGTTATGAAATTTTGTTCATCTATTTTGTGACATTTAAAAGAGCTCTTGCTGTGTGCTGATCGATCATCAATACGTTCGCATATTTTCCTCTCAGCGCCCCGTGGATAGAAGCAACCTTTCGATGTCCACCAGCAACAAGAATGGAGCGCTCTTTTGTTCTCAAATCATCAAGCTCCACACCGATTGTGCGATTGTTAATCGCTTCACTGCAAATGCGTCCTTCTTGATCATAAAAACGCGAACAGATATCTCCAACACTGGATGTCTTGAGTAGCGCCTTTTCTTCTTCACGGAAATAACCGAGTCTAAACAAAAGCGCCTCATCTCTTACCGTCCCAACAGTAAACACAGCGATATTTGCCTGTTTGCCCATTTCAATAATGCGCTGGATATGTCTGTCCTGTTCGACCATCTCTTTAACGGTGGCACTATCGAACACAACAGGCAGCGGCAAATAGCGTGGTGCCGTTTGAAAAGCTGATGCAAACAGCTGGATCGTTTCCGCAGAATATGTATTCACATGTGAATGGCTGATTCCACCTTTCAGCTGAACAACTTCTACCCCTTTTACCTGTTTAGGTTGCATCTTTTGAGCAATTTGATACATCGTGGTGCCCCAGCTCACTCCAACGATATCGCCGTCTTTCACCGTATTCTGAAGATAATCTGCACCAAACCGGCTCAAGTAATCAGTAATCGTTGGATAATCGTCCTTTGGTGAAAATACCACATGAGCCTCGAGCAGATCATATTTTTCTTTCAGCAATGAGGACAGCTCATTTAAATCCTCAAATGGGTCCATCACTGTAATTTGGACGTACCCTTTTTCCTTCGCATACTGAAGCAGACGAGACACCGTTGGCCTCGACAGGTCAAGCTGCTTGGCGATTTCCTGCTGACTGTAATCAGATAAGTAATAGAGCCTTGCTGCTTCAATACTTAATTGCTGTTTCTCCCGATCCATTCGTACGCCTCCTTTTTTCCTCTATCATAACAAATTGTTCACTTCACCATGCACAAATGTTCATTTAAAGAAAATGGTGTAGGCTGCGTGAAAGGTCTCTTGCTTCTCTAAAGTTTGAATGCCGAATTTCTCCTTATACTGCCCATTCGTCCCTTCCATATCAGCGATCCCATACCAAGGCTCAATACAAACAAAAGGAGCCATTGTTCCCTTTTCTTGATTATATGGAGACCAAATACCAACGAACGGAAAACCACTGAGATCGACCTCAATGCCGTGACCTGCTTGAGAAATCAATGATACTTGATGAATATGACTAAAGATCATTGCATCGTTCTGAAAAAGTTCTGGGCGAAGTTGAATCGGCTTAAACTCAACACCTTTCTCCTTCTCTCTCACAAGTGAATCATGAAGTTCATATTGGACTGGATCATGTTCGGTGGAAGGTGCCAATGTGAGTGAATAATCAGCTGTCTGCTCGCCTTCAACAAGCGGGACATGAAATGCCGGATGTCCACCAATCGAGAAATACATCGTGCCATCTCCTTCATGAACAATTTCCCAGGAAATCGTTAGTCCATTTTCCGACAGTGCATAACTGATGCGCGCTGTAAATTCATACGGATATTGTGACGTGTGACGGCCATTTGATTGATATTGAAAAACCACCTGATCTTTTCCTTCTTCAAATAGTTCAAAATCAACATCACGCAAAAATCCATGCTGCGAGAGTTGATACGTTTGATCGTCTATCTTGTATTGATCATCCTTCAACCGTCCGACAATCGGAAATAAGACGGGCGACACCCTGCCCCAATAAGCAGGGTCACCAGACCACATATATTGACGTCCACTTTCTTGATGAAGCACCTCTCTCACCTCGGCACCTCTCTCATTGATTTGAACCAATAACAGATCATTTTCAATCGTTCTCATTCAACACATCCCCTTTCCTTCTTCTTTTATTATGACAGGGATTTTCGGTTTGAGTATAAAAATAAGAATCCCTCAAGCATTAGAATATTTCTTCATATAAAAAAATTTTAAAAAAGACAGAAATTCGCCAACAAAATGTAATGCTGATTCGTCTAATCTTATATAAAATAAAAGAATCGTTGTTCTTTTGGAGTGACAACAAAAAAGACGCGTTTGACATTGATGGGGGATTCTTTTTCATGAACAGCAAGGAAAACCGTTTACGTTACATATTAGGATTAGATGGGCTGAGAGCTGTTGCCGTATTAGCGGTCATTGCTTATCACTTACATATTGAACCCGCAAGCGGCGGGTTTCTTGGCGTTGATTTGTTTTTTGTGATTTCTGGTTACTTGATTACAACCATCTTGCTGCATAAGCAGGATTTGGGCTATCAAGAGCTTCTGCCTTTTTGGATGGGCCGCATCAGAAGGCTGCTTCCAGCTGCCTACGTCATGATTTTTTTAATCGTCAGCTGGTGCGCCATTGCTGGTTCAAATGCATTAATGTCCATTCGTGGCGATGCCTTATCGTCCTTTTTTTATGTGAGTAACTGGTGGTATATTTTTCATCAGCTCTCTTACTTTGACAGCTTCAATGCTGTATCTCCACTAAAAAATTTATGGTCTTTGGCGATTGAAGAGCAATTTTATCTCATTTGGCCGGTACTGTTGATTGCTGGACTGAAATGGGTGAAAAATAGATCCCATCTTCCTATGATCACCTTTGGTCTGGCACTTGTATCTGCGTTATGGATGGCCATTCTCTATTCACCGGAAACTGACCCGAGCAGGATCTATTATGGAACAGACACACGTGCGTTTGCACTCCTCATCGGGTGCAGTCTTGCATTTGTCTGGCCCATGCACAGACTTTCCAGCAGAAAATTACTTCCTGTCGGCAGACGTATACTACATATAGCCGGATTCGGTTCGATGGTCATTTTCCTCTTATGTGTTTATGCAGTCGACGAATTTGACGGCTTTCTCTACCAAGGCGGTATGCTTTTATTCTGTTTGAATGCAGCGATCTTAATTGCGTGTGTCTGCCATCCTGCCAGTCTTATTGGAAAATGGCTGTCTTTTCAACCACTCGTTTGGCTCGGAAAGCGGTCTTATGGCATCTACTTATGGCATTATCCAATTATCGTGCTGACCACACCGGTCATTGAGATTGGACAGCCTTCCATGGGACGTGTCACATTGCAGCTCATCGCAATTCTACTCATATCAGAGGCTTCCTATCGTTTGATCGAACAGCCGATTCGTAAACTCGGGTTTAGACACTATTTTGCCTCTTGGTCGATTTGGAAAACAGGAATCAAGCAATGGTCTATGTCCAATAAAGTGTTTCTTGGGATTGCCGCAGTCCTTTTGATTTTATTTACCATTGGCATGTCTAGCTCGTCTCATACATCCCCACATGCCAAGGAAGTAACACAAATTAAGACAGCACCCCAAAAGGCAGGCGATCAGACAGAATCAAAAGTGAAGAAAAAGAAAGACAAACATGAGAAAAAAGCAGCGGATCCTAAACAATTTCACCAAGTTCTTGCCATTGGTGATTCCGTCATGTTAGACATTGCTTCAAATTTAGAAAAGGCCTATGAACCCATCACCATTGACGCAAGGGTCGGAAGGCAAATGAACGAAGCCATCCGCATCGCCCCTCAATATGCTTCTTTTAACAAGGCTGATGCCGCTGTTATTATTGAGCTTGGCACAAATGGTTATTTTACAGAGGGGACTTTGACCTCATTCATTCAACATTTCTCGAAGGCTCATATTTTTCTTGTGAACACTCGCGTTCCAAGATCTTGGGAAAATGATGTGAATGCAGTCATTGAGCGTGTGGCCAATCAACATCACAATGTGAGCTTAGTCGATTGGCATTCAGCCGCTACCGGACAGCCGTCCTATTTTCAGCCAGATGGTGTTCATCTTTCCACAAAAGGCTCTGACACATTGACTGAGCTCATTAAAGCCAGTATCAAGAAAAAAGGAGATGTGTCCTCGGCATCATAAGAAGACTAGCATCCTGTGAAGAGAGATTCAAAAAAGACATGCTTTCCTATGATTGGAGGCATGTCTTTTTTGTGATGGATCAGCACGGAGCTGCATTATGTTTTACTTTTAAAAGACCAAACGATGACAGGGATGAGAATTAATGATAAAATTCCTCCGCTTAAAGATAATGTAGCATAACTCGTGTTCGCCACGACCATTCCTGAAAGGGCACCGCCAGAAGCACCTGCTAACGCAACAAAAACATCGAGTGTTCCTTGGGTTTTTGCCCGGGTTGATGGTTCTGTAGCATCCACTATTTGAGCAGTACCACTAATTAAACCAAAGTTCCATCCCAATCCTAGTAAAGACAAAGCAATAATTAATAGAATCATTGAATCACTTGGTGCGAATGCTGCTAATAAACCAGCAAGTAACAGTGTGATGCCCGACGCTATGCTCATAGCTGTTCGTCCTAGTTTATCTACAAGTACACCCGTGATAGGTGAAGGAAGATACATGGCCCCTATGTGAAAACCAATCACAATGCCCACTTCGGCTAATCCATGACCATGATGCTGCATATGCACCGGTGTCATGGTCATGAGTGCCACCATGACAATTTGAGTTAAGATCATCACTGTGGCACCTACTGTAAGCCCTTTTTTATCTGTTTTTTTATCAGCAGCATCTGCTTTATTTCCATGACCATGTTCTGCTTTGTAAGTTGCTATTCTTCGGGCAATGTCTAATGGATCAGGACGCAGCAGAATAAAAAGAACAAGACCAGCTACAATAAATGCTGCTGCTGATAAAATAAAAGGACCGGCAAGTGCTGGAACACCAATGGAAACTGCAAATTTACCCATCACTTCAACTAAATTCGGACCTGCTACTGCTCCAAATGTTGTCATGACCATTGTTGTACTAATGGCAGTTGCACGCTGTTTAGAATTCGCTAAGTCCGTCCCAGCATAACGCGCTTGTAAGTTCGTGGATGTTCCTGCTCCGTAAATGAAGAGCGATGCAAATAATAAAATGACACTATTCATCATAGCTGCCAGCACAACGCCAATTGCTCCGAGCCCTCCAGCAACAAAACCTGTCGATAAACCGATGCGTCGTCCATAACGTTGCGAAAGCTTTCCTACAATGAAAGCTGACCCAGCTGACCCCAAAGTAAATAAAGCGATTGGGACTCCTGCATAGGCTTCAGTTCCAAGCATTTGTTGCGCTAAAATGGCACCTACCGTAATTCCTGCAGCTATTCCAGCCCCTCCAAATATTTGCGATAGACTGACAACGAACAATACTCGTCTATATAAATTTTTCAATTTTTGGGGTGAATCTATATAATTCTTCACTACATCTTGTTCTGTATCTAACACTTGTAAACACCCACTTGAGATTTATTTGCCCAATGTAACCATTATATCAGCTCCGACTACAATCCTTGATTAAATCTCTTCCACCTCTCGGCCATTTACATGGCGAGCAAGCTATTGTTTTCGGATCATGAATAAAGCGCCCACATGACTGACCTGTACTTTTGAGCTGATGCGTATCTTTTGTCGTTTTCTTTTATGCCGTTAAAGGGCTGGCTCTCAATGCTAATGCGTGCTTTTCGTTCGTTTTTTGATCCACCAACGCAAAATCACCATTCTCATACGCTAATGAAAATAATTCTTCGATATGAAAGACACCTGCCTGAAACTGCCTGCTCAATACATGCAGTGCCGCAGCACTTGCGACTTGAGCCGTTGCTTGAGACTCATCGCGACCTTTTATTCCAAGCGCTGCTTGATGAATTTCGTTACCCTTCATTCCTACCGCTTCCACTTTCACTGCATATTGATCTGTACCCATTTGAGCAGATTGAATCAGTGAAACGGCTCGTTCCTTGATTTTCGGCATCGTGAGAAGGGACGTCATTCCGAGTTTCCTTGTGAGAGCAAATGCACGTGTCGCTATGCCAGAATCAAAACAGAGCCTTGTTGTCACAGAAGGCACATGGAGCGTCGAAGGCAATGTTTGCTGGTCAGAGAAAGGAAACTGATAGGCTTGCCGCTTTCCAAGCGTTTTGCCAAAATCAATGCGTTTCCCTCCAGTAAAACTTTTGACTTTCTTTCGTTGATGATTCTTCGTCAGCTCATAATCCGTATGCACATGATCAAGCGTCCATTCAATAGCTGCTTTTCCATGCTGGTCACCTAACCCAAGCATGATACTAATATCAATTTGCTCCACAGAGGTCAGAATAGATGCCGCCTTCGCTGCAAGCAAATTGGTGAGACCAGGTGCAAGACCTACGCTCAGCACAGCCGTTGCGTTCAATTGCTGCTGATGGACCTTTGCTAGCTTCTCAATATAGGCTCCTTTTGCCGAGATATCTAGATAATCAATGCCTGATCGTAAGCATGTTTCAGCAAATGACGTGTCATCTTGATCAAGACACATGATCACGAGTTTCGTTTCATCCATCCAGTCCGTATCCACTGGTTGTCTTACGTCTATCTGAAATGGACGTACACGCCCATTCGTTTGGCGTGAAAATTGTTCAGCCTTCTCATAACTTCGGCCAGCCGCAAAGACTTGCCCTGGATACACGTCACTTAATTGAAGACATATTTGCTGCCCCACATGTCCATAGCCGCCTATCACTATCACTTTTGACCTCATTTTCCAACCGCCTTTCTATTGCCTCTTTTACAAACAATCCCTTTGATCATGCCAGCTTGAAAATAAGGTCTGATGTCTTGAAATCCTGCTTCGGTTAATTGTGCTGTCATCTTTTCTTCAGACACGGGATATGTTGTGACACCCAGCCTTTCTCGGAAGGACGTAAACACTTCCTTTCCCAAGCCTTGACGCTTCATGAATAGAGAAAGCATATGAAGCTCCTGCTGAAATGCAGGCGTTTCTGGGTCTCCTTGAATAAACGCCAGTACGAGCGGTGCCCCTGGCTGAAGCCGGCGGGCGATCTCCTGTAAAAAGGGCAGCTGATCTTTTACAAAATGAATGACAAGCAAACTTACTGCTGCATCGTACGACTTTTCAACCGGCACTTTGTCTAAGGCCATCTCATACCATGTGACGCGATCTTGCATATGAAGCTGTGCCACTCTGCGCTTGGCCATATCAAGCATGGTTGGAGATGGATCAACCCCTATGATATGCCAGTCTTTATTTCTTTGAAGCATGTTGATGATCTCTTCGCCCCCACCTGCTCCGACTGTTAACATGCGAGAAGCCGCTCCCATTAATTCGATTTCTACTCTATCCACTGTCAGCTCATGCAAAAGATGATAGCCCGGTACTTTATGTGCAATTGTCGCCGCATAGGATTCAGCAACAGGATCATGCCAATGTTGATTTACACTCATATGTCTTCTCCTCCAGTTTCCGCTTTGCTTCGTTTCCTTTACACTAACGGTATGTTATCTTCATTGTAAGAAGATAGATGAGAAAAAACGATCCCTAAAAGTGGGGATATTGAGGAGGAGATCAAATGAACAATCCAGCCGCTCATTTTCAGCAGCTGAGAAAAAGCATTCGAGATGAACTTGCTGCTATCTGTGATTTTGATGCTGCCTGTATCACAACCATTGATCCAGCTACTCTCCTCTCGACGGGTTCTTTTACAGATGAGCCGATTGAAGCCATACATAACGAGCTGTTTCAAAATGAATATTTAAAAAAAGATGTGCACCAGCATGAAGATCTAGCGAAAGGTCCTGTCCACGCTGCCAGTCTCGTCCAAAGTGGAGAATACACCAATAGTGGTCGATACCAGCACATTTTGTTACCTAACGGATGGGCAGATGAATTGCGGGCAGCCCTTGTGATTCAAGGTGAATGCTGGGGAATTGCCAGCCTTTATCGGAAAAAGGAGAAGGAACCTTTTCATGAACAAGATATACAAGCGGTTAGTCGCCAAACACCAGCACTAGCTGCCAAGCTGAGAGATGAACTTTTTAAAAGAAGAGAAACGGAAGAAGATGAAACGGCGGAACACCAAGGCTTCCTCATTCTTTCACACGATTACCATCTTCTTTATGGAAATGAAACCGGACTTCATTGGCTTCACACCTTCCAAACCTTTGAACAAATTCATGACGGTGCCGTCATGCCCCGTCCGTTTAGAGCATTAGGTGCTAAGCTTTTATATGGCGGCGGTGACCAAACAGCGGTCAACATCACCAGAATGCCGACAGGGCGTTTTCTCTCTCTTCAAGCATTTCGTTTAGCACAAGCAGCCGGGCACGAAGAGGCTGTCATGATTCATATTAAACGAGCTCAAACAAGTGACATTCTTCCTTATATAGCGAAAACATACCGGCTGACAGAAAGAGAAATGAACGTCCTAGACTGCTTAATAAAAGGACAATCCACAAAAGAAATTGCCAGTACGTTATTTATCTCGCCTCATACGGTGCATGATCATGTAAAGGCGATGCTCGAAAAAACAAATTTGAACAGCAGACGTATGCTTGTTTACTTTTTCTCACACATATAAAAAAGCGGCTACCTCATTGGTAGACCGCTCTTTCTTTATTTTCCGATGACTCGCTCATGCAAGATATGTGCGACTCCTGCTTCGTTATTGGATTTTGTCACAACATCCGCAACTGCTTTGACATCATCAATGGCATTTCCCATCGCAACGCCACAACCTGCAAATTCCAGCATCGACACGTCGTTCCCATTGTCACCAATCGCCATCACTTCTTCACGAGAAATTCCCAGTTCATGCGCTAGAAGCTTCACGGCATTCCCTTTGCTCACATCAGGATGAAGAATTTCTAGGAAGAAATCTGTGCTTTTTACCATCATGTACTGATCCTTCACTTCAGATGGAATGGCTTGTATCGTCTTTCCCAAACGTTCTGGCTGATCAATATACATCATCTTCGGAAGTCTCATGGATGGGTCTGCCTCTTCGACAGGTAAATACTTAAGCGGCAATTTCGTTAAGTACGATTCAAGTACCGTGTATTCACTAATATCCCGATTTGGTGTGTATAGATGAGCTGAATCGAAATAATGCATAGGTGTATCCAGCTGACGGCTCAGTTCATATAAAGAAGTCAAATCATCATAGGATAAAGTTAATTCTGATACGACTTCATTTGTATGGCTGTTTTGTACAAGCGCTCCATTATAGGCGATGACATAATCCCCCTCTTGATCAAGCTGCAGCTCTTTTAAATAGCGATGCACCCCGCCAATCGGCCGGCCTGTACATAAAACAATTTTAACGCCTTCTGCCTTCGCCTGTTGAATGGCTTCAAACACCTCATCCGGCACCATATGCTGATCATTTAATAACGTACCATCCATATCAATTGCGACTAATTTATACATTCACTGCTCCCCTTTTCTCAGCAAAACGTGCTGTCACTATTTTGAGTGATCATCTACATGATCACATGCTGTTCATCATACTATGTACCTATTTTAGCCTATCGTTTTTTTCTCACACTGTCTACTTGTTCATATCTGTAACAAAAAATCACTTCATCCTCATCTATTATAACCTATTCTATGAAATCCGCTGTGAATAGGACAGACCTGTCATTTTAACAGTATGAAAAGGAACAAATGTTCATCGGAGAATATTTTGAAACTAGCAAATCTAATTGTATGATGGATAGCAAAGAAAGGAGGTGCAGGGAATGATTACATTTACGAGAGGAAAATTGTCAAAAATGTCTGGTGTACATATTGAAACCATTCGTTTTTATGAAAATGAGGGTGTGCTCCCCGAGCCTAAGAGAGCACATAACGGCTATCGTTTATATGATAAAAAATATGTACTCATGCTATCCTTTATCACTGAAGCAAGAAAGCTAGATTTCTCACTCAAAGAAATTCGAGAAATTATCACGTCACTATTCGAGAAACAGTCGAAAACAGAAGCGGAACAGCTGCTCGAACAAAAAGTAGAAGATATTCAAAAATCCATTCAAGAGTTAAAAAAGAGGAAGGCGGCCATTCAACTGTTAACGAAACAAACATTAGCTAACATTAGTTAATTGTAAGGGCTGCCAAAGATGTGCCGGTATTTTTTACTGGCACCCCTCTGCGACTAGCTGTTAAGTACACGTTGTATGAAAACATCAGGTATACTAGAGACAGCTTGACGTGACATCAATCGTATGGAAGGGGTTATGAATAGAATGAGAATAGCAACCATTGGAACAGGTGTGATTGTGGAAGGTTTCCTCCAGGCAATTGAACAGCTTGAAGGTGCTTCTTGCCACGCTGTCTATTCAAGAAAGGAAGCCACGGCAAAGAAACTCGCAGATCAATTTGGGGTGCAAACGACTTATACGGATTTAACCGCTATGTTCGAAGATCCCCACATAGAAGCGGTATATATCGCATCACCCAATCGTTTACATAGCGAGCATGCCACGGCTGCTTTGAAACACGGAAAACATGTGATTTGCGAAAAGCCTTTTACCTCTAATGTGAAAGAGCTAGAAGCCTTAATCGCTCTCGCAAAGGAAAAGCAGCTCTTCCTATTTGAAGCCATTACAACCGTTCATATGCCCAACTATCATTTAATCAAAAAACACCTTCATCAATTAGGCAGAATCAAACTCGTTCAATGCAACTACAGTCAATATTCAAGTAAATATAATCAGCTGCTCGCCGGGGAAACGCCGAATGTCTTTAACCCAGAGTTTTCTGGCGGTGCCCTCATGGATATTAACATTTACAATGTTCATTTCATTATGAATCTATTTGGTTCACCGAAAGACGTTCGTTACCAGGCCAACCGCCATCCAAACGGCATCGACACATCTGGTGTATTAACTTTTACTTACAATGATTTCATCGCCACAAGTGTTGGCAGCAAAGATACAAGCAGTATGAATTTCGCTTTGATTCAAGGGGAAAAAGGGTTCCTGCATGTGAAAAATGGTGCGAATGGCTGTGAGGAAGTGTTGCTGCATATAGGAGACCAAGTCACTTCACTCAATGCACAAACCAATTCAAACCGCCTGTTTTATGAAGCGGAAGCATTTCAGCATATCATTGAAACAGGAAATGTCGAAAAGTGTTATGAATGGCTTGATGACAGTCTTTCTGTCATGAAGGTTCTTGAAGCCGCTAGGAAAGACGCCGGTATTGTTTTCCCAGCAGATCATGCTTAAATAAAAAACCGCCTTCTGATGAAAAGGCGGTTTTTTGACATTAGATACTCTTTGAATATGCCACCAGACGCTGAGACATATGATTCACTTCATCAACTGAAGCGTTCACTTGCTCTGTTAAAGCAGCCTGTGTTTGCGTAAGAGCTGTCATATTGGAGATATTTTCAAGAATTTGATCGATTTGTGTTTTCATTTCAGTTAAACTAGATTCGATATTTTCTGTCGCATTGGCACTATGAAGCGCTAGCTTACGCACTTCATCGGCAACGACTGAGAAACCGCGTCCCTGCTCGCCTGCTCTTGCTGCTTCAATCGCGGCATTCAAACCAAGCAGATTCGTTTGGTTTGCCACTTCTTTGATTAAGTCTGAAATGTTCTTCGTCTCATCTGCACTGTTTTTCGCCAGATTAGCAGCAGACGTTGACTGCTCTTGAGCGACAGCAAGCTCTTGTGCTTGGTTTGTCACAGAACTGATGCCAGATACCATTTCACTAATAGAACTTGAAAGCTGCTCTACTTGAGAAGCCATTTCATTCGCTGTTTTTTCTTTATTTTTTTCTAACGTAATATCACGAATCGTTCCTGCGACACGTAAAGGGACACCCTTCTCATCACGAATGGTTTCACCGCCCGCATGATACCAGCGATACTCGCCATTTTTACTCTGCAATCTATAATCAATGTCAAATGGTGTGCGGCCAGAATGGTCATTTAAGTGATCCGCAAAGGCTTGGAGAGCCGACTCTTTATCTTCAGGATGCAAACGATCACTCCAGCTGCTCAACACGTTCGGGAAATCCTTTTCATCTGTAAAACCAAGCGTTTTTCTAAACTGCGGAGACCACCAGAATTCATTGTTTGGATTGACAGGATCGCCAGCCTCTACAACCATATCCCAAGGAGCTTCCACAAGCGCACGGTTGATCAAGTCATATCTTGTCACGAATGCTTGCAGCTCTTCTTCTTTCAATTTCTGATCATGAATATCAAAAAGAGCCCCTGCCACACGAAGAGGTACCCCATTTCGATCTCGAATCGTCGTTCCAGTTGCTTTGAACCAGCGATACTCGCCATTTTTCAACTTCAGACGATACTCGATATCATACGGTGTACGGCCAGAATGATCCAATAAATGCGTAGAGAATGCATTCAAGGTGTATTCCTGCTCATCTGGATGAATTCGAGATGCCCAGCTGTCTAAGACATTAGGAAAATCGTTTTCATTTTGAAAACCTAGCATTCTGCGGAAATCATCTGTCCATGTGAATTCGTTTTTTGGATTCACAGGATCTCCTGCTACAACCGTCATATCCCATAGACCCACTTTAATCGCTTTTGTCACTAAATTCATACGCATATGAATATCTTCTTGCGCTTCTTGCATCTTTTGCAACGCTTCATTTATTTGAGCCACTGCTTCTATTGTTTGACTAGAAGAGAATGCAGCAGTATCAATTCTGGCTGAAAAATCTCCCTTCTCAATTCGTTCAACTAATTGACTGCTTTCACTAAGAAGGGCCCCCGACGATGAATCACTTGCTTTTCTCATAAACATCTTCAATAACTCCTTTCATTCTTCCATACTTTTTTGAAATATTTTACAGTTATAAATAATTCTTTATTAGGACTTTAGTAATACAAAAGATATATCGACAAAAACTGAAAATTGTTTATGTCAGAATGAAGGCAAATGTTCATTTTTTCACGAAGTTTCAGATTTTGGGGATGGGTCATGGAAAGGATTTATGGAAGAAAACGGCTCATTTGATAGAATCAACCGCCTATTTTGTCTGAAAAATCTCTTTTTTTATATTGACACTGACCGCTCGAAAAAAGAAAATGGAACATAAGCATTTTAAAAAAGGAGAACGTCATGAGCGCGAATCAGGAACAACACGAATTAAAAAAGCTTTTATCGCCGCGTCATATTCGCATGATTGCGATGGGCGGGGTCATTGGTACAGGAATCTTTAAAGGAAGTGCCGATACAATCGGCTTAGCAGGTCCTGGAGTTATCTTTTCCTATGTATTTGCTGGATTGCTTCTTCTCATTGTCATGGCGGCTTTAGCTGAAATGGCCATCGTCTACCCGGGGAATAACCTTCGCGACCTCATACAGATTGCGCTTGGTCAACGTTTTTCATTTGTTGTCGGATGGGTTTACTGTTTTATGTGGCTCACTGTATGTGTCATTGAAATCATTGCAGCGGGGAGTTTACTTCAATATTGGATGCCAAACGTACCTTTATGGTCTTTATGTTTACTTTGCTCGCTCTTAGTCATCGGAATTAATTTAAATAATGTAAAATACTTTGGTGAAATTGAGTTTTGGTTCGCTGGAATGAAGATTTTCGTTATTATTGTGTTTATTATTCTCGGTGCTGCATTATTATTTGGAATCATTCCGAGTGAACAAAGCACGCCTGTTCTCACCAATTACCAAAACTTTGTCCCGAACGGATGGGGTGCTGTCTTTGCCTCATTATTAGTGGTGATCTTCTCGTATGGAGGCTCTGAATTGATCGGGCTGACCATTACAGAAACAAAGGATGCAGAAAAGGTACTACCTGGTGTTGTCAAAAGTATGATGTGGCGCATCATCTTGTTTTACACACTGCCGATTTTGATTATTTGCGGACTCATTCCTTGGAATCAAATCGATCCGAATAACAGTCCTTTTGTCCAAGTCTTTTCAGCAGCTGGCATGCAGGGTGCCTCTCACTTCATTAATTTCGTCTTAATTACAGCCGTTCTATCTGCCGCCAACTCTGGTATTTACGGCACGACGAGAATGATTCATTCTCTATCTAAATCAGACGGCGGTCCAAAAAAGCTGGCACAGGTCAACAAAAGAGGTGTACCTATTTTAAGTTTATGGGTGACCGTTCTGTTTCTTTTAATCGGAACATTCTTTGCTTACTTGTATCCAGATCAAATTTTCAGCTATATGCTGGCTATCCCTGGTTTTGCGGTTTCTCTTATTTGGATCAGCATCTGTCTGGCACATTTGAAACTGCGTCCAAGATATCCGCAGGAACCGTATTTCAAAGTTTGGTTATTTCCGTATTTCACTTTATTTGCTGGTCTTGTACTCAGTGTCAGTTTTGTTCTGTTCCTATTCAGACCAGAGAACTTACCTAGCTCGATTATCAGCATCGGTTTCTTAGCAGCCGCCATCATTGCTTCATTTTTAATGAAAAAGAAAGCTTAGAAACGCAAGTAAAAACCCGCCTCAGTGGCGGGTATCAATAAAATGAACTTGATTTTAGCCCTTTGTCTTCTTTTCAGCGTGATAGAAAACCTTTGCAGTCTAGGAAGGACGAGTACTGGCGCGGAGCGAATTTGACATTCGTGAGCACCAGCGCGCAGGACTGACACCGAATGCGAGGGTTTGTCTACACGCTGAAACCCGCCTCAGTGGCGGGTTTTTTCATGAGCAGCTGCTGCGACTTCGAAATCAACAGACGCTTTTGGGATGCCGTTGATGATGATGGTTAATGTATGAATGCCCTCATAGTGCTTTCTCGTTGTCATATTTTGAAACGACTGTGACCGGACAAATTCTCTATGCAGCGCCGATCCTGTTTCAAATTCTGTGATTTTAAATACCTTTTGATTGCGTGTACCACGAGCTTTCACGTAATCAACGGCATACTCTACGCGCAGCTTTAATGGCTTATCAACCTGAAGAATAAAATGAAAGGTCAGTTTCTCTCCAATACGAACGGGGTCTTGCGTCACCTTCAAATCCGTTACTTGGATAGACGGATCATCTCCATAGCCAAATAAAGCCATGATATCTGGATCGCCTTTTTTCAATAACGTACGGGATGCATGTTTGACAATCCAGTTTGTATGTTCATTGGTTCCATACCAGCTTTTGACCATTTGCTTCATGAGATCGGGCTGAATTGCAGAAATATCATTTAAATGATTCGCTACACTTTTTTGCACATACTTGGCCGAATCTGACTTCAAATTTTCTAAAATGGGCAGCGTGACAGAAGGGTCCTTTTTCAGCGCAGGGACGGATAATCCCCACGGCAAACGAGGCCTGCATCCTTCACTAGCGAGACGGCGAATATGTTCATTTTGATCCTGTGACCACACAAGCATCTGCGCCAGCATTTTCTCTCGATCTCGAATGAGAAAAGGTCGAACGGCAAATTCAGCAGTGGAAAACGGTGTAAAGAATTCAAGTGCTTTGATCGAGATATCCCAATGGTCAACACCATATGTCTCGACGTAGTCTGGAAATACAAGCGCACTGAGCCCTGTAAAATGCGGTGCTGTCTGACGCAGTACATCGATTGCCTTCTCATAATCCTCAGGCAGACAGGCGTGCATCGATTCAGTTACTCTTCTCATTCGTCCTTTCAACTCGAGCTGCTCCCAATCCTCTTGAAACACAAGCTGCTGAAAGTGATCAGCATCAAATACAGTTGACGCTTGCGCAAGTTTTTCTGCTAAATGTTGAATAAATGGTTTATTATATACATGTTTTAAAGGTTCGATCGTGTCCGCCTCCCATAGCTCAATATCATTATTTTATCCTAAATTGTCAAAAGCGGCATAACAACAAACCAAAAACAGCCCAATCCCGAAGAATTGAGCTGTTGTACCGTTATATAAACATATTAATGATCATAATAAATGCAATGGCGCTAACGGAAATGATGGTCTCCATAGCCGTCCATGTCAAAAACGTCTCTTTGATGGTCATACCAAAATACTCTTTGATCAGCCAAAAACCAGAGTCATTGACATGAGACAAAATCAGTGAACCCGCTCCTGTTGCTAAAACAAGCAGCTCTCTGCTCACATCCGGCATGGATGCAGCGATTGGGGCTACAATTCCGGCCGCTGTCATCATGGATACTGTAGCAGATCCTGTTGCCACACGAATAACCGCAGCAATCAACCAGCTAAGTAAAATCGGTGAGATTGGGGAGTGTTTGGCTAAATCAGCAATATAATCCCCAACACCTGAATCGATCAGTACATTATTGAACGCTCCGCCTGCTCCAATCACAAGCAGAATGGAAGCGATCGGTCCCAAACATTCATTACTAAATGACAGCACTCGGTCACGGCTCATCCCTTGTATAAAGCCAAGGCTAAAGAAAGAATACACTGTTGCAATCAATAAAGCTGTTATGGGATCTCCAATGTACTTGAACATCTGATACCACATACTATCCTCTGGCAAAATAATATCCGCCAACGTGGCAAGCAGCATAAGAATGACCGGCACCAAAATGGTAAACATCGTATTCGCAAAACCAGGAAGCTTCCGATCAGCATGTCGTTCCGTGAATTGCTTTCTGAGCATCTCTGGAACTGGTTTATGTATTCGTTTTCCAATCCACTTACCATACAACGGTCCAGCAATAATAGCTGTTGGCAAACCGACGATGATTGAAAAGAAAATCGTTTTCCCCACGTTGGCATGATAGATGCCTACTGCTGCCATTGCAGCTGGATGAGGCGGGACTAGCCCATGCACAACAGACAAGCCTGCGATTAATGAAATCCCAATCGTCACGAGCGAAATGCCCGTTTCAATCGCAATGGTAAAGAGTAAGGGAATGAGAAGAACAAATCCGACCTGGAAAAAGACAGGTATCCCCACGATAAAGGCTACAAACATCATCGCCCAATGCACATTCTTCGTCCCAAAACGACTGATGAGTGTTTGAGCGATCCGCTCAGCGCCCCCTGACTCAGCCATCATTTTCCCAAGCATGGTCCCAAGCGCTAGCACAATCGCCAGTAACGATAACGTGTTCCCTAATCCCGTTTTAATCGATTGAATGATTTCCTGTAAATCCATTCCTGTAGCAAAACCTACTAGCATAGAGGTAATAATCAAACTCACAAACGGATTCAACTTAGCGACTGTAATGAGAATGAGTAAAAGGACAATCGCCGCAATCACAATGAATAAAAGCATGTTCTCCCACCTTTTCCCCGATGTTTAACGATTTTGTTTTAATTGCAACGCACTAATGACATCAAATTCATCCTTCAGTTTGTCATAGAGACGCTCATATAAATAAAATAGCTCTATGTATGTTTCGTTGTTCTCCATATTTGGTTCATGGCGAGCAGAAATACGAATCCATTCCTGTACTTCTTCTATCTCTTCCATATGACCTAAACTATGAAGTGCAAGGACAGCCGCCCCAAGTGCGGAAGCCTCGTAGCTTTCTGGAACGAGCACTTCTCTGCCCATCGTATCCGCCAAAATCTGCCTCCATAGCGGGGATCTCGCAAATCCACCAGAAGCCCGGACATCCTTCGCTGGACCTGTTAAATCTCTTAGTGCCACACCGATCGAGAAAACACTCATAATGACGCCTTCTAACACGGCTCTAATAAAGTGCTCGCGCTTATGCTGAAGACCAATCCCGAAGAACGTGCCTCTTGCGTTTGGATTCCAATAAGGTGCACGCTCACCTGTTAAAAATGGTAGAAACAGCAGTCCTTCTGAGCCAGCTGGAACCTTCTCTGCAATATCAATCATCAGATCGTAAGGGTCTACACCTAGACGCTTCGCTACCTCCACCTCTGACGACCCAAATTCATCCTTCAGCCATCTCAGCATAATCCCGCCGTTATTGGTCGGTCCTCCGACTACCCAGTGCTTGTCCGTCAATGCATAGCAAAATGTTCTTGATTGCTCATCTGTAATCGGCTGATCTACGACTGTACGTACTGCACCACTTGTCCCAATCGTGACTGCTACCTCACCTTTGCCAATCGCACCTACACCAAGATTCGCTAGGACACCGTCATTCGCACCCACAACAAATGGTGTATCTTCTTCAATGCCCATTCGCAGCGCAATTTCTGGCTGAAGCCCACGCAGCTGATGCGTCGTTGGAACAAGTTCAGACAGCTGATTCACCTGAATTCCTGCAATACGTAGGGCCTCCTCGTCCCATTGAAGCGTTTCCAATCGGAACAGTCCTGTTGCTGATGCAATTGAATAATCGACCACATACTGACCGAAGAAATGATAAAGAACATACTCTTTGATGGAAATGAATTTTGCTGCCTGATTGAAGACGTCAGGTGTCACTTCCTTGATCCATCGTATTTTTGAAAGCGGTGACATTGGATGGATCGGTGTTCCGGTTCTTTTATAAATTTGAAAGCCATCTAAGTCCGTTATGATTCGTTTCGCTTGTTCTGCACTTCTGTTATCAGCCCAAATGATACTGTTTGTTAATGCTTTTCCATTCTCATCCATGACGATTAAGGAATGCATCGCCGTACTAATTCCCACACCTATGAGGTTTTTTGCATCAAATGCTGCTTTCGTCAAGGCGCCTCTTACACTCGCAATCACAGCATCTAAAATATGTTCAGGGTTCTGCTCAACCCATGCTGGCTGGGGGTGAATGAGGTCATAAGGAACAGAATGTTTTGATATGACTTTCCCCTGTGGTCCAAATAGAACCGCCTTTGTACTTGTTGTTCCAATATCCAAACCAATTACCGCCTGGTTTCCCTTCATCTGTATCACGCCCAATCATTGATTTGAAATAAAGTGTCGTGGTGCCGGTGTACCTGATAAATCCCATTATAGGAATATTTTTTTCGACATTCAACGATCAAAAAGAAAATAATTTTCATTTAAAACCTTAGAATCGTTACCACAACAGCATTTTTCACTAATAGAAAAATTTATTTTTGAAACCATTACACTCTTTTTTGAGAGATGGTTTCTCTCATTTGCTTTAAGTTTGTTAATGTTTCCTGCTGCCTTAAATGTGCAAGCGCAAAATATAGCACATCAATCACAGTAAGCTGAGCAAGCCTAGCAGACATCGCTTCCGTTCGGAAAGCCGTTTCTTGCGTTGATGTATACAGCGTGACATCTGCAAGCTGACTCAATGGAGAACGCTGATAGCTTGTAATGCCAATGGTTTTCGCTCCTTTTTGCTTGGCTGTTTTCATCGCATCCAGTAAATCCTTATTTCGACCAGAATGAGATATACCAAGCACTGTGCTCTTTTGATCAAGCAGACCTGCCGACATCGCTTGAAAGTGAGAATCTGTATGAACAATACAGTTGATGCCTGTTCTCATAAATTTGTGGAAAGCATCTGTGGCGATGAGGCCAGACCCACCACTGCCATAAAACTCTAAGCGCTCTGCCCCATGGATTAATTGTACGGCTTTTTCTACATCTTCTGGATTCAACAATTGAAAACTATCCTTTAATGCAGTGATGTTTGCCTGAAATACCTTTTGCATAAAAACGGCAGTATCATCGTCAAGACTCATCTCTTCATCTACATAATCAGGCTTCGTTTGGTCTATTTCCTGGGCAATAGCAATCTTCAAATCTTGATACCCCTCAAATCCAAGCCTTTTACAAAGACGAAAAATCGTTGCCTCTGAGCTCGCTGTCTTTTTGGCAAGCTCGACAATCGACAAATGGATGATGTCGCGGGGCTCACTTGTAATGTGCTCAGCAATTGCTTTCAGTTTTGGCGGCAATCCTCTGCTTGCTGCCCTTATCTTATCCATACTGCTTAAACTGACAAAAGCCAATTGACTTCACTCCTTCTCTATTCATGTGAGCGCATACATTTCCTCATGTTTCCATCTTATAAAAAAGAAGCCTGTTTGCACAGACTTCTTTTTTAAGAATTCAAGACTTTGATCATTAAATCAAAAAACCCTTCAGCATCTACATCCATACACACTCGAAG
Source organism: Bacillus sp. 005/A4HT-01/001 (assembly GCF_004634445.1). Taxonomy (NCBI): domain Bacteria; kingdom Bacillati; phylum Bacillota; class Bacilli; order Caryophanales; family Bacillaceae; genus Bacillus; species Bacillus sp. 005/A4HT-01/001. Next base: position 904,600 of record NZ_SEIZ01000001.1, read on the forward strand.
ATTGCGATCTTTTCCCCATTGATGCTGAAAATCACATATCATTTGACCATCGCAGAACTCACTCTTCGTCTCCACTTCTACATGAAACGCCTGTGTATTCACAAGTTGTTTATCAATTGCAAGACTTACAGCAAGCGGATCATGCATAGCACATGCCCACACCCCATTCCGCTCAAAATAGCGCTGGCGGTAAATGCTTGTGCTCTCTCTGATATAATTGGCTAACGTTTCATTTTGAATGGCAGCAATTCTCTCATCCGTTAACAAGACCTGTCTTGTGACATCCAGCCCTACTTGAGTCAATGAAGGGAAACCAGCCTCCAGCACCAATTTCGCCGCTTCTGGATCTGCATATGTATTAAATTCCGCAACCGGTGTGACATTCCCCTGTCCCTGCACGACACCCCCCATAAAAATGACTTCTTTTACGTGATGAATCAGCTCAGGGCATTTTTTTACCGCAAGGGCTAAATTCGTTAACGGTCCTGTCAACACGAGCGTAACCTGCTTCGAATACTTCAGCACTTGGTCAATGATAAAATCAGGCGCAAAACCTTCATCCGCGGTCTTCTTAGGCCGGGCGTCCTTTAAAGCGCCGCCAATTCCATCCTCCCCATGCACCCGATGTTCATAATGAGGGGCTCTCAAAAGAGGCGTCGCTGCACCTTTGATGACAGGGATTTCCTCTGCCTCAACCAGCTCAAGCACTTTACACGTATTCAACGTAGCCGCTTCAACAGACACATTCCCGCACACCGTTGTGATCCCCAACATATCAAACCGCTTACTTTTCACTGCAAGCAAAATACCAATTGCATCATCAATTCCAGTGTCTACATCCAAGATCAATTTCTTTTTATTTGCCATGTTTGAAGCTCTCCTTTAAATGAAAGTGTTTTTATTGATTAATAGCATATTACTTTAGTCATCATTTATAGGGAACAAATTGATAACGGATATTTTTTACTCTTTTTCTCCAATATCGTTGAGATACTGTTCACGTTCTTTTTTAGAGAGACTATTCAAAAAATTTTCTTTCACTTTAGGTTCATCTTTATATTCATCCCAGTCTATAAAACGATCTGATAAATCAGGGGAATGACTCATCGAACCGATTTCGTTAGTTTTGTATATTAATGATGCAGAAAAATGATATTTTTCTGCATCGTTATTTATATATCCATCAACTGTGACATAACCCATAGGGCTTATAGATACATTTTTTTTAAATGTGATGGTTTTAATAAAATTGTGAATATCTTTTTCATGTAAATATTCTTCAATTTTTGGTTTCATCTTTTCTGCGAATTCTTCGGCCTTTTCTTGATCGCTTTTCTCTTGCACTACTTCATCTGAAAAACTCTGATGAATGTACTCTACAACAAACACAGTTACGGAGATGACGGCGACCACAATTATGATAGAAAATTTCATGATATTTTTCATAAAAAGCAAAACTCCTTAATGAACTTTAATCAGCTGACTATTGAATTTGGCAAAATAAAAACAGGTAGGCTAGTACCTGTTTTACTCTTTTTCTCCAATGTCTCTCAGATACTGATCACGTTCCTCCTTAGTAAAACTTTTAAGGTAATTTTCTTTCACTTCCGGCTCATCTTTATATTCTTCCCAATCTATAAAGCGGTCTGATAAATCAGGGTCATAACTCATTGAACCGATTTTTTTAGCTCTATATTGTAAAGAAGCTGAGAAACCGTACTTTTCCGGTTCATCATTTACATAACCATCAATCGTAATATCTCCCATTGGGTTAATGGTCACATCTTTTTCAAACGTTATGGTTTTTATAAAGTTATGAATATCTCTTTTGTGTAAGTGCTCTTCAATCTTGGGTTTCATCTTCTCTGCAAACTCTTCTGCTAATTCTTGATCACTCTTTTCTCTTTCTTCCACGATATTTTTTCCTCCCGCATCGTTTGATTCTTTTTTCTTGTCAAATTCTAGAATAAGTAAAATCACTGAGATAACTATGACGAGAACTAGAACACATATAATTTTAATTGTATTTTTCATTTAAATAATATCCACCTTTTATTGATATAATAGAGATATTTTTTGTATAATAAGCGATAGATCTAAAATAGATATTTATACCACTACATAATATAATTACCAAATATAAAGATAACAGGAGTGTTAATATTGACCATAAAGTCAACTCGATTTAAGCTTACTGACGAAGACTATAAAGAAATATCAACAAAATCTTATGCTATTAAAAACTATAAGGACTATAAAGAAATAGAAATTAGCAATGATAGAAAAATGTATGTCATTGACTATAAAGAAACAGAAAAAGGGCTTAACTCACTAACTCTGGTATCAAAGGATGACTTTATTCGATCCGGTAAAGGCAAAGACCTCACAAAAATCAAAAACGCCGTCATCGCCTACCGCGGCTCAGAACCGATTGGGGCAGGCCAATATAAAGATACCATTAAAAAACATGGAAAAAAAGAGTCAGATGATCTTCTTTCTACCATTTTGACAAAGCTGCCTCCTTTTAGCCAGTCACAGACGTCAAAGGAAGTCACGACGAAGGTGACGACAGGGACAACGACCTATACAAATGAGATTGTACAAGATTGGTTGATTTCAGATACGAAGTATTTGATTAAAAATATCCCTTTTGAACACGGTGCAGAGAATCAAATGGTGCAAGCGGACCGGTATGCGAAAGAGATCCATAAGAAAATGCCGAATGCGAAGATGTATGTGACAGGGCATTCACTTGGCGGATCAAATGCTTCTTATGTTCTTGTCAAAAATGATTTTATTCAAGGCGGGGTCACCTTTGAGAATCCGAATATTTACCCAAATCTATCGGATGGTCTGCAAGCCAAAGCATTAAAAGGTGATTACCGCAATAGATTAACAGAATATATCAATCTCAATGACGGGCTATCTCTCTTAAATCGTCATACGACAGAAATCGGTCGTGTGAAAGTGATGTATGATGCCGCTTTACCTGAAGGCGTCGATTACACTGAGGACTCCTCAAAGGCCGTCCAGTTTATGAAAAATCTCCTCAATCGGGCAATGAGTGTGAACCCTTCACTTGATGCGAATTTATTTCTTGAAGCCCTCGCCGGCAGCCATGGCTTAGACCGGTATTCCTTTTCGTCAGATGGCTCCGTTCAAACCATTGATGATATGTTGAGAAAAAACCCTTCTCTCACTGCCGCCATGTTACATCAATTGAGCCAATCAAATGTTCACCCGCAAAGTGTGGTAGCGATTTTAATCAAGTCGCATGTTCTCATGAACACAGGTCGTACATTCTCTACATATGCCGAGCACCATATGCAGCAAATCATTCGCAAAATTGAGAAACTCGATGACAAAGTGGATCAATCGGTGGAACGCGTTCGTTCAAGATACAAACAAATTGTCGGTTTTGGTTCGTATGACCAGCTGACGGCTTCAGATGTGGATGCTGTGATTCGCCACTTAAAAACAGAGGGTCTTGAAAATGAGTTCTATTCGGTCAAAAAGTATGATGCAGCGATTGATCATGCGATGGATATGAAAAGGTGGATGGACTCAATATCAGATGATATGAGCCAGCTAGGAAAACAATACCACGATGCAGATACAACCCTTGCCAAGAATATGGGTATTTCTTAAGGAGTACGACAAATGGAATTTTCAAAGAAACAACCAACAGACGCAGATCGTTTTTTGCAGAGAGTCACAGATACGCATACATCTAGCTCCATCTTCTCTCAAGCAAACTTTAACACGGAAGACATGACACCAGCAGAGCTGGCTGCTTTGAAGGCAAAGATCAAAGAAGAACAGAAAACAGCGCTTATCAGAGCCATCCGGCATCAGCTGCAAAATGAATTTGCAGAGGATCGCCAAGAAGCCAAAAAAATAGTAGATCTGATTGATGACCTTCTGATTAACGTGTACAAACATCAAAGGAACATCCAAATCCATATGTCAGGTGAAGCCATTGACGCCTTAATCGAAAAAATCGAAAAAAGACTCACATTTTTTGAACTGAAAGAAGATGTTCAATCCGCCATCGACTCGATCGGCATTTAAATGAACCTTCTATCCGGTGAATCTTTTCCCTGTCTCACTCGTATATACTAAAAGAGTGATTGAATTGAAAGGAGATCTGTTTGTGGGATATATGTTGTTATTTTCGGTTGTGATCGGTCTTGTCTTGACCCTTTTGCTCACACCACTCAGGTTGATCGTTAGAAAGAAAGGGACCGAACAACAGGTGCCCCTTATGTGGATTGCAGGACTTGCCCTGCTGTTCATCATCGGGATTTTCGGCTTCTACTACATCACCAATTTAGACCGCAACCCATCATCACTGTGGCTCATTGGACTTGTTGTGACAGCAGCAGGTGCCTTTTTATCAGTGGGATTGGAGCGAAAGATCAAAGGCGTATTATTTCTCATTTTATTGTTGCTCGGTGTTTATATGGCAACCGCTTTTCTATTTAATGCAAATGAGAAATTCGACGTGTCTAAAATGGAGCAAAAAGTCGAAATCAAAGCGTTCGATGAGACAGAGACACCTGCGAGTGTACCACCGCAATTTGCTCGCAATAAGATGAAGAAATCGTTCGGACAGGTGCCAAACACGAGTTACTACGAGCTTGGCAGCTTGCAAATTCAGAAGGTCAATGGTGAGTATGTGTATATCGCACCCGTCGAGTTCTCCGATTTCTTTAAATGGATTCGTTCTGGTAGCACACCGGGTTACTTTACATTAAGTGCGACCGACTCATCTGCCAATCCAAAGTTTGTGAAAACCGAGATGGTCTATACGCCTTCTTCCTATTTCAATAAGGAAATTGAGCGGCATATCCGTCTTCAGTATCCAGATTTGATTTTCTATGGAGATACGCAGCTCGAGATCAATGATGATGGCAAGCCTTATTACATCCAAACATTTGGAGATTTCATCTCTGCACGAAACGGGTTTAAAGCTTCCGGTGTAGTTGTTGTGGATGCCAAAACGGGTGAAACGAAGAAATATTCCTTAGACAAAGTACCAGCCTTTATTGATGGCGCTGTGTCACCAGAGGCCGTCAGTCTGCAAAATAGTTACTTCGGCAACTATGTACATGGTTTCTGGAACAGTATGTTTGGAAAATCAGATGTGAAGCTGCCTTCAGACGAGGGAACGGAAGCCAATGTAAGTCCGGTGTTTGATTCAAAAGGGGATATGTATTACTTCACAGATTTCACCAGTCCAAAAGAGGGCGTTGATTCCATGCTCGGGTATGCACTAACAAATGCCCGAACAGGAAAAGCCACGTATTATACGGGTAATCTTGAAGAATCCTACATGGATTCACAGGGAGCTTTGCAAATTATTGAGAAGCGATTTATCGAAAAGAAATGGAAGGGCCGCATGCCGATTCTTTATAATTTCTACGGGGAAGCCAGCTGGCTTACACCTGTTCTCGATTCAAACGGGTTCCTGCAAAACTACTTTATTGTTTCGGCAGCCAATCCTGAAATCGCCGCATACGCTTCTACACCAAATGAAGCACTAAGAGCCTATAAAACTGCTCTTCAAAAAGGCGGCGGTACCGTCAATAGTTCATCAAAGCAAGAAAAGAAAGAGTCAACAGGTAAAGTGAAAAGGGTGTATAAGGAAAAGACCGGTGATTATACAACCGTCACCTTCTTACTAGACGATGGGAAAAACTACACCATGTCATCTGAAAAAGAGCCTCTTATTATTTATTTAAAAGAAGGGGATCAAGTCACCATGAAGTACACAGATACAGGTGAGATTTTCCTCCCAGTCGATGAAATCAACATCAAAGGATTATAAAAAAAGACGTTTCTCCTACTGCGGAGAAGCGTCTTTTCTCTCTTTTCTCAACAACTCAACAAGCAATTCCTTATTCTTATTCCCACCTGTCATCGGGGATTCGACATAGGAAAATGTCCGTTTAAAGTCCATTCCCCTCACAGAAATGACAGCCAATTCCCCACCAATGCTGCCCCGCTGGAGGACATATTTAGATAAAACAGATAGCCCCATTCCATGAATGACAGCTTCTTTAATCGCTTGATTGCTGCTAAATGTCACAAAGGTCCGCGCTTTCAGTCCATTTGATTTCAGGACGTGCTGTAAGTATTCTCCTGTCCCAGATCCCTCTTCTCTTGTGATCCATGTTTCATTTTGCAATTGATCAATGGTGACATCCTTTTTCTTTGCAAACGGATGGTCTAATGGGGCAACGATATACAGTTCATCCTCTAGGAACGTTTCTACAGAGAGTTCTTTGTCATTGGTTTGTCCTTCAATCAGTCCGATGTCGACATGGAACAACCGAACATGTCTAGCGATCGCCTCTGTATTATCAATGACTACCTCAATATCAACATGCGGATAGAGCTGATGAAATTGTGCCAAAATTTGCGGCAGCACATACTCCCCAATGGTAAAACTCGCTCCAATCGTGAGCTTTCCTCGTGCCAGATGATGATGCTCATAAATATCCTGCTTCGCCTGTTCATATAAACGAATGATTTGTTTTGATCGATGGTACAGCATATCCCCAGTTGGCGTCACCGTTAATTGCTTTGGCGAACGATTGAGCAGAACCGTCTGAAATTCCTGCTCCAAGTTCTTAATGTGAAGACTGACACTCGGTTGAGAAATCCGTAGCTTCTGAGCTGCTTTTGTAAAGTTTTTCTCTTCTACCACTGTCACAAATGTCTTCAGTGCATCATAATACATCTGTCCCTCTCCTATCAGAAATCTTAATCCTACATCTTCAATACATATATCTTACTAATTCCTTTCGAGATCGTAAAGAACAGTCTAAACGCAATCAATTTAATAAAAATATTTACTAATTTTTTTAAAGACTCTATACTGAAAGGAGATATTTTCTATAGGAGGTGCTGACTTGGCAGCTAAAATAAAGGACATTGCGGAAAAAGCCGGATTATCCATCGCCACCGTGTCTCGCGTATTGAACCAAGATCCCAACCTATCTGTTACAGATCAAACACGTGAGAGAGTATACGCGGCAGCAGAAGCTTTGTCCTATCAAAAAAAGACATTCAAACATTCACTAAAAAAAATTGCCTTTCTCTATTGGATGACCGAAAAAGAAGAGCTTGAAGATATTTATTTTAAATCCATTCGTCTAGGCATTGAGGAACTCACCAATACCAGAAGCTTAAATGTTACCGCTTACAACCCATCTGATGGTCTTCATTCTATTGATCCTTCTACAGAAGGCATCATCGCCATCGGTCGATTTAAAAAAACTGAGCTGGATCAATTATATGCGATCACAAAACATATCGTCTTTATTGATACATCACCAGATGAAGACCGCTTTGATTCTGTAAAACCAAACCTGAAACGAATTGTAGAAAAGATTATTGATTCTTTTATCGAAAAACAGCACACATCCATCGGATTTATTGGCGGGACAGATCTTGATCTCAATACAAATAGACGTATTCCAGATATTCGTGAAACGACCTTCCGCCAGTACATGACAGCACACAACAAACTGGATGAACAATTGGTCTATATCGGTCACCACTTCTCTGTAGATGAAGGCTATTCATTGATGATGAAGGCGATCGACGAGCTCGGCGATCACCTGCCAACCGCTTTTTGTGTCGCAAGTGATCCTCTTGCGATAGGCTGTTTACAAGCATTAAATGAACGCGGTTTTTCTTTACCAAATCGAGTGAGTGTCTTTAGTATCAACGATATTCACGTCTCTCAATATGTGTCACCACCGCTCACAACTTATCACATCCATACCTCTTTACTTTGCGAAACAGCTGTCGATTTACTTTTAGAAAGACTTGTTGATGGCAGAACATTACCAAAAACCGTGCTGATTGCCTCAGAACCTGTCTTTCGGAAAAGCACGATATAAACAGCTGGAAGGCCTGCCGTATATGGTGGGCTTCTTTTCTCTTTATTTCAGTAAAAAATTTTACTTAATAAATTTAATAAAATGTGTTTACTTTTTTTACTCAAGTTGATATTCTCACATTAAGAAAGCGTTTTCTTATCATCTGTGAAAAAAGAACGAGAGGGGATTACGAATGAAAAAGGGAAAATGGGCGACATTATCGGCAGTCGTTGGTACTGCTGTGCTTCTGCTGTCAGCATGCGGACCAGGAGATGACAATTCAAGCGGTACACAGCCGGCATCTACAGGTACAAAGACCTTGCTAGTGTGGGAGGATGTCAAAAAGTCTGATGGGATTCAAGACGCTGTCAAAGAATTTGAAAAACAAAACGACGTGAAAGTCAAAGTAGTCGAAAAAGCATATGCCGACCAAATTGAAGCGCTTCGTCTTGATGGCGCAGCCGGCACTGGTCCAGATGTCATCACCATGCCTCACGACCAAATTGGATCAGCTGTCACAGAGGGATTGTTACAAGAAATCAAACCAGATCAAAAAGTAATCAATTCCTTCACAGACGAATCGATTCAATCACAAACGGTAGATGGTAAGCTGTATGGCCTGCCAAAATCCGTTGAAACCACTGTGCTTTTCTATAACAAAGACCTTGTGAAAAAGGCACCAACGACACTCGATGGCTGGTATGACCTTTCGAAAAAGCTGACAAAGGACGGGAAATACGGTTTTGTTGCGAAGTGGGATGAAATTTATTACGCACAAAGTGTATTAGGCGGTTCAGGCGGCTATATTTTCAAACAGAAAAACGATGGGTCTTATGACGTCAATGATATTGGTCTTAATAACGATGGTGCCATCGAAGGCGGAAAATACATTCAGACATTCTTTAGCGAAGGTCTTTTCCCGAAAGGCATCATTGGTGAGCAAGGAATCAATGTCCTCAATTCCTTATTCACTGAGAAAAAGGCAGCGGCTGTGATTTCTGGTCCATGGTCATTTGGTCCTTATAAAGAAGCGGGTATCGACTACGGCGTGACGGAACTGCCAACACTCCCTAACGGAAAACATATGAGCTCGTTCTTAGGTGTAAAGAGCTACAACGTCTCCTCTTATTCTAAAAATAAAGAACTTGCCGAGAAATTTGTTGAGTTTATCACGAACGAAAAAAATTCGAAAAAGCGCTTTGAAGTTACAGAGGAAATTCCACCAGTGAAAAAGCTGATGAAAGACCCAGTGATTACTGAAAACGCAAATGCGGATGCTGTTTCAAAGCAAACGAAATATGCCACGCTGACACCGAACAATCCAGAAATGGCAGAGGTGTGGAAGCCGATTGACAGTGCATTAGGACTGATTGCGACCGGCCGTACCGATGTGAAAAAGGCATTTGATGATGCGGTCAAACAAATCGACTCGCAAATTAAAGCGAATCACTCCAAATAAACATCAAGCGCAGGTAGCTGTTCATCTATCATGCTGCCTGCACTTGATCTAATTTCATATGAAGTAGGTGTTAGACGTGACGGGTAACCTTGAACTAGACCGCACACACATAGTGGAATCAAAGACACACCGGAGACGGGCGCTAATGTTCTCTCTTATACCCGGGATGGGGCAAATATACAACAAACAATATGGCAAAGGGGCACTCTTTTTCCTGTTTGGCGTTTCTTTTCTAGTAGTGTTTTATGATTTATTCAATATTGGCTTCTGGGGGCTGTTCACACTTGGTACGATGCTGCCTCGTGACAACTCTGTTTTCCTTTTAGCAAAAGGAATTATTGCACTTTTAACAGCTGGATTTGGCATCGGTTTTTATGTACTCATGATACGAGATGCATTTATGAACGGAAAGAAACGTGATCAAGGGGTTCCGCTTCATTCCATCCGTGCTCAATACCATCAGCTCATCGACCAAGGCTTTCCTTACTTAATGAGCACTCCTGCTTTCTTTTTACTTCTATTCTCTGTTGTCTTTCCTATTATGTTCAGCTTTGCGCTGGCCTTTACAAACTATGATTTATACCACTCGCCTCCTGCCAATCTCATTGATTGGGTAGGCATCAAAAACTTTCAAAATATCTTTTCAATCGATATTTGGAGAGACACATTCATTGATGTACTAGGCTGGACGGTCGTATGGACGTTGGCTGCATCGACCCTTCAATGTGCTGTCGGCATTTTCCTAGCGGTTCTGCTCAATCAAAAAGATTTAAAAGGAAAACGGTTTTTCAGAACGATTTTGATTCTGCCGTGGGCTGTTCCAGGATTTGTGACCATTTTGGTGTTTGCTGGATTGTTTAATGACACGTTTGGTGCGATTAACAATACCCTTTTTGCATCGATTGGAATTGATCCAAAACCATGGCTGACAGATCCATTTTGGAGCAAAATCGCTCTTATTGCGATGCAGACTTGGCTTGGTTTTCCTTTTGTGTTCATTATGACAACCGGCGTTTTACAGGCCATTCCTGAAGATTTATACGAGGCTGCAACCATTGATGGGGCAAATTTCTTTCAGAAATTCCGTTCCATTACATTACCGCTTGTCCTCTATTCAATTGCACCTATATTAATCACGCAATATACGTTTAACTTTAACAACTTTAATATCATCTACTTATTTAATGGCGGAGGACCGCCTGTGGCTGGCTCAACTGCTGGGGGAACGGACATCTTGGTGTCTTGGATTTACAAACTGACGATGCAATCTTCTCAATATGCACTCGCTGCCGCTGTTACAATTTTACTGTCAATCTTCGTCATTGCCATTGCACTTTGGCAGTTTAAGAGAACGAATTCATTTAAAGAGGAGGACATGATGTGATATGGGATCAAAACAAAATAAGCTCATTCGTCTGAGTATCACTTATTTCATCCTTTTCATCGCCTCCGTATGTATTCTATATCCACTCCTTTGGACGATCGGCGCTTCCTTTAATCCTGGGAATAGCCTGATGAGCACAAGCATGTTTCCGAAGAATCCAACGTTCAGCCACTTTACAGAACTCTTCTTCGGTCAGGGAGCACTTTATGCAAAATGGTATTGGAACTCAATGAAAATCAGTATTGCGACTATGCTCTTAACGTTGATCCTTGTTAGCTTTACAGGTTATGCCTTTTCTAGGTTCCGATTCAAAGGACGCAAGAATGGACTGATGCTCTTTTTGCTGCTGCAAATGATTCCTCAATTTTCAGCGCTGATTGCCATTTTTGTATTGGCTCAAATGCTTGGACTCATTAACAGCCACCTCGCATTGATTTTGATTTATGCAGGCGGACAAATCCCGATGAATACGTATTTAATGAAAGGTTATCTTGATGCGATTCCAAAGGATCTCGATGAATCAGCCAGAATGGATGGCGCAGGGCATTTCCGGATTTTCATCCAAATTATTATGCCACTTGCCAAGCCGATTTTAGCCGTTGTTGCCATCAACTCATTTACAGGACCGCTGGGTGATTTCATCATCTCCAGTGTCATTGTCCGCTCACCCGAAATGTATACGCTCCCAATCGGTCTATACAATCTTGTATCAGACAAAATGGGTGCCAGCTACACGACCTTTGCAGCCGGGGCTTTACTCATTGCGATTCCAGTTGCTTTATTGTTTCTTGTTTTACAAAAACAATTTGTATCCGGCCTCACACAAGGCGGGACAAAAGGATAAGGGGAGATTTGATGAAGAAATGGTTGCTTGTCACTGTTGTCGTTTTCTTTCTGATGGGGTTAGGTATTCTGCCTGAAGCAAAGGCTGATACGATTTCGGTGAAACCGATCAATGGATTGCAAGGTGATTTCATCAAAGGAGCCGATATCTCCATGCTCGCAGAAGTGGAGCGAAGCGGCGGCAAATACTACAACCAAAACTGGCAGCAGGTTGATCCGCTCAAGCTATTAAAAGAGAAAGGTGTCAACTATGTGCGCATCAGACTCTGGAACCATCCATACGACAACCAAGGCCGTGCCTATAACGGCGGGACAAACGATTTAAATACCGCCATTGCTCTATCGAAACGTGCAAAAGCACAAAACATGAAAGTGCTGCTTGATTTTCACTACAGTGATTTCTGGACCGATCCCGGTAAACAGTTCAAACCGAAAGCTTGGACCAATCTCTCCCAAAGCGATCTAGAAAAAGCGGTTGGCACTTACACAAGCGATGTACTTAAAGCGATGAAAGCACAAAATGCCCTACCAAATATGGTACAGGTCGGGAATGAATTGAATTCAGGTATGCTTTGGCCGAACGGAAAGAGCTGGGGTGAAGGCGGCGGTGAATTTGACCGGCTCGCTGCTTTGCTAAAAGCGGGAACAAATGCGGTCCGCTCTGTCGATTCAAACATCAAAATCATGCTTCACCTTGCACATGGAGGGGACAATGGCGCATCTCGCTGGTGGTTTGATGAAATCACCAAACGAGGCGTTTCGTTCGATACGATCGGTTTATCTTACTACCCGTATTGGGACGGGGGATTTAGCGGTCTTACTACCAATATGAATGATATTAGCGCCCGCTATAAAAAAGATGTCATCGTGGTAGAAACCGCCTACGGCTTTACAACAGCAAATGGTGACAACCTCGATAACTCATTTAACCAAGATTCAGTCAATACGGCCGGTTATCCAGCATCACCACAAGGGCAGGCATCTTTTATACGAGATCTATCAGAAAAAATTTCACAAGTGAAAAACAATCGCGGAAAAGGATTCTTTTATTGGGAACCACTTTGGATTCCAGCAAAAGGTGCGCCGTGGTCTAGTCAATACGGGCTCGCTTACATTCAAACAACCGGCACAGTCGGGAATGCTTGGGAAAATCAGGCCATGTTTGATTTCAACGGAAAAGCCCTGCCTTCTCTTGATGTATTTAAACAAATGACACCGTAATTAAACAGATAGGACGTGACAAAATGAGAAAGCGTTACCCACTCGTTCACCCAAATGTGAAAGGCTTTTTGCATGGTGGCGACTATAATCCTGATCAATGGCTTCATATGCCGGAGATCATTGACGAAGATTTTCGATTAATGAAGCTTGCACACTGTCAAACATTCTCTATCAACATTTTCGCTTGGAGCAAGCTCGAGCCAAAAGAAGGGGAATATGATTTTGCCTGGCTGGATGATATCATGGACCGCTTGGCAGCGCAGGGAGCTCACGCCATTCTCGCCACGCCAAGCGGAGCAAGACCTGCTTGGCTCTCGCAAACATATCCAGAAGTCTTACGCGTTGAAGCAAACCGCCAGCGCAACTTACACGGACTTCGCCATAATCATTGCTTTACCTCACCAGTTTATCGAGAAAAAACGAATACACTCAATCGTTTGCTTGCTGAACGCTACAAGGACCATCCAGCGCTGATCATGTGGCACATTTCAAATGAATACGGCGGTGAATGTCATTGTGATCTTTGCCAAGAAGCATTTAGAGACTATTTGAAAGACAAATACAACCATGACCTTGAAGCTTTGAATCAAGCATGGTGGACGGGATTTTGGAGCCACACCTTTACCGATTGGTCGCAAATCGAGTCACCAGCACCTCACGGAGAGCACATGATTCATGGCATGAACCTAGATTGGAAGCGTTTTGTCACAGCGCAAACGATCAATTTTTATCAAAATGAAATTGAACCGCTGAGAGAATTAACACCTCATGTGCCAGTAACCACCAATTTTATGGGCGACTATCCGCATATGCGTCCATTCCTTGGACTGGATTATCATCAATTTGCAAAAGAAGTCGACGTGATCTCATGGGATAGCTATCCAGCATGGCATAGCGGCAGAGAAACCACTGCAGAATTAGCGTCAAACGTCGCCTTCGTTCACGATTTGTATCGTTCATTAAAGGGCGGTCAGCCGTTTCTTGTGATGGAAAGCACACCAAGCCTCGTGAACTGGCATGAAGTGAATAAGGTGAAGCATAAAGGAATGGCACACCTCTCTGCCATGCAGGCGATTGCCCACGGGTCCGACTCCGTCCTTTATTTCCAGTGGAGACAAGGCCGAGGCGCCTCTGAAAAATTCCACGGCGCCGTTGTGGATCATTCTGGACATGAATACACGCGCGTGTTTCAAGAAGTCGCTGATTTAGGAAAACAGCTGGAGCAGCTTCAGCCGATTGCGGGTACATCCATTCAACCAGAAGTCGCCATCATATATGATTGGGAAAACCATTGGGCAATTGATGATGCGCAAGGCTTAAATAATACCAACAAACGCTATGTAGAGGCTTGCCAAACTCACTATCGCAGTTTCTGGAAAAAGGGCATCCCTGTTGATATTGTCGGGATGGAAAAGGATTTCTCATCCTATCGAGTGCTTGTTGGACCAATGCTCTACATGATCAAACCAGGCGTGGCAGAAAAGATCGAAGCATTTGTCAAAGAGGGCGGCATTTTTGTGGCAACATACTGGAGCGGCATAGTCGATGAAAACGACCTCTGTTTCCTCGGTGGTTTCCCTGGCCCTCTCCGCCAAGTACTTGGTGTTTGGGCAGAGGAAATCAACACATTGATGCCAGATGAACACGTTTTAATGACCACAGGAAATGGACGCACCTACCATGTCGGACAATATTGCGAATCCATTCACCCAGAATCAGCCTCTGTGTTAGGGCATTTTGAGAATGGCTGCTACGAAGGACAGCCCGCCCTTACTGTTCGTCCATTTGGCAAAGGGAAAGCATACTATATGGCTTCTGAAAATGAGCAAGCGTTTTATGATGATTTTTACGAAGATCTCATCACAGGAATAGGCATACATCCCATCCTATCCTCTTCGATTCCAGAGGGAGTCAGTGTCCAGAAACGAACAGATGGATCGCAAGACTTTGTGTTTATGATGAATTTTACAGAACAGCAACAGAACATTTCACTAGATTCAGCGGAAAGCTATGAAAATATGCTGACTGGACAGCATACATCTCAACGGTTACAACTGAATCCTTACGAATATGTTATTTTGAAAAAATAGTGTGAAAGAAGCGTCCATCCAAAGGGCGCTTTTTACTTTTAAGTGAATCTAAATACCTATAAAACATCTCCAGGCAGTAGATTATCAATAGAAGTATTATTTTTTATCTAAATTTTTTGACATATTGAACACCGCACCATGATTGGCCCCGCCATCCTTTTTTACCATTGTATAGGTATGAAAGCGGTTGCCTAATACTCATATTTTTGATACTCTTTTTTTCAATGCAAATGTGGGATTGCATTGGTAAAAAAACAAACAAATGTAAACGGTTTATTGTAGGGGGAGGGGCTTATGTTAACGTTTGTTGGATTGTTGATTATTTTAACGATTGTTGTTTTGCTGATTTGGGGGAAAGCAAGTCCAATTGTCGCCATGGTCATGGTGCCTTTAATAGGGGCGCTCATCGCAGGATTTGGTATCAATGACATTCAAACTTTCTTTGAACAAGGGATTATCAAAGTATTGCCAGTGGCGACCATGTTTATCTTCGCCATTTTATTTTTTGGCATTTTACAAGATACAGGGTTCTTTGAACCTGTAATTAAAGCGTTAATCAAGCTGACAAAAGGGAATGTTGTCACAGTTGCGATGGGAACTGCCTTGATTGGGGTCATCGCACACTTAGACGGAGCAGGCGCTACAACCTTTTTATTAACTGTACCTGCACTGCTTCCGCTTTATAAAAAATTACATATGAGTCCTTATTTATTGCTATTGTTAATCGGAACGAGTGCTGGATTAACCAATATGATTCCATGGGCTGGCCCCACAGGACGGGCAGCTAGTGTCCTAAATATGGACCCATCTGAACTGTGGGTACCGCTTATTCCCATTCAGCTGATCGGGGTCGTGCTCGTATTAGGAATGGCATTCATTTTAGGAAAAAGAGAAGAAAAACGAATTCGGGTGAAAATCGCGGCAAATGAAATAGCTGCTGTCCAATTAGAAGGCGCCGATTGGGATCGTGCTATTCAATCGATCAGCGAAACAGGCGATGCGTCTTTAAAGCGTTATCACTTAATCTGGGTCAACCTCATTCTATTTTTAGCTGTTGTTGTCCTTCTCGTGCTGAACGTGATTCCTGCTAGTTATATGTTTATGATTGGTCTTTCACTAGCACTTCTGATTAACTTTCCAAATGTAAATGTACAAATGGAGAGAATTAAGGCGCATGCTCCAAGTGCACTAATGATGGCAGCTGTTATTTTCTCCGCAGGTTCTTTTTTAGGAATTCTTGAAGGAACAGGCATGCTGAAGGCGATTGCAGTGGACAGTATTCACATTTTGCCAGCTTTCTTACTGCCATTTTTACATATCATTGTGGGGATATTTGGGGTTCCGCTTGATATGTTGACAAGTACGGATGCCTATTATTATGCACTCTTGCCGATTGTCGAATCGATTACATCAGAGGTTGGTGTGTCAGGGACATCTGCGGCATACGCCATGATGATTGGAAATATCATCGGCACCTTTGTCAGCCCCCTTGCACCTGCTGTATGGCTTGCCATAGGTCTTGCAGGGGTCGATATGGGGAAACATATCCGCTACTCCTTCTTTTGGATGTGGGGGTTCAGTATCGTTTTACTCATCATCGCCAAACTGATTGGCATCATATAAAAAGAAAGACATGCGCAAACCAGCGCATGTCTTTTTCTTTGAATTATGAAGGATATTCACTTGTGTGAATGTCTGTTTTCGGTTTTCTAATTAGTGACATCAATCCAACGATTAGCAACAAGATCATCGGAACGAAAGCAAGACCAACAGTTCCAATTAAAAGAGTCACAGCCGAAACCAAGAAAAGAATACCAGAAAGCACGGCACGGCGGTCTGTTTTCAAAACAATCACACCAACAAGGGCTAAGACAGCCGCAATTGCGGAAACAACCATAAACTGAACGCCAAAGGCATGA
Source organism: Bacillus sp. 005/A4HT-01/001 (assembly GCF_004634445.1). Classification (NCBI taxonomy): domain Bacteria; kingdom Bacillati; phylum Bacillota; class Bacilli; order Caryophanales; family Bacillaceae; genus Bacillus; species Bacillus sp. 005/A4HT-01/001. Next base: position 921,408 of record NZ_SEIZ01000001.1, read on the forward strand.
ACCGAAGCTTCAAGTGTTTCAACTGGCAAGGCGCTGCCTTCCTCTTGTAAAATCTCATTCATTTCTTCATAAAATGCTGGGTCCACAGAGAGCATCAATGCCCCAAAACCAACACCAATTACGTTGAGGACAATACTGATAATCCCCATAATTTTTTCACCTTTACGCTTAATCATTGATAGAAACCTCCTAAAAAGTTAAATTAACCTGTTTTTACTTCTCGCTTTTGGAAGACGATTAAAGCAACCGCCAAGAAGATGGCCCAATAAATGACTAGGACCGTTAATGAGAATCCTAGGGACATGCCTTCGATATAAGTAGGTGTTTCTGCGAAATACTGTACAGGATCGTTGGCAAACAATAAGTATTTCGCCCAATCAAAGAAGAACATCAAAATGCTTGTGATGGATGCTCCGACAACATAGGCTAATACACTAATCGCTATGGAAATGGCCTCACTTCTAAACACCGTTGAGATGGCAAAAGAAAGTGTCCCTAATACAACAAACATAGCACAATGCGCCAAATAATAAGAGACCATATTTGCAAACTGAGACCGTTCAATGACTTCACCATTTTGATAAGCCAAATACACATAATCATTGTTTAGTCCAAAGAATATCGCACCTAAGATAAAGGATAAGATAAATAGGACGGCGATCAGGAAAAGTGAATATAGTTGAACGGTAAAGTATTTAGACAAAAGAACCTTCAACCTGGATGGCGGACGAATCAATAATAATTTAATTGTACCATGCTTATATTCAGCCGAGACAATTGTGGCTGCAATAATAATCACAAATACACCGACCAGCTGAAGCAAATTAGCATTTGTTTTCACATAAGTCCATGCATTTTTACCGAATTGATCGGCTGGAGGTAAATCATGTTTGATTCGATACTCATTGATCGCTATATCGGTTTCAAGGGATCTCTTATAAAAACTTATATTATCCTCTTTCAATTCTTTCTTATTTGCTTTATTGATTTCTTGCAACTCAGTTTTCCAATCACCGGATGCTTGATCTCCGTCATTTGTCTTAACAGCAAAAATCAACGTCGCAATCATACCTAAAACAAGAAGCCCAACCATAATCCAAGTACCCACACGATAACTGATTTTCATCCACTCGTTTTGAATGAGGCGAATCATACGTCTGCCTCCTTTTTACCTGTTAAGCTTAAGAATTTATCTTCTAAGGTTTGTTTTTCTATTTTGATTTCGTACAAATGAATAGAAGCCTCGCTCAAATGACGAATCAATTGTGGCATTTTCTCTTCTAGGATGGAGAAGAATAAGTACTGTTCCTCTTCTCTAACTGTGATGCCTTCCTCAAATGCTTCAACGAGCTTTTGAGCTTCTTCAAGCTCACTTGATGCTACTTTCATTCGATAATTGACCAAATCATCCTGCTTCGTCTCCGCACGCTGATCCTCAATCGCAATCAGCTTTCCTTTTTGGATAATGGCGAAACGATCACACATCAATTCCATTTCTGACATGAGATGACTTGAAACAATGACAGCAAGTCCTTCTTCCTTTGCCAGCCTTCTCAAGTAATCTCGTATCATACGAATTCCCTCTGGATCTAGTCCATTGGTCGGCTCATCTAAGATTAGCAGTTTCGGTTTATGTATCAATGCCTGAGCAATCCCCAAACGCTGCTTCATTCCTAATGAAAACGTACGGACACGCTTATGTTTCACATGCTGCAAACTAACTAGTTCTAGCAGTTCATCAATTCGACCTTCATCCACTTTTCCATTCATTCTGGCAAAATGAACAAGGTTTTGTCTTGCCGTTAAATGATTATACATTTCTGGATTTTCAATAATTGCACCGACATCTTGGATAGCATGCTGATATGAGGTTTGAATACTATGACCATTAATCAGAATGTCACCGGATGTAATGGGAGAAAGACCGACCATCATGCGAATGGTTGTCGTTTTTCCTGCGCCATTCGGCCCTAAGAAGCCAAAGACTTCGCCCGCTTGGACAGAGAAACTCAAGTCTTGAACAATCTTTTTCCCGCGAATATGCCTAGATACATGTTGCAGTTCTAAAACGTTCGTCACGTTACCTCTCCTTCTTTGTCTAAGTATCATCTATCATCTATTTCCTGATAAACACCATGATCCGTCAAAAATAGAAGAACACTTCCATATGGTACAGCAATGCCCAAAAGTTGTGAAGGGGATTAGGCAAAATTTAGAGAATCATCTGCCTTTTTTAAGGTAGAGTTAAGAAAAGCGTGAATTTTTATAAGAAAAGAGGCTTGATTTTTTAAAAAAAGAATGATTTTCAATAGGTACATATGTATGAAATGATGTTTAAGATTATACCTTTCACCTATAAATATCGAAATAAAAAAGAGGCTGATGATCGACAGCCTCTTTTCATATATTATACTTTCTTCACAAACTCCGATTTTAACTTCATCGCGCCAAAGCTAGGAATTTTACAATCAATGTTATGATCGCCTTCGACTAAACGAATCCCTTTGACCTTCGTTCCTATTTTTAAAACCGAAGAAGAACCTTTGACTTTTAAATCTTTGATCACAGTGACCGTGTCACCATCACTTAATAGATTTCCATTCGCATCTTTGACAACAAGCTGTTCCTCTGCCGCTTGTTCTTGTTCTAGCGACCATTCATGCGCACATTCTGGACAAATAAGCATGCTGCCATCCTCGTATGTATAGGTTGAACTGCACGATGGACAATTCGGTAGATTAGACATTTGTGTTTCCTCCAACTTTCTTTTTCATTTAGAACCATTTTACCACATTTCTATAGAAAGGAATGTGATAGAAAAGGAAACATTTTTCATCATTTACTTATCTCTTCCAAATGCCATGACAGCCGCAATATTCCTTGCTGTTCTCTCTACATGTACACTAGCATCATGCATGGCTTCAGCCAGAGTCGTGACGCCAGGGACAATACTAAAAAGTGCATCAATGCCATGATCATGTACGACTGCACTGTCTTTTGAGAGGGACCCAGCGATGCCAATGACAGGGAGTCCATATTGTTTCGCAGCTTTGGCTACACCGATTGGCGTTTTGCCGTAAATGGTCTGCTGATCAATCCGACCTTCCCCTGTAATGACTAGGTCAGCGTCCTTTAGTATGTCAGCAAAATGTACGGCTTTCAGTACAATATCGATTCCCTTTTGCAGATCAGCCTGTAAAAAGCCTAATAAACTCGCGCCCAGTCCTCCTGCCGCTCCTGCACCTGCCGCATCCCCAAAGGAGACATGAAGCTGCTGCTTAGCCACTTGTGCAAAATGAGATAAATTCTTGTCCAACAGTTGAACCATTTCTGTATCTGCTCCCTTTTGAGGACCGAACACAGCAGACGCTCCTCTTTCACCCGTTAAAGGATTATTCACATCACACGCCACTTCCAGACGGACGGATCGCAATCTTGGATCCAGTCGAGATAGATCAATAGTAGCTAATTGATTCAGTGATCCACCGCCCGGCGTGAGGTCTTGGCCTGCTTTATCGAGAAAAGAAGCACCTAAACCTTGCATCATGCCAACGCCGCCATCATTTGTTGCGCTTCCGCCAAGCCCAATGATTAAATGCTTCGCTCCTTTATCCAGCGCTGCAAGCATTAATTCTCCTGTCCCTCTAGACGTCGTGAATAAGGGGTTCCGTTTTTCTGGCGGGACAAGATGTAATCCTGATGCTGCTGCCATCTCTATGACAGCTGTCTGCCCATCTCCCAACATACCAAAAAAGGCATCCACAGGTTTGCCAAGCGGGCCTGTGACCACTTGCTTGACAATGGTTCCGCCTGTCGCATCCACTAACGATTGAACTGTGCCTTCTCCTCCATCTGCCATTGGGATTTTCATATATTCTGCATCTGGCAAAATAGAGCGAAATCCTCGTTCAATGGCACATGCTGTCTCATAAGCAGATAAACTTTCTTTAAATGAATCTGGTGCGATCACAATTTTCATCCAAAAACCCCTCGTTTCTCATTAAGTCCTCAGCCGAACAGCTGGAAAATACCAAAGATAATGGTCGATACAACGGTTAATGTCAAACCAATTAACGATTCAAAGGGCATTAATTTCAACCGTTCTTTTATATCCATTTGAACACTTCCTGCCGTTGCATGGAAAAAGCTTCCGTGTGGCATATGGTCGAGAACAGTTGCGCCAGCGTGAATCATAGCTGCGCCTGAAAGGGCAGATACACCAAGACCAATAAGAGTTCCGCTAAATACACCACTTGCAACTGCCGTCCCTGCAGTTGTCGAAGCTGTGGCTGTCGACATAAAAATTCCAGACGTTGGTGCAAGCAAGTAAGGAGGTAATCCCGAAGCGTCAAGCACCTGAATAAATACCTCTTTCATGGAAGAATTCGATACAATTCCAGCTAACGTTCCTGTCCCTAGTAACATAATCGCTACACCTGACATTTTATGCAGCCCTGACATCGCATAATCATTGAGAAACTTCCCTTTTTTCATGAAAAGAGCGCCAACAATTCCTCCTATTGGTAAGGCAATCATTGGATCAATATTTATTTGAAACAACGGTCTCAAGGCTAACAAGAGAATGGTCACAAGCGGGCCGACAAGCGCTTGTAAAAAACCAGGTACTTGAACCTCGCCTTGGTCAGCTCCCTCTTCCAGAACAGGTGTCCCTTTATTCGCAAGCTTTTTGGCTAATACATATGTGACGGCTATCCCGAAAATAGCCGGTATGACACCTGCCGCCATCAGGGAAGTAAGCGGTACACCAAAAGCATCAGAGGCTGCAATGGCATTCGGATTCGGTGACATGATATTCCCCGCCTTCCCTCCTCCAATCATCGCAAGTAAAATCCCCGTTTTAGAAAGTTTTGCACGCTTGGCAATGGCAAGTGCGATTGGTGCTACTGTAATGACTGCTACATCTACAAAAACACCCACCGTTGTTAAAATCATGGTTGCAAGTGCGAGTGCTAAAAGTGCTCTCGCCTCTCCAAGTTTTTTGACGATGGCCTCCGCAATAGATAACGCTGCACCCGACTCAATTAAAACCCCTGCCAGTACACCTGCCGCCATGATTCGGAGAACAGCCGGAATCATGTCCTTTGCGCCTTCCATCATGACGTTCACGGTCTGCACAACATCTACACCGCCAACCAAACCGCCAATAAATGCGCCTGCCAGCATGCCATAAGCAGGTGATACTTTTCTTAAAATAAGAACAATAGCGATTACAAGCGCAGTCAATGCGCCCAATGTACTTACTGTCACATCTCCACCCATACTCCAGCCCTCCTGATTGTCTTTTCTTAATTGTAAGCGTTTACCCATTGGGATCGAGTTGTGAATCTAAATGAACTTCTTTTATTTATTACTTCATTCAGTTGTGCAAATGCACAATTAAGACAGTTGATGGTCCAATTGTGCTATGTACAGCTCCATCAACTGTTTCACATGACGAGGGTCTTTTCCGGTCAATGCCTGGATTTTATCTAACCGATATCGCAGTGTATTACGGTGAATAAATAGACGATCAACGATTCTTTGTAAATCCCCGCCCTCTTCAATGTAAACCTTTAACGTTTGAACGAGCTCCATTTCTTGTATCAGCGGATGATAAAAATCACTCCACCGTTTGCCCTCTTTGGCGGCTCTCGCTTTTATAAACAAGCTTTCAAGCTGATAAGATTCAAAGACATATATGCTTTCCTCTGGATGGAGCACCTTTCCTAACCGCAGGGCCTCTCTCGCATGCTGAAAGGACAACGGTAATTGACTCATGTCCTCAGCGACAGTTCCTACACCCACTAGCACTTGTCCATCAACTGCACCTGCCATTGTTTGTTGCAGCTGTTCGATCACATGCTTGAATTGATAGTCAGATATCGACTGTCTTAACAGGATCAATTCATGACGGAAGGTCATGCCTAGTAAATCATCCGCATTCTTATCGTATTGAATGGCATGCATCATTTTGTGTACAGTGTCCTCAGACGATGGAATCGGCTGAAAAACAATAGCCATTCGCCGCTTGTCTAAATCCATTCCAAGCCAGTCAGCACGGTGTTTCAGCTGATGATCACCCATGTCAGACTCGGAGATGAGCTGATTCACAATTTCACTCTCTATTCGCTGCCGCCACTGGAAGCGTTCAAGCAGAAAAGATTGCTCTAATACGAGCTCAGCTGCCATTTTCACCAGCTCGGCATGATGACGAATGTCCTCTGGCTCACCCGTAATCCCAATGACACCAACTACTTGTTCCCGAAAGCAAATAGGCAGATTGATTCCAGGTCTCACGCCTTTTAAGCGGCGGGACGTCTCCTGATCAATCTCCACACTATCTCCGCTTGACAGCACTAAACGTGCTCCATCATGTTTTTGTCCAATCCTTTTTCGTTCACCAGACCCAATAATGACACCATCTGCATTCATGACATTGATGTTTTGATGTAAAATATGCATCGTACGTTCAACCATCTCTTGCGCCAATTCACTGGTTAAAAATTGCATTCAGCATCTCTCCTGAAGGGGTTTTCATTCAATGTATCATAGTGTCATTGCACAATAAATGCAAAGCTTAAAAAAACAGCCGTTGACAAAGATACGCCAAAAAGTGTTTAATCAAATCAAGGGACCGACCGACAGTCTAGTCAAAAGAAAGGATGGCTTTATGAGAACCGTTAAACATCCTGAGGAACGCAAAAATGACATCTTGAATGCAGCAGAGAAGCTTTTTTCAACCAAAGGCTATCAGCAAACCACAATTATTGACATCCTCAAAGCCGTTGGCATTGCAAAAGGCACATTCTATTATTACTTTACTTCCAAAGAAGAAGTGATGGATGCAATCATTAACCGGATCATAAAAGCAGATATCATCGAGGCAAAGCGTATTGCCGCTGATCCAGATATCTCAGTGGTCGATAAATTATTTCGCATCATCATGGCACAATCTCCTAAACAGGGCAGCCATAAAGAAGGCATGATCGAACAATTTCATCAGCCTGCTAATGCAGAGATGCATCAAAAAAGCTTGATCAAAGCCATTACAGAGCTATCACCCGTTTTAGCAGAAGTCATTCAGCAAGGGGTAGAAGAAGGGATATTTCAAACGGATTACCCGCAAGAAACTGTCGAATTTCTCCTCGCTTCTGCACAGGTTATCTTTGATGAGGGACTTTTCCAATGGACCACAGCGGAAAGCATACAACGAGCTCTAGCATTTATCGCAATCCTTGAAGCCTCATTACATGCAGAAAAGGGAAGTTTCTCCTTCCTTCTCCAACGTTTAACTGGAGAACCGGAAGACAATAATCAGTGATTGGTCACTTCAATACCAATCCTGCATACATTATAGACTGACGGTCGGTCTAAAAGGAGAGTGATTTTCATGTCGTTATCAGCCAAAAATGGCTCCACCCATTTTATCTATCTCGTTCTCGGGCAAATTATTTCCGTTTTCGGGTCTTCCTTGATTCGTTTTGTTCTATCTTTACACGTCTTGGATATGACACATCGCGTTGATTTATATGCTCTGCTTTTCGCTTTATCCAATATCCCGCTCCTCCTTTCGCCATTAGCAGGAGCAATTGCTGACCGGTTTAACAGAAGAAATTTGATGATTTTATTTGATGTTCTTACTGGCATTATGATTCTGGCTTTTTATTTCTGGTTATTTTCAGGTCATGATTCGCTTTATATGATTGGAGCCGTCATGATTCTCCTTGGTGTCATGAGTACATTTTATGCTCCTGCTGTGATGTCGAGTATTCCTCAGCTAGTGAAAGAAGAAAAATTAGAACAAGCAAATGGCATCGTGAATGGCGTGCAGGCCCTTTCAGGTGTTGTCGCTCCTATCATTGGCGGCGTTTTATACGGACTCATTGGGAGCCAGGTCATCATAGGCGCTAGCAGCATTGTATTTTTTCTATCAGCATGCATGCTTTTACGGTTAAATATCTCTTTCTCACCTAGCCCACTCGCAGAACCGATGACCAAAGTACTCTTGAAAGATATGAAACAAGGATTTTCCTATATCGGAAGCCAGCCATTTTTAAAAAGAGCCATGCTGCTTGCAGCGTTGCTAAATTTCATCCTCACACCATTTTTTATCGTTGGAGGTCCCATTATTTTAAGGGTCACAATGAAAAGCAGTGACATCATGTACGGAATAGGAATGGGTATCATTGAGTTTGCCGTCATCGCAGGCGCCCTGCTAGTTGGGCTTGTAGCGAAACATTGGCGCATTCCTACTTTGTATCGCTGGCTGCTCGTCATCGCAGTCATTTTGCTGCCTGTTGCTTTTTCAACATCCAAGATGGCTCTTCAATTTGGTACATTTCCAGCCTATTTTCTCTTTTTAGCAGGGTGTCTCCCAATTGCCATGCTGCTCACCATGATTTCGATCGTTGTCATCTCACATGTGCAAAAGAAAACACCCAATGCTCAATTAGGAAAAGTCATGGCCAATTTGACAATGGTCTCTCAATGTGCTGCACCGCTCGGTCAAATGATGTACGGGTTCTTGTTCAACACTTTTTCCGCCAGCATGTATGTGACCGTGTTAATCGTCAGTGCCTTGATGTTTGCACTTGCCTTCCTTACAAAAAATATGCTTCGACATGAAGGAGAATCAGCCTCATGAGATTGACGTTTATCAAGAAAGACCTAACCCGCCACCGTCTCATTTCAATCGGCTTAACCCTTTGCATCATGATGACATCATTTTTAGCAACAAGCGCTGCGCAAATGACGGTCCAGCTGAATGGTTCCATTTCTGATCTACTCCAATCAGCCAAAGCACCAGACTTTGTCCAAATGCACGATGGCAGCTTAGATGAAAAAGCGGTCGATATATTTTCAAGTAAACAGTCGATGGTAAAGGCACATCAAATTGTTCCAATGATTCCGATCGAACACGTCAGCATCAAGTTCGGGCAGGAGCCTGCTCAAGCGGGTGTGATGGATCATTTATTTGTAAAACAAAATCGCTATTTTGATTTTCTTTTAAACGAACGAAATGAAAAGCTCACTGTCAATAAAGGAGAAGTAGCAGTCCCTATTTATTTTCAACAAAAATACCATTTAAAGATTGGCGAAAGGTTACTCATTACAAAAGGCTCTCATCAATTCTCTTTTCAAATCAAAACGTTCTTACGAGATGCCCAAATGAATCCAAGTCTTGTCAGTTCAAAGAGATTTCTTCTGCATGATGCGGACTGGGCGACACTGAATCAAGTGTTTCAAAAAAAGGAGTACTTAATTGAATTCTTATTGCATGATGCTAGTCAAGCAGATGCTTTTCAATCACTCTATCAATCATCTGAGCTGCCACAACAAGGGCCTGCTGTCACATTATCCCTGCTTCGCATGCTGAATGCTCTAACAGATGGTATGGTGATCGCCATTCTTCTTCTTGTCTGCTTTCTGCTCATTAGCATTTCTCTCCTCTCTCTTCGTCTGGCTATGACCGCCGCTATAGAAGAGGATGAACGTGAAATTGGAATCTTAAAAGTGCTAGGAATTCCTTTATCAAAAATCAAACAATTATACGTTGGGAAATATGCTGTGCTTGCCTGTATAGGGTGTATAGCGGGATATTTGATGACACTCATGTTTGGTGATTTGTTTACAGCCAATATTCAGCAATATATGGGGAATCGCCTCTCTTTTATTCATCAAGTGATCCCGCTTTTGGTATCAATTTTGACGGCAATGATCGTCATCTCATTCAGCTATACTGTCCTAAGGAGATTTGGTCAAATATCAGCAGCTCAAGCCATTCAAGGCGGCATAAGCTCACCAAGCCATAAAAAACAAATTCCTATGTACCTCCAGAAAAACAAATTCCTCCCAGTCAATTTTTGGTTTGGTTTGAAAGATCTGTTCTCGCGAATAAAGATGTATTCAACAATTACCTGTATTATTGCGCTTTGTACATTTTTAATGTTAATGCCGATTCCGCTATGGTACACATTACAATCACCAGATTTCGTCACATATCTTGGCTCAGGAAAAAGTGACCTTCGAATTGATATTCGGCAGGGAAATCATTTAGAGAAAAGTACAAATAAAATAGAGTCTATGATTAGCGTAGACCAAGACATTCAAACATCTGCCGTCTATGAAACAACTTCTCTACAAGCCAAAACAATGGAGAATACACTAGAAACGCTCTATTTAGAAACAGGTGATCTATCAGCATTCCCTCTCACCTATTTACAAGGAAGGGAACCGTTGAAGGAGGAAGAGATTGCTTTATCGGTGTTGAGTGCTGACTCACTTCAGAAAAAGATAGGCGGAAAAGTCACTCTCGCCACAAATGGGCAGCAAGTTCAAAAAATGGTTACCGGCATTTATCAAGACGTCACCAACGGAGGGAAAACTGCTAAAGCATTATCTCAGCCTTTTCCTCAATCATCCCTTTGGAAAACCATTCAAATACAATTAAAACAAGGAATAGATATGGCAGGAAAAAAAGCAGCACTTGAAACAAATATGTCTCCTGCAAAAGTGACAGATATGAAAGAATATGTGCATCAAACAATAGGAAGCACCGCATCTCTAGTAAAAGTGATTGCATTATTTTCAACCATCGCAGCTTTTGGAACAGCCAGCCTCATGTTAATGATGTTTCTACACATGTTAAGGGCGAAAGATTTAAATCGTACTCACTTGTTAAGGACGATTGGTTTTTCTCAAAAAGATTTAACCTATCAATACTTAACAAGTTTTATCGTCGTTCTCTCTATTGGTGCCTTCATTGGAGCAATCGCTGTTCATACTATTGGTCCGGCGTTAATGAGTGCAGGCGGAGCATCATTAGGAGCATCCAGCCTTCAGTGGTTAGCCCCGAAATGGGTTTGGATCGTGTATCCTCTCCTGCTGTTTATGGTGAATTTAACTGTCATCTCGTGGTTATTGAAGTCCTTTTTTTCTAGTAAAATCAGCCGTCATACACTTTCATAAGGAGATGTTTCACATGGAACAATTAATTGAAGCGAAACAATTGTCTTTACAAATTGATTCATTAAAAGGACAAAAACAGACCATTCTTAGAAATATTCACTTATCAATTAAACGTGGAGAATTTGTCACCATTATGGGACCTTCAGGATGTGGAAAAACCTCTTTGCTTTATCAACTTAGCGGTATAGAGACATCCTCCAGAGGGGAAATCAAATATAAAGGTCAACTGCTATCAGAAATGACAGACAAACAGTTAACAGCTTTGCGCTTATCAGAGATGGGATTCGTCTTTCAACACAGCCACTTACTAAAAAACCTCAATCTATTTGATAACATCATTGCTGCAGCTTACTTAGCGAAGAAAATGCCGAGAAAAGAAGTCAATGAACGAGCAAAATATCTAATGGAGAAACTTGATATTGATCATTTAGCTGATAGATATTTATCAGAAGTATCAGGAGGACAGCTCCAAAGAGCCTCTATCTGTCGAGCTCTTATGAATGAACCAAACATTCTTTTTGCAGATGAGCCCACAGGTGCTCTTAATTCAAGAACCACAAAGGAAGTCATGGATATTTTTTCACAAATCAATTCTGAAGGAACAACTCTGCTTCTCGTCACCCATGATCCAAAAGTGGCCCTTTGCTCTGAAAGAATTTTGTTTATGAATGACGGTGAAATTTCAGCTCATTTAAATTTAGGAAAATACGACCGCTTCACCGCTGAGAAACGAGAGGCCTTGTTAAACAAGTGGTTACAAAACTTAGGGTTTTAATTGGTGTCAAACAGGCAGCTTTCTGCCTGTTTTATTTTTTCTTACACTCAAAGGAGTAATCCATAGTCAAACTATTTGTTTCTAGTATGATTTTGCCGTCTTCTTGTTGACAAGATTCTGTCAGCAACTCAATTTCTTTGCTATAAAAGTATCTCTTTGAGATATAAAGAGTGACTAAAACAAGTAAAAGCGTCGTCATCACAATTGTCATTTGCCAGTTTAACATTTGAAATCTTTTTTTCATTTCAACATCCTTTCTGAAAGGTCAACACTTGTCTCGGATTTTCACCTTTCTCAGTAACTACCAGTTTCTTTCCCAAAATCATCTAGCAACATCATAACTGAATTTCCCTTCTAGATCGACCTTTCATTGTTCTTCTCTCATAGCTAAAATAGCTTTATTTCATATATTCAGATGGTATTTTCGACCATAAACTTAAAACTAATAGTATCTATCACGTTTTTAGACTTCCAAAAAAAGATTTTACTCATTTGAATAAACAATTAATGATCATTACAATAACGTACATCTCATGACATAAGGTCCTTTTTATTACCTCCTGTCAATCACCTCTCTGAAACGATTATATTTTACCAAAAATTGTGATATCGTTTTTTATTGAAACAGGCGAAAGGATGTTAAAGAGGTGAAATTTCCATGACGATCATTTCAGCTGAACAGGTGGGGAACCGTTTAAATGATTGGCGAATTGCCATTCGTAAGCATGATGTACACAATGCAAAGACAATCTACACAGAATTAAAGGAATTACTTCAAGAGATGGAAGAGAATCAGGAGGTCTTGACCTACTATTCATTGCTAGAAGGCAAGTTTAAGCTCATGTTATATGAACGAAGGGGTAAAAAACTGAATGAACCGACAGTGCTAGAATACCCTTCTAAAACAAACGACTTAATTGAATACTATTTTTACCTATATAAAGCCCTTTACGCTTCATATAACAGAGACTATGCATCAGCCATCGGACTGTTTAAAATTGCTGAGAAAAAACTGCAAAACATTCCTGATGAAATAGAAGTAGCAGAATTCCATACGAAGGTCGCAAACCTATATATGATGCTTCGCCAAAGCCTGATTTCACTTCATTATATTCAGAATGCTATCGATATTTTCAAAGGTCATGATGGCTATGAAAGAAGACTGGCAGCAGCTTTTGTGATCGCAGCCACCAACTTCATGGATATTGGCGATTTCAAAAGAGCTGAGAATTACTACACAAAAGCATTACACATCTCAAATCAATTAAACGATCATTTTCTAGCATCACAGCTTTATCACAATATCAGTATTCTATATGCCGAAGCTGGAGAATCAAAAAAATGTATTGATGCCCTAGAAAAGGCTCTTAGTGATGATAACTACCTTTCATCTTGTTATTTCGAACACTCCATGTTTATGTTACTAAAAGAGCTGCTCTCCATTGATGAAAAGTCGCAAGCTCTCTATTATTTTGAATTATTCAAACAAAAACAAGAAATAGACAGAAACCCCATCTATACAGCAAAAATGAATTTTCTCTATCATCTATATTTCACTGAAGACATATCCAAAAAAGCTCAAACCTGTTTCGATGACATCAGTATTCTGAAAGAATTAAAGGATGTTGAAGGTGCCCGTGAATTAAGTGCACTAGCTGCCAAACACTTTGAAGAGCTGGGTTCAATTCACCAAGCATATCTCTTTTTGAAGGATGCCTATCAATTGGAACACACTACACTTAATTGGAGGAATTATGATGAAAAAAGTGAGTTTACTCATTTTCGCTTTAGCCATCGTTGTTTTCGGACAAACGGTGTCTTACAATTCGTTAAATGATACAAATCTTAGCCCAACAGAACGACCTATCGGAACATAAACCGATACAATACAAATAACCACTTGCCTCATTACAAGGCAAGTGGTCCACATTTATTTTAGTTCTTGATAAGAAATGAGGCGGTGAATATGTACCGCCAGATACGTAAGTTCGTCATTTGGAATAACAATACTGTGCACCTGTTTAATATAATCTTTGATTTTGAAAGCCACATCCATCGCTTGAGGATACAAGTGTGCAATTTGTTCAAACAACTCATTTTCTTGATCTGATAATAATTTATTTGCGTAAAATCTTTCAACAAAGAATTTCACATGTGTAATAAATCGGCTGTAATGAATATTCTCTTGATCCATTTTCATATTCAACGTATAGCGGACGAGATTCACAATACTTCCGATCATCTTGGCATACTTCATGCCATCTTTGGAATCGGACTCTTCACCTAACGCATTAATTAAATGAAAGGCGATATTGGCCGCTTCTTCCTTTGGTAATTGTATGCCCAATGTATTGTTGACTAACTCAAGCGCATAATTACCTACTTCAAATTCTTCGGTATAGTAGTTTTTGATTTCCCAGTATACTCGATTTGTAATATTAATATTCTTCTTGTGCCGTTCTACTGCAAAATTCAAGTGGTCCATCAAGGTAAAATAGACACCAGAATTCAGACTTGAGTTTAAGCGTTTTTCAGCATATTGAACAATATGCTGAGTTAAATCGATAAACTCTTGTGGCATTGAATCTAATAGTTGGAGAAATTCCTTCGCTCTCATGTTATCGACAGACATAAACACTTGATCTGCCTTCTTTTCTTCAATCATTTGACCTGGTTTTTGTCCATAACCAATCCCCCGGCCGAATAGAACCATCTCCTGTTGGTTCTGATCTTCAGCCAGAACCACACTCGAGTTTAAAACTTTTTTGATTTTAAACATCGTCATCACCTGTTTTCATGATTGTGGTTTTTCAATCAAGCGATTCACCATTTGTTTCAATGACCTTTTTGTACCAATAAAATGAGTCTTTACGAGAACGTTTTAATGTACCGTTTCCATCGTCATCTTGATCTACATGAATAAACCCGTATCGTTTTGACATCTGTGATGTACCTGCACTAATAATATCAATTGAGCCCCAGCTCGTATATCCGAAGAGGTCAACGCCTTCTTCCACCGCTTCTCTCATTTGGCGGAAATGCTCTTTGAAATAGTTAATACGATAATCATCGTGAATTGATCCATCACTTTCAACAACATCTTTTGCACCCATGCCGTTTTCTACAATGATCAGTGGTTTTTGATAACGATCATATAATTCTATTAAAGAAATTTTCAGACCAACCGGATCAATTTGCCATCCCCAATCAGTAGATGGAAGGTAAGGATTTTTAACTCCACGGATGGTATTTCCATCCGTTTTTTCTAATCCTTCATCAGCTGATTCAGTTAAAGACATATAGTAGCTGAACGAGATAAAATCTACTGTATTTTCTTTTAAAATAGAAAGATCATCTGATTCCATTTGGATATGAATGTTTTTTCTCTCAAGCATGCGCTTGATAAGCGGCGGGTATTCACCAAATACCTGAACATCTGCATAGAAATAGTTTTCTAAGTTTTGTTTCAATGCCCGCTCCACATCATTCGGATGACAAGTGTGCGGATACGTTGTTAATTTTGTCAGCATACACCCTACTTGACTGCCTGGTATGATGCGATGACAATCTGCTGTTACGAGTGCAGAGGCAATGAATTGATGATGGAGTGCTTGATAAACCGTCTCTTCCTCTTTCCCTTCTGGGCAGCGATCAGGAATAATTCCTGCTGTAATAAAAGAGTGGCGGTGAATACTATCTATTTCATTAAAGGTCAGCCAATATTTCACATCATGTTTATAGCGTTCAAAACATACATTGGCAAACTTAACAAAGAGATCAACGACTTTTCTTTCAACCCAGCCATTATATTTCACGCTCAGTGCTAACGGCATTTCATAGTGTGACAACGTCACAATCGGTTCTATGTTGTGTTTTTTCATTTCTGCAAATACACGATCGTAAAATTGGAGTCCTTTTTCATTTGGTTCGTTCTCTTCTCCAGTTGGGAAGATACGGCTCCATGCAATAGAAATGCGAAGAGTTTTAAAACCCATTTCAGCAAATAGAGCCAAATCCTCTTTATAGTGATGATAGAAATCAACACCTCTGCGTTTTGGATACTTTTTATCATCTGGGTCTTTCATCGCTCGATCTATATTTTCAGAAGTAACAGCTAGATGCCCTTCATAATCTTCTACACTCAAATTAGACCGGTACATCGCAATATCAGCAACAGATGGGCCCTTTCCATCTACATTCCAAGCGCCTTCTGCTTGGTTGGCGGCAATGGCGCCGCCCCATAAAAATCCTTTTGGAAAACCTTTTATTGTCGTCATATGTTTAGCCTCCTAATTGGGTGATAACCATCAATGTATCTTGGCGATTGACCTCTTGTAATGGCTGTACCTTAATATCATATTGATCTGTATTCGTGATGACAGCAAGCGTAACTGGATCGTATCCTGCTTCCATGATTTTTTCTACATCAAATTCAATGAGTAAATCCCCTGCTTGTACACGATCTCCTGCCTGCACTTTTGGATAAAAATACTGTCCTTCCAACTGTACAGTATCAATGCCAATGTGGAATAATACTTCCACCCCTTTGTCCGTTTTCATACCAAGTGCATGGTTTGTTTCGAACAGCAAGGTGACCTCACCATCTACTGGTGCATATAACGCTCCTTCTGAAGGAACAATGGCAATCCCGTCTCCCATGACCTTTGAAGAGAATATATCATCTTTTACTTCAGATAGTGAGATCATTTGACCAATCACAGGGCTTTTGAATGTTTCCCCTGCTCCAATTTGTTCAGCAAATGCTTCTTGATCATTTGTCTTTTCTTCTACTTTTTGATCCTTACCTAATACAAAAGCAGCGATAAAAGCAACAACGAAGGAAATGACAGCTCCAATGACAGCAAACATTAGATTTCGTGGAAGCTCATCTGATATAAACATCGACATACTTGCTAATCCAGGACCAACAAGTACAAAGGCTTGTATACCAACTAATCCAATGAAGATCCCGCCAACAAACGAACCAATCATGACACTTCCAAGTACGCGTTTATTTTGAAGTGTCACACCATACAAAGCAGGCTCTGTGATGCCAAAAAATGCTGAAATTCCTGCCGAAATGGCTGTTGATCTGAGTACCTTGTCTTTCGTGCGCAGTGCCACTGCGAAACACGCTCCACTTTCCGCAATATTATGCGCAAGGGATGCTGGTAAATAAAGTGCTTCTTTCCCGAGGTTCCCCATCGTTGTCACTGCATAAGGGACCATTGCTTTGTGCATGCCTGATGCAACCATAAACGGGAGTACCGCTGCTAAAATTGCGACAGCTACCCAGCCTACTGTATTAAACATTGCAAGAATAACGGATGAAAACCCTTGTCCTGCTGTAAAACCAAGTGGTCCTAATAGCAGTAACGTAACTGGTACAGTAATGACTAATGACATCATTGGGACAAAGAAAATCCGAATTGGTTTTGGTGAAAATCGTGTGAAGAATTTTTCCATTTGAGCGTAAAGCAATACAGAAAGGATTGCTGGAAACACTTGATACGCATAAGCTATATTTTTTACGTCGAATGACATTAATTGCGCACCTTCAGTAAGCATGGCTGTCATGTTCGGAAGAAGGAGTGCACCGACTGCTGATAATGCGACCAGTGGGTTTACCTTTAGTTTATTTGCCGTTGTGACAGCGACTAGTAATGGCAGGAAGTATAGTGGTGCGTCACCCACCATGTTCAGTATTTGATAGGTTTGGCCTTTTGCATCCACCCAGCCTAATAAAGAGAAAAGGAGAAGAAATGATTTTAAAATCCCTCCGCCTGCGATTGCCGGAACAAGCGGCTGGAAGACACCCACAATGAAATCTAATAGAACTGTGCCTGCTTTTCTTTTTTCTTTTGGCTGATTGGATGGCACGCCTTGCCCAGACGAGCTGCCGCCCATTAAATTTGTTACCTTTTGATACACTTCAATCACGTCATTCCCAATGACCACTTGGCATTGTCCTGACATTCTAACTGCTATGACACCTGGTGTTTTTTCTAATGCCTGTACATCTGCTTTTTTCTGATCAATTAGTGTGAAGCGAAGTCTTGTTGAGCAGTGCTCAAGGTGCGCAATGTTTTCTTTACCACCTACATGCTGTAAAACGTCTTTGGCGACTTGTGTGTAATCCATTTTTTCTCCTCCTTTTCTCATACATGAGACCTATATTTTGGCAATAAAAAAAGGATCTAAAACGACAAATTAAAGAAATTCATCGTTTTTAGATCCTGCCTGCATGACCAGTCACATGTCTAATTTATTTATATTGGATTTGTTTTTAGTATATATTGATTATATGAAAGCGTCAACATTTATTTTTCTAAAAATTATTAAGGTCTATATACCTAAATTAATTTTCTTTAATTTAGTTGAAGCAACCTTTCTCACTTTTTTTATACACCAATATTTTTTATCATCAATAAGAACTCTTTATTAATAAAAAACCAGATAAGTTCACTCATCTGGTTTCTTATCATCTATTTTTTTCTTTCTTCCGCCTGCTTTTTGAATGCTTTCGCTTGTTTTTGGTATTCCTGTTTCGTAACTGCTTTTAACTCTACAGTACCGCCTGTCATTTTAAATGGAAGTTTGATTGATTTTACATCTCGATCAGTGGAACCTATAATGATTCCATCTTCAATTGAAGGCTCATAGCCCATAAAAAAAGTTCTTCCATCCGTTTCACCCGAGACTTCTAATCTCATTTCTTTATAAGACTTACAATCTTCTTCAGGAACAGTTGTGATTAGAAGGGAGCCGGTCCATCCAATCTCAATATGCATGGTTTTCACCTGTAAAAATAATTGTTTGTCCTTTGCCGTATAGAGAAAGCCATATACCTTTGCCACTTTCTCCTTGAAGTTTCTCATACTATCATAAAACCTATCTTCAGCGGTATCGAATAGATAATCATATCGTTTTTGAATCTCTTTATGATATTTATCTAGCTTTTTTTGATTGATTGCCTTATATATCATACTTTTCTTTTCGCCTTGTTTTTTTACTGAAAGGTCTTTTCCTGAAAAGTGAACTTCGTATACGATCGTTTCTTTACCTTGTGTGACTTTGAATTCATACCCATTTTCTTTTGAACTGCCAGATACGACAAATTGTTTTTTATAGATTTGCGGATCCCACCTTACTTCTTCTATATACTTTTCATTCAAATGCCCCGTTACTTTGCCTTTATTCTCAGATATCTCAAACCAGCTCATTTTATCCTTCGTTTTATACGCAAATGCATAGGCATGATTCAATGAATTCTTTTGTGCGATTGCTTGATATGCTGTCCAGCCGCCTCCACCTAAGACGAGTACTGCCAGGATAGACACGACCCACATTTTCAATTTACTCATAGGTACCTCCACTCAAATATGTTTTGAAAAACCTTCAAGATCCCTATTTATTCTGATCGTCCTGAAATGCCATTCACAACAATCATCTGTTCCAACACGATCTATTTTTGCCATTCTTTCGCCTTCTTTTTGAATGCTTCCGTTTGTTCTTGATATTCCTCTTTCGTGACCGCTTTAAATTCTATGATCCCGCCTGCCATTTTAAAAGGAAATTTAATGTATGTTGCGTCTCGGTCAGTTTCCCCTAAAATAAAACCCTTTTCAATTGCAGGATAAGTACTCAAATCAAACATTATCCCATCTGAAACTCCACCTGCTGTATGTTTCGTTTCTTTATAAGGTTCACCACCATCTCCTGGAACCTTTCTCATTAGAAAAGAACCTGCCCATTCAGACTGCATATACATTCGTTTTACTTTTAAAAATAGTTGGTATGAACCATCCTCTGCTGTATACAGATAACCATAAGCGCCTGTTACTTTCTTAATGAAGTTTCGTACATAATCATGAAATCTATTTTCCGTGTCATCCATCAGTTTCTCATATCGAGTATGAATGTCCTGTTGAACAGCACGTAGGTTTTTTTGATCAACTGCTTTGTATGTGATGCTGTGCTTTTCACCTTGTTTTTTCACAGAAAGATCTTTTTCGGCAAGGTGAACTTCATATGTGACCGTTTCTTTCCCTTGCTTCACATAAAATTCGTAACCGTTTTCAATTGATTTTCCGGTTAATTGATATTTGTTGATAAATAGATTGGGATCATAATGCCTTTGCGGATTTTCCTCTAAAATGGTTTCGTTCAGCTGGCCTGTTACTTTTCCGTTTCTCTCCGTTACCTTGAACCAGTTCACACGATCATTTGTTTTATATGCAAAGGCGTAGGGGTGATTCAAACCACTCTTTTTTGCGATTGCTTGATATGCTATCCAGCCGCCTCCACCAATCAGTAGGACCGCCAGAATAGTCATGATCCAGATTTTCGATTTACTCATATGTCCCCTCCAAACTATAATCGTTCACTCTATATGAAGGATTCATCTCATTGATTAACAAATCAGTGATCTCTTCACCTCCTTTCTAGCATTTATTTTTTTCTCATACCTCTTGTATCTGCAGTTATACATCGTTTATTATATATCTAAATGATATATCTTTTAGATAGGTGTGTTGATCAATGAAAAAATACAATGATACGACGTATGCGATTTTGGGGATTTTAACGACAGATTGTAAGTCTGGGTATGAAGTGAAGCAATTAATTGATAGGAGCTTGCATCACTTTTGGAAAATTAGTTACGGACAAATTTATCCAGCTTTAAAGTTAATAGTCGAGGAAGGGCTTGCGAAGGTTTCACCCGCTTCTACAACTGGGCGCTCAGACAAGCGGGAGTATCATCTGACTGAAAAAGGGCTGGACACGTTGAGGCAATGGCTGGCGCAGCCGCTCGATCAAGTACCATCAGAACGAAATGAAGTGTTATTAAAGTTATTCTTTGGTCAATATCTTTCGTTTGAGAAAAAATTGGTGCTTTTACAGGATTATGAGAGGCAGCTCCGTATCCGTTATGAGACATATGTTGCGATTGAACAAAACATTCAAGAGCTGTATCCAGATGAAGCTGATGCGAAGTATTGGCTGTATACGTTAGATTACGGAAAGAAAGTGGCGCAGGCTGGAATTGATTGGTGCGTGGAGACCTGTGAATCGATGAAGAAAGAAGGATGAACAAATGAAAAAAAATATACGTGCTGGCAGGTATACAACAGACAATTCTGAGCCGATTGTTGTGTTCATTATCGGAATGAGAATCAATAAACGCTGGGCTGTCCATCAATGGTTGCCAGTATTTAAGGCGATGCCGGGGATGATCAAAGAACTTTATACACATCAAGAAGAGCTTGGTTTTCTCGGGACAGAAAATTACTTCGGTTTACGCACCACCACCATGATCCAATATTGGAAATCAACAGAGGATCTCCTTGCTTACGCCAAGATGGAGAAGCATTTGGCTGCTTGGAAAGGATTTAACCAAAGGGCACGAAATAATGACGCGGTCGGAATTTATCATGAAACGTATCAAATTCAAGCCGGCTCATATGAATCTATCTACGTGAACATGCCTTCATATGGATTGAGCCAAGCGAAAGCACCCATCCTAATTGGAAAAGGGAAAAGAAAAGAAACCGCAAAAGAACGCCTTTCCACAACAAATTCCTAGAGCTGATTCTCTAGGAATTTCTTTTTGCAACCATCACAAAATGTTTTAATATGCGGGCAGTTAATCCCCAAATGGTGTAACGATCGTAATCATAAAACCACTCCTCAATCGAACGACTCCCCCAGCTGTATTTTTCACCATTCATGATTTTTTCATAAGGAAAGTCCTCTCCTGGTGTTGGCTGCACCGATACATGGTGTAAGTATGGTTCGTATTGGCTGAGCCATGATAGCGGCACAGTAAAGGTCTCCTCTACTTCTTCTTGATTAAAGGAATGTTTGACCTGCTGTTCATCAATGATACCGACAAATGGATATACCACAAAGGATGGAGAGGCAATATAAGGACTGAGCTGTCCTAACACCTTGACGGATTCGGGCGGAATCCCTAGTTCTTCATATGTTTCCCGCAGTGCAGCTTCTTGTGCGGTTTCGTCGCCGTCGAGTTTGCCTCCTGGGAAGCTAATATCGCCAGGCTGTTTTCTCATCGTCAGTGATCGCACTTCAAATAAAACATGCCATTCCCCGTTTACTTGCACCAAAGGGACAAGGACTGCCGCTTTGAACGCTGTCTCTTCTCCGATAAATAGCGGCTGTGATTGATGTAAGTCACTTTTTAATTGATCAATGAACATGGGCATCACCTATTTTCCGTTTCTCTTTTCTTTAGCGTATCATTGATTTCCTTTTGAATAAAGGCGATCTTTCTGACAATTATTTTTATCATTTTGACAACTATACTTGTCAAAATGAATATAATACTTTACAATCAAGATAACATTTTGATCAGAGTTGAGGTGACAGAATGAAAAATCGGCTAAAAGAGCTGCGGGCACGTGATGGTTTAAACCAAACGGAGCTTGCGAAACGGGCAAAGGTTTCCCGCCAGACGATCAGCTTAATGGAACGAGATGAATTAATGCCGTCTCTCTTACTTGCTATGAGGCTTTCACGTATTTTTCAAGAACCCATTGAACAAATTTTTCTATTCGAGGAGGATGAACTCACATGAAAACTGTATACAAAATGCTCTTAGGTGCTCTCCTTGGTTTTCTCGGTGCTTACTGTTTACTGGCAGCCGAATTTGAGCTGACACTTCTGCAAGCTGCATTTGAAGCGACTCTTGTCATCACTGGCTTGACAGTTCTATTCATCATTTATTGTTTTTCAGGCATTTCGCGCATGAAGAAAAGAGTCTCTCTTTCGGTATCTGGTGATGAGGAGGATGAACTAGAGGTAAAACAGTACCGAACTTTTACTGATGTAACGTTAGCTAATACGGTGAGTACCATTTTATCGATCATTGCAATTGGTATTTCCATCGTAACCGAGCAACCACTCTGGCTGATTCTCACAAATGCTGCCTTATTTTTGATCACTGTCATTCTTTCTTATGCATCGATCTCTGTCCTAAAGCTCGTCTATCCTAATCGTCACCTACCTAGTCCAACCGATAAAGATTATGGCAAAAAACTGCTCGCCATTTCTGATGAAGGCGAAAAGCATGTGATGCTCGATGGGCTTTTTCACACTTTTCAAATGATGAATATTTTATTGACCGGTGCCATGTTTATTTTGATTGTCTATTCTCTTGGCGCCAATCACTCTCAACTCTTCTCCATCATCGTCGTTGGACTTGTACTGATCATTCTTAATGCATACTATATGTTGAAGATTCGAAATCGTTAAATAAGCAAAAGCACAGCCATTTAAAAAGGCTGTGCTTTTTTCGTTCATTATGTTGAACGTCGTTTCTGTCGTGCATAAATCAAAAATAAGAACCCAAACCATACGGGTGTCAATAACAGGGCTGGACGTGTCGCATCAGCGAAAAGCATGATGACAAGAATGGCAGCAAAGAGCACAAGAACCGCTATATTCACAAAAGGTGTAAATGGCGCTTTAAAGGTAGACGCCTTATGCAGTTCAGGACGTGTCTTCTTATATTTCAAATGACATATTAAAATAATACTCCATACCCAAATGAAACAAATGGCACTAATCGTTGTCACAATACCAAAGGCTTGTTCAGGAATTAGCTTGCTTAAAAGAGCCCCTACTGACACCACAATTGTCGACACAAACAGGGCATTACTTGGAACAGCGTGCTTATTCAGTCGGCCAAAAGATGCCGGTCCTTGTTTTTGATGACTGAGATTATACAAAATTCGGCTCGTTGAGAACATACCGCTATTACAAGCAGACGCCGCAGATGTCAGGACGACAAAGTTGATGAGTCCCGCCGCTACTGGTATCCCAATGAGCCCAAAGGTTTTCACAAAAGGACTTTCTGATGCACTGAGTTCTGTCCATGGGTTGATGCATAGTAATACAAAAATCGCACCTACATAGAAAAATAGAATTCTTAATGGAATTTTATTAATCGCAGACGGGATATTTTTTTGCGGATTCGCTGTTTCTGCTGCTGACACACCGACAAGTTCCACGCCCACATACGCAAAAATCACCATCTGGAATGACAATAAGAAGCCTGTCACACCATTTGGAAATAATCCGCCGTGTGACCACAGATTCGTTACCGTCACGGGTCCTGCATCTGTTTGAAAACCAATGATTAACAGGACAATTCCAACGCCAATCAACAGTAATATCGTAATCACTTTAATAAGTGCAAACCAAAATTCCATTTCTCCAAAAAGCTTCACCGTTAATAAATTAAATCCTAGCAAAATCAATAAACAAATAATAGCAGGAATCCACTGCGGAATATCAAACCAGTACTGCACATACACCCCGACCGCAATAACATCCGCCATCGCTGTCATAATCCAGCAAAACCAATACGTCCATCCTGTCACAAAGGAAGCCCATGGTCCAAGATAATCCTCTGCTATATCCGTTAAAGACTGATAGCCCGCCTTAGATAAGAGCAATTCTCCAAGTGCCCTCATGACAAAAAAGATGGCCATTCCGACAATTAAGTACGCAAAAATGATCGATGGTCCTGCCAATTGAATGGCTTTTCCAGACCCTAAAAACAGCCCAGTTCCAATCGTTCCGCCAATGGCAATTAATTGAACATGACGGTTTGATAAATCTCGCTTTAACTCTTGTTGTGCCAATTTCAACACCCTCCTACGACACGATCCTATACTGAAATAATGAACTATCAAAAAGTCCATAAAAAAAGAGATTGGATGCGCTCCAATCTCACGGTCATAAAAGAATAGCAAAATAGAGAAAAGCAATACACAGTATGATCCATGCATCACAAATACAATATTTCGTACTCTTCTGTCCTTTTGCCTGAGATTGTGAACCCTTCGGCGCCGCACATACATGCGGTCTCTCCAGAAGCTGCTCCTGCCATAGTGTGACCCACAGCAATCATAGCCTTCGATATTTACTTTAAATGTTGCTATTTCTGAATAATTTTATATTTTACGCCTCTAAAAGAAAGCTGTCAATGGTAATCTTTTAAGATGTTGTCTCCTCCTTATCTGAAGCTGATATGACATCACTTCATCAACACCCCTTGATTAAGGTATAATGAAACAAAGAATGTTCGGCTCGTTTGGTGGAGACATCCATCTTGATGATGAACCATAGTTAGGCAATCCAATGAAGTTGGTGAAGACAAATGAAAAAAATGAACAAACAGCGTGTGACATTACAAGAAGTCGCTCGGCATGCCGGTGTATCGACTTCAACGGCCTCACTCGTTGTTCGCAACAACCCTAGGATCTCTGAAGCCACCCGGAAAAAAGTGCTGCAATCCATGGAGGATTTGGGATACGTGTACGATCGCGTCGCTGCTAACATGCGGTCGAAAAGTTCAAATATTGTAGGTGTGATCGTCACGGATATTTCAAACACCTTTATTTCTGAATTTTTAATCGGTGTGCAAACCACACTTGAATCACTTGGCTATACCGTTTTACTTGGGACAACCTTTGATAGTGTAGATAAGCAGGAGCGGCTCATCTCCACAATGGTAGAGCACCGAGTGGGTGGAATTATCTTAAATCCAGCATCGAAAAGTTCGACACGAACGGTCAAACAATTAAACAACATTCGCACACCAAAAGTATTGGCAAACCGTGAATTAGCAGATGTCCATTGTGATTATGTCGGCGTTGATTATGAACAAGGCACTTGGATGGCGGTGCGTCATCTTCTTCAAAAAGGGCATCGCCGCATCGCCTTCTTAGGTGGAATCAAATCCTCATCGACTTGGATTGAACGGATGAAAGGGTTCAAAAGAGCCCATGATGATGAGGACCTGACGATGGATGAATCTCTTATTATCGATATGGTGCCTACCCGTGAAGGCGGGAAAGAAGCCCTTGCCCAAGTGATTGACCTTCCCGAACCACCTACTGCTATTTTTTGCTTCAGTGATTTAGTGGCGTTTGGGGTGATTCAAGAATTGGCAGCGCGTGACATCAAGCCTGGTGAAGACATTGATGTAGTTGGGTTCGATAACATTCCTGAAGCGGAGATGTATCACCCACCGCTCACCACAGTCTCATCATTTCCACGATCCATTGGAGTCAAAGCAGCCAACCTTTTGTATCATAAAATGAACGAGCAGGATGAAGAACTGCAGCGGTTAATATTAAAGCCTCAACTTCATATTCGAGAAACCTCGACATGATCATGAAAAGGAGAATTGCAAAGCGATTCTCCTTTCAGATTGTTGACAAAGGGCTAAAATGAACTTTATTTTAGCCCTTTGTCTTCTTTTCAGCGTGATAGAAAACCTTTGCAGTCTAGGAAGGACGAGCACCGGAGCAGAGCGAATTTGACATTCGTGAGCACCGGAGCGCAGGACTGACAAAGAATGCGAGGGTTTGTCTACACGCTGAAAGGAGAATTGCAAAGCGATTCTCCTTTTTTTATTGAGCAAGTCAACTATTTCTTTATTACATTTTTCTTTTTTTAAATCACAAAGTCATAAACTTGACACATTTTATACACAGGAGTATATTTATCTCGTTGCTTCTTTTAGTATATCGTTATACCTTTTGTGAACATATCGTTATTTATCATATCAACTACAGTTAAAGATGGATCTTTTGATTCTGATCAAATCGAGGAAGTCCATCTACTGATGATAACTGTTATTATTTTTAATTTTTTAGTAGAACGATGTACTTATTTGAAGAACAGATGAATATTCATTATTTTTTCATCAATCACACAAGGGGTGTTGTGATGGACTTAATATTATTTACGTTTAAGGAAATAACAAAGGGTAACAAGAATTTGGCCCGAACAGGGTTTCAAATATAGGAGTGGGAACATGAAAAATCCATACATTAAATCATCACTTGGCATGTACTTAAACTATTTCATGCTAGGCATGATCAATATTATTGTGGCATCAAACATGGAAAGCTTATCTGAACGCTACCATGTAGATATTCCAAAAATCAGCTTGCTTGTATCAGCAATCGGGATCGGTAAATTAATTGCTCTCTTTTTCTCTGGCCGGCTGGCAGACAGCTGGGGGCGCAAACCTGTCATTATTACAGGTAACTTTCTCTACTTATTATTCTTAATTGGGATTCCAACAACGACCAATTATACATTGGCTTTCATTTTTGCCATTTCCGCAGGGATTGCAAACTCATTACTTGATTCAGGAACATATCCTGCTTTGACAGAATCATTTCCTAAAAAAGCAAGTTCAGCTTCTGTATTAGTGAAGGCGTCTGTATCAATTGGTGCGACTGTTCTTCCATTTATCTTGGCATTCCTTATTGCACATGACATCTTCTGGGGCTGGGCATTCTTTGGGCTAGGACTTCTTTATTTACTTGTAGGCATTTACTTGATCTTTATGCCGTTCCCAAATCATAAGCAAACGGCTTCTCAAAACGATCTTCCCGTTCAAGAGCAAATGAAGGAAGAACCGAAAATGTTTGGTGAAGGTTTAGCTGTTGTACTTATGGGATTCACGTCTACTGCATTATTTGTCGTATGGCAAACTTGGCTTCCACAGCTCGGGTTGAAATTGATTGGGCTTGGCTCAGGACAAGCGACACAGCTTCTTTCTTATTTTAGTATCGGTGCACTCGTATCTGTTCTATTGCTTTCAATCGTATTAGATAAATTCATTTCACCGATTATGGTCGCCATTATTTACCCAATCGGGGCATTCCTTGCCATGCTTTCACTATTTCAAATCGAAACGTACGGCATTGTCATTGTTAGTACCTTTTTCTTAGGATTATTTACAGCCGGCATTTTCCAGTTGGCGATGAGTATTATGATGAAATTATTCCCTACAAACAAAGCAACGGCTTCATCATATGTCAACATTGCGGCAAGCTCAGCGTTTATCCTTGTTCCGCTGATTACAAGCGGACTCGTCAGCACGTACGATATTAAAATGACTTTATTCTTCGATATGATCATTGCGGTCATCAGCGTATTGTTAGCAGTCTTTGTTTTACGACGCATGAAAAAATTGTTTAGATAATTAAAGGAGATGTCAATCATGACAAACATACACGAACGTAATATTGATGGAAAAACAAAATTAGTCGGTCTTCTTGCAACACCAATCGGACACAGCCTGTCACCACGGATGCACAACCTTGGCTATACACTAACAGGAATCAACTATGCTTACCTTGCTTTTGAGGTAGGAAATGATGAACTAGAAGCAGCAGTAAACGGGATGAAAGCAATGGGTGCAGCTGGATTTAACGTATCCATGCCGAACAAAATGAAAGTACTCGATTACTTAGATGAACTAGATGATTCTGCAAAATATACTCGCGCAAGCAACACAGTTGTGAACAAAGATGGCAAGCTGGTTGGTTACAACACAGATGGTCTTGGTTACGTAAGAAACTTAATTGAACACGGCGTTGAATTAGCTGGACAAAAGGTTACACTCGTTGGATCTGGCGGCGCTGCAACACCGATCGCCATTCAGCTTGCACAATCAGGTATTCGTGAAATTAGTATTTTTGCTCGTAATGATCAATACTTTGTTCAAGCAGAGGAAAATGTAAATTACATCAACAACGAAATGAAATCATTCGGTGTCAAAGCGAATATTTTCCCACTTGAAGACAAAGACGCTTTCCGTCGTGAAGTAGCTGAAAGTGCGATCTTAGCAAACGGGACAAGTCTTGGCATGAAACCATTAGATGAGCTCAGCATTATTGACGATACCCTTGATGTATTACGCAAAGACTTAATCGTGACAGATGTCGTCTACAACCCGCAAAAAACAAAACTTCTTGCTCAAGCACAAGAAGCTGGTGCCAAAACGATTAACGGTCTTGGCATGATGCTATGGCAAGGTGCCCTTGCGTACAAACTGTTTACTGGCGAGGATATGCCTGTTGAACAAGTGAAACAAATTCTATTTGAAAATGACCGTTTCTAAACGAAACACAGAAAAAAGACGACCTCCGCTTTGGAAGTCGTCTTTTTTTATTCGTGTATCATCACACGGCGATATCGATAAAGGATATACACCGCGCCGATGATCGCTACAACAGCCACACCCGCATCAAATATAAAGATTTGCAAAATGGTCGAGTGGGTTTCGATCAAACCAGTGACGACTGGAATCACAATGGCGGACACTCCGCCTGCTGTTGAGATAATTCCTGTCATCGTCCCTTTGTTTTTCCAGAAGAACTCAGCCATTACGGTTAACGTCAGCTGAAAGACACCCGCTGTTGAAAAGCCCAATACAAATGCATTGACGGTCCCGATGACTGGAGACTTCACGACCAATAGCACACAGATAGAGGCTAATGTAATAATCGGATAGAGTAGCAGCACGGTGACCGGACGAACAATGCGGCGCAAAAGAAATGCGAGCAATAAGACAGACAGCAAACCGCCCATGCTATAGTAACTAAGCAGCTTCACAGCACTGCCAGAAGCCATCCCCAAAATTTCCTCACCGTACGTAGGCAGCCAAATTTGCGGCAAGGCGTACAGACCATTTGATGTAAAACTGATCACAATCAGTGCGACCCCTTCTCTCCAAAACGTAGGCTCTGATGAGAAGCGCGGAAGTTCATCATGCTCCGTCACCTGAACTTGCTCCACCTTGCGATGATTCGGAAATGGCAATGTCCACAGCATCATCACATTCACTAAATAGATAAAAGCAGGTACAAAAAACGCAAATCCATAAAACAAATCATGCTCTGCTAAAAAGAAAATAGCGAGCGGCAGAATGGTCGCCCCAATCGAAATAAACGCCTTCACCATCACATTTGCAGATCCCGAGTTTTGAGGAAAAGCTTCCATTAAAGCCGGATACGTCCCTGCATCCATCGCCGAATTCGCCACCCCTGCCAAAATCGCAAACGCAAACGCGATTTGATAATTCGGAGACAATGGGATTCCGATGAGGAACACCGCCATCAGCACCCCAGAAACCAAAATGACCGGCTTTCGTCCAAAACGATCTGACAGTACGCCCGATAGACCATACGTGAGCACCCTGCCAATACCGAGTGCAGATATCATATAACTTATCCCCGCACTATTTGTATCTAATTGTTTGATCAAAAATGGCATATTAGAAGCCAAAATAATATTGACCATACCTAATAAAAAATAATTGATATAAAGACTAGAGGCCGTTCTCAAATACGGATTCCTCATGCTGACACACCCCTCAACACATTGCAATGAAGTGACAAATAATGGTTACGCTTACAAGATTCATGCGTGAGGAGAAACAGCTTTGCAACCTTCACGTACTTGAAACAACTCATCATTTCATACAGCTTACATGCCCTTCATTTATCAAGCATCTCTTCAAATTTTCACTAGCTCTTATTTTATATGAATGTGAAAGGTAATGATAGTGAATTGCTTAAATTTGAGGGAAATGCATATCCATATGCATATCTTTTCTTTTACGAGCTGAAACATTCATCAATAAAAAATAGGAGTGGGTATACACCACTCCTTAAAAGATTTCTGACACATCTATTCGTTCATTTCCAGTCCATTTTGACGAATCACATTCTGGTACCAGTAAAAACTTTTCTTAGGTGTGCGATTTAATGTTCCATTTCCATCGTTATCTTGATCAACATGGATAAACCCATAACGTTTTTCCATTTCTGACGATGAATAGCTGATTAAATCAAGAATCCCCCAGCTCGTGTACCCCATCAATTCGACTCCATCCTCAATCGCTTCTAACATCTGCTGGAAATGCTGTTCATGATAACTAATACGATAATCATCATTGATCGTTCCATCCTGCTCCACCTGATCGTTTGCTCCTAATCCGTTTTCAACAATAAATAGCGGTAATTGATAGCGGTCGTATAGATCATTTAAAGAAATACGAATACCAATAGGATCGATCTGCCATCCCCACTCACTCACTTCTAAATAAGGATTCTTTACGCCACCTATCGTATTTCCGCTGACCGTTTCCATCCCTTCACTGTTTTCAGTAGCAACAAGTGAATTGTAATAACTAAAAGAAATAAAATCGACGGTATGAACCTTTAATAACTCGTCATCTCCTAGCTGTTTCTCAATGTGAATGTTTTTTTCTTTGAACAGTCGATGGATAAAACGTGGATACTCCCCGCGCACCTGTACATCTGTGAAGAACATATTAAATTGATTGTTCTTCGATGCCTTTAAAACATCTTTTGGATTACAAGAATAAGGATACGTTGTTAATTTCGTCAGCATACAGCCAATTTTTGAACCCGGGATCATTTCATGGCAATACTTCACTGCCAGAGCACTTGCAACAAATTGATGATGTAGCGCTTGATAAACAGCCTGCTCTACATTATCAAAACGCTCTGACACGATTCCTCCACTTGTAAACGGATGGCGAACAATGCTATCAATTTCATTGAAAGTCAGCCAATACTTGACTTTATCTTTGTATCGATCAAATACCACTCGACTAAATTTCACAAAGAAATCAACAACAATGCGGTGAGACCATCCACCATATTGATTGACTAAGTATAGCGGCATTTCATAATGAGATAGCGTAACGAGTGGTTCAATATCATGTTTCTTCATTTCATCGAATAAGCGGTCGTAAAACAATAATCCCGCTTCATTCGGCTCTTCTTCATCTCCCTTTGGAAAAATACGTGTCCAGGCAATCGAGACACGCAACGTCTTTAATCCCATCTCTTTGAAGAGCGCCATGTCTTCTGGATAACGATGATAAAAATCGACACCTCTTCGTTTCGGATAACCTTCAGCGGTATCTGCACGCATCGCTTGTTGAATTTGTTCTTCATCCACTTTATTGTGCTTTTTATAGTCAGACTTGCTGAGGCCTTTTTTAAAAATCGCCACATCAGCAGTCGATAGCCCTTTTCCGTCTACATTCCATGCACCTTCTGCTTGATTAGCCGCAATAGCGCCACCCCATAAAAAACCTTCTGGAAACTTTCTAACTTGATTAGACATCTCTCTTCCTCCCTTAAGACGATCCATTATTTCTTAAAACCACTCGATTGACATGAATAATTAAATACATTTTTTCGTCATTGGATATGGTGTAATCCACATTTGTTTTAATATATTTCTCGATTTTCTCCACACATTTCACTTCTTCAGGGTATTTCCTCATGATTTGATCGATTAAATCATGGTCATCTGTTTCAAGCATTTTGTTCTCCAGCAACCGCTGAACAAAGAACTGTAAATGTGTTAAAAACCTGGAGTAATTAATCGTATCTGTTGGAATATCGATCTTATAATGCATTTTAATGATGTTTAGAATATCTTTGACCATATTGGTCATCATCACGATTTGATTCAAATTGTCTTCTGTCTGCTGCGCATTTACTAGATGAAAAGCAATATTCGCTGCTTCTTCTTCCGGTAATTGAATACCTAGTTGTTTTTTTATTAGATCGAGTGCGTGCATACCAATGCTAAATTCCTCGGGGTAAAATTTCTTCACTTCCCAAAGCAGGCGATTTTGTATCGTGAGATGTTCCTTAAAGCGCTTTGTAGCCATAAAAAGGTGATCTGTTAGAGAAATATAAAGATGCTCATTTAAGTGTGTGGATAATCGATGCTTCGCATAGGAAATAATCTCATCCGTTATGATTAAAAATTCCTCTGGAGTCTCTCTCATGAGCTCAGCTAAATCATTTGACGTGCTTCGATCTTCTAGCACATAAATCTTTTGTATATCTTCCTCTTGAATAAGACTGCCAGGCTTATTTTTAAACCCGATCGCCTTCCCCATTACGATGATTTCCTTTCCATCATCTCGTTTAGCGAGAACCACACTGGTATTCAGCACTTTTATAATTTCCATACCATATCACCTTCCTGGTTACATTCAAAATCTATTTATAAGACAGTTAAAAGTGGCTGCTGATGACCAGAAGGATTGGTTTTTCCCTCTTGGGTTAAAATTTCTAAATAATCAGCCGAATTTGTAATGATCACTGGTGTTGTTGTGTCATAACCAGCCTTTTGTATACTCTGATCATCAAATTCAATTAAAAGCTGGCCTTGCTTTACTGTATCACCTTTTTGAACATGTGAAGTAAAATGTTGTCCATTTAAGTTAACGGTATCAATCCCAATATGAATAAGAACTTCAACACCTAAGTCTGACTTTAGACCAATCGCATGATTTGTATGGAAAATCATTTCTACTTGCCCATCAAATGGAGCTACTACTTTTCCATCGCTAGGTTGGATCGCTGCCCCCTTACCCATCACTTCTTCAGAAAATACTTTATCATTTACTTTCGCTAATGGGATGACAGCTCCTTTGATCGGTGCATAAATGACCTCACGATTTCTTGTGTTTTCTGTTGTAGAGATAGGCTCATTGCTCTTCTGGACGACTTCATTTTCTGCATCTTTAAAGCCAATGATGTAAACAGCAATAAATGCGACTACCGCTGAAATGACTGCACCAATAATGGCAAACGTAAAGTTTGAAGTCCCTTTTTCAATGAAAATCGGCATAGTGGCAATTCCAGGTGAAACCATGACAAACGCTTTCAGTTTAATTAATCCAACAAATATACCTGAAACCCCTGCTCCAATCATACATGCAAGTAATGTTTTCTTAAGCTTTAAATGGACACCGTATAATGCAGGTTCTGTGATGCCAAATAAAGCAGAAATTCCTCCGGACATCGCAATTTGTTTTAACTTAGGATCTTTTGTTTTAAATGAAACTGCCAAAGCACCTCCACCTTGTGCAAAATTCGCCGCTAACATGGCTACTCCAATGAGCGCATCATATCCAGGCGAAGCAAGGGAAGCGATAACAACTGGATAGAACACCTTCTGCATGCCAAACATCACGATAAAAGGTAAGAAAACAGCTAAAATTGCAACAGCCGCCCATCCCGCAGTTTGTTGTATCCATAGCACTCCCGCTGCTAACCCTGCGCCCAGATACATACCGAGCGGCCCTAGAAACAGTAAACCAATCGGCGCGACAATGATCATTGTGATTAAAGGAACCATAAAAATTTTGACGGGTCCCGGTGATAATTTATCCGCAAGCCTTTCAACATAGGACATAAGCCAAACAATCAATATAATTGGAATAACCGATGCGCCATAAGATACAGCTTTCAAGGGTATTCCAGCAAAAGCAACTGGATCGCCACTGCTAAACAAAGCTGTTAAGTTAGGATGTAATAAAACCCCAGCCAAAGCCATGGATACCATAGGGTTTGTGCCAAATTTTTGCGAGCTTGTATAGGCTAACAAAATCGGCAAGAAGAAGAACGCCGCATCTGAAATGATTTTCAACACCAAATAGGTCTGGCTATCTTCTTTCATCAAATTCAGCATCGGCAACAAAATCAACAAAGCCTTCAACATACCAGCACCGGCAATTGCAGGGATAATTGGTGCAAAAATGCCAGTGATTAAATTGGCAAAACGATTGAA
Source organism: Bacillus sp. 005/A4HT-01/001 (assembly GCF_004634445.1). Taxonomy (NCBI): domain Bacteria; kingdom Bacillati; phylum Bacillota; class Bacilli; order Caryophanales; family Bacillaceae; genus Bacillus; species Bacillus sp. 005/A4HT-01/001. Next base: position 955,615 of record NZ_SEIZ01000001.1, read on the forward strand.
GTATCCTTTGAAGCTATGATCTTTATTCTGGACAATTTGCCCGCTTGCTTCTGGGTTGTGATCAATAAGCTTTGCAAATTCTTTATAGACATAACCTACATCATTTCCAATAATAATTTGATACTGACCTGCTGTATCCGCTACTTGAATAACGCCATCAAGACGACTAATTTCTTCAGAGTTTGCACGTGAAGAGTCTTTTAATGTCAGCCTTAATCTCGTCATACAGTGGATCGCATTTTGAACATTTTCACTTCCACCAATATGCTTTAGAATGTCTTGAGCTAAGTCTTTATGGTTCATCAAAGTCACCGCTTTCATTTTTAATTATAGGAGCTCAGGCAACAAAAAAAGACCTGGATTGGGTGGGAATATACAAATACAGATATCCCATCCAATCTAGGTCTTGCCTGCCGAACAGTAACACGCCTTATTGAATGTACGCATTATTCTATTTTTAGCTTTTCATCGTTTCATGAAACCGCTTTTAACATGTTAATATCACTATAGTAAGTAATTTTTTAAACAAAAGCAACATTTTTCTTAAAAATCAAATAAAAAATGAATAAATATAGATCAAAGAGTCTGTTTTTATCAACCAAATGTACCTTTTCAGATGACTGATAGAGTGAGAAAGAATAAAACAAACTAAAAACGATGTCAACCTGACACCATTGAGAAACCCTGACTATCAAGAAAACCTTATCTCTTCGTCTCTACATCCCACTTTTAATCTCACAGCCCCAAATACTAAACTCATAAAAATATTCTGTACGCTCTATGCATAATCCAAAATGAAAATCCTCTGCTATTAAAATGAAATCTCCGTATCCACTTAAAAATTTGGTTTGCTCAAGAAGTTGATTTAAATGATGAAACACTTCATCCACATTTACTAAAAGCGCTTCAATTTCATGATCTCGGAAAAAAAGCAATCTCCCTTGTTTAGGAGTCTCTTTTATCCTCCCGACCATTTCATTTAACATTTGTGTAGACTTTTCAATATGCTCTAGATCGTTGTCTCCATGTATTTGACTTTTATGTTCTCTCGATTGCAGGAAAGTAAATACCTTCTGACAAAAAAATTGATTCTCTTCGACCTCCAAAAAAGGGGGTTCTGGAAGTGTCATATAACTTAATTCGTTTATTAAGTGCTTTCTTCTGCTTTTTCTTTTTAAGGTTTCGATTTTTGTTTTTCCTTTATTATTCATAGGAGCACCTCCACAAGGCGTATAAACATTGCTCTCTAGACATCTCCCCCTTGAAAATTCCACCAGGCTACACGGTGGAATGAACTGATTTCTAGATAACTATGCTTTTTTTCAAAATTTCCGGATATAAATCTAGGAAATCAATATAAATGGGGACTTTGTATAATTACATGTACGTAATAATGAATCTTATGTTGTTTAAAATCCCGAATAAATACATTCCTACTTACTCTTTTTACAATGTGACATTTTTCATCAGTGTAAATTAAATAATCTTGATCAGTATAAAACCAATCAAGATCTTATTTCATCATTAAATTTCAGCAATAACGGACTAATTTGAATGTATTTTTGAAATGAAATCTCGAAGAACTGTCTTTGCTGGTAGGTTCGCAGTAGTAGTCAACATTTGATTTATACGTTCTGTAATCTGAGGATGTTTCAGTACTATTTTTTTACCCTCTTCAATAGGATAACTTCTTAATGTATCAATACAAATCTCAAATAATTCCGCATCATTAGTATTCAGCAAATCCAATAAAATATGAAACTCATATTCATTGCACTCATTATCGAGACAGTACGCAATTTTTCGCTGCCACTCTATTAGTTTATTGAGTACCTGTTTTGATAGTTCTCCCCAATCGTTTAGGCTAAAATACAAGAGTATCTCACTTACTAGTATTTATCAGCGGATAAAATTTTATCCAGTTCTATATACATTTTTAATGCTCCAATGATGGTTCCACATATTTTGCTTTTTAAGCATTGTTTGGTTTTTATTCATTATAAGACCACCACCATAGAAACGGCAAAACAGAGAAGCAATAGCCTTATTAACCTCGTAGAAATACATACAGTTTTATTTCCACCAGTTATATGTAATTTCTTTTAAATGAAATTCTATAAAATCTATCACTTTGCTATAGTCATCAGAGCTAAACTCCTGAATAGGATTGTCCCAATCTGTATTTTTAACTATTAGAACAAGATAGTTGCCATCTGAAGATAAATCGGGATACCAACCTAAGTCCAATGTTATTGATGATTTCTCATGATAAAGCTGTAACAAACTTTCAGTGAACATAAACCATCTTTCATCTTCTGTTTCTAACTTTCTAGGGTCAATTTCCCAAAAATGATTATAACGGACATTCCAACCTTCAGTTATCCTCAAGGGATGAATGTTTACTTCCGGAATATCAAGTTTCACATGCTTTCTCATCTTTATCCGACCTCTTTGTTAATTTTATAGTTATTTTATTCCTAATTTGTTTAAATACTTATTTAATCTATCACCAGCTATTGGATGACCGTGATACACATTACCACTCGTTAGTTCTCCTCTAATCCAACTAGTAGATTTTCCATTATCATAACCAACAACTTTACCAGTATCATAAATGAAGTAAAAATTATTATTGCCATTATCAATGATATGCCCTCTTTGAAGAGCTTCTTTTTCTATCACTTTATTATTTATTTCAGGTAGGTATTGAGCATTTCGTCTTCCGGTTTCACTAAAACGTTTCGCTTCTTCGGCAGTTCTAGCCTTTAAATGCTTATTATCATGATGAGAATATACTGCACTATTTATCTTTATTCTAAAATCTTTTCTACCATAATAACTTTTATGAGCAATTTCATCATGCCTTTTTGAAATATTAGGTATACCTGAACTCTTTACACCCATCTTCCCATGAAACCCTTTTGCCCCAAACGGCAAAAGCATCCCAAGCGCTGCATTCATACTCGCTTCCTGCTGTTCTTTCGAGATCTTATTTCCAAACATATCTCGACCCGTAATCGCTTCGCTGAAGCCGTTTGTTGCGGTGAGGCCATATAAGCCTTTTTGTGATGTTTTCAGGGCGTCAAAAGACTTCTGTGATGTCTTGTAAATGTCTACTGCTCTGACTGCGGCGGACGTGGCTTGAGTCGTTTTATAAACGGCTTTACCGCCTTTGAAAATACGTCCTGCCCAGCCGACGATCGGGATGTATCCTGCTGCAGCCATGCCTCCTGCGGCGACTCGCTGTCCTGCGGTGAGTTCTTCACCTGTGATCGGATCGACACCTGTTGCAGCACGTTTTGCATCGTTCACGCCTGTCAATTCATTGACAATATTTCCTCCGTAATCAAGAGCTTTTTCATACCACGGACGGTTGGCGAGCGCTTCTTGTTCCTTTGCGATCTTGCGGGCTTCTTCTTGATCTTTTTTGATTTTTAGATATTCAGAAGTTTGCTTCTCAATATCGCTTTTTGCCTTGTAGATTTCGCTATTTTGATACGCTTTCTTGTCAAAATTCATAGGCGAAATGGATTTTCCGTCATTTGTGGCATTGATCATTTCTGCGTACAATGCCATTGTAGCCTTCTCCTCAGTCTCTGACAAAGCATATTCATCTTTTAGATTTTGATCAAGTTCTATTAAATCTTTAACCGTTTTCTTGCGTTCATCTTCCGCATCTGCAATCTTTTCGTCAAAGGTTTTACTATCAAATACCTCCAGAGAAATGAGGTCATCAATATCTTGAAAAATCGTTTTGAGTGCCTTTTTTTGATCCTTTACAATGCTTTTGGCGTTTTTGATGCCCATATGTACAGCGTTGTCTAAAAAGTGTTCTTCTACAAAGGTATCGCCGCCAAAGTTTGTATCATCAAGCGTTCCAGAAACACCTTCATGAAAGGCTTTTTGTTTATCAATGAAGCTAATAAACATGTCCACATTTCCTGCGAGCTCTTTGTAGAAGCTTTTAATGTTATCGGCACCTTTTCCAGTGAAGTCGTCACCGAGGTTGGCAACACCTTGTAATGCCTTTTTAAAATCTATCATTTGTTCGCGGAGTTCCTGATAGTGTTTTGCCCTTGTATCCATGGCACTGGTTAGTGCTTTTGCATCAAGTATCTTGCCCAGAAGAAGCCACTCCCTCCATTATTGATCATAAAGTCTATTTTACCGTGACCTCCAAAACTGAAAAATAGGCTAAATGACATAAAAAATGGAATGGACTTTCTATTCAATTTACCCTCTAATTTGGATAAACGAGTTTATCCATTGTAGAGATATAGAAAAGGCCAGACAGTTCATTATACTCTGTCTAGCCACATGTTCACGTCACTTATAGTCATTGATTGGTCCTTTATCCATCAAAACATCAATTTCATTTGAAGACTTCATTTTTAATTTAGGTCTGCGCTCGGAATTCGGCTTGCTGTAAAGCTCTAGTGGACGGATGATCACGCCATCATTTGTGTTTTGAAGTATACCAGGAACACAAGAATAAATTCGATCATTGTCATTTGCATGTTTTGCATAAATCGTGACAGACGTTCCTTGATGATTATCGATACTCATAGACACTCTATATCTATAGAAAGAACCTGTTCCATTTGATTGAGCAGAGTAAACAACGGGTACCACCGCAAGGATATCATCATTTAACCTTAGTTTAATGACTTCTGTTTTCATTGATTCACGATCTCTACCGACATCTCCCATATGCTCAACAGCCCCGTTACCGTAACTTTTGAGAGCGGGAACACCTTTTGCGCCAAACATGGCCACATCTATTTGTTTTCCTGACTTCGTATAGATCAACGCGTAAATATCATAATCGGTACCAGACTCCCAAGATACTGTAGCCGTAATCTCTGGTGTTTTGTCAATGATGATCGGTTTATGACCTTTGTCTAGACTAATTTTACCTTGAACTTTCTCTAAGCTAATAGGTGCAGAGACTTTCTCTTTAGCGGCTGTGTTCATTGGAGCAGGCTCATTAATTTGTTTTTCAGAAACCATTTGAGGAGGTGTAGAAACATCCTGTTCATCAGGTTCAACCTCCACCCCATAAAGCTTGCATAGCCCTTCCAATCCAGAATCGAAGCCACGCCAGATGGATCGTGCTTTCGTTTCACTATTTCTTATGTATAGCTCTACTACGACAATACCCTTTTCATTTGTAAAGCTTACTGGTGTTAGGTATAGCACCTCATCACCTGTTCGAATTTCTGCTTGCAGATTCTTCACATGAGAAAAGCCGATTCCTCGATCCTCTGTTAGTGTAATAGCCATCTTTGTGATTCCGACAGGCACTTTGCTCATATCAAAATTCAATTGATGTCTTTTCAACTGATCTGATATCTCTGCTGGTAAAAGTGTCGCGACACCCGTAGTACTCTCCGGCTGATTGTAAAAAATAATGCCATTATCTCCTTGAACTAGATCTGAATCTGTTAAGAGAAACGCCGTTAAAGAAATATCAATTGCAGATGACACTTCATAACTGATGAATAATTGCCCCTTTGGAGAGTTTAGTACGGTATTGGCACCCATTTGCAGAGTTTGATTCATTTCAACAACTCCTATTCTTTATCTACCATTTATCGTTTTTATAGACCAATTATACCGAATTATGTGATAGAACCTATTAAAACCTTTACCTCTTTTCAACCTCTACAATGATATGAGACAATGCCAACTAAAACCGCACTACTCTAGAAGGGAGAACCATTGTGTATAAATTAATTATTCCTGCTGTTATGGTGGTATTCAGTCTGTGGATTCTTCTTCAATTATCAATGAACATCAATATCTTTCAGAATCCAATGAACTATTTTACCGTCATTACCCTCTTTTTTCTTTGTATTCAGGAGTTATTGAAACATAGACAATAAAAAGATCACTCAGGTACATACACTTTTTTCAGAGGTAATAAGGATCTTGTCTCAGCTGGCATATGTTCATACCAATGTACAATAAGATTTACGAGTTCTTCTAAGTCCACTAGATGAACCTCATTATGCTTCGCAACAGCTTTTGCATGAGAAGTAAACCCACCAGTAGAAACAAATAAACTGTTAGCATTCATTGGATTAGCACCTAATAATTGCTGCACCTCTGGCGAACTGGCTGAATTTTTCCGATGCTTTACTTGTACTTTAATAATAGGCTTTTCAAATCCAAATGCATCTTTATAAGCTAATACATCCACACCGCCATCTGGCCCTTTTGGACTCACGCGAACATTGTATGACATTGCTTGCAGTAAGCCTCCGACTAAGTCTTGCATTTGCCACGGGTCCAATTTATCTACTTTATCTTCAATCATGACAGTAGCTTTGCTGACTAAATCTTCGATAATTTCATCTTCTTCGGTTTCATCTTCAGGTGCTGATATAGATGTAGGGTTTTTGAGTAAATGTTCAATCTCTTTCCCCCAATCATCTACACGAAAAACAGTTGATATAGAACCGAGGCTGTTCTTAGCTGATTGACTGAGAGAATCTCGTTTAACTGCTATTGGTTCCCAATTTACCTGAATATGATTTGGATACATTTTATCTCCAACTGCTTCATCAAAAAAATGCGGAGCAATCACCGTACCTACTCGATATTCACGGCTTTCTTTTATGTACGTAATGATTCGATCTCCCTTTTTGATTTCTCTACTAAACCTCCATACCTGACTGACCCAGCTTCTTCTCGTAAAAGGTTTGTTCTCAGCGAATATGACATCAGCTCGAGCATTCATCTCTTGCTTTGTTTGATATTGTTTTGGATTACCTAATTTAGGCCACCCTATCGATGCAATGCCTTTCTCTTCCCAAATTGTAATTAATTCGTTTTGGTCACCCGCACGAACCATCCACCATTTCGTCATTTACTACCTCTCCCATTCCATCTATCTTCTCTTATTTTCATCATCAAATATTCTATCTAAATTATAAGACTTATTTCTTGTTAACAAAAGGATATGCGCACCATTTTTGTCGAAAGAAACACAAAAACCCGAACAAGCGTATACCACACTCATCCGGGTCTGCATTTTCCTTTATTACACTTCTTCACCATTCGTTGCGATGACGTTTTGATACCAAGTAAACGAATCTTTTTTAAGACGCTTCATTGAACCATTACCTTCGTTATCACGGTCAACATAAATCATGCCGTAGCGTTTTTTCATTTCACCGGTTGTGAATGACACGATATCAATGATGCCCCAAGGTGTGTAGCCGATGAGGTCCACACCGTCATATTCAACCGCTTTTTTCAGTGCTTGAATATGAGAAGCGAGATATTGAATTCGCTCTGGGTCATGAATAGAACCGTCTTCTTCCACTTGATCAATGGCACCAAAGCCATTTTCCACAATGAATAGCGGGATTTGATAGCGATCGTAAAAACGATTCAATGTATACCTTAAACCTGTCGGATCAATGGACCAGCCCCAGTCACTTGATTTGATATACGGATTTTCTACACCATGTGGCAGTGCTCCATTGACAATGTCTCCTTTGTGATCAGATACTGCATCGCTTTTGACCGTTGTTGACATATAATAGCTAAAGCCAAGGTAATCTACTTTTCCTTTTCTTAAACTTTCTTCATCGCCTTCTTCAAATGGAATATGATAGCCTTCGCGCTCAAATTCTTTTAACGCGTAGCTTGGATAGTAGCCACGCACTTGGACATCTGGGAAGAAATAGCGCTGTCTCATATATTCTTCTGCCAGCATGACATCTTCTGGGTTTGAGGTATATGGATAAATTGGCACGTGGGACACCATCGCTCCAATTTGAAAGGACGGATTGATCTCTTTGCCTTTTGCCACTGCCCATGCACTTGCAAGCAATTCATGATGGCCCGCTTGATACATGACTTCTTTGGCATTTTCGCCTTCTTTGACAGATACCCCTGAATTTGTCCAAAGGAACAACGGGTTGTTGACGTCCATTTTGTTATTGATCTCATTAAATGTCATCCAGTACGTGACCTTGTCTTTGTAACGATTGAAGCATACTTCCGCAAATTTCGCGAAATATTCAGCGACTTTTCTGCTTCGGAATCCGCCGTATTCTCTTGCCAAATGAAGGGGCATTTCAAAGTGAGACAACGTAATGACAGGCTCGATTCCATGTTTAATCAGCTCATCAAACACATCATCATAAAACTGTAAGCCTGCTTCATTCGGCTCTTCTTCATCCCCTTTAGGGAAAATTCGGCTCCAGCCGATCGATGTTCGCAAGCATTTTAATCCCATTTCAGCAAACATGGCGATATCTTCTTTGTAACGATGGTAGAAATCAATGGCTTCATGGTTTGGATAAAAAGTTCCTTCTTCTATCGTTTCCGTGATCTGTCTTGGTACACCATGAGCACCTGCTGTCATCACATCTACAACACTCGGCCCTTTGCCAGCTGCATTCCATCCACCTTCGAATTGATGAGCGGCTAATGCCCCGCCCCATAAGAAATCTTTTGGTAAAGTCATTATCTATTCCTCCTATTTCACAATTGTCATCATCACGTCAGTTGGCTGACATGTCGAACGTTTCTCTACAATCACATCTTCGTATGCTTGGGTATTGGTAATGATAATAGGTGTGATTGTTTGTAATCCTTTGCTTTCAATTGCTTCCTGATCAAATGTCATCAACAAGTCACCCTTTTTCACCTTGTCGCCTTCTTTGATATTGAGTGTAAATGCCGATCCATCTAGAGAGACCGTATCAATTCCTACATGAACAAGTAACTCCACACCAAATTCAGAACGCAGACCAATCGCATGTTTTGTTGGTGCAAGCATGACGACACTGCCGTCAAACGGTGCAAACAGTTTGTTATCGGTCGGATGAACGGCAAAGCCTTTCCCCATCGCACCAGAGCTAAATACGGCATCTGGTACTTCAGATAACGAAAGCACCTTTCCTGTAAGTGGAGCCGTGATCATTTCTTCATTGTTCATAGAAGCTTGTGTCGTTTCTCCGTCTTGATCTTTAACAGATGTTTCACCAGCTGGCTGGTCTACCGTATCTTCCCCATAACCGAACAATTGAATAAGCACAACTGGTAAAATCAGCGCAATGGCCACACCAATCAAAATACCAATAATAGACGTTGGATAATCTGCATCGATTCCGTTCACAATGGTCAGCGGGCCAGGCAGCCCTGCATATGCAAAGTAATAAGGCGTAAAGAAGCTGGCTACAACGGCACCGACCGCTCCTGAAATACACCCGAAAATAAACGGCTTTTTAAAACGTAAGGTGACACCGTAAATCGCAGGCTCCGTAATACCGAAGAGTCCTGTGATTCCAGCTGAAACCCCAACTTTCCGTGTTTCCCGATTTCTTGCTTTTAAAATAACTCCCAGCACCGCACCGACTTGAGCGATAACAGCGATGGTTTGATATGCCTGAAAAGAGTCACGTCCATATTGTTCAAAGTTCGCAAGTACCATTGGCGTGATGCCCCAGTGAACACCGAAAATCACGAGTACTTGCCAGAAACCGCCGATAATGGCCCCTGCCAGAGCTGGTACATTTTCAGCTAAGACATTGTATCCGTTTGCAATCCCATTTGCACCTGCTGTCGAAAGAGGACCGATTAATAGTATGGTTAACGGAACCATAACGACCATACATAAAAATGGGACAAATAGCGGTTTGACGACCTCATGAATTCGTTTGTTTAAGAATCTTTCTACATAAGAAAGAATCCATACTAAGAAAAGCGGTGGCAAGACGGATGATGTATAAACCGTTTCAGATAACGCAATCCCTAAAAAGGTCACACCTTCCCCTGATGCTACACGTCCAGCAATCTCTGTCCAAGAAGGACTGACAAGCGCTGCTGTACAAGCAACCGCGATATACATATTTGTTTTGAAATGCTTGGCTGCAGTGATCGCAATAAAAATAGGCAAGAACGTAAACGGTGCCCAAGAAATAAAGCTAAACACTTCATAAGTGCCTGTTTTCGAGAAGCTTGGAAATATCAAATTTATTAAGATAAGTGCACCTTGCAAAATACCAGCTGCGGCTAAAATATACACAAATGGCGCAAACACAGCGGACATGGTCGCAATGACCCGATTCAGTATCGTTCCTTTATTTTCATTCGACTGGTCATCATCAGACGTTTGGAGCTGAACAAGGTTGGAAAAATGCTCATATACCTCACCCACATGCTGACCGATCACAACCTGAAACTGACCACCGTTTTCCACCACTGTAATGACTCCAGGCATGGCGTTGACTGCTTCTTTTGCCTTTGGATTAGAACGCTTCAACACCAAACGCAGCCTCGTGGCGCATCTTGCGGCACTCACCACATTTTCTTCTCCGCCAACTGCTTCTAAGATGTCTTCTGCAAGCTTTTGATAATCCCTCACTTTTGACATATAAAACCCCCCTTTATCACTACTAGTATATGTACATTATAATTATACCGGTACAATTTATCAATACATATATAATTTTAGTTTGCATATCAAAGAGAAATCGGGATGTGCTATAATACAAAGACAATAAATCGTGAAAACAAAGAGGAATGGCTATGTTAAAGTATCAACAAATTGCGAGCGATATTGAAAAATATATTGTCACACATGAGCTGCAGCAAGGAGACAAACTTCCTGTGCTTGAGACGCTCATGAATCAATTTGCTGTGAGCAAAAGTACAATTATCAAATCATTAGATTTACTCGAAAGAAAAGGGATTGTCTATCAGGTGAGGGGCAGCGGCATCTTTGTGAGAAGGCATAGACGCAAAGGCTATATCAGCCTTTTATCCAACCAAGGGTTCAAAAAAGATTTAGAGGAATTTCAACTGACATCAGAAGTTCTCACGTTAGATACCATCAAACCGCCAGAAGAAGCTGCGCTGAATTTAAACATTGAACTAGATGAGGATGTTTTCTACCTTAAACGCATTCGTTACATCAATGGACAAACTTTATGTTTAGAAGAGTCCTATTACCGGAAAACCATTATTCCTTACCTCAACACAGAAATTGCAGCCGATTCTGTATTTAAATTCATTAGTGAAGGCCTTGGTCTTAAAGTGGGCTTTTCTGACATGTACCTGCAAGTTGGCAAACTAAACGAAACTGAAGCGAAGCACCTCGGACTTAAACAAGACGATCCTGCCCTCCGCGTCGAGACCGTTTTCCATCTCACAAACGGACAGCCCTTCGACTTCTCGAAAATCACATATAACTACATGCAATCCCAATTTTTTATTCAGGCGAATAATTATTATGGGTGATGAAAGGAAAAAGCTCCTGATACATTCAGGAGGCTTTTTTACTGTTCTCTTTTAACCTTTAAATATTTCTTCCCTCTCTCTTGAGTAGTTAGCCCGTCAATGAGAGTATCACCATAAAAAGTGACTAAATAATCCCCTTTACCTATAAGAACAACTGGAAAAGCATGATGTTCTTGCAGACTCTTTTCAACATCATCTGGATGAAGCTCGACTTCCATTTCATGTCCAATGAATGAATACTCGAACGTAAGAGTAGGATAAAGTTCTACAAGACACTGTACGATCTCCTGTTGAATACGAACGACATCATGTGAAACAACCTCTGTCCAATTTAAACACAGAACGAACCCAACAAAACCAGCTTCTTTTTGTATGTTCATGGTTGTATGTTTTAGACATGTTCCCTCCAATTCAAATTCTGTATAAAAACCTTCCAAGTAATTGTTTTTGATTTTAATCTCTTTTACATCATGTTCGATCCATGCTTCGCCATTAGCATCTTGACTAAACTTTACTTTCGTTATTGAAATGCCTTTCTTTGTTAAATAGACAATCAGTTGGTGGAAAGTGGTTGTTAAATGAATGTCATCATAGAATACCAATCCAATATTGATATATCCTCCTAAAGCGATGCTGACCCCCTCGCTTTCTTTTTGTTTTGTTCAAGCATACTACAAAAATCAGATTCTCTTTGAACTGCCTTTTGAACTATCATTATTTTTTTCAGCCTTACCGCCTAGTTGTTTAATATTACATGAACAATTCCAATTCATCACATTCAAAAGATTCATTTTACGAATACATCCTACACATTTATGATGAACATAACAACATGGTTAGGGGGATTCGTCAGATGAAAGATATTAGGGTGTATCATGTCGATGCGTTTACAACTGAGAAATTTGGAGGTAATGCCGCTGGGGTGGTGTTGGATGGGGAATGGTTAACGGAGGATGAGATGCAGAATATCGCCAAGGAGTTGAACTTACCCGAGTCCGTTTTCTTGCTGCCGGCACATGATGAGAAAGCCGATTATCGAGTGAAATATTTCACTCCAACGGAAGAGGTCAATTTCTGCGGGCATGCGACGGTTGGATTGACTTGGCTTTTAGCGACGGAGCTAGATATGGCTAAAGAAAAATCAGGGGTGGTGTTAGAAACAAAGATCGGCCATGTTCCCGTTGTATGGCACGAGGAAAATGGCAAAGTTGTGGATGTGGAGATGACACAGGTTACGCCAAAGACGCGAGATTTTATCATGGATGTAGAAGAGCTTAGTGACATGCTCGGTATAAGCAGTGACAGGATTGATCCATCCTATTCTATAAAATTAGCAAACACCGGAAACTGGCATCTCCTTGTTCCGCTGAAACACCAGGATGACATTGATCAAGCGGCACCAAAATTAGCAACTTTAGGGAAAATGAATAAAGAGCAGGGTATCACAACGACTCATCTTTATACGTTTCAATCCATAAAGGACTGTGATCTTTATACAAGGGATTTTGCACCTGGCATTGGCATACCCGAAGATCCTGTAACCGGAGCAGCAAACGGGGCATTAGCCGGATATCTGTATTTGGAAGGGATCATTCCTCAGCAAGAAACCACTCATCTGCGCATTGCTCAAGGTGATGCCATCGGCAGACCAGGATTGCTTCGTATCACGGTCATTCCGAATGAAGCAAAGCCGGTCATTAAAGTAGCAGGAGCAGCGGTTATTACCATTCGCGGGGTGGTCACGCTATAAATTGATCAGCTTGAATAGAGACTCTCGTTCAAGCTGAATCTATTTAAAATGATCTTTGACCGCTTCAATCCATCTTTTAGTAGAGGGAGAGGCTGCGTTAAAAGATTTAAACGCCATATTGATTTCGCGATAAACACTGGTCTCAAGTGGAATTACGTTCGCCTGAGGCACCTGAGGCGGCAACATCAACTTCGGAATGATCGTGAGCCCAAGGCCTTCCTGAACCATAGAGATGAGCGTATTGTTGTCCCCAATCTCAAATAAAACATGGGGTTTTACGCCTCTTTCTTTTAATATTTTCTTAATGAGTTGATCACAGCCCGCTTTTGGCATAATAAATGGTTCATCCTGGAACGAAGCCACTTCCATCACCTTCTTTGTATGGAAACGATGACTCTCTTGCATGAGCACCACCAATTCATCTTGAAACAGTGGAACAGTTTCCAAATCTCTAGATGGCTGTGTTAAAAATCCAAGATCAACTGTGCCAGACGCGATCCACTCTTCAATCTCTTCATAGCCGCCTTCGTATAACTCCAATTGGATATTGGGATAACTTTTCGTAAAACGATGAATGAGCTGCGGAAGCATTTTTGAAGAAAAACTAGAGAACGTGCCGATCTTGATACTCCCCACTTCCATCCCTTGAATCAACGCCGCCTCCTGCTCAAGCAATGACGCATGATGAATGATTTGGCGAATATGGGGCAGCACCCGCTCACCTGCATCTGTCAGCGACAGCCCGTTTCGATTCCGATGAAGCAGCACAATCCCAAGCTCTGACTCAAGCTTCGCCATATTGTGACTCACCCCAGACTGCGTCAGCCCAAGCTTCTCACCGGCTTTTGTAAAACTGCCGCATTCGACGACTGTTTGAAATACTTTGTATGGGAATGTCATTCGTTTGCTCACCTCACTTTAGATCTTGGCAAAACCTACTGTTAGACATGTCTGTGATTTTTCGATTTAATTGTTGTTCGACCAATTGAAAACATGCCTGCTGAATCCATAAACGTTTAAATGTATAGAGTTGTTCTTTTTCATCGCCATGCATCTCTTCATCTTCTTCTAACTGAAAATCTGTTAATTCGATTTTGTCATGAACATGCATGTGAATAAAAACATGCGCATTGTGAAAATCATGCATATGCTCTACTAAAGCTGAGATATTGGTGATAAAGTCATCAAATATATCTTCTGCTAGCGTTTTCTTGAGATCTAGATGGCTGTGCACATCCATTGATATGTAATTATCTCTTTCATCCAGTTCTTCTTGAGTGGCCAGAGGGTTATCATGAATCGTTGCTTTTCTATTTAAATCTGTAATCGAGAAATAGACGATGATGTCTTTATTATCGAGAAATTCATACTCCCATATCTCTGCATCTCTTAATCTTAAAATGCGGGTGAGGTTGTCCAACTTTAAACCCTCCAATTAATTATTCATTGTCGTCGAAGAAGACCTAGACGCCGCTTCATCCGCTTTCACACAATCAATCGCAACAACCAATGCAATCATCACAGGCTCCATCTCTTCTTTCAAAATATCCACCTTGTAGCTATCCCCCCAAGTAAACCATTCCTTCTTTACCTGACCGATCACTTCGCCGCTTTGCAGCACTTGGAAATTCATATCCCACCAGTTCCCTTGTACTTCGATCCCAGCAGCATCAATTGAATATTTGGCTTTGAAGAACGTAAACTCTTTTTTGATCGTCAATACCTCTTGTCCACCGACTTCTACTAAAAACTTCGGTAAAAAGCTAAACATTTTCTTCGTAATTACAGCGATGACGTCTCGTTCTGTATTCAAAATGGTGAACGTCTTTGGCACCTTCATAAAGCTGCCTTCGACCTCATATACATCATTCTCCTGTTGGTCCTTTACCGTAAACCTGCCGCTCAGACTAAATACCTTTTGCTTCATATACAGCTGCTTCATAAGTACCTCCGATTCAGTTCAAAAATTTACCCGTTCTTACCTTACCCCTGATTATACCAAAAAATAGAATGTGCAAAAAACCACCTGATAGCAGGTGGTTTTCGATTACTAATCCATTTTCAAAGATTCTTTTTCATATGTTTGAAAAGCATCTTCCATTCCCATGATGACCTCTTTCATTTTGACATAACCACTTGTGTAAGGAATAGAATCTCTAATCTCTTCCCACATAAAATGATAGAACTTCAGGTCATCTGTTTCACACATCACAAAATCTGTGTAATCCTTACCTGGAAGAGCTTCAGCATCAAAAAAGCGCACCATCACATGTTCCTCATATTTCTGCATCAACTCTTGCAGCGAAGCCGCATGGGTTCTGCGCTCCTCTCGTGGTAAAGCAAGCCAAGATGGATAGAACTCTAATAAAACAACCATCATATATTTCATCATCAAGCCCCTCGATTCTTCTATGATGTGATGATTGTACGCCAGATCTAGAGAATGTGCATTAACATAGGTTAATGTTCAGCAGGATGCAGCAGCCTGCTCAGCGAAACCGGAGAAATACCGATATATGAGGCAATATGATATTGAGCGATACGCTGATGTAACCCGGGATATTTCAATAAAAATGCCTGATATCGCTCAATGGCTGGCAAATAGAGCAGTTCCCTCTCACGCTCTTCCTTTCTCGTATACAGCCTTTCTACACTCACCCGAACAAACCGCTCCCACATATGACTGCTGTCCATCGACCTTTGAAGTAGATCATACGGAATTTCAATCACGATAGAATCCTCCATCGCTTCAATCGAATAAGGAGAAGGCTGCCCGTTGATCATACTTGCATAAGAAGTAGCAAAATCATCTTCCAACGTAAATGCCACGTTGTACTCCCTTCCATCCGGTAACAAATAGAAGAGACGGAAGAGACCTGTTATGCAGAAGTAGGCATGCTTCACTGGATCGCCAGCCTTGATCATGCATGTACCTGCTTTTAATTGTTTAATCGTTGTTCCATCTTTGAAGACTTGCCAATGATTTTGTTCAATTGGATATTTCGATATTTTGGTTTTGAACGTGTCGTATAGGTCAGTTATGTTGTCCATCTGTAAGTAACCTCTCTATTAATAGAAGAATTGATAAAAAATGGTGTCAGAAAACACTCAGGTTATAATGGAAATATAAGCGAAGATGAGGGGAGAAACAATGAAAAACATCACTTTTTTTGACTGGACCATCTATTTACAAGCAGACTTAACAGCGATTACCGATCATCATGAAAAGAAAATGGTTATTTTAGAGCCATCCATTGAACTAAATAGCATCATCTGGATAGACGACAACAACGAGCTACAAATCAAACCTACTTGGGATTGTGTCATTTCAATTGATCCAACCAATAAATCACTGACAATCCGGCAAACAAAAGAAGTATTCGGAGATGTGTACGAATGAAAATAGGAGGAACTATGAAGAAAACCGCTTTTTATGATTGGACGATTCACTATCCTGAACATTTAACAGCCGTCAAAGATGATACAGAAAAGAAAATGGTCTTTCTAGAACAGACTGTTGAATTTAAAGGGATTATTCGTATTGATGAGAATGATGAACTGCAAATAAAGCCCACTTGGGATTGTGTCATTATTATGAATGCAAAACAGATGTCTGTCACAGTTCGTGATGCAGAAGACTTTGTAGGTTTACCTTAGAAATAAAAAAGTCTCATTTGAGTGATTTCCCTCAAACGAGACTTTTTCTGTTTAGTCACCACAATTATTTAATAACCATTTACAAAGTAAGCAATGGTTTCTAGTTCATCTTCTTTCAATTCTCTGTTCACGTAATTTTGATATTCTATCGTGATTCTCTGTTGATCTCCACCACAAAGATCTGTGTATTTCGCCATCATCCGAAGCTTGTCTGTTTCCTGACGAAACTCCTCTTTTGTCCACGGTCTTTGGTGTGAAGGAATATACGTATCGGCATCAAAAGCATCTAACTCATCTAAAAGACGCAAGATTTCATTCAACGTAAAATGTACTTTTTCTGCATACATTTTCGGATAAATGCAATCTCCTAGGAATAGAATTTTCTCTTCTTTCACATACACGATCACTGAATCTGCGGCATGATCGCCTCCAACATGCTGCACAACACAAGTGACCCCGCCAAGATCAATCTCCATCCGACGGTCAAACGTCACATCCGGTAAAACCACCTGAATCTCTCGATGATTCTTATATTCTTCTTTTATCGCCTTCGCGCAAAACTCAATCTCCGTTCCTTCCCTCACCCGCTCATCAATCGCCTCATCTGACCAAGAAAACGGAAGAAGCTTCTCCATTTCCTTTCTGGTTTTTGCAGAAGCAATTGAAACCGCATGAGGCAGCGCCGGTAGACCAAAAATATGATCCCAATGCCAATGCGTGAGGACAACCATATCCGGCATGGCGTTCTCTTGTTTTAAGGTCTTTTGGATAAAATAGTTCGCATGATCTTCTGAATTACCAGCATCGATCATTAATGTTTTGTTATTGCCTATGACCATGCCTAGGATGGGGCGGTCAGAGAGTGATATTGGTGTGATGTAGGAGAAGGTTTGGCCTATTTTTTTGATTGTGTGCATGGTGTGCCTGCTCTCTAATATTTAGATTTTATTCTCGTAGTGCGAAGGTAAACCGAAGCCTATTTCTTTAATAAGTATTTGGCTAACTTTCGATCTTCTTTATCCTTTGTCTTCACAGCAATATGTTCAATCAATTCTCTTGTGGCCGCTTGCTGCGAATACGAAGGAGACCATTCTTTTAATACACTTAAAGCATGATACTGTAAATTTCCATCATCTGATCTAAGTGCAGCTTGAATCAATGGCAATCCTACACCTTCGTGTTCATATAAATCTTGCACAATATATTGTAGACAAGCCACTTCATCATCTGAGAGGTTTGATAACGATAAATGTGTTTCTGCAAATGTACAAAGCTCTCTAATATGCTGGTGATGATTTGTGTCCATCACAGCAAAGTATATTTCACTATTTGCCGGATCTTTCTCAAGTAAAGCAAATAGATGCTCAATCACATCTAAACGATAAAAGAGAGCGATTTCAAGTGCTTGGGAGCTAAAACCCTGTTGTAACGAATCGATCGCAAGCTTTGGCCATCTACTGTCATTAATAAACGGTTGAACAGCTTCCTGGATAGCCTTATAATCGTCCTGTTTCCATGAAGCATTCAATCGGTCTTCCCAAATCTCTTGTTCATCATTTAAAAACTCATTTATTTTCAATATTGTATAAAAGTCCTCAATTGCTTGGCAGTGCTTATGAGCATGGTGAATAAATCGGCAGAGAACTGAGCTTGCATTTGAATACTCATCGATTACGTAGATAGAAACCTCATCTTCTAATAATGCTTGAATGATGAGACTCGCTCCATCATATAATTCTTTGGAAATTTCATCTTCTGATAAAGCTGTTTCCAGATCACCATTAAGAGCGCAAGTATAGGCTAAGTATTCATTCATGATTGTATTTTCGCAGCCCTTTGTTAGTAACCAACGTTTTATTTCTGGCGTCGAGGCTTCCAATTGCTCAACAGCCGAAATTTTTCCCCATCCATCAACAGACTTTGCAAGACGCCAAACATGTTCGTTTCCTTGAATTGTGCCATTCTTCAATGCAATCACGACATAAGAAGTAAATTCTTCATGCATACCTATTGTGAATAAAAGCTCTTTGTATTTTTCACAGTTCGTACATCCCAATATCATAACTGCAAATTTGACGACCTCCCGATGTGCCGCATATTCAAGAAGCCATAACGCTTCTTGCTGTACACGGGATTCATCCCATTGTGTTTGCTGAAATCGTTCAATTAGCTCACTGCTGCGGCTCGCCATATTGTTAGAAATGATTTTTTCATATGTTTTTTTTCTTGTTTCATTTGTAGGATGATTTAGTTGTTTTTCAAAAAGCATCAATAGCTTCTTCACATAAAAAGGAGCAGGTTGTTCATCTACATAATAATCAGATAAACCGGGAGCCAATCGTGGTTCATTTTCGTCAAATAAATAATCTTCATCGGGTAAACGGTCGTCTACTATTTTATGATGTGATTGAATTTGTTGTTGAATAAAGGGAACGATTTTCTCTTTATGATCCCATGGTAGAAAGTCTATCTTCATTGATTCATCTAAAATCGTTTCACGATCTACTTTCACCATACAACGAAATCGTACATAACCGCCAAGTTTAACGGACACCTTGTGTTTTGTACCATCTTGAAGCTCCAATATCCCTGACAATTTTGAATAAGGGATCATATGAGTCAATAAACTTTTTCGTTGTTTTTTATCAACTGTCACACCATCAATGATTAGTTGCTCTTCTTTTATTTGGTTTATAATTTCTATAAAATGCCCTTTATATTCAATTTTCCATGTTTTATTTATTTCTTTTTCTATATCTTTTATTACGTTACGTATTTCATGTTTAAAATCAGCTTTGAAACCCATGAAAGTCTCCTTTGAGTAATTGTAGATTGAATATGTGATCGTTCCCAATACCTGCTGTCATTGTTTTTTGAACTAAGTTTTCATTATATAATACGATATTTATTAAGAAGAGTCTTCTTTTCTTCTTACATGAAAAAAGGTATGAGAAATGAATAATTCCCGTACCTTTTACTATTTAAAATTATTGATTAAATGTCGGCTCTTTTTGCTTTACATCCTCAAAATACTGAGTAAACGAAGAAACACCTGAATAAGATATTGATAGGTACTCTTTAGCACGAGTCATTCCTATATACATTAAAGACACTTCTTTTTCTTGATCCTCTTCATACTTTAATGGCATCAG
Organism: Bacillus sp. 005/A4HT-01/001; assembly: GCF_004634445.1. Lineage (NCBI taxonomy): Bacteria > Bacillati > Bacillota > Bacilli > Caryophanales > Bacillaceae > Bacillus > Bacillus sp. 005/A4HT-01/001. The sequence goes on from NZ_SEIZ01000001.1 coordinate 975,433, forward strand.
ATCAGCTTTCACAATAAAAACTGAGTGGAAGTCAAGACCTTTACTACTATCGAGAGAACAAATTTTGACTGTCTCTTCCTCTGGATTGAACTTATGTTTGGTTGCACCATTTTCAGTTATCCAATTGTAAGGAATATTCTTTGTTTGAAATTCAGATTGAATCGCTGATATATAATGGTTATTATATCCCTTTATACGATATAAAATAGCCATTTCAGAGTAAGGTATGTTCTTTTCATTATGTTGATCCACTATTTGTTTAGTAATCTCCTCTATTTCTTCTTTAAAGTTATTACATCTTAAAAGCTCTACTTCTGGCCCTTTACGTTTCGTCTTTTTTGGAGGGATGATTTCGATTGTCTCTGTCTGTTCTTGTTTTAATTTAAGATCTAAAGCTCTATGGCTATCGTAAAATTTCCATCCAAAATCCACAATTTGTGACGTATTACGATAATTTATATTTAAGATTCTAGATCTACCTCTAAAATCAAGCCCCGTATCTTTCACATAGCTTCTACTTTTCCGATAGATATCTTGCGCTCTATCTTCTACTAAAAGTAAAGATTGCGTCTCTTGATCTAAGCATAAGCTGATGAGATGCAGCCAGCTCCCTTCAAAGTCCTGCCCTTCATCAATTAAAATGGCATCATACTTTACAGGAGTTAAAGCATCATTTTCTACTTTTTCAATGTAATCATCTATTTCAAGTTCTGAAATACCATGATCTTTTTTAATCCAGTGATGAAAATTTAATATTTGTATATTATTTAAATTTGGTGTTTTTCTATGATCGGATGTCAGAAATTCATCTGGTTCTGTAAATTTAGAATGAATCATTTGTTTAATATTTTGTTTCAAAGCTACATTGTAACAGAGTATTAATATCTTCCAATTCGGATGTTGTTCAGCTAACATTTTTGCTCGAGTCGCTAAGATTAAGGTTTTACCGCTTCCTGCTACTCCTCTAATTAGCCGATGTTTATCACCAATCTGTTTAGCCAAGTTTTCTTGATGCAGATCCATCGTTTTGATGTTTCGAAAAGATAATAACAGTTTTTCTTGATATGGGACTGGTTCAACATCTGCTCCAACGCGTATTTCTTTGTATAGATGATAGCGAATCCTTTCTAATTCGTCAGATGATAGTGGCGTATTTAACTTGAAAGGCACATGAAACATATCAAACAATTTTTCTATTAAGATCTCAGGATCAAAATGGTCATTATCCGGATCAATCTGATCACGCGATAAAATAAAATGTGGATCAATAACCTCATATACTTTATTTTTTAAAAGTTGTTCTTCATGAAGCCGAGTGAAGACGACACCATAACCATAAGGAAACTTTAATTTAAACTGATATTTCCCTTCTGTATTGATTAAATCAATATCTTTCTCAAGCATATCTTTTATTTTAAAAGCATATTCTCTGGATTGAACTAGGGGATTCTTCACTCTATGTAAATCACCAGAAGAATTTAAAATGCCCCAGGTATTGTCGTTTAGCTCTCTTATTGTATTTTTGGTGTAATCTTTTACTTCCAAAACTAATACTCCTAGATCCGGACCGATTATCACAAAGTCTGGTCTAAACCCATTGATATTAGGCTCATAATGAACAATATAATCCTCGGGTAGATATTCCTTTAATGTTCGAAATAAAATTCGTTCTCCTGCAGTAGCAGTACTTTTAATACTTTCTGGTAATGTAATTGCCATTCATACTACACCCCTCTATTATCCTTATAAACCATATATCGGAATAATCTGGATTGTTTGAATGTAAATTATTACATTATATAGGATTATTTAAAGAATGGTGATCGTGATGTTCGTTAGAAAGATAGCTGAAAACTCAAAAAAGCTCTTAAATTAATAATTTAAGAGCTTTTTGTTAAAATTTCGCTTTGTATCTGTATATATTTTTAGTGACTTTTATTTTTATTGAATTTGTGAATGATCGCTTTATATACAATATACACCAGATACATTACATAGCCTAAAACAAATGTAATTACTAAATCTTTAAATGCCAAGCTTGTCCCTTTTTGTGTAATGATACTCCATATTAGGGGTAGTATTTCTAAAGTGAATGCCAATGCAGCTCCTAATAATGAAGGTAATACGATAAAAGTAATAACAAATGATTTAATTATCTTGTTCTCCTTTAAGAGTTTTTAAAATTATTTTCTATTAACTGTTCATTTAATTTGATGTTTTTAAATCCGTGACGTATCTAAGTGCGGTAAGTATATTTAAAGCTATGAAATTAACACAAGTCACTCAAATTCATAGCTTCTAAAAAATAAATTTTAAATTAGACCTTTTCTTTTTAATTCCCTTATTGCTCTTAAATCTTCAGGGGTTGGGGTTGGTTGTTCTTCACTTTTACTTAGAAAATCGGGTTGATTTAATCCCCAATCATTAAATACATTTAATAGCTCGTCAGAAATTCGTATGTCTCTTTCTCGAATTTCATTCATTCCCCAGTCTTTATGTTCGCTAGATAAATTTAATAAGATTTGAACTTTAGACTTATTGTAGCTGTCTTGTTTCTTTTTAAAATATCCATTACTTGCAATGATATTAAGCTTTTTTTCAAAAGGTATTTTATTTCCCAAATGCTCCACAAGTTCTTTTATCTCTTCCTCAGAATTATTTGGAAAATAACTGGATTGCCATTTTTTAGGTAGTATATGCTCGATTTCCCATTTATCAGGAAGGAGTTTCTCCTGCTTTTGATAAGCAAGTATCTTTAAAATCATCCGAACAGTATTACGATGCGCAGTTTTAATCTTAATTTTCAGCTCTTGTTCATCCAACTTATTAAAATTAAATATAGGTGTAGGCGAATTAATAATTTCAGAGTTTAGATTTAAAATCCCTCGCTTGACTACATTAATAGTTGGCGTAACTATGTAACGCGCTGCCAAAACAGCAAGTAAATTTTTAAGAAACCGTAAAAAAAGGTTTTCGAAATTTGGTAAATGATAATAATTAAGATAATAAATAACTACTGGATACTTCCAAAATTCATTTGGATACGAAGATAACCCATCAAGTATTTGTTTAATCTCGATATTTTTAGACCAATTCTCATCTTCTATTTCCACACGATTGTTAACCACCTTCCATAAATTCAGCATTGAATTTAAGTTTGTAATAATATCAGTTTTATATAACTGTTCAAAATTATTTCTGGAATAATACTTTCTTAGACCTGGAGTTGTAGTATTTCGATCATTTTCTAAGGCTCTTAAATAGAACATATAATAATAGAATAGTTTTTGAATGCTTTCACCAGCATCTTTCGCTTCATCATCAAGTTGTTGCCATTGCTCAATGAAAACAGCTCTAATATCAACACTTAAATTATTATAGATTTTCGCTTTAAAAATATCAGCATCGGATAAAGCTAGTCCTCTATCGTTAAGAGTTGAAAAGATCGTTAAAGCTGTATCTTGGGAATCAGCTGTGATTGGTAATAAGATTGCCTTGTTTAAAACATTCCTAATAAACCAAAAAAATAACTCCGGTTCATTTGAAGCATAATTCTCAATTAACTCTGTAAATAATTTATAGTTAAGTGAATAGTTATCTTTTGCAGTTTCTTTAGTAGTCCCGTTAACAAGAATCTGACCAAAAATTTTGTTTCCCTCATCACTTATAACTCTAGATTCAATTAGAGCTTTTTCAAAGTTAACCTCAGCTGTTAATTCATCTTGTTCCCACAATGCTGATTCTATTTGTGCTTTAAAGTTTGCTACTTCCTTTGTTTCTTTCATTGAATTAAGTTTGAAGTAAAGCGCTCGTAACAATAAGAATAAGGACGTAATTCGCTGCTGACCGTCTATAATTTCTTGTTCACCACTATCATTTTCATAAGAAACAATCGTTCCTAGAAAATAAGTGCTTCCATTATCATTTTCTGTATACTCTGTTAAGTCTTCAAAAAGCGTTTGAATCTGTTCGTCAGTCCATGCATACGGACGTTGATATTCAGGAATAACAAATTTATTTACTTTTCCTGTTTCTAATAGTTGCTTTACACTCTGTTTATTTACTTCTATAGATGTAGCCATTATTTATTCTCCTTTCTTTTAATACATTTACTTTATACTACCGATTAATAATTGAATTATTAATCTTTTACTAGTATGCTATCTTGTAAATCAATATGGATAATGTGCTGGAGATACAAGTTCTGAAAAGGTATTGGTCAGAAAGCTTTCTCTTTCTATCTTTACACCAGATATTTTTAATGCTTGTTCAAGTGCGATATCCATATCTATTTAATATTTTATTTTTTCAAGTTATGTCTCCTATTATTTAATTTTCCATTACCTAATTTCAATAAAACTTCATTCAATCGAATAATATTTTAACAGAAATTGTTAGTCTCTACGATTTCACAAAATAGGTTCATTATCATTCATATTCTTCTACTCACTATTGTTTAAATAAGTTATGGAATTAGACATAAAAAATTAACAGTAAGAATAAACCTAGCGATTTTAAAAAGAAAAAATATTGGTTATTGAAAAATTCAATGATTTTCCTATGATGCATCAACAAAAGATAAAACAGAGAAGACAGCGAATGGAAAGTTTAATGTATCATTATCAGATACTCATAAGATTTAAGTTTACAATGTCTAGCAAAGACATCTTTTATAGAACATTAAGCTGAACCTTTTTACATCAAGATACTATTAATTATGGTAGGAATGATTAAAAAAACCTCATCTACTTATGATAAGGCTCCCCCCGCACAATCCGAAACGCCCGATAAATCTGCTCCACCAACACCAGCCTCATCAACTGATGCGGAAACGTCATTTTTGAAAATGAAAGTTTCTCATTCGCACGCTGCATCACAGCATCACTTAACCCAAGTGACCCACCTATGACAAAACACACCTTACTTTTTCCGTATGTTGCCAGCTTATCTATTGTATCGGCTAATTCTTCGGAAGTTTTCATTTTTCCTTCGATGGCGAGGGCGATGACGTGGGCGTCTGGGTTGATTTTGCTTAGGATGCGTTCGCCTTCTTTGTCTTTGATGATTTTCATGTCTTGCTCGCTGAGATTCTCGGGTGCTTTTTCGTCTGCGAGCTCAATGATCTCGATTTTTGCGTATGCTTGTAATCGTTTTGTGTATTCGGCTATGCCTTGCTTTAAATATTTCTCTTTTAATTTTCCTACTGTGATAATTGATATATTCACAGGTCATCCCCACCTTAAGAACAAGTTATTCATATAAGTTATCAACAATTGTGGATAAAATTTGTGTATTTTGTGTCCGATCATTCGTTCCCCACTATATATATTGCAGGTTCATCGCACAATTCACAGGTTGTGGATAAGCTGTGTGTATGTTCGATTTTTCTGAATTCTGGCGGTGTTTCGTGATCATCTATGTACATGTCTAGTACGGTTTCTATATGTTCTGCACAAGCATAAAGTGATTTGTTCATAAGTTTCTAATTCCTCCAATATGTTGTTTGGTTATTCACATGTGTTTCGCTCATTGTTCAATATAACCGATTTATTCACATGTTAATAGTCTTTTACCATTTTCCACACCTTTTATCCACAAACCAAATAAAAAAGCCTCCACTCCTGTGAAGGCTTCCTTCTATCAAAACGGATTGTAAAATCTCGTTCCTCTAACAAATGTAATTACTAGCGACACAATCAGTACCGCTCCAACAAAGATTAACGCCGCATAATCTGCTTTTTGAAAGTCTTTCGCCGTAAACCATGTGCGCTTTTTATGCTTTCCAAACCCGCGCAGTTCCATCGCATTGCTGATCGTTTCAATCCGCTCTAGGCTGGAGAAAATCAGCGGCATCACAATCGACAGCGCATTTTTAATCCGTTTCCCCAGTTTTTCATTCTTCGATAAATCAATGCCTCTTGCTTGCTGAGAAATGGCAATCGTTCGAAAATCACGTTGAATATCTGGAATATAGCGCAAAGCAATCGCTACAGCATACGAAATCCGGTAGCTGACCCCGATTCTGCTGAGCGATGAGGCGAATTCACTTGGATTTGTTGTGACAATAAACAATAGTGCCGCTGGCATCACGGTCACGTATTTCAGTGTAATGTTCAATTGATAGAAAAGCTGTTCAAGTGTGACGTTGTACCAGCCTGCAATATGAAATAGCTCGTGCTTTGCTCCGTAGATGGCGACACCTTGCTGGGGAGCAAAGATGTAAATGGCGATGTTATTGATCACAAGGAAAATCGCTAGGACGATCACCACGAAGGAGATATCACGAAATCGCACATTCGACAGTTGAAAGAACACGATACTGGCAACTAGCATAAACACTAATACGCCTGTATCATACGTGAGCATCGCTGCGGATGACCAGAGGATAAAGCAAATGAGTTTGGTTGCCCCTGTCAGCCGGTGAATTGGCGACGGGCGATCGATATAAGACAGCATGTCTACAGCCATGTCATTCGTTCCTTTCTGTCAACCTCAATGAAGCGATCCACGAGTTCATTTGGATTTGGCCAGTCTACTTTTAGCGCCAGTTCATACAGCGACGTTTCCTTTAAGCTCGCCTTTTGGACTAGCAACTGATCTGTCAGTACTTTAGCTGGTGTATCGTCTGCGATTTTTTCTCCATCTGAAATGACAATGGTTCTTGTTGTGTATTCGAGCATGAGATGCATATCATGGGTGATCATCATAATCGTGACGCCCTGCTGATTTAATTGCTCTAAAAATGTCATCATCTCTGTGTAATGTCTAAAATCCTGTCCGGCGGTTGGCTCGTCTAGGATGATGATTTCTGGCTCTAACACAAGAATGGATGCAATGGTAACGCGCTTTTTCTGTCCAAAACTGAGTGCTGAGATCGGCCAATTTCGAAATGGATACAGCCCGCATACTTTTAAAACCCGCTCTACACGATCCTTGATGTCGTCTTCCTGTACGCCTCTTAAAACGAGACCGAGGGCGACTTCATCAAAAATCATTTGTTTCGAAATCATTTGATTTGGGTTTTGCATGACGACACCGATTCGTTCGGAGCGCTGTTTGATGGTGTCTCCTGTGATGTCATCGCCATTTAAAAGGATTGTCCCTTTTGTTGGCTTTTCAAATGCACAAAGCACCTTGGATAGTGTCGTCTTGCCTGCGCCATTGGCACCGGCAATGCTGATCATTTCTCCTTTTTTGACGGTAAAAGAGATGTTGCTCAGTGTGTTGGGTCTTGTCGGATAATCAAAGCTCAGCTCACGCACTTCTAGTAAATCCGGCGCTTCATTCTGCTCGACTGATGGCTCAGATGCTTCCATCCATTGCTCGATTTTCTCTTTTGCCTCGTCGTTTAAGGTGAGATGCTGTAAATTAGCGATCTGATCTCCTGCTGCAATCGGAATACCTGCATATTTCATCGCTCTCACATATAAAGGCTCACGTAAATACGCCGCTTCTAATACATTTGAGGCGAGCAATTCATCTGGTGTCATATCCGCTGCAATCGTGCCGTCATTGACAACGATGATGCGGTCGACATGACGGAAGAGGACGTCTTCCAATCGATGTTCCACCATCACGACCGTTTTTTTTGTTTCTTTTTGCAGACGGTCAATAAGGTCGATCACTTCTTTGCCTGTTGCGGGATCAAGGCTTGCCAGTGGCTCATCAAACAGCAAAATGTCGACATCGTTGACAAGTACGCCTGCGATGGCGACACGTTGTTTTTGACCGCCTGACAGCTCATGCACGGATGATGCCAGTTTGCCGTCTACCTCTGTTAATTTTGCCGCTTTCTCGACACGTGTTTTCATTTCTTCGCGTGTGACTTGATCATTTTCTAGTGTGAACGCAATATCTTCTCCAACGGTCAGCCCGATAAATTGTCCATCAGGATCTTGCAGCACCGTTCCGACGAGCTGTGAAAGAGAGAAAATGTTCTCTTTCTCTGCATTTTTCCCGCCGATGTGAAGACTTCCTTCCATAGAACCTTTATAAGACGCAGGAACTAGCCCATTGATACAATGGGCTAGTGTGCTTTTTCCCGATCCAGACGGGCCTGCGATGAGGACTTTTTCTCCTTCATAGATGGTCAGGTTGATATCTTTCAATGTTGGTTCTGCCTGACTGCGATACTTGAATCCGAAATGTTCGAATTGAATCATCGGTTTCTTCATTTATGTGTTCCACCTTGCTTCATGATGTTTCTTTCGATAGACTGCCGCTTTTGCTTCTTGTTTTCGCATAAGCCGCAATGATGATGGTGCCTAGTACACCGACTGTGATGATGTTTGAGATTCCTGCTACGATGCCTTGAACAAACACTTTATTTGCAGGTTCTGCATAGATCACAATGTCGAGTACCGGCGCAATGACAAACCAGCCTAATGCTTGTGCGCCGGCTTGGACGGCGTTGAAGAGCGTGATTTTTTTCCAGCCAAAGTCGCCCTCTTCTACTTTTAAACGGTTCGAAATGAGGCCGATCAATAAACCAACCACACCCGAAACGATAATCCAGCTCCACCAAGGTCCAAATGTGGTGGCATCTTTAATGAGATGACCAATAAATCCAATCAATGCGCCTGCAATAGGACCAAATAGCACGGCCATTAATGCAAGGAACGCGTACGATGTTTCAATTTGTGTATTCGGAATCCCAGTTGGAATGGAGACGAAGCGTCCTAAAATGACAAAGACGGCTGCGCCAATCCCGATGGCAACGACAGTTTTCGTTGAAAGTTGTTTACCTGCCATGATGTTTCCTCCTCTTATTCATATATAATGCGCGGAGCTTTGCGAATCGAAAGGCGCCAGCCTGTGCCTATACCGATGTTATAAGCCTTTGCAAATGACCCTTGATTGATCGCCACGCCTAAATGATCGAGTGAATTGACATATACGAGTGGTTCGCCTACCTTTAAATCGGCAAAAGATCGTCCATAGGTCATGATATTTTTATACACATTTTTTGGCCCGTTGGCAATGGTAACTTCTATTGCATCCCCATAATTGATTGAAAGCTGTTCAAATAACGTATGATGAATGTTTGTCCATAGGTTTCCGAACCGCACATCTAAAATATCAATCGTCCCTGTGATCACTTCTTCTTCCGCATAAGCTTGTACGACTGGAAGGTGAATAATGTCCTCTATATTCGCCTTTGGCCCGACCTCTTCAAAAGAAATCACACCTGAAGCAATTCTCGCGCCTGTATAGGCGTAAATGTCTCTACCATGGAATGTATGTGATTTTCCTGACTTCGGCAGACGGTTGATGGTTTCATCTAAATACCGAGCCTCCACGATGCCAATATCCTGTGCGACATGCGTAAGTGTCCCATTATCAGGTGTGATGATGTAGTGTGAGCTTGTTGTTTTGACGACAAGGCTCTTTCGCTCTGATCCAACGCCTGGATCAACAACGGAGACAAATACCGTTTCTTCCGGCCAATATGTAACCGTCTGAAGCAAGCGATAAGACGCTTCCCAAATGTCATATTGGGGAATGTTGTGAGTTAAATCAAAAATGCGGATGCCGCTGCTCACTGTATTGGCTACGCCGTACATTGCGCTGACCGCTCCATCATCAATACCGAAATCTGATTGCAAAACCAATGCATGTTCACTCATGTTAATCTCCCTTTCATTTGAAAAAATGGTTGTGGTGTTTCACGTGGAACATTTGAACATTTGTATGAAAAAAAGTGGACAATAAAAAATACCCCATCCTTATCTATGAATCATAAGGACGAGGTATTTGTCTCGTGGTACCACCTTTATTTACTGTTTGCTCGCGCTAAACAGCCTCTACAAGTACAAAGCTCCAATTTGGCTCATATACTGTGGTTTTGATAACGAGTACCAACTCTCGTCGTCACCTACTAATATCATGGATATGTTCAGCACGAGGCTCAGAGACCATTTTTCGAATCATTATTTTTGCTTCTTTTCAGCTACCGAAGCTCTCTGTGGAAAAATTGATGATTGTACTTTCTCTCGTCATTGCCTGTTTAACTATCTTGAATTAAAGCTATCATACATGATGTTTTTTGATAAATCAAGATATTTTTCTGAACATTTTTAAAAATGAGTTAACTGTTTTGGAAGAGTCTTCTTTTTTATAAAATTTAAGCAAATGTTAAAGAGCGAGATATGGTGTCTTTCTTTTCTAGCGGTATAATAAAGATGAAGGGAGGTACAGTTTGTGTGGACCATCTGTATGAATGAATTTAAGCAGCTCTTCAAAAGCACAAAATCCATCTTAACAATTGTTATTATTTTCATTTTATCTACTTTTGTATCAAGTCTTCCATTTATAGCTGCTTATCAAGGGAAGTGGGAACAGGCAAAGGACCCTTATTCCATTGGGAATGAACTAGTGATTTCGTTATTTGGTTTCTTCCTTATTTTTTTATTATCTCATGATATTTTGAGCCGCGAAATTCATTTGAAAACCATTCGTTTTCTCGTCAGCAAAACGACCCGTTTAAACATTGTCATCGGGAAATATCTTGGGCTGATGCTGTTTTGGCTCAGTTGCATTATGACCACATATATATTAAATATGGTGATTTCACATCGTTTTCTGTTCTCTGATGCCTTAAAAATATTAACGTTTATCAGTGTCGGCATCTCCTGTGCTTTGTTTTTGTCCATGCTCTTTCCAACACCACAGAAATCGATGTTTGTTGGCATGTTGTTTTCCTTTCTATTTCCAATCATGAGCATGATGTCTGTTCTTTCTTCAGAACGGTTGATTCACTGGTTCCAATACGTGACGCCTTATTATTATGCGCGCTGGAGTGAACCGCTGACCTATGTGCTGATGAATGCCGCATTGACAGTTGTCTTACTCATTGGAACGGCACTACTGTTTCAGAGGAGGGATGTCTAAGTGCTTCACACAAAAGGGCTGACAAAAAAATATCGGACAAAAGTCGCAATAGATCATATTGATCTTGATATCCATCAAGGGGATATCTTCGGCCTCATTGGACCGAAGGGTGCTGGTAAGACGACCTTTTTTAATATCATTACAGGGATCTCCCGCCCCACCTCTGGCACGTTTATCATGATGAACATGACGTCGTTAAAAAAAGTACGTCATCATATCGGTGTTCTGCCTGAATATACAGATTTATATGAAGGGCTGACTGCTATTGAGCATATTGCCTATTTATCGAAAATTACGGGTGCTCGCCAGAAAACGAGCTATTATGAAGAATTACTCGAATTTGTTGGCTTACATCGTTATTATCAAGAGAAAGTCGGTGCCTTTACACCTGGGATGAAGAAGCGGCTCGGAATGGCTCAAGCCATCGCTCATCAGCCTGACTTTATTTTACTTGATGAGCCTTTTGCGGATATTGATGCAGATTCTATCTTACATATCCAGCGGGTGATTGAATCGTTAAAATTTGAAGGGAAAACTGTCTTTTTAACAGCAGACGAGCCAAGGTTCACCCAGCCTATTTGTACCAAAACAGCTTTCATATCTGAAGGAAAAATCGTGTCCTCAAGTACTCATCCTCAAGAGAAAACCATCACGTCCTCAACCATTCGTGCCACCTTCAAGCATGCATGGATTGATGATGAGGTGAAGCCTGTTCTCACGCAGTACTTACAAAGTGTGGGAACAGACCTTGTGATCAGAGATGACGAGACCTCATTGTTGATTCGTTCAGAAGCTCAAGTCCCAGCCATCATCCGTGCGTTTGTGAAATGCAAAGTCGATCTATACCGAGTCACGGCGCAAGATGCCATGATGTCCACGTAAAAAGTACCGTACGCTCACTGCACGGTACTTCTCTTTTTTTATAAAGGCTTGCTCATGTAAATCCCAGTCTCAGCAAAGCCCGTTTTCTCATAAAGTGAGCGGGCGATTTGATTATGGGCAAAGACATGCAGCGATAGTTTTTTCACACCTAATGACTTTGCCTGCTCTTCTAATGCCGCCATGGCCTGTTTTGCCAAGCCTTTTCCTCGATACGCTTCAAACAAAATAAAATTATAAATAAATCCTTCGTGCTGAGGATGATCTCGGTCATAGCAAAGCCATACCCATCCGATGGCTTCTTCTCCATGTAAGATGTTCCACAACTCATGATCCTCTGTCCGAAGGCCTTCAGGAAGCAACCGGTCAAATTGTTCCTCTGCGTTCTTTTGCGCTTCTTCCTGACCCCACGTCCCTGCGAGTATCTTTTCTTCTGCGTACCTCTTAATGGCTGCCGCTATCAAGACGTCATAATCCGTTTGTGACACCGGCTGTAATGTGACCAAATCCTCTCTCCCCCTTTTCTTTATCATATGCTGTGCATATAAAAAAAGCCAGTCCCCTATAGGAACTGGCTAGCCTCCGAACCGATCGGTTTGGGAGAGCTTGATCTCGACTGATTTTTTCTTTCCGCTTCGGTAAAATTGCACCTTTACCTTGTCGCCGACTTTCTTTTGATAGAGATATTTACGCAGATCGACGATGTTTTGTACTTCCTTGCCGTCAAACGACGTCACGACATCCAGCTCTTTTAACCCTGCTTTCCCTGCTGGAGACAAAGGCTCGACACTCATCACGACGACTCCGGTTGTGACCTTTGATGGCAGTTTTAACGTTTCCTGCCAATGATAGCTCGCAATATCTGCTAGTGATTTCATCCCAACACCAAGGTACGGACGCTTCACCTCTCCATAGCGCTCTAAATCCTCTATGACAGGGATCACCAGATTCGCAGGAATAGACAGCCCAATCCCTTCCACCTCTGACTCAGCAATCTTCATTGAATTGATGCCGATCACTTTGCCGTCCATATTAATCAAGGCTCCGCCGCTGTTCCCAGGATTAATGGCGGCATCCGTTTGCAAAACTTCCGCATTCCAATCCGTCTGTCCATCACCATTAGAATCAACAGGGATCGCACGCTCCGTTCCAGAAATCACACCTTGTGTGACGGAGCCAGCAAATTCAAGGCCTAATGGATTTCCAATGGCGATGACAGGCTCACCTGGTTTGACATGGTCTGAATTGCCGAAGGCGGCGGTTTTCTTGATCTTATCACTTTTGACCGTGAGTACCGCTAAATCCATAAGCTGATCACTGCCGACAAGATTTGCCCCGATCCTTGTCCCGTCCTGAAGGCTCACTTCAAGCTGGTTTGCGCCTTTGATGACATGATGGTTGGTCACGATATAAAAAGTGTCACCCTTTTTTTTATAAATCACACCTGACCCGCTGCCTGCTTCACCGCCTTCTTCCCAAAAGCTGGACTTTTGAATGTTAATGACGCCGACAACTGTATCCGACATACTCGATACCACTTTTGTGACCGCATCATTCACGTTCACATTGACGGTCTTTAAAGGGCCATCTGATGCCTGCTGATCTCCAGCTGACTGCCAGCCAAAGGGGCTGCCGCTCTGTCCAGACACATAGGGGAAAAAGAATCCCATTAAAAAAGCTCCTACCAATACACCGATCAGACCAGATAGGAAATATCCTTTTCTGCTTCGTCTCGGCTTCCACTCTACATCGCGATAATCCACTATGTTTCCTTCCTTTCAGTGAATAGATGATGTATATAGTGTTGGTAAGAAGCTCTTATCTTAATCATACGATTGTAAAAATCATACGGCGCAAAGCGGGGTTGCTTTTTTCGGGTCCGTATCATATAAATCAAAGCCGTCCCCTACAACAAAGCCCTTCATTTCAAGCGTCTGCTGGACCGCCATACGGGCTAAGTCCTTCATGTTGTTGTCTTGACTCAAGTGGGCCAAATAAATGCGTGAGGTGGCGTCTCCAATCACGTCTGTCATAGCAAGAGCTGCATCTTCATTGGATACGTGTCCGACATCGCTCAAAATTCTGCGTTTGATACTCCATGGGTAGCGCCCCATTTGCAGCATGCCGACATCATGGTTGCTCTCAAATACGAACGTATTGGCTGATTTAATAATCCCTTTCATTCGATCACTCACATAGCCTGTATCCGTCATGAGGGCAAGTTTACGCCCGCCATAATGGAATACATAAAACATGGGCTCTGCCGCATCATGTGATACGCCAAATGATTCAACATCGAGACCGCCGAATGATTGAACCGTCTCCATATCAAAGTGGAATTTCTGCTCCGTATCCACTTTCCCAATATGTGACTCCATCGCCTTCCATGTTTTCGCATTTGCATAGACAGGAAGCTTGTACTTTCTTGCCATCACACCGAGTCCTTTAATATGATCTGAGTGCTCGTGTGTGACAAAAATTCCGTCCAAGTCTTCCGGCTTGCGATCGATTTGACCAAGCAGCTCTACCATCTGTTTGCCGCTTAAGCCCGCATCTACTAAAAAAGCATGCTCGTCTGTTTCTAAATAAAAAGCGTTCCCCGTACTTCCGCTCGCTAGTACACTGAACTGCAAGCTCATGTTCTCTCACTCCAATGAAGATTTGTCTTCTTTCTCTATATGATCAAGTGTTGAGCCATCAATGGCATTGATCAAATATTCTTCTTCTGTCTTTTTCTTTGAACCAGCTGCCACGCCTTCAATCTCTACTCGCCATACAGGAACCATGACTTGAGTGCTTGCACCTGGGTATTGCGTGTAGTAGCCAAGCTCCACTTTTTTCACTGTCGTGTTTTGGCTCAGCATATTTTGTGTATATAAGTCCTTCACCGTTTCAAGCGCTGGGACAAGGGTTTCTTTTCTCACTTCATTAATCGATGTCACCATCGACTGCCGATACGAGACGACCTCGTTTTGATCGTTCACATCCAATGTGATCTTACCGATGGTTTCGGTGTCATCAAGACCTTCTTGGAAGATGTATTTTCCTTTATACGTTTGGAAAAAGACGATTTCACCTGTTTCTTCATCGATGCTCCAGAGCTTATAATTCTTGCCATCCAGTAAACGCTGGCTCACAAGATTGGTCGCTGCTGTTTTCATATCTTTTTTCGGCAATGCAACTGGTTTATTGAAGGTCATTTCAAGCAGGGTGACAGGATCATCTTTCTCGGTTTTCGGGAATGTGCTTTTCGTCTTTTGATCAGCTAATCCATCGACATCCTTTTTCGTATATTGCTTTTTCTCAGCTGTAATGCGGTATCCAATCTTCGCTTCATCTGATAGATTGCCATATTTGATTCCGTCTGCCTTCATTTCTTCCAGCGTATCTGTTTTTTCGATAATCGCAAAATGATCGGTCGATCGCTTTTCAAAGTATTGAAAACCTAGAAAGATATCGAGAACGAGAAAGGCTAGGATAAAGATCGTTTTGGTCTTATTCCACTCCATGATTCTCGCTCCCCTCTGTCAGCAAATCATTCGTTAAAATGACGGTTTTTCCGTTATATTTCATACACCATACCGGCTCTAGCCAGACAAACATCGCTTGATCCTGATCTGATGCCGTGGATGTCGCTTGATAGGCAGGGAAAATCTGTTCAATTTTCTCTAAATCATCATACTTCGTCTGCTTGATGATCAAGTTTTTCAGCTCTGTCCCATTCATCAGTTTGACCTGTTCACTCTGACTCGCTTTGTTGCCGAGAATGTAGTTTGGACGCTTATAACTCAAGATGTCATCATTCGCCCATTGTACTTCAAGTGATGTCATACCAAATGGATGTTTTGTGCTGTTGACGATCGGCAGTCCATCCATAAACATATTAAAGGACAGCTGCTGGTTGCTGTTAATGCCGAAGTATTGATAATTATCGGTAAAACTTCCGGTATCATTGAAATACTTCACGCTTCGCTTGATCAAATCTCCCGTTTGGAATACGGTACTAGAATTGATATTACGATGCTGATATTGGATGCGGTGGTCTTTTTGATTTGCTTCAAGACGACTCGTTCCATCTGTATACACCGTCCGGTTTAAATTAGATTCCTCCCCAACTAGACTTGGGTCTGTAAACAAAGCGTCCTTGAATTTGCTTGTCTTAATCGTTTCGATAAAGAACATTTTCGCTTCAAGCTGCTTTTGCTTCTGCGGCAGAAGGAAATCTCGTTTTGAATTCGTAGAGAAAGTATATAGATCATAGCGCGGCATCTCGTTTTGAGCGGCTGCAATACTATCCATCAGATTACGATAGTTGGCTGATTCAATCGTCAGCTCAAGCACCGTTTCCTTGCTGTATGAAACCAAATAGACTTTCTTATTGGCCTTATCCGGCTGAGCGAACGGCACAATCATCCGGTCAAATGAGTTGTATTCAATGGATTTATTCGGCCATTTAAACAGCGCTTGGAAAATATCAATCGGAATCGGATCATTGAACACAAGATCCAATGTTTTGCCTTGCCCCTCGCGTCCATAGAAGAAATTCTTAAATTTCTGCTCGGAATATTGGTCCGACACATCGGCAATCTCTTTGACATCCCACAGGCTCACATCATTCCAAAAGTTTTGGAAGAGTTCCTTTTGATCCACTTTGAAATGCTCTCCATTGGAATGGATGAACATCTCACGCGGTTTCACGACATCAATGAGACTCCTAGGCTCGTCGCTTGAAATCTTCTTCGTTTCCACGACCTGTGTACCGGCATCCGCCTGATCCTGCATGACGGGCTGGAACATCCAAATATTCCACGTAAACACAAGACTGATCGCAATTAGGATTGTCAATATAATGGTTTTAAAGGTCTCACGCTTCATCCCAATCATCCTCTTGTTCTTCATTGTACGGAAGGGTAAAGGTTACCGTTGTTCCTTTTCCTTCAATGCTGTCAGCCCAAATATCTCCGCCATGAGCCTGAACCATTTCTTTTGCAATCGCAAGACCTAGGCCGGTTCCGCCAAGTTTTCTTGTTCTTGCCTTATCCACTCGATAAAAACGTTCAAAGATTTTATCCATATCCTTCTTCGGAATACCGATTCCTTCATCTTTGACACTGAATAACACAAGACCTTGCTCCTCATCCAAATCGACAGTGAACGTAATGTGTCCACCCTCTGGCGAGTATTTCATAGCATTGGAAATGATATTATCGAGCACCTGTGTGATTTTGTCTTGATCAATTTCCACATATATTTCACGCTGCGGCAGGTTCCGGATGAAATCGACATGCTGCTCCTTCGTCATTTCAAAACGATCAATGACGAGCGAGATAAACCTGATAAAATTCGTCCACTCACGATTGAATTGATAATCCTTGCTGTCGAACTTAGACAGCTGGAGCAGGTCATTCACAAGTCTAATCATGCGCTCTGTTTCATTTTGCGTGACACTGAGGAACCTTGGCGCAAGCTCTTTATCACCAATCGCACCTTCAGCGAGAGCCTCAAGATAGCTTCGCATCGTCGTAAGCGGTGTGCGCAGCTCATGCGATACGTTCGCCACGAATTCACGACGTTCCGCATCAATTTTTTCCTGCTCGGTTACGTCATAAATGACCGCGATCAAGCCATCAATTTTCCCATGCTCTTTCTGAATCACTGAGAAATTGACACGCAAAACAGACAACTGATCTTCGCGTTCAATTTCTAGCAGCATGGAGTCTTGATTTTCGACTAAATCTTCAAATGTATGAGTTTCTTCTAAGCCAAGCAAGGATGTGATCGGCATCTCTAGAGCTGTTTCACGTGAAACATTCAACAGCTCTAGTGCTGGGCTGTTTAATAGAATAATGGCACCGTTTTGATTCGTGGCAATGACGCCATCGGTCATATAGGCGATAACAGAAGAAAGCTTTTTCCTCTCACCCTCTGTCATCAGCTGCGCTTCCTCCAGCTCTCTCGTCAGATGGTTAAATGTCGTTGCTAGTTGACCAATCTCATCATGTCCATACTTTCGGACCTTTCTGGAAAAGTTCCCTTTGGCGAGCTCGATCGCTTGCTTTCTCATATCCGAAATTGGGTGTGTAATGGTTCTGAATATGAATATACCAAGTAGAGCAGTCGTCCCAAGTGCGATGAGTGTACCCGTCGCCAAAATGGTGTTGATCGTTCGCATTTGGTTAAAAACACTTTCCATGGATGAGACCACATAAATGACACCAACAGTTTCTTGGTTCTCATTTTTCACGGCTGTCGCTGATATGCGGACTCGTTTATTCGATTCTGGGTCATAGAATTTTTTTTCGTAGTCTTTGCCAACCGCGAAAATACGGCTAATGATTTGATCTGTGATTTTCTTCCCGGCAATCTCTTGACTGCCGTTATTCACAGAGGCAATGACCTCTCTGCTTTCGTCAATATAGCTGACTTCAGAAATTTCATTAGACTCATCTTTGTTGTTAAAATCGTTTAATATCTTTTGAGCATCCTCTTTTAATTCTGCCTTGCTTTTCGATGAATCTTGTTCTAGGTAATACGATAACGAGTAGATTCGCTGATTCAAGGAATTATCATATGAATTAATTAAGGACTGCTCTAGCTGCTTCACAAAGTACACGCCAATGATCTGCATGGCGACAATGATCAGCAGCACATAAATCAAGGTCAATTTAAAGTGAATCGAGCGAAAAAAACCTACTTTACTCATAAGAATCTTAGTCCTGCTCTGGGTTTCTTAAATAGTAGCCGACGCCTCGTCTTGTCACGATCCAGCTCGGGTGGCTAGGGTTGTCTTCAATTTTTTCACGAAGACGGCGGACTGTCACGTCTACTGTACGGACATCTCCAAAGTAATCGTAGCCCCAAACCGTTTGCAGTAAGTGCTCACGTGTCATGACTTGTCCAATATGTTTCGCTAAGTAATGAAGCAATTCGAACTCACGATGCGTTAATTCAATCGTTTCGTCACGCTTAGACACGACATACGCATCTGGGTAGATCACAAGTGAACCAATCTCGATATCATTTGATTCAGATTCTTCCTCTGATTGCGGAGCAGCCGTCTGTCTTCTTAAATTTGCTTTTACACGTGCAAGCAGCTCGCGTGTACTGAATGGCTTTGTGACATAATCGTCCGCGCCAAGCTCAAGACCAATGACTTTATCGATTTCAGAGTCTTTTGCTGTCAGCATGATAATCGGCATATCATATTTCTTTCTCACTTCACGGCATACTTCAACGCCATCTTTGTTCGGCAGCATAATGTCGAGCAAAATGATGTCTGGCTTAATTTCTTCTACCATTTCAAGGGCTTCATTTCCGTCATACGCACAATGAACCTCGTAGCCCTCTTTTCTTAAGTTAAATTCCAATATATCCGCAATCGGCTTTTCATCATCTACGACAAGAATCTTTTTTTCCATTGTGATTTCCTCCTGCATTTTTAGCATCTATGTCATTCCATTTTGCATGTCTCATTACGCCTTCTTCATTTACGAAAAAAAAGGCTCACTGTCTATTATAACGTTTTAAGAGGCAAAGATAAAAATAATAACGGCTTTCTTTGCTAGTAAACGTTGGATAGAAGAACCCCGCCCAAAAGATTTGATGACTTTTTCCTTTTTTATTGAAACTTTTCCAGTCACCAAACGTCTATATACATGTAACGTCTTCTTCTTATGGAGCCGGGCCCTACCTAGGTCCGGCTTCTCCCTTTTTATGCCTTCTTTTCATAATAAAAACGCACCTGCGATTGCAGATGCGTTTGGAAGTGGCTCGGGACGGAATCGAACCGCCGACACACGGATTTTCAGTCCGTTGCTCTACCAACTGAGCTACCGAGCCATCATCAAAAGATGAATATGTATAAATGGCGGTCCGGACGGGACTCGAACCCGCGACCTCCTGCGTGACAGGCAGGCATTCTAACCAACTGAACTACCGGACCTCAGTAACTTGCCCGAAAAAGCAATCGTGGTGCTCCTTCAAGCAAGTGAGGAAAAATTAGCTTAACGCTAAAGTAAATCAATGACCCGTACGGGATTCGAACCCGTGTTACCGCCGTGAAAGGGCGGTGTCTTAACCGCTTGACCAACGGGCCAAAACATGGTGAGCCATGAAGGACTCGAACCTTCGACCCTCTGATTAAAAGTCAGATGCTCTACCAACTGAGCTAATGGCTCTCGGTTTGTGAAAAGTAATTCTGAAGAAGTTGTACTGCGTCAAACCAATCGCTTTAAAAGCTGGAAAATCGCATCTTAACAAGTTTCAGAGACCTTTGCAACAACGAGATTTATAATATCATAGAGTAATTACATATGGCAATACGTTTTTCGACATTTTTTTAAAAAAAGTGTCGGATTTGATATCTTCTGTTAAACCGCCTAATCCTGCAAGCGCCTTCATTCAATCAATGGCTACTGCCCAATCCAGCACACAGAAACGTTTGATTCCGACCAATATTGGTTATACAAGAAACAAACAGCATGGTGATTGAAAAAGGAGGAAGCATAGGATGAGTTCATTTAAATTAGGAGATAAAATGCCCGATTTTTCACTGCCAACAGTGCAGGGCGATCACATTGAGTTTTACAAACATTTAGAGGAGCATCAAAGCTGGCACCTTATCGTTTTCTTTAGAGGATCATGGTGCCCAGTATGTGTCGAGGAATTAAAAGAGCTGGAAAAACAGCAATCCTATTTTCAAGACAAGGATATTCACTTAATGACGATCTCAACGGATAACCCTGAAGACTTGAAAGAATTTGCAGACAAAGAGGGACTTTCTTTCCCCATCATGTCTGACCAAGACCTCACATCATTGAAAGCCTATGAAGTCTTCTATCACGGGGAAGATGCCCCATACGAAGATCATGGGGTGCACGGAGAACCTGCTTATTTCTTATTAAATGAAAAAGGCCAAGTCCTCTATCAGCAAAGACAAACAAGTCCATTTGGCAGACCGCATGCCAACGAACTGCGCAAAATCATTCAATACATTC
The DNA here is from genome assembly GCF_004634445.1 of Bacillus sp. 005/A4HT-01/001. Classification (NCBI taxonomy): domain Bacteria; kingdom Bacillati; phylum Bacillota; class Bacilli; order Caryophanales; family Bacillaceae; genus Bacillus; species Bacillus sp. 005/A4HT-01/001. Next base: position 996,198 of record NZ_SEIZ01000001.1, read on the forward strand.
GTAAAAATTTAAAAGGCCAGTATAAAAGCCTGAAGTAAGGAAAAAGCCCTCGTGATGAGGGCTTTTTTTATGAATGCCTTTTATTATATAGCCAATCTGCGGTGAAAAAAACAAAGAGACCCGCCATGAGAATGATAAAAGTGACAGGTGGTTTATTACCCTGGAAATACATGTACAGCGCATGTCCTCCTAATGCGAGAAGATAAAAGACAAATGCTGTTACAGCTGCTTTTTGTGCATTGGCTTGTTCTCTTTTCGTGGTTTTTTTGAAAAACATTGTATCTATTCCCCTTTAAGATGCTTTCTTCATTGTCACACGGCGAAGTGCCCGTGATCGGATATACTCCATTGGTCCAATCCGCCAGACGTTTAAGCAAAGGGCTGAAATGGCAATTTGCAGAAGTGAAATGAACAGCCATGACAAGACGATAAGGGGGGCGTTGATTTGCCCGCCAAGACCCAATCCCCAGCTATAAAAAAGAAGCGAGCAGATGACATTTTGCAGGATATAGCAGCTAAGCGCCATTTTTCCTACATATTCAAACCAAGTCCACATGAACCATGATTCCGTCCGTGCTAAAAGCTTCGCCACAACAGCAATATAGAATATAGAGAGGAATGGTGAAAACACATAGCGCACCACAAATTCTACTATGTCATTTGGTACGAAGACGAGCGCATTCAGCGGCAGTCCAATCCACAAACCCATTCTAAATAATGTTTTCCGCAGAGTTTGCCCACGCTCATTTGCATAAAATACACCGGCTCTCATCATCCGCACACCTAATAAAAACAAAAAGGTATTCATTGGGATAATAAAGATCGCTTCTTCTCGGTACATCAAAAAGTGCTGTAATCGGTCTTGAACTTGAGATATCCATGTCTCCGGCAGTTGTTCTTCGTACGCTGGTTCACTGCTCCCGTCATAGGATTCAGTTTCCAATTCAGAGAAAGAAAATACAACGAGAAAAGCCGTCACCAACAAATGAATGACACCCGAGACAATCATGCCTTTTTTGATGCGCCGACTTCCTCCACGGACAATAAACGCCACAAGCAAACCCGTGACGGCGTAACTCATGAGCACATCATATTCCATCACTAGCGCAAAATGGACAAAGCCTTCAATCAATAAGAATAAAAGAATCCATAAATATGTACCCGGCCAAGTCGTATTTTTTCTTTTCGCCTGCTGGTATTTCAGCTCTAGCCCTACACCAAACATGATCGTGAGCAGCGATAGCATTTTGCCATAAACGAACATAGAGACAAGACTTTCAAGAAAACTGCCATTTTCATATTCATCCGCAATCTGATCTGTCGCAAAGGTATCCCCTGCGTACGCAAAAAACCAGACGTTTGTACCCAATGTGCCTAATATCGCAAAACCTCGTAAAATATCTAATAATCGTATTCTTTCTTTCACTAGAACGCTCCTTCCCTTTTATACAGTTATCACATTTTGGTAATGACAGGAAGAGCGTTCCGTAGAAATTAAGGAATATTTAAACAAAAAAACACCAGTAAAATGTGTGATTTTACTGGTGTCTGATCAGTCTATAATGATGGACGGTACACGCTGCGGACAACGTTCGTTTGGGAACGGTCTGGTCCGACTGAGAAAATAGAAAGTGGAATACCTGTTAATTGTGAAATGCGCTCTAAGTAATGACGGGCATTTGCAGGCAGTTCACTTAAATTCTTCACGCCTGTAATATCCTCTGTCCAACCTGGCATTTCTTCGTAGACAGGTTCACATTTCGCTAATTCATTTAGACTTGCTGGGAATTCTTCAGTGATTTCTCCGTTCAATTTATAAGCAACACAGATTTTCAATTTCTCAATCCCTGTCAGTACATCAATGGAGTTAAGAGATAAATCTGTAATTCCACTCACACGGCGTGCATGACGGACAACAACACTGTCAAACCAACCAACACGGCGCGGGCGGCCAGTTGTCGTACCGTATTCACGGCCAACTTCACGGATTTGATCGCCAATTTCATCATGGAGTTCTGTCGGGAATGGGCCATCACCTACACGAGTTGTGTAAGCTTTTGATACGCCGACCACATGTTGAATTTTCGTAGGACCTACACCAGAACCAATCGTCACGCCTCCAGCCACTGGGTTAGATGACGTCACGAACGGATATGTCCCTTGATCGATATCAAGCATAACGCCTTGTGCCCCTTCAAAAAGAACACGGCGGCCTTCATCTAGAGCATCGTTCAATACAACAGATGTGTCCACGACATATTTTTTCACTTGCTGACCATATTCATAATACTCATCTAAAATATCTTCAATTTTGAAGCCTTCTGTGTCGTACATTTTCTCTAAAAGACGATTTTTCTCTTCTAGATTACGTGCAAGCTTCTCTTCAAATACTTCACGATCTAATAAATCTGCGATACGGATTCCGACGCGGGCAGCTTTGTCCATATAAGCTGGTCCGATTCCTTTTTTCGTCGTACCAATCTTGTTAGCCCCTTTCCGCTCTTCTTCTACCTCGTCCAATTTTAAGTGATAAGGCAGAATGACATGGGCTCTATTGCTGATTCTGAGGTTATCTGTACTCACATTCCGTTCGTGAAGATACGCAAGCTCAGTGACCAACGCTTTAGGATCAACCACCATTCCATTACCGATGACACAAGTTTTCTCTTTGTAAAAAATACCGGACGGAATGAGGTGTAGCTTGTAAGTCACTCCATCAAATTTGATTGTGTGACCTGCATTGTTTCCCCCTTGATAACGGGCAATCACCTCTGCATTTTCTGAAAGGAAATCGGTAATTTTCCCTTTCCCTTCGTCACCCCACTGCGTACCTACTACGACTACTGAAGACATATCGTGCACCTCCGTTAACCTTTCAAAACGTTATCTCTTTCAAACACATTTATTTTATCAATGGACAATGAAAAAGTCAACGTGAAATCCGAACATTAATATCTCGAAATCAAATTTTGTTCGTTTTACATGTGAGGAAAAGCGCTTTAATTGCTCATTCTACGCTTGAACAAGAAGATTTCGATCAAAATTACTGTTTTTCTCATTTCCGTTTGTTCAGTGATTTTCAATCAATTGAATCATCGAACTTGCCATAAAGTCGGGTGAGTATGGTCTACCTTTTCTCAGCCACCACTCAGCTGTTCCAACATAAGCAGAAATGACAAATTGCTTCTGCATCTCGAGAGGAACGTGTTGTGGATCAGGTGTTGAACCTGTGACTTCTTCTAGCCCTAAAGTAAAGCTTTCTTCAAAAAAAGCACTGGCCGTCTGATGAACATTAAGCTCTCTTCCCCTTTTCAAGAGAATCTGATACTCCTCTTCATGTTCCTGCAAATGCTGATAAAAGCGGTAAATATACACATATGCTGCATGATCGCTCTTCCACTCATTTTCATGTACAGGAGCAAAAATAGCGGTTTTCATGACATCAAACATCTCATCCATGACCTGCTGAGCCAAGTCAAACTTATCCTCATAATGCTGATAAAAGGTGGTGCGATGGATTCCTGCCTTGTTCGTCAAATCTTGTACAGAAATCTTCCCCCATTCCTTCTCCTTTAATAACTGAAATAACGCTTTTCTTAATTGTTGCTTTGATTCAGTTGTGCGCTTATCCCCTCTGTAGCAGTCCGCCACAAGCCGCTCTCCCCTTCCCATTTTCTTCAACAGATTTCTCTTTTCTGTTGGTTGAATCCTTTCTCCTGATGAATTACCTTTAAATCTAACACAGTGAAAAAAAGGAATCATCTGACAACCCATAAGGAGTGATGATCATGGAAACAACAACACCTAGTGCCGTTCAGAAAGCGTTATTAAGAGGGAAAAATAAGCAGGACCCGTATCACCCATTTGATTGGTACGCCAAAATGCGTCAAGAATCCCCTGTTCATTTTGATGAACACAGCCAAACATGGAGTGTCTTCACCTATGAAGAAGCAAAGCGCGTCACCATCGATAAAGATACCTTTTCTAGTCAACCTCCTCAAGACCACCGGAAACATTCACTGATGAAAACAATGGTCATGATGGACCCGCCAAAACATACACGAATCCGTTCCATTGTGAGCAAAGCCTTTACACCCCGGGTGATGAAATTGTGGGAACCACGCATTCAAGAGTTAATGGATGATCTCATTGCACAAATAGAAGGTAAGGAAGAGATTGATCTTGTTCAAGACATCTCCTATCCGCTTCCTGTCATAGTCATTGCAGAGCTTTTAGGTGTGCCAACAGAACATAAACAATCCTTTAAAGAATGGTCCGATATTCTCGTCAGCATGCCTAAAAGTGAACATGAAAAAGATGTCGTTGAATGGCAAAAAACACGGGATCAAAGCGAAGCGGACATGATGGCGTTTTTTGCTGACATCATTGAAGAGAAGCGGCAGAACCTTAGTGAGGATTTGATTTCGCTTTTAATCCAAGCGGAGGAAGATGGAGATAAGCTGTCCGCAGACGAATTAATTCCTTTCTGCAATCTTCTCCTGTTAGCAGGCAACGAAACGACCACCAACCTGATCTCCAATATGATCTTTAGTTTGTTAGAAAATCCGGGGTCGTATGAAGCGCTCGCTCAATCACCTGACCTCATTCCTCGAGCTGTGGAGGAGGCTGTCCGTTTTCGTGCCCCTGCGCCTACCATCGTCCGGTATGTCACAGAAGACACCGAACTTGGAGGAAAAGTCTTGAAAAAGGGAGACAGTGTGATTGTCTTTCTTGCTTCTGCGAACCGGGATGAGCGTCAATTTCCAAACGCACATGAGTACGATATACACAGGCACCCTAATCCCCATATTGGCTTTGGCCATGGCATTCATTTCTGCCTAGGCGCACCTCTTGCTCGCCTGGAAGCATACACTGCCATCAAAGCCATACAGTCACGATATGAATCACTAGAGCTTCTCTCTTACGTCCCAATGACAAGCAGCGGTATGTATGGACTAAAAGAACTGAAGCTCCGTGTCACGCCTCGTTCCTAACAATCTGAGACTCTCACAAGATGGGAGTCTCAGGTTGTTGACAAAGGGCTAAAATGGTGTTGATTTTAGCCCTTTGTCTTCTTTTCAGCGTGATAGAAAACCTTTGCAGCCCTAGGAAGGACGAGTACTGGCGCGGAGCGAATTTATCATTCGTGAGCACCAGCACGCAGGACTGACACCGAATGCGAGGGTTTGTCTACACGCTGGGACTCCCACGAGATGGGAGTCTTTCTTAATCAGGTGTAATTCCTTCTGTATTCATGAGCACCACTCGATATCCATCTGGATCTTCAATCGTCACGCCTCCTCGATCCCAGTACGGGTTCGTAGAGGTGACATGCCGTCCGCCAAATGCAATCAGTCTCTTTTTCATCTGCTGAAATTCTTCTTCATCCGGAATATAGAATACAAGCAGCTGCTCTGGGTGGGGAACAGGCAAGCTTTCGTCTTCTTCATGTTTGGTGATTTCCAGATGAACATGCTGGTGAGGAAGCCCAAGCATGACCCCATCATACCCTTCATGCTGATCAAATGAGCCTATTCGTTTCAGCCCTAAACCTTCTTCATAAAAAGAAACAACCTCTTTCATGTTGACGGTCGGACGTGCGATGCGTAATTGAGCGGCTTCGAATTGTTGAAACTTCATCAGTCATCACTCCTTTTCTCTCCTTTTAGTATACGCTCTCTTTTTCTTCCACTCCTCCTCATTTCGACTGTTTTTCAGTCATTCTTTCGATGTAGATGGATCAAAAAAAGCCCAGCTTCTTGAGCTGGGCTTTAAGCACCGGGCGGAACACCCGCATCGTCAAATCTTCTTTCTAAGTTGACGAATTTGTTATATTCTTTTACGAATGCCAGTGACACCGTTCCAACTGGACCGTTACGCTGTTTTGCAATAATAATTTCAATAATGTTCTTATTCTCTGATTCTTTGTCATAGTAATCATCACGATAAAGGAACGCCACAATATCGGCATCCTGCTCAATACTTCCTGATTCACGAATATCAGACATCATCGGACGTTTGTCCTGACGCTGCTCTACCCCACGAGAAAGCTGTGATAAGGCAATGACCGGCACTTCAAGTTCTCTTGCTAGTGACTTTAAAGCCCTAGAAATTTCAGATACCTCTTGCTGACGGTTATCGCTTGATCGGCCACTCCCTTGGATGAGCTGTAAGTAGTCAATCAGGATCATGCCAAGTCCGTTTTCTTGCTTCAAACGGCGGCATTTCGAGCGAATCTCACTGACTCTAATACCAGGTGTATCATCAATGAAAATCCCACTGTTTGATAGCGAACCCATCGCCATTGTCAGCTTACCCCAGTCCTCTTCTGTGAGATTACCGGTTCTTAGGTTTTGTGCATTGATATTTCCCTCGGCACAAAGCATACGCATGACCAGCTGCTCAGCACCCATCTCTAAACTAAAGATGGCGACACTTTCATCCGTCTTGGTCGCGACGTTTTGGGCAATATTTAACGCGAAGGCTGTTTTCCCTACGGACGGACGAGCGGCTACAATAATCAAGTCATTTCGCTGGAAGCCAGCTGTCATCCGGTCAAGCTCTGAGAAACCCGTTGGAATCCCAGTGATATCACCTTTTCGATTATGAAGCTGTTCAATATTATCATATGTCTGAACAAGAACGTCTTTAATGTTTTGGAAAGCTCCTGAGTTTTTACGCTGAGCCACTTCCATAATGGTTTTTTCAGCATCACTCAATAGATCTTCTACTTCATCCTCACGCGTATATCCATCTTGTGCAATGGTTGTCGCTGTACGGATCAGACGTCTTAAAATGGATTTTTCTTCCACGATTTTTGCATAATATTCAATGTTTGCGGCAGTTGGGACAGAGTTCGCAATATCGGTTAAATACGAAATCCCGCCTACCTCTTCTAGTAAGTCTGTATTGGCAAGTTCTGATGTCACCGTGACAAGGTCAACCGGTTCCCCTCTATCACCAAGTACAAGCATCGCATTGTAAATCTTTTGATGCGACATTCTATAGAAATCCTCTGGAATTAATACTTCAGAAGCGAGCGTTAGCGCAGATGGTTCTAAAAAAACAGCACCTAATACGGCCTGCTCGGCTTCTATATTTTGCGGCGGCAGCCGGTCATCGAGAAGTTCCGTCATGCCAAGCACCGTCCTTTCATAAAAAAATACGCTACTCATCATTTTAACATTTTCATCAATAAAAAAGTGAAAAACATCAACTATAGTCAAAATTACCATGTCGATGTTTTGTTGAACAGCGAAACAACACACTTCAAATAGAAAAGACTCTGTAACATAAATTGTTATAGAGTCCTTTGTATCGCTAATGGAATTTGTAGCTGTTGTTCACACATGTGATCGATACTCCAACATGGCATGTACACGCACATGATCAAATATTGAAAATATCAGGTGCGTTTTTTAATCTATCGTTTTCTTAACTCCGTAATTCACCTTTTGTCCAATGTCATATAAAGACCCGTTTTCATACCCAATAGATAACACCAAATCGGGAATAGAATCATATCCGTTTTTGGCTAAGTCAAAGAGCTGTGCACCATAATGTGATGCAGCAATGCGGGCATTTTCTGCTGTGTATGGATTTTTCAGAAGTTCTTCTTTGTAGATATCGAAAATATTCGCTCCGGTATCCGTTACAAATTGACCGTTTACAATGCTTAAATCTTTTAAATTGTAGCCTGTCACCGTTTTGATTTGATTGACAAGGTGGAACTTTGCAAGTGAATCCGGCGTGAATTGAGTCGAATCATCATTTCTACTTTTCATAATATGGAAAAATAGTTCTCTTGTATTGTTGCTTGTATTTAATATGTCTTCTATTTGGTTGATCAGTGATTCATCAGTTGATCCACTCACCACTAATTTGAAATGATTTGGGTCAATGGTAAAAGTTAAATTGGCGTTTTTAGGAATGTTCAAACCATTGGTAGAAAACAAAGCTTGCAGTTGTTCATTCACCTTTTGACGATTTAATAGTTTCTTTTCTACACTTTCTTGGGTAGGATCGTACCGTTTTTCATTACGGAAGGCGGCATCATTAGAATTATAATGTCCTCCTGTTCCATTATTAGCCCAGCCAATTTCAATAGAGTAAGCCGCTTCTCTTTCTGGTTTGGTTAGGTCACTTCTGAAATAAGGAGAGTATGGATTTCGATACTTATCAAATATATGACCATGAGGATCTTTGAATCGTTTATTTTGTTCATTTATTTTTTCGTATTTTTCATCTAATATTTTCATCCGTCTATCAGATTCGGTCATCACTTCATTTGTACTTTTAATAGCTGATTGGCCTTTAGAGTCTATTTGGTTCAGATTGTTTGAAGCACTGGCTGTGTATGACGTATTAATATTCATTTTGATTCTCCTTTTTTAAGAAAATAGTGATTATTAAATATATCGGCATTTCAGTTAAAATTTGTTAGTTTAATGTCGATATAGTAATTATTACAAGGAGGGTTAATATATGACAAATACGATCTTTAAACGTTTATTATTACCAGCATTATTATTGGCGCTTGTTACTAGTTTTTTCGCACCTACGTCAGCAGAAGCAGCAATTACGGGGAATAACAGTCCTAACACTGCAAGTTCAATGGGATATTGGAAAAATAGTCGTTCAGACACGACAATCTTACCTGAAGGTGAAAATGAAGCGTATTATCAGTTTACGATCAATAAAGGTGAAAGAGTTTATGTCCGAAGTTCGTATAATAAGCAATATACAGGTATGAAAATCGAGGTGTATAATTCAAAAAATTCGGACGGAAGGTCCAGAGTCATTAATCCTGATTCAGTCACACCCTTTATTTTTGCAAATACTGGTGACGTGACTTCAACTTCAGAAACTTATTTTGTGAAAGTGACCCGTGGTACATATACAGGGAATATGTATTTTACTGTTTCCATTCAAGATCGTATTAAATCTGGAAATGGGACATTCAATTTTACGGGGACGGCTACAAACTTGGGAAATTCTTCTTTAAATTTTTTAGGGGTTGATTCTTCTGTCATTACAATGGATTTAACGAACAATTCTTCTATTCCTAAAAGTGCAATCGTTAAATCGATTACGACAACTAGTACTCAAACACCCAACCAAGGGAATGTCACACACAAATTAATGGATAGTGAAAGTAACATTTGGTATCAATCACTTTTCTCCTCTGCAACAAGTGGTTCTTATCGTATATCTCTGGAAGATCAATTAAGAGTCGCTCAAAAATGGAACTTTAAGTACAACGCAAAAGCTACGGCGAGATCTACTATGAGCAATGTCAAAGCCGATATCCGTTACGAATATGATGTCACAGATGGATTTTAATTAACTAGTGTTGACAGATACGATCAAAAAGTAAGGGTACCTCCCTTACTTTTTTTATTGCCTCATTTTTGATGTTATATGTTATTTCGTCACTTTTAAAACAGCCCCTCCTCTTTCAACACGCTCTCTAGCAGAACCCCGACTGACCATTTCATTTTGTTATGAATGAAAATGTTAAAAAGAAGAGTAGTGTATTTTTGTATGAAAGGACGGTGCTTGGTATGGCGGAACTTCTCGATGACCGGCTGCCTACGCAAAATATAGAAGCAGAGCAGGCCGCATCAATGAATTGGGCGAAATTAACATTTACATAACTTTATGAACATTTGACTTTATAATTAATAGCTATTATTATTTGGTTTGCTCACATGATAATTGAGAATCATTTTCATTTGAAGTTTTCAAGTAATACTCTCATCCAACCAATATTCACAAGTCTGCTTTTATCACCATATGAGGATCATTTTGAGGAAGGGAATTTTTATATATGTTGAAACACCCTGAAGGAATGGGTACTGAGAATTCACTTTTCGGAGAAAGCCGTCCCTTTTTTATACCTGGGACGGAGCAACTGGATATCACAGCACACCCATACAGACTTTTTATATTTAAACCGAATGCTACTCCTCCAGCGGCTGGTTTTCCAGTCATGTACGTACTTGATGGAAATTCGCTTTTTGGCACAATGGTCGAAGCCATTCGTTTACAGTCAAGAAGACCTGAAAAAACAGGAATCATACCTGCAATCATTGTTGGAATTGGCTATCAAACAGAAGAATCCTATCATCCGCTTAGGCATTATGATCTCACTTTTACCGCCCCTGATGCTTCCATTGGGAGGAAAAGAAAGGACTTCTCCAACCATACATATGGCGGCGCTTCTACTTTCTTTTCTTTTTTAGAAATGACGGTAAAGCCCTATATCGAACAACGCTTTCCGATCAACCAAAGTCGTCAAACACTGTTTGGGCATTCTCTTGGTGGTCTTTTTGTATTACACACACTATTTGAGCACCCTGATGCTTATCAGACATATATTGCAGGGAGCCCTTCTATCCACTGGAACAAAAAATTATTTCTAGAAAAAGAACACCAATTCACCAACTATATACGTCAGGTGCCTATGGATGTCAGGCTGCTTGTAGGTGTAGGTGAGTTAGAAAAACATCATCCATGTCAAATGAATGATCATGCCAATTCACTAGCAAATCGTATGTTGCCTTTATCGTCATACGGCTTGCATACTGCCTATCACGAGTTCCCTGAAGAAGGACATACGTCCGTTTTGCCGGTGCTGATGAATTATGCTTTTCGTTTTGCACTCTATCATGATGATCCTTTAACAACCACAGACATGGAAAAAAGCTAGTGAACACACGAAACATAGTGATCTATCTCAAAAGATTGCCCTTATCACATGCGCAGGACGGACAACGAATGCAAGTATTTCTCTACACCCTACGCACCCTGATCTCCATCAGGGTGCTTTTTTGACAGAATAAACACACCATTTTCCAGCTCTTTCTGATACAATTCAATTGAGAATATTTATCAATTAATAAGAGATCAGGTGGTTTTATGGGAAACAATCATCAATTATGTACAAAGGTAAATGCTGAACAATGCATTTATCGATTAACATATACTGAAAAAATAAATAATGCAGATCTTCCACATACGGAGCAGCAGTTTTCAGATACTTTCTGCCTCCTCTTTAACATAAGCGGCAGCGGTTTACTTACATTGAATGATCAAAGATGGCGATTGAAAAATCTGACACTCTATACGATGATGCCTGGGGAAACATTTATGTTGAAAACAGAGCCACATCAAAAACACGAGCTCTATCTGTTTCGCTTTCAGATGTACACGCTACAAGGTCAAAGCATAGAAGAAGTATCAACTGAACAAGCCCAATCTTTACTGAATGTATGGCAATTTATCGATATTAGCTCGATTGAACACATTCATTCTTTACTGTCCGACATGACAACAGAATGGCAAAAACCTGAATCCATTAGCTTTTTTAGAAGCCAAACCCTTTTTCAACAGCTCATCCTGCAGCTTTTCACACTGCATAAAGAAGACATTTGTGACACAACACACGCCCTTTTCAAAACAAAACAATATATCGATCAACATTCCGAAGAACCTCTCAGCCTTACAAGTCTATCTCATATGGCTGGTATCAGCGCCAATCATTACAGCGAGTTATTTAAAAAGCATTTTGATGTGAGTGTCACTGATTATATCACCAAGAAAAGACTGGCTAGAGCCAAACAGTTCATGGCAAAAGGTCATGCAAAGCTCAAAGACATTGCACAAGACATCGGCTATCAAGACCCCTATTACTTTAGCCGCATCTTTAAGAAAAAAACGGGTATCACTCCTTCTGCTTATATGAAAAGCCGTCAACGGAAAATGGCTGCCTATGGTCATTCCATACTCGGTCAGCTCACACCCATTCATATCATCCCATATGCTGCCCCTCTTCACCCTAAATGGACAGCACATGATTTTGAGCATTATGCAGAAGAAATTCCGATTCATCTGAGTGCACATCGTATCTACGAGCACGCTGAAGCCAATTTACAGCAATTGAAGGAAGCACAACCTGAGCTGATCATTGCCAATGATCATGTGACAGAGGAAGAAAAACAAGTGTTGAAAACCATCTGTCCTGTTCACTTTGTTCCATTCACACAATTGGATTGGCGCGCTCAATTCAGACAAACAGCTCTGTTCTTAAACGAAACGAGGGAAGCAGAAGAATGGCTCCTTCATTACGAAGAACTCGTCATTCAAGCGAAAAAGGCATGCCTTATTGATCATCCACCAAGAACCGTCCTGCCTCTTCGTATCTTTCAAGATCAGCTCTACTTATCTGTCAATCGTACTATGGCAGAAGTAATTTTTCATGACATTGGCCTTCTACCAGCTTTTCAGAATGATGGACAGCTAATAGAAAAAAAAATCAGCATTCACTCTATACAGCAGTTAGACCCCGATGCCATCTTCCTCTTGTTGCATAAAGAACCAAAAACCATTGCTTTTTATCAAAAGTTAAAGCAACAGGAGGCTTGGCAAAATCTCAAGGCTGTGACGCAACAAGCCGTCTATCCACTCGCTTCTGACCCTTGGCGTGAATACACAGCAGCCAGTCATCAACGAGTCATTCAGGACCTTTTATCTTTTTTTCCGTAAAAAGTCCATCACTAGACAGATCATTGTCTATGGATAAAAGGACGAATGACTACTACAATCTTTAATTGAGAACAATTATCAGTTAAAGGAGAAAATAAATGAAAAAATGGTTCGCATTGCTTATCCTTTGTATCATGACGATCACCGCAGCAGCCTGTGGTGCTGCAGAAAATAAACCGGCTTCAAACACAACCAAAAGCAAGTCAGCTGAAGCAGCAGAAACAAACATCAAATATTTAGATCAAACGTACAAACTCAAAACACCAGTGAAAAGAGTCGTCATTGCTGGAAGCCTAGAATCGATGGAAGATGCAAAACTACTTGGTATCGAGCCTATTGGTGCTTCTACTGTCGGCGGCACTTTCCCTGAATTATTTAAAGACATTACAGCAAAAACAGAAGGCATTGGGGAAAAAACAGAACCGAACCTAGAAAAAATCTTAAAACTAAAACCAGACGTGATACTCGGATCAACCAAGTTCCCGCCTGCAACAATTAAAAAACTAGATAAAGTTCAAACGACGATCCCAGTATCACATGTCTCTTCCGACTGGGAAAGCAACCTTTTATTACTCGGTGAACTGACTGGAAAAAGTGAAGAAGCGAAAAGCATCATTTCTGATTATCAGAAAGATCTCAAACAAGCGAAAGAAACCCTGAAAGACAAAAGCAACAACAAAACAGCTGTCATTTTACGCATTAGACAGGGCGACCTGTACGTGTACCCTGAAGACGTATACTTCAACTCTACTTTATATGGGGACTTAGGATTTACAGCACCAAGTGATATCAAAAAAGCCAAAGCACAAGCAATGATTTCATTGGAACGCCTAGGTGAACTCAATCCTGATTATATCTTTGTTCAATTCTCCCAAGAGGAAAACTCATCGAATCCAAATGCATTGAAGGACTTAGAGGGAAATAAAATTTGGAACAGCCTAAAAGCTGTGAAAAATGGACACATCAATGAAAATGTCGTTGATCCTATGCTTCAGGGAGGAACAGCACTAAGCAAAACCACCTTCCTTGATCAGGCTGTCAAATGGCTAGATCAAACCAACTAAAAAGATGCGCATCTTGACAAAGGGCTAAACATTTTAGTCCTTTGTTCTTCTTTTCAGCGGAGCTTGAAAACTTGAAGGAGAGAATACACATGAACGGAACGTTTCTATATGACGAATTGAACGGGCGTCAGCTTGATATTTACCTTCCACCAGACACCTCTATTGATGTTCCAGCTGTCTTTGTACAAGATGGCTCTTCTTTGTTTAGAACCCACCTGCTAGAGATCGAAAGCATGATTGAAGCCAAAACCATCTCGCCAATCATCATCGTCGGTATACACCCCTTCAATCGACTTGACGAATATACACCATGGAAAGCATCATCACTGCATTCTGGATTCCCTGACTTTAAAGGTGAGGCACAGACATATGTGTCATTTTTAGCAAATGACTTGCTTCCATATATCAAAAGAGAATACCCAGTTAAACAGACCGGTCATGAACATAGCCACGTAGGTGCTTCATTAGGTGGACTCTTTGCTATTTATACCTTATTCATGTACCCTGACCTTTTTAAAAACATCGCGTCCCTCTCCGGGTCATTTTGGTATCAAGATTTTCTATCGTTTGCTAAACAACAAAGCATTCAGTCTGTGGACCACCTTGTCTATTTGTCTGTAGGCAGTGAAGAAGGGAAAGGCAAAACATCTGCCCAACAGCACATGCCTTTATTCAACAAACAACTCCATGATCTTTTATTACAGAAAGGGATGCAGGAACGAAAGCTTCACTTTCACATTGAACAAGGAGAGGGCCACCATCTGAAACAATTTCAAAAAAATTTCTTATCGGCCATCAAGTGGTTTTATAAAAGAAAACCCAAATTTTTTATCAGCAAGTCACAAAGTCGATATGGTATATTGGAACGTATAGATTGAAAGAGGAGGGATTTGCGCATGAGACCTTTACAAATCTCAGCCGATACCGCACAAAAGCTTGCTGCATCACTCAATGTACCGTTAGAGCAAATCATGCATATGCCGCAGCACATCTTATTAGCTAAATTAGCGGAGCTTGAACAGAAGAAAGATCGTTCTTAAAGAAATAAAGGAGTTTACATTCATGGAACAACAACTAGAAAAATCAACATTTCATCCTCGCAGTACAGGGCAAACCATTTTGCTGATTGCTGGGATTTTACTCATTGCCTTTAACCTGAGGCCAGCCATTACGTCTGTTGGTCCTGTGATCGGTGCCATTCGTTCTGATTTACAGCTTTCAAATGGACTTGCTGGTTTCCTCACGACATTACCACTGCTCTCATTCGCATTGCTTTCTCCTATTGCACCTAAAATCGGAAAACGTCTTGGGAATGAACGAACACTTTGGCTTGGGCTTGCTGTCCTGCTCTTTGGGATTGTCATTCGTTCATTTGGTAGCATCACCTTTTTAATGATGGGAACGGCGCTAGTCGGCGTCGGGATTGCGATTTGTAATGTGCTTTTACCTGGACTTGTGAAACATAAATTCCCTGCACATGCTGGATTAATGACAAGCGTGTATACGACATCGATGTCCGTTTTTGCTGCACTTGCATCTGGTGTCAGCGTTCCGCTCAGTCATGCAATGCCTGGGGGCTGGAATACATCATTCCTTGTCTGGGCTGGACTTGCCCTTCTTGCGATGATGGTGTGGGCGCCGCAGCTTCTTCATCAGAACACAGCGGCTGTCAAAAGCATTTCACTCAAAGAACAGCCAATATGGCGTTCACGTGTCGCATGGCAGGTGACCTTTTTTATGGGCTTGCAATCATTCCTTTTCTACAGCAGTATCGCATGGTTTCCTGATATTTTGACATCACATGGCATGAACCTAGCGACAGCGGGATGGATGCTCTCTATTATGCAGTTCACTGGTCTGCCATCCACCTTCTTAACGCCCGTTTTTGCAGAAAAATTAAAAACGCAAAGACCGCTTGTCGTCGGCCTTGTCCTTGTGTATTTACTCGGCATGATTGGACTCCTTCTCGGAGGGTCGACGCCTATTCTTGTCATCTCTGTGCTATTCATCGGCGTCGGACAAGGGGCCAGTATCAGTCTTGCCCTCACATTTATTGGATTAAGAACAACCAATATGGAACAAGCAGCTGCCCTCTCTGGAATGGCGCAGTCACTCGGTTATTTATTAGCCGCTGTTGGTCCATTCATGATCGGTATCCTTTTTGATGTGACACATACATGGACGCCAGCCATTATCATCTTTATCATCGTCCTATTTTTCATGTTTATATCCGGTATGCGTGCTGGACGAAGCGTCTATATTTCGGATCCATCATAAACAAAGAACCCGCCTCACGAGGAGACGGGTTCTTTTCTGTTTATGCTTGTTCTGTGACGTGCACTTTTAATGTTGCTTGTACTTCTGGGTGAAGCTTCACCGGTACATTTGTGTATCCTAGCGCACGGATGGCATCATTCAACTCGATTTTACGCTTATCGAGTTTGATTTGATGTTCTTTTTGCAATTTATCAGCGATTTGTTTGCTTGTAATCGATCCAAATAGACGACCGCCTTCACCTGATTTAGCAGTGAGTTCCACTGTCAGCGCCTCAAGTGTTTCTTTTAATTGTTTCGCTTGCTCAAGCTCTTGGATGGCATTCTTTTTCTCTTTGTTTTTCTGCCCTTCCAATGCACTTAGGTTCGTTGGAGTTGCTTCAACAGCTAACCCTTGTTTGATGAGAAAGTTGTGAGCGTATCCGTCTGCTACATTTTTGACTTCGCCTTTTTTCCCTTTGCCTTTTACGTCTTTTAGAAAGATGACTTTCATCTTTGAACCCCTCCTTCGAAATATTCATCTATGGCAGCTTTTAACTTCTCTACCGCTTCTTCAATGGTTATACCATAAATCTGGGTCGCAGCGTTAGTTAAATGACCGCCGCCATCTAATGCTTCCATAATAATTTGAACGTTGATATCCCCTAACGATCTTGCACTAATACAGACCGTATCGTCATCTCGCCTTGCGACAGCAAATGATGCTTCAACCTCACTCATCGACAAGAGAGAATCAGCCGTCTGTGCGATCGTAATTTGATCATAATACTCAGATCTGTCAGACGGCAAGGAAGCAATCGCTACCTGATTTTGATACAGCTCTGTATGCTGAATGAGCTTTGCCCGTTTGATGTAATGATCGACGGTCTCTTTCAAAAACTTTTGCACAAGGACAGGATCTGCCCCTTTTGCACGAAGGTAGGATGCTGCATCGAACGTTCTTGACCCCGTTCTGAGGGAGAAACTCTTCGTATCCACGATAATCCCAGCAAGAAGTGCTGTGGCCTCAATCATGTTAATCCGCAATTTCTTCGGCTGATACTCTAACAGCTCTGTCACCAGTTCTGCTGTAGATGAAGCATACGGCTCCATATAGACAAGTAAAGGATCACGGATAAATTCCTCACCACGTCTATGGTGGTCAATGACAACGACGTTTTCGATCTTATTTAGCAGTCGTTCTTCCATCACAAGCGACGGTTTATGTGTATCTACGACCACAAGCAATGTGTCATCCTTTGCAAGCTCCATCGCTTCCTCAGGCGTGATAAAACGGGACCAAAGTTCTTCATAATTCTTAATTTCACTAATTAAGCGTTGAACGCTATCCCCAATCTGGTTGGCATCAATGACGATGTAACCTTCTTTTCCATTCGCCTGAGCAACCTTTAAAATCCCGATCGAGGCACCGATAGAGTCCATGTCGGGGAACTTATGCCCCATGATCATGACATTACCGCTTTCAGATACAATTTCTTTTAAAGCATGTGAAATGACCCGTGCGCGTACTCGTGTCCGTTTTTCCATTGGATTGGTTTTTCCACCGTAGAATTTCACTTTCCCATTCGGCTGTTTAATCGCTACCTGATCCCCGCCTCGTCCGAGGGCAAGGTCAAGACTCGACTGCGCAAGTGCGCCAAGTTCTTTTAAAGAAGGAACAGACGCACCGATTCCAATACTAAGGGTAAGTGTGGCGCTATGTGCCCCTGTTTTCTCACGAACCTCGTCTAAAATGGAAAACTTCGATGCTTCAAGCTCTGCTAAGATGCTCTCGTTTAATACAGCCATAAATCGTTCAGATGAAATTCTTTTTAAGAAAATGCCGTATTCTTGTGCCCAATTGTTTAACAGCGATGTGACTTCACTATTAATCGCGCTGCGCACCTGATCATCAAGACCCTGCGTCACATCATCATAATTGTCTAAAAAGATATAAGATAACACCGTTCGTTCATTTTCATACTGTCTTTCAATCTGCACTTGTTCCGTGACATCAAAGAAATATAAAAGGCGCTCTGACCGTTTAATAATGACTTTGAATTTCCGGTCATTCAGCGTCACATTTTCTGTCTCAACCTCTTGTTTAATAAGAGGCACAATGGATTCAAATGTATCATACAAGGATCTGCCGACAAGTGTGCTTTCATGGAAGCACGAAGCGAGAAATGGATTGGTCCATTCGATATAATACTGGTCATTAAACAGCATAATACCAATTGGCATCTCCATTAATGCTTCTTCTCCAACCTTTTTGACTCGATAGGATAATGTTGAAATATATGAATCAATCTCTTTTTGCACCTGCGTATCTGCCCACTTTAAAAAGTAGAGCACACCCGCAAGGACTAAAAGACCAACCGCTCCTATGATCCAATTAAAATAAAGGTTGAGGAGGACTGTGATCACCGCAAGGACAATTAACGCGAAGATCGGATACTTGATGACAGGTTTTCGATAGAAGCTTGGCACTGATATCAACTCCTCAACATTCAGAGTGAATTATTTGTTTTTACTTTTTCTCTTAAATCAAAGCCTATGTCAGCAATCCCTATAATACGCACAATCACACCGATTGGCGGAAAGAGAATCGTCAATACGACGGCAAAAATGGGTACCACTTTTGAGATGTTTTTTTCGTGGCAATAATAGAAGATAAAAGAAAAGCCCTGAATAAGCACCAGTATAAATAAAATTTGAAAAGCACTCGTTTGCACGAGCGATAAAAAGCTGCCTTTCTCCGGCTGAATCAGCATCAAAAGCAGTGTGAGTAAATAATACCATACCATGCTTTTTGGCAGCCGCATATCCTTAAATTTCTTAAGAGCTGGCATGTCTGGAACAAACCGTTTGATCAACGGCCGCACAAACCAATGATTGACGAAAGACATGAGCGTGACAAAAATCAAAAGCGCTACAGGTAAAGAATTTAATGCCGTATCCTGCATCTCTCTAAACTGCTTGAGTTGTTTTGCTATCTCCTGATCAGAAGCGCCAGATTGTTTTAAGGTACTCTCTACCATCGGCATGATTTGGTCAATTGATTCCTTTGCGACACCCAGTATATCTACTTGAAACAGCTGGACACTGACAACAAAGTAAATGAGAAAACTGAATAAGTAGATCAGCGCACCCGTAATAATAGCCTGACCTGGCTGCCTCCTGCTGTAGAAAACACCCATACCTATTCCAACAGCAATCAACATTGGCGCACTTAACAGCCCATTAATAGACCCAATTAAAAAGCTGATCACTATGCCAATAGCGCCAGCCGCAATTCCTTTTTTCAAGCCATGCCTGATTGTATAGAGAATGATCGGAATCGGAGCAGCCATGAAGAAAATAATGGCTAAAAGTGGCACATACAAATAAAACAGCGTCATCACCGCAAAAATACTGATCATGATAGCGCCTTCTACTAACGCTTTTGTTTGTTTCACACCTTCACCTCAATCCAATCATTTTTCTATATCTTGCTCAATGTGTACTTCTATGTATACGTACGATGTACGCTCCGTCATATCTTGACCCAACCTTTATTTTACCATAGCCGTAAATCGCAAGTAAAATGCAGGCTATTCCAAGAACGTTTCACGTGGAACAACTTAGATCGTCTTGTACATGCAACTTTTCAGACAGCATGTTACAATTTTTTAGATTATTCTTAGCTATAAACCCTGAATTCAAGGTCAAAAGCTGTTAGAATAGAAACATCATCAATAAAAGTAAGAAGGAGAATTCACATGGGAAAAACACTCGTATTCGGACACAAAAACCCTGACACAGACACGATTTGCTCTGCTATCGCTTACGCTGATCTGAAAAACAAAATTGGCGTTCAAGCAGAAGCTGTCAGACTTGGAGAAATCAATGGAGAAACACAATACGCATTAGATTTCTTTAAACAAGAAGCACCTCGTTTCATTGAAACGGCTGCAAACGAAACAAAACAAGTCATTCTTGTCGATCATAACGAATTCCAACAAAGTGTAAGCGATATTGATCAAGTACAAGTGACAGAGGTCATTGACCATCACCGTATTGCCAACTTTGAAACAAGTGAACCTCTTTACTATCGTGCTGAGCCAGTTGGCTGCACAGCAACGATCTTAAACAAAATGTACAAAGAGCACCAAGTCACAATTGAAAAAGAAATCGCTGGTTTGCTTTTGTCTGCGATCATTTCTGATTCCTTGCTATTCAAATCCCCAACATGCACACAGCAGGATGTTGATGCTGCGCATGAGCTGGCAAAAATCGCAGGAGTAGACCCTGACGTATATGGTTTAGATATGCTGAAAGCAGGAGCTGACCTAAGCCAAAAAACAGTTCAAGAATTAATCACACTGGATGCAAAAGAATTTGCACTAGGTAACAGCAAAGTCGAAATTGCACAAGTTAATACAGTTGATATTGCTGAAGTAACAGCAAGACAAGCTGACATCGAAGCAAAAATCAATGAAGTTATCGCAGCGAAAGGTCTTGATCTATTTGTTTTAGTGATCACAGACATTCTAGAAAATGATTCTCTTGCGCTTGCCCTTGGTGCTGAAGCAGCAAAAGTAGAAAAAGCATTTAATGTCACACTTGAAAACAACACTGCTTTACTCAAAAGTGTTGTATCAAGAAAGAAACAAGTCGTGCCTGCACTAACAGACGCACTTTCTTCATAAACATAAAAAGACTGCTGACATCTTCAGCAGTCTTTTTTCTTCTTTTAATGAATGTACATATCGCTGACAAGAACATCCTTTAGCACGCTTGTTGGAATCGTGAATTCAACTACACCCATGTAACCAGGCGCCACATCATATTCGTTGAAGGAAATCACCAGTTTGCCTTTTGAATTGATATAGAAACTTTGATCTGGCTGAATCTTCTTAAACGGATCAACCGTATCTTGCTTCGTCATCCAGTAAATCTTATTTGAATCCTCTTTCATCTGTTTCTTCATTTGTTCTTTAATATTTTCACTAATCACATCAATATAACGGTCATCTTTAAACAGACTTGGTAATGTAATGAGTACATGGTTTTTCTTATCCACCGTATCATATGTCATTTCCTCTGCCGCAGAAGCCTGAGTTGTCACCTTGTATCGACCTAGTGAAAGAATTTGATCATTATTTGTTCTTACTTCATATCCGCTCTCTACACTCAAATGACCATTTTTATAACCCTTTGTTTCCTTTTCAAAATCTTGATACAGCTTTTTGTTTTCAGCTAAATATTTTTGATTCAGGCTGTCTTGTAATTTTCCGTCCCCAAGCCCTGAAACGTGTGGTGTTTTGAGATCAATATTTGTTCCCTGATCGCTCTTTTTAAATTCTGTGAACGTCACGACTTTCACAAGCTCTCCAATGACGGGTACTTCTGAAATCGCTCTTGCTGCCTGCGGACTGACATTTACAGTGGTGACAAATAAAGCAGCCGCAGCAACCAGTCCGATCGTCCATTTCTGAAAATGAGGTTTCTTGTTTTTTCGTTTTAATGTCCGTTCAACCATAGCATCGTATTCCGGGGGAATAGGGATTTCTAAATATTCCTCTTTTAACTGTTCCAAATGCTTATCCATTTATATTTCCTCCTGCGATAATTCTACTTTTAAAAGCCGCAACGCCTTATATAATCTTGTTTTAATGGTGTTTTCATTTTCTCCAAGAATATGAGCAATGTCCTCTAGCTTTAAATCCTCAAAGAATCTTAATATAATGATGACCCGATACATCTCCGGCAAATCTTCTATCGCCCGTCTGACATCTTGATCCTCATAGACATCCGATTCACCCTGTGATAAAAATTCCAGCGTGTCATCGTCTGTCACTTGCACACGCTTCTTCTTTCGTAAAAAGTCGAGGGCAGCGTTTACGACGATTTTATAAAACCAGCTATGCATCTTAGTCGCATCCTCTAATCGGTGAACAGATTTGAGTGCTTTATGAATCGCCTCTTGAACGACATCCATCGCATCTTCTGGGTTTTTGACATAGCTATAGGACAATCGATAAAAACTGTGTTTATGCTCCATTACGTAATCCGCAAATTGATCATCAATCTTTCGTTTCTTCATTTTACAAAGAGCTCCTTTATCTTAAATGCGCATCTGTTATTTCTTACATTGGATAGACGCGCATCTGTTAAAAATAGTTTGCGCTCCATTATTTTTTTAACATGTCATCCCATTTACGTTTCTATACAAAAAGAGCGAACCTGACGGGTTCACTCTTTTAAAGCCGTTATTTTTTGATAAACAAATGGTTTGAGTGGTGATAGCGGATGAATGATGGACACTCCTGTTTCCTGCTCCACCTGCTTTGCAGCGTGAACCATCGAGAGCTGCATCACACAAATATCTCCATGCTGCTGCTTCACAGATTGCCTTAACTGTTCCATGATTCGCTCATGGTAGGCTTGTATATCACCGTTCAAGCAAAGATGAAAGACATCCTCTAGCACAACCACTTCTGCCTTCAACTGCTTTCCCCGCTCTTTTACATATGAAGACAGTCGCTTCATCGTTCCTTCTACTGTATCTGGGTTTGAAAACACCAGCTGAAGCGGACCCTCTCGCTCACAAATCTGCTCAAATAACGGCTCATCTATCGGAACAATTGGTTGTTTGAACAGGTGCTGCTGCTCCCCCAAAGCCGCAATGTATTGTGTACACGTTAATAAAACAAGATCAGCCTCTCCTTCTTGCATGAGTCTGTTGATGGCATAGGTTTGCTGCTGCTCAAGATCAAATGCGGGATCTTGTTTGGCTCGTTCCATAAATGATGAATCGACGATGTGATGCAGATCAAATCCTGTGTCATAGAAAGCGTCGTCAATGTAAGAAATATTAGATGGATGTGCGTGAAGGCAGTGTAATCGAATCATTAGGTCCGCTCCTCATAAAAGTTTTCACTCATTATATCAATCCTTGTATGAAATAGGGAGCAACATGACCATATTGTTAGGGAGATATTGAAGGAGGGATTCTACCTTGAAAGAAGATCAACAGCCTAAATCATCTTCAGAGTCAGAAGAAACCTTGACGAATCGACAAGGTCACCCGGTAACAGATAATCAAAACATGAGAACCGTTGGGAATAGAGGACCGACTACGCTTGAAAACTACGATTTCCTAGAGAAAATCAGTCATTTTGATCGTGAACGCATCCCTGAACGTGTCGTTCACGCACGAGGTGCCGGCGCACACGGATACTTTGAAGCCTACGGTACATTCGGTGACGAACCCATTTCCACTTATACAAGAGCCAAATTATTTCAAGAGAAAGGAAAAAAGACCCCTGTCTTCGTTCGATTCTCTTCTGTTATTCACGGCGGACATTCACCAGAAACTTTACGCGATCCGCGGGGATTTGCGATCAAATTTTATACAGAAGACGGCAACTGGGATCTCGTTGGGAACAACCTCAAAATTTTCTTTATTCGAGATGCTTTGAAATTCCCTGATTTGGTTCATGCCTTTAAGCCTGATCCTGTCACCAATCGTCAGGATGGCGAGCGCATTTTTGATTTCGTTTCACAATCACCTGAAGCAACACATATGGTGACATTTCTCTTCTCACCATGGGGCATTCCCGCCACATACCGGCACATGCAAGGCTCTGGCGTCCATGCCTATAAATGGGTGAATCATGAAGGAAAAGCAGTACTGGTCAAATATCACTTTGAACCGAAGCAAGGGATTCGCAACCTGACACAAGAACAAGCCCAAGCCATTCAAGGGGAAAACTTTAATCATGCCACACAGGATTTATATGAAGCCATTGAACAAGGGGATCATCCTGAATGGGAAGTATACGCTCAAATCATGGAAGATGACACCCACCCCCATCTAGACTTTGATCCACTCGATCCGACAAAGCTCTGGTACAAGGATGACTATCCATGGAAACCGATCGGACGAATGGTGCTAAACAAAAATCCAGAAAATTATTTTGCTGAAGTGGAACAGGTTGCCTTTGGGACAGGGGTTCTTGTAGACGGATTAGATTTCTCAGATGATAAATTGCTGCAAGGACGTACCTTCTCATACTCTGATACGCAGCGATATCGTGTGGGGCCAAATTATTTACAGCTGCCGATCAATGCACCGAAAAAGCATGTTGCCACCAATCAGCGAGATGGGCAAATGGAATATCATGTGGATCAAGGAAAAGGACAAAACCCCCATGTGAATTATGAACCGTCCATTCTCGGGGGATTAAAAGAAGCGCAGCAAGATGGAAAGGATCATACGCCTTTTGTAGAGGGTGAAGTCAAACGAGAAGCCATTGACCGCCCGAACAATTTCGGACAAGCGGGAGAAACCTATCGCCGCTTCAATGATTGGGAACGTGAGGAACTGATTAAAAACTTAGTCAACACCTTAGCTACCTGCCAAAAAGATATCCAAGACCAAATGATCGAAAACTTTACAAAAGCTGATCCTGACTACGGAAAACGTGTGGCCGATGGCTTAAAAGCCTTCAAACAAGAGGAGCCAAGCGGACCAATTGGATCAACAGGCGCGGCACAGGCTGTCAACGATGCGATCAACAACAGCACCCCTTCAGATCCTTATTAATGAAAAAAGAATGCAGCGGAGTGGCTGCATTCTTTTTGTATACATCTATTAAGCGTTTTGACCTTTTTTGATCCATTCTGCTACATTCACTGTACGTTTCGCCTGATGTTTTGCGGCTGCTTCTGCATCCTCTTGGATCTTTCCATTTTGGTCAACAGTCACACTCACACCATAAGGGTTACCCCCTGCGCCGTATAGGGAATCATCCGTGTAGCCAGGAGCGGCAATAATAGCTCCCCAGTGGAACATCGTTGTATACAGGCTCAGAACCGTCTGCTCCTGTCCGCCATTTGGGTTTTGTGCAGATGTCATCGCACTCACTGCTTTGTTTGCTAGTTTCCCTTGGAACCATAAACCGCCTGTTGTGTCTAAGAATTGCTTCATTTGAGCCGGTAAGTTACCGAAACGTGTCGGCATGCTGAAAATAATGGCATCTGCCCACTCTAAGTCACTTAACTGAACCTCAGGGACATCTTTTGTTTCATCTAAATGTGCTTTCCATGCTGGATTTGATGCAACAACTGCTTCTGGTGCCAATTCAGGAACCTTTAAAATTTTGACTTCAGCACCAGCTTCTTTCGCTCCAGCCTCCGCCCATTTCGCCATCTGATAGTTTGTACCTGTTGAACTATAATAAATAATCGCTAGTTTTACGTTTTCCACTTGTTCCATCTCCTTTTGTTTGGTTTGCCCAAAAAGCTTCTGTAAAAATCCCACCTGTATTCCCCACCTTATTTAAATTGACGACGATACCACAATGCCGCAGCATCGACTTCTTCTCTCGTTAGCTGATGTCCACGATTTTCCCAATGAAGCGTTACGGATGCTCCCGCCTCCTGAAGCAGTTGCTCCAGTTCCTGAGATTCCTCAGGACGGCACATTGGATCATTTTCACCAGCTGCTATAAAGACTTGTTTCCCCGCTAATGAAGGTAATGAAACCCCTCGTCTTGGGACCATTGGATGATGCAGGATCGCTCCTTTCAGCGCATCTCCATAATGGAATAACAGACTTCCAGCAATATTCGCCCCGTTTGAATAGCCGATGGCTACAACATTGTGACGATCAAATCCATACTTATCTGCTGCTTCCCCGATAAATGTATATAATTCCTCTGTACGCTCAATTAAATCTTGCTCATCAAAAACACCCTCTGCCAAACGCCTGAAAAAACGCGGCATGCCGTTTTCTGATACATTTCCTCTCACACTAAGAACAGATGCTTCAGGGTCTACCACTTCTGCAAGCGGCAATAAGTCTTGCTCTGTCCCGCCAGTTCCATGCAGCATGAGAAGGACAGGTTTTTGTTCATTCTTTCCTTTTTGAAAAAGATGCTTCATCATGAATCTCCTTTCCCTTTGATTTCTCTTACCTCAATCGGCAGCACGATTTGTTCAATTTGACTACGCTGCGCCTCATATTGCGGCGGCAGTTTCAACGCTTCACCCATCGTTTCCACAGATTCATCGTGTGCAAACCCTGGAGGATCGGTCGCAATCTCAAATAATATGCCGCCAAGCTCTCTAAAATAAATGGCATTGAAATAATTTCGATCTTGCACAGGCGTCACTTGATATCCGCTTTGCGCAACATGTCTTTGCCAATCTAATTGATCCTGATCATCTGTTGCTCTCCACGCAATATGATGTACAACACCCACGCCCATACGTCCTCGTGCAACAGGTGTCTTGTTCACATCAATGACATTGCCGATTTCTCCAAACGAACGGAATCTCACATAATCTCCTTCCGTGCCGACTTTTTCAAGTCCCATCGTTTGCTCTAGCAACTGCATCGTTTGCTCAGGCTGTGAAGTTAATAAAACAGCTCCGCCAAACCCTTTAATTGCTACTTCTGGTGTCACCCCATTAAATGTCCAGTCATTCTGTTTTCCTTCTTCACGCTCTACAAGTTCTATCAATAAACCGTGCGGATCTTCAAAAGAGAGAAAGGCCTCACCAAAGCGTTCAATCATTTCATAAGAAACGTCAAACTGCTCAAGCCGTTCCTTCCAAAAAGAGAAGGCACCGGTCGGTACGACATATGTTGTCACACCTACTTGACCTGCTCCAATTTGTCCCTTTTGTGCACCTGGCCAAGGGAAAAACGTAATAATGGTACCTGGAGAACCTCCTTCATTTCCAAAATATAAATGGTATGTGCCTGGATCATCAAAATTGACGGTCTTTTTCACGAGACGCAGACCTAAAACACTTGCATAAAAATCAACGTTCTCCTGAGGATGACCAACAATTGCTGTGATATGGTGAATTCCTGCTGTTTTCTTCACTTCTAATGACCTCCTCTTCATGACGTAACATGTCCCTACTCATTATGTCTTGACTGACGCTTTTATATTATCTCGAATTCGAGATATATGACTAAAAAATATATTTATCTCGAATTAAGGATATTCCTTTTTGAAATAGATGTCAATGATTTTTGTTTTTTTCTTTTCAAAAGCAGGCCGCTTTGTTATAGCAGACCTGCTTTCCCTTGATTATTGAAGCAATTTTTTCTTTTTTAAATAGGCTTCGGCTACTTGGAATGCATCTTTCCCCTTCACATTGACTTCGTAATTCATTTCTCTCATCTCATCATCTGTGATTTGACCAGCGAGCTTGTTGAGAGAGGCCTCAATCTCAGGATACTCTTTTAATGTCTCCTGTCTTAGCAAGGGCGCTCCTTGATAGGGCGGGAAAATATGCTTGTCATCATCAAGCACCTTCAACTTGTATTGTCTCAATTCACTGTCTGTCGAATACGCATCGACCAACTGAATATTCCCTTTTTGAATGGCGCGATATCGAAGTTTCGGTTCCATCGTGACCACATCGTCAAAAGAAAACTGATAAGCTTTTTGAATGCCTAAATATCCATCCTGACGATCAGAAAACTCTAAAGTAAAGCCAGCACGTATGCGATTCTTGATTTGACCCAGATCTGAAATCTTTGATAAATCATATTGATCCGCTAGTGATTGAGGCACGGCTAAAGCATATGTATTGTTATAAGCCATCGGCTGAAGAAGCTGAAGCTGAAAGGATGACGCCAAACCTTGGCGCGCTTGCTCATACACTTTTTCCTTATCCGTGCTTTTCGCTGTTTCTTTCAGAAATTCAGAAATCGCTGTCCCTGTAAATTCAGGATAGATGTCAATATCACCAGACCGCAGTGCTTGAAAAACAAAGGACGTCTTACCAAGACCAGGCTTAAGATTGACTTGGATATCTGTATCCTGCTCAATTAAAAGCTTATACATGGAGATCAAAATTTCAGGCTCTGACCCCAGCTTCCCTCCAATGGTGATCTCTTTCTTTTCTTGTTGAAACAGCAATGGGGCAGCGACAACTGCTCCTGCTATTACAGCAAAGACCGTCACAGAGATCACGGTTTTTTTAAAGGAGATTTTCTCAAGTGTCCGCAAAACCACATCAAATAAGAGCGCAAGTAATGCAGCTGGAATAGCACCAATGATGATCAAAGACATATCATTTCGATCAATTCCAAGCAGAATCAGACTCCCTAATCCGCCTGCCCCAATAAGAGCTGCAAGAGTGGCTGTCCCTACAATAAGAACCATCCCTGTTCGGATACCTGCCATGATCACAGGCATAGCAAGAGGGAGTTCTACTTTTAATAAGCGTTTGCGGTGATTCATTCCCATAGCGAGCGCCGCTTCTCGCAGCGACGGATCGACCTCACGAATGCCTGTATATGTGTTTCTTAAAATAGGAAGAAGAGCATAGACGACAAGAGCGATAATTGCGGGCACTTGACCAATCCCAACGAGAGGAATCAGAAGTCCAAGCAGCGCCAAAGACGGAATTGTCTGCAAGACAGCCGTCACCCCAATGATCCACTCTGCTATCTTAGGGACTCTCGTTAAATAAATCCCTAAAGGAATGGCAATCAAAATCGCTAGAAATAACGCAATGAAGGAAATTTGAATATGCTCAAGTAAGGCGTGTCCGAGCTGATCTTTTCGAGCCCATAGCACACTGATCCATTCATTCATGTGTCTCGCCCCTCTCAGCAGAAGTACCGGCTAAATACTGAATCACCGCTTGACGAGTGATGAGCCCGATCCGTTCCCCATCCTTTTCAACAACAAGCTCTTCATGCTCTGCCAGTCGAGATAGAACCTCTTCCAGCGTCGCATGGATGGAGACCGCCTCATCGCCTAACAGATCATCTTGAGGCATGGGCTGATAAATAGTTGTCAGCTCAAATGCTTGATGGTCTACATGACGGGCAGCTCCTGAAACAAACTCCCGCACAAATGGATTAACTGGATGCTGAATCAATTCCTCTGGGCGTCCAACCTGCACCACTTTTCCTTCATTCATCACACATATTCGATCTCCAAGCTTCATGGCTTCCTGCATATCATGTGTCACAAAAACGATGGTCTTTTGAATACGGCGCTGTAACTCAAGCAGATCATCTTGTAATTTCTCTCTCGTCAGTGGATCTAACGCACTAAAAGGTTCATCCATTAGGACAATCTCAGGATCAGCAGCAAGTGCCCGTGCTACGCCGACTCGCTGCTGCTGTCCTCCTGAAAGCTCTGCTGGCTTTCGATGTCGATAGGTAGAAGGCTCAAGCCCCACCATGAACATCAACTCATCAACACGCTGATTCGTCTCAGTCCGCTTCCATTGTTTCAGCTCTGGCACTACAGCAATATTCTCTTCTATGGTCATATGAGGGAACAACGCTATTTGCTGAAGCACATAACCAATATCCCAGCGCAGCTCATAAATATCATAATCGCTGATGGTTCGACCCTTTATGTAAATCTCACCTTCTGTAGAAGAGATGAGACGATTAATCATTTTCAAAGTCGTCGTTTTCCCGCTTCCACTAGGTCCAATCAATACAAAAAATTCACCTTTCTGAATCTCCAAATCAACAGATTGAACGGCATAGCGGTCATCAGAAAATTGCATCGATACATTCTTAAATTCAATCATCTTCCCACGCCCTGACTGCAAGTATATTTTAAAATACCAATATGACAGATTAACCTAGTATTTGTATAGAACAAACTGTCACGTTAACTCTCTTTTTACATACTTCCCCTAGTTAGACTGCCAGAAACGACTTTCTCATAAAAGTGAGACAAATAAAAAAAGCGAAGAGCTCAAGGCCCTTCGCTTTTAAGTCAACGACTTACTCACCAGTAACGTATGGAAGTAATGCCATTTGACGTGATTTTTTAATCGCTAATGTCAATTTACGTTGATACTTAGCGCTAGTTCCTGTTACACGACGAGGTAAAATTTTACCACGCTCAGAAACAAACTTTCTAAGAAGATCAACATCTTTGTAATCGATGTGCGTGATTCCGTTAGAAGTAAAGAAACATACTTTACGACGTTTCGCACGACCGCCTCTGCGTCCACCTGCCATTTGTTTTCACACCTTTCCTTTGGTCATTTTTTTCAGATCAATTAGAATGGCAAATCATCATCGGAGATGTCAATCGGTTTACCATCATTCGCAAATGGGTCATCATTGAAGCTATTTCCCTGATTACGATTTTGGTTGTTTTGATTGCCATATGGATTTTGACTTGGTTCATTTCCAAATGGATTCTGATCATTTTGGCTGCCGCCATAATACTGGCCTCCGCTATTGCCACCGCCGCTGTATCCACCTGAACCAGCACCGCCGCTTTTAGGCTCAAGAAATTGAACACTTTCAGCTTGAACTTCTGTCACGAAGACACGCTGTCCTTGCTGGTTTTCATAGTTTCTTGTCTGCAAGCGACCGTCTACACCGGCAAGACTTCCTTTTTTCAAGAAATTAGCCACGTTCTCGGCTTGTCTTCTCCAAGTAACACAGTTAATGAAATCGGCTTCACGCTCTCCAGATTGATTCGTAAACGTACGATTCACAGCTAGAGTAAACGTGGCTACAGCCGCACCATTAGGCGTGTAGCGAAGCTCAGGGTCTTTTGTTAGTCTTCCGACCAATACAACACGGTTTAGCATATTGAAAGACCACCTTTAAATATATATTTCAATGATTTATTCTTCTTCTTTAACAACAATGTGGCGAATGATATCGTCACTGATCTTAGCTAAGCGGTCAAATTCTTGAACTGCTGCAGCGTCAGATTGAACGTTTACGATTTGGTAGAAGCCTTCACGAAAATCATTGATTTCGTATGCAAGACGACGTTTACCCCAATCCTTTGTTCCAGTGATCTCCGCACCGTTAGAAGTTAACACGTTATTAAAACGGTCGATAACTGCTTTTTTAGCCTCATCGTCAACTGTTGGGCGGATGATGTACATAACTTCGTACTTTCTCATCTGATTGCACCTCCTTTTGGTCTAAGCGGCCCTATACGGGCAAGGAGCAATAAATTATATTACTCACAATTGTATATTATAACAAATTACTTTGCCTATGACAAGAACCTATACGTTAAAACGGAAATGAATGACGTCTCCATCTTTCACTATATATTCTTTACCTTCTAAACGAACTTTTCCTGCTTCTTTTGCAGCAGACATACTTCCGCCAGCTAGTAAATCTTCATAAGCAACCGTTTCAGCACGAATAAATCCACGCTCGAAGTCCGTATGAATGATTCCAGCACATTCCGGCGCCTTCATTCCTTTTTTAAATGTCCAAGCACGTACTTCTTGCTCACCTGCTGTGAAATACGTAGCTAAACCTAGAAGTGAATAAGACGCTTTAATCAACTGATCTAGACCTGATTCTTTAATGCCAAGCTCTTCAAGGAACATTTGCTTCTCTTCTCCTTCAAGCTCTGCAATTTCAGACTCAATCTTCGCACAAACAACGATGACTTCAGCGTTTTCGCCAGATGCAAACTCACGAATTTGCTGTACATATTCGTTTCCGTCCTGATCTGCTACTTCGTCCTCACTCACATTTGCTACATACAGAATAGGTTTTGACGTGAGTAAATGAAGTTGCTTCACAAGCTTCTGCTGCTCATCTGTAAATTCAACCGATCTTGCAGATTTTCCAGCTTCAAATGCGTCCTTCAGCTTTTCCAAAATATCAAATTCAGCTACCGCTTCCTTATCTTTTTGTTTCGCAAGCTTACTCACACGAGTTAAACGCTTTTCAACTGTTTCTAGATCAGCCAAAATCAATTCTAAATTAATCGTTTCAATATCTGACACTGGGTCAACCTTACCTGACACATGTGTAATGTTATCATCAGCAAATGCTCTCACCACGTGACAGATTGCATCTACTTGACGAATGTGAGAAAGGAATTTATTCCCTAAACCTTCTCCTTTAGATGCCCCTTTCACAATACCAGCAATATCAGTGAATTCGAAAGCAGTCGGAACTGTCTTTTTTGGCTGCACTAATTCTGTCAGTTTTTGCAAACGCTCGTCTGGAACTTCTACAATTCCGACGTTTGGATCAATGGTACAGAACGGATAGTTAGCAGACTCCGCTCCAGCCTGTGTAATTGCATTAAATAGCGTTGACTTCCCGACGTTAGGTAAGCCAACAATACCAGCTGTTAAAGCCATTCTTTCATCTCCTCTATATGAAACGTGCTCGTTATACTGCGTAATATGAACCTAGAGCAATTATAAGTAGGTTTACATGAAAAGACAAGCTAACCATCATGCATTTTCAATAGAAGAAACATTACCAAAAAGACTAAATCGGAGCTTTAAAATGAGAAATTACAGCTGTTTCTCTGAACAAAAGACAAATTTCATCAAAAAAGCATGAGGCCTACTTAAGCAGTTGGCTCCTCATGCTTGACGAGAATTTTCTTCATTTTTCGTTCAAAATCTCTTCTTGGGATCATCACGCTGTGCCCGCACCCTTCGCATTTAATACGAATATCCATGCCCAAACGAATAACTTTCCACCGATTGGCACCACATGGATGGGGTTTTTTCATTTCAACGACGTCATGTAACCCAAATGCTTTGTCTGCCATCAGCATTCACCTCTCTTGCTCACTTCATTAAATCTATTGTACAAAAAAATGCCGATAGAGAGCAATGCACAAAATAAAGAGCCGCTGTCATGTATCAATCCCGTTCTTTTTTATAGAAAAAACCCTTCTTTTAGATCATTTTATTTGTGACCAATAGTTACTTAAACTCCGCTTTTTTTCAATATTGTCACAAACACTGTAGGTCAAAAGGTTTTTATTGGTAGAACGCTGTGGTTTTTCCATATTTTTTGATTTATGATATCTGCATAAATGTTATGTGAGGGAGCAGGTACGATGGTCAATCGAAAGGATAGATTAACCGACAAAGATTATAAAATCATATCCGATCACGCTGGAAACGCAGAGAATTACCAGCAGAACCATACGATAGAAGTAGGTCAGCATACGCTCACTGTCAACGATTTTCTAAAAATAGATCATCAATTATATGGTTTAACGATGCAGCAGGAACAGTCAGATGAGTTCATTGTCGCGTTTCACTGTCCTCTGCCAAAACAAATGACGGTGACATCGACACAAGAAGTTCAAACGGCTACCCAATCATTGTTAAAAACGGATTATGCCTACCCCATTGAAAGAAAATCCTTAGCCGGGAAACAAGATCATGTCTTTTTTAAAGGGAAGGAATACATCGAGGACGTCTGTCAGAAGCACCCGAATGCAACCATCTATCTCACTGGACAAGCGCTTGCCGGTGCTGTTTGTGCTTACATTGCGACAGAACAGCCAGCTGTCAAAAAAGCCATCACATTCGATAGCCCAAATATATGGAGCAGCCTGGCACCTTCCATTCAGCAAAAAGCAGTAGAAGGAAAATATACCCATGTTCTCACGGAATATATTCAACCCAATCATTATGTAGGTTTACTCAATCGCCATGATCATGGAGTTGGACAAGTCAAGTACACCGTACCACCCCGGGAGCAGGGATCGGTCCAAGAATCCATAAAATATAAACCAAGAGAAATTGACACCTTTTTAAGATCAGCTTTTGCATCAATGAATATAGAGTGGAACGAATCGTTTGATACAAATGCATTTTTAGCTCTCGTTTCAGGAGAATTCAAAGTAAATGGGTATTCATTCCATTCGAATGGAACCGCTCGTATTTTAGATGAACAGCTTGATCACAATACAAGTTTTACAGCGATGCTTTTACAAGAAATCCATTCAGGCCGTGCATATGCACAAAACGGGCTTGAAATTATCATAAAATCCCATTTACTAAAAAATTCATCGTATGATCTACAAAGTATTATTGAACATGAAGTACACACTGTATTTGAGAAAATAGATGGAATTGATGATAGTGTCAAAGATGCCGTCCATCATGTAAAACAAGAGCTGAAAGGACTTGTAGGATTTGGTCACTATGATTTATTAACCCATAGCGATGTAGAAGCACTGTTAGAGGAAGTAAGGATGGAGCAGCCGCAATCATCCTTTTATTCTCATGAAAAACAACTGAATGCCTTGTACACCTTGAGAGACTACGAACAAGAACTTTCCACCCTTTCAAGACATATGTACACAATGGGTGATGACTATGCCAAGGCAGATAGACGCCTTGCGATGCAAATGGGTATTCGTTAAGAAAGGAGTCGCCATATGATCAATCAAAATAAACCTCCTAGTGACGCCCAGCGTTTCTTGCAAAATGTGAGTGCCCGCCGCTCCATGTCTGTATTCGAAAGTCAATCTGCACCACAAACACAATCGCAATCACCTGAAGAAATTGCCGCTATTCAGGCCATGCGCAGAGAAGGACAACGAAAAGATTTAAAGCGATTGCTGAAAATGCGGCTTCACGATGAATTGGCAAACACACGCATGCACTTGGAGTACCAATTGTCCAAAACAGAAGACATGATGAACCAGACAACCATTGTCAAACAGCATGTATCCCAGCATTTAAAGGGACAAGCCATCTCAGAAATAGAGGAACGCATGCAGCGTCTCCAGCACATGCCTGTATATGACGATATCAAGGAAGCGATTGATTCCATTCGGATAAAATAAGCACTTCTCTTTGAAAGAGAGGTGTTTATTTTATTTTATCAGTATAATTTTTAGAACGGAAAAATATCTTTTTACTTAAAATCGGATACAGCATTAAACAGACAAGCAAATAAAGATTGAGCAAGCTGTAAATCGGATACAAGAAAGCAATTAAATCAGCAAATCCAAGAGAGGTTAAAGGTGCCATCAAAAGAAGCATGATGAATACAATGAACCAGCGGGGCATTCGTACAAAAGAGAGCATGCGGCTGGATAAACCAAATAATCCCGCAGCAGTTGTTGTATAAATCGCTAAACAAAGAACAATGGTCATAAACACAAACAATGATGTTGGTGCCCCCTCTAATACTGTAAACAAAGGAATCCCTTCTGCTGAAAGACTCCCAGAAATATCAACTAGTATTTCGTTATACACATAAGAAATGACACCAAAAATCAAACCGCTTAATATACTTGCAACCTTGGCCTCTCCAAGCCCCTTCATTTCTTTCCCCACTGAAGATAGCACCGCCACAACAGATAATATATTCAAAGAAGCAAAGACGATACTGGCAGGCCAATTGTATTGCTGGCCAAAATCAATTCTCCACATATGATCATTATTCATATAATAAAAAACAAACGCATAGATGAGCCCCGCCACCAAAATTGGTATAATGAAGGCATTCACAGATAAGAGCCCTTTCACATCCCAGAAAAAAATCATAAATGAGAATAAACAAAATGCACCGATTCCAACCCAAAATGGCACATGATACATCTCAAGTGTCACCCCGCCACCGGCAATCATGACTGTTGTTGTCGTGAATAGATAAAGAACAATTAAAATATCATACACCTTGGCCAGCCAAGGACCTACAAGACGCTCTAACACCGGCACAAAATGATCAGCACGCACCTCATAACTGATTTTTAACACCACATAGGTCGACAGCATAAACATGAGCGTAAACAGTAGAATGGCTAGTCCGCTATCAAGGCCAAAAAACTGCCAAATTTCTTGACCAGAGGCATATCCCGCTCCTATCAAGCTTCCTAAAATTAAAAGCGTCCACCTTGAACCAGCCTTCCACACAATCATCACCTCATAGGTATAGAATTAAGCTTGTTTCCGTATACTGTTACTAACTACTATGACAAGGAAGTGAGACCTATGAATAGCAAGAACGGTCTTTTTTTAAGAAATAGGGTGAAAGAATACGTGTCCCATACGGATACAAATGCCATTCAGCAGCTTAAAAGTATTTTATTCTCGCATCTTCAGAAAGCAGGAAAAAGACCCGTTGCCATCGTCTGCATAGGAACAGACCGCTCAACCGGTGACTCTCTAGGTCCACTTGTAGGAACAAAGCTTTCAGGTCTGGATTTAAAAAAGCTGCATGTATACGGCACTCTCTCTGACCCAGTGCATGCGGTCAATTTAAAGGAAAAGCTCGCTGAAATTGAACAAGCTCATAAACATCCATTTATCGTAGCCGTTGATGCCTGTTTAGGGAGAGTGAAAAGTGTAGGATCGTTTCAAATTGGAGAAGGACCGTTAAAGCCCGGTGCAGGTGTCCAAAAAGAGCTTCCAGAAGTAGGTAATATTCATATTAATGGAATCGTCAACGTGAGCGGTTTTATGGAATACTTCGTTCTCCAAAACACACGTCTCCATCTTGTGATGTCTATGGCCAATACACTGTCTGAAAGTCTATCCCACATTGATCAAATGGATTGGACGAGAGAAAAAAGCCGTTCTCTCTTCACCCCTATTCAAAATATCACGGGAAGAATATAAAAAAGACCATCTCATATCAAGATGGTCATTCCGATGATTCTCTCGTAGAAAGCAATTCAAGGATTCTTTCTAAATCTTCATTTGAGAGAAATTCAATCTCAATTTTCCCTTTTTTCTTCTGTTTCTTGATCGTCACTGAAGTACCAAAGTAATTTTGTAAGAAAGATTCTCTTTCTTTCAACATGCGATCCTTTGGTGCTTCTTTTTTCTTTGTTTCACGTGGAACATTTTCATTTAATTGCTGAACAAGTTTCTCAACCTGACGGACATTTAATCCTTCGTCCACGACCTTCTTTACCAATGGCGCCAGCTTCTTTTTGTTTTTCAAACTAAGCAGCGTGCGTCCATGTCCCATGGATAATGTTCCATCTGCAATCAGCTTCTGTACTTCATCCGGTAATGTTAATAAACGAAGGTGGTTCGCAATATGCGGTCTGCTTTTGCCTAATCGCTTGGCTAATTCCTCCTGAGTCACACTTAAGTGATCTAGTAAGGAGGCATAGGCTTCCGCTTCCTCTAATGGAGATAAATCCTCGCGCTGTAAGTTTTCTAAAAGAGCGATCTCCCTCATCAGTGTTTCTGAAAATTCCCTGACGATCGCAGGAATCGTTGTCAAACCAGCTTGTTGTGCTGCACGGAAACGGCGTTCTCCCGCGACAATGTCATATCCCTTAATGGACTTACGAACAATAATCGGCTGTAAAACACCATGCTGCTGAATTGATTCTTTGAGATCAGACAATGCATCATCATCAAACGTTTTCCTCGGCTGATAAGGGTTCGGACGCAAATCCTTCAACTTAATTTCTTCGACAGTTTCTTCATTGGCATCCACATTGTTAAATAGTGCATTAATACCCTTTCCAAGACCTTTAGCCATTCGCATCCACTTCCTTTGCTAAGTCTAAATAGACATCTGCACCTCTTGAACGTGGATCATACAAGATAATAGGTTTCCCATGACTAGGCGCTTCACTTAGTCTCACATTTCTCGGAATCACGGTCTGATAGACTTTATCTCTAAAGTATTTTTTTACTTCTTCGATGACTTGGATTCCAAGATTTGTTCTTGCATCCAGCATTGTCAGTAAGACACCTTCAATGGCAAGGTCGGTATTTAGATGTTTCTGCACAAGACGAACCGTATTCAACAATTGACTCAATCCTTCAAGCGCATAATATTCACACTGAACCGGTATTAAAACAGAATCGGATGCAGTTAACGCATTAATCGTCAGTAATCCAAGCGATGGCGGGCAGTCAATAATCATATAATCATAATTTTGCTTCACAGATTCAAGTGCTCTTTTCAGCCTCACTTCACGTGAGATCGTAGGCACAAGCTCAATTTCCGCCCCTGCAAGCTGTATCGTCGCAGGAATGACATCAAGATTTTCGACCTCTGTCGTCTTAATCACATCAAGTACATCTGCATCGTCTACTAAAATATCGTACACGCACTTCTCTACGTCGGCCTTCTCAATCCCAATACCACTCGTGGCATTTCCCTGCGGATCAATATCAACTAACAACACTCGTTTTCCTATGTATGCTAAACACGCACCCAAATTAACAGAAGTTGTCGTCTTCCCAACGCCGCCCTTCTGGTTGGTAATCGCTATGATTTTCCCCACGATGTCACCCACTTTCAACTTAACAAATTTCTCATTCATTCATACTTCCTATTCTATCAAAAAAAGTATGAAACGTTTGCTTTTTTTGTTTCCCCATTATAAATTCGTGAATGAATCTGTGTTTCCGTACATGAATAGATGCATAAAAATATGTTTTAAAAATATATTAATATATCTTTTTTAAAGAAAATAACTAGACAAAAAACCCCCACTTTTATAAAAGTGAGGGAGATACAATCAAAAGTTTAGCCCGCCAATTTTTCGGCCTTCACTTACAATGACTTTAGGTGTCACTGTTTTATAGTTCTTCTTTTTCAAAAAACCATAGGGTGCTTTAATGGTAAATGTGGCATGTCCAACAGCGTCCCCGGTTTTCGCGTAAGCCTGCCATACAATCTTTGAACAATAAGTAGGGTCCAAGGATTGAATAGACATAGTGATCGAATATCGAGCCTTCGGATGGTCTTTCACGTAATCATGCGCCCAATCCCCTGCTAAATCTGCCTTTTCCTGATGATTAATCCGAATCACCTTTGTATTGGCACTATAGCGAAACCAGCTTTGAATGGAATCAATATTTGGATGCTGCCGGAACCCAGGAATGGATGCATAGCTTTTCTCATTAATGACGATGCCTGCATGACCAATTAAACCATTCAAAGCACCAGTGCTCGTCACCAATATATCCCCTTTTTGAGGCATAATATCGGTTCCAGGATACGGTTTACCAAAAAGATGGCGAATGGTATTCGGCCTTTCATCCGTTACCATTTCATCCTGTTTGTTTTGCCTTAAACCATAGTTCTCCAAATCATCATCAGCTGTGATCACATCGATCGCATCGTCCTGAGACGCTTGCTCTTGATTTAATTGTTGAACCGTTACATCTGTCGAAACCACACCTTGTTTCTTCAGAGTACTCAGTTCTTCTTTCGTAATCGTTTCTTCCGCTGAATGAGTATCATGATTCGTTGACGTGCTCACAGCAAATACAGTCGTTTCATTTGAAAAAAGAGAAAAAGAGATTAGTAAATAACAGATAATAGCAAAAATAGTCTTTTTCATTTTCATCGGTTATATGTCACCTCCCTTCTACTATGAAAATCATATTTTACCAATTAATTAATAATAAGTAAATATCATGAATTGAAGGGAGAGAAAGACAAAAAAAGCTGACGAGTAATGCTCATCAGCTTCTTTCTATTTAGGAATTCGAATCGTTAATTGGATATATTCCTCAAATTCTTCTTCCTCGGTGTTTATTTTAAGTCCGCTGTCTTCTACCATGTGGAGAGACTGACGAATGGTATTCATCGCAATTCGCGTATCTCGGCTAAACGCCTTACGTTTCGGCTTCGGTTTGCGATCTGTTTTTTGTTCAAGCATCTTCACTACACGCTCTTCAGTCTGTTTCACATTCAGCTGCTTTTCGATGATTTCCTGCAACAGCGTGATCTGTAATTCTGGCAGCTTTAGAGGTACAAGTGAACGGGCATGTCTCTCAGAGATTTTTTTCTCCAAAATGGCTTGCTGTACCTCTTCAGGCAACTTTAAAAGTCTTAGTTTGTTTGCAACAGTCGATTGTCCCTTACCTAAACGCTGAGCAAGCGCTTCTTGCGTTAAATCATGAAGCTCTAAAAGACGAGCATAAGCATGAGCCTCTTCAATTGCAGACAGCTCTTCTCTTTGCAAATTTTCAATCAATGCCACAGATGCCGTTTCCGTATCAGTAAAATCTTTTATAATAGCGGGGATCTTCTCCCATTGAAGAGTTTGTACCGCTCTCCAACGTCTTTCGCCGGCGATCAGTTCATATTTTCCTTCTTCTTCTGTTGGTCTAACAACAATCGGTTGAATAATGCCATGGGTATGAATGGTTGTGGCCAGCTCTTGTATCTTTTCTTCTGAAAAAATGGTGCGTGGCTGAAAACGGTTAGGCATAATTGTGTCGACCGGGAGCTCCTGTATCTCTTCCTTTAATGTTTCATGCTCAGCAATCTCTGCCTCTATTTCGGTATCACGCTCAGGATGTTCTTTGTCACCAAGCCCGAAGAAGCGTGAGAGTGAATGCTTCATGAACCTACACCACCTTTAAAAACTACCTTTTTATAATTCTATTTTCTCATGTTTTTTCCTTCTGTAAAATCATAAATATTGAAGAAAAACCGACCTTTTACATGATCAACCCTCTATTGGTGATTTATTAGGTGTTCCTGGTTTTCTAGGATATTTTTTTGGTGTTTGTTTTTTCTTTTCAATGACAATGATGTTCCGTTCGCTTTCTTCTAAAGGAAGAACAAAGGAATGCTTTTCAACAACCTCTCCTCCGAGGACAGTAACGGCTTTTTTTCCTGCTTGCACCTCTTCATCTGCAGCAGATGCTTTTAATGCAACAAACAAACCTTCCTTTTTCACAAGAGGCAGGCATAGTTCGCTCAAGACAGATAAGCGCGCAACTGCTCTAGCGGTGACAAGGTCATAGCTTTCACGTTGATCTTTACGTTGCCCAAAGGTCTCCGCACGATCATGATAAAAAGTAGTATCTTGTAAGTTTAACCCTTTTGCTAACTCATTGAGAAACGTAATGCGTTTCTGGAGAGAATCAACAATGGTCACATGTAGATGAGGGAAACAAATTTTAAGAGGAATGCTTGGAAAACCAGCACCAGCTCCAATATCACAAATTGTTGTCACATTGTGAAAATCAATAAAAAATGCTGCTGATATCGAGTCATAAAAATGCTTTAAATATACTTCTTCCTTTTCTGTAATGGACGTTAAATTCATCTTCTCGTTCCATTCTACAAGCATATGGAAGTAAGTTTCAAATTGTTCAAGCTGCACTGGAGAAAGAGTGATCCCTTTCTCCTCTAGTGCTGCTGTAAATTGTTCAATGTTCATGCCGACATCCTTTCTACTCTGCTATCTTCGCAATACGTCCCTGCTCCAAATACACTAAAAGGATAGAAATATCAGCAGGGTTAACGCCTGAAATACGAGAAGCCTGTGCAACAGAAAGCGGTCGGACTTCTTTTAGCTTTTGCTTCGCTTCAGTTGCAATCCCTTTGATGGCATCATAATCGATTCGATCCGGAATCTTTTTGTTTTCCATCTTTTTCAGCTTTTCAACTTGTTGGAGCGACTTTTCAATATAACCTTCATATTTAATTTGAATCTCTACCTGTTCACACACATCAGCAGGAAGCGGTGTGTCAGCAGGAGCTAGTTTCACAACAGATTCATAGTTCATCTCTGGACGCTTCATCAGATCACTTGCTCGAATACCGTCCTTCAATTCACTTCCACCAAGAGAACGGATATATTCCTGTGTCTCTGCTGTAGGTTTAATAATGACAGAATATAAACGTTTTTTCTCTGCTTCAATGGCCTCTTTTTTCTGTGTGAATGCTTGGAATCTCTCTTCAGAAATTAAACCAATGTTATATCCAAGTTCCGTTAATCTTAAATCAGCATTGTCATGACGCAGAAGTAAACGATACTCTGCACGAGAAGTTAAAAGACGGTAAGGTTCATTTGTACCCTTCGTGACAAGATCATCAATGAGAACACCGATATATGCATCAGATCGGCTTAAAATGACTTCTTCTTTACCCAATGCTTTTCTTCCTGCATTGATACCTGCCATAATTCCTTGACCTGCTGCTTCCTCATAACCAGAGGTACCATTAATTTGGCCAGCTGTATATAATCCAGAAATTTTCTTCGTCTCAAGTGTCGGCCACAATTGTGTAGGCACAATCGCATCATACTCAATGGCATAACCCGCTCGCATCATTTGTACATTTTCAAGCCCTGGAATGGTTGACAGCATTCGCTGCTGTACATCCTCTGGCAGACTTGTAGATAAACCTTGAACATACACTTCTTGCGTATTACGGCCTTCTGGCTCTAAGAAAATTTGATGTCTCGGTTTATCGTTAAAACGAACCACCTTATCCTCAATAGACGGACAGTATCTAGGACCTGTTCCTTTAATCATACCTGAATACATAGGAGAACGGTGAAGATTCTCATCAATAATTTGATGAGTCTCTAAACTCG
The DNA here is from genome assembly GCF_004634445.1 of Bacillus sp. 005/A4HT-01/001. Taxonomy (NCBI): domain Bacteria; kingdom Bacillati; phylum Bacillota; class Bacilli; order Caryophanales; family Bacillaceae; genus Bacillus; species Bacillus sp. 005/A4HT-01/001. The sequence continues at coordinate 1,038,124 of NZ_SEIZ01000001.1, forward strand.
TGTATGTTAACCAGCATGGTAATTGATCTGTAATATATTCCACAGTTTCATAAGAAAACGCACGTGGTACATCGTCACCTGGTTGAATTTCCGTCTTACTATAATCAATCGAGTGGCTGTTTACTCGTGGTGGTGTCCCAGTTTTAAAGCGAACCAAATCGAATCCTAATTCTGCTAGATGATCCGATAATTTAATGGAAGGCTGCTGATTATTAGGACCGCTTGAATAAGAAAGATCCCCTAAAATAATGCGGCCTTTTAAGAAAGTACCAGTCGTTAGAACAACAGATTTCGCGCGATAATTTGCACCTGTTTGAGTCACAACACCTTTACATTCATCATCTTCTACAATTAAATGGTCTACCATCCCTTGTAGCATTGTTAGGTTTGGTTCATTTTCCATTGTTTTTTTCATTTCGTGCTGATATTGAAACTTATCTGCTTGCGCTCTTAACGCACGGACAGCAGGTCCTTTTCCAGTATTCAGCATACGCATTTGAATGTGCGTCTTATCTATATTTCGTGCCATTTCCCCGCCTAGCGCATCAATTTCTCTGACGACAATCCCTTTAGCGGGACCTCCTACGGACGGATTACATGGCATAAAAGCAACCATATCGAGATTGATGGTCAATACAAGTGTTTTGGCGCCCTGTCTTGCAGAAGCAAGAGCAGCCTCAACACCAGCATGACCGGCACCGACGACGATTACATCATATTGGCCAGCTTCATAACCCATTTCTTTTGTTCCTCCCTTTACTTTCCTAAACAGAATTGAGAGAATAACTGATCGATTAAGCTTTCATGAACAGCATCCCCAATAATTTCACCTAGCTGCTCCCAGCAGCGTGTTAAATCTATTTGAACAATGTCGATCGGTACATCCATTTCAATTCCTTCTAGAGCATCTTCAATCGATTGTTTTGCTTCTTGAAGGAGCGCAATATGCCTAGTATTGCTCACATACGTTAAATCTCCACTTTCAATTGAGCCTGTGAAGAATAAAGATTGAATGGCCATTTCAAGCTCATCAATCCCTTTTTCTTGTAATAAAGATGTTGTAACAACCGGACGATCCTTCGCTAACTCTTTTACCTTTTCTACATCAAGTTTAGGCTCAAGATCTGTCTTATTGACAATCACAATAATATCCATACCTGAGACAGCCTCAAATAGCTTAATATCTTCCTCGGATAACTCTTCACTATAATTGAGCACAAGTAAAATCAGGTCAGCTTCTTTTAAGACCTGTCTTGATCGCTCGACCCCAATACGCTCAACAATGTCTTCAGTCTCACGTATACCCGCAGTATCTACTAAACGGAGCGGTACTCCTCTTACATTCACATATTCCTCGATGACATCTCTGGTTGTTCCAGGAATATCGGTCACAATCGCCTTTGTTTCCTGAACAAGACTATTTAATAAGGAAGACTTCCCAACATTTGGCCTTCCAATAATAACAGTAGATAAGCCCTCACGTAGGATTTTCCCCTGCTGTGAAGTCGTTAGAAGCGATTCAATTTCCTTTTTCACAGATGTCGCCTTTTCAACTAAGACTCGATGTGTCATTTCTTCAACATCGTCATACTCTGGATAATCAATATTCACTTCTACATGGGCAAGTGTCTCCAATATCTCACCACGAAGACGTTTAATCAAACCGGAGAGACGTCCCTCCATTTGAGTCATTGCGACATTCATCGCACGGTCAGTTTTTGCACGAATCAAGTCCATTACGGCTTCTGCTTGTGACAAGTCGATTCTTCCATTTAGGAAAGCGCGTTTTGTAAACTCACCTGGCTCCGCTAATCTCGCTCCTTCTTTTAAAGCAAGCTGCAAGACTTTATTGACCGTGACAATTCCGCCATGGCAGTTGATCTCAATAACGTCTTCTCTCGTAAATGTTTTTGGCGCTCTTAATACAGACACCATGACCTCTTCTATCACTTTCTCGGTACTTGAATCTACAATATGACCATAATGAATTGTATGAGAATCCACTGATACAAGTTTTTTTTCCTTAGGCCCCTTATACATGCGATCAGCAATCTGAACTGCATCAGGCCCACTTAAACGTATAATGGCAATTGCCCCTTCACCCATTGGTGTAGAAATTGCTGCAATTGTATCCACCGCTCATTCACCTCTTTCTCTATTCAATAGACAGTCTTATATCTATTATAAATGGACGTTGTCCATCTCTATATCAAAAACGCTTAATCCAAAATTTAAAGATACCATAAATGCATGCGAAGCGAAAGTAGCCCACATTTAATTATCCACAGTTTTACACCCTGTCTATTTTAACACTTAACTTATCCACATGTGAATAACGACGTTCTAAACTTGTCTTCACATCTTACACCTAAATCCAATAAATTAAAACGCCCTTCTCCCTTTGCAACTAAGGGAAAATGACGTTTTCGATCTAAATAACACACTAACTTTTTAGAAATAAAGGAGTAATCTACTATTAAAAGGTAATTTTTCAATAAAAAAAGACTAAAATCCAGCTTTGCTGAATCTTAGCCTTTCTGCTATTTTTTATACAGCACCACAACATGACGCTTGGTGCCTGTATCTTCGGATGCCGTGGCAAGTTCTTTAGAAAATGCTGCAATCGTATCATGAACGACTTTTCGTTCATTCGAAGGCATCGGTTCTAAATGAACCTTTCTCTTCGTTTTTAAAACACGATTTGCCGTTTTGATTGCGTATTGTTCAAGTGCTTCTTGTCGTTTCTTCCTATAATCTCCAATATCAATTGTAATATGATGATACTGATCAGAATAACGATTAAACACTAACTGCACCAAGGTTTCTAAAGAGTACAGTGTTTGTCCTCTTTTTCCAATCATTAATGAAGTTTTGTCTCCATCAATGTGAAAAGAGATCTTTTTCGTTTCTTTTTTCGAAACAATGTTTGCTTTAGGATCAATTGATTTAACAATTTTATCTAAATACTGTGTTGCTAATTTGAGCGCATCTCGCTTTTCTACTAACTTGACAACAGCTTGTCTTTTACCAAATAATCCTAAAAACCCTTTGTTTCCTTCATCTACTATTGTGATATCTACTTCTTCTTGTAGTAGTTGAATTTGTTTCAGTCCGGAATCTACTGCTTCTTCGACTGTGCGACCGACAGCAGTTATTTCCTTCATTTTTTGTTCCCGCCAGCTTTTTCTTTTGTATCAACTTTTACTTGAGGTGTTTTAATGACCAAAGTTTGAATGATCATGAAAATGTTACCTACAACCCAGTACAGTGAAAGTGCCGCTGGGAAACTGATTGCAAATACAATGATCATAATCGGCATCACCCAAAGCATAATCGCCATTTGAGGGTTGTCCGAAGGATTTCCAGCCATCATTAGCTTCTGCTGTATAAAAGTAGCTACACCTGCAATAATCGGTAACAGGAATAATGGATCTGGACTGCCTAAGTCAAACCATAAGAAAGTATGTTTCTTGATTTCAGCTGTTCTCATGATCGCATGATAAAAACCAATTAAGATTGGCATTTGAATTAAGATTGGGAAACACCCTGCTAATGGATTTACACCATTCTTTTGGAAAAGAGCCATTGTTTCCTGTTGAAGCTGCTGCTGTGTTTTTTGATCTTTTGAGCTATATTTTTCACGAAGCTTCTTTAGTTCTGGCTGAAGTGCTTGCATTGCTTTTGTACTTCTTAATTGTTTAATCATTAATGGTAAAATAAGCAAACGAATTAAAAGAGTTACAATAATAATCGCTACACCATAGTTTTCACCAGTTAAGTTTGCCATGTAAGTGATTAATTGAGATAGCGGGTATACAATGTAAGAATTCCAGAATCCCTTACTATCTGATGTGATTGGTTCATTGATTTGTGTACATCCTGCCAATAGAACCAATACGCCAATCAAGCTAAATATTAGTAATAATCGCCTTTTCAACAAGATTCCTCCCATTACTTCAAACTTTATTTAAGTTGGAATTGATTACGAAAGTGACTCACCTAATCAGTATGGTAACATTTTTTCATTACAAAGTGGTGGTTTCATTTTAATTCACTAGATGAAGGAAGCGCTTTTAAAAATTGATTCAACGAAAGTTTCTATTACGAAGACTTTTTCGGTTGTTGTTGATAAACAGCGGATTTTCTAAATAAATGCTGGAGAGACTTCTTTGTTTCTTCAAAGGTCAATTCGCTTGCTGGTTTTCGTGCGATAACAATGTAGTCTTTTTCTTGCTTTAGCTTATGACCTTCCTCTAAGAACACCTGACGGATCAATCGTTTAATCCGGTTTCTTATCACTGCATTACCTATCTTCTTACTGACAGACAATCCTAAACGCAGTTCTTCTTGATTTGGTTGGTCCAGCTGATAAATGACGAATTGGCGATTAGCCATTGATTGACCTTTTTTGAACACTGTTTGAAACTCTTCATTTTTTTTTAGCCTGTTTCGCTTCTTCATGTTTTCTTCCACTCCGATAAAAACTGACAGTTCATTTACGATTTTATGTAAAAAAGACCACTGACATTATTCAGTGGCCTAAGCTGATAATTTTTTTCTACCTTTGCTGCGGCGTCGCTTTAAAACTAGACGTCCGTTTTTAGAACTCATACGGCTGCGGAAGCCATGAACTTTACTACGCTTACGGTTATTTGGTTGAAACGTTCTTTTCATTTATGACACCTCCCTGAGGAATAGCTGTTTAAGACAGTCTAACTCATTATATTTGTGTAACCCATCGATTGTCAATATCAATGATAAAACTCTTATTATCAACCTTATAAGCATAACACAAGTTATCAAGTGAAGAAACCTTCTTTTTTAGTTTCCAGCATTTTATTCTTTTTTTCCTTCAAAAAAACCTTCAAAACAAGGTTGTGGATATTTTTCCGGCATATTTTGACTATCCACATCCATTATCGACATTTTTTTCACACAAATAACCTATGTGGATAATTATTTTTCAACAGGATGTAAAGTGTGTGGATAAGTTTGTGACACCCATTGCACCATCTTGTTTATTTTGATATTATATTTGTGTTTTAACTCTTAATTACTTATCTGGCCTATTTATCTTATCCACAATTTGTGGATAACCTGTGGAAAGTTATTACACAGCTTGTTGAATTGTTTATCCACAACCTGTGTAATTTGTCGAAAAGACGTTTTTCTACTATATTAATTGTTTTCAACAAAGTATGTGCACGAATGGTGATGACCATTTGCTCTTTTTCGTGTTCTATAACAGTTTGATACTGGTCATTTTAAAAAGAAAAGGAGGGGGGAGAAGCCTTATGGAAAATATTTTGGATCTGTGGAATAAAGCACTTCAAAAAATAGAGACAAAATTGAGCAAACCTAGTTTTGAAACATGGATGAAGTCCACTAAAGCCCATTCTCTTCAAGGAGATACGCTGACTATTACTGCACCTAATGAATTTGCGAGGGACTGGCTCGAGTCAAGATACCTTCACTTAATTGCAGATACCATCTATGAACTGACAGGCGAAGAGCTCAGCATCAAATTTATCATTCCTCAAAATCAGGACGAAGAGGAAGCCATGCCAAAATCTCCAATCAAAAAAATGTCGAAAGAAGAACCCGTTGAAATTCCACAAAATATGCTGAATCCAAAATATACATTTGATACTTTTGTTATTGGTTCAGGCAACCGTTTTGCTCATGCAGCTTCACTTGCAGTCGCAGAAGCACCAGCAAAAGCATATAACCCGCTTTTTATTTATGGGGGCGTTGGTTTAGGAAAGACTCACTTAATGCATGCGATCGGTCATTACGTCATCGACCATAATCCATCAGCCAAAGTGGTCTATCTATCATCTGAAAAATTTACAAATGAATTTATCAACTCAATCCGGGACAACAAAGCAGTCGATTTCCGTAATCGCTATCGGAATGTAGATGTGCTTTTGATAGATGATATTCAATTTTTAGCAGGAAAAGAACAAACACAAGAAGAGTTTTTCCATACATTCAACACACTTCACGAAGAAAGTAAGCAAATCGTCATTTCTAGTGACCGGCCGCCAAAGGAAATTCCGACACTTGAAGACAGATTACGCTCTCGATTCGAATGGGGCTTAATTACAGACATTACCCCACCAGATCTAGAAACGCGTATTGCGATCTTACGTAAAAAAGCAAAAGCAGAAGGTTTAGACATTCCGAATGAAGTCATGCTTTATATTGCCAATCAAATCGACAGCAACATTCGGGAACTGGAAGGTGCTTTGATTCGTGTTGTTGCTTACTCTTCTTTAATCAATAAAGACATCAATGCTGATCTAGCAGCTGAAGCCCTAAAGGACATCATTCCTTCATCAAAACCTAAGGTGATTACAATTAAAGATATTCAAAGAATTGTAGGGCAGCAATTTAATATTCGATTAGAAGATTTCAAAGCGAAGAAACGTACGAAATCAGTTGCTTATCCAAGACAAATTGCGATGTATCTCTCTAGAGAAATGACCGATTCCTCTCTACCTAAAATCGGAGAAGAATTTGGCGGACGAGATCATACGACCGTCATTCATGCTCATGAGAAAATTTCAAAATTAATCGTTGAAGATGAACAGCTTCAGCAGCATGTCAAAGAGATCAAAGAACAACTAAAATAATCAAGCTGATAAGATAAGTACGGGAAAATGTGAATAACTAGAGCATAGTCATACACAGTCTGTCCACATGTGGATAGGCTGTCTTTCCTTTCTTTCTACTGACTTATCCACATATTCACAAGCCCTACTAGTACTTCTACGATTTTTATTAAATAAATATATATACATGTCATTAAGAAAAATTAGGAGGACCACTATGAAATTCACGATTCAAAAAGATCGTCTTGTTGAAAGTGTCCAAGATGTATTAAAGGCCGTATCCTCTAGAACAACGATTCCTATTTTGACAGGGATTAAAATTGTTGCATCTGATGAAGGGGTTTCTCTCACAGGGAGCGATTCTGATATCTCAATCGAATCTTTTATTCCTCAAAGAGATGGAGATTTAGAAGTCATTACAATTGATCGACCAGGAAGTATTGTGCTGCAAGCCCGCTTCTTTAGCGAAATCGTTAAGAAACTGCCTATGTCTACAGTCGAAATTGAGGTAGAACAAAATCATCTGACCATCATCCGCTCTGGTTCAGCAGAATTTAATTTAAACGGTTTAGATGCTGAAGAATATCCGCATCTGCCACAAATTGAAGAGCATCATGCTTTTCAAATTCCAACAGATTTGCTTAAAAACCTTATCCGTCAAACGGTTTTCGCAGTGTCCACCTCAGAAACACGACCTATCTTGACAGGTGTAAACTGGAAGGTTGAAAAAGGTGAATTAATATGCACAGCAACGGATAGCCATCGTCTTGCTTTAAGAAAAGCGAAGTTGGATATTAACGAGGAAAGCTCGTACAATGTGGTCATTCCAGGAAAGAGTTTAACAGAGCTAAGTAAAATTCTTGATGATGGACAAGATCTTGTGAGCATCGTCATTACGGAGACACAGGTTCTCTTTAAAGCACAGAACGTGCTATTCTTCTCAAGATTGCTGGATGGTAATTACCCAGATACAGCTCGCCTCATTCCGCAAGAAAGTAAAACGGATGTAGTGGTGAATACGAAAGAATTCCTTCAAGCGATTGATCGCGCGTCACTTTTAGCAAGAGAAGGGCGTAACAACGTTGTGAAGCTTTCTGCTGATCCTGCTCAAAGCCTTGAAATCTCTTCTAATTCGCCTGAAATCGGTAAAGTAGTTGAAACGGTGCAAGCAGATGACATTAAAGGGGAGGATCTCAAAATCTCTTTCAGTCCGAAATATATGCTAGATGCTTTAAAAGTATTAGAGGGAACAGAGATTCATGTCAGTTTCACTGGCGCAATGAGACCATTCCTATTACGCACGCCAAATGATGATTCCATTTTGCAATTGATTCTTCCAGTTAGAACGTATTAATTTGGTCTAAAATGGCTGCTGTGTGAGCGCACAGCAGCTTTTTTCCTCATTTCCTCTGCTTTCTTTCATCCCAGTTCGCTTTCCCCCTTTCCTTCTGGTCTTGTTTTTTAGTACAATTAGATATTAGTGATATTGAAAGAGGTCGATACAATGCCTAATCTGATAACGATTGAAACAGAAATGATTACATTAGGGCAGTTTTTGAAATTAGCCGAAGTCATTCAATCTGGTGGAATGGCGAAGTGGTTTTTAAGTGAACATGAGGTGTTCATCAATCAAGAGCCAGATAATAGACGGGGACGCAAATTATACCCAGGTGATGTTGTCGAGATAGAAGGTCACGGCACATTTCAAGTTGTGAATTAGAAACGGGTGACAATACATGTACATTCAAAGTCTGGCGTTAACTTCATACCGAAACTATGAACACACCGAGCTTCAATTCGACAATAAGGTGAATGTGATGATTGGTGAGAACGCCCAAGGTAAAACGAACCTGATGGAAGCGATCTATGTATTGTCGATGGCAAAGTCTCATCGTACGTCAAATGATAAAGAACTTATCCGATGGGACGAAGACTATGCTAAAATAGAAGGTAGAGTCATCAAAAAAAATGGTCCACTCCCCATGCAGCTCGTGATCTCAAAAAAAGGAAAAAAGGGCAAGGTCAATCACATTGAACAACAGAAACTCAGTCATTATGTTGGTGCCTTGAACACCATCATGTTTGCACCAGAGGATCTCAGCCTTGTGAAAGGTAGCCCGCAAATCCGCAGAAGATTCCTCGACATGGAGATTGGACAAGTGTCTGCTGTCTACTTGCATGATTTATCGCTCTATCAAAAAATCCTCACTCAGCGAAATCATTACTTGAAACAATTGCAAACAAGAAAGCAAACGGATCAAGCGATGCTGGAGATTTTAACAGAGCAGTTGATTGATGCGGCAGCGAAGGTTGTCAAAAGACGACTGACTTTTACGAAACAGCTCGAAAAATGGGCGCAGCCGCTGCATTTTGGGATTTCAAGAGAGCTGGAAACGCTCACGCTCCAATACCAGACGGCCATAGAGGTATCAGAAGCGTCAGACTTGTCGAAAATAAAAAATAGCTATGAAGAATCGTTTCAGAAACTAAGAGACAGAGAAATAGACCGAGGGGTGACGCTATGGGGGCCTCACAGAGATGATCTTCTTTTCTTTGTGAATGGTCGGGATGTTCAGACATATGGCTCTCAAGGGCAGCAAAGAACAACAGCTCTTTCACTAAAGCTGGCAGAAATTGATCTGATTCATGAAGAAATCGGTGAATACCCAATTCTTCTACTCGATGATGTTTTATCTGAACTTGATGATTACAGACAGTCTCATTTGCTCCATACCATTCAGGGACGTGTACAGACCTTCGTCACCACAACAAGTGTTGAAGGCATCGATCACGCCACCTTGAAAGAAGCGGAAATTTTCAGAGTAGCCAGTGGAAAAGTAATTGACTGATAAATGAGGTGTGGGTCTTGTATATTCATTTAGGTGATGATTGTGTTGTTTCTACACGAGAGATTGTCGCAATTGTTGATTACAAAATGAGGTCATCTTCTGTTGTAGAGGAATTTCTTCAAAAACAAGAAGAACAAATCATTTCGTTGTCACAGGGGACACCCAAATCCATCGTCGTCACAACTAAATCTGTTTATTACTCTCCTCTTTCCTCAAGCACGCTCAAAAAACGTGCTTCATTTGTGATTGAAATTGAAGTCTAAAAGCTCAATTCATATAAATATATCGTTTAAGAAAAGTGTAGGTGAATGTACGTGGCAATGGAACAGCAACATAATAGTTATGATGAAAATCAGATACAGGTGCTCGAAGGACTAGAAGCGGTTAGAAAACGTCCAGGAATGTACATTGGGTCAACCAGTGCAAAAGGACTTCACCATCTTGTATGGGAAATTGTCGACAACAGTATTGATGAGGCTTTAGCTGGTTATTGTACAGACATTACAGTGCAAATTGAAAAAGATAATAGCATCACAGTGAAAGATAACGGTCGCGGAATTCCTGTTGGGATTCATGAGAAAATGGGACGTCCTGCTGTAGAGGTTATTATGACTGTTCTTCACGCTGGTGGTAAATTTGACGGCAGCGGTTATAAAGTATCTGGCGGTCTGCATGGTGTAGGGGCATCTGTTGTTAATGCGTTATCTACGACCTTAGACGTGACTGTATACCGTGATGGAAAAATTCATTATCAACAATTCAAACGCGGTGTTCCAGTTGGAGATTTAGAGATCATTGGTGAAACAGATGTAACAGGGACAACCACTCATTTTGTGCCAGATCCAGAAATTTTCACTGAAACCATTGAATTTGATTACGACACACTTGCTAACCGTGTACGTGAGTTAGCTTTCTTAACAAAAGGCGTCAACATCATCATTGAAGACTTACGTGAAGGCAAAGAGCGAAGAAACGAATACTGCTATGAAGGCGGTATTAAGAGCTATGTAGAACATTTGAATCGCTCGAAGGAAGTCGTTCATGAAGAACCAGTTTACATCGAGGGTGAAAAAGACGGAATCACCGTTGAAGTTGCACTGCAATACAACGATTCCTATACAAGCAATATTTATTCTTTCGCCAATAACATCAACACATATGAAGGCGGATCACACGAAGCTGGCTTTAAAACCGGTCTGACGCGTGTCATCAATGATTATGCTCGTAAAAATGGCGTATTCAAAGATGGAGACTCGAATTTGAGCGGTGAAGATGTACGAGAAGGCTTAACAGCCATTATCTCTATCAAACATCCAGACCCTCAATTCGAAGGACAAACGAAGACAAAGCTCGGTAACTCAGAAGCAAGAACCATTACCGACTCCCTCTTCTCCGAAGCACTTGAGAAATTCCTCTTAGAGAACCCTGATGCTGCAAAGAAAATTGTGGAGAAAGGTGTGATGGCAGCTCGTGCAAGAATGGCTGCCAAAAAGGCACGTGAGCTGACAAGACGTAAAAGTGCACTGGAAGTCTCTAGCTTGCCTGGGAAACTGGCAGACTGTTCTTCTAAAGATCCTTCCATCTCTGAGCTTTATATCGTAGAGGGAGATTCTGCGGGCGGATCTGCTAAGCAAGGTCGTGATCGACATTTCCAAGCGATCTTACCGTTAAGAGGGAAGATCCTAAACGTTGAAAAAGCCCGACTAGATAAAATTTTATCTAACAACGAGGTTCGTTCAATGATTACAGCGCTAGGGACTGGAATCGGAGAAGACTTCACTTTAGAGAAAGCACGTTATCACAAAATTGTGATCATGACTGATGCTGATGTTGATGGAGCGCATATTCGGACGCTACTCCTAACATTCTTCTATCGCTACATGCGTGAAATCATTGAAAACGGTTATGTGTATATCGCACAGCCGCCTTTATATAAAGTGCAGCAAGGAAAACGTGTTGAATACGTGTATAACGATAAACAGCTAGATGAACTGTTAAAAACACTGCCTCAAACACCGAAACCTGGACTTCAGCGTTATAAAGGTCTTGGAGAGATGAATGCTACTCAGCTTTGGGAAACAACAATGGATCCTGATGCGAGAACACTTCTTCAAGTGACACTTGAGGATGCAATCGATGCTGATGAGACTTTTGAAATGCTAATGGGAGATAAAGTAGAGCCGAGACGTAACTTTATCGAAGAAAATGCACAATACGTAAAAAATCTTGATATTTAGATAGGTATCCCCCTTGAGAGCAACCTTATTTCTTGTTTGGAATAAGGTTGTTTTTCAAGAAACAGGGGCGTGAAACGAATGTCCTGGTTTTCTACGTTTCGTTGATTTTCTAGTAAATAAATGTGTATAAAGGCAAGATTATTGATATAATGGAGAATAGTCTTGTGAAGATAAATACATATTTTACTCCCACATAATTTATTTCATGTGATACGTAAAGGGAGGTTCTTATAGTGAGTGAACAACATACACCGAATGTACGCGAAGTGAATATTAGCCATGAAATGCGTACGTCCTTTTTAGATTATGCAATGAGTGTTATTGTTTCGCGTGCATTACCAGATGTGCGAGACGGATTGAAGCCCGTGCATCGAAGAATTTTGTACGCGATGAATGACCTAGGTATGACAAGTGATAAACCATTTAAGAAATCTGCTCGTATCGTTGGGGAAGTTATCGGTAAGTACCACCCTCACGGTGATAGCGCTGTATATGAAGCGATGGTTCGGATGGCGCAAGATTTCAACTATCGTAATATGCTGGTTGAAGGGCACGGGAACTTTGGGTCTGTCGATGGAGACGGTGCAGCAGCCATGCGTTATACCGAGGCACGTCTTTCTAAAATTTCGATGGAGATCCTGCGTGATATCACAAAGGACACCATTGATTATCAAGATAACTACGATGGCAGCGAAAGAGAGCCAGTCGTTATGCCTGCTAGGTTCCCGAACTTATTAGTGAACGGGGCAACTGGAATTGCTGTAGGGATGGCAACGAATATCCCGCCTCACCAACTGGGTGAAGTGATTGATGGGGTATTGGCAATTAGTCAAAATCCTGAAATGACGACACAGGAACTAATGGACATCATTCCAGGTCCAGACTTCCCAACTGCGGGACAAATCATTGGCCGAAGCGGTATTCGTAAAGCGTATGAAACAGGACGAGGCTCTATTACATTACGTGCAAAGTCAAATATCGAAGAAACATCTAGTGGTAAGCAGCGCATTGTCATCAACGAGATTCCTTATCAGGTTAACAAAGCTCGTTTGATCGAAAAAATCGCAGATCTTGTCCGTGATAAAAAGATTGATGGCATTACAGATCTTCGTGATGAATCTGACCGTAATGGAATGAGAATTGTCATTGAACTACGAAGAGACGCAAACGTCCATGTTCTATTAAACAATCTTTATAAACAAACGACACTTCAAACGTCCTTCGGTATTAACTTGCTTGCACTTGTTGATGGACAGCCGAAAGTGTTATCTCTCAAACAATGTCTTGAATATTACCTTGAGCATCAGAAAGTGATCATTCGTCGAAGAACGGCGTATGAATTGCGTAAAGCGGAAGCAAGAGCTCATATTTTAGAAGGCTTAAGAATTGCGCTTGATCACTTAGATGAGGTCATTGCCTTAATTAGAGGCTCTCAAACTGCTGAAATTGCAAGAAATGGTTTGATGGAAAACTATAGCTTGTCTGAAAAACAAGCACAGGCCATTCTCGATATGCGACTCCAGCGTTTGACTGGTTTAGAAAGAGAGAAAATAGAAGATGAATACAAAGGGCTTGTTGACTTGATTGCTGAATTGAAAGCCATTCTAGCAGACAATGAGAAAGTTCTAGAAATCATTAGAGAAGAATTAACAGAAATCAAAGAACGCTTCAATGATACGCGCCGCACAGAAATTGTGACAGCGGGTATAGAAACAATCGAAGACGAAGATTTGATTCCTGTTGAAAATATTGTGATCACACTGACTCATAATGGTTATATTAAGCGCCTGCCTGCATCAACATACCGCAGTCAAAAAAGAGGCGGTAAAGGTGTACAAGGAATGGGAACCAACGAAGATGATTTCGTTGAACAGCTGATCTCAACATCTACGCACGATACAATTCTCTTCTTCTCTAATAAAGGGAAGGTTTATCGAGCGAAGGGCTATGAGATCCCTGAGTTCGGACGAACAGCGAAAGGGATTCCGATTATTAACCTTCTTGAAGTAGAAAAGGGAGAGTGGATAAACGCCATTATTCCAGTCAGCGAATTTGATGAAGATTCGTATCTCTTCTTTACAACAAGACACGGTGTATCGAAAAGAACGTCATTGTCTCAATTTGCAAACATCCGTAACAACGGTTTGATTGCACTCAGCCTACGTGATGAAGATGAATTGATGGCTGTTCGTTTAACCAATGGTGAAAAACAAATTATCATCGGAACGAAAAAAGGAATGCTCATTCGTTTCGACGAGACAGATGTTCGTGAAATGGGACGTACAGCAGCTGGAGTTAAAGGGATCACACTTTCTGAGGATGACATCGTCGTTGGAATGGAAATCCTTGAGCCAGATGCAAACGTATTGATCGTAACTGAAAAAGGTTATGGTAAATTAACGCCTGAAAAAGAATATCGTGTCCAAAGCCGTGGTGGTAAAGGTCTGAAAACATGCAAGATCACTGACAACAACGGTCCGCTTGTTGCAGTGAAGGCGACTAACGCTGAAGCTGAAGAAGACTTGATGATTATTACAGGTAGTGGTGTCATCATCCGTATGGCCGTTTCAGATATCTCCACAACAGGCCGAGTCACTCAAGGTGTCCGCCTGATCCGTCTAGGTGATGATGAACATGTCGCTACAGTGGCATTAGTAGAACAATCACCAGAAGACGATGAAGAGAATAGTGAAGAAAACGTAGAAAATGTAGAGTCAGATCAAGAGCAATCTGAGTGAAAATAAAGCCGGTTTTTCACCGGCTTTATTTTTTTTTTTGAAAAAACATGATTTTTTTTGAAGTTTATAATGCTTTTTTCATAGATATGTGTTAATCTTTCAAAGGAGCAAAAAGAGGCTCTATTTTTTATCTCTTTCATAACAAAAACTTCTTAAAAAAATAAAATGTTTTTCAAGAAAAATGTTGACTATTGATAGAGATATATGATATATTTAAGTGGTCGCTTTGAGAGAGTGACAAACAAGTTCTTTGAAAACTAAACAAGACAAAACGTACCTGTTAATTCGAGTTTTTATAAAAAAATCCTATGATACATCATAGGTAGTCAGTCAAACTGGCGAAAAGCAAAACTTCGGTTTTGTACTTTTTCGGAGAGTTTGATCCTGGCTCAGGACGAACGCTGGCGGCGTGCCTAATACATGCAAGTCGAGCGGACAGAAGGGAG
>NZ_SEIZ01000021.1:0-1496 GCF_004634445.1 Bacillus sp. 005/A4HT-01/001
CGGAGTTACTGGAGCTACTGGAGATACCGGGCCTACTGGTGCCACTGGTGTAACTGGTGATACCGGACCTACTGGTGCCACTGGTGTAACTGGAGATACTGGGCCTACCGGAGCCACTGGTGTAACTGGTGATACCGGACCTACTGGTGCTACTGGAGTTACTGGCCCTACGGGAGCCACTGGAGTAACTGGAGATACCGGGCCTACCGGTGTAGGATTAACAGGAATTGAAGCGTTTGATCCGGTAGTAAGTCCTACTTACCGGGTAGGGCAAGTAGTGACCTTTAATGGCAGTACGTATGTAGTAAATACTGCACCACCGACAGGTACACCAGATACTTCCCCAGACTACACATTACTGGCTGCAGCAGGATCAACTGGAGATACTGGAGTAACTGGAGATACCGGACCTACCGGTGCGACTGGTGTAACTGGTGATACTGGACCTACCGGAGCCACTGGAGTAACTGGAGCTACTGGGCCTACCGGAGCCACTGGTGTAACTGGAGATACCGGACCTACCGGTGCTACTGGTGTAACTGGAGATACCGGGCCTACCGGTGATACGGGTGCAACTGGTGCCACTGGTGTAACTGGTGATACCGGACCTACTGGAGCCACTGGTGATACCGGGCCTACCGGAGATACGGGTGCGACTGGTGCCACTGGTGTAACTGGAGATACTGGGCCTACTGGTGCTACTGGAGATACCGGACCTACTGGTGATACCGGACCTACTGGTGATACCGGGCCTACTGGTGTAACTGGTGTAACTGGAGATACTGGTCCAACCGGAGTTACTGGAGATACTGGAGCTACTGGGCCTACCGGAGCCACTGGTGTAACTGGTGATACTGGCCCTACGGGTGCCACTGGTGTAACTGGTGATACTGGCCCTACGGGTGCCACTGGTGCCACCGGAGTTACTGGAGCTACTGGAGATACCGGGCCTACTGGTGCCACTGGTGTAACTGGTGATACCGGACCTACTGGTCCAACAGGTGCTACTGGAGTTACTGGAGCTACTGGCCCTACCGGAGCCACTGGTGCCACCGGAGTTACTGGAGCTACTGGAGATACCGGGCCTACTGGTGCCACTGGTGTAACTGGTGATACCGGACCTACTGGTGATACCGGGCCTACTGGTGTAACTGGTGTAACTGGAGATACTGGAAATACCGGACCTACTGGTCCAACCGGAGTTACTGGAGATACTGGTATAACTGGTGCGACTGGTGTAACTGGTGATACTGGTCCAACCGGTGCGACTGGTGTAACTGGTGATACCGGGCCTACTGGTGCCACTGGTGTAACTGGTGATACCGGACCTACCGGTGCGACTGGAGTTACTGGCCCTACGGGAGCCACTGGAGTAACTGGAGATACTGGGCCTACCGGAGCCACTGGAGCCACTGGAGATACTGGAGATACCGGACCTACCGGTGCGACTGGTGTAACTGGTGATACCGGGCCTACTGGTGCGACTGGAGTTACTG
>NZ_SEIZ01000022.1:0-1428 GCF_004634445.1 Bacillus sp. 005/A4HT-01/001
CTTAAATTTTCCACTACCCCATTTTATAATAGAGAAAAGCATACTAAAGGAAGGTGTTTTTCTCATGTTCCACACTAGAAATTCTTCTCAGCACGAAGCCGAATTTGTATTGCTAGATCAACTGGTCGAAGAGGATCACCTGCTTCGTAAAATTGATCAGTACATTGATTTTTCATTTATCATAGACAAAGTAAAACCATATTATAGTGAGAATAAAGGTCGTCCCTCACTTGATCCACTTATTTTGTTCAAAATGATGTTTATCGGATACCTGTACGGTATCCGTTCTGAAAGACAACTTGAAAAAGAAATTTACTATAACATGGCGTATAGATGGTTTTTAGGTTTAAACATCAATGACCCCGTTCCCCATCACTCGACCATTAGCTGGAATCGTCGTACTCGATTTAAAGATACAACGATTTTTCAAGATATTTTCGATGAAATTGTTCTTCAAGCCATCAATCATGATATGGTAGGAGGCCGCGTTCTTTTTACTGACTCCACTCATCTTAAAGCCAATGCCAATAAACATAAATATACAAGAAAAACAATTGAACAAGATACACAGAACTATATAAATGAATTAGAAGAAGCGATCCAAGAAGATCGGGTGGCACACGGAAAAAAGCCCTTAAAGGTAAAAGAGGAGGTGAAAACGGAAAAAGACATTCGTCAAAGTACGACTGATCCTGAAAGCGGCTATCTTTATCGTGAAAACAAACCAGAAGGCTTTTTCTACCTAGACCACCGTACAACGGATATGAAGTACAATATCATCACAGATGCCCATGTCACGCCTGGCAATGTCCATGATTCCGTTCCGTATCTTGAACGATTGGATCACCAAATCGCACGATTTGGTTTTCAAGTAAACGCAGTTGCCCTTGATTCTGGTTATTTGACAACCCCAATCTGTAAAGGTTTATCTGATCGCCTTATTTTTGGTGTCATCGCACATAGACGTTTTCATCCAACAAGAGGATTATTCGAGAAGTGGAAATTCCAGTATGATTCTAAACACGATCAATACATATGCCCGAATGGTGAAAAGCTTTTATATACCACCACTGATCGAAAAGGTTATAGATTCTACAAATCAGATCCTAAAAAATGTACATCGTGTCCTTTCCTTGAAAACTGCACAAGATCTAAAAATCATCAAAAGGTCATCTCAAGACATGTGTGGGAGGAACATAAAGAAAAGATCAGGCAAAATCGTCTGTCTGCCGCTGGAAAAGAGCTATATAAAAAAAGAAAAGAAAAAATAGAGCGAAGCTTTGCAGATTCAAAACAACTGCATGGGCTTCGCTACTGCCGGTTGAGGGGAAAACAAAATGTGAGTGAGCAAGTGCTTCTCACAGCTGCCTGCCAGAACATGAAGAAGATTGCCACACACCTAGCAAAGCTAGGCTAGGTGTGTGGGAG
>NZ_SEIZ01000023.1:0-1084 GCF_004634445.1 Bacillus sp. 005/A4HT-01/001
TGGTGGAGGATGACGGGCTCGAACCGCCGACCCTCTGCTTGTAAGGCAGATGCTCTCCCAGCTGAGCTAATCCTCCATATTATGTCGTTTCGAATGTCTCTCGATCTGACAAATAGTATTATATAACGATAAGATATTGTTTGTAAAGACTTTTTTAAAATAATTTTTGAATTTATTTTAAAGCTATTTTTTCACATCTTTTCGTTAAGGCACCTAAAGAAGTTTACCACTTGTCTCTTCATTTTAAAAGTCTTTTTTTCATTTTTTTTATGTTTTTTTGTTCAAAAGAGCATTAATAGCGCTTTTCCAATGTAAAAACAGCTCTTTTAAAGCTGAAAAATGTTTGTTTTATTCCATAAATCCTCAGATAACGTGCATATAGAAACGAATTTTTTTATTATTTTATTTTTCCGAGAAACCATTTTGTATATTTGCTTTATATTAAATTGATCCTGGTCATTTTCCAAAAATTCGTCTCAATGTTCCCTTGCCTCATCAAACATTGTGGTGCTTAACTCAAATCTTCCTCCCCTCTCTCATTAGCAAACCAAGATGCCCTTTGCTCTCTTATGTAGGTTTCAATGATCTAGCAGCAAGTGCAGTTCGCTACATATGGTTGCCAGAGGAGAAGATCCTTTTTAGACATGTTGACTCTTAGCAAGATGAGCGAGCGACGAAATTGGATGATAAGAATTTTATAGAATGTCTAGAATTCCAATGAAGGGGATGAAATGAATGAGTTATTGAGAATGTAGTGAAAGAACACTATTTTCAATATAAATAGATATATCATTTATTAAAACACAAAAAAGACCAGTTCCGATTGGAACTGATCCTTTGAAAAGCTTGGCGGCGTCCTACTCTCACAGGGGGAAACCCCCAACTACCATCGGCGCTGAAGAGCTTAACTTCCGTGTTCGGTATGGGAACGGGTGTGACCTCTTCGCTATCGCCACCAAACCTGATGGAGAGAATGTTCTCTCAAAACTAGATAACAATGTTCATTTTTCACATTAGAATATAGGTTAAGTCCTCGATCTATTAGTATCTGTCAGCTCCACGTGTCACCACGCTTCCACCTCAG